>NZ_CP109450.1:0-1200000 GCF_041438865.1 Streptomyces sp. NBC_01471
CCCGGAGACACGACGCGACGGCCCTACGGGCCGTCAAAGATGCCGGGCGCTCCGCGCCCTTGGCGCCTTCGGCGCTTGAAGCGTTGTCACCTTCGGTGACACCGGGCCTCCGGCCCGAAAGGTCCGGCCTCCGGCCGAACCTGGCTGGCTATGTGTGACGGTGGCTCAGGAGGTGTGTTTGTGTGGGGAGTTGGGGGTTTCAGTGGCCTCGTCTCCATGGGTGCAGGTTGCCGGTGTTGGCCGACGTCCACTCCGTGGCCGCTCTTCAACTACCCTACCGTCACATTATGCAGTCGATCTATACCCGAGACAAGACTCCCCTCGACCGGGCAGCGAAGCCGCGATGAGCACACTTGATATACCATCAAGTGGTCTAGTCCACTGACTATTCCCTACCGAAGCGGGACGACGTGACGACAGGCCAGGTCCGATCTGCACCACGCCGTCCAGGACAGACACACGGTGGAGTCACCAACAACGCATCATCTCGATGACATCACCAGCCAACCCCCAGGCCAGACACCCACAGCTATCCGACAACACCTGCTACAACCCCAACGCCACCCATTACTCAGACCCGCAAGTGGGCGACCACACAGTCGAGCACAGCCACTGCTGATAGCTGACAGCCCCGAACCTGGGACCCAGGAAGCCGTCATACCACTGCACTTGGAGCGTTACAGATAGTTTGCGTTATGTATCCCGCTTCGGATCGGACCGGGCTGGCAGTGGCGGGCGTAAGCGGAAGTCTCCGGCGAAGTCAGTCAGATGCGGCACGGCGTGGCGGGCAGGTCTCGGCCCCAGGGGCCGGCCGACGGCGTGGCAGCCGGGTGCCACTCACGGCGAAGAAGGGCCGAAGACCCAGGAGTCGGAGACGTCGCCATTGACGACGCAGTCCTCGCGAAGGGCACCTTCGCGGACGAAGCCGAGCTTCTCCAGGACCCGGGCGGACATCACCTTGCGGGTGTCGGTCTCGGCCTGAACGCGGGTCAGATCCAGAGAGACGAACGCCCACCGCAGGACGGCATGCGCGGTCTTTATAGCGTAGCCGTCGCCCCACGCGGCGGCATCGAAGACATAGCCCAACGACGCACTGCGGAAGTCCGGGTTCCAGCCGGTCAGTCCGCATCAGCCGATGAACATGCCGTGTCGGAGACACGGTCGACGGCCACCCGCGCTCCCGTGCCTTCCTCCTCGATCGTGCGGCAGGTCGCGATAAAGCGCTGGGCGCGGGGCGGTTCGGTCCATGGCGGGGAGTCCCTAGGGCGTGTATCGGAAGCGGATCATGCGCATAGGGTGTCGGCATGTCGCTGAGCCACATAGCCCTCTCGTCCGGTCGTTCGATCGAACTCACCGAGCTGCGGATGTCTACGACCTACGGGGGGACGCTGGAGGGCTATCCGTGCCAGCGCATCAACGACATGAAGGTCAGCGGCCTCCTGCGACAGGCTGAGCATGCGTTCTCCTTCGCGCCAGTTCATCTCGTTCCGCCCTCCCGCGAGTACCCGGACCAGACCGCCGGCGCCTTCGGCCCCGTTGAGGTGCTGCCTTCCGTGGCTTGCATCGGTGTCTTCGGCTCGACAGCGGTCGACCCCGAACTCGACGCAGTGCTGCACCGCTCCGCTCTCATCGTGGCCTGGTTCCAGGCCACCCCGGAGATTCCGTCGGGCCAGGATACTGATCCTGCTCTTCGCAGCATTCGCTGGGACGAGCTGGCCCAGGACTATGAACTCTAGGGACACGCGCTGATCACAGCCACTCGTTGATGGCGGCTACGAGGACAGTGGCCTCATAGCGGACTGCGAGCCTTTCGTAGCGAGTGGCCACGGCCCGATGACGCTTCAGCCGGTTGATCCCGCACTCGACCGCATGGCGCTCGCGGTAGTCGACCGGGTCGAAATGCGGCGGACGGTCGCCGCGGGAGCCCAGCTTCTGGCGGTTACGTGCCTGGTCGGCCTTGTCGGGGATGGTGCAGCGGATTCCGCGGCGGCGCAGGTAGGCGCGGTTTCTGCGGGAGGCGTACGCCTTGTCCGCGCGGACTCGGTTGGGGCGGACGCGTGGCCGACCCGGCCCGATGCGGGGCACGCGGACCTTCTCCAGCACGGGTTCGAACTGCGGCGAGTCCCCGCGCTGCCCGGCCGTAATCACGATCGACATGGGCCGCTGACCTTGCTCGACGGCCAGGTGCAGCTTGTTGGTGAACCCGCCGCGCGAGCGTCCCAGTCCGTGATCTCCGGGCTCGGTGAACACACCGCCCGGCGGTTCCTTCTGCAGATCACCCTGCTTGCGGGCCCCGGCCGCATGCTGATGAGCGCGGCACACTGTGGAGTCGACGCTCAGGTCCCACGTGAGCGCACCCTTCGCGTCCGCCAGAGACTGGAGCCGCGTGAAGATCCTGTGCCACAGATGCCGTCCCGCTGCCACCGGCGGAACAGGTCATAGATCCGACCCCACGGTCCGTACTCGACGGGCACGTCCCGCCACGGAACACCGGTCCGGACTCTGAACCGTATGCCGTCGATCAGCCGTCGCCGAGGCCAGACAGGCGGTCGCCCCGGCTTCCTCCCCTTCGGCAACAACGGCTCCAGCACCGCCCACTCTTCGTCCGTGAGATCTCCCCGCCCCATGAACCGTGATCATCCAACGCTCAAGATCCACTTTCGACACACAGCCTAGTAGCGCAGCACGTGGGCGTTGCTGTGCAGCGCGTAGAGCGGCGTCGCGTCGGCGTTGGTGAAGGGTCGTAGTCGCAGGTGGGCGGTGTGCAGATCGGGGGTGGGCAATGTCATGCGGAGCATCGTGCCGCGTCACGCGCGTCCCCGGCCATCCGTTTATGCGGACGGTCGGGGACGCGTGCGTCCTGGGGGTGACCGGACGCGCCGCATGGGCGTTGAGTCCGCAGTACCGTGCCGGTATGACGAGCAAACGGCGGTCACGCTGGCGCACTCTCGGGACGCCGATCAGCCTCGTCCTGTACCGGACCCCGGACGGCTGGAGGTACGCCGTCCACTTCACCGGGCCGACCGGCATCGCCGACGGCTCGCTCGCCGCTCCTCCGCGCCGGACATCGCGCAAGCGGCTCTGGTTGAGAAGGCGGAGGAACCCACCCACTGTCGGCTCGACGTCCTCTGGCAGCCATCCGAATCGACCAGACTGGTGGACCGGCTTGGTCACCGTCGCGGGGTCGCTTCCACTTGCCTGAAGCCGGCACACCGATGTGGTCGAAGCACTTGAGCCCGACGGCGCCTGACATGGGACCTACCGGGGCTTCCTTGCCGAGCTACTGATGGCCGAGTGCGACGATCGGTCGCGCCGCTGCTCGGAGAGGTGGATCGAGGCGGCGGGCTTCTCTCGGGAGAAGTCCCTGCGTGTCTTCGACTTCGAGGCCAGCCCGAATATCGACGCGGCTACGTCCACATGCTGTCCAGTTGTGAATGGATCAAGAAGAGTCAGCTGCTCTGTCTGATCTGCGGCTCCGGCACCGGCACCGGCAAGTCCCACATGCTCATCGCCCTGGGCACCGAGGCGGCGATGAAGTGCTACCGGGTCCGCTACACGCTGGCCACGAGGCTGGTGAACGAGCTGGTCGAGGCGGCCGACGAGAATCAGTTCAACAAGGCCATCGCCCGCTACGGTAGCGTCGACGTGCTCTGCATCGACGAGCTCGGCTACATGGAACTCGATTGCCACGGAGCCGAACCCCTCTTCCAGGTCCTGACCGAACGCGAGGAAGAGAACAGCGTCGCCGTCGCCTCCAACGAATCCTTCGGCGGCTGGACCAAGACCTTCACCGACCCCCGCCTCGGCGCGGCCATCGTTTGACCGCCTCACCTTCAGCGGCACCATCATCGAGACCGGCACCGACTCCTACCGCCTCACCACCCGAGCCCGAGCCGAACGGGTTCAAGCCAGCTGACGAGACCCGGCCGCAGAGGCCGCCGCCCGCTGCCGATTGAGCTTCTCCAAGACGAGGTCGCGGAGAAGCTCGTACTCTTGCCGGAGTCTGCGCCATTCAGTCACGGGCGGACGGGGAATCACGATGCCTCCGGTGACGATCTCCTCCGGCCGAAACTGCTCGCGGGTGAGGTCGATCTCGATACCCATGCCCAGACGGTTCCACCAGTGGTAGTCCACTCGCTCTCCGTTGACGTGGACCTCTCCCCGGATCACCTCGCCTCCCAGCAAGTCGTTGAGCACCATGGCAGTCACCCCGCACTGATCCCGGGCCGGGTTGTCCTTGGTCCAGCGCGACCGGAACTCAGGCGTGCACGTCTCGGCACTCCAGCTGCTGCGAACGGCTCGTTCGATGTCGGTGAGAAGCAACGGTGTCATGCCGGTGATCCTGCCAGCAGCCACTGACAACGGCCGGAAGCTGAGAGCAGATGCGGCAACCGCCTGCTGCCTTCAAAACTGACGAACATCTTCCGGCTCCTCCGCCACTGCCTGCCTCCCCAACCCATCGACAAACGCTGTCGATGAACGTGCACAAAGCCAGCCGGAGCGTCCACGATGCTCAGAGGCCCAAAAAAAATCATGGTCCGGGCAGTAAACGTTTGAGCCCGCAGGCGCCACCAACTGGTAGCCGCCAAGGCATCCCGAAGGGATCCGCTGAGGGCGGGACGAGCTGGAAGGTACGCCACCATGATGGATCCCGTGACTGTGATGCTGTTCGGCGCAGCGCCTGCGGTGCTGAGGGTCGCCGATGCTCTCGCCCAGAGGGTGCTGTTGCGCGCCCGCGCTGATCTGGCCCGGGCCAAGGCCGTACGGGTGTCGGCGGACAGGGCCGCCGGTGGCGCGCAGTGAGCCGTGAGAAGAGCGGAGCCGGTTGTGGGGCCACGGACACGATGACCGTTGCGAGGGCTTACGCGCTGTATTACGGTGCGCTGGTCCGGTCGGTGCGTCAGCGGGCCGCGGTCTGGGGATTGTCCGAGCGGGACGTTGATGTCGAGGCGCTCGTCCAGGACACGATCGAGGTCCCCCGTGCCTGGCTCTCCACCGTGGCCATGCGCTGCCTCGGTCGTTGCATCCCCGCGGCTGCGCGGCGGGCTGAGGGAGATCCGAGCGATCACACCGAAGAGGGAACCGTCACCTGGAGCATCCTCGCTCCGTCCGCCAGCACGGAGGATCTCCTCGCGGCGCGGGAGGTTGTCGGGCTCATCCAGCGGATGCCGCAGCAGCGCCACCAGGAAGTTGCCTATCTGCGCTACCTCGAAGAGTGGGGTCACAGCGAGATCGTCGCCGAACAACTCGGCTGCCGCCCAGCCACGATCCGGGCACGCGCGGACCGTCGTCAGTGAAAACGCCCGCAGCGATCCGCAATTTTGTTATGCGGCTGGGGGCACAAGCGCCAACGACGAGATCTTGGCTGCTTGTGCCGGCGTGCTGATGGTCGGGCTCGTACTGGGAGCGGTGCTCGTGGCCGGCTTCCTCATCGGCTGGTGCTGGGTGCTGGGCGGAGCTGGCGGCGCTGCCGCCGTCGCCCTGATGGGCTGGGCGTGGCGCGCACGGCAGACCTGGTTGCCTCGCATCCGGCGGGCAGGACGCCACCGACTGCGGTGAAGCCGGCAGGGCTGTTCCGGCCAGATGCGGGCCGCCTCCCGCGCCTGCCGGGCACGCCTCCCTACATCTGGGGCATCCGCCGCACCGCTGCGGCGGGGAGAACCACCCGACCCGGCGCGGGCCCAGGCAGTCGAAGCGGTCGGCATCCTCAGTCCGCCCGGAGGCGGGGCGGGCGATCACCGCCACGGTGGGCATGCTCCTGGACCGGCTGCCGCTCGGGCAGACCACTTCCTGGCCTTCACCAGCATCGCTACACCCTGATGCGGTCGGATGAGTATCCGTGGCGGTCGCCTTCCCACTGTTCGACTCTGCCGGGCAGTGCTCCTGGACGTGGCTTTCTGGGAGGTGTGATCGCTTGCCCGCGGTGGTCGCGACTCAGGCCGAGGTAGCCGTCATCCAGGAGGACCTCGACGTCGGGGAAGTACTGGAAGCAGATGGCGATGCCTTCGTTGCGGACGGCCGTGGCGTCGTGCATCCGGCCAGGCCGCAGGGCATCGGTCCATAACGTGTGGCCCCGCCAGTCGGCGATCACGGTGGCCTTCATCGTGTTCTGCCTCTTCTTGTCCGAGACGAACGCCCGTCGTCCGTCGCGACCAGCCGGTGGCCGGCGGACCTGGATCTCGGTGGCGTCCAGCCGCAGCTCGATGCCCTCGGCCTGGGCGTGGGCGAACACATCCGTCAGCGTCCGAAGCCGCAGGTCGGGATGGTCGGGGACCGCGCATCCCCGTTCGGCCAGGAGTGTGCGTACTTCTGCGATTGCGCGGGTGATCGTGGAGCGGTCGACACCGAACAACAGCCCCAGCACCGTGTGTGGCAGGTCGTGGCGCAGATGGGTCAGCGTGGCCACCAGCCTGTCGACGAACACCAGCTGGTGGCAGGCGCCGGCACCCGCGGCCCGCTTCCTGGCCCCGCCTCGCGCAGCATGACGGCGGCCCTCGAGACCGGCCTGCCACGGCACGGCCAACTCCTCGATTAGACGCGCGAGATGACGCCGAGAGATCCCCGTGAACAGCCGATGCGCCAGCACCGCCCGATTGACCGTGATCGCCACAACCGGATCATGCCACCGGCCAGTCACGACACCTCACCCGCCATCACACACCAACTCGTAAGAGTGCGAGCTGAACAGGCGCCGCCGAAGCTGGATTGTGCACAAAACAGCTTCAGCAGGGCCTGTTGTAGAGCTCAGTCGACTCTGACGTTGAGATTGTCGTCGACGAGGAATTCCGGGTACCCGAAACGTTCACCAAGAGCGAGGAACTTCTCGCCGCGTTCTTCGCTGATCTCCACGGAGTACGCCTTCATAGCCCTCAGGAACAGCCGGTATCCGAGGTCCGCGCAGGCTTCGCTGACGACCTGTTGCAGCGCATGCACCACACCCGGCACAGAGCGCTTCGAGGCCGCCTGCTCCAGCTCATCCGCGACAGGACGGATCTGGTCCAGAACAGCGCTTCGTAGACCGGCATCAGTCACCGGGTGCGGTGGGGGCGGGACGAACGCCGCGTCCAGCCGGCGCGCACTGGCGGTCCATACCAATTCGATCCGGCGCATCCAGTCTCGTCCGGTCATCCCATGCTTCGCGGGGTCGAAGTACGACTTCGTGACGCCGAGCCACACAGTGCGGATCACCTCATCCGGCAATGCCGAGTCCAGCAGCCGCCGTACGTCCTCGCCGATCTGCATGCCAGCCGTGCGTTCGAACTCGGTAATGGATTCGTCCACGATGCTGAGTTGTACGTCTACCGGCCCACTCTTGGGGACAGACCGGTTGAAGTCCTCCTCGGAAAGCCACGCCGGGTACTCGGACTTCGACGCCATCCAGCTCAGCCCGATATCCAGGATGAACTCTTCGTACCCCTCCGCATCGCTCTCTTCGCCCTGCTTCATGCCCTGCTCCATCGGGATTCTCCCTCACTCCGGGTAGGACGTGTACACGACGAATTTGGTCGGTTTGTGCTTCCCTGCATACCGAAATTGGATGACGACCTTATTTCCAGTCGCTTCTCCCTGCGCACCGCCCTTGACCCACCTGCGTCCGAGTGATCCCTTGTCCCGGAGAGTCCATTCGACCAGTAGCAAGTCCTTGCGCGGGTCGGAAGACTTGTTGTGGGACTGCTTGATCTTCCAGCTCTCCAGCCGTTTCGCGTTTTTCGGTGTCTTGATCCAAGCCTGGATGGCCTCATCGACGGATTGTGCGGCTGTCGCCTCGTCGTTCCACCTCGTTGCGATCCCCTTGCCGATGGCGTCATCCGCCATCGGCTTGTCAGTAAGAACCACGTGGTGTCGTGGAGCCCGGTCACCGTCTGCACCGTTCCGTCCTGGGTGCGAAGTCGTACGCCTGTGCTCAGACCCGATACTTGGGTCCAGCCGGCCCGGGCTGGCACCGCAGGAGGTCTTCGACCTGACGGTCGGCGGTCTGCACTCGTTCCATGTCGGCCCTGAGGGTGCACAGCGGCGGGAGGTGTTGGTGCATCGGTGTCGTAGTCCGCGCAGACAGGCACCGTGAAAGCGGATCCGCGCGCCCGCTGCCGAGGGGGCTTCGTTTTGCCCCGCGCTCCGTGGTGGCATGCCGACTTTTCGCGTAGCCCGGCCTCGGTTCGCTGGTCCGGCCTTGATGGAGGACGCTGACGGCCGATCCCGCTCTGAACCATGCCCGGGCTACTTTCCGCGTCTGCTCCAGATGATGGCGGCGGCCAGGACGAGTGCCGCGCGGACCGATGGCCGACTGTTGCCGGACACTGTCGTGTTTCCTTCGGTTCGCCGGGTGGAGGGGGGGTCTGCGAGGTTGCGCAGGATCTCGCGTCCCTGCTGGAGGCTTCCGGGAGCGGCGATCATGAGTTCGAGGGCGGTGCGGGCGGCCTGCTGCTCGGAGAGGGTTTCCTGGGCGAGGCCGAACATGATGGTGCGCAGGTTCTCCCCGAAGATTTCGGTGATGGACAGTTCGGGGCACAGGTGCCGGATGGATCCTTCGAGGTTGGCGAAGGACTTCCCGAGAAGGGCGATGACGGGACTGGACTGGATGCCGCGGCGGGTGGCGTGGGTCAGGACGGCGGTGAGGGTGACACCGAAGTTGAGTTCCTCCAGGGAAGCTGAAGTGGCCTTGGGGACGAGGGCGGCCATGTCGGTCCGGAAGCCGGCCAGATCGGCCCAGGGGGTGGGGTGTCCCATCTCGGTCCAGGTTTTCGCCAGGCCGGTGCCGTCGTTGGCGGCCACGTTGAGGAGGGCCAGGACGAGGCTTCTGCTGACGTTGGACTCCACGCGGCCCACCATGCCCCAGTCGATCAGGTGGGCCGGGTGTCCGGGGGCGACGAAGATGTTTCCCGGGTGGGGGTCCGCGTGGAAGTAGCGGTCGAGGAAGAAGCCCCGGAACATGAGCGTCATCAGGTCTCGTCCGATGCCGGTGCGCTCGTCGGCAGTGAGCTCGCCGGGGTCGGCGGTGTGGATCGAGGTGCCGGGCGCGAGGGACTGCACCAGGACCCGCCGGGTGGGATCGAGTAGGACGAGGGGGACGGTCAGGTGCTTGAAGCCCTCGGTGAGGCCGATGGCCGTGCGCATGTGGGCGGCCTCCTTACGGAAGTCGCTCTCGCCCTCCATTGCGTCGAAGAGCACTCCCAGCATGGCCGGCAGGTCGATCACGGCGGTGAACCGGGGCGCGCTCCTGCGGACCAGACCGGCCGTCCGGCGCAGGACGGCCATGTCCTGCGCCATGACGAGTTCGACGCCGGGACGTTGGATCTTCACCGCGGCAGGTGTGCCGTCGGTCAGTACGGCCCGGTAGACCTGGGCGAGCGAGGCGGCCCCCAGCGGCGTATCGGTGTCGATCTCGCGGAAGAGCCGCGGCCAGTGGGCTCCGAACTCCTCGGCCAGGACCGGCTCCATGACGTGGAACGGCACCGGGGTGACCTGGTCGTGGAGGCGGCCGAACTCTTCGATCATCGCCGGCGGCACGAAATCGGGCCGGGTGGAGAGCATCTGTCCGGCCTTGATGTAGAACGGCCCGAGTGACTGCAGCGCCTCGCGTACCGCCCGCGCGCGCTGCCGCCCCACTTCCTGGCTGTCCGCCTCGTCTCCGTGTCTGGACCGGCGTGCTTCCTCCTTGAGTAGACGGCCCAGCACACCGGCTACATATCGGGCGCGAGTGGACACACAACCTCCCAAGGCACTTTCACGGACCGGCGGATCTCGGCATCATCCAGCCCGGGCGCCACGCGGGACGCCGTTCGCAGCCCCGGGTCACACCGCCGGTCCGGAAAACGGAACCTCGTCGACGGCGTCCACCAGCGGCTCCGACGTCCCGCATTCCCGCATCGCTCCGGGTGCGGTCGGCGCGAGAGCGGCGAGGAGCACCTGGGCCAGGACCTGGTAGGTGCACTCACCGCCGCCCCTGTCCTCTGTGGCCCGGAAACGGCGTCCGGCCCGGACGTCGGCGGCCAGCTCGTCCAACGTGACGGACTGACGGGTGCGTGCGTCGAACAGCAGCCCTCTTTCCGTACGGACGAGAAGGCGCTCCTCGCCCGTACGGACATGGGCCCGCGCAGTCATCCACGTGTCGCCGGGGGCTGGTCATCGGTCGGCCCGGTCCGCGGCCGGTGCTTGGCCAGCTTGTCGAGCTTTTTCTGCAGCGCGGCCAGCTCTTCCCGCAGGCGGACGAGCTCTTCGTCCTGGTCCGTTGCGTGCGGGGCGGTTTCGGGGGTGGTGTTCTTCTTGCCGGTTTCTTCCTCCAGGAGGTCGAGGGAGGCCTCCCGGGCTTTGCCCTCCACGCTCGCGAGGCAGTCGAGGAAGCCGTTGGCGCCCTCCACGGCGCCGTCCATGACGGTGCCGGCGAATTTGATGATGCCGTGACGCGGCCAGGTCTTGCTCATGAGAGGTTCTCCTTCTGTTCGGGTCGGGCGTCCACGACGGCCTTGAAACGCTGCTGTTCGTCGGTGGCGGAGGGGACGGCACTTCGGGTTCCGTGGCGGCCCCGCTCGCGGGGCCGCAGGAACAGGAGCGGTGTCGCGGCTGCCGTCGGCCACGGAGCACGCCGCGCCCGTTGCTCCTGGCCTGCGCCGCGCGGGCTGAGTCACGATCGGCGGCCGACGGCCCCGTCCTGCTCCCCGCGTTCGTCTCGGCACCGTGGAGCTGGCCGGTTTCGTGCGGGCCGGGCAGAGCGGTCACCCGCGCAGTTGCTGCCACCACCATGCGATCGAGGGGCAGGACAGGGGTTCGGTGCTGAGGTCGCTGGGGTGGTCGTTGAGTGTCAGCGGAATGGGAGCGGGATTCGTAGGGGGGAGCTGGGTGCGGGTGGTCACGGCGGTGTAGCGGGCGGAGTGCGCACCCCAGTCGAGATTGGAGCGGATCGCGTAGCCGAGGTCGGCGACGTACGCCCTCCCGGCAGCGCTCAGTTTCGGCTGTTCCTGCGCCCGCAGCCGCAGGAACAGCGTCGTCAGACGGTCCCGCATGGCCACCGCCTGGCGAAGGGCCTCCTCGGCCGGGCAGTTGTTCAGCCGGCCGAGCACCATCACGATGTTCAGGCTGGTCTTGTCGATGAGCAGTTCGCGGTTGTAGGAGAGCAGGTCGTTGTCGAGGGCCATCATCAGGAAGGACGATTCCTGCAGCGCGCGCATGGCGGGCGAGTGGAATTCGGCGCCGGGGATTTCCTCCCCCGCAGCGATTTCCGACCACGACAGGCTGGCTGCGCCGCCGGCGTTCAGCATCCGCAAATGCAGGAACGCGTCCAGGTCGGCGGGGGTGGGGCCGGACATCCCCCACAGGATGGCGTGGAACCACTTGCGGTGGGCGTCGACGAGCCGGTGGAGCTGGGTGGGGGTGGCGACAGCTTGCGCCGAGGACATGAGTGACTGCAGCGCGGCGACCGGGCCGGTCTGATCCGCCGCCGGTTCGGTGGCCGGAGACTCCATGACGCGAAGAAGGTGGCTGGTGAGGCCGATCGCTGACGCGAGTTTGGTGGGGGTGAGGGCGGTTTCCATGCGGACGTCGTCGACGTAGAAGATCCAGTGCAGCCACCGGGCGGTGAGCGCGACGCGGTCGGTGATGCCCTTGGGGTAGATCCGCCCCATCGCCTCCGCGTAGTGGCGTGCGATGACCCAGGCCCGGTCGATGTCGCTGGTGTAGAGGCGGAAGCGGTCGAGCCATGCCTCGGAGTCGCGCTCAATGCTGTCGAGTTCCGGGTGGACGGCTGCTTCGATGGGGCAGTACAGGGGCGGCAGGGACAGCGGTTGCGGGGCGATCGTCTGCGAGATCGTGGGCATGGCTTGCTCCTTAGGGGCGTGGAGTGGGTGATGAGGGGGCGGCAGCGTGGCGGCCCCTGTGGCCTCCCCGGGTACAAGGTGCCGGGGAAGCTCTGTGCGCGGGCGGCCGACGGGTCAGGAGGCGCGGTGGGCCGTGGCGGCGGCGAGACGGTTCAGTGCCGTGGTGGCAGGCTCGCGCAGAGTGCTGCCTTCCAGCGCTCGTTCGGCTGCGCGGAGCCGGTCGGTGATCATCTGCTCGACGGCGGCTGCTGCCCCCGTGGCGGTCAGAACCGCTCTCACCGCTTCTGCCGCGGTCTGGTCGAGAGACGGGTCGCCCAGAGCGCTGCGCAGCGTGCGCCGCTGGACGGGGGTCGCTTGTTCGAGGGCGGTGGTGACCAGCACGGTGTGCTTGCCCTCCCGCAGGTCGTCGAGGGTGGACTTGCCGGTCCGGGCGGGGTCGCCATAGACGCCGAGAAGATCGTCGCGCAGTTGGAACGCCTCACCGACGGGGATCGCGTAGGCGGACAGGGACCGCAGTTGGGCGGGATCGGCGTCGGCCGGGGCCGCGCCCAGATGCAGGGGCCGCTCGATGGTGTACTTGCCTGTCTTGTAGCGGATGATGCGCCACGCCGTGTCCGTGCCGGCCGTCAGGTCGCCGGTCGCGGTCAGGTCGAGGTACTGGCCGATGAGTGTTTCGGTACGCAGCGCGTTCAGCAGCTTCCACGTCCGGTGGATCCGTCGGTCGTCGGCATGCAGGAGTTCGTAGGACCAGCCGAGAGCGAGATCCCCGAGCAGGATCGCGGTGTTCACCCCCAGAATGTCGGCGTCGGGGTGGTGTGCGTGTCGGGCGGCCAGGGCGCGGTGCGCGGTGGGCCGGCCGCGCCGGGTGTCGGACTTGTCCATGATGTCGTCGTGGATGAGGGCGAAGGCGTGGAACAGCTCCAGGGAAGCGGCCACCCGCCAGACAGCGGGAGGCGGCGTCCGGTCGGTGATCGCCGCCCAGCCGGTGACGCAGAGGAATGGGCGGATGCGCTTGCCGCCAGCGCCGAGCATGGTGCGGAGCATCTTGGTGAACAGGCCGATCTCGGGGAGATCGGTAGCCGCTCGTTCCTGCTCGTCGAGGAAGGCGTACAGGACGGCGTCGACGGACGCGCGAACGCCGTCCGGGTCCAGCAGGGCGGCAGGGGTGGCGGCAGTAGCGGTCACGAGGTGTCTCCCGGGGCGCAGGCGGGGTCGGCGAGACTGAGGGCTTCTTCGAGGAGCGCGTCCACGATCTGTGATTCCGGCACCGTTCTTACGACTTGGCCCCGGATGAAGATCTGGCCCTTCCCGTTGCCGCAGGAGACCCCGAGGTCTGCTGCGCGGGCTTCGCCGGGGCCGTTCACGACGCACCCCATGACGGCGACGCGCAGCGGGTGGGGAAAACCTTCGAAGGCGGCCTGGACCTTGGCGGTGAGCCGGTAGACGTCGACCTGGGCACGGCCGCAGGAGGGGCAGGAGACGATCTCCAGTTGACGGGGGCGCAGGCCGAGGGCCTGCAAGATCTGCGCGCCGGCTTTGACCTCCTCGACGGGCGGCGCGGTCAGGGAGACGCGGATGGTGTCGCCGATTCCCTCGTGCAGGAGGATCGCGAAGGCGGTGGCGGACTTGATGGTGCCCTGCGGCGGCGGCCCGGCCTCCGTCACCCCCAGGTGGAGGGGGTAGTCGCAGCGGGCCGCGAGCAGCTGGTAGGCGGCGATCATGGTCAGGGGGTCGTGGTGCTTCACGCTGATCTTGAGGTCGGTGAATCCGTGCTCCTCGAACAGCGCGCACTCCCACAACGCCGACTCGGCAAGGGCCTGCGGGGTGGCCGCGCCGTGCTTGTCCAGCAGCCGCTGGTCGAGAGAGCCGGCGTTGACGCCGATCCGGATCGGAATCCCCGCAACCGAGGCGGCGTCGGCGATCTCACGGACCCTGTCGTCGAACTTCCGGATGTTGCCGGGGTTCACGCGAACCGCCGCGCATCCCGCGTCAATCGCCTGGAAGACGAATTTGGGCTGGAAGTGGATGTCCGCGATCACCGGAAGCTTCGACTTCGCGGTGATCCGGCTGAGAGCGTCGGCATCGTCCTGAGAGGGCACGGCGACCCGGACGATGTCGCACCCGGCGGCGGTGAGCTCCGCGATCTGCCGCAAGGTGGCATCGACATCGGAGGTGGGGGCGGTAGTCATGGACTGGACGGTCACCGGTGCGCCACCGCCGACAAGGACATCGCCGACCCTCACCTGGCGGGTGGGGCGGCGGCGTAGCGCCGGCGGGGTGGGCATGGGCGGGGGGATGGTCGGCTGGGGCAGGTCGGCTGGGGCAGGTCGACTGCGGTCATACCGCACTCCCGTCGAAGATGCAGAGTCAAGCTCGGTTCGCCGGCACGGGCACGCAGGACCGAGGTGACGGTCAGCGAGTGATGCCGCCCCGGCCCGCGAGTGCTGGGGCGGGGTTCACCGTGCGAGATGAATGTCCGGTGCAGGGATTTGCAGGGGGACCGCGTGGTACTCGAGAGTCCGCCCCATCGCACTGCCCAGAAAACCCGTACGGATGTCGTCCTCGGCCGCGGGTCGGCGGGCACGCGCCGTCCCGCGGCAGGACCAAGCGCGGCGGCGGCGCAACCGTGGACTCCACCACGTCCAGGAGCGGCCCCGGATGCCGCACCGCCGCCGACATCCTCTTTACGGGGAAGACCCGGGCACTCCGCGCCGGCGCGGAGTGCCCGGACCTGTGCGACATCACACGGCGCGGCGGGACTGCGGCCGGCAACGGCAGGATGGGAACAGGAGTTGCGACGGCGGCCATGTGGCACCAGCCCTACTAGCGGCACGGCTCCGTGGTCAGGCAGACCCGCCCCTGATGGTTCATCGCTTCCTTTGAAATGATCGTCCAGCCCCAGGAGCACAGGAAGAGCGCGCAAAGCACAATTGACGCAGGCGTGTGCCAGTGGTCTACGCCCCCGGCGTGCGGCACGTCACGTCATACGCCCGCTGCGCCTCGACCAACCGCGCAGGACGATCCGGCGGAGGTTGTCCTGGCCGACCAGGGCCAGACCGCGGCCGAAGCGCTCCCGGATCCCGGCCCCAAATGAGATGACTTCTTCGTCCGATTCATCCAGCCTGTGCCGCGAAGGGGCGCTCGCGATCACAGGCTTGAGCATCTACCGTGGCTGCGCATGAATGATCTCCGATCAGCCATCCGCGCCAACCGCCTGTTCGACGGCGGCACCTTGTGGGAGGGGCCGGTCATGGTCCTGGTGGATGACGGAAAGATCACCGATGTCGATCGGACGGGCGCCGCGCCTCCTGACGGTGTATCTGTGACTGACCTGGGTGATGCCACGCTGCTGCCCGGCCTGGTCGATGCCCACACGCACCTCGCCTTCGATCCGCAAGGCCACACCGAGACCCAGATGCTGGGCGACGACGACGCGAAGGTCCTGGCCCGTATGCGGAAGCACGCGCAGCAGGCCCTCCAAGCAGGTGTCACCACTGTGCGCGATCTTGGTGACCGCGGGTACCTGGCTCTACAGCTCCGGCAGGAGCGCCAGGAACTTCCGCATATCGTTGCGTCAGGCCCTCCCATAACCCGCACCGGTGGCCACTGCTTCTACCTTGGCGGCGAGGCGGACGGGCTAAAGGAAATCGCTGCGGCCGTGGCTGACCGGGCTCGCCACGGAGTTGACCTGATCAAGATCATGGCGACGGGCGGCATGTCGACTGTCGGCTCTGACCCCGGAGCTGCTCAGTACACCGTGGCCGAGCTCCGGACAGCGGTACAGACCGCACACGAACTGGGCCTGCCCATCACGGCGCACGCCCACGGAACGAGCGGAATCGCCGCGGCTGTCGCGGCCGGTGCAGACGGTGTGGAGCACTGCACTTTCATCACTCTCGACGGAGTCCAGCCGGACGGGCAGATCGTGGATGCCATCGCGGCCGCCGGCGTGTTCGTCGGCTGCACCGTGGTCAGGCCGCGCGTAGGCATGCCCGCTGAGGTACTGGCCACCATCGAGCCCTACTGGCAGAGCCAGGCAGCCATGCACGCGCGTGGCGTGCGCGTGGTCTGCTGCACGGATGCGGGAATCAACCCCCACAAGCCACATGACATCCTCCCCAGTGACGTCGCCTACTTCGCCTCGCAGGCCGCTCCGAACAGTGCTGCCCTGGCCTCCGTTACCTCCCTCGCGGCCGACGCCTGCGGCCTGGGGCACAGGAAGGGACGGATCGCAGCCGACTACGACGCGGACATGCTGGCCGTCAGCGGAAACCCAGTGCATGACATCACGGCGATACAGAAGGTCAGGGCAGTCTTCCGAGCGGGTCAGCCCGTGAACCGATGACGAACGCGATACCCGCCGAGTTGCTGAGAAGACTTCACGGTAAGTCGGCTGCGGCCTGGGCAGAAGTGACCGCGGTGGACTTGGGCACCCTCACCACCGTCGCAGAACACTTCGGCGTCTGGCCTGCGGTGATCTCGTGCCTCGAACGCGGCACACCCCGCGACGACGACCTCGCATACGCCTACCGCGACTGGCTCACCGCCGCTTAACCTCGGCCACCCAACAACTCCTCTCCCCTGAGACGCCACGTCATGGATGATGAGGCGATGTTCGTCCGCACGCAGAGCCTGCCACAGACCTCACAGCGGCCCATGACAGTTCGGGTTCACACCCCCATCGGGTCCGTCGTGGTGCTCTGGGGCGGTGACCCGCAAGAGGCAGACGGCCAGCACCTCGTCGAATGGACCGTCGACGACGACGTCCACTGGGGCCAGAACACTCGGCCGGCCTCTTCCGCCAAGGCGGAACTCCGACAGGAAGGCAACCGGGTGATCATGCGCGGCCTCCTCCACCTCACGGAAGACGGCGCCGCCCATCTCAAGATGGGCCCTTGGTCAGTGCTGTTCGATCTGGCAGCACCGATCCCCACCGGCCCGGACGAGTCCTGGGTTGAGATCAACGTCGGACCAGAGAGCGTCGCCCTTCATCCCTACCAAACCTGACCGGACCACCACCAGGCTCTCGGGCCCCCTTGACTGCTAATAGGAGCATCAGCCGAAGCGCACGTCACCGCCCGCGGCCGCTCGGTCGCATCGCCTCTACAGGTGGTGTTCGGCCCAGAGAGTCAGCAGGCCGGCTGCGCCGGTCCCGGCTCCCTAGCACAGGCCTCGCAGCATGTGCCCTGCTATCGCGCGGCGCTGGGCATGGATCCAGCGGTAAATACGGATCGTACGGCCGGGCCGGGCAGGCCGTGAACGCGGGGTGTCGGTGTCGGTCACGGGGGTTCCCTTCGGGATGTGGGCAGGACGGAGCTCGGCGCGTCGGCCGCCGCAGGGGGTGAGGAGCGGGAGAGGCAGCTCGGGTGCCAGCCTGGTGTCTGCCGTTGGACGTCGTGGATGTGGCCATGGCTGTCCGGGGTCGCGGGCGGGACGTTCCGGTACGGACGGTCCGGTGGGCGGCGGCCAGGAGTGCGGAAACCGCCGCGAGTTCGGTGCCGGTCATGGTGGCGATCTGGTCGATGCTCAGCAGCAGCTGGTCGTGGAGGAGGAATGCGTCCTCGACGGCGGTGAGCACGCGACCACTGCGGTGGGCGACAGTGCGGGCGTGCTTTCCCCACGCCCAGGCGGCGGGGTGCCGTTCGCAGACAACGGTGGTCCAGTTGTCGGCAACGAGGTTGAAGAGGTGAGATACGGCTAACTGCGCTTCCTCCGGGGAGAGATGGGCTGCCGCGTAGGCGTGGTAGGCCGGGCGGTGCAGATCGTAGAAGGCGTGAAGGCGTAGAAGGCGTTGGTGAGGATGGTGGGCGGGGCGGGGTTCATGGTCGCTCTCTTGCCGGTCGTGGTCAGCCGAAGGCTCCGGCCAAGAGGCTGCGGGCCGGGTCTCCAGGGTGGAGTGCGCTTGGCGCCATAGCGGCCGGGCGACATCGGGCAGGCTCCGCAGAGCGATCGTGAGCCGTTTGACGACCGGCCAGGCAGGGACGCCGGGGCCGTCGAGCGCCTGGTCCAGCTCGTCCGGGGTGATGATGTGCTGCGCGGAGGCGAGGATCGCCTTGGTCCTCGGTTCTCCAGCCGCGTACTGAAGAGCCCACAGGTAGGTACGAAGGTCGCGGACGGGGTCGGTAGCGGTCGGCTTCACGCCCGCAGCTGCTTCCCAGAGGGGCTTCAGCAGCTCGGAGTTACCGTCACAGGCCCCGACGCAGCTCAGTCGTTCGGACAGTCGAGGCCGTTGGTGGCGAGCGGGGGCTCAGGTCTCCGTGCTCGGCTCGTCGGCCGGGCACGGAGAGGTTGTGGGTGCTGTCAGCTGGTGGGGTGAAGGTAGAAGGCTTCGTTGTCGGCCGGGAAGGGCAGGGGGCCGTACTGCTGCTCGTACTGGATGACGGGGGTGCCGTCGGCGGTGCCGTTGCCCGCGACGTTCAGCAGGTACTCGGTCCTCTCGTTGGTGATGGTCGTCAGGTTCGGGAACAGCGGGAGGGGGTGTTCCAGGACGAAGTTCTGGGTGTCAGTGGTGGGGCCGTGCCGGTGGCAGTCCCAGATGTTCATCCGGGAGCCCTCTTTACTGGCGGTGCCGTTGTCGACGTCCACGCACTTGCCGCTGTTCACGCTGACAATCCGGTCCGACCTGTGCTGGAAGCCGTCGGGGCGCAGGGTCCACTGCTGGTTGGTGCCGTTGTCGGGGTGATAGAGGATGAGGTGCGTCCCGTTGGTTCTGCGGGCCTGGTAGACGTCAAGGACGCTGCCGTTGCCTCCGTTGTCGCCGAGCGTGAAGCGGGCGGGGCCGGCGCCGGCGCGCAAGGAGGAGAAGGTGATGGGCCAGTGGTCGCTGCCGCGAGGGTTGCCGCGGGCGGCCTGCCAGTTCTGGGTCAGGACGTTGGAGACGGCGTAATCCAGGCGACCGCCGCTGAGCTGGGTGGGGCCGCCGTTCTCGTAGATGTGAGAGTTGGCGGGGATGCCGGTGGTTCCGCCGACGGGCAGGGAGCGCGGGGCGCGGTTGAAGTCTCCCAGGACCACCCAGTTTCCCAGGGCGAGCTGCCTGCTGCGGGTGGCGACGCGGCGTACGAGGGAGGCGGCGTCGGTGCCGCCGCTGGCGCTGGCGTGGATGGAGGCGAACAGGGTGTTGTCGGCCTGCCGTACGACGCCGAGGGCGGACCGGTAGACGCCGGCGATCTCTTCCACGCGGTTGGGTCGGAACGAGGTGATCATGGCCGGGTTCACGCCCCGAGCCGGGTTGGCGCCCTGGTGGAGGATGTAGAGGTAGCGCTCGCCGCGGGTGCGGGTGGCGGGGATGCGGTAGGCGCGGATGTTGCGGCCGATACGGCCCAGCGACACGGCCCCGGACGGTGGCGTGATCGATGCCTCCTGCAGGGCCACGACGCTCGCGTTGTCCGAGAGGCCCAGCGCGTAGGTCCAGCGGCCGGAGGCTCGCTGCATGTTCCAGGTCGCCATCCGGTTACTGTCCGGCGGCGCCGCTGACGCGGTTCCCCCGCCGGTCAGCAGGAAGGCCGCACACAGTGCGCCCACCACCAACGCGATCAGGCCCCGCCGGCCGCCGATACGCCACAGGGCTGTTCTTGCTCTCTCTTCTGATTGCTGCATACACGCCAATGTCCTGCCACCTGGCCCATAACGACAGTTGCATGTAAGACAGTTGACCTGGACGGGTGAAGGGTTCCCCACCAAACGCCCAGACTGGAGGCCAGCGGACAGCAGGCGCCCAGGTGCAGCCCGACCAGTCCGTCGGCGGGCCCCGCTGACCCGCGGTGGTTCGAGTCCTGCCCGGGGTGCCCTCGACGCCGCGTCAACCGAACGACGTTTTCGCAGGACAGGATGCATTTACTTGACCTGCGAGATGAATCGGACTTTCTGCGCTCCGCTGGGGTGTGAGCCCGGCTGACACTGGAAAAAACCGGCCTTCTACGGGCGGCTGCGCCGTGTGGACGCGTGGATCATGCTCGCCGCCTACCGCGCCCGGCTCGGACACACCGCCACCGCTCACCTCGCCGACGGGCGGCACATCCTCGACGCACCGGCCCTGGACCGGCACAACGTCCACGTCCGCTAACGGCCCTTGTGGGAAAGCCCTCTGCACCGCGGCCCCGTCCCCGACCGGCTGCCCGTGCAACAAGCCTGGTCGTGGTGCTCTGTACCCGACTGCCGCCTCGTCCCGGTCGCTGACCCTGGCCCGCGGGGTGCGCCGCCAATGCTGCCCGGCGGAACGGTGGAGAGCAGCGACGCGACGCCCGAGCAGGCCCCCTGCACCATGAAGCCGCTGAGGAGGCCCCCCTCACCCTGACCGATCCGGTACGACTGGGCTGGGTGCTGGATGAGACCGGCGAGGTCTACGGCGCGTGGGGCCCAACGCCCGGCTCCGTCCGGCCGCCGGGGTTACCACCATCGGGCCGGCGGACGTCGACCTCGCCACCGGACGGGCGGGCGGCAGCACAGTCGGCGCGGTCCCTGTCCACACAAAGGGCACCGCTTGGGCGGTCATGGGCATGCCGCCTGCGTGGTCGACAGCCGCGCCGCGGCCCTGGGCATGGGCCGAACGGGTGCATCTGAGCCGGTCTGCAGGGTGGGCCGCTCCGATCGCGATCTTGCCTCGGCCGCCGGGTTAAGGTCCGCGTGGAAACGCTCCCCTGAGGCAGTTCCTGCTCCTCCCGCCGGCGTCCTTGGAGGCTCGTAGGTATGCCCCGTTCATACGGCGGGCCAGCGAACGGCCGACGTAACTGCCTGGCCGGGCTCCCGTCGGGAGCGGCCGCGCTGCTCGCAGCGGTCGCTGCGGTGCTGAGCACGCTGATCATCGCCACGCCCGCTGCTGCGGCCACGCCCACTGCTGCGGCCGTGCCCAGTTGCAGGGTCGGGGCTTACGTCACCGACCTCTACGCGGTGGATCCGGTCGAGAGCACCGTGAACGCGGACCTGTGGCTGTGGAGCGTATGCCCACGCAAGGACCTTGCCGCTGTCCAGCGTCTCGAATTCACCAACGCGACGAAGACGATACTGACCGCGCCTTCCAGCGAGAAGGTGGACAACGAGTACTGGACTCAGGTCAAAGTAGCCGGGACCTTCCGGCAGACCCTGAACCTGACGGACTTCCCGTTCGACAAACAGGTCGTCCGGATCCGGGTTGAGGAAAACAAACTGGACAAGTCACGGTTCGTCTACCGGGCGGACGCGAAGAACTCCACGTACAACCCCAGTATCCATCCCGGCGACTTCAAGATCACGCGATTCCGGATCGGTGTCGGTGACGCGCCCTACAGGACGAGCTTCGGCGATCCCCGGCTCACGCAAGGAGGCAGCAGTCACTACTCCCAGCTGGTGATCGAGTTCCAGCTCACCCGAGTGGACCTCACGAGTTTCGGCAAGCAGATCCTGCCGGTGTATGTGGCTCTCCTGGTCGCCCTGATCTCGTTTCTGATCTGGTCGAAGGACAACGAGGTCGCCATGGTCGCACGGCTCGGGATTCTCGGTACCGCGCTCTTCACGATCATGCTCAACCTGCGGGCGGTCGACGAGGCGCTGGGCACCTTCCTGAACGTGACGCTGGTCGAAGAGATCCACTTCATGAGCCTGCTCTACGTACTGGTCGGTGTCGCCAACACCACCTACATCATGAAGCTGTTGACCGATCCCATGGCCGAACCGGCGGCGAGGCGCTTCAACAACCGCACTTTCGCCATCGCGACGGCCTTGTACCTCATCGCCAACATCGTCGTCATCGCCCTCACCGTGTCGTTCTGAGTCTCCAGGAGGCGGTGGAGGATCGCCGACGCCGTCGCATCCGCACGACCGGTGTACTGATCGCGGGCGGGCGCCCGGTCGGGCCCAGTGCGGCTGCCGGGCTCCGCCGCCCTGGGGTGCGCTGCCGCCTGGTCGACCGGTTACCGGCCCGCCTTCCGTACGCCAGGGCAGTCGGTATCGTGCCGCGTACCCCGGAGATCCGGGATCGGACGGGCCTGGCCCTCACCGCCGTGGAAAGGCGCCGTTGTGCTGCACGGTCAGCTGAGTTACGTCATTGGCCGGGAACAGGCACGGACAGACCTTGGCTGCCGCCCGAGGTGCCGTACGGGTTCGCCTCGATGCCGCAGTAAGAGACCGGGCGCATCCTCCAGGAGTACGCCGCCGGGCTGGGCGCGCTCGTTGAACGTGGCACCGAGCTGTTGTCGTCCGCCCGGAGCAGGGCGGGATCACCGCCCTGCTGCCCACCGCCTCCGGCGCCGGAACGGTCCCTCGTATGGACCGGGCTCCAGGCATTCCCGCTCTGCGGAGGCAGCGGCCATGCCATCGAACTACCCCCTGGCCTGGGCCCGTTGGACTTGGTTTTGGGTTTGGTTCGGATTTGGTTCGGGCTCGTTGGGCTTCGGAGGGGCTCCCCTGTCGGCCGGGTTCGGCCCGACGCGGAATCAGGCCCGGGCGTGTGTGGTGATGTCTGCGGTGAACTCGGTGATGGCAGCCGGAGTCACCGTCGGGCGGCACTGGCGAAGAGCGGTCAGGTAGTCGTCGGTGTGTGCGCCCGCTTCGGCGGCGTTGCGTTCGAAGGCGGCCTGGGCGGCGATCCGGGCCGCGTGTTCGATGTCGGCCGGGGTGAACAGCTCGCTCGCCTCGACCAGTGCATCCAGATCGACGTCGTCGCGCCGGGCGGAATAGCGCGACCAGATCGCCGCCCGGGCGGTCGCGTCCGGAGTGCCGATCGGGATCAGGTAGTCGAACCGGCCCGGGCGCAGGAACGCCGGGTCGAGGGAACGGATGGAGTTCGTGGCACAGACCAGCAGCCGTTCGTCACGCTCGCGAAAGCCGGGGATGAGTTTGAGGAGCTCGTTGGTGACCCCGTACATCGCGGACATCGCGGATTCCGTGCCTGTGCTGCGTACCGGTGCGATCTCCTCGACCTCGTCGATGAAGACCAGGACCCTCTCCAGCTCGGAGATCCGGGCGAATGCCGTGCGCAGGGCCGCGGCGAGGTTGCCCTCGTCCGCCAGGCGCGACGGCAGCAGCTCGACGAAGGGCCATCCCAGACGGGAGGCGATAGCACGGGCGAAGGTGGTCTTGCCGGTCCCGGGCGGCCCGAAAAGGGTGATGGCGCGGGGCGGGATGACATCGTGCCGGGCGGCTCGCTCCGGTTCGGCCAGGGGCAGGACGATACGCCGCTCGATCAGGTTCTTCTCCGCCTCCATCCCGGCCACCTTGCCCCACAGGTCACCCGGGAGGAGCCGGCCCCCCAACTCCTCCAGGAGGTTGGCCGTGGTGCCGGTGGCGGGCTCGGTCTTCTCGAAGTACGCGACAGCGGGTCGCCGCGTGTAACCGGCTTTGCTCAGCCCCTCGCCGAGCATCTCCTACTCGGCCAGTACGTAAGCGATACGGCGTACCCGTGCCTCGACCAGCCGGCGTTCGAGTTCCATCAGAAGCGCGCTCGCCAGCCCCCGGCCACGCCAGGCCGGCGCGATAGCGATACGCATCACCCAGGCCCGTCCGCCGGACACATGGGCAAGCGCCGCGCCGATCGGTTCGCCCCGGTGGACTGCGACCACCGCGGGCTGGCGGGATGTCAGGGCGCTGATGCACTCGGCCAAGGAGAAGACGGACTCCTGGCCGAGATCTGCTGTGCTGTCGATGAGATGGACAACCGCCGCCAGATCGTCCTCGCGGTAGTCATGGATGAGCCAGTTCACGTGCCGCTCCTCGCTCCAGGTAGTGCCGCAGACGCTAGATCGTGAGCGGCGAGCGGTCGTGCTCCGCTACGGACAAGACCAGAGGGGTAACCGTACGAAGTGGAAGCGGTGGGGGCGCAGTATTACGGCTATCGGGCCGGAACCCGGCTGAGCCCGGGTCTGCACCTGCAAGCGCCGGTGACCGGGGCCGTGGATGGTTCCGCCGTGTGACGTGTGTGCCGGGAGTGGATCCGGCCCGCCCCCGGGGTGGCGCCTCCAACCGCCTGATACCAAGCGGCCGGCGGCCGGGGCCCGGCGGTCGGTACCAAGGCGCCCGGCGCTCAGTGGCCGGTGCCTGGTGCTTTGGAGTCGTCGCATGCGGCGAAGGACAGAACCGGTGATGGGCGAGGTTGCCGTCCTGGCCCGGGGCGAGTGGTTGAACCGACACTGGTCCCCCGCTCTCCTGAGGGACGGCGGGGCCTGCCGAGGCCTTGGTGGTGCTGGACCACCGCGCCCCGGCCACCGGAACCCCCGGTCCGCCGGAACCTCCGGGCGACGGCGAACTTCGTCAACCTCTGGCGGGTGCGTGCCGGAGTTCGTTCCATCGGCACTGACCGTGCGCGCGACGCCCGCGTGATCCCTCAGCAGCGGTACGGCCAGCGGCGGCGGTGGAAAACCCGGTTGATAGCCGGCTACGCGAAGCAGGTGACCGAGTCCGGCGGCACAGCGCTCCTCGAAGACCACCGCTGGCTCCGGCATCCCGCGATGCCAGTACACGACCGTGGACACCACGTCACCCACAGCCACCGAAGTGACCACGGGGGTACTCGGGCAACCCCCGCCAGGACGGGATTTGCTGTGTACGGGCCGTGACACGGAGTGAGAAACCGGGGCCTCAGGGCCGGTGATCTGTGAGCCCGGGCATAGGGGCCACGTCACACAGGACGACACCTAGTAGGTCCGCGGCAGGGTTTGCCCCTTCCCTGCGGGCCCCACCCCACACCTGTCCGATTTGTAACTAAATATCGTCGTAGGTCACATAATTGCCATCGACCCCGACCCTCTCGCAAGGTGATTGACGTACCGGGGAGCCGAGCGCCGGACCGGGCAGAACACACCGCCCGCCATCCAGACACCGGCCCCACGACACGCACCACGGCCCCAGCGCCCCACCCGTGTCGCCGACCCCCCAGTCGGCCTCCCCACGACGTCCCCCACTGGAGAGGTACCCCCATGACTGCCACCACCCGCCGCACCCTCAGCCCCCGCAAGACCTCCGTGGCCGGCATCGCCGCCGCCGGCGCCGCCGCCTGCGCCCTGTCCCTGGCCCCGCACCCCGCCCACGCCGCCGAGCCCACCGCCACACCCGTCTCCGCCGCCGCCGTCACCACCGCCCAGATCACCCAGCAGGCCCACCACGCCGAAAAGGCCGCCCACGCCAAGGCCGCCAAGGCGAAGAAGGCCCCCAAGGCCAAGCACCTCGACACTGTCGCCGCGATCGTCAAGAGCCCCAAGTACAGCAACAACCTCGACGGCTGGATCAAGGAATCGCTGGCCATCATGAAGGCCAAGCACATCCCCGGCAGCTACGACGGCCTGCACCGCAACATCATGCGCGAATCCAGCGGCAACCCCCACGCCCAGAACAACTGGGACGTCAACGCCCAGAACGGCATCCCCTCCAAGGGACTCCTCCAGGTCATCCAGCCCACCTTCGACACCTACCACGTCAAGGGCACCAAGAACAGCCTCACCGACCCCGTCGCCAACATCGTCGCCGCAGCCAACTACGCCGCCGACAAATACGGCTCGATGGACAACGTCAACTCCGCCTACTGATCCAACCGATCCAGCGGACTGACCACACACCCCACGACCACCTGAGTCCGTGGGACGGCTGACTCCTCCAGGAGCGGCAGGACTCAGGTCCTGGCGGGGGCCGGAACAGGTTCACGGGTGAACCTGTCCCAGCCCCCGCCGACAGCCTCTTCACGGAACAGCGACCACCACCTGAACCGGGACGGCAGGGGGACCCGACGAAGCAACCATGGCATCCGCACTCGCAGCATTAAGAGCAAGACGGACATCAGCCAGGACCGCAGGACGAATCAAAGCCGGCACATCATCCCCATGCGGGTGGGAACTGAGCGGGTCGAAGAAGAAAACGAGCAGGTCGATCTGCCCCTGCGTGACCAGCGCACCGATCTGCTGGTCACCACTGAGCGGACCATTACGCAACGCAGTGACAGGTAGCCCCGGACGGCGGGTAATGTCGGAGACGGCCGCGAGCTGGGTCCACAGTTCCGCGTACGCGCCGTAAAGGGCCGCGCGACGGGCGGTGTCCCCGGCAGTGGTCAGCCGTTCGGCAGCCCGGCGGCGTAGGCGATCAGGTCTTCACGGCCGAGCTGGCCGTCCTGGACCCGTACCCCATCTGCGGGCGCGGAGGTGCAGAGGCGCGAAGGTGGGGAGCGCATTGCGGGGTGCCGAGTTCCGCGCTCCGCGCGCCCCTGCACCCCCTGTGACGTCGCCCGTTCGGTCGTTTTCGCAGTCAATGCGGCGGTACTGCGGCATGGGGGTGATGTGGTTGGCGGGTCAGGCACTTTGCCTGGCAGAGGCCGCTGAGCAGAAGGAAGTTCCCTATGCGTGTTCGTATGAGTCTGGCCATCGTTGTGGCGGCCACCTGTCTTGCCCTGACCGGTGCGGCGAGTTCTCCCCAGGCCGGCGGCCGGGCCAGTGCCCCCTCATCCGGACACACCGCGAGCGCCGCCGCCCTGCGACTGGCAGCCGATCAGTGCGGGGCCGGGGAGATCTGCTTCTGGCACGACAGGAACTTTTCTGGTGCTCCCTGGCGGTGGATGCCCTCCAACGGCTACCGCGACATGCCGCCCAACCTGCACGACCACGTGTACTCCTTCTACGCCAACGTTCGCGCTTGCTTCATCGACTACAAGCCGCGTGACTTCCGCGCCGTCAACATCGGCGACTACGCCAAGGCCTACGACACCAACTTCGGCAGAAGGATCGACGCCGTCGCCGTCCGCAGCTCCTGCTGAGCCCCGCCCCGTCCGCCTCGCTCCTGCCCTGTCAGCTGCCAGAGGCGGGAGCCGGACGATCCGCTGGGCGCACAGTCCCTCTCGGCAGCGTTCAGCTGAGCTGTTCGGCCAGGATTCCCAGCGTGCTCGCCGCCTCCGGCGTGAGGAACATCGCGAGCTGGATCCGGCCGTGGCCGTCCAGGGTTCAGGAGCGTCAGTCGGGCAGGGGCACGCGGATGACGGGCTCGAACGGGCGCTTGTTGAAACCGCTGCGTACGTTGCGGCAGCTCGGCGCCTTGCACATGAAGAACTCGTCGACCGTTCTCCGGCCGGTGCGGTTCTTGAGCCAGACCTTCTCGTTCCCGGTCAGGGGACGGTGCTGTTCGTCGGAGTCGCAGGTGAAGCAGTACATCGTGGACGGTGGCATGGAACCTCCTGAAACAGGCGATAAGCCGACACCGAGCATATGAGAACGTGCTGGGATCAAAGCAGGCGCTAATCGGCCCGATGCCCGATGCCGAAAGTGTCACCCGCAGAGTGCCGGGACACGGAGCGGCGCCGTGCAGCAAACGGGTCTTCATCTGCTGCACGGCGCCGTCGCCGCACGTACGTTCCCGTGGGCTCCCGGCGTCAGCCGGTCAGGCGTGGCAGCGCAGCATCTCCAGCGGCGGGCTCGCCAGGAGGTCCGCCCAGAAGTCCTCGCCGAACTCGCGGATACCGGCCTCGGACACCTTCAGCGGAACCCACTCCACCGCACTGAACCCGGCAGCCCGCAGGCACTCCTCGTACACCTCGCGGCGCGGGACCGCGCTGACGATACTGATCGGCTGCGGGTCGAGGAGGGCGGTGACCCGTGCCCGCGGCCCCGTCTCGGCTTCCTCCCCGGTCGGCTCGCAGCGGAACCCGTACCTCTCCAGGGACGGACAGTCGAACCGGTAGTCGGGCTTCTGGGCGAGTACGAAGAACTCTCCGCCCGCAACCAGGCTCCGGTGGATGTTGGCGCACATCCGCCGCATGGCAGCGAGGTTCTCGGCGTAGTTGAGGCACTGCACCCCCACCGCGATGTCGAAACGCCTCCCTCCAGGCGTCAGTTCGGCCACATCACCGACCTCGTACCGCACACCCAGCGGGTCGCTCTCCTCGAACTCCCGCGCGACGGCGATCATCTCGACGGAGATGTCGACACCGAACACATCCGCCGCAGCGCGGCGCTTGAACTCCCTGCTGTAGAAACCGGTACCGCACGCCACGTCGAGAACCGACTTGCCGCTCACATCCCCGACCATGGAAAGGAAGCTCGGCACCTCCCCGTAACGCATCAGTGGCAGGGACTTGAACCCCTCGAATGCCTCGCCGATCTCGTCGTACTGCTCCATGCTCACGTGCTTCCCCCTCCTGCTGGTACGTCCTGTACACGGCCGCGCCGGCCCTGCGGCTTCACCAGTCCGCCGGGTCGCGGCCGTGGCAACGAGTCTCCTCCGGCCGGCCCGGGGCGCCGTACTGGCGGATGACCCGAAGAAGTCGGTCGGGTGACCCTCCGATCGCCCAACACACCACCGCACCGCGGGGCTTGGTCCGCACCGTCAGGCGTTCGCAGCTCGTGGCGGCAGCAGGAGCTGTTCCAGGTCCGCCGGGGGCCGGCGTCCGACGAAGGCGCTGAGCGTGGTGCGCGCGCCTGTGTCACCGGCGAGGATGCCGCCCCGCAGCCGGGAGCCGTCCGGGTCGAGGAAGACCTTGGCGTAGCGCGAGGTGCCCTCGGCGAAGACGAGTTCGAGGGTGGGGTCGGTGTCGGACGTGCTTCCGAACGTGGCGACGTGCACGTCGAGGAGTTTCAGGGCCGTAGAGGTGTCGGAGCCGTCGAAGGGTTCGGCGGGCAGGCCCGTCAGCTGGCGGGCCACGCTCTCGGCCATGCGGTGGCCGGGGGCGACCAGGCCGTAGCAGCGGCCCTCGACGGCGGCGCACTCCCCCACGGCCCAGACACGCGGGTCGGCGGTCCGGCAGTACGCGTCCACCAGGAAGCCGCCGCGCTCCGCACGCTGAAGACCGGAGCCGGGGGCCAGTTCGTCCCGGGGGCGTATCCCCGCGGCGAAGACCACCAGGGCGGCGTCCAGTACGGCGCCGTCCTTGAGGGTGACCGCCCGGACCCTGCCGCTGGAGTCGCCGTCGAGCGACCCGACGGCCGTGTCGCAGTGCAGACGCAGGCCCAGGTCCTCGGCGCCCCGGTGCAGCACCCGCGCCGCACCCGCGTCCAGTTGCGCCGGCATCACATGGGGCGCCGTCTCGATCACATGCGGCCGCATGCCCAGCAGGCGCAGGGCGTTGGCCGCCTCCAGGCCGAGGAGACCGCCGCCGACCACCACGCCGGGAGCACCGGGGCGGGCCGCCGCACGCAGCGCGTCCAGGTCGCCGAAGGTCCGGTAGACGAAGCAGTTCGCCAGTTCGTGCCCGGGCACGGGGGGTACGAAGGGGCGCGATCCGGTGGCCAGGACCAGCGCGTCGTAGGAGATCGCCCCCTGGTAGGCGGTCATCACCTTGCGCGCGGTCCGGTCGACGGCGGCGACCGGGCATCCCAGGTGGAGGTCCGTGCGGTCGTCCTGGAGGAATTCGGCGCCGCTGAGGCGGAGGCTCTGCCGGGTGCGGCCCGCCAGGTATCCGGACAGGGCGACCCGGTCGTAGGCGGGGTCGGGCTCCTCGGCCAGGACGACGATGTGCCAGTGGTCCCCGGTATCCAGTTCGCGTACGCGTGCCGCGAGGCGGTGGCCTGTCATGCCGTGTCCGACGATCACGAGTGTGCGGGTCATCGTGCGGGCTCCGGTTCCCTGGGGCCTTGGTGCTGCCACGCGGTGCACAGTTCCGCCACGTCGGCCCGGCAGCTCCCGCAGCTGGTGGTGGCGCCCGTCGCAGCCGCCAGCTTCTCCGTCGTGCGGGCGCCCGCCCGCCAGGCGTCGGCGAGGGCCCGGCGCGCCACGTTGTTGCAGAGGCAGACCGGGGCGTCGTCGCGCGGCAGAGCCGTCGACGGCGGTCCCGAGGCGGTTCCCAGCAGCACGGCCAGTCGGTCCGACGGCAGTGGCCGGCCCTGCCGGTACAGCATCGCGACGGTGGCGATGG
The DNA here is from genome assembly GCF_041438865.1 of Streptomyces sp. NBC_01471. Lineage (NCBI taxonomy): Bacteria > Bacillati > Actinomycetota > Actinomycetes > Kitasatosporales > Streptomycetaceae > Streptomyces > Streptomyces sp. NBC_01471. The sequence continues at coordinate 29,602 of NZ_CP109450.1, forward strand.
CGTCCGGCAGGCCGAGGAGTACGGCGGCCAGGAGCCGGTCGTCGCGCAGCGCGAGACGGGCGCGGCGGCCACCGGCCCGGTCGGCCAGGTCGACCGTCCGTACTCCGGGGGCGTCGAAGGCCGCGGACGGGCCGACGCAGCACACATCCATGACATGGGCGCGCAGCCGGAACACGCCGGGGGTGGGCCGGTAGGGAGTGCGCAGGCCGGTGAGCAGCCCTGCCAGGGTGTCGGCCTGCTCCCAGGCGGCCTCGATCCCGGCCACCGTGCGCCCCGCGTACTCGGCGCAGTCACCGATGGCGTGGATGTGCGGATCGCTGGTGCGCAACCGGTCGTCGACGACGACCCCCTCGTGTACGGCGAGTCCGGCCCCGCGGGCCGGCGCCACCTCGGGGACGGCCCCGGTGCACAGTACGAGTGTGTCCGCGGGCAGCGAACCGCCGTCGTCCAGGAGCACGTGCCCGGCGGACCTGCGTACGACGGTGCGGCCGCCGACGACCGCGACACCGGCCTGCCGGAGCCGCTCGGTGAGGAGCAGGCCGCACTCCTCGCCCAGGCGTCCGGCGAGTGGGTGCGGGGTGGCGCAGACCAGTGTGGTGCGGATGCCGCGCAGCGCCAGCGCGCTCGCGGCCTCGACTCCCAGGGGCCCGCCGCCGAGCACCACGACGCTGCCGCCGGTGATCGACGTGTGGTCCTCCATGGTGCGCAGGGTGGTCACCCCTGGTCCCGGGCCCCCGCCGGGACCTCGCACACCGGGGATGGCGGGGACGACGGGAGCGGCGCCGGTGGCCAGTACCAGAGTGTCGTACGCGTGGGTGGTCTCCGCCCCGTCCGCTCTTGCCCGTACGCGGCGGGTGTGGCGGTCGATGCGGGTGACGACCGCGCCGTGCACGGCGGTTGCGCCCGGCGGGCCCGGGGTGCTCAGGGCTTCCGGGGGCAGCCGGCCCGCGAGTACGGAGGTCAGCAGGGGCCGGTGGCGGACGGGGTGGTGTTCGGCGCCCAGGACGGTGACCGGGCCGGGGTGACCGTGGTGGTGCAGGCGCTCCACGAGCCGGTGGGACGCCGGGCCGTTGCCGATGACGAGGATGCCGCTCACGGTGTCACTCCGGGAGGAATTCGAGCCGGACAGCGCTTGTCTTGAACTCGGGCATTCCGCTGCGCGGGTCGAGGGTGGGGTGGGTGAAGAGGTTGGCGCTCGCGTCACCGGCGAAGTGGAAGGGCACGAAGACGGTGTCGGTACGCATCGTGGGGTCGAGTGTGACCCGGACCGTTGTGCTTCCCCGGGCCGATGTGACCCGGGCGAGGCAGCGGTCGGCGAGCCCGCAGCGCTTCGCGGTGTCCGGGTGGACCTGGACGAATGCCTCGGGCACGGTGTCGTTGAGGTCCGCGACCCGGCGGGTCTGCGCTCCCGACTGGTAGTGGGGCAGGACGCGGCCGGTGGTGGCGTGCAGCGGGTACTCGGACCGGCTTTCGCGGACGGGTTCGTGCTGCTGTGCCTCGGTGAACCGGGCGCGGTGGTCGGGGTGGGCGAAGCGTTCCAGGAAGAGCCGGGGTGTGCCGGGGTGCGGGGTCCCGGTCTCCGGGCAGGGCCAGTGCAGTGCCTCCCCGGAGTCGAGGCGCTCGTAGGAGATGCCGGAGTAGTCGGCAGGACCGCCCTGTGAGGCGCGGCGCAGTTCCTCGAACACCTCGCGGGGCTCGGTCGGGTAGCGGTGGAAGGGCTCGCCCAGTCGCACGGCGAGTCCGTGGAGCACGTCCAGGTCGCTGCGCACCTGTGCCGGAGGTTTCAGCAGGGCGCGACGGCGCAGGACACGGCCCTCCAGGCTGGTCATGGTGCCCTCCTCCTCGGCCCACTGGGTGACGGGCAGGACGACGTCGGCCATGCGGGCCGTCTCGGAAGGCACGAAGTCGGCGACCACCAACAGGTCGAGTGAGCGCAGGCGTTGGGCGATGTGCGAGGAGTGCGGCGCCGAAACGGCCGGGTTGGAGCCGAAGACGAGCAGCGCCCGCGGTCCGTCGTCCCGGCCCAGTGCGTCGAGCAGGGTGTAGGCGGTGCGCCCGGGGCCTGGCAGATCCTGCGGGCGCACGCCCCAGACTCCGGCGACGTGGGCGCGCGCGGCGGGGTCGGTCAGTGACCTGTATCCGGGGAGCTGGTCGGCCTTCTGGCCGTGTTCCCGGCCGCCCTGGCCGTTGCCCTGGCCGGTCAGGCAGCCGTACCCGCTGTGCGGGGTGCCGGGCAGGCCGAGGGCCAGGGCGAGGTTGATGAACGCGGCGGCCGTGTCGGTGCCCTGCCGGTGCTGTTCGACCCCGCGCCCGGTCAGTACATAGGTGTTCGGTGCCGCGGCCAGCAGCCGCACCGCCTCGCGCAGCGTTTCGGCGGGTACGCCCGTGACGCTCTCGACCCGCTCCGGCCACCAGGCCATGGCCTGCCGGGCGACGGCTTCGAAGCCCTGGGTGCGAAGGCGTATGTAGTCCCGGTCGATCCGTGCGTCCACGATCGCGATGTGCAGCAGTCCGAGGGCCAGCGGCAGATCGGTGCCGGGGACGGGCTGGAGATGGAGCGCGGCGCGCTGCGCGGTGGCGGTCCGCCGGGGGTCGACGACGACGAGGTCGGCCGATTCGAGGTGCTGCATGAGCGGGGGCATGGTCTCGGCGACGTTCGCGCCGGCCAGCAGCACGGTCCGGGCCTGTCGCAGGTCCGTGACGGGGAAGGGCAGCCCCCGGTCGATACCGAAGGCGGCGTTGCCCGCCACCGCGGCGGAGGACATGCAGAACCGGCCGTTGTAGTCGATCTGGCTGGTGCCCAGTGCGAGCCGGGCGAACTTGCCCAGCAGATACGCCTTCTCGTTGGTCAGGCCGCCCCCGCCGAACACGGCCACCGCGTCCGGGCCGTGCTCGGCGCGCAACTCCCGCAGCCGGGCGGCCACGGCGTCGAGTGCGGTCGGCCAGGACGCTCCGGTCAGTTCGCCGTCCGGGCGTCGTACCAGGGGCCGGGTCAGGCGGTCGGTGGTGGTCAGCAGTTGCGGGGCGGTCCAGCCCTTGCGGCACAGCTTTCCCCTGTTGACCGGGAAGCCGGTGGGCGCCACCTCGACGGCCGCGGCCTCGCCGCCGGTGAGACGCGTACCGCACTGCAGGGCGCAGTACGGGCAGTGCGTCTCCACCTGCGGCAGGCCGGCCGGTTCCTCAGACACGCCTGGTCTCCCTGGTGCGGTCGGCCGGGGACGGCCGCTCGTGCGGGGAGCTCCTGCGCAGATACACCGCACGGAGCACGACCATGCACAGGGCGTAGTAGCAGAGGAAGGTGAGGAAGGCGGGGGTCCCCGAGCCGGAGTCACCGGAGTAGGACACCTTGAACGCGAGGTTGATGGCCGCGCCGCCCAGCGCACCGGCGGCGCCGGCGATCGCGATGACCGAGCCGGAGAGCCTGCGGGCCCGGGCGAAGGCCCGGGTGGCGTCGAGCCCGTCGGTGATCTGCTTCTCGGCCTTGGCGGCGAAGAGCGCCGGGATCATCTTGTACGTGGAGCCGTTGCCGAGGCCGCTGAGTACGAACAGAACGATGAAGCAGGCGACGAACAGCGGGAACGACTTGGCGTGGGCGGCGAGGACGAGCCCGAGTGTGCCCGCCGCCATGCCCAGGAAGTTCCAGAAGGTGACCCGGGCGCCGCCCAGCAGGTCGGCGAGGCGGCCACCGAGCGGCCGGGAGCAGGAGCCGAGGAGCGGACCGAGGAAGGTGTATCCGACGGCCTCGACAGGGGTGGCGCCGAACTCGCTCTGCAGGACGAGGCCGAAGGCGAATCCGTAGCCGATGAACGACCCGAAAGTGCCGATGTACAGAAGGCAGAGGTACCAGGTGTCGCGGTCGCGGACCGCCTGCCGGTGGGCACCGGCCGCGCCGCGCACGGCGGCGACGTTGTCCATGGTGCGCCCCGCCAGCCAGGCGGCGGCCGCGATGAGCGGCACGTAGACGGCGGCGACGTAGGCGGGATGGTCCATGCCCGCCGCCGCGATGACGGCCAGCCCGACGAGCTGGACCGCGGCGACTCCCAGGTTGCCGCCCCCGGCGTTGAGTCCGAGGGCCCAGCCCTGGTGGCGCCGCGGGTAGAGGGCGGTGATGTTCGTCATCGAGGACGCGAAGGTGCCGCCGCCCACGCCCGCGGTGGCTCCGATGAGCAGGTACACCCACAGGGGTGTGCCGGGGCGGCCCACGAAGTACAGGGCCAGACCGGCCGGGACGAGCAGGATGAGAGTGGCGAACACGGTCCAGTCGCGGCCGCCGTAGCGGGTGACGGCGTGGCCGTAGGGCAGCCGGAGCAGCGCGCCGACCACGGTGGGGACCGCGACCAGCAGGAACTTCTCCCCCGCGTCCAGGCCGAAGCCGGTCCGCGGGGACATGAACAGCACGAGTACGGACCACAGGGTCCAGACCGAGAAGCCCACGTGCTCGGTGATGACGGATGCGATGAGGTTGCGCCGGGCGAGTCGGCGGCCGTCGCGTTCCCAGGCCTCGGTGTCCTCCGGATGCCAGTCCGTGAGCCACTTCTTCTGCACTGCTTTGTCCACCATCTTCGCTGGTACTCCGATGTGTTGGGGGTGTGAGCGAGGTGCGGTCCGTTCGGGTCGCATCGGCGCACGGGCGGAGCGAAGACCGGCTCGTGGGACGCGTCGGTGGCGTGGTGGGCCGGGGGTGCGCGGCAGGCGCGGGGCTCAGGCGGCTGCGACCAGGGCCTTGCGGAACTCCTCGATCACGCTGTCCAGCAGCTCGGTGCTCCGCGGGTCGATGCGCGGATGTCCGTCACCGGTTTCGAGGTGCTTGTCGAGGAGGAAGAAGCTCTGCACGACATGGCGGGCGCCCAGTGAGTGCACCACCGGGCGCAGGGCGTAGTCGAGGACCAGGACATGCGCGGTGCTGCCGCCGGTGGCCAGCGGCAGTACGGCTTTGTGGGCGAAGCCGTACTGCGGCAGCACATCGAGGAAGGTCTTGAGCAGGCCGGAGAAGCTCGCCTTGTACGTCGGTGTGGCCAGCACGATGCCATCGGCGTGGGCCACCTGTGCCAGCGCCCGGGCGATGGCCGGGTCGGTGATGTCGGCGTGCAGCAGCGGAGCGGGGGGCAGCGTACGGACCTTCAGGTGCTCGACGTGCCACTCGCGCTCGGCGAGCCGGCGCGCCACGAGGTCGCCCACGAGTTCGGTCTTGGAGGTCGGGGATGGGCTGCCGGAGATCACCAGCACGTTGGACACGGGCCCCCCTCGGGAGGGTTGGGATGGCGTCGGGGCCGCCCGGCCCCGACGGCCGCCCGGTGTGCGGGCAGCCGTGGGGCCGTGCGTGGGACGGCGGAGCAGAGGGGCGGAGTCCGGCCGGGGCGCGGACTCCGCCCGTGCTCAGGCCGGCCAGCCGAAGGAGCTGACCACGTCGCGCTCGCGCTGCGGCTCGGGGTCGTTGAAGACGAAGCACCGGGTGTTGCTGACGCTGCCGCCCTCGGCCTGTGCGGTCGAGAAGATCACGACCGGCTTGGGTGTGCCCTCCCGGGTCACGAAGTTGGCCCGGAAGTTGATGATCGGCGAGTCCTCGTCCCAGCGGGAGAGGAAGTCGTCCAGCAGGCCCTGGTTCTCGTAGATCCGGCGGATGTGGCCGCCGACGTACTCGGAGGGTTGCGCGCTGTACTCCACGAGCGCCACGTCGGCCGGGTTGGCCTGCATGACCTGTCCGTCGACGCCGATCAGGTGGATGGCCACCGGGGCGACCTCGTAGAACTCCCGCAGGATGTCCTCCCGTTCGGCGGTGGGTGCCAGGCCCGGGTGCGGCTGGGTGTCCACCGCGCTGATCCACTGCTTCGCGTCGGAGGTCGGGTCCTCGGTGCTGGTGTCGGCGATCGGCAGGCGCTCGCCGATGTCGGGGCGGCTCACCCAGTGGATGCGCCGGGTGTCGCCGCTGCCGGTGGCCACGGCGTTGACCCGGGCGGCGCGCCCGCCGGTTCCCTGGTAGGTGACGGCGACGTGCTCGAAGCGGTCCTCCTTGTCCAGGCGGGCCAGGAGTGCGGTGAGACCGTCCTTCGTCCCGTCGACGAGGATCCGGTCGCGCAGGTGGCCGGCCTCACCGCCCATGAGAACGGACTGCGCCTTGTTGTGCAGGAGAACGGTGCCGGATCCGTCGGTCACCGTGATTCCCACGGAACTGTTGCCGATGACGTCGATCAGCTGCTCGATCGAGGGGGCGTTGTGCTGGTCCGCTGTCATGTCATACTCCCGTGTCGTCGTGATGCTGGGCGTGGTGCGGTTCTCTGGTGCGTTCCACGATGTGGCCGATCGCCGCCGCGACCTCATCGGGAGCGGAGCGGTAGTAGTCGTGGCCGCCGCGGAAGGTGAAGGTCTCCAGGCAGGGGCCGCTGGTGTGGTTCTTCCAGTCCTCCATTTCGTGGGGGCGTGCGAAGGGGTCGGCGCTCGGGCAGAAAAGTGCGAGGGGCGCACGGACCGGCTGCGGTACGACACGGTGCCGGCGTCTCATCCGCAGGTCGTCGGTCAGCCAGGCGTCCTTGTCCTCCGCGCGGCCCGCACCGCCCTGCTCGCCGCGCAGCGCCTCGAAGGCGTTCGCGATGAGCATCCGGGGGGCGCTGCCCGGCTGGCGGGCGGCGGAGACGCACAGGCTCGCGACCCGGGGCGAGGCGCGGGCCTCGCAGCGGGCGACGAGTTCGTGGGCGAACAGGGCGCCGAGGCTGTGTCCGAAGAAGTGCAGCCGGCCTTCGAGCGACAGGGCGAGGAGGTCGGCGTCCCAGCGGTCCACGCAGGCCGCCACGGCGGTGGGCGCCGTGTCGTGGGCCAGCCGCCCGCGGCCGGGCATCTCGCAGTGGACCGCCGCCACGCTGTCCGGCAGGCATGACGCCACCGGGAGGTACGGCGTGGTGACGCTGCCCGCCGGGGGCAGGAAGACCACGATGTCGTCGGCCCCGCGCGGATCGCCCCGTACGAGGACACTCGATGTCGCGCCGTCCGGAGCCGAGTTGCGGATTGACGTGTCGTCAGGAGACGGGTCAGGAGTCGTGTTTCGAGGAGACGTGTTGCCAGCAGACATGGTGCGTCACGGCCTTCCGCACGGTGGCCCGGTTGACGGTGGTCCGGTTACTGAAGGTTCACAGTGGTCCGGTTACTGGAGAAGGAAGTTCTTCTCGATGTCCTTGAGGGTCCGGAAGGAGTCGAGGTCGACAGCGTCGGACTCCAGCATCTGCCCGCGCAGGTCCTCGACATGGAGGACGAGCTCCACGAACTGGAGCGAGTCGACGATGCGCGACTCGATGATGTCGGTCTCGGGGTCCAGCTCGGTCAGCTCCGGATTGCGCTCCAGGATCCAGGACCGTACGTCTTCCCACGTCGCACCCATCACCCCTCCTCGCGGTGGGTGGCGAAGGCGTTGAACGCCGCAACCTTGTCGGCCACTTCGGTGGTGAGCGCCACGTCGCCGGGGCTGAAGGCGCCCCGGCGGTGCTTGTCCCCGCGTACGAGGACGAGGTGGCCGCCGCGCACACCCCGGTAGTCGAGCGGGAGGGCGAGCGCCGAGCCCGCGTTCCACTGGCGCAGCAGATCCAGATGGTGGGGGTCTGCCTTCTTGACGAGCGCCTCGTGCGTGCTGATGACGAGCGGCTCCGCGCCGCGTTCCTCGGCCAGGGCGCGCAGTTCCTCAAGGGCGGCGGAGAACTCGGTGGGCGACTGCACCACCAGCTGGGAGTGCGTCGCCAGGGCTCCCAGCGAGGCCCCGGAGGCGAGGAAGGGTACGCACGCCTTGGCCACGGCCGGGACGACGTCCTTGAGCGCCGTCGTCTTCTGCACGGTGGCACTGACGTGGGCGAGGAATCCGAGTGCCTCCTCCGCGGCCTTGCGGCCGGCGATGTAGCGCAGCGCGGTGTTCATGTTCTCGGAACTCTTGTCGGGCATGACGGGTCCTCGCAGGAAGGAGACGGATGGCGGTGTGGCGGCCGGGGCAGTGCTGATCGCCACGGTGCCCGGGCTAGATGTGCGGCTGGCCGGTACGGGGCGCCTCGCACTCCCCGGGCTGTTCAGGCAGGGAGCTCGGGCGGGTGCTCAGGCAGACGGTTGGGCAAGGGGGTTCAGGCCAGCCGCACGTCGGGGTCGAGCAGGCACAGCTGTCCGTCCGCGAGGTGCAGGCGGTCGTTGCTGTAGTTCAGCGGGGCCGAGCGCAGATCGCGCAGACACTTCTCCAGGCGGGTCGGTGAGTCCTGGAGATAGCCGTGCCGGAGTCCGACGGCGTCGACCAGGTCCTCGACGGCGGCGTGGCACTGCTCGGCTGCGGTGATCTTCAGATTGTTCAGCAGCAGCTGGCTGCCGGTGCCCGACAGGTCCTCGCCGCCGGCGATCAGGGCCTCGGTACGGCGCAGCAGGGCATGGACCGTGTCGAGGCGCTGGCGGGACCGCGACAGCCGGGTCATGAGCAGTTCGGAGTGCAGGTCGAACCGGGCGCGGCTGACGGGGTCGCGCAGCAGCCGCAGGACCCGGGACAGCGCGCCGCTCGCGGTGCCCAGCCATGCGGCGGACCAGCCGAGGTGGGCGAGCGGTCCGAAGACCGACTGGGCGATGTGGTGGAACCCCCCGTGCTCGCCGAGAAGTTGATGGGACGGGACGCTGCCGGTGAGTTTCACCGGCAGGCTGTGGCTGGCCCGCATTCCCATGGGGCACCACTCCCCTTCGGCCTCCACCTTCAGCTGGCTCCGGTGGGCGTAGACGAGGGAGACCTGGTGGTCGGCGGTCGCCTCCGGGCTGCGCATGGTGATGAGGAAGCCGTCCGCGACGGTCCCGCCGGTCACGATCGGCGCGCTGCGCTCGATGTCCAGCGTTCCGCCGGTCTCGTGCAGCGGGGCGTAGGACCTGAACAGGTGGCCGCCCTTGCCCGTCTCGGTGGTCACCGATGCCAGGTACAGCTCCCCGGAAGCCAGCAGTGGCAGCAGTTCCTCGCGCAGCGGGGACTTCGCGTACCGCACGACCGCCTCGGACTGCTGGCAGTGCATCGCGAAGATCATCGCCACGGACATGTCGGTGCGTCCCAGGAGCATGCTGACGTCGACCAGGTCGGTGACCGTGCCTCCGAGTCCGCCGTCGGCCTTCGGTACGAGCAGACCGAGCAGGCCCGTGGTGCGCATCCGCGTGAGGGCGTCCACGGGGAACACCGCGTCCCGTTCGGTGTCCTGGAGGTGCTCCTCGGCGGTACGGGCCACCTCGGCGGCCAGGGCGAGCGGGGTGGTGTCGCCGCCGGTCCGGGGCTCCCGGCCCGGGTGCGGTGCTGTCGGGGTGGCGGTGGCTGGTGTGCTGCCGGTTGCCGCGTTCATCACGCCTCCTTCTTGGTACGAGGGGGATCCATCCGCAGGCTGTGGTGGTTCACCTTTCCGTTGTGGGTCAGGGGCAGTGCGTCCCACTTGCGCCAGCGGCGCGGCACCATCGCGGCGGGGAGCGCCTCGCTGAGCGCCTGCCGCAGCTCCTTCTCGTCCACCGGGGTGTGCAGGCTGTAGTGGGCACTCAGTTCGGTGCGCTCGCCCTCTCCGGCGACGATGACGGCGCACTGCTGGACGGCGGGGTGCCGGCTCAGGACGGCTTCGATCTCGTCGAGTTCCATTCGTACGCCCGCGACCTTGACCTGCCGGTCCGCGCGGCCCAGGTAGTACACCAGCCCCTCTTCGAAGCGGGCGAGGTCACCGGTGCGGTAGAGCCGTCCGGTCGGCGAGGACGGATCGAAGGGGTCCAGGAAGAACGCCTGGCCGGTGGTGTCGGGGTCGTTCAGATATCCCCGCCCCACCCCTGCCCCGCCGACGAACAGCTCGCCGCTCTCCTCGGGCTCGGCCGCGCGCCACCTGCCGTCCGGGCCCTGGGTGAGCAGGTACAGCGCGGTGTTGGCGACCGGGGAGCCGATCGGCAGACGGGGCCGGCCTAGGTCGGCGTGCGTCACGACGTGGTGGGTGACGTCGTCGGAGCACTCGGTGGGGCCGTAGGCGTTGACCACGGACACGTGCGGAAGCGTGGTCAGGACGCGTTCCGCGACGGCGGGGTACAGCTCCTCACCGGTGGAGAGCAGCCAGCGCAGTGTGCGCAGTCCGCCGGTGTTCCGGCGCTTGACGTCGCCGACGAGCCAGCCGACGACGGTCGGCACCAGTTCGACGACGGTGACACCCGTGGTTTCGAGGGCGTCGTTGAGCCAGTGCGGCAGCCGCATCGTGGCGTCGCGCAGGACCACCAGGCGGCCGCCGACCAGCAGCGGGCAGAGCATCTGCCAGATCGCGATGTCGAAGACGAGAGGTGCGGTGAACGCCACCGCGTCGTCCGGCCCCAGCGACAGGTCGGTGATCTTGGCCCACAGGTGGTTCAGCATGCCGCTGTGCTCGATGGTGGCGCCCTTGGGCCGGCCGGTGGTGCCCGAGGTGAAGATGGTGTAGCGGACTTCGCGGGAGCGGTCGGCTCCTCGGGTGTCCTGGAGTTCGGCCGGCCCGGTGTCCGGGAGTTCGCCGTGCGCCCGGTGGTCCGGACCCTCGTCGGTACGGTGCTCCGCCAGCGCAAGGACACCGACCCGGGCGGCCGTGGCGGCCGAGCGGGCGGCATGGGCCGGCTCCTCCGCGGGGCAGTAGTCGAGCAGCAGGGCGGCGCGGCTGCGTTCCAGTACGTCCCGGACCCGGATCTGCGGCCAGCTCGGGTCGATGGGCAGATACGAGGCGCCCAGGCTTTCGAGCGCCAGAAAGACCACCGGGGTGTCGGAACTGCGGTGGCCGACGGCGGCCACCGCCTGCCCTGCCCGTACACCGGCGTCCAGCAGAGCCTTGCGTACGGCGGCGACCTGTCCCAGCAGGGCCCGATAGGTCAGCGTCCGCTCGCCGTCGGCCACGGCGGGGCGGTCCGGTTCCCGCTTCGCGTGATCCATGACGTGATCGATGACGGCGGTGGCCCAGTCGGTCGCCAGGGTGTGGCGCAGGGCGAGAGCGCCTGCCCGGTCCACCGCGCCCCGGGCCAGCGGGAGTTCGGCGCTCACTTCGGTCGTGGTTCCGGCGGGCTGCGATGTCGTGGTCACCGCGTCACCGTCCCCGGAGCGCTGTGCCGGTCGAGGTCGTGGAAGAACCCGTGCACGGGCTGGAGTTCGCCCGCGTCGAGGGCCCGGGCGTACACGTGGGCGCCGACCGTCAGGTCGAGGACTCCGAGGCCGAACGGGGAGAACACCACGGTCCGGTCGGCGGGCACGCTCAGGGCGCCGGTGAGGACGTCGTACAGCGTGCCGTTCAGGAACTCCCGTCCCCCGGTGAGCTGTTCGGCGAGGTGGACCGAGGTGTTGGCCTTCAGTACGTGCTCGACGTCGTCGACGACGTTGAATCCGTCGAGGATGACGTCGGTTCCGAGGTCGCGCAGGGAGACGTGCAGGACCAGGGGGTGGTGCGCGAACCAGGATGTGTCCGTGAGGTGCGGAGCCGCCGCCGTGGTGGCACAGACGATCACGTCGCAGGACCGGACCAGTTCCTCGGCGGAGTCGTGCACGCGGACCGGGGTGCCGTCGGTGACCTCGGTGAGGTGTTCGGCGAAGCCCTGGGCGTACTGCGGTGACAGGTCGTGGACGGCGTACTCCTCCGGCCGCCAGTCCAGGGCGCCGAGGTAGGAGTGCAGATAGCGGGCGATGAGGCCGGTGCCCAGGTAGCCCACCCTCCGGGGGGCGGGGCGCCCCGCGCTGAGGGCGCGTGCGGCGACCGCGGCCGAAGCGGCGGTGCGCACGGCGCTGATGATCGAGCTCTCCAGGCAGGCGTATGGGTAGCCGGTCACCGGGTCGTTGAGGATCAGGACCGCGGACGCGCGCGGCAGGCCCCGGTCGAGGTTGGCCGGGAAGCTGGAGATCCACTTGAGGCCGTCGACCGGACGGCTCCCGCCGACCGAGGCGGGCAGAGCGATGATGCGGGCGGTGGGCCGGTCGGCGAAGCGCAGGAAGTACGAGGGCGGGTTGACCGTCTGCCCGTCACCGTGCAGGCGGTAGCCCTTCTCGACCAGTTCGAGCAACTCGCTCTGCCGGCCGTCGAGCATCCGGTGCACGGTGCTGCCGGGGACGACGCAGAAATCGGGTGTGGAGGCCTCGCTGCTCAAAACGTCTCCAGAATGGTCGTGAGGTCGCTGTGGCCGTAGTGCTGGGTGACCCAGGTGTCGTTGTAGATGGTGTTGATGTAGCGCTCCCCGAGGTCGGGGGCGATGGCCACCGCTGTACGCGGGGTGCCGAGACGCTGCGCGAACCACTGCGAGGCGGCGGTGACCACCGTTCCCGACGAGCCGCCGAGGAGAATCCCGCGGGCGGCGAGCCTGCGGCAGGTGTGGATGGTGTCGATCTCGTGGATACGGATCACATCGTCGACGATCCCGGGGTCGATCAGCGGCATGGGAGCACTGGCACCGAGCCCGGGTATGTGCCGCGGCCCACGGGTTCCGGCGAAGCTGACCGAGCCGACGCTGTCCACGGCGATGATGCGCACCTGCGGCCGGTGTTCACGGAAGTAGCGGGCGCAGCCCATGAGCGTGCCCCCGGTACCGGTTCCGATGAACAGGGTGTCCAGGTCGGGAAAGTCCTTGGCGATCAACGCGGCGGTGCTCTCGTAGTGCGCCATCCAATTCGCCGGATTCTCGTACTGGTTGAGCCATACGCAGGTGGGATCCTCCTGGCAGCGCCGCCTCACGTATTCCTTACGGGCCGCCAGGTACCCGCCCGAGCTGTCGGGTTCATCGACAATGACGACTTCGGCGCCCAGCACGCGGATGAGATCCACCGTGGTCGGATTGCAGTTCGGGTCGGTGACGCAGACGAATTTCAGCCCTTTGGATGCCGCGATGACAGCCAGCGCCACACCGAGATTCCCCGAAGAGGACTCGATCAGAGTGGAGTCGCGGGTGATGACGTTGTCCTGTTCCGCCGTGCCGACCATCCGCGCGGCGGGCTGCATCTTGATCGAGCCTGCGAAGTTGAATCCTTCACATTTGAGATGCAGAGGAATATCGAGGCTGGAACGCAGATCGATGTAGATATCGCTGTCGAGTAGTTCGTGAGCCGCGGTGATGACGGTCATGCGCTGTGTTCACTTCCGTTCATCCACACGGACCGTGGATGGTCCGTGCTGGGCGAGGCGTGGTGGTCGAACAGGCCCGGTTCGGATCGCGGACCGGTGGTCGTCGGTCCGGCGCCGCAGCCGACGCCGGCGGATCTGCTTCCAGCCGGGGCCGGAGAACGGCCCGCACGGAAGGATCCGTCGTGGCGAGTGGGCACAGGCACACATCAGAAATCCCGGAGTGGGGCTCAACGACGCCACACACAGTGACTTCCGTTCTTTCGTGCCCAAGCCTCACCGACGCCGCTCAACAGGTGACACAAGAAGCGTTCGAGATCTGGCCTAGACACCGCTGGGCACCACGGAACGGGGCGACGCACCAGGCACCGGCCACGCGCACAACCGGTCCGGAGCCGGTCGCCCACCAGGTACTTCCCGCCCCCGCTCCGGGCAGCACTTCGCCCCGCCGGGCAGAGGCCCGACGGGGCGAAGGGGCAGAACTCGCACGAACGTGTCGGCGCGCGGACCGGTTTCCCCGGGTCCCGGAGACGACCGGACACCCGGCCGCGACAGCACCGTAGCAAGAGGGTGAACTTCACTGACTGTGACAGAAGCAGGTAAGGGCCGACTGCCGGGGCGCCCCCGGCTTCAGCCGTCGCCGGCCATTACGGAGCCTGCCCCGCCACGCCGGATCACCGGGCTCATGCAGCTGGATGGCGTGAGCCGTATGCACCGGATGCGCCGGGCACCGGCTGTCCGGCGCCGAAACCCGCTGTCGGTGACGATGCCCCGACAGCACCGTGCGTCCCGTCGGCGTGCGAGTTGAGTATCGTCTGCTGCAACTGTTGCAGAGGATGTCCCGGCTCGATGCCCATCTCGTTCACGAGCCGGTCGCGCAGCCCGCTGAACTCCTTCAACGCCTGGACACGGCGGCCGTTGAGCGCCAGGGTCCGCATGTACTGGGCGTGCAGACCCTCGTGGAAGGGATGCTCGCTGGTGAGAGAGGCGAGTTCCGCGATCGTCTCCTGATACCTGCCCACGGCGATCTTGGCCTCCACCAGCGCCTGAACAGCGTCGAGGCGGGACTCCTCGATCAGCAGCCGCCGTGAACGCAGCACCGGACCGGTCAGCACATCGGCGAACGCGTCACCCCGCCACAGGTGCAGCGCACGGTCGAGGATCTGGATCCCCTTGTGCGCCTGCCCCTCTCTGATCGCACTCTTGCCCTGGCCGACCAGGTGCCTGAACTCCAGCCAGTCGAGCTCTCCGGCGGCGTTCTTGAACACGTATCCCCCGGTCTGCGTGACGAGCACCTCACGCGTGATCCGGTACGCGGAGGACCCGGTGACGAGGGACAGCTGTTTACGGGAGTTCAGCACGTACGTCTGGAGCGTGCGCAGAGCACTCGCAGGAGGGCACTCGGGCCACAACTCCCGCATCAGTGTGGGAACCGGGACCACCTGGTCGCTGTGGACCAGCAGCATGGCCAGGACGGTACGGATCTTCGGAGAAGCGGTGACAGTCTGCTCCGACGCACCCGCCGTGATACGCAAAGGGCCCAGCAGTCCGCACCGCAGAAGTATCCGTTCCTTCCCCTTTCCATGACTGGATTCGTGACCTGATTCGTGACTGGATTGCGCGTCCTGCGTCCGGTTCCGGTCTGCTGGGCACACATTCATGCGCACGCTTCCCCCTCGTCCGGCCAGTCACGCCCGCACCCGCTCAGCCGGTCCGGCGAGATGTCCGAGCGTCGACGGCCGCTCACACATTAGGCACCGAATTGAGATCGTAACCAGAATGAAATCTGGCCTCATGGCCGGAATGTGCCAGTGGACTGCCCCGGAACGGACACCAGAACACCGCCCACCAGACACGACATACAGAACGAGCCGCGAAGAAAGCAGACAGATCCACAACCGGTTCATCGACTCTTCATCAGCCGCAGGACTGAAATCGGCCTGCCGGGCAGGGCACCCGGGCCATGACACCCCATTGGTTCCGGCTGTTTTCGGAAACGTCCCGTGGCGGAACCGCAGACCCCGGTACCCCGGCCGACGGGCGGGGGGGGTACCGGGGCGGGTGGGGCGGGCACCGGGCGAGGGGGGCGCCCGGTGCCCGCCCTGCGAGAGGGGCCGCAGCGGTGACTACGCGTGCGGCTGAGGCCCCTGGGGATCGGGGGCGTCGGACGGCCCGATGAAGGCCTCCAGTTCACCCCGGCGCAGCACTACCATCGCGTCGCACACGCACCGGCAGTAGTCGATCTCCCCGTCGGAGGTGGTGTGATGGGAGACCAGCCGCCACTGGGGGTCCCGCAGCGCCGCCCGGCAGCCCCACTGGGTCAGGGGGCAGATCTCCTGCGACGAGGAGCCCACCGGGCTCTGCCCATGGTCCGACGGTACGGTCGGCCAGGGATCGGAGTCGCAGAGGCGCTCATCGGCGATCGGGCTGGACGGGTAGAGGTTCGTCATCCTTGGTGTCTCCCGTCTGTGGCACCGTCAGTGACGGCGCGGGCAGGGCCGGTTCGGGCAGGGTGCGCAGCAGGAACCAGCTCACCACCGGCAGCACCACCAGCGGAGCCAGCGCGGTACGAAGGGACGTCGCGTCGGCGACGGCGCCGATGAGCGGACTGGCGAGACCACCGATGCTCACGGTCAGGCCGAGGGTGATCCCGCTGGCCGTGCCGACCCGGGAAGGCAAGTAGTCCTGGCCGAGGGTGACCTGGAGCGAGAACGGCACATAGAGCCCGGCGGAGGCCAGCGCCACGAACAGATAGAGCACCGGGCCCGGGACCGCCACGATCCCCGCCACGGCGACCGCCGTCGCGAGATAGGACCAGCGCGCCACCGTCACCCGGTCCCACCGGTTGGCCAGGTTGCCGCCCAGCACGGAACCCACCGCGCCGCCCAGGTAGAGCACGAACAGTGCGGCGGTGCCCGCCGATGTGCTGCCCCCCATGCGCTGCTTGGCATAGAGCGAGATGAAGGTGCTCAGCCCGATGAAGACGATGGAACGGCAGACCACCACGAGCGAGAGCTTCACGAACGAAGTGCGGTCATCAGGACCGGCCTTCGCCGCCGCGGCGGCACGACCCGCCCCCGCCCTGCCCAGCGCCCGCAACGCCGGCAGACAGAGCACACTGCCGACCACGGCCGGAATCACCAGCAGCGGCGAGAGCCGCAGGCCACCGGTGACCACGACGGCCGACACCATGAGCGGCGCCACCGCGAACCCGAGATTGCCGCCGAGGGAGAACCACGCCATACCGCTGTGGCTGCCGCCACTGGCCAGCCGCGCGACACGGGCCGACTCGGGGTGGTAGGCCGCCACACCGAGCCCCGAGAGCGCCACGAACACCAATGTCAGCTTGTAGGAATCACTCACACCGCTGAGCGCGATCCCGACCCCGCCGAGCAACGTGCTCACCGGCAGCAGCCACGGCATCGCCCACTTGTCGGTGAGCAGACCGAACACAGGCTGAGCCACCGACGACAGCAGGGACGCGGCGAGGACGATCCCGGACACGGCGGCATAGCTGTAGGCACGCTCGGCGACGAAGAACGGCACGAGCGCCGCTACCGCCCCTTGGTACACATCCACACAGGCATGGCCGACAGACAACAGAGGGATCAACTTATTCCTGGACACATCTCCATGCTCGGCATCCCGCGCCTGTCGCACTTCCAATAATCTGCCAACTGATGCCGGAAAACCGCCACCCCAATCACCACCCCCGAGAAACCGGACCCCAGAGGACCGGCTTCGCACCTGCACCGTCCGGCGACGGGACTGCAGCGGCCGTCCCTGCGGTCGGTCCGCGCCCCGCGGCCGGACAGGGGCACGTGGTCGGGCGCTTACCCGAGAGGTAATTGCCGGGCAGCTGCGACGGCCCAGAGAATGATGATCCCCGCAGCACCGCGATGCGGATCCCGCAGAAGCGGAAATTGACGTACGACGACCCACAGGAGAGGAACCGCACGTGCCCACAGCCATACCCCCGACCACCCGCGACGTGGTGGAGGAGCTGCTGCGCCGGATCGGTGCGGGCGACCCCGAGCGGATCGCCGAGCTGTACGCCGAGAAGGGCGACTGGAAGCTGGACTGGCCGGAGGCCGAGCACGGGCGCACGGCCACACCGTGGATCCGCCACCGGTCCACCCGCGCCGACGCCGCAGCGCACTATCGCGAACTGGCCGAGCACCATGTTCCCGGGCCGGCGGCCACCGAGATCGAGCGCATCCTCATCGACGGCGGCGACGCGGTCGTGCTCGGGGAGATCCGACAGACCGCCAAGTCCACCGGGCGCGCGTACCGTGCTCGGTTCGCGCTACATCTCACGGTCGAGGGCGGCCTCGTCACCCGGCACCACGTATACGAAGACAGCCTCGCCGTCACCCAGGCGTTCGAGACACCGTGATGCGGGGCGGCCGGAGCCTCTGGAACGCGAACGCGCCTGCCCTTGCGACTGGTTGGCGGCCAGCGGGGGGAGCGTCCCGCGCAGTGCGGCGGGACGCTCCCCCCGGAACCGGAACCGGAACCGCAACCGGAACCGGATCCGGAACGGTCAGAGGGTGCGCTCCAGACGGTCGGCCAGCAGCTTGACGAAGCGCGACGGATCGCTCAGCTCGCCGCCCTCGGCGAGCAGCGCCATGCCGTGGAGCAGCTCCGCCGCCTCTTCGAGGCCGCCGAGGGCGGTGTCGTCCGTCCGTTCCGCGTACGCCTTCTTCAATCCGGTGACCAGGGGGTGCCCCGGATTGAGTTCGAGGATGCGCTTGACGTGGGGAACGGCCTGGCCCATGGCGCGGTACATGTTCTCCAGGGCGGGCGTCACATCATGGGTGTCCGACACGATGCAGGCAGGTGAGACGGTGAGACGCGAGGAGAGGCGTACCTCCTTGACGTTCTCGCTCAGCCGGTCCGTCATCCAGGTGAGCAGGCCCTCGAACTCCTGCTGCTGCTTCTCGCGCTCGGTCCCGGCCTCCTTCTTCTCCTCCTCGGTGCCGAGGTCGACCTCACCCTTGGCGACGGACCGCAGCTGCTTGCCGTCGAACTCGGGCACCGCTTCGACCCACACCTCGTCGACGGGGTCGGTGAGCAGGAGGACCTCGATGCCCTTCGCCCGGAACGCCTCCATGTGCGGAGAGCTCTCCAGGGCCTGACGGGACTCGCCCGTGAGGTAGAAGATGTGCTCCTGACCGTCCTTCATGCGTTCCACGTACTGCGCCAGCGTGGTCGGCTCGTCCGCGCTGTGGGTGGTGGCGAAGGAGGAGACAGCGAGGAGGGCGTCGCGGTTCTCGAAGTCGCTCAGCAGCCCTTCCTTGAGGACGCGCCCGAACTCCCGCCACAACGTCGCGTAGCGCTCCGGCTCGCCGGACATCATGTCCTTGACCGTCGACAGCACCTTCTTCGCCAGACGGCGGTGCATCAGCTGGATCTGCCGGTCCTGCTGGAGGATCTCGCGCGACACGTTGAGCGACAGGTCCTGCGCGTCGACAACACCCTTGACGAAGCGCAGATACGGCGGCATCAGCGCTTCGCAGTCGTCCATGATGAAGACGCGTTTCACGTACAGCTGGATTCCGCGCTTGTACCCCTGCGTGAAGAGGTCCTGCGGTGCGTGCGCCGGGATGAACAGCAGCGCCTGGTACTCGAAGGTGCCCTCCGCCTGCAGCCTGATGGTTTCGAGGGGGCTGTTCCAGTCGTGGCTGATGTGCTTGTACAGCTCGTGGTACTCGTCGTCCGTGACCTCGTCGCGCGAGCGTGCCCAGAGGGCCTTCATCGAGTTGAGGGTCTCGGGCCCGGCGGGGGCGCCCTCGTCGGCAGCCGCCTCCGCACCTGCCTCCGTCCCGCCGTCACCCGCGTCGGCGGCCGCGGAGTCGGTGACCAGCCGGACGGGCCAGGTGATGAAGTCCGAGTAGCGCTTGACGATCTCCCTGATCTTCCACGGGGAGGCGTAGTCGTACAGGCGGTCCTCGGAGTCCTCCGGCTTGAGCCGGAGGGTGACCGCGGTGCCCTGCGGGGCGTCGTCGACGGTCTCGATGGTGTACGTACCCTCACCGGTCGACACCCAGCGGGTGCCGTGGCTCTCGCCCGCGCGTCGGGTCAGCAGGGTGACCTCGTCGGCCACCATGAAACTGGAGTAGAAACCGACCCCGAACTGACCGATCAGTCCGTCGGCGGCGGCGATGCCCTCCGCTGTCTTCTCCTTGAGCTCCTGCAGGAACGCGGCCGTGCCCGAGTTCGCGATCGTGCCGATGAGCTGGACCACTTCGTCGTGCGACATCCCGATGCCGTTGTCGCGCACAGTGAGCGTACGAGCCTTCTCGTCCGGCTCTATGGCGATGTGGAGATCGGACACGTCCGCACCGAGGGAGTCGTCGCGGAGGGCTTCGATGCGAAGTTTGTCGAGCGCGTCGGAGGCGTTGGAGACGAGTTCACGCAGGAACACGTCCTTGTTCGAGTAGATCGAGTGGATCATCATCTGCAGAAGCTGGCGCGCTTCCACCTGAAACTCGAACGTCTCAGTCGGCATAATCCGTGCTTCCTTCTCAGGTCATCAAGTGACAGGACTGACCTGGGAACTCTAGATGAGCCGATGGCGGTGCAGGTCCCGTTCACCACCCTCGACACCGGCGTGACGGTGCGGGCCGCCGCCCTCCGAACCGCACGAGCCCGACCCGGGCCACCCCCCAAGGTACGTCTTGCGTCATACCTTGAGTCGTGATTCACTGCGCAGGTACGAATTCAGTCGTACCAATCGGGTGCGCACAAGTCCCCTTCAAAAGCAGCCCCGTTCAGGAGCAGAGCCCCTCCAGGAGCAGAGTCATGAATCCGGAACGCAGAGTCGCCCTGGTCGTCGGGGCGAACGGAGTGGTCGGTCGCGACACCATCCAGCACCTCCGCGGTCTCGACGACTGGGAGATCATCGGCGCTTCCCGGCGCGGAGGCACGGACACCGACCGGGTCCGCTACATCGCCGTGGATCTGCTCGACGCCGATGACGCCCGGGAGAAACTCGGCGGGCTGACCGAAGTGACACACGTCTTCTACGCGGCATTCCAGGACCGGCCGACCTGGGCGGAGCTCGTACCCCCGAACCTCGCCATGCTGGTGAATTCCGTTGATGCCGTCGAGCCGGTGGCGCCCGGCCTGCGGCACATCAGCCTGATGCAGGGCTACAAGGTCTACGGCGCGCACCTCGGACCGTTCAAGACGCCGGCCCGGGAGAGCGACGCGGGACACATGCCGCCGGAGTTCAACGTGGACCAGCAGTCCTTCCTGGAACGCCGCAGCCAGGGCACGTCGTGGACGTGGTCCGCGATCCGGCCTTCCATGGTGGGGAGCTCCGCTCTCGGAAACCCGATGAACCTGGCCCTGGTCATCGCCGTGTACGCGTCCATCTCGAAGGAACTCGGTCTGCCCCTGCGGTTCCCGGGGAAGCCCGGCGCCTACACCAGCCTCTTCGAGATGACGGACGCCAACCTGCTCGCGAAGGCGACCGTCTGGGCGGCGAGCGACACGGGCGGAGAGGGCCAGGCGTTCAATATCGCCAACGGCGATCTGTTCCGGTGGGACGAGATGTGGCCCAGGATCGCCGCGTACTTCGACATGGACGTCGCCCCGCCCCTGCAGATGTCGCTCTCCACCGTCATGGCGGACAAGGAGGCCCTGTGGAACGAGATGTCAGCGCGGTACGGTCTCGCCCACTCCTACGACGAGGTCTCCTGCTGGAACTTCGGCGATTTCGTGTTCGGACTGGAGTACGACATGTTCGCCGACACGTCGAAGTCACGTCGGGCCGGCTTCCACGAGTACGTCGAGACCGAGCAGATGTTCATCCGCGTCTTTGAGGAGTTCCGGAAGCAGAAGATCATCCCGTAGCCACACCGCCGGACGTCGCCATCACCCACCATGACCCGCCATCACCCAGTGTTGCGGGACTCCGGGCCATCCACCAGAATGCGGGCATGATGGGTGAACCGAGGCCTACCGATGGCTCTTCCGGGGGCGGCGCGACACCCGGGCTGCGGGCTTCCGACCGGGAGCGGGACCAGGTCGTGGAGATCCTCCAGGTGGCCGCGGGCGACGGGCGGCTCACCGCGGCCGAGCTGGATGAGCGCCTGGACGCCGCGTTGTCCGCCCGCACCCTGGGACAACTGGCCGAGCTGACCGCCGATCTGCCGTCGGAAGGGATGCCTCCCCAGGCCCGGGATCTGGTCCGGATCGACCAGCGTTTCGGTGATGTCACCCGCACCGGGCGCTGGTTGGTTCCACGTCGCATGGAAATCCGGTTGATGTTCGGTGATGCGAAGCTGGACTTCAGCAACGCGGTGATCACCCACAGCCAGCTGCACATCGATGTCGACCTGCGCATCGGGGGAAACCTGACCCTGGTGACCCGGCCCGGCATCGTGGTCGACACGGACGACTTGGAACGCAGCAGCGGCGACATCAAGATCCGGCCGGCGTCCGGCCCGGACGCTCCCGTCACCCTGCGCGTGCAACTGTCCGGGAGGTCACGCGGCGGCGACATCATCGCCCGGCCTCCGCGCCGCAAGCCCTCGGAGTGGCTGAGCCGCCGCACGCCGAAGAGCATCGGCCGCTGAACGCGGGGCCCGGACACGACCTGGGACAGGGCCCCCGCGTCGAGCGGAGCCTGCGGCGTCACGCCGACGCGCGGGTGGTCCCGGTCTCCTGGGCCAGCAGTCCCAGCAGGCCGGGAAACCTCTGCTCGACCTCCGGGCGCCTGAGTCGCACCCCGCGGCGGTTTCCGTAGTCCACATCCGTGACAAGGCCCGACTCGCGCAGCACCCGGAAGTGATGGGTGCAAGTCGACTTGGTGACCGGCAGGTTGAACGACGCGCAGGTACGTTCCGGATCCCCCGGTTCGGCGATCAGCTCTGTCACGACACGTCGGCGCAACGGGTCGGAAAGGGCCGTCAGGACCTTGCCGAGGTCCATCTCCTCAAGGCTCGGATGCCCCAGCTCGTCCGCCATGATCACTCACCCCCGGATACGGATTGCTTCGTACCGCGTAGTTCGACCTGCCCTATAGGTATTACTGCCACCATACCTAAGCGGGCCGGGATTCCTCCCCGGGCGCGGGAACGACCCCCGCCCGCTCGGTTCCCCGGGACGAGGAACCGAGCGGGCGGAGCAGCGGCTCAGCAGCTCAGCGGCTCAGGAGAAGACGACCGAGCGCAGCTTCAGCCGCTCCGAGGCGTGCCCTCCGTGGGGACGCAGGGTGAAGTGGTCACCCCGGCAGTCGGTGCCGGTGAATACAGTCGCCGTGGCATCGGTGAAGTTGCGCGGGCTGTCGGCGGGGGTCGTGAACCACTCGTGGGCCACCTCGGGAAGCGTGATGCACTCCCGGCTGGAGGGATTGGCCAGGCCTCCGATGTGCGGGGCGCCGCTCGGGTCATGGAAGACGTAGAGGAAGTCGCCCTCCGCGGCCGAGGCCGAACCGGAGAAGGACAGTGTGAGGGCTGCCGCGCCGAGGGCGGCGGTGACGATGCGGCGCAGGGCGCGGCGCGGACGGGGCTGAGGCTTCATACGGGGGATCCCTTCATGACGGTGCGTGTGTGCGATCCCGATCTGCCCGGATCCACACAGCGTGATACCTCAGTCACTCCAAGGAGTGGACGCCGAACGGGGTGGTACAGGAGTGACCTGGGAGCGCGCGGCTGCCCTGCACGCACCCACAGGTGCGGGCCCCTGGGCGTCGACACGCCGTCGCCGGGGTAGGGGCAAGCACCAGCGGTCATCCGCCTCCTCCGGCTTCCCCAGGGGCGCCGACCGTCAGGCTTCCGTACCGGCGACAGCGGCGAACCGAGCCGCTCCGTACAGAATTCAATCCCCCTCGCCCCTCCCCCCCATGGCCTTCACTTCGCGGACGCTGTCCCGATCTGAATGGAGAACTCCACCGTGGCCCAGCCCGAGCCCGCCGCATCCGAGCCCATCCCCCTCGACCCCACCGGCGCGGCATCGCACTCCGAACATCGCACGCTCCGCGCGCAGGGCGCCGCCGCCCGCGTCGACATCCTCGGCGTCACGGCGTGGGCCGTCACCGACCCCGTGCTGCTGAAGAAATTACTGACCAGCCCTGACGTCTCCAAGGACGCCCGGCAGCACTGGCCTTCGTTCCCCGATGTCGTCCGGACCTGGCCGCTCGCCCTGTGGATCGCCGTCGAGAACATGTTCACCGCCTACGGCAGCGAGCACCGCAGACTGCGGCGGCTGGTCGCCCCCGCGTTCAGCGCCCGCCGGATCACCGCGCTGAAGCAACGCGTCGAAGAGCTGGCCTCCGAGCTGGTCGACGCCCTGGAGGAAACGGAGAAGACGGAGCCCGGGCAACCGGTCGACCTCCGCGCGCACCTCGCCCACCCGCTGCCCATCCGCGTCATCAGCCATCTGATGGGGCTGCCCAGTGATCGCAGCGACGGGTTCCGGGCGGTCGTGAACGGTGTCTTCGACACCACCCTCTCCATCGAGCAGGCCACCGCCAACACCGGCCTGCTCTACGAGGTTCTGGACGACCTCGTCGCAGCGAAACGGGCTCAGCCGGGCGACGACATGACATCCCTGCTCATCGCCGCACGGGACGACGAGGGCGACGGGTCGGCGCTCTCCGAACGGGAACTCCGCGACACCCTCCTGCTGATGATCAGCGCCGGCTACGAGACGACCGTCAACCTGATCGACCAGGCCATCACCGCACTGCTGACCGATCCCGCCCAGCTGGCCCATGTCCGCTCCGGGAAAGCGTCCTGGCCCGACGTCGTCGAAGAGACGCTGCGCATGGAACCAGCGGTCAAGCATCTGCCGCTGCGTTACGCCGTACGCGACATCGCCCTGCCCGGCGGCCGGACGATCGGCCGGGGCGAAGCGATCCTCGCCTCGTACGCCGCAGCCAACCGCCACCCCGCATGGCACGGCGAGCACGCCGACACCTTCGACGCCACCCGTACCTCACCGGAGCATCTCGCCTTCGGCCATGGCGTCCACTTCTGCCTCGGCGCACCGCTGGCCCGTCTTGAGGTCGCCACCGCCCTCCAGCAGCTGTTCGACCGCTTCCCCGGTGCCGAACTCGCCGTACCCGTAGGGCAATTGGCCCCAGTGGCCTCACTGATCAGTAACGGTCATCAGACCCTGCCGGTCCGTCTCCACCCGGCCGCTTCGCAGGACGCCATCACGTAGGCCGCTCAGCTGCTCGCCGCCCCGACCTTTCCGTTCAGATCGCGGTGGATGACACGGGCAGCACCCTCGATGGTGTCGATGCCGTACGCCATCGTCCGGTTTCCGCCGGACAGAACCGTCATGCCGTAGTCGTGGCCGTGCCCGGTGAAGAAGCCGACACTGTGCACCCGCCAGCCGCCGGTCGCACGGGACAGCCAGCCGTTCTTGACATGCGTCGTGGCGGTGGCCGGTGCCCCCGCGGGCACACCCCACTTCTGGTCGGTTTCGACCTTTGCCATCAGACCCAGGGCATAGCCGCGCGAGGTCTGGTTCAGTACGGAATTCTCCGTCGAGAGGAGCTGCATCAGCGTGAGCTGGTCGGCCGCGGTGATCTGGGTGAGGCCCCACGATCCGCCGGCGCCCGGGACGGTGTGCCGCATCTTCGCGAGAGCGAGGAAGTGCTTGACGCGGGTCACTCCCAGCTGACGCCAGAGCGCGGAGGTGGCGTCGTTGTCGGACTTCGTGATCATCGCCGTGGTCAGTTTCACCTCGCGCGCGGTCAGCTTGCGGTGCGACTCCTCGGCCTCCCGCAGCAGCGTTCCCAGCACTGTGACCTTGACCACGCTCGCCGAGTCGAAATGCGTACCGGCCTTGAACTCACAGCTGGTCTTGGTCGTGCGGTCGTAGACGGCCAGCGCCGACGCGTCCTTGCGGCCCTTGAGCGCGCCGGCTATGTCGTGCGTCAGCTCCGGAGCCAGGCCGGGCTTCTTCGAGGTGCAGACGACCTTCGAGCCGCCCACGGCAGCGCTCGCGGAGCCGGTGGCGCCCTTTGGTGCCTCTGCGGTACTGGCGGAGGCCGTGGTCGCTCCGGCGAGCGGGGTGAGCAGCGCCCCGGCTGCCACGGAGGCGGCGAGTCCGCGCCGCGCGCAGGCCGGTATGCGTGATCGGTGCATGAGGGTATGTCCTGTTCCCGCGGTGAGTCGAAGCCCGTCTCGCCTGACCTCGCACAACCGGGCCGGAAGGCCGGTCTACCGCTGCTTCGGTGGAGTCCCGCCGGCGGTCCGACCTGCGGCGGACAGCCCGGATCCGGGGTGTGGCCTGCAGAGAAGGTTGCCGGACGGGGGCCTGCCCGCTGTGCGGGCCGACGCGGATTCCCGTTCCTGGATCACAGCAACCGTAGAGGCATCCGAGGCCTGCACATCCGACACTTTGGGGACTTTGTCCGAATTGAGTAGGTATGTCGACGTGTGATGTTCGCCAACCCGCCGGCACGGACGAGCACCGCCCCCCTCCCCCTCCGCGCCGGCTCCACCCCCGGACCTCCGGACCCGAGGCGCACACAGAGGGCACCCGCAGGCATCAGCCGTACGGCCCGGCGAGCACCAAGGCCCCGCTCCGCGAGGGCACTTCAACGCACGTCACCCAAGCCCCGCCATCTTCTCCGCGCACCAGCCCGTGACTTCGGAGTACAGCCTTGACAGCCCTCTTGGTCTAGTCCAATCTCATGTCTGCACGCCGTCAAGTTGTCGCCCAGGCCGACCCCTTGCTACTCCGGCCCACTGCACCTTGATGACGTCCCCCCACTGTCATCGAAAGGACCGGACCATGCGTCGACGTCCCCCCACCACGTCACGTCGAAGGATCTCCGCCTCCCGGACCGCCGCCGTGCTCGCGGCTGCCGGGCTGGCCGCAGCCGGAGCCGCCCTGACCGCTGGTCCCGCTTCGGCGACACCGGTGAGCGTTCAGGCGGCCGGCAGCTTCGCGCCGTACACCGACATGTCCAATTCCCAGGAAGGGCTGCTGGACACAGCGATCACCCAGCACGGCGTCAAGACGTTCACCGCCGGATTCGTCATCGGCTCCGGATGCAACCAGATCTGGGGGGACACGCTGCCGGTGGGCGACGACTCGTACACCGACCCGCTGATCAGCAAGGCCAAGTCCGAGGGCGCATCGGTCATCGTGTCCTCGGGCGGTGCCGCGGGGCTGCCGCTCGCCTGGAGCTGTACGGACCAGAGCGCCATCAACGCCGGGTACCAGAAGATCATCGACTCGTACGGGCCCAGCTCACTCGACTTCGACATCGAGGGCGGCGCCATCGCGGACACCGCTGCGGCGGCACGCAACATGAGCGCGATGAAGACACTCAAGGCGGCGAACCCGGGCCTGACCTTCTCGGTCACGCTGCCCGTGCTGCCCAACGGCCTCACCGCCGACGGCGTCAACATCCTCAAGGCCGCCAAGGACGCGGGCGTCAAGATCGACGTCGTGAACATCATGACGATGGACTACTACCAGGGCTCACAGGACATGGGCCAGGCCGCGATCAGCGCGGGGAAGGCCACCCTCGCCCAGATGCAGTCGGTCGACCCGGGCTACACCTACACCAATCTCGGCATCACGCCCATGATCGGCGTGAACGACGACGGTTCGGTCTTCTCGACGGCCGACGCCTCGACGGTGAAGAGCTGGGCAACCAGCAACGGCGTGGGGCGGCTCTCGTACTGGTCGGTCAACCGGGACCAGTCCTGCGGCTCCGTCGCCACGGCCGCGTCGCCCACCTGCAGCGGTGTGACCCAGGGCCCGCTCGCCTTCGCGGACATCCTCGGCGGCTGAGCGCACCGGGCTGAACCGGCTTCCAGTACAGGGGAGTTCCGATGACCGGGCCCCACGAACAGGTGGGGCCCGGCAGCCGCGGACGCGCCGCCTCTGCGCATCGGAGGATGGTCACTGGTGCCGTAGACCGGTTCCACCGACTATTGCTCCATGATCGGAACACACGCCGTCCTCGGCGTATCAGCGGTGTCGCTCGGCATGGTGCTCACTCCGGGCCCCAACATGATGTACCTCGTCTCCCGCAGCATCACTCAGGGCCGCCGCGCCGGAGTGACATCGCTGGCCGGCGTGGCCGTCGGCTTTCTCGTCTATCTCAGCGCGGCCAACCTCGGGCTCTCCCTCGTGTTCCTGGCCGTCCCCGAGCTGTATCTGGCCGTGAAACTCGCCGGGGCCGCCTACCTGGGATGGCTCGCCTGGAAGGCCCTGCGCCCCGGGGGTACGTCGGTCTTCGCTCCTCAGGAGCTGCCGCCCGACTCCTCCCGGCGCCTCTTCACCATGGGGCTCGTGACGAATCTGCTCAATCCGAAGATCGCCATCATGTACCTCTCGCTCATCCCGCAGTTCATCGACCTCCGCGCGGGGCACGTCCTCCTCCAGGGGTTCGTACTGGGCGGCATTCAGATCGCCGTCAGCCTTGCCGTGAACCTGGCCATCGCCCTGGCCGCGGGGACCATCGCCGTCTTTCTCGCCCGGCGCCCGGTGTGGCTGCGGGTCCAGCGGTATCTCATGGGGACCGTCCTCGGCGCACTGGCCGTGAAGCTCGCGACGGACCGGGGCCCGGCAGTCACCGCGTAGGGCGCCCGCCGGCTGCGGCGAAGGCCCGGGATGCGGCAGCCCTGTTTGCCGTCGCCCGTCCGGCCTGGCGAGGATGGGGAACATGAACCAGATCCCGACGCTCTCGGCCACCGACGTCGCTGCCGCCGCAGACAGAATCCGCCCCCATGTCCGCCGTACGCCGCTGCTGGACCTGGAGATCGACGGACGCCGCGTCATCCTGAAACTGGAGTACCTCCAGCGCAGCGGTTCGTTCAAGCTGCGCGGGGCGGTGAACGCGATGCTGGACTCGGCGTCGGACGACCACGTCGTCGCCGCTTCCGGTGGCAATCACGGCCTCGCGGTCGCCACCGCGGCCGCACTGCTCGGTCTCCCGGCGACCGTCTACCTGCCCGAGACGGCCCCGGAGGCGAAGGCCCGGCGCATCGAGGAGGCCGGCGCCCGCCTCGTACGGCACGGCGCCACGTTCGCCGAGGCCGCCTCGGCAGCGCAGCAGGCCGCCGCGCAGCCCGGCCACCGGTTCCTTCACCCGTACGACGATCCGGCGGTCGTCGCGGGGCAGGGCACACTGGCGGCCGAAGTGGTGGCCGATGTCCCCGCCACGGACGCTTTCGCCGTCGCCGCGGGCGGCGGCGGTCTCACCGCCGGTACGGCTCTCGCTGCGGGCGGGCGGCACGTGGTGGCGGTCGAACCCGAGGGCTGCCGCTCCCTGCACGACGCGCTCGCGGCGGGGAAGCCGGTGAACTCCCCGGTGGACTCGGTCGCTTCGTCGGCGCTGGGTGCCTCGCAGATCGGTGAGGCGGCGTTCGGCATCGTCTCTGCCCATGGCGTGGAGTCGGTGCTCGTCAGCGACGAGGAGATCCTGCGGGCCCGTGACCGCCTGTGGGAGGAGTGCCGGATCGCCGTGGAGCCCGCGGCTGCCGCGTCCTTCGCCGCATGGCTGGCCGGCCGGGTGCCCGGAGAGCTGCCGTGCGTGGTGCTGTGCGGCGCGAATGCCGACTGGACGGCCGGCTGAGTCGCGGCCACCGGCCCGGCGCGGGTAGCCGCACCGCGTGGTCGGGACGGAAAAGGATCTCCCTAGGCTGACGTCATGCCCACCACACCCGCATACGACATCGTCGCCACCGACCTGGACGGCACCCTGCTGCGCCGCGGTGACACCGTGAGCCCCCGGTCCCGCGCCGCGCTGGCCCTGGCCGCATCGGCCGGGGCCAGGCATCTGATCGTCACCGGACGGTCCCTCCCCGGCGTCCTGGGACTGCTCAGCGCTCTGGACTACCGCGGGCCCGTGGTCAGCGGCCAGGGCACGCAGCTGTACGACACCGGGACGGCCCGCATGCTGAGTTCGGTGACCCTCGACCGCGAATCGGCCGACACCGCGCTCGGCAAGATCGAGGCGGAGACGGGACCGGTCTTCGCCGCGGTGGATCAGGACGGGGCCGACGGCCGGACGCTGGCAGAGCCGGGATATCTGATGCCGCACCCCGCGCTGCCCGTCCTGCGGGTCGGGCAGCGCTCGGAGCTCTGGTCCAGGCCGGTCATCAAGGTCCTCATACGTCACCCGCTGCTGTCGGACGACGCGCTGGCGGCCGTCGCCCGAACCGTCGTGGGCGATCTGGTCACCGTCACGATGGCGGGGCCCGGCACGGTGGAGCTGGCGCCGTACGGGGTGGACAAGGGCACCGGAATCGCCCTGGCCGCCGGGGTGTTGGGCCATGACCCGGTACGGACGATCGCGTTCGGCGACATGCCCAACGACCTGCCGATGTTCCGCCGCTCCGGACACGGGGTGGCCATGGCCAACGCCCATCCGGAACTCATCGCCGCCGCTGACGAGGTGACCCTGTCGAACGAGGACGACGGCATAGCGGTCGTCCTGGAGCGCCTGTTCGCCTGAACCGGAGCCCTGGACCTCAGGGCTCCAGACCCTCAGGGCCCCAGCACCGGTCCGGTCCGGCGCGGGGCGGCCGCCTTCCTGGCGGTGGCCGCCCCGCGGCGCGCGGGTGCGCCGAGGGCCGGCGGATCCGCCGCGGTGCGTCAGATCTTCTTCAGGAACGTGTCGGCGATGGCCTGGTAACCGGTGTCGTTGGCATGGATGTCGCCCCGCGCCATGTTCGTCCACTGCAGGATGCGCGCCACGTTCAGCGGTACCTGCTTTCCGTCCAGTGGCGCCAGCGGGAGGAAGGAGTTGGTACGGAACGCCGATGCCACGTCGGCGGTCGGAACTCCGTGAGCCGCGTCGACGAGCCCGATCGTGGCGTTGAGCGTGTCGGCCAGCGGTACGGAGAGAGTCGCCGCGGTCTTCCCCCGGGTACCCGTCAACCATGCTGCCAGGAAGGGGTCGTAGAGGTTCATGCCGACGATCCGGGTCTGCGGGCCGGCCGCCGCCTTGAGCCGGTCAAGGATGGTGTCGAGGCCCGAACCCACTTTCCCGACACCCGACACGGCGCACCCGAGGTCGACGTTTCCGTTCGTCAGGCAGCCGTCGACGTCGTTGGCGCCTATGTCCAGGGTCACCACCACCTGGTCGTCGTGGTGGAGCCGGAGGAAGCTCTCGGCTTCGGCCAACTGCGAGCCGGCGTAAGGATGCGGGTACGGGCAGGGGCCGTCGATCATGGAACCGGTGGTCTCGCCCGGGCACCCGAGTCCGACGAAGTCGAAGGGCCGCCCGGCGTCGGCGGCACGCGCCGACAGCGTCCGGGCGATGTCCTGGGCATAGCCGCGACCGGTGACGTGGCCACCGCCGGGCAGCGTCTGGTATCCGGCGGCCAGTGAGTCACCGAGCGCCAGGTAGTAGCGCGGTGCGGCGGATCCAGTGGCGGAGGCCGGGGCGGAGAACCCCAGCAGCGCGACGGCGGCGAGGAGCGTCGCGGTCAGTGCGAGCCTGGCGGGTCTGAACAGGGAAACGCGCATGGAGCCTCCAACAGAGAGGGCGGAGAACTCCGTTGAGGCTACTGTCTGGTAAGTCGGCTGAGTAGGTCCGGAACAGGACTCACGGCAGCGGCCCTACGCGATGCTCGCCGCGGTCTTCTGCCGTACGGCCGTCGTCCCGCCCCACTGTGCGCGCGCCGAAGTCAGTGCGGTGCGGTAGGCGGCGTAGCCGTCCTCGTAGATTTCGCGGGATTCCTCCCGCGGCTCCACGGTGTGGAACAACTGCGCCTTCGTACCGGGCGGTTCGCCGAGGAACCGGCGTGCCACCCGGACCGCGCCGAGCGCCCCCACCTCGCTCTCCACCGGGACGCGGACCTCCCGCCCCAGGATGTCGGCGAAGAGCTGGGTCCACGGGCCGGACCGGGTGCCGCCGCCGCAGGCGGCGAGCGTGCCGGAGAGACCGGCGGCCTCCAGGCAGTGGCGCGCGGCGTAGCCGATGGCCTCGCACATGGCGCGGACCGCGTCGGCGCGGGTGTGCGCGAGGGTGAGTCCGTTCAACTGGCCGCGGGCCTGCGGGTCGACGAAGGGGGCGCGCTCCCCCGCGTCGGAGAGGAAGGGGAGCGCCGTGACGCCGCGGGCGCCGGGCGGGCTGTCGGCGAGCAGGGCCCCGAGGTCGGCGGTGGCCGTGCCGGTGAGGGTGAGAATCCATTCGAGGGCGGCAGTACCGACCATGGCGGGCATGGAACGCAGCCAGCGTCCGGGGTCGGGCGTGCAGAGCGACATGCCGGCCGGTTCGGCGCAACCGTCCGTTCCGGCGCGGTCGGTGAGAACCTGGCAGGCGAGGGTGGTGCCGACGATCAGCAGGCCGTCGCCCACCTCCCGTACGCCGCTGCCGATGGCACAGGCGGGCAGATCGTACGGGCCCGAGGTGAGCGGCAGTCCCACGGGCAGGTCCAGGAGCGAGGCCCCCTGTACGTCGAGGCTCAGGACGGTGCCGGGTTCCGCGGGGGTGGCCAGCAGATGGGCCTGGCTCTCGATTCCGCAGGCGGCGAGCGCTTCGTGCGCGTACGTGCGGTGCACCGGGTCGAGGAACGGCAGCGTCGCGTCGGACGCGTCCACACTGATCCGGCCGGTGAGGCGCTGGGCGACGGCGTCCACGCAGTAGCCCGCGACGGCCGCGTCGCGGAGGCTCTGCGGCTCGTGTTCCTGGAGGTGGGCGAGGAGCGGGGCGTGGCAGCCCGGGAACATGCCGGAGCCGGTCCGCGCGTACACCTGCTGCACGGTGCCGTCCGCCAGCCATCGCGCGACGCGGTCGGCGGCGCGGCCGTCCATCCAGGAGATGGGCGGACGGACCGCACGGCCCTGCCCGTCGCGCAGCCACAGTCCGTCGCCCTGGCCGGTGAGGGCGAGCGCGGTGGGTGGTGCGGGAAGTGCGGCGGCGGTCTCCCGTACGACGTCGGCGACCGTACGGACGACGTCGTCCAGGTCCTGCTCGACCCGGCTGCCGGGCAGTCGTTCCAGGTGGCTGCGGCGGGCCGCGGTGGCCAGTGGCTGTCCTTCGCTGTCGAAGGCGACGGCCTTGGTGAAGGAGGTGCCGATGTCCACGCCGATGATCACGCTCATGGCCGCGCGGCCTCCTGGACCTCGGGGTTGGCGGGGTGGGCCAGCTTCTCGCCGCGTACGAAACGGCCCGCCTCGGCGGCGGTGATCGCGGCGGCGCGGTGCGCGGTCTGCCGGGTCGCCCCCGCCAGGTGCGGGGCGGTGACGACGTTCGGTGCGGTGTGCAACTGCCAGTCTGCGGGCGGTGGTTCGATGTCGTAGACGTCGAGGGCGAGGGCCCCGATGCGGCCGCTCCTCAGCAGGCCGGGCAGCGGAGCGTAGTCGAGGAGGCCGCCGCGGGCGGAGTTGACGAGCACCGCGCCGTCGGGGAGCAGCTTGAGCTTCTCGGCGTCGATGAGGTGGTGGGTCTCGGGCGTGAGCCGGGCGTGCAGGCTCACCACACCGCTGCGCGCGAGGAGTTGGTCGAGGGTAACCGGTTCGACGCCGTCGGCGCGGGCTGCGACGGGATCCGTGTACGGGTCGGCGACGAGGACGTGGGCGCCGAAGGCGCGCAGGACGCGGGCGACGATCCGGCCGATGGCCCCGTACCCCACGAGGCCGACGGTCGCGCCGTCGAGTTCGGTGCCCGCTTCGTCGTACGCGTAGAAGTCACCGCGCCACGTGCCGCGCCTCAGCTCGGCGTCGGCTGTGGTGATCCGGCGCATGGCGGTCAGCATCAGGCCGACGGCGAACTCCGCTGCCGCCGGGGCGTTGCGTCCCGGTGCGAAGGAGACGGCCACGCCGTGCCGGGTGGCGGCGCCGAGGTCGACGTTGACCGGGCCGCCCCGGGAGACGGCCACCATCCGCAGCTCGGGGCAGGCGGCGAAGACCCGCTCGGTGAACGGGGCCATCTGGGTGACGCAGAGGGCTGCGCCGTCGAGGGCCTCGATCATCTGCTCCTCGGTGCCGCTTGCCTCGTGGACATCGCCGACCGGACCGAAGGGCTCGTGCGGCCAGGGCAGGGTGAGTTCGCCGATCTGCACGCCGCCCGGCCCCTCCCCGGCGCCGAGCTCTTCGCGCAGCGCGGTACGGAGCAGATCGGGGAGGACGAAGTGGTCACCGGCGGCGAGGATGCGCATGGGCTGGCCCTTCTTCGGGTCACGGGGGCACGTGCGTCAGCGGTGCGCACCTGCCCGGCCGCTGCATCACTATCATGGGCGTTGATAGATTTAACATCATCGTTTTGAAGAATCAATGGGCCGACACGGTCCCGGGTGCCACCGTCCCGGGCCGGTGGCACCCGCTGCGAGGGAGCGAGATCCGATGGAGGCCCGACTGCTGCTGGTACGGCACGGTGAGACGCAGTGGCACGCGGAGAACCGGTACGCGGGGGTCTCCGATGTGGCGCTGACCGCGAAGGGGGTGCAGCAGGCGGAGGACCTCGCGGGCTGGGCGCGACGGCGGGGCATCGACGCGGTGGCCAGCTCACCGGTCAGCCGGGCCCTCCTGACCGCCCGTCCGGCCGCGCGGGCGCTCGGCGCGGAGCCCGAGGTGGTCGATGAGCTCCGCGAGGTGGACTTCGGCTGGGGCGAGGGCCGCACCATCGCGGAGATGACGGCCGAGGACCCCGAGGCGGTGCGGCGGTTCCACGAGGACGCGGAGTCCGGGGCCTTTCCCGGTTCCGAGGCGCCGTCGGCCGCCGCGGCCCGTGCGTCGCAGGCGCTGCGCGGTCTGGCCCGGCGCCACCGGGGGGCCACGGTCCTGGTGGTGGCGCACAACACCCTGCTCCGCATGGCCCTCTGTTCGATGCTGGGCATTCCGGTGGGCCGCTACCGGCTGGTGTTCCCCCGGCTCGACAACGCGGCCGTGACGGAGATCGGGGTGAGCGGCGCCCGTACCGCCCTCCGGTCGCTGAACGTCCCCACCCGGCCGGCCCCTCCGGGCGGTACGCGAGACTTGGCCGTATGACGACGACCGGCGCCCAGGCCCGCAGGCAGATCATCACGGAACACGTCCTGTCGAACGGGACCGCGAGCGGCGCCGAGCTGGCGGAGCTCACGGGCGTGAGCCTGATGACCGTGCACCGGGACCTGGACGAGCTGGCCAGGCGCGGGGTGCTGCGCCGGTTCAGAGGCGGGGTGTCCGCGCTGCCCTCGACCGTCTTCGAGTCCAGTCTCGACTACCGGCTCGGTGTCAACACCACCGAGAAGGAGGCCGTCGCGAAGACCGCGGCCGAGCTGGTCGAACCGGGGATGTCGGTGATGCTGGACGACTCCACGACCGCGCTCGCGCTGGCCGCGCTGCTGGTGGAGCTGGCGCCGCTGACGGTGGTGACCAATGCGAGGCGGGTCATCGACCTGTTCGCGGGCCGGGACGGGATACGGCTGATATCGCTGGGCGGGGAGTACTCGCACCCTCATGACTCCTTCCTGGGCGTCGCCTGTCTGGAGGCCGTCGAAGCCCTCTCGGTGGACATGGTGCTGGTCTCCACGTCGGCGATGGACGCCCGGATGACGTACCACCAGGAGCAGGACGTGGTGCTGGTCAAGCGGGCGATGCTGGCTTCGGGCACCCGCAAGGTCCTGCTGATGGACCGCACGAAGCTGGCCAGGACTGCGCTCCACCGGCTCGGCCCGGTGGAGGACTTCGACCACCTCGTGGTGGACGACCGGGTGGACGCGGAGCTGCTGGCCGCGCTGCGGGAGCGGACGGATGTCAGAGTCGCGGCTACGGGCTGACAGCAGGGCTTATTAAAGTATTGCGTGTTAATTTCACAGAGGTCATGATGCGTTCTCGTCGGGGCTGGTACGCCCGTGGGCCGATGACACCTCACTGTGGAGGCACGAGCTATGCGCAGCACCGCCGCAAGCACCCCCGCACGTACGGGAACGGTCTGGGACCGCGCCGGTATCCCCCGGCCGCTCCTGTTCGGCTTCATCGGGGTTCTGATCTTCATGATCGGCGACGGGGTCGAGTCCGGGTTCATCGCTCCGTTCATCAAGGCCAACGGCGCCGGCAGCGAAGTCCGTGCGAGCTATGTGATCACGGCCTACGGCGTAACCGTCATGCTCGCCTCCTGGCTGTCGGGAGCGCTGTCCGAGCTGTGGGGGCCGCGCCGGGTGATGCAGATCGGGCTGACCGTCTGGATCGTCTTCGACGTGCTGTTCCTCTCGCTCGGCGCCGCGCAGGGCAACTACCCGCTGATGCTGGTCTTCTACGGGCTGCGCGGCTTCGGCTATCCGCTCTTCGCCTTCTCGTTCCTGGTGTGGGTGACCGCGACCGCGCCGGTGGCCAGGCTGGGGGCGGCCGTCGGCTGGTTCTACTTCGCCTTCACGGGCGGGCTCCCGACACTCGGCTCACTCACCGCGTCCGTCACCAACCCGCTGTTCGGCAAGTTCGGCACGCTGTGGATCGCGCTCGGCGTGATCGCGGTGGGCGGGGCCTTCTGTCTCCTGGGGGTCCGCGAACGGACCGGCTTCTCGCGGCTGGCACCAACCGGGGTCCGGCCCGTCCAGTCGCTGACCCGCAGCCTCTCCATCGCCTGGACCCATCCGAAGGTCACCATCGGCTGCGTCGTCCGCATCATCAACACCGCACCGCAGTTCGGCCTCTGGGTGATCCTGCCCGCGTTCTTCACCGACGAGATGGGCTTCACGGACGGCGACTGGCTGCGGCTGCTGTCGATCATGTTCGCCACCAACATCTTCTTCAACCTGCTCTTCGGCGTGGTCAGCGACCGGATCGGCTGGCGCACCACCATCGGCTGGTTCGGTGCGGTGGGCTGTGCGCTGAGCGTCCTCGCGCTGTACTTCGTGCCGAAGCTGCTGACCGGGAACTACTGGGTCGCGGTCGGTGTCGGCATGGTCTACGGCGCCACGCTCGCCGGGTTCGTGCCCATCTCCGCGCTGATGCCGTCGCTGGCACCCGGGAACAAGGGCGGTGCGATGGCCCTGCTCAACCTGGGCGCGGGCGGGGCCGCCTTCGTCGGTCCAGCGATCGTGTCGCTCTTCCTCGGCCCGCTGGGCCGGGACGGGGTGGTCCTGATCTTCGCCGGTCTGTATGTCGTCGCCGCTGTCCTGACGCTCTTCCTGAGGCTGCCGAAGGCCTCGGAGGAGGCCATCCAGCAGGGCAAGTCCCTGCACGAGGCCACCGGCGACGAACCGCTCACCGCGCCCGCGACCTGACCGCGTCCGCGCAGTCGCCCTCGCCCTCGCCCTCGCCCTCGCCCTCGCCACAAGAGAGGACCCCCTCCGCAGATGAGTTCCGCCCCAGGTGCCCGGCCCGCGCCCGTGCCCGTCGTCGCGGGCGTCGATGTGGCCACCGCCGCGGTGCGGGTGGTGTGCGCCGACGCCCATGGCCGGGTCCTCGCCGAGGGGCGGGCCCCGATCGCCCCGCCGGAGCGCGGCGAGGGCGGCCGCAGCGAGCAGGACGCCCGGTCCTGGTGGCCCGCGACGGCGGCCGCCCTGCGGCAGGCGACCGGCGCGCTGCCCGGCGGTGGCCGTGAGGTGGCCGCCGTCGCCGTGTCCGCCACCTCGGGGACCCTGGTGCTGGCCGGTCCTGACGGGGAGCCGGCCGGACCGGCCCTGATGTACGACGACCGGAGCGCCGCCGGCGTCAACGCCCGCGCCCAGGAGCTGGGCGCGACCCGCTGGCGGGCGCTGGGGCTGACCGTCGGGCCGACGGCGGCGCTGGGGAAGCTGGTGGGGTACGCGGCCCGGGCCCTCCCGGGCCAGCTGGTGCTGCACACCCCTGACCTGCTCGGCCTCAGGCTCACCGGCCATCCGGTGGCCACCGACTGGAGCCATGCGCTGAAGTCCGGTTACGACCCGCGCGCGGGCGAGTGGGCCACCGAGGTCTTCGACGCGTTCGATGTGTCCTCCCGGCTGCTGCCCGTCGTCCAGGCCCCCGGCACGCGGAGCGGAGCGGTGTCGGCACGGGCCGCCGCCGACACCGGGCTGCCCGTCGGCTGCGAGGTCCGGCTCGGGATGACGGACGGCTGTGCGGGCCAGATCGCCACCGGCGCGGTCGACCCGGGCCGGTTCGTCGGCGTGCTGGGGACGACGTACGTACTCAAGGGCGTGACCCGCGAGTTGGTCACCGACCCGGCGGGCGCGGTCTACAGCCATCGCCATCCGGACGGCTGGTGGCTGCCGGGCGGTGCGTCGAACACGGGCGGCGAAGCCGTCGCCGGGGTGGACGCGGCCCGGCTGCCCGGTCTGGACGCGTCGGCGGAGGCACGGGGTCCGGCCGGCTGTCTGGTCTACCCGCTGCGCCGCGAGGGCGAGCGGTTCCCCTTCGTCTCCGGCGCGGCACGCGGCTTCCGCGTCGGTACGCCGCAGGACGAGGCGGACGAGCACCGGGCAGTGCTGGAGGGGGTGGCCTTCCTGGAGCGGCTGGCCGTGGAGCGGGTGCAGGCGCTGGGGATCGAGGTGCGGGGCCCGCTGTACGCGGCGGGCGGCGGCAGCCGCAGCGCCGTGTGGAACCGCATCCGGGCGACCGTCCTCAACAGGCCGCTGAGCGTGGCGGAACGGGCCGAGACAGCCTTCGGAGCGGCCCTGCTGGCCGCATCGGGCACGCTCCACCCGGACCTCTCCACAGCCGTGGCAGCCATGGCGGGCGCGGGGCGGACGGTCGATCCGGTGGAGGCGGAGCGGGCCGCACTCGACGCTTCGTACGGGCGGTTCCTCGCCGAACTGCGGTCACGGGGGTGGCTGGGCACGGCATGAAGGACGGCCGGGGCGCTGTCGCCCGGACGGGCCGGTGGACGCTGTGGGCGAAGCCGGCCCGAAGGCGGAGCACCGTACTACGGGAAGCGCCGGACGAAGCGGCGCTGCCAGGGGGTCTCCACGGCGTGCGGGTCGTAGCGCTCGCGGACGTACCCGACTGCCTCGGCTCCCGGCACTCCGTCCAGCACCGCGAGACAGGCGAGAGCCGTGCCGGTGCGGCCGCGGCCGCCGTGGCAGGCGACCTCGACGCGCTCGCCCGCCGCGCGTTCCCATGCCTCGCGCAGGGCGCCCGCCGCGGCGGCGCGGTCGGCAGGCAGCCGGAAGTCGGGCCAGCGGATCCAGCGCGACTCCCAGTCGACGGCGGACGGTTCACGGCCCAGGAGGTACAGGGCGAAGGTGGGCGTGGGGCCCGCGGGGAGCGGCCGGCTCAGCCCCCTCCCCCGGATCAGCCGGCCCGACGGCAGTCGCAGTACGCCCGCCGCCGAAGGGTCCCAGGTCTCGACCGGTTCCTGCACCGCACCTCCACGGATCTGCCCGGGCCGCTCCACGGCGGCTCCGCTCCGGTTCATCTTCGCACCGCCCGGAGCCTGCCGGCGGTCGCTGCGCGGGGCCGGGAGACCCGGCCGTGCCGCGGAAGCTGCTGGTCGACCGCGTCCAGCGCAGCGGGAGCTGGTGGCATGGCAGGGCCGGCGCGTCCGGGTGTCCGCCGGACGCGTCCTCAGAACCGGCGCTGCTGAGTCCTGAACGCCGTCGGCGGGACCCCGACGCGGCGGGTGAACAGCCGGGTGAAATAGCCGGAGTCGGTGAAGCCGGTCCGGCGGGCGACCGCCGACACCGTCAGATCGCTCTCCGCGAGCAGTTCCTTGGCGCGGCTGATCCGCACCCGCTGTACGTACTCCTTCGGACCGCACCCCGCAGCCGTCCGTACCGCTGTCCGCAGCGCTTCCCCGGTCAGGCCGAGGGTGCGGGCCAGCTGGGCCACGGACACCGGCCGCCCTGCCTCCCGGGCCAGGGCCGCCAGCACCGGGTCCTCGGCGGCCGGGCGGCCGAGAGTGACGATCAGGTCGTGGACCGCGGCCGCCGCGGCGGTGTCCGGATCGGCCCCGCCGACACAGCGGCGGAGCCGGCCGAAGGAGCGGAGGGCGGCCATCAGGTCGCTCAACGCCCCTACGCCGGGAGGCAGATAGCCCAGGTCCGCGTAGCCGTCGGCCGCGGAACCGTCGAACAGCGCCCAGTGCTCGGTCCAGCCGTCACCGTCGGGGCCGTAGGAGTGCGGGAGACCGGCGGGCAGTCTCAGCAGCGCGGGCGCCTCGACCGGCTCCCCGTTGCAGCTGCCCCGGCCGGCGGTGACCAGAACCACCGCATGACAGTCCAGGGTCCGCCCGCGCACCTGCGGGAGCGGTCCGTCCTGGGCACCGGTACCGAGGCAGACGAGCCCCAGCCGCCGGTGCGGACCGGCCGGGGTGAGGTAGCGGCACCAGCCTGACACGCGCGCCAGCATAGAGGGCCCGCCGTCGCACGGAAGTCCCCGTACCGGCGGGGTTTTGTCCATGCCCGAGGCGGACCCGCTCGGCGAACCTGGCTGCCATGACCACAGCACGTGTCACAGTCCCGGCCCCGTCCGCCCCGCTGACCTCCAACGGCTACGTGCTCGACCGGCGCCCGGAACGGCTCGGCCCGCTCGAACCCGTCCCCGACGGCGAGCGCCACGACCGCGAGGCGCTCCGGCTCAGGCTGCGCCGTGACGGCTACCTCTTCCTGCGCGGCGCCCTGGACCCCGAGCGGGTCCGCTCCTTCCGGCGTCACTACTTCCGCGCGCTGGCACACACCGGTCTGCGCGAGACGGGGCCCGGCCGGACCGACCGGGCGGCGCTGCGTCACACGCTCTTCCGCGAGATCGTGCCCGGCGCGCGCTACCGGGAGTTCTGCGAGCAGCCCGCGATCCGCGACTGGTACGCGTGGTTCCTGGACTCCCCCGTCCATCTGCACCGGCGAAAAATCATCAGGCACCTGCGGGCGGGCGAGAACGGGATCGGCACAGCCACCCAGGCCCACTACGACCTGGTGTACCTGCGCGAGGGGACCGAGCGGGTGCTCAGCTCCTGGATCCCGCTCGGTGACTGCCCGCTGTCCCGGGGCGGGCTCGTCTATCTGGAAGGCAGCCACCGACGGGTGTACGAGGAGGAACGCGCCGGTGTTCTGCGCAGGCCTGCGGCCTCCCTCACCGCCGACCTGCCCGGCCTCGCCGACGAGTACGACGCCCGCTGGCTGGTCGCCGACTACGCGGCGGGCGACATGGTCGTACACAGCGCCTATCTGGTGCACGCCGCGCTGGACAACACCGACCCCGGGGGGGTGGCCCGGCTGTCCACGGACATCCGCTACCAGCGCTCGGGCGATCCGGTGGACCTGCGGTGGCAGCACGACTGGCATCCGGACGACGGGCTGTAGCCCGGCCGACAGCCCCCGGGCCGGGGCCCCGGGTTGTCCCGCCCGCTCAGATCTCGGCCCGGATCCTGCGGGCCACCGCGGTCCCCCGCAGCCGGCGCGCCGCTGACGCGAGCTGCGGATGGCGTTCGCCCAGCTGCGCGGCGCGGAGGTCGAGTTCC
The DNA here is from genome assembly GCF_041438865.1 of Streptomyces sp. NBC_01471. Taxonomy (NCBI): domain Bacteria; kingdom Bacillati; phylum Actinomycetota; class Actinomycetes; order Kitasatosporales; family Streptomycetaceae; genus Streptomyces; species Streptomyces sp. NBC_01471. Next base: position 69,958 of record NZ_CP109450.1, read on the forward strand.
TCGGTGAGCCGCTCGGCGCGCTTCTCCACGTCGAGTTCGTCCAGGATGCGGTCGATCTCGGCGAGCAGCGCGCCGTGCAGCTGCCACTGGCGGGGGTGCTGCCGCACGTTCTCCAGGAGGAGATGGGCGACCCGGTCGCGGGTGACCCCGGCGTCCGCCAGCGCCGCCGTCAGCCGGGACTCGGCATCCTGCGCGCTCTGCGCGACCGGCGTGGTGATCAGTACGGCGAAGCTCTCGATGGCGTCGGCGATGTCCCCCATCAGTTCGTGCAGAGCCGAGGCCACGTCGTCCGGAAAGAGCGACTCCTCGGTGCGCTCCTTCGCCAGGTCCGTCATCGTCCGGGTCAGCACCCGCAGCACCACGGCGCAGATCTCCAGGGTGTCCAGGCCGGTGCGCAGCACTACGCGCGACAGCAGGCCCTGGCGCACCCGGGGGTTGAGCAGCAGGCTCTCCTCGGCCTGCCGGAGCGAGGCGTCCACCTCGACGATGTCGTGGTCGAGTCTGCGCGCCTCGTGCAGCCGTGCGGCGGCCTGCTCGACCGGTGTGTGGCCGCCCGCCTCGGCGCCGATGGCCCGGAGCATCCTGCCCATCGACTCCGCCATCTCCTCGATGGAGCTGCCGGCGGTCTGGACCCAGACCGGCGGTGCCAGCAGCAGGTTGAAGAGCAGTCCCACACCCGCACCGATCAGCGTCTCCAGGATGCGGTCCCAGGCGGTGGCGGCCACCTGGGAGACGCCGAGCACCAGCATGGAGCTGATGGCGACCTCGGGTACGAACTCGTAGACGCGCACGAACCGTCCCACGATCAGCGCGGTGAAGATCGTCAGGCCGAGACTCCACCACGTCAGTCCGACGAGTGTGCTGAAGCCGCTGGCAAGGAGCACTCCGACGACGACGGCGTTCACCCGCCTGATCCCGGTGGTGAGCGTCGCGTAGAGCGTGACCTGGACCACGAGCAGGGCCGTCAGCGGTGCGGTGAGGGGGGCCGGCTGCGGCAGGGCCAGCACCGCGACCACGTACGCGATGACAGCGGCGGTCGTGGACCGGAGCGTCTGCACCCCGACGGGCTCCACGGTCCGTCGGACCAGATTGATCACGGGTGCGGACACATCAGGCATTCCGGTTCCTTCCTGCGCGGGTGGTGCCTCCGTGTCCCGGCGTCGTCGCGCCCGTCCAGACACGGCAGCGGCCAGTGTGACGGCGCCCGGGGCCGACGCGCCGACAGGCGCACCGGGGTGTCGCGTCGGCCCCGCCGGGAGGGAGCGGGAATCATCGGCGGGACGCCGCGTACGGACCGGCGTCGGGTGTGCGCCTCGCGTGGCGCCCCGGACGGAGGCGCCCGATGTCACGGGACTACCGTGGTACGGCCCCCACGGCGGTCCTCGCGGGCGGGTGCGAGAGGTAAGGATGTCTGGAATGAACCTGCCGGATCTGACCTTTTCCCGGTTCCCGGCGATGTGGCAGCTCGACGGTCCTGCCCTGCTGCTGGTCCTGGTTCTGGGCGGGCTCTACGGCTGGGGCGTGGTGCGGCTGCGGCGGCGCGGCGAGCAGTGGTCCGCGGGCCGTACGGCGGTCTTCGCCGTGCTGGGTCTCGGCACGATCGTGGTGGCCACGATGTCGGCACTCGCCGTCTACGACGAGGTGCTGTTCTGGCCGGCCGCCGTGCAGAACATCCTGCTCGATCTGTTCGCCCCGCTCGGCCTGGCGCTGGGCGACCCGCTGTCGCTGGCCTGCCGAGCGCTGCCGGAACGCGTGTCGGCGCGCGTGCGCCGTGCGGTGACCGGCAGGTTCGCCCGGTTGCTGGCCTTCCCTCTGGTCAGTTCGCTGCTGGTCCTGGTGTCGGAGCTCTGCGTCTACTTCACGCCGTACTTCGAGACCGCGCTCCGCCACGGCGCGCTGCACCAGCTCATGTACCTGCAGCTCCTGGCGGTCGGTTGTCTCTTCGTGCTGCCGGTCCTCACCGAGGAGGAGCTGCTGCCCGCCTGGTGCAGTCATCCGGTGCGGGCCGCGATGGTCTTCTTCGACGGGCTCATCGACGCCGTCCCCGGCATTGTGGTGATGACCAGCGGCACCCTCGTCGCAGGCACCTGGTACACGCAGCACTCCCCCGCCTGGGCGCCCGGCGTGCAGCGGGACCAGCAGATCGGCGGCGGTGCGATGGTCACGCTCGCGGAACTGGTCGGGGTGCCCTTCCTGCTGGTGATCTTTGCGCAGTGGGTCCGTTCCGAGCGGGCCAGGACGGTGGCTCTCGACCGGCGCCTGGACGCCGAACTGGTCCGTGCCGCACCCCGTTCCGCACCGGTACCATCCGACGGCTCCGCGACATCCGCGACCGTCGCGCGGGAGAGCCCGGCCGAGCCCGAGCGGGTCCGTCCGTGGTGGGAGTCGGACGGCGGCATCGTCGGTGACCGTATGCGCCAGGGCCGTCCGTAGCCGCCCCGTCCCCGGACGGACGTCACCGCGAGGCGCCCGCGCATGACCAGCGGTTTCCGGGATACGTGTACTGCTGGCCCGGGCCGTCACGGCGGCACCGCATACTGAGGTGCGCCATGCGAGGGGGCCACCGTGGTCCGCAACCGCTGATGCGCCCGGATCACCAGGTCAAGAGGGGTATGGGGCAACGGGATGAATTCTGATCAGGACAGCAGGGCGCGAAGCGGCAGCGACTACGAGGCGCTGCCGCCCACGGACGGGCAGCGGGCGGGCTGGCACTGGGTGCAGCAGCGCGCCAAGGGGCTGACCCACCACCAGGCGAAGGCGGCCCTCGAAGCGGCCCGGCAGACGGCGGAGGAGAGCTCACGGCGCGACGGCCCGGAGCGGGAGCGTGCCGAGGCCGAGATCGAGGAGTGGGAGCGCATCACGGACGCGCTCGCCGATCACGACGGGCGTTACGATCCCGATGTCGATCCCTTCGTCCAGGGCGAGCTGGCCGGTCAGGCCGACCGGGAGCCGGGCGGCCTCCCGTCCGTGCCCCGGCCCGCCGGGGACGGCGCCGCCTGACAGCCGGGACGGGGCGGAGGGGGAATGCGGGAGCGCGTCAGACGACGGTCACGGAGACTCCGGCCTCGGAGATCCGTGCGCACTCGCTTTCCGGTGCTTCCCGGTCCGTGACCAGATGATGGACGGCGGAGAGCGGGCAGATCTTCGCGAAGGTGGTCCGCCCGATCTTCGAGTGGTCGGCGACGACGACGGTGCGCCCGCTGTTCGTGGCGAACGCCCGGTCCGTCGCCGCTTCGAGCTGGTCGTACGTCGTGCAGCCCTGAGCCGCGCTGATGCCGTCCACACCCAGGAACGTCATGTCCATGTGATAGTCGGCGAGCGTCTTCTCGGCGATGGGACCCACGAGCTCATAGCTCTCGGTCCGCGCGTTGCCGCCGATGACGACCAGTGTGACGTGCTGGTGCAGAACGAGCTCGGCTGCGATGTTCACGGCGTTGGTGACGATGGTGACGGGACCCCGCTCGGCGAGCAGGCGGGCGATCTCGGTGGCGGTGGTGCCCCCGGTCATCCCGACGACCGCGCCCCGGGGCACCAGCTCGGCCGCGGCCATGGCGATCGCGCGCTTCTCGGGCCTGCCGCGCTCCGCCCGGTACTGCACCGGCACCTCCAGACCGATGCTGCCGACCGCGGCCCCGCCATGCGTACGGCGCAGCAGGTTCAGCGCGCTCAGGTGCTGGAGGTCACGCCGGACCGTCGCCCCCGAGACACCGAGCAGACCGGTCAGCTCCCCGACGTCAACGCTTCCCTTCACGGAAACATGCTCAAGTATCCGCGCATGACGCTCAGTTCTCAGCATGATGTGAGCATAGCTCTGCGCGAATGACGAGTCAGCAGCCCTTTCCGACCGGCCGGCGCCCTCCGGAGAGCGCCGTGCGAGCCATCGACTGCGCGAACATGCGCACCAACTGCTCATGTTCGCGCTCTTGACATGGCAATTCCTGCTCGATTTACTGCGGTCAACGCCGAGTTCACACATTCGGCGCCAGAGGTACGCCTAGCCGGTGGGCGGCTCACGAGCCGCAAGCCCGGACAAAGTCGCCAGGATCGCTATCAGCGTCCGAGGCGGGGACGTACCCTCCATCATCTGGAGCTCGATGATGACCATCACTCCCGCACGGTCCCGACGGCTGTCCCTGTCCTCAGTGCGGCGCGCCACCGCCGTGGCGGCGGTCACCGCTGCGGCCGCCGTCCCGCTGCTCGCGCCGTCCGGCGCCGCAGCGGCCTCCTCACCCGCTCTGCCGCCCGTGCACGCCGGGTTCGACTACCAGATCGGTGGGGCGTACACACCTCCGTCGGGGGTGAAGGTGGTCAGCCGCGACCACGAGGCCGCTCCGGCCGCCGGTCTGTACAACATCTGCTACGTCAACGCCTTCCAGGCCCAGCCGGGCGCCGAAAAGGACTGGGACTCGGATCTGCTGCTGCGGAACGCCAACGGCGACGTCGTCTACGACAAGAACTGGGGCGAGGCGCTGCTCGACCTCCGTACCGCCGACAAGCGCAGCCGGGTGGCCAAGAAGGTCGACGGCTGGATCGACGGCTGTGCCGACAAGGGATTCCAGGCCGTCGAGCCCGACAACTACGACAGCTACACGCGCTCGTCGAAACTGCTCAGCGCGGCGAACGCCGAGGCGTACATCACCCTGCTCTCCCAGCACGCGCACGACCGCGGCCTGGCCATCGCGCAGAAGAACACCTCGCAGCTGTCCGGCGCCCGTGCGAAGACCGGCCTGGACTTCGCCATCGCCGAGGAGTGCGGCACCTGGGACGAATGCGGTGACTACACCGACGCGTTCGGCAGCAACGTCATCGTGATCGAGTACACGGACAAGGGCCTGTCGAAGGCGTGCACCGGCTGGGGTGCCCAGCTGAGCGTCGTCGAGCGCGACCTGGACGTCTCACCCAGCGGCAGCAAGGGATACGTACGCAAGACCTGCTGACGTCCCGCTTCCCCGGTGCGCCCCCCGTGAACGCGGCGCGCCGGGGTCGTTCCCAGCCTTCCCGCCTTCCTGTGCCGCGCCTGTCCTCTCCCGGCCCGGCCGTCGGCGCGCACGTATCCAGCACTCCCCCGCAGGCACCGGTGCCGTGCCGTGCCGCGGCGTGCCCTGATTCCCCCTGGAGGTCCGGATGGCTGTCGGCCGTCAACGTCCCGTCAGTCCTTCACGCAGGACCGTGCTACGTCGTGGCACCGGCCTGGCGTGCGCCGCTTCGGCCGCGATGATGCTGCCCGGTTGCGGCGCGGAGACCGATGACGGCGTCGGAGCGGACGGACGGGTCACGGTCGAGCTGTGGCACGGCCAGACCGACACCGGCCGTACAGCGATCGAATCACTGGTGGCCGACTTCCAGCGTGCCCACCCGCACATCCGCGTCGACTCCGGCGGGGGCGTCCTGGCCGACTCGATGCTCCAGAAGGTGACGGCCGCGCTGGCCTCCGGCTCGTACCCGGACGTCGCCTACGTCTTCGGCTCGGACCTGGCGGGCGTGGCACGCAGCCCGCAGGTCGTGGACCTGACCGCCACCGTGCACTCCGGGCCGGTCCCCTGGAGCCAGTTCTGGGCCCCGGCGCGCGACGCCGTCACGGTCAACGACCGGGTGCGCGCCGCGCCCGCGCTGCTCGACTCACTCGCCGTGGTGTGCAACAAGAAGCTGTTCCACGACGCCGGTGTCCCGCTGCCGGAACCCGGCTGGACGTGGCGGGAGTTCCAGGAGACCGCCAAGCGACTCACCGACAAACAGCGGGGTGTCTTCGGCACCGGCTGGCCGGGGGTGGGCGACGAGGACACGGTGTGGCGGCTCTGGCCGCTGGTGTGGGACCTGGGCGGCGAGGTGGTCGCGGCGAACGGGCGCAGCATCGGGTTCGCCGAATCCGGTGTGCGGGCGCTGGGGACGGTGGCGGGGCTCGCCCGCGACCGCAGTGTCTACATCGACCCGAAAGCGGGCACCGAGCAGATGTACCAGGTCTTCCAGTCGGGCCGGATGGGGATGGTCCTCACCGGTCCGTGGCAGCTGCCCGACATCATCCAGGCGGGTGTCGATTACCAGGTGGTGCCGCTGCCGAGCTACAGCGGCAGACCGGTCACCATCTCCGGACCGGACACCTGGACCGTCTTCAACAACGGCTCCGCCCGGGTCGAGGCCGCACGCACCCTGGTGAGCTGGCTGATGGAGCCCGCGCAGGACGTGCGCTGGGACGTCCAGGCGGGCAGCCTGCCGCTGAGCCGGCGCACCCAGAGCCTGCCGCGCTGGCAGGCCAAGGCCGCGAAGACCGAGGGGCTCGCGGTGTTCACCAAGGCGCTGGAGACCGCCCGGGTGCGGCCCGCGCATCCCGCCTACCCGCAGATCTCCCAGGCACTGGGAGAGGCCATCGTGTCCGTCCTGCTCGGCAGGAGCACCCCCACGAAGGCCCTGCGCCGCTGCGCGGACGACGCCAACGCCGCCCTGCTCATACCGCGTTGAGGAGGCTCACGCCATGCCTGGTCTGCCCACCCCGCTCACTCTCTCCGATCCCGGCCACAAACAGCAGCTGCGCGCCCGGCGCCGCCGGCGCCGCAGCGAATCGGCCACCGCCTGGGCCTTCATCTCCCCCGCTGTCCTCGTCATCCTGGGACTGAGCGTCGTCCCGGTCATCTGGTCCGTGCTGCTGTCGTTCCAGGCGGACGACCTGGTGACACCGAGTCGCTGGGTCGGTCTGGACAACTACCGGGCGCTCACCAAGGATCCGCACTTCAGCCAGGCCGTGTGGAACACCGTGGAGTACACCGGGCTCTACGTGCCGCTGTCCATGGTGCTCGGACTGGCCCTGGCCCTCCTCCTCAACCAGCGCATCAGACTGGTCGGTCTCTACCGGACGCTGATCTTCGTACCGTTCGTCATCTCGGCGACGGCGCAGGGGGTGCTGTTCTCCTTCATCCTCGACCCGCAGTTCGGGGTCGCCAATTCGGTCCTGCACTCCCTCGGGGTCTCTCCCCAGGGCTTCCTCACCGATCCGGGGCAGGCCCTGCTGGTCCTGGTGGCGATCTCGCTGTGGAGCGGCACGGGTTTCTGTGTCGTGGTGTATCTGGCCGCGCTCCAGGACGTTCCGCCCTCGCTCATCGAGGCCGCGCGGCTGGACGGCGCCGGCCGGCTGCAACTGCTCCGCCATGTCGTCCTGCCGACCCTGACTCCGGTCAACGTGTTCCTGCTGATGTGGCAGGTCATCAACGCCCTGCAGGTCTTCGACCTGATGTACGTGACGACGAAGGGCGGACCGCTCGGCTCCACCACGGTGATCGTCTACTTCATCTGGGAGCAGGCCTTCAAGAACTTCACCGCCGGCTACGGAGCGGCAGCCGCGTACATCCTGGCGCTGGCCCTGCTCGTGATCGCCGGAGGGATGCGCGTGGTCCGGCGGCGCCAACCCGCCATCGAAGGAGCCGTCCGATGACCGTCACCTCCCCTCTGCCCCCGCGCACCGCCCGGCCGGCGGCGGTGCCGACGCCGCCACCGCCACGGCGGCCGGGGCTGCGGCTGCCGTTCAGTGCCTGGCATCTGCTGCTGGCCCCGCTCGCTCTGCTCTTCGCGCTGCCGATGGTCTGGCTGCTGCTCAGCTCCGTGATGAGCAACGCGGAGATCAACAAGTTCCCGCCCGCTCTCTGGCCCTCCGGAATCCATCTGGGCGGTTACCGCTACGTGCTGGGCAACGCCATGTTCCCGCGCTGGTTCGCCAACTCGCTGATCGTGTCCGCGGTGGCCGTCGTCTCCAATCTGGTGTTCGGCTCACTGGGCGGTTACGCGTTCGCCCGGATGCGGTTCGCGGGCTCCCGTTTGCTGCTCGGGCTGATGCTGGCCACGATGGCGATACCGTTCCAGCTGACGATGATCCCCACGTTCCTGGTGATGAAGCGCCTGGGCCTGATCGACACGCTCGGCGCCCTGGTCGTCCCGTCACTGGTCACGCCGTTCGCGGTGTTCCTGCTGCGGCAGTTCTTCCTGTCGCTGCCCAGGGAGCTGGAGGAGGCCGCGTGGATCGACGGCTGTTCACGGCTGCGGGTCCTCTTCCTCATCGTGCTGCCGCTGTCACGGCCGGCGCTGAGCACCGTGGCCGTCCTGACGTTCCTCTCCACCTGGAACGATCTGACCTGGCCGCTGATCGCCATCAACCACGACACCCAGTACACCCTGCAGCTGGGTCTGACGACCTTCCAGGGCCAGCACCACACGCAGTGGGCGGCGGTGATGGCAGGAAACGTGATCACGGTGCTGCCGGTCCTGCTGGCGTTCCTGGCGGCGCAGAAGACCTTCATCCAGTCCATCACGTCGAGCGGCCTCAAGGGCTGAGCGGATCCGAACTCCGCCGCTCCGAAGCCGCGTTCGGACGCCGTACGCCGCCACCCGCTTGAGCGCCGACCGCTCGGGCCCCAATCGCTCCGTACCTCCCTCCCGCCGCGACTCCAGGAAGCCGTATGCCGCACACTTTCGACCTGCTCGTCATCGGGGACGCCAACCCCGACATCGTCCTCGGCCCCCTCGACGCTCCCCTTGCCTTCGGGCAGCGCGAGCAACTCGTCGACACGGGTGTCCTCACACTCGGCGGCTCCGGCGCCATCATGGCGTGCGGAGCCGCCAGGCTCGGCCTCAGCGTCGCCTTCACCGGACGCGTCGGGGACGACGACGCCGGGCGCTTCGTCCGGGCTGCCCTCACTGACCGGGGAGTCAACACGGACGCCCTGGTCAGCGACCCGGAACTGTCCACGCCGCTCACCGCGGTCGTGACCGCGGGCGACGACCGTGCCATCCTCACCGCGCCCGGGACCCTGAGCGCGACCCGCGGTGACGACATCCCCGAAGCGCTGCTCGCCGACTGCCGCCATGTGCACGCGGCCTCGTACTTCCTGATGCCGAAACTGGCCGCCGCGCTGCCCGGCCTGCTGCTCACCGCACGCGGCCACGGCGCGACCACGTCGCTGGACACCAACGACGATCCGTCCGGGCAGTGGCGGTCCGCCGCTCTGGACGAGGTGCTCGCGGTCACCGACATCCTGCTGCCGAACGCCCGGGAAGCCCATGCGCTGGCCGGACCCCCGGCCGGATCACTGGCCGACGCGGCCGCCCGGCTGGCCGCCCTCGGGCCGCTGGTCGTGGTGAAGGACGGGGCCGACGGAGCTCTCGCCCACGACGGCGGCAGCCTCGCGCGTACCCGAGCCATCGCGGTCCGGCCGGTGGACACCGTCGGCGCGGGCGACAGTTTCGACGCCGGCTTCGTCGCCGCCGTACTGGCAGGTCTGCCGACCGCCCGGGCCCTCGAACTCGCCGCGGTCTGCGGCGCTCTGTCCACCCGGGCGCACGGCGGCACCGCCGCGCAGCCCACCTGGGACGAAGCCGTCGCAGCCGTCACCCACAACGGAGAGAACCACTCATGACCACCACGAAGATCGCATTCATCGGCGCCGGGAGCGTCGTCTTCACGCAGGGGCTGCTGGCGGACCTCTTCGCCTTCCCCGAGCTGACGGACGTCCACATCGCGCTGCACGACATCGACGCGGAACGACTCGCCACCGCCGACGGCGCCGCCCGCCACATCGCGGCCGAGCGGGGCGCGGCGCCGCGGATCACGTCCCATGCGGAGCGGCGTGCGGCGCTGGACGGCGCCGACTTCGTCATCAACATCGTCCAGGTCGGCATGGGCGAGGCGACCCGTACCGACTTCGAAGTGCCCGCGCGCTACGGCCTGCGGCAGACCATCGGCGACACCCTGGGCATCGGCGGCATCTTCCGTGCCCTGCGCACCTTCCCGCTCCTCAAGGCCCTCGGCGAGGACATCTCCGAGGTCTGCCCCGACGCCTGGCTGCTCAACTACACCAACCCGATGGCGATGAACGTCCAGTACCTCACCCAGGCCACCGGGCTGACCCGTGTCGTGGGCCTGTGCCACTCGGTGTACTGGACCATGCGGGACCTCTCCGACCTGGTGGGCGTCGCGTACGAGGACGTCAACTACCTGGCGGCGGGCGTCAACCACCAGGCGTGGGTGCTGCGTTTCGAGCAGGACGGGACGGACCTCTACCCCCGGCTCGACGCCCTGGTGGCGGACGACCCCCAACTGCGCCGCCGGGTCCGGGTCGACATGTACCGACGGCTGGGCCACTATCCGACGGAGACCAGCGAGCACTCCGCGGAGTACGTGCCGTGGTATCTGCACCACGCCGACGAGATCGAGCGGCTGCGGCTGCCGGTCGGCGCCTATCTGGGCATCGTCGACGAGAACGTCGCGGAGTACGAGAAGACGCGGGCCGCCCTCGCGTCCGGGTCCCCGCTCCCGGTCGAGGGGACCATGGAGTACGCCCCGCAGGTCATCCACAGCATCGTCACGGGCACGCCCCGCACCGTCTACGGCAATGTGCCCAACCACGGGCTGATCGACAACCTTCCCGCTTCGGGGACCGTCGAAGTCCCCTGCCTGGTCGACGCGCTGGGCGTGCAGCCCACCCGTATCGGTGCGCTCCCGGCGCAGTGCGCCGCGCTCAACCGCACGTACCTGAGCATGAACGACCTGGTCGTCCGCGCCGCTCTGCACGACGAGCCGCGCCATGTCCGGCAGGCCGCGATGACCGACCCCGCGACCGCCGCCGCCCTGCCCGTCGAGCGCATCTGGGATCTGTGCGACGACATGGTGCGGGCCCACGGCGCAGCGCTTCAGCCGTCGCTGCGCGCCGTTCTGGGTCACTGACCGACCGCTTCGCCGGCGGGGTGCGGAGCCGCTGCCGGCGAAGCGGGCGGTGCGGGATCAGGTGGTACGGATCTCAGCGCAGCGCCGTCGTCCGCGCGTCCTGGGTTCCGGTCCCGGTTTCGGCCGAATGCTGCGGTACGAGCGCCGAGAGGAACTCCGTCCGGCGGCGGAGCCGGAACCCCAGGGACTCGTACAGCCGGACGGCGTTGGTGTTGGACTCCGCCGCGTGCAGGAACGGCGTCTCGCCACGCTCTCTGATCTCGTGCGCCACAGCGTGTATCAGCCGGGTGCCGAGACCCTGTCCGCGGACGGACGCGTCCGTGCAGACCGCGCTGATCTCGCTCCAGCCGGGCGGACGCATCCGCTCACCGGCCATCGCGACGAGTCTGCCCCCGTGACGGATGCCGAGGTAGGTGCCGAGTTCGACCGTGCGTGACAGGAACGGACCGGGGCGGGTGCGTTCGACCAGAGCGAGCATCTCGGGCACGTCGGCGGGTCCCAGCCGTACGGCCTCCGGGTCGGGCGCCGCTGCCACCCCTGCGTCGACGAGCTGGACACCCGGCGCGTGGAAGACGATCTCCCAGTCGTCCGGCGGCGGCTCGCGGAACGCGGTGAGAGTGACGGCACCGCCGGGGCCGGCCAGTGCGGCGACGTCGGACCAGTCCGCGGCGTCGGGGGCCTCGGGCGTGACGAACCACGGCGCCACATCGTCCGGGTAGCACAGAACGCGGCCCCGGGACCGTGCGAAGTGGGCGTGCGTGCCGGTCAGCGCGGTACGGACCGGGTCGTCCAGGGGATGCTCAGCGGAGGACGGGTGCGGGACGCTCATCCGGCCACCTCGATCACGATCTTGCCGCGGGTGTGCCCGCCCTCGACGGCGCGCAGGGCTTCGGCCGCCCGGTCCAGCGGAAAGGTCCGGGTGACGCAGGCCCGCAGGGCGCCGTCGACGGCGAGGCGTGCCACGGCGTCGAGGACGGCCGTGTTGCGGGCGCGGACGACCGCCGCGCCGCCCAGCTCCACCACGAGTTCCTTCCCGCCCGCGCTGATGACCCTCGTCCGGTCTGCGACCAGTCCGGCCACCTCCTCCAGCGCCTCGCCGCCGACGAGATCGAAGACGGCGTCGACACCGTCCGGGGCGGCTGCCCGCACCCGGTCCGCCACGCCGGGGCCCGACGGGACGTGCACGGCGCCGAGCGCCTCCACGAAGTCCTTCTTCTCCGCGCTCGCGGTACCGATGACCCGCACGCCGAGATGCCGTGCGATCTGCGCGGCGGCCACCCCCACACCTCCGCCGGCGCCGTTGACCAGCAGGGTCGAGCCGGGCACCGGGGCCAGCTGCTGCAAACCGTCGTACGCGGTGGCCGCCCCGACCGGCAGGGCCGCGGCCTCGGTGAACGGCAGTGCGTCGGGCTTGTGCGCCGTGACACCGACGGGCATCAGCGTGTACTCGGCGTAGCCGCCGGTCACCGGGTTGCCGAACACGGCCTGCCCCGGTTCGAACCCTTCGACACCGGGGCCTGTCGCCACCACGGTCCCTGCGGCTTCGCTGCCGAAGACCACGGGGAACGACGGCTCCTCGCTGCCGGGCCTGCGGTATCCCGTACGGAGTTTCCAGTCCACCGGGTTCACCCCGGCCGCCCGGACGGCGACGAGCAGTTGCCCGGGGCCCGGAACCGGCATCTCCAGCTCGGCCTGAGCCTCCGCCTCGGAGCCACCGTTACGGGTGAATACGTACGCCTTGGGCATGAACTCCCTCACTCCGGATCAGGGCACCGGCGCTGCACACGGCCGGCGGTTCCACCAGGAAAAAGTCCATTCTGCCTGCACGTATTCCCGGAGCTCCAGGGTGTTCACGGGGCGGCAACACACGAGGTCCGTGACACGAGAAGGCCTTCGGCGGGCAGCACCGCCCCCACGGGCCGGCGGCGGTGCCCCGGCCTCAGACCTCGCGCCACCGTGCGTTCGCCATGGAGAACGCGCCGAAGGCGGCCAGGCCGATCGCCACCAGCACCAGCAACCACGGCCCCGCCGGGGTGTCCGTGAACGAGCGCAGGGTGTCGTCCATGCCCTTGGCCCTGCCGGGCTGGTGGCTGACGGCCGCGGCGACGGCGAACCCGCCCGCGGCAGCGAAGATGATGCCCCGGGACGCCCCGCCGAACACGCCGGCGACGTCGACGGCGCGGCGGGTGTTCCTCGACATGCCGGACATCTTGAGATGCTTGCGGTACTTGCGCATGACGGCCCGGGCGGCGATCCACAGCCCGGCACCGGCCACGACGACCCCCGCGATGCCGACGATCCACTGACCGCCCGGCCAGCCGAGTGCCGTCGCGGTGACGTCCTCGGACTTCTTGTCCGTCGATCCGCTGCCGCTCCCCCGGTCCCCGGCCGCGTAGGAGAGCACGGAGTACGAGACGAAACCGTAGAAGACACAGCGGCCCGCCGCCATGGCCCGTTTGCCTGGCTTGCCGCCGTCCGGTCCTGCCTGGCCGAACAGCGCCTCGGACAGCCGCCAGACAGCCATGCCGAGCAGCGCGATGCCCAGGACCCAGAGGAGGACGTGTCCGAACGGCCGGTGTGCGATCTCGGCGATGGCGCCACCGCGGTCCGCCTGCGCTCCGCCGCCGTCGGAGAACGCGATCCGTGCGGCCAGCACACCGACCAGGACGTAGATCACCCCCCGCGCGGCGAATCCCGCTCGCGCCCCTGCCGCGACAGCGGTGCTGTCCGCCGCTCGCTTAGCCTGTCTGCGACCACGTGCTGAAGCCGTCCCGGTATCCATGCCCTACCGGTTGCCCCGTGACCGGCCGTCGAAGCCTGGGTTGCGCACGAGTTGCAAACACATGCGCTGCGGGCCGCGGCGGAGCACGGCAGACTTCATGGTGTCCGGCCGATGGCTTCGGACCGATGGCCTTTTGACCGATGACTTTCCGCCACGCACCGGGTCTCCCTTATGACCGCACGCTCACGAAGGTGGACCGATGACCAACTTGCAGGCACTTCTCACGACGTACGTCGACGCTGGGACCGTCCCCGGTGCGGTGGCCCTGGTGGCCCGCGGCGACGGGGTCGAGGTCGGGACGGCCGGCTTCTCGGACACCGGGGGCACGTCCCCGATGGCCAGGGATTCCATCTTCCGCATCGCCTCGATCACCAAGCCGGTCACCGCGGCCGCGGTGATGATGCTGGTCGACGAGGGCCGAATCTCCCTCGACGAGCCGGTCGGGCGCCGGTTGCCCGAGCTGGCTTCGCTCTCCGTCGTGCGCACACCGGACAGCCCGGTCGACGATGTGGTCCCCGCGGCACGGGCGATCACCGTGCGGGATCTGCTCACGTTCCGCGCGGGGTACGGATTTCCGTCCGACTTCTCGCTGCCTGCGGTCGGGCTCCTGTTCAGCGAGCTGCGGCAGGGGCCGCCGCAGTCGGAGGCGGTCCCGGCGCCGGACGAGTGGGTGGCGACGCTGTCCCGCATTCCCCTGCTGCACCAGCCTGGTGACGCCTGGCTCTACAACACCTGTTCCGACATTCTGGGGGTGCTGATCGCCAGGGTCTCCGGCCGCTCGCTCCCCGAGTTCCTGGCCGAGCGGCTCTTCGGACCCCTCGGGATGACCGACACGGGATTCGAGGTCCCGCCGGCCGAGCGCCACCGGCTCACCGGCTTCTACCGGACCACCCCGGACGGCCTCGAACCGGTCGCATCGGCCGACGGTGAGTGGGGCAGTCCTCCCGCGTTCCCGTCCGGCGCCGGCGGCCTGGTCTCTACCGCCGACGACTGGTACGCCTTCGCCCGGATGCTGCTCGCCGACGGCGCCGCGGGCGGACGGCAGCTGCTGTCGCCGGAGTCCGTGCGCCTGATGACCACCGATCACCTGACGTCCGATCAACGTGCCGCCTCCACGCTCTTCCTGGAGGGGCAGGGGTGGGGCTTCGGCGGGTCGGTCGATGTCACGGACGCCGATCCGTGGAACGTGCCGGGCCGCTACGGCTGGGTCGGCGGCTCCGGCACCGCGGCGCACATCATCCCCTCCACCGGTACGGTCACGATCCTGCTCAGCCAGGTGGCGATGACGTCGCCGACCCCGCCCCCGCTGATGCGCGACTTCTGGCGGTACGCTGCGGCCGGCGCCTGAGGCGGTCCGCCGCAGCGCTCGGAGCTCACGGTCGGGATGCCTGACACGTACACACCTGACGCGCACGCAGAAGGGGCCTGCGCGCGGCCGCGTGGCCACGCACAGGCCCCATCCGTGTCACCTACGAAGGGCTACTTCTTGAACGCGTAGTCCATCAGCTTCTTCGCGTCCGCGGTCCGGTTCGCCTCCGAGGAGGACGCGAGGACCGTACCGATGACGGTCTTGCTGCCGCGGGTGGCGGCGAAGACCAGGCAGTACTTGGCCTCCGGGCCCGACCCGGTCTTGAGGCCGATGGTGCCCGAGTAACTGCTGAGCAGTTTGTTGGTGTTGGTCCACGACATGTAGCGGTAGCCACCGCTCTTCGTCGTGACCTTCTGCTTGGTCGACTTCGTCTTCACGACCGTGCGGAAGGTGGAGTACTTCATCGCGTTGCTGGCGAGCTTCGTCAGGTCACGCGGGGTCGAGTAGTTGGCACCACTCCCTATTCCGTCGAACGAATCGAAGTGCGTGTTCTTCAACCCGAGCGTCTTCGCGGTGGAGTTCATCTTCCCGATGAACGACTTCACCCGCGCGGCCCGGGTCGAACCGCTGCCGAACTTGTCGGCCAGCGCGTACGCCGCGTCACAGCCGGACGGGAGCATCAGGCCGTACAGCAACTGCCGGACCGTGACCTTGTCGCCGACGATCAGCCGGGCCGACGAGGCGTTCTTGGAGACGATGTAGTCGCTGTACGCCTTCTGGACCGTGACCTTGGAATCCAGGTTGAGGTTCTTCTGCCCGAGCACCACCCGGATCGTCATGATCTTGGTGGTGGAACCGGTGGAACGGCGCGTGTCCGCGGCCTTGGTGAAGAGCGTCTTCGCCGTGCTGTTGTTCATCACGAAGCCGCCCTTGGCGACGATCGTGGGCGCTTTGGGTGTGGCGGCCTGAGCCGAAGCGCCGAACGCCCCGGCCGTCGACACAGCGCCTGCGGTCACGACGACCACAGACATGCGACGAATGCCCTTGATGCCGATGTTCAAGATGAATACTCCAAATGCTGCTTCAGTGCGGCCTCATGAGAGTGCCACTCCCACGTGAGACGAATGAGGAGCCCCAAAGGATGCGGGGTCGCGCGAAAAATCTTACGAGCGCCGCGCTCCCCCTGGTCTGCCATGCTGGCGGCGTGCCGTACGGACCGAGCGCGCCCGAACCCATCACGGCCGACCCGCCCCGCGAGGAGCCCAGGCCGCTCCTCACCCAGTCCTGGCTGGATCTGGCGTTCCTGCACTGGGCGGCCGACCCGGCGGATGTGGCACCGCTGCTGCCCCGGGGCACGTTCCCCGACGTCCTGGACGGGGTGACCTACGTGGGGCTCGTCGCGTTCCGCATGCACCGGATCGGGTGGCTCCGGATGCCCGGACTGCCGTACCTGGGCACCTTTCCCGAGACCAACGTGCGCCTGTACTCCGTGGACGGCCGGGGGCGGCGCGGCGTGGTGTTCCGCTCGCTCGACGCCGCACGGCTGATTCCGGTGGCCGTCGGGCGAATGGCCTTCCGGCTGCCCTACGTCTGGTCCCGGATGACCGTCCACCGTGACGGGGACACCCTCACGTACACCAGCCGCCGGCGTCTGCCCGGACCACACGACACGCACAGCGCGATCGGGATCCGGGTCGGGGAGCCCGTCCGGGAGCCCAGCGAGGTCGAGCATTTCGTCACCGCGCGGTGGGGGCTGCACACGAGCCTTCTCGGCCGTCCGCTGTACCTGCCCAACACCCATCCCCGCTGGCCGCTGTACCGGGCGGAGCTGACCGGGTGCGCCGAGAACCTCGTCGCGGCAGCGGGGCTCACGCCGCCGGCGGCCGAACCGGTGAGCGTGCTCTACTCCCCCGGCGTCCCGGTGCGCTTCGGGCGACCGCTGCGCGCCGGCTGAACCAGGGCCGGCCCGGCCGCCGACGACCCCGAAATATCCGTGGCATACACACTGACCTGGCCATTCGCCATTAATAATGGCCAGTATTATTATGGTTCGCATGGCGAGGACATCAGGGCCCGGGACCCGGGAGAAACTGATCCGCGCGGCCGAGGAGATCTTCGCCGCGCAGGGCGTCGACGGCGCACAGCTGCGCGACATCATCCGGCTGGCCGGACAGAGCAATCCATCCGCCGTGCAATACCACTTCGGTTCACGCGCCGGCCTGCTCGACAGCGTGATGGCCGGGCGCCAGCGGCGTACCGAAGACGTCCTGACGGAGCTGCTCGGCGACGGCGGACAGGATCTGCGCGGGCTGCTCAGCGCCCTGGTCGCCGCCGAGGCGACCGAGCTGCGCACCGAGCGCGGGCAGCGCTGTCTGCAGGTCTCCGCGCAGCTGAGCCACGAGAGCGGCGTACGCACCGGCATCCCGCATCCGACGCTCGAAGGCACCGTCTACTGGCGGCTCATCGGCCGGCTGGAGCAGTGCCTGGAAGCGCTGCCCGGCCCGGTCCGGCTGGAGCGCCTGGATCTGGCGCTGACGATGATCGGTGCCGCGATGGCTGACCGCGCCCGCCAGTATCTCGCCGGCGCCGAGCCCCTCACCGGCGAGCAGCTGTTCCTCGCCGACCTCGTGTCGATGACGGCCGCCCTGCTGACGGCCCCCGTACCGCATGAAGCTCCGGACGGAGCCGATGCACAAGCAGAACGAAGGAATGAGTCATGAACGAGCTCACCGGAAAGACCGTCATCATCACCGGCGGCGCCCGTGGCCTGGGCGCCGAGGCCGCCCGCCAGGCGGTCGCGGCCGGAGCCCAGGTGGTCATCACCGACGTACTGGACGAGGAAGGCGCGGCCACCGCCGCCGAACTCGGCGCGCAGGCCCGCTTCCTGCACCACGACGTCACGTCCGAGGAGGACTGGGCGCGGGTCGTCGCCTTCGCGACCGCCGAGTTCGGCGGGGTCGACGGGCTGGTGAACAACGCCGGCATATCGACCGGGGCGTATCTGGAGACCGAGTCGGTGGAGAACTTCCGCCGGGTGCTCGACATCAACCTCACCGGGGTCTTCATCGGGATCAAGTCCGTCATCCCCGCGATGAAGGCGAGCGGCAGTGGCTCGATCGTCAACATCTCGTCGGCCGCGGGCCTGATGGGTCTGGCGCTCACCGCGGGTTACGGCGCCTCCAAGTGGGGCGTACGCGGACTGACGAAGATCGGGGCGGTGGAGCTGGGCACCGAGCGGATCCGGGTCAACTCCGTGCACCCGGGGATGACCTACACCGCGATGACCGCCTCGGTCGGCATCGAGAAGGGTGAGGGGAACTACCCGAACACCCCGATGGGCCGGGTCGGCGAGCCGCCGGAGATCGCGGGCGCCGTGGTGTTCCTGCTGTCCGACGCCGCGTCGTACGTCACCGGGGCCGAGCTCGCCGTGGACGGCGGCTGGACCACGGGGCCCACCGTGAAGTACGTCATGGGCCAGTGAGCCGCTGACCGTATGAGCCGCTGTCCCGCCGGAGGAGAACCCTGACGCCCGCCGGCGGGACAGCTCCGTGCACCGCACCCTCGGCGCTGCGCGGAAGGCATACTCCACTCTGCCGGATGTCTGTGCAAACCGGGAGCCCATGCCGACAGATCACGCCAACCCCGGTTCACCATCTGATTGTTCACGATTCACTATCGGCCAATTATGGCCGTTCCTCGTCGCGCGTATCGGCCAGGGATCGCCTCGGGTCCAAGATGTACGCGTGGTGGGAAACCTTCCCGTCGTCGCGACCAGTTTCGTCGGCAGGACCGGCGAACTGCGCAGTGCGGCACGGGCACTCGAGAAGCACCGGCTGGTCACTCTGACGGGCGGCGGCGGGGTCGGCAAGAGCCGGCTGGCGCTGCGCGCTGCCGAGCGGGCAGGCGGGCGGTACTCCGACGGGGTGTGGTGGGCCGACCTGTCACACCTCTACGACGACCGGCTGCTGATCGGCACGGTCTCGGACGCCGTCGGCCTCCTCGACCACGATCTGGCCCGCCCGGTGGAAGCACTGTGCGAACGGCTCGCCGACCGCAATCTGTTACTGGTGCTCGACTGCTGCGAGCGGATCCTGGCCGCCTGCAGCCATCTCGTGGGCGCACTGCTCGATTCCGCACCGAACCTGGCCGTGCTCGCCACCAGCCGTGAGCCCCTCGGGGTCCCGGGCGAGTACCTCCTGGACGTGCCGCCGCTCGCCGCGGACGGCGACGCCGAGGAGGCCATGCGGCTCTTCCGCGAACGCGCCGCCGTGGCCGCGCCCCGCCTGTCGCTCGATTCACCGGTCACCGCGGCGGCGGCCGCCGACATCTGCCGCCGGCTGGAGGGCATCCCCCTCGCCGTCGAGCTGGCCTGCGCCCGGCTCGCGGAGAACAGCATCGGCCAGATCGCGGAACGACTGGCCTCCCGGCTCGACTTCCTCAGCGAATCGGACGACCAGGTGTGGCCGCAGCGGCACCGGGCGCTGCGTACCGCCATCGGCTGGAGCCACGAACTGTGCGCCCCCGCCGAACGGCTGCTGTGGGCGCGGCTCTCCGTCTTCCCGGGAGCCGTCGACGAGGCCGACGTACAGGCCGTGTGCTCGGGTGGCCCTCTCGCCGCCGCGGACATTCCCGCGGTACTGGAGCGGCTGGCCACCCAGTCCGTACTGCAGCGGGACGGCACGCGGTACCGGATGCTCGACACCCTGCGCGAATACGGCGCCATGTGGCTCGGGGAACTGGGCGAGCAGCGGACGCTGGCCCGTCGGCACGCCGCGCACTTCGCCGAACTGGCGGGCCGGGCCCACAGCGGATGGCTCGGCCCGCGGCAGGTCGACTGGTACCGCAGGATCGCGGACGCCGACGCCGATCTCTGCGCCGCGCTCGACCACCTCATCGCCGAGGACCCGGAGCGGGCCGTCGAGATGGCGGGCTGCACCGGACTGTTCTGGAGCTGCTGCGGTCATCTGCAGCGGGCCCGCGACTTCCTGGAGCGGGCCCTCGCCCTGGAGACCGGCAGGGGCACCCACCGCACCCGCGCCCTGTGGGCCCTCGGGATCACTCTCACTCTCCAGGGCGACCACGAGACCGCCCGCGGCCTCGGCGAGCGGTGCAGCGTCGCCGCCTGGCACGACCGCGACACGGAGTCGATGCTCTCGGCGGCCCACGCCGTCAGCTTCAACTACCTGATGATGGGCCGCCCGCAGACCGCACACGACGTCAGTGACCACGCGCTGCGCAATCTGCCCGGCGACCCGCTGGACGCACCGTCGCAGATGCGGTGCAGGGTGATAAGAGTCTTCGCGCTCTCCGCACTGGGCCGCCTCGACGAGGCGTACGAGGACGCCACGGATCTGCAGCAGCTGAGCCTGCGCTACGGCGAGTACTGGGCCCGTGCCTACGCCGACCACCAACTCGCCCTGATACACCTGTTGCAGGGCAGGCCGCAGGAGGCGGAGAGCCACGCGCGCTCCATGCTGTCGGGCAAGCACCAGCTCCACGACAGCCTCGGCATCGCCCTCGGTCTCGATCTGCTCGCCGGGGCGATCGCCGCGCGGGGCGACGGTGTGGAGGCCGCGCGCACGTCGGGTACGGGGCATGTCTACTGGCTCATGATCGGCCACCCGCGCCGCGGCACCCCGGAGCTGGGGGAGATCCGTGAGGTCTGGGAGCGCCGGGCCCGGGAGGCGGCCGGGGCTCCGGCCTACGAGCAGGCCTACCGCCGCAGTCTGACGGGAGATGCCGAGACCGGTCTCGTCCGCGCGCTCCAGGGGGATCTGCCGTTGTGACCCGCCCGGTGGCGGCCGGTCCGCTTCCGGCCGCCACCGGCCCACACCGCTGCCCGGCTGTGCTCGGGCATCCGGCCGGTCAGGCGCGGTGCGGGCCCGGATCGCTGGTGCTCGGGCGCCCGTTCTCCAGGTGGCCCGACCAGCGGCGGCGGAATCCGTGGTCGCCGTGTCCCGCTTCGGTGACCGAGATGTCGTACCAGCCGGAGTGCTCGTGGACCGAGAGGGTGACCTCGGTTGCGGCACCGGCGCGCAGCCGGTGCGATGTGCCCTTCCCGCGGCCGTAGGCGTCGGCCACCCGGACCGTACGCGCGGTCCGGCCCCGGTTGGAGACCCTGATCCGGATGCGGTCGCCGCCCTGGGGCGTGCAGGAGGCGTGCAGCGCGTCGCCCGACGAACCGGCGAACTCGCACAGCGTGCCGTTGGGGCCGTAGGCGGAGAGCTCGTACGCGCCGCCGGTGGCGGCCGTCCGCCAGTAGTCGCTCAGGGTGTCCCGGGCGGAGACGGTGTAACGGCGCGGAGCTGCCTGTGGCTGCCTGCGGTCGTAGACGTAGAACGCCGCGCCGGTCCGCCCGTGGTTGGCGAACTCCAGCTGGAACCGCTCTCCGTGCGCCCCGCCCTCATTGACCCGTACGTCGTACGGCAGCGCGCGGGCGCGGCGGACACCGGGCTCCTGCCTGGGCATGTGCTGAGGCAGCGGCACCTGGTACGGCTTCCCCGACGACGCGATCGGCGCGGGGACCCGGAGGGAGACGGGCGCGGAGTCGGCGCCGGAGAAGTCGAGCGCCGAGGTCAGGTCGCCGCAGACGGAGCGGCGCCAGGCGCTGATGTTCGGCTCGCGGATCCCGAATCTGGCCTCCAGGAACCGCAGCACCGAGGTGTGGTCGAAGGTCTCCGAACAGACCCAGCCGCCGCGTGACCAGGGCGAGATGACCAGCAGCGGCACCCTCGGGCCCAGGCCGATCGGCTGGAGACCTCCCGGGTCGGCGCCGGGTACCAGCGGGCTCATCTCCCCCGGGTAGGCGCCGAGGTCGAGGATCTCGTCGCCGAGGCTCCGGACCAGGTCCCGGGAGACCATGCCCCGGGCGCCCGGCGCGCTGCCGATCGGCGGCATGGGCGGGACGACGTGGTCGAACAGGCCGTCGTTCTCGTCGTAGTTGACGATGAAGACCGTGCGCCCCCACACCTCGGGGTCGGCGGTGAGCGCTTCGAGTACCAGGTTGATGTACGCGGCGCCGTCGGTCGGCGAGGCGGACGGGTGCTCGGAGTACTTGTAGGGCGGGACGATCCAGGACACCTGGGGCAGGGTGCCGCGCTCGACGTCGTCGCGCAGCTC
Organism: Streptomyces sp. NBC_01471; assembly: GCF_041438865.1. Classification (NCBI taxonomy): domain Bacteria; kingdom Bacillati; phylum Actinomycetota; class Actinomycetes; order Kitasatosporales; family Streptomycetaceae; genus Streptomyces; species Streptomyces sp. NBC_01471. Next base: position 91,873 of record NZ_CP109450.1, read on the forward strand.
CTTGAGTGTGTGGTCCGACGCCCCCTTCTCCACCAGCGGCCCGGTGGCGCCTTCGGCCACCTGGTACTGCTCGAAGAACATCAGCGAGTTGTCGGTGTAGTTGTCCGTCGGGCTGCCGGGTTCGCCGGTGCCGCCCTGGTACAGCTTCCAGCTGACCTTCGCGGCCTCCAGCCGTTCCGGGTACGTGGTCCAGGTGTAGCCGTTCGTGTTGTTGCGCTCGCCGAGACCGGGGCCGTTGGGCCGGCGTCCGTAGACATTGCGCGGGTCGCAGGTCCCGCTCCACAGATAGATCCGGTTCGGCGCGGTGTCGGCGTGCACCGAACAGAAGTAGGAGTCGCAGATGGTGAACGCCTCAGCGAGGGCGTAGTGGTAGAGCAGGTCCTGCCGCTTGAGGTGTCCCATGGTGAGGGCGTCCTGCTTCTGGTTCACCCACTGGTCGTGGCGGCCCTCGTTCCAGGCGAGGTGCCCGCTGCTCCAGCCGTGGTCGGTGCCCGCCTGGTATTCGGTGGTGCTCCTGGGGTCGATGTACCAGGGCAGTACCTCGGTCGCGGTGTCCGGCAGCCCGCGTGCGTTGTACCGCGCGGTGTGCGTGCCCGCGGCGGGCTGGTTCCACACGGGTCTGCCGTCGGGCAGCAGTGCCGGGCGCGGATCGCCGAAGCCGCGTACCCCGCGGAGGCCGCCGAAGTAGTGGTCGAACGAACGGTTCTCCTGCATGAGGATCACCACGTGGTCGACATCCTTGATGGACCGGGTGCGCGACAGGGCGGGCATGGCCATGGCCTTGCCTATCGCCGGAGGGAAGGCCGAGAGTACGGCGGCCGACGCGGCGGTCGCGCCACCTGCCTGGAGAAAACGTCGACGGTCAAACGTGGCCATGTGGCTGCAACCTTCTGTTGGCAACAAGGATCTTTCGAACACCTCCGATCATTCAGGGCCACATCCGCTGCCGGGCATCCCCCTGGAGGACACCGGGTGAGCTACCGGCCAACTCTGTGTTCGTCCGGCCCGTACGGGACAGGCCCCTGTTCTGCGGGAATGCCTCCCGGCCATGGGCGAACAGGGGTCGCGACCCTCGCTGCCGCCGCCGCGCCAGCCGTCGTGGACAATGGCGGACGGCCCCGATCCGTGCCGGCCCGGCGTGGATTTCCGGGCGGAAAATACTGGTTTCGCCGGGACTTTTTCGCTTTCGGGGGATGCGCGGCGAGACGCCCGATCCACACCATCGGTTTTTGCCCAAGGTGTGTCTGAAACTATTCGTTCACCCTGCTCAGCGCCTCGGAGATCTCGACAACGCCACATCCACGCCCATAGCGTCTCGCCCATGACAACCCCCCCGGATGACCGGAGGTTTCGGCGTGAGATGGCCGTGGCCCACAGGTCTGGATGGCATCTCATCGACTTGCTCAGCGCACTGCCCGAGCCTGGCGATTCCCTGATGGTGACTATCCTGGGCGAGCCCGTCGTCGTCTGCCGCAACGCCGCCGACGGAGAGCTCGAGGCATTCCGGTGCCTGCGCCGGCCTCGTGGCGCGCCACAGCCGGTCCGGTGCGTCATACGGTACGGAATGATCTTCGTGAATCTCCAGCCAACCGATCACGAGGACATATCGGCCGAGACCCACAACACCGTTACCCCCCAGAGCGCCTGAGGCGAACAGCCCGTCACAGCAGATCGTCCGGGCGCTCCCCACGGACAGCGGCGCCACCGTGACCTGAACACGGTGGCGCCGCTGCGGTTTTCCGGCTCACCGGCGGAGCGCCGGGCCGGAACGCCGCTGCCGTTCGCAGAGACGGCACCGGCTGGGCAGAAAGTCAGGAGACCATGAGCAGACGGCTTTCCACTCCGATGTATTCGCCATTGACCCCGTCGGCGTCGGGCGACGCGAGCAGCTTGACGTTCTTGGCCGCCGCGGCCACCAGTGGCGCGTCGACCCGGGTCTGCCAGGTGGACGCCGGGTGCGCGGTGCCGCGCACCGAAACCCGCTGACCCAAAGGTGAGTTGAGAGTGACGACGTTGCAGGTGATGCCGTGAAATGCCTCGTCGCGAGCCATCCTGCTGACGAAGCCGCGGAGCGCCGCTTCGGACGTACTGCCGAACTGCCGGGCGGAGAGTCCGTCCTGGGCGGAGGTGCAGAGGAAGATGATGCGCCCCTGTCCGCTCGCCCGGAGGGCGGGAACGGCCCTGCGGATCAGCCGGAAGGTCCCGATGATCCGGTTGTCGGCGACGGACACGAACCGGTCGTCCCTCAGCATCAGATCGCAGGACAGATCGATGGAGGCGATGACGATGCCGACGGGCCCGTGCCGCTCCTCGACCAGCGCGAGCGCACCGTCGATCTGCGACTCGTCCGTCACGTCACACGCCACCGTCAGGTCCGGCCCCGCGGGTGCGTGCGGACCGGAGTACGTCGCGGCGACGCGGTCACCGGACTCTTGCAGCGCCTTGGTGATCCCCTGGCTTACCTCACTGTGACCATCGACGATGAGCACGGACCGCTGGGATGGCATTGCAAGTCCCCTACCTTTCGCGAATGCAGCAGACACTCTGCATTGTTCACCTGCGACACTTCAGAGTCTCACGGCCATCGACCGGTCTTTCCACGTAAAAGACATGCAGATAATTGTTGGCCCGCTGTTCGGCGGGCAGTTACGGGGGAAATATGACACTCTCGGCCCAGGATGCGGCGGCTCTGCGTACCTTGCTGGAGAGCCGGCGGGCAGCCATCGCGCCCGAGACGGTGGGCTATACCGAGCGGAGCGGAGCCGGCCGCCCGGTCAACGGACTGAGTCAGGAGCAGATAGACACCCTGACACACCGGGCCCGGGGAACCTACGGACGGCTCATCAACGGACCGGAGCACCGGCCCAATCCGACGTACCTCGGCGATCTCGCCCGGTTACTGAGGATGACGGAGCAGGAGTGGACCACGCTCTACTGGCTGACCCGCCGCGAGGTGCCCGCCCCGCTGCACAACACATCCGGCATGGCAGTCCCGGGCGCCTGGGAGGCCGTCGAGCTGATCCACGGCGTGATGGCCTATCTGGTCGACTCCGCCTGGAATCTGATCACGTGCAACAAGGAGTACATGGAGCTCTTCCCGGGCGGGGAGGCTCCACAGAACGCCCTGATGTTCATGGCGGTCAGCCCCGAACGGCACGCCCTGCTGCTGGACTGGGAGAGAAGCTGGGCGCCATTCGCGCTCGGCCAGTTGCGGCGGGCCTCCCAGGAGCGCCCGGACAACCAGGATTTGGCCCGGATCGAGGAGTGCGTACTGCGCGATCCGGTCGCGGGGCCGCTGTACGAGGCAACCCCCTTCCTGGCTCTTCCTTTTCCGGATGGCACCCAACGCCCTTTCCAACACCCACAGTTGGGCGAAGGAATGGTGAGCGTGTGCACGGCTGAGCCGGTCACGTCGGCGGGCTCGCGGCTGGTTCTGCTTTCCTTCCGGCCCGGACCACCGGGTGAGCACCGCAGGAATGCCGATCTGCGTGCGGCACACCACTCAGTGGGCTGAAAGTCTTCCTGATGGAGAGTCACACCTATCCGGCCCATGCGCCCCAGCACTCACGGGAACTGCCCCTGCCGTCCACGTCAGCCCTCCCCGCGATCGTTCTTCCTCAGTGCGAGGTGATCAGGAGTGCGAGGTGATCAGGCGTGAATTCATCGACGGCACCGCACCGAATCATCCGGACGGCCCCCGGCTGGAGTGCTCGTGGTCGGCACCCGCCGGAGACTGACCGCGCTCACAGCGGCTTGCGCGCCCTGACGCCCAGGACGACTGGCGTGGGCGCCCCGTGCTCGGTGAACCCTTCCAGCACGAGTCCCGCGTTCAGAAAGGCCTGAAGCAGGCCGGGCAGCGGCAGATGTCTGGCTCCGACCTTGTCCCGCAGACCCTGGTCCGTCCAGGAATCCGTGGTCCACCGGCCGTCGAGGTAGCCGGGCCCGAGCACCACCGCATCCGGATCGCTCCGGTCGGCGAACCCTCCGCAGAAACAGGGGTGGACGCCGATGTGCACGAGCACCCCGCCGGGCCGGAGCACCCTGGCTATCTCTCCCAGGACCGCCGGATAGTCGGGCATGTCGGTGTGCACCATCACCGCGACTGCCGCCGGAACCGCTCCGTCCAGGACGGGCAGCCGCACGGCGTCCGCCTGCGCGACGGGCAGCCGACCGCGGGCGTGACCCAGCATCCCGGCCGAAAGATCCACCCCGACCGGTGTCCAGCCGAGGTCCCGTACCCGGCCGGCATGAACGCCGGTGCCGCAGCCGGCCTCAAGGCAGATGCCGCTTCCCGTACCGAGGAGACCGTCCAGCAGCCCACCCAGGGCGCGCGGGTTGCCGTCGGAGGTTCCGGCATCGCCGGCACCCAGGAACTCCCGCTCGTACCAGTCGGCCATCCGGTCGTATGCCGCCGTCGGAGCCATCCGCGTGTTCCTTCCGATGTCCGCGCTGCCACTGCCGCCCGGTGCGGCCGCCGTCCCGTTCCCTGCCCCGAAGGCCCGGCCCCGCCCCCTGATTCCGCCCGGGGCGCAATCGCCCTGCGGGCCGGCCCCGCACAGCCGGCTCTCAGCCCCGAGCGGCGGATGACGGGGCGTCGTCGTCGCACCGGAAGCGGGCTTGTTCATCCCCCGCCCTCTTGACCGGGCACGGTCAGTTACCTGAGTGTGTGGTGGGCCCGGCCCACCACCCTTTCGCAGGAGGTACACGTGAGACGTTGGAAGACTCGCGGCGCGGTCGCCGCGGTCGTGGCGCTGCTGTTCGCCGGAACAGCAGCTCCGGCTTCAGCCGCCTTGACAACGTTGTCCAACAGTTCCGCCGCCCCACCGGGCGCACGGCTCGTAGCCGACCCCGCCGACTACGTGGACCCGCTCATCGGTACCGGCAGTGGCGGCTCCACGGTGGGTGAGATCAACAACTTCCCCGGTCCTTCCACGCCGTTCGGCATGATGCAGTTCTCGCCCGACACGGTCGGCTCGTACGCCGGGTACCAGTACCACAGCGACACTCTGCGGGGGTTCAGCGTCGATCACGCTTCGGTCGGCTGCACCGCCTTCGGGGATGTGCCGATCCTGCCCGTGACAGGTGACATCGGCTCGGCGCCGTGGGACAGGACCGAGCACTTCTCGCACACCGACGAGAAGGCGGAGCCGGGGTACTACGCGGTCACCCTCGCCGACTCGAAGGTGCGCGCCGAGCTGACCGCGTCGACCCGCACCGGGCTCGCGGCGTTCACCTTCCCCAAGGGCGCGGACGCGGCTCAGGTCCTGGTCAAGGGCGGCGCGAGTCTCGCGGGCGACAAGCGGGCCGACATGCACGTCGTCGGCGACCGGCAGGTCACCGGCTCCGCCACCACCGGGAATTTCTGCGGCAAGGGCAACGAGTACACCGTTCACTACGCCATCACCTTCGACCGTCCCTTCACCGCCCACGGCACCTGGGACGGCAAGACCGTGTCGAAGGGCAGCGACACGGTGAACGCACCGAAGGCCGGCGCCTACCTCACGTTCGGCACGGCCGGGACCAGCACGGTGCGCGCCAAGATCTCCATGTCGTACGTCTCCGTGGACGGCGCCAAGGCCAACATGGCCTCCGAGGTGCCCGGCTGGAGCCTCGGCAAGCTGCGCGAGCAGACCCGGGACCGGTGGACGTCGGCGCTGCGCAAGGTCCGCGTCGCAGGCCGGGACACCGGACAGCTGAAGACGTTCTACACCTCGCTCTACCACGCGCTGATGCATCCGAACACGTTCAATGACGTGGACGGCCGCTACATCGGCTTCGACGACAAGGTCCGCGAACTGCCCGAGGGCCGCACGCAGTACGCGAACTTCTCGGACTGGGACACCTACCGCTCGCTCGCCCCGCTCCAGGCCATGCTCTGGCCCAAGGAGGCGAGCGACATGGCGCAGTCCCTGGTCAACGACGCGACGCAGGGCGGCTGGTGGCCGCGCTGGCCCTTCGCGAACGGCTACACGGGCCAGATGACCGGCGACAACTCCGTGGCTCTCATCGCCAATCTCTACGCGTACGGCGCCCGGGACTTCGATCTCAAGACGGCACTCAAGTACCTGGTCAAGGGCGCGACGACGGTGGACAGCACACCCGGCGCCTACCACGAGCGCCCCGACATCGCCAACTACGTCGAGCGGGGGTACGCGCCGAACAACGACGCCTCACGCGGCGACCACCAGCGCGTCGGCGGTTCGGTCACGCTGGAATGGGCGATCGACGACTTCTCCATCGCGCAGCTCGCGACCGCGGCCGGGGACAGGAAGACCGCGCGGACGTTCACGCTCCGCAGCCAGAACTGGCAGAACATCCTCAACCCCGCGACCGACTACCTCCAGCCACGCGGTGAGGACGGCCGCTTCCCCGACGGTCCGGGCTTCCAGCCGCCGCCGGAGGGCAAGTTCGGCCAGGACGGCTTCGACGAGGGCAACGCCGCCCAGTACAACTGGCTCGTCCCGCAGAACACCGCGGGCCTGATCACCGCCATGGGCGGGCGTGACGCTGCCTCCCAGCGCCTGGACACCTTCTTCACGAAGCTCAACGCGGGCCCCAACGAGCCGTACATGTGGGCGGGCAACGAGATCGACTTCGGGGTGCCGTGGGTCTACGACTACCTCGGGCAGCCGTGGAAGACACAGAAGGCCGTACGGGATGTGGCCACCACTCTGTTCAGCCCCACTCCGGACGGCGAGCCGGGCAATGACGACCTGGGCGCCCAGTCCTCCTGGTACGTCTGGGCCGCACTCGGCGTCTATCCCTCGACGCCCGGCACACCCGATCTGGCGGTACACAGCCCGCTGTTCGAGCGGGCTGTGCTCGACCTGCCCGGCAAGGGCCGTGATCTGGACATCCGCGCTCCGAAGGCATCGGCGAGTACTCCGTACGTCCACGATCTGAAGCTCGACGGCCGTGACTGGGAGCGCACCTATCTGCCCGAGTCGGCCGTGTCCCAGGGCGGCCGGCTGGACTTCACACTGTCCGGGACGCCCGACACCCACTGGGCGACAGGCGCGTCGGCCGCGCCGCCCTCGTACCGCACGGGTGAGCGGTCCTTCCTGGCGAACGCGACCCCCAACCAGGTCACCGCGGCGCCTGGCGGTGACGGCGCCGAGGTCACCGTGGACGCACAGCGCCTCGCCGGAAGGGACCACGGCCTGACCGTCACCGCCTCGCCGCCGAAGGGTCTGACGGTGTCCGCTGCCACGAGGCAGCTCAAGCTGGACAGGGCCACCGGTTCGGGGAGTGTCGGCCTGACGGTCGAGGCTGGCCCGACGACACCCGAGGGCTACTACGAGGTTCCGCTGACGGTACGCGGCTCAGGGAAGGGGAATTCCGTACGGCTGTCCGCGATCGTGCTGGTGGCGGCGGACGGCAGTCCGGCTGCCGCGTACGACAACACCGGTCTCTCCGACGACGCGGACCACGGGCAGGCCGACTTCGACGGCGCGGGCAACAGCTACTCACGGCAGGCGCTCGCCGCCGCGGGTCTGAAGGGCGGAGCCCGGATCGAGGCGTCGGGCACATCGTTCGTGTGGCCCGCGGCTCCGCAGGGACGCCCGGACAACGTGGTCGCGGACGGCCGGACGCTCGATCTGTCCCGGAGCGCCAAGGACGCGAAGCGGCTGCTCTTCGTGGGCTCGGCCACCAACGGGGATCACCAGGACAGCGCGAAGGTGACCTTCACCGACGGCAGCACGGGAACCGCCGACCTCTCGTTCGGTGACTGGGCGCTGCCGGGCGGCGGTACGGATCCGGTCTTCGGGAACACGCTCGTGGCGCGCGCCGCGTACCGGAACCAGTCGGGCGGCACCGGCGGCGCGGCGAGCATCTTCGCCACCGCGCCCTTCGAAGTCCCCGGAGGGAAGCAGATCAAGAGCGTGACCCTGCCGAAGAATCCGCAGCTTCATGTGTTCGCCGTCGGGCTCGGCTGACGGACCGTACGGAGCGGGAGGGAGCGGCTACCGGCCCCGCCGGTAGCCGCTGCCGTCCCTGGACCGGGTCAACAGGCCCGATACCACGAGGTAACGGCGCAGCGCCGCGCAGTCGTCGTGCACGGTGCGCAGTGCGTCGTTGACCTCGGGCTCGGTGTACTCCCGGTCCCGCTCGAACAGGGTCTCCGCGAGGTGGCCGAGCAATTGCTCGCGGCGCGCGGCCTTGCGGGGAATCGCCGTGAGGCGGCCACGGGAGAACAGCGCCATGACCCCGTGCGAACCGCTGGATGCGTTGTCGGACATGGCCGGAAGCCTCCCGCAACGAACGGCCGCGGGCAACGCCTTTTCGGCGCTACCGCTCGGCGCCGGACCGGGTGCCGGGGGTTCCGCCGGCCGTCCGGGCGAGCAGTGCCTCTTCCTCCTGGGCCGTGTAGCCGCGACTGATGGGCGGTTCGCCGCGTTCGCGATCCCAGGCCAGGACGTCCGCCGCGGTGGCCTCCAGCGGTGTCGCGGGCAGGCCGGCGGCCCGGGCCCAGGCGGGACTGCGCTGTTGCGTGGGCCAGTTGGGGCGGACCAGCGGGAACATCCGTGTCTCGGTCTCCGGGGTCACCCGCACGATCTCCACCTCGGTGCCGGCGGCCCGCGCGCAGGTCTCGATCAGCCCTCCGAGCGTGGTCGGCTCGGCGGGGCCGACCGCGTGGAACGCACCGGGCCGGCCGTCCAGGAGCAGTCGCACCACGAGACCGGCCAGGTCCCGGGAGTCGATGACCTGCACGGGCTGCGCGGGGTCGGCGGGCAGCGCGATGCGCCCGCCGCGTGCGGCCCGGCGCACCCAGTAGGTGAACGTGCCCGACGGGTCGTGCGGGCCCGCGACCTTTCCGGGGCGCACGATCGTCGCGCGGGTGCCGTAGCGGGCCACGACATCGTCCTCACAGGCGACCTTGGCGGGCCCATAGGTGTCCTCGTCCAGCGACTCGGTGCTGTCCACGGTGCGTACCGGTGCACGGCGCGGGGTGTCCTCGTCCGAGCCGGGCAGCACCCCTGACCGCTGGTACACCGCATGGCTGGAGATGAACAGGTACCGTCCGCACCGGTCTCCGATGGCGTCCATGGCCTGGCCGACGTGGCGCGGCACATATCCGCTGACGTCCACGACCGCGTCCCAACGGCCGTCGCGCAGCGCCGCGTAGTCGCCCGTGTCGCGGTCACCGGTGAGCCGGGGCACCCCGGGGAAGAGATCCGCCCCGGTCCTCCCCCGGCCGAACAGGGTCACTCCGGCCCCGCGGCGGAGGGCCTCCTCCACGATGGCGCGGCCCACGAACGACGTACCGCCGAGTACGAGAAGGTCCATAACTGCCCAGCCTATGGCGTGTCCCCCTGCCAGTCCCACAGCAGCGCCCCGGCCACGCGCGGGCCGTACCGCGCGTGGCCGCCGGGGCCGTGCGAGCCGATCTCGGTCGCGAGGGCCGCCCCGTCCGCCAGCCGCGGGCCCGGCCAGCCGGTGACGTCGAGCAGCAGACCGTCGAGCGGCCCGCCCACCAGCTCCCGATAGTCGCGGCCGGGCCGGGGGCCCGGGTCGGGGTCGTCGTGGTCAGCGCCGTACACCCGGCGCCAGGTCTGTCCGTTCATGCGGTTCAGCATCTCAGCCACCACTGACAACGGGCCCGGTGCGACGGTGAACGGCGAGCGGTCCCGTCTGCTCACTCCACTGCTCACTCCACGGTGAGATCGACCTGGGCCGGCGTCAGCCGGGTGCCGTTGGCCCGCCGGAACTCCAGAGTGATCCGATGACTCCCCGCGGAGGCGGCCGCAGTGGTGCCGACGGACACCCGGTCCGAAGCACTCCTGGTGCCGGTGACCCGCAGGCTCCCGCTCGCAGGCGTCAGCCGGAGCCCGTCGGGACCCGACGCGGTCCACCGCACGGTGTGGCCGGTGAAGTCGACGTCCTGGGCCACCACCGTCAAGGTGACGGCCGATCCCCCGCGTTCCAGGGCCAGCAGCCCGGGAGTCCCGTATCCGGCTGCCGGGGACGCTTAGTTGTCCACGACCTCCTGGCGGACTCCCGCGTTGTCGTAGGGGGTGTCCGTACCGTACCGGCGCAAGCAGGTCTGGACGTTCGGCAGCACGACTCCGTTGAACCGGTTCTCCAGGAGCAGGGTCCGGTAGGCCTCCCGGGCCGCGTTCAGCTCGGCGGAGCCGGCCGGGAGGAGTCCGATCCGCTGGTCGGGGCGGGCGACGTCGGTGCCCCGGCCCGGCCGTACCGGTCGAGCAGTTCGGCCGCGCCCACGGTGTCGGGGTCGGTGCGGGTGAGCTCGTAGTGCTCACGCATGGTGGCGGCCGCGCGGGGGCCGAAGCGCGCCTGGAGGTAGCCGTCCGTGTAGGAGGCGGCGTCCAGCCCGTTGTCCCAGGCGAGCGCCGCGAACAGGCTCTGCACGTGCTCGTAGGTGATCCAGTCGCCGGGTTCGCAGTACATGCCGATGCCGTTGACGCCGAGGTGCGACTCGAAGCGGACATCGCCGGTGATCGTGGAGAGGGGGTGCACGGGCTGGCTCCGCCAGCGGTAGCGCCGGTAGTACTCGTACATCGCCAGCGAGCCGCGGAAGCCGGTCCGCCAGGCGGTCAGCGCCTTGGCGAAGCCCGCGTTGGCGGTTACGCCGGGGCGTCGAGCGGCCCGTCGTAGGTGCGGCTGTACGGGGCGAAGTCGACGATGACCGCGGGGTCGGACGCGTAGTCCGAGTCGGGCGGCTGGATGGTCGAGTTGTAGGCGATGCGCTCGACGCGGACCCCCGGCAGTTCCGTGCGGAGGGTCTCGGCCAGCCTGTTGACGACCACCGACTCGGCGTTCGCCGGTTTGCCGTACCGGTCGAGGATCTCCTTCTGGAACCGGCTGACGTCCGGCGGCCAGCAGTCGAAGACGGTGATCTCCGGGCGGGTCCCGCAGAAAGGCGACAACCGCGGCGATGTACGTGTCGAGGGCCTCGGGGTTGTAGATGTCGAAGAGCGGGCCGCCGGACGTGTAGTACTGCGGGTACTTCTCCGGCGGCAGGAAGCTGTCGTAGCCGTGACCGCCGGTCTCGATCCGGATGCCGCGTCTGACGGCCTCGCGGCGCAGGACGGTCCGTACGCTGTCGTACGTGGTGACGCCGAGACCCAGGTAATCGGCCGGGTGGACATAGGTGTTGAGCCGGTTCTTGGCCCCCGCCGTCCGCCTCACCGACCGGCCCGACTGGGAGCTGCGGCGGCAGTACGCGGTCCTCGGGTGCGCCGGCCAGTTCGCGGCCCGCTTCGGTGAGCCGGGCCCCGCCAGTCCGGCCGCCCCCGCGAGGAAGCCGCGCCGCTGGACCCAGCTACGGCAGGCAAGTGACCGGAACTGCAGGGACGCCGAATTTTTTACGTCAACCCTCGGGAATAAATTGCGTGTGAATTCTTCCGGCGCGTTGACGGAAACTCGCTGACCGGCGCAGCATGCGTCCATGACGGAACCGACCGATGCCTTGCAGCGCCTGCGCAGGGCCAACGAAGCCGCCGTCCTCGGCGAGTTGCGCCGCTTTGGCGCGCTGAGCCGCGGTGAGCTGAAGGCGCGGACCGGTCTCTCCCGTACCACCCTGTTCGCGATCGTCTCCGACCTGCTGGAGCGCAAGGCGGTCGTGGAGCAGCCCGCCGCCGACTCCGAACTGCCGCGTGGACGCGGCAGACCGGCCCTGGAGATCTCACTCAACGCGCGCGGCGCCGAGCTGATCGGTATCGACCTCCAGCGCAACCGGATCCATGTGATCGTCGCCAACTGCGCCCATGAGGTGGTCGGCCGGTTCAGCGCCCCGCTGCCCCTGGACAGCACTCCCGCCGAGCGCGCCGCGCAGGCGATCGCGGCGGTCGGGGAACTGGTGCGCAGGGAGGCAATCAGTCTCGCGCCGGTCGAGGGAATCGGCCTCGGCCTGCCCGGATTCGTCCAGAACCCGGCGTCCGGCGACCCGCACCGGAAGACGCCGTTCGCCCAGCACGTCGCCGCAGCGCTCGGCGGCCACTTCGGAGTTCCCGTCGTCACGGAGAACAACTCACGCCTCGCCGCACTGGCCGAAGTCACCTGGGGCGCGGCCCGGGGACAGGACAACACCGTCTTCCTCGCCTGGTCGGACGGGGTCGGTGGCGGTCTCGTGGTGAACGGGGTACTGGTGCACGGTGCCCATGGCGCGGCCGGCGAGATCGGGCACACCAGCTGCGATCCCGAAGGACCGCTCTGCCACTGCGGCGGGCGGGGGTGTCTGGAGGGCGTCATCCGGATTCCGGCGCTGCTGGCGGCCTGCGCGGAGCGCGGTGTGACGGTCGGGGACGCCGCCGGGCTGATCGCGCAGGCCGCCGGGGGCCAGCCGGACGTGGCGGCCGTGATGCGTGGCGCCGCCACCACGGCGGGCCGGGTCCTCGCCGCTCTCGCCGCTCAGGTCGACCCCGAGTGCATCGTGGTCTACGGCGAACCGGCCGCCCTGGACGCACTGGTACTGACCCCGATCCGGGAGCAGTTGGCGACCCTGTCCCTGCCGTCCGCTCCCCGCACCATCACCGTGTGCGGCTCGGCCCTCGGCGCCGACGCGGCCGCGCTCGGCGGTGTGGCGCTGCTGCTGCGCACCACCGGCCAGGACCCGGACGAGTTGCTCGACCGGCCGGTCCCCGGCACGGCCGGCCAGGACCGGAGCGGGGCCGCCCGGTCCGCGGCAGCGGCCCCGGAGACAGACACCGAGGACGGGGCGGGCGTCCGATGAGCCCGTGCTGCGGGCCCGCGCGGGGAACGGCCAGGGGCCCCGATACGACGTGCCCGTCCGCTCCCCCGGCGGACTTCGCCGTCCCGGACCGCCGTCCCGCCGATGTACTGCGCGGCATGGTGCCCGTCGCGGGCGGGCCGTTCCTGATGGGCGGCGACGACGCCGACGCGTTCCCCGCCGACGGTGAGGGGCCGGTCAGGGAGGTGGCCGTCGGCGCGTTCCACATCGACGCGGCGTGTGTCACCAACGGCAGGTTCGCCGCCTTCGTGAAGGCCACCGGGTACCGCACCGAGGCCGAACTCATCGGCTGGTCCTATGTGTTCGGCTCCTTCGTGCCCCGTCGGCGCGTCACGCGGTGCTGCCGGGCAGCGTCCCCGGAGCGCCCTGGTGGCGGGCGGTGGCCGGGGCGTACTGGCGTGCCCCCGAGGGGCCCGGCTCATCGGTCGGGGACCGCCGGGGCCACCCGGTCGTCCACATGTCCTGGAACGACGCGAACGCCTACGCCCGCTGGGCGGGCAAACGGCTGCCCACCGAGGCCGAGTGGGAGAAGGCCGCCCGCGGCGGACTCACCGGAGCCCGCCTCCCGTGGGGCGACGAACTGACACCGCACGGCAGGCACCGCTGCAACATCTGGCAGGGCGACTTCCCCGTGCGCGACACGTGTGCGGGCGGCTCCGCCGGCACCGTCCCGGCCACCGCGTACGCCCCCAACGGCTACGGGCTCCACAACACGTCGGGCAATGTCCGGGAGTGGTGCGCCGACCGTTTCAGCCCCGACTCGCACAGCGCCGCCCGCCCGGAGACACGGACCGACCCCACCGGGCCGCCCATCGGTGAGAACCGGGTGCTGCGCGGTGGTTCGTACCTCTGCCACCGTTCGTACTGCAACCGCTACCGGGTGGCCGCCCGTACCTCGAACACCCCCGACAGCACGACCGGGCACGGCGGGTTCCGCTGCGCGCTCTGAACGGTTGGCGCTGCGCGGCGGCCCCCGGCACGGGCCTCCCGGTCAGGCCGCCTTGCGCTCCTCGCGGGCCGCGACCGGAACGTCGAGGGTGCGGGCGACGCCGACCACGCCCTCGTCGAGGCGCTGCAGATGGCGCAGCACGCGGTAGGTGACCGTGCCCGTCCGCAGCACTTCGGATGAGCTGCTCTCCAGCATGGCGGCGATGCTGGCACCGGACTCGACCTCGCCCTCGGAGTCCTCGTCCGCCACCCGCGCCGCGATCACATCGATGTTGTGCGCGATGCGCGCACCGGACCGCTCCAGCCGGGGGTCGGCCGCGATGGTCTTGCTGTACGGCACCAGCTCGGCCGTCGCGGCGAGCGAACGGGCGTGGTAGGCGCAGGTCTCCAGCACGGCCACCAGATAGCGGGCGGTCTGCCTCCGCACCCGCAGCGGGGTGATCGGGTGCGTCAGCGGCTGGGTGGAGCGGCGCAGGTCGTCCAGGGCCGTGTCCAGATCGCGGGCCAGGTCCAGGAGGTCGGCCGGCGGGCCACCGCTGAGCTGGGACACGGCGGCCGATGCGACGTCCCGCAGCCGGGCCAGCACCGTACTGAGCTCTTCGTCGGTACGGCGGTCGGTGTGCACGGGAAGCACCAGCACGGCCGCGATGATCCCGCAGGCGGCACCGAGTGCCGTCTCCTCGATCCGCAGCACCAGCACGGACAAGCTGTAGGTGTTGAGGAGTGTGTAGAGCAGTCCCAGCATCGCGGTGACGAAGAAGGACATCAGCGCGTACGACAGGGGCGCGGTGAAGAACATCCCGAAGATGAAGAGCAGGACCAGGGCGAACGCGGTCCAGGTGTGGTTGCCGACGAGCCCCGCGAGACCGACACCGGCCACGACGCCGAGGACCGTGCCGAGCAGCCTTCGGTAGCCCTTGACGAGGATCTCGCCGGTGGACGCGGTGTTGAGGAAGACCACCCAGCAGGTCAGTACAGCCCAGTACCAGCGCTGGCTGGACAGGAACTCGCCGCCGACGATGGCCAGGGTCGAGCCGACCGAGACCTGGAACGCCGCCCTGGTGGTGCGCCGCTGCAGACCGGTGAGGTCCTCATCGGTCTCCTCGGCCCGGACGATGGCCACGTCCTCGGCCTCGAACTCCTCGCGCGAGCGGGTGGTTTCCGGAGTGTCGTCCGACTCGTCCTGCGGCCCGTCCAGTGCCAGCCGCAGCCCGAGCACGGAGCGCGCGGCCTCACCGAGTCCGCGGAACACGTCCTGCACGGCGAGCGAGGCCCGCGGCAGGTTCTCCTCGTCCCGGTAGCCGAGCAGCCTGTTGCGCAGATGGGCCAGGGCCGTGCCGCGCTCGTCGGGGGCCAGCCGGGTCACCACCAGGTGCAGCGCGTTCAGGTCCCGGCGCAGCAGGGCCGTGATCTCGTCCGTCCCGTCGGTGCCTCCGGCGCCGTTGCCCGACTGTGCCGTGCTCGCGGCGGCCGGCACCGGCGCGTTCGGCAGGTGCAGGGTGAGGGTGTCCGCGCGTTCCGCGCTGCGGGCGTTGAGCAACAGCATCCCGAGGCGCTCCGCGGCGATCTCCGCGTCCGCGATCCTGCGCTGCACCAGCGCTGCCGTTGCCGGGTCACGCGTACCGGACTCCAGCTGGCCCTGGATCATCAGCGCCGTCTGGTGCAGCCGTGCGGTGCGCCCGCGCAGATCGTCGAGGATCTTGTCGAGCTGTCCGGGCGTGGCGTCCAGCAGCTCTGCCTGGGTGGCCACCAGCTGGGCGAGCCGCGCCCTGAAGGCCTCCCGCAGCCGGCCGAGGGTGCGCTCGGGTGTCTCCGGCACGACGGCGAACCGTACGACCGCGCTGCTCGCGAAGGCGATGGTCAGCGTCAGGTACAGCGGGGGCAGGGTGGCGACCGTGGCGTGCACGAACAGCGAGACGAAGTAGACCTGGAACCCGATCAGCCCGAGCGCGGTGCCGCGGTCGCCGAAGCGCCGGGAGTAGACGGCGCCGAAGATCAGCAGGACGAAGAAGATGTCACCGGCGATGATGCGGGTGTTGAGCAGCGCTCCCAGCGACATCGACGTGAGGGCGACGGGAAGGCCGAGGCCGAGTGTGATGGCCTGGCCGCGCACCTCCTTCTCCCTGATCGCGAAGGTGGAGACCATGGCCGCCATCGCCCCCGCGACCAGGAGCGTGACGGGCGTGTGGAGCAGCGAGAGCACGATGAGCGCGAGCCCGATCGCCGCGACGGTCCGCAGCCCCGCCATCAGTCGCAGGAATCCCGGGTCGGATGCCGCGTAGCGGTCCCAGGTTCCGGTCCGTGTCCGCCGTGTTGCTGCCATCGCGCTGCCGTACTCCCCTGTTCTCCGGCCGGGTCCGGGTACGCCCCCAGCATCGCACGGCCGGGTTCTCCTGGATCCGAGCAGGTCAGGGACGGCTCGGATCGGGCAGCCCGGGCGCGCCCCCGGGCTGGGTGCGCGGGCGCTCCCTGAGGTGGCCGGCGCCCGAGCGGACGGCCCACCCGAAGACGGCCAGCGAGACGGCGGCCACCACCACCGAGTCGTACGGCGCCGGCAGCCGCCCGGATCCACCGAAACTCCCGAGCCAGGACAGCAGGGTCAGTGCGGCCAGATAGAAGACCAGCCAGGCGCCTTGCCGCAGTTCGTCGCGCGGGGACGGGCCGTCGGTGCCGCGCCGCAGCATCAGGAACAGCGGCACACCGACGAGCACCAGCGGCAGCGCGAGCCGCAGGTCGTGCCAGCCCGACCAGAAGACGAACTCGCCGGCCACCATGAAACTGACCGGCGCGATCCAGCGCACTCCGGGCACCTGGCCGTCCGCCCGCGGTACTCCCCGCTCCCGGTCGTGCGCCCGGAACACCGCGACGGCGACCGCCGATGCCGCGTAGGTGAGCAGATACATGTCGCCCATGACGCTGACGATGTCCTGCCAGCCGCCGAACGGCAGCATGAAGACGATGATGACCGCGAGATTGAGCAGCAGCGCCCGGTGCGCCATCCCGGAGCGGGGGTCGATCCGCATGAAGAAGCGGGGCAGCAGGCCGTTCTTGGCGAGCGCGTAGGTGTGCCGGGCGTCGATGGCCACTCCGACGTACGCCGAGCCGCCCGGCGAGAGCACCGCGTCCGCGTAGAGCAGGGTCGCGAGCCAGTGCAGGTTCAGTACCAGGGCCAGCTGGCCGAAGGGCGATTCGAAGTTGACGCCGTGCCAGCCGTGGCCCAGCAGGGAGTCGGGGACGGTGAAGAGGAACGCCAGCTGGAGCGCGAGGTAGACCAGGACGGCCAGGGCGATCCCGGTGAGTACGGCGGCGGGTACGGTCCTGCGCGGGTTGCGCGCCTCTCCGGAGAAGTCGAGGGGCGCCTGGAAGCCGTTCACGGAGTAGACGATGCCGCCGCCCGCGAGAGCGGTGAGGCATGCCGCGTAGCCGTACGGTGCGAAGCCGCCGTGGTCGGTGAGGCGGCCGGAGTGGGTGCCCGAGAGGAAGAGGGCGATCACGGTGACGACGGGGATGACGACCTTGAGCAGCGACACCAGATTGTTCAGCCGGGCGAACACGCGCACTGCGAACCAGTTCAGCACGGTCAGCAGCACGCTCAGCGCGGCGGCCACGGCGAGGCCGGTCGCGGTGAGCCTGCCTCCGTCGTAGAGACCGGGCAGGTAGTGCGCCGCGTACTGCATGATGGCGCTGATCTCGGCGGCCGTGCCGCCGACCGACAGCAGAACGGACCAGCCGATCACCGTGCCGACCAGCCGTCCGCTGGCGTACAGCGGCCAGCGCACGGTGCCGCCGCCTTCCGGCCGGGTCGCCCCGAGCTCGACCATCACCAGCGCGACGAGGGCGCACAGCGCGCCTGCGGCGATCCAGGACAGCAGCGCGGCGGGTCCCGCGGTCTGGGCCGCGTACATGGCGGCGAACAGCCAGCCGGAGCCGAGGATGTTGGAGAACCCGATCGCCGTCAGGCCCCAGAATCCGAGGTCCTTGCGGAGCCGGTGCTCCTGGGAGAGCGCGGCCGGGACGGGCCGTGCCTCCGGTGGCTGGTTCTGCGGCACGTGACACGTCTCCTCGTCTGCTGTGTGACCTACGGGTGCCCAGCGTGCCACGCGTTACTACAGCCGTCGCCGCAGTCAGGAAATTGCCGCACGGTGTGGCCAGTGGGTCGGACGGCTTGGTCAGTGCGGTCAGCGGTCCAGGACGGGAGCGGTGACGCGAGCCGCCGCGCCGTCCAGGACACCGCCCGTCGCGCCGTCCGCCGGCCCGGGAACGGCTCCGCCCGAGACCAGTTCCACCCAGGCTTCGGCCAGCACGCGGTGGCCGAACGGCGTGGGGTGCACACCGTCCCCGGCGATATGGGCGGCGCCGCCCGCGCTCCGGGCGGCCTGGTTGAGCAGGCCGTCGGCCGCGAGGAGTTCGGCGCCGAACTCCTCGGCGAGCCTGCGCACCACGTGGATCCGCGGGTCGAGGTCCTCCCGCCAGGCCCACTGCTCGGGGCGCACCGGGACCAGGAAGGGTTCGATGAGGAGGAGTTGGGCGCCGCTGCTCTCCCTGATCCGCGTCAGGATGTGGCGGTAGTCGTCCTCGTACGCCTCGGTGGTGGTGAGGACGCCGCCTTCGTACCGGCGCCAGGTGTCGTTGACCCCGATCATGACGGACACCAGGTCGGGGTCGAGTGCGACGCCGTCCTCGTGCCAGCGGGCGCGGAGGTCGGCGATGCGGTTTCCGCTGACGCCGCGGTTGACGAAGGTGAAGTCGCTGTCCGGGTGGGCCGTCCGCAGCAGCTCGGCGCTCATCCCGGCGTATCCGTGGCCGAGTTCGTCCGTGGGGTGGATCACGCGGTCCGCGTCGGTGATGCTGTCGCCCTGGAAGAGGACGGTGGCGCGGCTGGGCAGCTGAAGGGGCACAGGGACTCCGTGAAAGCGGCGAATACGGCGGACCGGCCCGGACGACCGGGTCCACAGAAACGTACTACCCGGAGCCGCGCGGGGCTCGCGCCGTCCCACGACAGTGCGGAGAAGCCCTACGGGATTTCGCCTGCGGCAGGACGGATGCCCGTGCCGGATTCACCTCGGTCGAACACAGGAAGAAATCAACGGGCGGAGAGAACAGGAAACGGGAGGAGAGAACAAGAGAGGACAGTGGGGTGCGCAATCCGGTGGGAATAATGTCCGGCGTCCACATCGGCGGGACCAAACCGGCGAAACGACAAAGGTATTCCTGAACGCACCGAGCGCGGTGCGGAATGGCAGGCGGTCAGCGGGACCCGGGGGCCTCCCGCGTGGGACCTGCTCATACGCTCAGGCGCTGATCACCTGTCTCAGAGGCTCAGGGGATCAGGGGCTCAGGCTTCAGAAAACGAACGGCCCGGGCGACTGTGCCGTCGTGGCGTTGCAGCTGACCGCCACGCCGAAGATGGTCATCGACAGCGCTGTGCCGCCGGTGTACGAGTCGAGGCTGTCGCCCGCGGCGACCCTCCCGGTCAGCGGGCCGATGGTGACGGCGGAGCCGGCCGGGAGATCCGGGTTCTTGGTGCCGGAGAACACGGTGGTCCCGCTGCCGTTCTTCGCGAGGGTGAGGGTCGCGGCCATCGAGTTCTGGTTGACGTGGACGGGGGTCGTCACTGCCGCGGTCAGCGTGATGGTCGCCGCCGTGCCGCTCTGGGTGGCGGTCAGCGTGGCCGAACCGCCGCCCCAGACGCCGCAGTCGTACGTGGCGGTCGCCGACTGCGGTGTCACGGCTGTCGCGGATGAGGTGAAGCCGAGGCCCACCACGGCCGCCGCTCCCACAGCGACTGCCGCGCGCAGGACGGCTCTGCTGCTTCTGCTTCCGTGCCTCATAAGTCTTCCTTCCTTCGGATGAGTTGACCTTTCAGGTGTACCGATACCCGTCGCCCTCCCCTTCCGGGTGCTCGCCGATTTCCCGACAGCTTTCCCGGTCATTTCCAGGAGGGAATGAGTGACCGCCTTCTCCGCCGATGACCGAACGAGGCCGCACCGGTCCGGTGGCAATGTCATCTGACGGGCCGTCGGATGCCGTGGTTCATTGATGCGCGGGTGGCAAGTGATTACAAGAGATACGGCCTTGATTCTTAACGGTCCCTCGCCTCTCGCTGGAACCAGAACAAGCCAACCCGGCCCGGCGGCCGAGAGCGGTCCGGGAGCGCCGCCCGGTGGCGGATCCCGGACGCCGTGGGACATCACCCCAGGTCCAGGCATCACCGCAGGTCAAAGCAGGTGGCGTAACAAGGGCGAAATCTTCTGGACGTAGCTTGGGCGACCGGTGGTGAACGGCACTGCCGGGCCGCGGCACAGGTGGCGGTACGCGGGAAGAACAGGAGCTGCGCCCATGGAGCACACGTCGCCGGCCCCTTCCTCCCACTCCCCCGCACGGCGCGCGGACCGGGCCCGCAACGTCGCCGAGGTGCTGCGGCAGCAGGCCGCCGCGGGCCTGTATCCCACCGGATTCCTGCCGGACGAGCGCCTGCTGTCGAAGGACTTCGCCGTCTCCCGCAACACGGTCCGCCAGGCCCTGCTGATCCTGCGGGACGAGGGCCTTGTCGAACGCCGGCGGGGCGTGGGGACGGTCCTGCTCAACCGCAAGCACTCCCATCCGCTGGAACGGCTGGCCGGGCTGGCCGAGACGCTGAAGTCGCACGGCACGGTCGACAACGAGGTCAGGGCGAGCGGCACGGTCGTCCCACCCGCTCAGGTGGCCCGCCGTTTGTCGGTTCCGGACGGCGAACCGGTGGTCCGTCTTGAGCGCCTGCGGCGCCTGGACGGCATGCCGCTGTCCCTGGACCTCACCTATCTGCCGGTCGACATCGGACTGCCGCTGCTCGACCTCGATCTGGAGAACCAGGACGTGTTCGCGCTGATCGAGCAGTCCAGTGGACAGCGACTGGGCGCCGCGGAGGTGACGGTCCAGGCCGTGAACGCGGATCCGCACACCGCCCGGATCCTGGCAGCCCCGGTGGGAACCGCCCTGTTCGCGGTGGAGCGCCTCAGCAGACTCGCGGACGGGCGCCCCGTGGACTTGGAGTTCCTCTCCGTACGCGGCGACCGGCTCACGCTCCGGGCCGATCTGCACCGCACCGGACCGGCCGCCGGCTGACGCGTCGGCTTCTCGCTGCTCCTTCCGACCCCGCCCGCCTCCGCACTCCTTGCCGTAGACACTGCCGGACGCTGCTCCGGCTGCTCTCCTCCCCTGTCCGCTCCGCCCCGCGGGTGCTTGACCGCGCCTGCCGACCAGGAGGTCCCGTGCCCCGCCGCCCGGCCGTTCCAGAGCCTGTCCGGCCTCAGTCCCGGCCTTCGTCAAGCCGTACGAGCGGCCGCCGGACAGCTGGACCGCGCGCGACCGTCGTCGTCATGTGCCTGTGCGTCACCCTGGTGGTGGGCATGGTCTCGGCCGTCAATCTGGCCATCCCCTCACTGTCGGCCGGGTCACTGCACCCCTCCGCGGCGGCCGTCCTCTGGGTGGTCGACGGCTATGTGGCGGTCTTCGCGTGTCTGGTCGTCCCCGCAGGCGCGGTGGCCGACCGCATGGGCCGCAAGGGCGTGCTCCTCACCGGTCTGGTCCTGTTCACCCTGGGCTGCGTGCTCGCCGCCGCGGCACCCGATGTGGGCGTGCTGATCGCCGGCCGGATGCTCAGCGGTGTGGGGGCCGCCGCGGTCCTCCCCACCACCCTGGCGCTCATGGTCACCGGCGCCCCCGACGACCGGCGGTCGCGCCTCATCGCGCTGTGGGCGTCCATGACGGGACTGGCCGCCGTGCTCGGCAACATCGGCGGCGGCGCGGCGATCCAGAGCGGATCCTGGCGCTCCCTGTTCCTGTACGCGGCTCCCCTGGCGCTCGTCGCCCTGCTGCTCGCCGCCGTCGTCGCCCCCACGTCTCCCCGTCTCACCCGCCCGGTCGGCCCGGTCAGCGCTCTGCTGCTGACCGTCGGCTTCCTGGCCCTGCTCTTCGCCGTCGTCTCCGGACCGGAACGGGGCTGGGCAAGCGCGCAGGTTCTGGGCGCCTTCGCCGCCGCGGTCCTCCTGCTGGCCCTGTGGACCGTCCACGAACTGCGTGCGGAACACCCGATCCTCGATCCCCGGCTGCTGGCCGGCCCGGCCGTGCGAGCGGGCACCGTGGGCATGGTGTCCGTGTTCCTCGGCATGTTCGGCCTGTTCTACCTGAACGGCCAGTACCTCCAGTACGTCAAGGGCTACTCCGCCCTCGGGGCCGGTGTCCGCCTGCTGCCCATGGCTGCCGCGCTGCTGCTGGCCCCGCGCTGCGCGACGGCGCTGCGCCGCCATCTTCAGAACCGCACCGTCATCAGCCTCGGACTGCTCGTCCTGGCGGGCGGACTCTGCACCGTCTCGCGGGTCGGCCCCGACACCCCCTATCCGGTGTACGCACTCGGGGCCGGGCTGACCGCCGCCGGGTGCGGGCTGGCCACGCCCCTGCTCTCCGAGACCCTGATGTCGGCCCTGCCACCGGACCGGGCAGGTCTCGGCTCGGGGCTGCAGAGCCTCACCCGCGAACTGGGCAGTGCACTCGGTGTGGCCCTCACCGGCACCCTGATCACCTCGGGTTTCACGGCCGGGCTGCCCGCACGGCTGCGCGGCCCGGACGCGCCCACCACGGTGGCCGGCGCAGAGGGCATGACCGCAGACCCGGAGCTGCACCGGGCCGTGATCACCGCCTTCACCGACTCGCTCGGCACCAGCATGCTGGTACTGGCCGGTCTGGTCCTCGGTGCGGGCGCCCTCGTTCTCTCCTGGCTGCCGGCGGAATCCCCCGTACGGACCTGAGCGTCAGCGATGACTTCCGGTCGGCGCGAGAGTCGGTACAGATACAGAAGCCCGAGCCGACACGACGACCGCAGGAGAATCCCATGCCCCGGATCACCCCGAACCTCTGGTTCGACACCGAGAGCGAGGAGGCCGCCGCGTTCTACGTGTCGGTGTTCCCCCGTTCGGAGATCAAGAACGTCACGTACTACACCGCGGCCGGCCCGCGGCCCGCGGGCACCGTGCTGACCGTCGACTTCGTCCTGGACGGCCAGGAGTACACCGCGATCAACGGCGGTCCCCAATTCACCTTCGACGAGGCCGTCTCCCTGCTGGTCAACTGCGCCGACCAGGAGGAGATCGACTACTACTGGGCCAGGCTGAGCGAGGGCGGCCAGGAAGGTCCGTGCGGCTGGCTCAAGGACAGGTACGGGGTGTCCTGGCAGGTCGCGCCCAGCGGGATGCACGAAATCCTCAATGATCCCGATCCGGCGCGCGGTGAGCGGGCGATGAAGGCCGTGTTCGGCATGAAGAAGCTGGATCTGGCCGCGATCCACGCTGCCGCCGACGGGATCTAGTGCCGCGTCAGGCAACGATTGCCAGCCGCAGCACTAGCCGCGGCGCCCAGGGCCCACAGGAGCCGAGCCGCCCACGGCACGCCCCGATTCGGTACGCCCCGGGCCGGCCGGCAGCTCCGCGTCGCGCCGCTGCGCCGACCGGAAGCGCTGCTGGTAGGTCCGCGGAGACACCCCGAGGCGCGACACGAACGCCCTCCGCAGGGTCTCCGCGCTCCGGTAACCGGCCCGCGCCGCGGCCTCACCGACCGTGTGGCCCGCGTCCAGCGCCCGTTTGGCGGTGTCGAAGCGCACCGACTCGACGTAGCGCGCGGGTGTGGTGCCGAGCTCCTCGCGGAAGAGCCTGGTCAGGTGCCGTGGGCTCAGGGCCGCCCGCGCCGCGAGTTCCGCGATGGAGTGTCCGGCGGCCGGGTCGGCGAGCACCGCGTCGAAGACCGCACGCAGCGCCGACGTCCGTGGCCGGGGGCCCTGGAGGGCCGGTGAGAACTGCGACTGGTCGCCGGGCCGCTGGAGGAACACCACCAGCGACCGGGCCACCTGCCGGGCCATGTCCTCCCCGTGATCGTCCTCCAGCAGCGCCAGCGCCAGATCGATGCCGGCCGTGACACCGGCCGAGCTGAACGTCGTGCCGTCCCGGACGAAGATGGCATCGGGCTCCACCGAGATCTCGGGATAGGCGCTGCGGAGCAGTTCGGTGTGGCGCCAGTGCGTGGTGGCACGGTGGCCGTCCAGGAGGCCCGCCTCGGCCAGGATGAAGGCACCCGTGCAGATCGAGCAGACCCGGCCGGAGCGGCCGGCCAGCGCGGCGACGGCATCGCGCAGCGCGTGGCCGATCGGGTACGTCGGGAGCGCGTCCCCGCCCATGACCAGCAGGGTGTCGTAGCCCAGACCCGTCTGCGCAGCGTCGGCGTCGACCGGGATCCGCATCCCGGTCGACGAGACCACTTCGGCGCCGCCGACGGCGCACAGTTCCAGTGCGTAGTCGGCGCCCAGCTGGTTCGCTTCGCTGAAGACCTCGCTGGGACCGGCGACATCGAGGAGTTTCACCCCGTCGAAGACGACGACCCCCACCCGGTGCGGGCGGGAGCTCCCGGCGATGGTCATAGCGGCTCCTCAGGAGGGGTCTGCGTCCGGATTCGTGCGGAGTGTGGCCGACCACGGGGAGCGCGGCACCCCTGGCCGGCCCCACGCTATAGGTACCGAAGCAAGCGGCCGACACCGATGGAGACCACGATGACCGAGACGATCGCGGGGATCACCATTCCCGACACCGCGCTGGCCCGTGAGGCCACCGAGCTGGTCCGGGAGGCCGCCGGCCCGCTGCTCTTCGACCACTCACGGCGGGTGTTCCTCTTCGGCTCGCTGAAGGGGATGCGGCGGGGGCTCACCCCGGACCCGGAGCTGCTCTATGTCGGGTCGATGTTCCACGACCTGGGGCTGACCGAGCGCTACCGGCGCACCGACCAGCGCTTCGAGGTGGACGGGGCCGATCTCGCCCGGGACTTCCTGCTGGAGCACGGCCGCAGCGAGACGGAGGCGCGCGCGGTCTGGCTGGCCATCGCGCTGCACACCACCCCCGGTATCCCCGAGCACCTCGACCCGGAGATCGCTCTCGTCACCGCGGGCGTGGAGACGGACGTCCTCGGTCTCGGCCTCGGTGAGATCACCGCCGGGCAGATCGAGGCGGTCACCGGCGCCCACCACCGGCCCGACTTCAAGCAGCGCATCCTGCGGGCCTTCACCGACGGGATGAAGGACCGGCCCGACACCACCTTCGGCACCATGAACGACGACGTGCTCGCCCACTTCGTGCCGGGCTTCACCCGGCAGGACTTCGTGGACATCATCCTGAACTCCGCCTGGCCCGAGTAGCGCTGGGTGCGGGCCCCCGGCAGCTGCCGGGGGCCGCCCCTCCCCGTAACCTGGCCCTCATGAGCGGTGAGAAAGACCTGCGGAAACTGCTGAGCGGTATGCGGCCGGAACTCAATCCCGGCTGCTACGTCTTCACGGCCCTCGCCCCGTCGGCGCCGGTTCCCCCAGGAGTGGACCCCGTGGTCACGGTCCGGGAGCCGGAGGGCCTCACTCTCGTGGTCCCGCAGGGGGATGCCGACGCGGCCGGGCTGGCGTACGACTATGCCGCGGGCTGGATCACCCTGCGAGTCCACTCGGCGCTGGAGGCCGTCGGACTGACCGCCGCTGTGGCCCGGGAGCTCGCCGAGCACGGGCTGAGCTGCAATGTGGTGGCCGGTTTCCACCACGACCACCTGTTTGTGCCGCTGGAGCGGGCCGGGGAAGCGGTCACCGTGCTCACAGAGCTCGCACGGCGCTCCGGCTGACACGGGGCGGTACGCCGACGCGTTCCGCAATGACGGGAACCGACTGCGCGGGCGGACCGGCCCGCCGCGCTCGACGCCGGTCCCCGCCCGGCACGGACCGCGCCGGGCGGGAGGCCCGCCG
Organism: Streptomyces sp. NBC_01471; assembly: GCF_041438865.1. Lineage (NCBI taxonomy): Bacteria > Bacillati > Actinomycetota > Actinomycetes > Kitasatosporales > Streptomycetaceae > Streptomyces > Streptomyces sp. NBC_01471. The sequence goes on from NZ_CP109450.1 coordinate 117,330, forward strand.
GCTCAGACGCCCGGCGGGCGCCGGTAGGACAGCCGGCCGGGGCCGCGTGCCATCGAGTACCCGGCGACACCTGCGAGCGCGCCCAGGATTCCGCCGCCCACGGTCCAGATCCAGCGGTCGGACCACCATCCGGACGACCAGCCGTCCTCCGGCCCGGCGGCGGTACCCGCGGGCGTCGCCGCGCCCGCCGTGTCCGAGGTGCCGGACGGGGCCGGCGTGGCTGATGAGGCGTCCGGCGCGGTGACTGCCGTCAGCGGGGACGCGAGCGAACCGTCCACGGCATGTGCTCCGCCGCTGCCGGACGATGTGGCCACGACCTCGGCCCGCACCGGCAGCCCGAGGTCCTCCTGCGGCAGGTCGAGGACCGTCAGCCGGATGTAATAGCTGCCCGGCAGCGGGTCGTTGGCCCACGGCTCTGCCCAGGACCGGACCGTACGCAGATGGCAGGTCATGGTGACGGACTCGGCGTCCGCCGCCGCCACCCGGGTCTGGCTGCCGTACTGGCACGACTGCCGCCTGCGCAGCCCGTCGTAGACATCGAGCTGCCAGGTCGAGGCGCCGTGGCGGGCGGAGGCCTCCGGCAGCTTCACCGTGGCGTCGACCGTGGCCGACTGGCCCGCGTCGGCGGGGAAGACCCAGTACAGGTAGTCGCCCGTGGAGGCGCTCGCGGTGGCGTGCTGGCCCTGGCGGGCGGCGGTCGCCGTACGGAATGCCGTGCCCGCCTGGGACGGTGCGTCGCTGCCGCCCGCCGAAGAGGACGAGGAGGGGGACGGGGTGTCGGCCGCGGCGGTCCCCGCCCCGCCGAAGAGAGCCAGCCCGGCCAGAACGGCCAGACCGGCCAGGGCGGAGCGCGGGACTATCCGGTTGATCCGCATCAGTTGGTCCTCCCGGCGAAGCGCAGGCGTGAGATCCATCCCCACAGCACGCCCGAGACCAGCCCGGTGAGTGCGAGGACGCCGAGCAGCCACCAGCCGCGGCCGAGCCCGAAGGAGGCCACGTCTGATGCCTTGTCGGGAGCGTCCACCACGGCGATGTTCAGTTCGACGGGCAGACCGGGCGCGGTCTTGACCGCGGGCGGTGCCGAGAAGGAGTTGCTGACCTGGAGGCAGACGGTCTCCGCCCCGGTCTGTGCGTCGTCCGAGTCGGCGGGCGGCTTCGGATAACGCAGGCCTGTGGAGATGGCGTCGGTGCGCCCGGTGCCCGACTCCTGCCCCCGTACCAGCTCCCGCCCGTGCACGGTCAGCGCCCGGAGCAGTACTCCGTAGTCGTTGTTGACGGCCCGGTCGGCGGCGACGCTGACGGAGGCGCGCAGTTCCTGGCCGGGTCGGACGTCCACCCGGTACCAGCGGTGCTCGGCGAACCTCTCCCGGTCGCTGTAGAGCCCGGCCTTGAGCTGGGGGGCGTTCGTGCAGCTGTCCGCGCCCTCGGTGGCCACGGGTGTGGCGACCGGGTCGGCCGCGCGGTCCACCAACTGCGTCACGCGACCGGAGAGTTCATTGGTGTGGCGCACAGAGGTGTACGTACCACCGGTGGCCTCGGCGATGCAGGTCAGCTGCTTGCGGGTCTTGGCGTCGGGCACCAGGCCCAGTGTGTCGATGACGAGGTGGATGCCCTGGGCCGCGATGTCGCGTGCCACGACGCACGGGTCGAGGGGCGCGCAGGTGTCCTCGCCGTCGCTGATGAGGACGATGCGCCGGGTGGCTTCACCGCCCTTGAGGTCCCGGGCCGCCGCCTGGAGGGCCGGTCCGATCGGTGTCCAGCCGGTGGGCGCGAGCGTGGCGACCGCCGTCTTGGCCTCGGTCCGGTCGAGCTGTCCCACCGGGTAGAGCTGCCGGGTGTCCTTGCACCCGGTCTTGCGGTCGTTGCCGGGGTAGTTGGCACCCAGCGTGCGTATGCCCAGTTGCACCTGCTCGGGCACCGTGTCGAGTACTTCGTTGAACGCCTGCTTCGCCGCCGTCATCCGCGAGCCGCCGTCGATGTCGCGCGTCCGCATCGATCCACTGACGTCGAGTACCAACTCGACCTTCGGCGATGGTTTCCCGGACGGTTCATCGGCAGCGGCGGCGCCGGTGGGGAAGGTTCCGACGACCAGGGCAGCCAGGAGTGTGCACACCCCGGCCGCCAGCCGTTTTCTCATGATCATCACCGGATCGTACGGAGCCCGCCCCCGGATCTCCAAAACGGTTCCCGTGGAGGGGAGTTCGGGCCTGGGAGTTCGGACCCGGCCGCGCCGGTCGCCCCTTGTCCGTACGGTCCCCGAATCCCGCGCGGACCGCGTTACGCCAGGACGAGAACGGCGGCGGTGGCCGCGCCGAGCGAGGCACCCGCGACCGTCTGTGCGACGGAGTGGTAGGCGAGCGCGACACGGGACCAGCAGACGGCGGCCACCAGGACGTACCCGGCGATCCACCACGGCGCGTGCACGGCGGCCAGCATCGCGACGACCGCCGATGCCACCGCCGAGTCCACGCTGATCTTCCATACGGTGTTGACCACGAGGAGGACGACGGTCATGGCCCAGAGGGCGAGCATGGCCAGCAGAACGCCCCGGGGCGCGCCGCCCGCGATCATCAGGGCCGCGCCGGTCCCGACCGAGCCGAGGATGACGAGGAAGATCGGGGCGCGCTGCCTGCGGTCGACCACGTGCCGGTCGCCCCAGGTGCCGCGCCGGCGCTCCCACTCGATGAACGCCGCGGGGACCAGACCGGCGCAGAGGGCGCCGAGCAGTCCCCAGGGAATTCCGGTCCAGTCCCCCGCCGCCGCGAGGCCGATACCGGGCATCCCGGCCAACAGGACGTTACGCGGCTGGAGTACATCGGTGACGGTACGGGCCACGGTGGTACTCGTCGTACGCCGGGATGCACCGGCCCGGTCGTGCGAGCGGCCCCTCACGGTGCCGGTGTCGGTCGTCATGGGTCCGCACGATACCGGCGGAGGGGACGGGGCAGCGGCGCGGCGGGTGTCAGAGCGGCCGGTGTGCGATGACGCCGAACATGGTGACGGACATGTGCAGCGCACCGTGCTCCGCGGCCGTCGTGAGATCCGCGTACAGCTCGTCCCGCTGCTTCTCCGTGATCAGTTCGCGCTTCACGGCCGTCTCACCGAGCATCCGGATGACGGGCCAGCTGACCTTACGGCGGTCCTGGATGAGCGCCTGCGAGCCGAGGTCGTCGATCTCCAGCCCCACGGCTGCCAGCTGGCCGGCCAGCCTGCGCCCGGCGGTCGGGTTGGCCGCCGCCATGAGGGCGCCTCCGGTGAGAACCGCCACCACCTCCGGGTCTCCGGGGTGCAGGATCGTCGTGGCCCAGTCGGTGTCGAGAAGGGCAACACGCCCACCGGGCCGCAGCACCCGGGCGATCTCCGCCGCCGCCCTGTCCGGCTCCGTGAGGTGCTGGAACACCCGCTCGCACCAGACCAGGCCGATGCAGGCGTCCTGCACCGGGAGCGCGCAGGCGTCGCCGGGCACGAAGCGGGCGCTGCTCCGTGCTTCGGCCGCACGCTGCTCGGCGGCCGCCCGCAGCCCCGGGTTCGGCTCCACTCCGGTCGCGGCCCCGCCATCGCCCACCGCGGCCGCGAGCACCTGGGTCTCCGAACCGGTCCCGGCCCCGATGTCGAGTGCGCGCTCACCGGGGCGGGCAGCCAGCGCGTGGTGCGCCCACTCCCGCAGTCGGCGCACGCCCGCGCTCGCCGCCTGTGCGTCCAGTGCCCCGACCAGCCGGTCGGTGGCCGCAGGTGTGATGTTCTCCGAGTAGAACGCCGATGTCGGCCGGGAATCCCCCATGCACAGCACTCTAGGCCGCCCCGGCGAACCGCACGGCCGCCTCACCGAAACGCCCCGCCGGCCCCTTTCACGGGGTTCAGCAGGCGGACTCTCCTCAGGCCCGCGAAGATGGGCTGTACCCAGGCAGCGGTCGGGCCGCGATTCACACGTGGCGTCACCCGTCCCACGGGGCAGGCGGGAGGGGGACGACCGAGCAGACCTGAGAAGGGACGAACACCGTGGGACGACCCAGGATTCTCGTAGTGGGCGCCGGCTTCGCCGGAGTGGAGTGCGTACGCCGCCTGGAGCGGCGCCTCTCCCCGGGAGAGGCGGAGATCGCGCTTGTGGCGCCCTTCTCCTACCAGCTCTATCTGCCGTTGCTGCCCCAGGTCGCGTCCGGCGTCCTCACCCCGCAGTCGGTGGCCGTGTCGCTGCGCCGGAGCCAGAAGCACCGCACGCGGATCATTCCCGGCGGGGCCATCGGGGTCGACACCGAGGCGAAGGTCTGCGTCATCCGCAAGATCACCGGTGAGATCGTCAACGAGCGCTACGACCAGATCGTGCTCTCGCCGGGCAGCATCACCCGTACGTTCGACATCCCCGGCCTCCTCGACAACGCGCGCGGGATGAAGACGCTCGCCGAGGCCGCGTACATCCGCGACCATGTGATCGCCCAGCTGGACCTGGCGGACGCCAGCCACGACGAGGCGGAGCGGGCCTCCCGGCTCCAGTTCGTGGTGGTCGGCGGCGGCTACGCGGGCACCGAGACAGCCGCCTGCCTGCAGCGCCTCACCACGAACGCCGTGAAGCACTATCCGCGCATCGATCCGAAGCTGGTCAAATGGCATCTGATCGACATCGCCCCGAAGCTGATGCCGGAGCTGGGCGACAAACTCGGGCGCAGTGCGCTGGAGATCCTGCGCGGTCGCGGCATCGAGGTCTCGCTCGGGGTGTCGATCGCCGAGGCCGGTGCGGACAAGGTGACCTTCACCGACGGACGGGTCCTCCCGTGCCGCACTCTGATCTGGACAGCGGGTGTCGCGGCGAGTCCGCTGATCGGCACACTCGGTGCCGAGACGGTACGCGGACGCCTCGCGGTGACACCCGAGATGAACGTGCCGGGGCTCGACGGGGTCTACGCCCTCGGCGACGCCGCCGCCGTGCCGGACCTGGCCAAGGGCGACGGTGCCATCTGCCCGCCCACCGCACAGCACTCGATGCGCCAGGGCCGCAAGCTCGCGGACAACATCGTGGCCGCGCTGCGCCACCAGCCGCTCCAGCCGTACGTCCACAAGGATCTGGGACTCGTGGTCGACCTGGGCGGCAGGGACGCCGTGTCGAAGCCGCTCGGAATCGAGCTGCGCGGTCTGTCGGCACAGGCCGTGGCCCGCGGCTACCACTGGTCGGCGCTGCGCACCAATGTCGCCAAGACCCGGGTGATGACCAACTGGTTGATCAACGCTGTCGCCGGGGACGACTTCGTGCGCACCGGGTTCCAGTCGCAGAAGGCCGCCACCCTGCGGGACTTCGAGTACACGGACTCCTATCTCACCCCGGAGCAGGTGCGCGAGCACACCGCGTCGATGACGGCCCGCGGCTGAGGTACCGCCCGGGCCGCCCGTCGCGTGCCCCGCTTGCGTCGTGTCCCGGTCATGCGTCGTGCTCCGAGTCGTGCCGGGCACGGCTCGGCTGCACACGCTTGGGCTCACCCGGCATCTTCGGGTACTCGGGCGGATACGGCAGGTCGCCCAGGCCGCGGTCCCGCTCGTCCCGGTCGGCCAGTTCCAGCAGGGCGTCGAGGCGGAAGCGGCGGTCGTCCATGTCCGCGTGCACGTCGCCGAGGTCGGCGTAGCGGTCCCGCATGGAGGCGATGTCGAAGTCGGCGGGGCGCACGCTGTCGACCTCGTCCCAGCGCAGCGGCGCCGAGACCTGAGCGCGGGGATGGGGGCGGACCGAGTAGGCGGAGGCGATGGTGCGGTCGCGGGCCGTCTGGTTGAAGTCGACGAAGATGCGCTCGCCCCGCTCCTCCTTCCACCAGGCCGTGGTCACCCGGTCGGGCATGCGTCGCTCCAGCTCGCGCCCGCAGGCGATGACGGCCCGCCGCACTTCGGTGAAGGTCCACCGGGGTTCGATGGGCACGAAGAGGTGGAGTCCACGGCCGCCGGACGTCTTGGGCCAGCCGCGCAGCCCGCCGAAATCGTCGAGTACGGCGCGCAGTTCGTGGGCGGCGCGCACGGCGTCGGTGAAGTCGGTCCCCGGCTGCGGGTCGAGGTCGATCCGCAGCTCGTCGGGGTGGTCCGGGTCCTGGCGGCGCACCGGCCAGGGATGGAAGGTGAAGGTGGCGAACTGCGCGGCCCAGAGCACCGCGGCCGGCTCCGTGGGGCACATCTCGTCAGCGGTACGGCCGCTGGGAAAGGTGATGGTGCCGGTGGGGATCCAGTCCGGGAGGTTCTTCGGCGCGCGCTTCTGGTAGAAGGACTCGCCGTCCAGTCCGTCCGGGTAGCGCTGGAGTGTGGTGGGCCGGTCCCGCAGCGCGCGGGTGATGCCCGCGCCGACCGCGATGTAGTACTGGGCGAGATCGAGCTTCGTGAAGCCCCGCTCCGGAAAGTAGATCTTGTCGGGACTGGAGAGCCGTACCGTCCGCTCCCCCGCTTCGAGCTCCACTGCTGCACCCATGCGCGTCACGCTAAGCGCAGGGTGCGTACTTCGCATATCGGGCGGGAGAGGGCGTCCGGCCGCAGAATCTGAGTATGGATCTGCCTGTTCTGCCGCCCGTCAGGCCCATGCTCGCCAAGTCCGTGAAGAAGATCCCGCCCGATATGCAGTACGAGGGCAAGTGGGACGGTTTCCGGGCGATCGTCTTCCGGGACGGCCCGGAGGTCGAACTGACCAGCCGTACGGGCAAGTCACTCACCAGGTACTTCCCCGAGCTGGCGGATGCGCTGCTGGGAAATCTGCCCCAGCGGTGCGTCCTGGACGGCGAGATCGTCATCACCCGGGACGGCCGGCTGGACTTCGACGCGCTCACCGAGCGGATCCACCCCGCGGCGTCCCGGGTGAAGCTGCTCGCCGGACAGACCCCCGCCTCATTCATCGCGTTCGACCTGCTGGCCCTGGGTGACGCGTCACTGATGGCCACGGGCCAGGCCGTCAGGCGCGAACGGCTCACCGCGTCGCTGGCCGATGCCGGGCCGCCGGTGCATGTCGCACCCGCCACGACCGACGCGGCGTTGGCCGAGGAGTGGTTCCGCACTTTCGAGGGCGCGGGCCTCGACGGCGTGGTGGCCAAGCCGCTCGGTCTGCCGTATCTGCCCAACGAGCGCGCGATGTACAAGATCAAGCACGAACGCACGGCGGACGTCGTCGTGGCGGGCTACCGCCTCCACCGGTCCGGCCCGGTCGTCGGGTCACTGCTGCTGGGGCTGTACGACGGCGAGGGCACACTCCAGCACGTCGGCGTCTGCGCGGCGTTCTCCATGAAGCGCCGCGCGGAGCTCGTCACCGAGCTGGAGTCCCTGCGCATGGAGTCGGCGGAGGGTCACCCCTGGGCGGCGTGGGCGCAGGAGGCGGCGCACGAGACGGCGCGGCTGCCGGGAGCACCCAGCCGCTGGAGCGGCAAGAGGGACCTGTCGTGGATTCCGCTCCGGCCCGAGCGGGTGCTGGAAGTGGCGTACGACCACATGGAGAACGGCGCCCGGTTCCGGCACACCACCCAGTGGCGCCGGTGGCGCCCGGACCGGGACCCGCGGAGCTGCACGTACGAACAGCTGGATGAACCGGCCGGTCCCGGGCTCGCGGACATCCTCGGCGCCTGACCTTCCTGATCGCCCGGCCCACCCCTCCCCGACAGCGCGACGGGTACTTGCAGGCGCCGCTTAATTGCAGGCGCGCTATACTTGCCGCTGCGGAGGGCACGGGCACCTCAGGTCGACAACCGCCCAGGTGACTCCCTCCGGAGGAGGCACCGATGACCGCGACGGACCCGGCGATGACCGCCCTGAGCCAGAGCTGGTGCGCTCTCTCCCTGCTGCACGGGAGGATCGAGGCGCACATCGAGCGCGCGCTCCAGGCCGGCCACGAGCTGAGTGTGCGCGAATACTCGCTGCTCGACGTCCTGAGCCGCCAGCACGACGGGGAGGGCGGCCATCTGCAGATGAAGCAGGTCGCTGACGCGGTGGTCCTCAGCCACTCCGCCACCACCCGGCTCGTCACGCGACTGGAGGACCGGGGGCTGCTCTCCAGGTACCTCTGCCCCACCGACCGGCGCGGCATCTACACCGACGTCACCGCCGCAGGGGCGCTGCTCCTGGAACAGGCCCGCCCCACGAATGACGCGGCTCTGCGCAGCGCTCTCGACCGGGCGGCGGCAGATCCGGAGCTGGCCCCGCTCGTCAGGGCGGTGGCGGCGGCCGAACCGGCGGAAGGGGTGGCGGCCACCACCATTTAATTTCCGCCCGGCAGGAATAACGGCGCGATGTGTTGATTTTCCGCGATCCGAGCATCCATCGGGAAAACCTGCCACGCATCGGGGTGCTCAGCGTGCTACTGTCGTTACCAGTTGCAGTTGTGGTTCCCAAAGACTTCAAGTGCTCTCACTGGCTTTCTGTGCCGGTGGGCGCACTTTTGTATTTCCGGAGTATTCCGGACGTGGTAATCATCGCGGCGACGTGGGGTTCGCACAGTGCGGGCCTCCGGGCATTTTGCCCCGAAGGAGAGTTTCACATGGCATCTGGCACCGTTAAGTGGTTCAACGCGGAAAAGGGTTTCGGCTTCATCGAGCAGGAGGGTGGCGGCGCTGACGTCTTCGCCCACTACTCGAACATCGCCGCCCAGGGCTTCCGCGAGCTCCAGGAAGGCCAGAAGGTGACCTTCGACGTCACGCAGGGCCAGAAGGGCCCGCAGGCCGAGAACATCGTTCCCGCCTGACGCATGACACGCAGCTGGGGCCCGCACCTTGGGGTGCGGGCCCCAGCTCGTTGCTTTGTCCGGGCTCCGGCCGGTTCCCTGTTACGGTTCCGGAGTGGGCCCGTTCCCAGGTGCTCACCGCAGCCCCGCCGGGGCCAGGTGCGCCGCCCGTCGCTCCCGGAGGACGGACGAAGGCCCGCCTGAACCCCTGATGTGCCGGTACACCAGCCGCCTCTGTTCGGCAGTTTCCGGCCGTTTCGATCTCACCGCCCCGGCTTTTCCCCGATCTGCCCGGCCTTGATTTCGCTCTTCACTTCGGCTCGTTCTTGCGATTCTTCGGCCTCTTGTGCCCTGCCGAGAATTCCTCGATACGTGCCACATCGAGGAAGGATCCGCATGGACCGCACAGCACGCACGAACGACCGTTACTCACGTACCCGCACAGGTGGTGGCGCAGGTTCCGGCAGGGGCGGCTTCCGCTCCCAGGCGCCGAGCCGCTCGGGCGGCTCCGGCCGCTCCGGCGCGCCCAACCGCTCCGGTGGCCGCGGCCGCAGGCCCGCCCCGCAGGGCGAGTTCGCGCTGCCCGTCACGATCACCCCGGCACTGCCCCCGGCCGCCTCGTTCGCCGACATGGAGCTGCCGCCCGAGCTGCTGAAGATGCTCACCAGCCTGGGTATGAACGAGCCGTTCCCGATCCAGTCCGCGACGCTGCCGAACTCGCTGGCAGGCCGGGACGTACTGGGCCGCGGGCGCACCGGATCGGGCAAGACCCTCGCCTTCGGTCTCGGCATGCTCGTCCGTACGGCCGGCCAGCGCGCCCAGCCGCGCCAGCCGCTGGCCCTGGTCCTCGTGCCCACCCGCGAGCTGGCCCAGCAGGTCACCGACGCGCTCACCCCGTACGCCCGGTCGCTGAGGCTGCGGCTGGCCACCGTGGTGGGCGGCATGTCGATCGGCAGGCAGGCAAGTGCCCTGCGGGGCGGCGCCGAGATCGTCGTCGCGACGCCCGGCCGGCTCAAGGACCTCATCGAGCGCGGCGACTGCCGCCTCGACAGGGTCAGCATCACGGTGCTGGACGAGGCCGACCAGATGGCCGACATGGGCTTCATGCCCCAGGTCACCGAACTGCTCGACCAGGTGCGCCCCGACGGGCAGCGCATGCTGTTCTCGGCCACCCTGGACCGCAATGTCGACCTGCTGGTCCGCCGCTATCTGCACGACCCGGTGGTCCACTCCGTCGACCCCTCCGCGGGTGCGGTGACCACGATGGAGCACCACCTGCTGCACATCCACGGGGCCGACAAGTACGCGACGACCACCGAGATCGCCGCCCGTGACGGCCGGGTGCTGATGTTCCTCGACACCAAGCACGCCGTGGACCAGCTGACCAAGCACCTGCTGAACAGCGGTGTACGGGCCGCCGCGCTGCACGGCGGGAAGTCCCAGCCGCAGCGCACCCGGACCCTCGCGCAGTTCAAGACGGGGCATGTCACCGTGCTGGTGGCCACCAACGTCGCGGCCCGCGGCATCCATGTCGACAACCTCGACCTGGTCGTCAACGTGGATCCGCCCAGCGACCACAAGGACTATCTGCACCGGGGCGGCCGTACGGCGCGCGCGGGCGAGTCCGGCAGGGTCGTCACCCTGGTGCTGCCCAACCAGCGGCGCGAGATGACCCGTCTGATGGCCGACGCCGGCATCACCCCGAACGTCGCGCAGGTGCGGTCCGGAGAGGCCGAGCTGAACCGCATCACCGGCGCCCAGGCGCCTTCGGGTGTGCCGGTGACCGTCTCCTCACCGGTCGCCGAGCGCACCAAGGGCAGCCCCTCGTCCGCCCGCGGCCGGCGTAGCCGCCCCGCTCAGGCACGACGCACCGCGGGTGCCCCCCGCGGCCGTTCCGGCAACCCGCCGCAGCAGTCGTCCTCGTACAAGAACGCCGCCTGACGGACACACCCGTACCGGATGGCCCACCGATCGCCGCTCCGCACTGCGCGGGGCGGCGATCGCGCTTTCCGCCGGGGCGCCCTTCGAGCCGCCGCGGCCCGGCGGCGGCGTCGCGGGACCCGTCGGCCGGCGCTGGACGCGTCTTGACTTCCGTTCGCCGGGCTCTCTACGGTCGGCGCCTGGAACCGGTCCGCACCGAAACACAGGAATCCCATGGTCTCGCACCCCCGTCCGCCCGCCGGCGGCTCCCCCGCGGCGGAACATGACGCGTTCCACCCCGACTTCACGCCTGGGGACACCGATCGGAACGCGGGACCGCTGCGTGCCAGGCTGCACCACGTACGCGCCGGGTCGCTCGACGACGGGACCGCTCAGAGCGGCGGTATGCGGAGGTTCGCCGCGATCAGCGGGAGGACCGTCGGTTCGGAACGCATCTGGATGGGCGAGACGCACGTCGCCCCGGACACGGCGTCGTCCAACCACCACCACGGGGCGTCGGAGACGGCGATCCATGTCGTCCAGGGACATCCGGAGTTCGTCTTCCTCGACGATGCCGGCGGCGCCCCCGAGGAGGTGCGGATCCGTACCTCACCGGGCGACTACGTCTTCGTTCCGCCGTATGTGCCGCACCGGGAGGAGAACCCGAGTCCCGACGAGACCGCTGTCGTGGTCATCGCCCGGAGCACGCAGGAGGCCGTGGTGGTGAACCTTCCCGGGCTGTACGTGCTGGGTGAGCCGCCCGCCTGAACAAGGCCGGCGGACGGGGCGCCCGTCGTGCGCTCCCCGGCCCGCCGGCCCGCTCACCACGGGTCAGCAGCTGAGATTCGACCCCGGGGTGGTGCCCAGGATCTGGACGAACCGCTGGTAGCTGTCGATCCGGCTCTGCACCTGCGCCGGATTGCCGCCGTCGCATTCGATGCTGCCGTTGATGCTGCGGATGGTCTGGCCGAAACCGGCACTGTTGACCATGGCGTTGTGCGGGGTCATCGTGCCGGGGCCGGTCTGGGTGTTCCAGTACCAGAGGCCGGTCTTCCATGCCACGGCCGGGTCGGTCTCCACCAGGCTCGGATTGTTGAGCAGGTCGATGCCCAGCGCGTCGCCCGCCGCCTTGTAGTTGAAGTTCCAGCTGAGCTGGATCGGACCCCTGCCGTAGTAGGAAGCCTGGCCCGCGGGGCATCCGTAGGGCTGCGTCGCGTCGCAGTAGTGCGGGTAGTTGGAGGTGTTCTGCTCGACGACGTAGACGAGACCGCCGGTTTCGTGGCTGACATTGGCGAGGAACGCGGCGGCCTCCTGGCGCTTCACCGTGTCGCTGCCGGTGTTCGCGAAGGCGGGGTAGGAGCTCAGCGCCGCGGTCAGCCCGCTGTAGGTGTAGAAGGAATTGCGGTTCGGGAACATCTGGTTGAACTGGGCCTCGCTGACGACGAAGTCCGAGTCGACGGGCGGCACGGTGCCGCCGTCGCCGCAGGCACCCTGGTCCGACCAGACGTCGGCGGAGCCGGGGGTCTCGTTCTGGGTCCACCACTTCGCGGACCAGTTGTGGCCGTTGTACGAGGCGACCAGTCCGCCCGTATAGACGGACGAGGAATTCCAGGCCGAGGCGCAGGTCGCGGCCGCGGCCGGGGTCATCGGCAGGAAGGCCGCGAATCCGATGGCCGCCAGCAGGGCGGTGAGCAGAGCCGTGAGGCGTCGTGACACGTGATCACTCCTTCGCGCGGCCATCGGGACAACGATGTCCGCTTGTGGGGGTGAGGGCACTCAAGCCTGATTGGTCTGGACCTGTCAAGAGTGCGGTCGCATACTGGTGCACAGCGCGGGGAGCCGTGGCGGCCGCAGGCCTCAGCGGGTGAGGCCGTAGGGTCTGAGCTGTAGTTCCAGCACGGTATGGAGGGTCTGTTGCACGCTGTAGCCACGCCCCTGTTCGACCCCGGCGCGGGTCAAGGGGCACGTCAGTTCGCCGAACTCGGCCTGGCCCTGCTCCTGTCGACCCTCATCGGCGCCGAACGGGCCACCCGGCAGAAGAGCGCGGGGCTGCGCACCCACACGCTGGTCGGCGTGGGCAGCGCCCTGTTCATGGAGGTGTCGCAGCACGGGTTCAACGCGGTCCTCGCGCTGCACAACGTCTCCTTCGACCCGTCACGCGTGGCCGCCCAGGTCGTCTCCGGCATCGGCTTCATCGGCGGCGGGCTCATCTTCGTACGCCGGGATGCCGTCCGCGGGCTGACCACCGCGGCCACGGTCTGGCTCACCTGCGCCATCGGCATGGCGTGCGGCGGCGGGCTGCCGCTCCTGGCCATCGGCGCGACCATGGTCCACTTCCTGGTGGTCCACGGCTACTCCTGGGTGACGCGGCGCATCCCGTCGATCGCGACGACGGAGCAGACCCGGCTGCACCTCGCGTACACGATCGGCACGAGTGTGCTGACCAGGATTCTGGAGCGGGCAACAACCAAGGGCTTCCAGGTCGTTCAGGTGCGGGTGGACCGTGCGGACGACAAAGCGCCCGAGGACACGGAGCTGAGACACGACGAAGCGGGGACGGCCTTCGTCCACATGGACATCGAGGGGACGGGCAGCGTCCATCAACTGGTGGCGGAACTCTCCGAGTTCGAAGGCGTACTGAGCGTCTCGTCCATCAAGGGCGAACTCGCCGACTGATCAGCTCGGTACGTATGTGCCCGGCCCGCACACAGCGGCCCCGGGCGGTGAGGCCCGGACTCGCCGGGCCTCACCGCCCGGGGCCGGAGCCGCCATGAGCAGCGAGCGAGATGTGTGGGGCGCGGGGCTCGCTCAGGACCGGGGCGGGTCGTTCTGGTCGCCGAACCGGTTCTTGAGCTGGTCCTGGCCGGTGTCGACCTGGCTCTTGTACTTGTCGCCGGTCTTCTTGTCGACGGCGTCTCCCGCCTTGTCGACCCCCTTCCCGACCTGGCTTTCGTGGCCCTTCATCATCTGCTTCAGCTTGTCCATCATGGACATGAGTCGTCCTCCTCGCAGCGGATCCCCCTCCTCTCCAGGGTGTGCGCACTTGGCCGGGTCCGCATCCCGGCCGGGTGTCGGGCGCCGGATCCCCCGCCCGGAGCCGCTTCAGGGGGTACGGAGTCCGGCGGTGCGCGCGGGTTTTCCGGGCCCCCGGCGGACCCAGCCGAGCATCAGGACCGCGCTGACCGCGGCGAAGGCGCACCAGGTGGAGATGTACTCCAGCTTCCAGAGGAGGAAGCAGATCAGCGCTCCCGCACCGACGACCGCACCGAGGAGCCTCAGCAGCGCGTCCGGGGTGAGCAGCAGTGATCCGACAGTGGCCAGCAGATATCCGGCGACGACGAGCGCGGGAAGCGGCAGGTCGACCACGTATCCGACGGTGTGGCCGCGGACTTCGGCGGTGACCGGGCGGACGGCGATGCAGAGCGCGAGGACGGAAGCCGTCGCGATCCCGGCCGCGAGCGGCAGCAGCAGACGGCGGCGCACCGGGCGCGGCGCGGCGAGCAGTACGCCGCAGGGCACCCAGACGGCCAGCAGCGGCAACGCGATGACGGCCCATGCCGTGGTGGCGGGGCCGGTGCCACCGCCGGAGTGCCAGACGCCGGCCTCGATGACCTGATGGATTCCCAGGAGCAGCGGCAGCGCGGCCAGCGGCAGATCCTGCGAGCGGCGCACCAGTGCCAGACAGGCCACGCCGACCGCCGCGATGCCGGAGCCCGCCACCAGGTCGGCCGTCGCACTCCAGCACATGGCGCCTCCTGGGACGGAACCCTCGGATCGGTTACTCGATTACTCGGTTACTCGGTTACTCGGTTACGAGGAACGGGAGCCGTACGTGCGGGACGGCCCTCTCATGGCTTCGGTGCCCGCGAACTCATGGCTCCGGAGCGCGCGATCCGGCCGACAGGGCGAGTGCCAGGGCCCCGGCCGCGCACAGCGGTGGCGGGAGCGCCGCCCAGGCCGGTGCCCAGGTCCGCAGTGCGGCGGCTCCCACCGCACCGGCGAGCAGTGCGGCGAGTCTGCGCCCGGCCGGGCGTCCGCCCGACGGATCGGTCAGCAGGGAGCTGAGTGTCCCGGTGAAGTACGTCGTCGGCGCGCCGGTGGGGCCGGCGGCGAACATCGCGGCCGTCTGGAGGCCCATCGCCACCGACAGGACCGCGATCAGCGCGGCGCGCCCGTCACCGTCCGGGTGCCCACCGGTGGCCGCCCAGGCCACGCCCACAGCAGCGAGGACGGCGACCTCGACCGTGAGACAGACGAACACGCCCCGGCTCCAGGTGGCGCCCGATTCGTCATCGGCGGGGGCCGCATCCGTACGCGCACCGCCGCGCTTACGGCAGAACCGTCCCGCGACGACCACGGCGAGCGCGAAACCGGCGAGCGCGACCAGCGGATACGCCGCGTCGCCCGGTGATCCGCTGCCCAGACCGACGGCCATGAGGATCAGATTGCCGGTCATGACACCGGCGAAGACATGGCCGAGGGCGATGAAGGCCAGGGCGTCCACGGCACCCGCCGCGGCTGCCAGCAGGGGCAGCACCGCGGCGTCGGACAGCCTGGCGGCGCGTGTCCTCAGCAAGATCGACCTCCGGACCCATGCTCGCCTCATTCACCGGCCCGCACAACGGCACCCGGAGCGATCGTTTGCGCGACAACGTCGGCGCACCCCGGAGCACACCCACCCCAATTCACTCGAATGGCGTAACGGGTCGCCCTCTTCGCGAAGAGGGCGTCAGGGCGCGCCGACCGCCCTCATCGGGCATTCGGACAGTCGGCCAGGTCCATTCGTGTTGCCGGGAGGCGGGAATGAGTACCCGATGGAAGAACGCGTGCAATCCGCGGGCGGGGCCGTCCGAGCCTCTGCCGGACCACGTACAAGGGAGTGATCACAGATGGCAGCCGACTTCCGCAGCCCCGATGAGCTGACCGGCCTGATGGTCTACGACATCACCGGGGACAAGATCGGCGGCGTCGAGCAGGTCTACCTCGACGACCAGAGTGGCCGCCCCGAGTGGGCGACCGTGAAGACCGGCCTGTTCGGCACCAAGGAAACCTTCATCCCGCTCGAAGGTGCCCGGCGTGAGGAGAACGCCCTGCACATCCCCCACGCCAAGGAACTCGTCAAGGACGCCCCGCGGCTGGACGCCGACCAGCACCTCGATCTCGCCCAGGAGCAGGAGCTGTACCAGCACTACGGCCTCACCCACCCGGGACAGTCCGCCGGGGCTCCGGCGGCCGCCGGAGCGGCAGGGGCCGCAGGAGCGGCCGGATCCGCGAACAGGAAGGCAGCCGGTCCGCTGCACGGTGAAGCGGCGGACACCGCGGGCACCCGCGGCACGGCGAAGGCAACCGGCCCGGCCGCCGGCATGGGCAGCCGTGACGCACAGGGCGGCATGTACGGCGGGGCCAACGCCCCGGGCGGTACCGACACGACCGCCGGTGCACGCGGCGTCCCGGCAGGCATGGGCTCCCGTGCGGCCATGAACGAGAACGAGGAGCTCATACGCTCCGAGGAGCAGCTGCACGTCGGCACCGAGGAGCATGTCTCGGGCCGGGCACGGCTGCGCAAGGTGGTGGTCACCGAGAACGTGACGACCACCGTCCCGGTCAGCCACGAAGAGGTCCACGTCGTACGGGAGCCGATCAAGGACGGCCACCGCACCACCGGGGACCGTGCCCGGATCGGCGAGGCGGAGTCCGAGGTGATCCTGCACGCCGAGCAGCCCGTGGTCAGCAAGGAGACCGTGGAGGTGGAGCGGGTTCGGATGGAGACCGAGAAGGTCACCGAGCAGAAGGAAGTCTCCGCCGAGGTCCGCAAGGAGCAGATCCAGTACGACGACGGTCACACCGCGAAGGAGCGTGGTGACACGGAGGGCACCGGCCACTGAAGCCGCGGGCCCGGCGCGTTCCGGACGCGGCTGGGGCGCGGCCGGCCCGGCAGAGGGTGGTGTGTCTCCCCCGTGGAGACACACCACCCTCTGCCGGGTGCCGGGAGCCGGGGACGCCCCGGGCCTGCGCCTAACCTGGGGCGGGTTCCGCCGGAGCGACGACCCGTCACCGACCGACGACCAGGGAGCCTCGCCGCACATGTACACGGTCCGTACCGCGCCCGCCCGAAACCGTCCGGATGTCCGCCCCCATGGCTGAGTTCCGCATCGAACGATGCAGCGCGCTGCCCCCGGAAGAAGCCTGGCGGCGCCTCACCCGGTGGGAACTGCACGCCGCCCATGTGCCGCTGACCAGGATCACCGTGGTGACCCCGGGCCCGAACAGGGTGGGAACCAGGTTCGTCGCACGTACGGGGATCGGGCCCGCGGGGTTCGACGATCCGATGGAGGTCGTCCGCTGGGAACCACCGGGGTCCGGACGTCCCGGCTTCTGCGGCCTGGAGAAGCGGGGCAGGGTGGTGCTGGGGCGGGCCTCGATCGAGGTGCGCCCCGAGGGGTGCGGCTGCCGGGTCGTGTGGCGCGAGGAGTTGCGGGTCGCGAGGCTGCCGGGCGCCTTCGACGTACTCACCTCGCAGTCGGGGAGGCTGCTCTTCGGCCGTGCCGTGGCCGGGCTGCTCCGGGACTGACCGCCGCCCGCCGGGCAGGGGCGGCAGGACAGTACCGGGCACCACGCGTGCCCTGCGCGGCCGAACTGCCGGCGCAGGGCACGGTGGAACCGGTGCTGTCCTGCGCCGCCGGGCGTCGCAGGACCGTGGTGGTGTCAGGAGCCGGCGTCCACGAGTTCCGCGAGCCGGGCGTCCTCGGTGCGCCCTTGCGGCAGCCCGGACGGCTCCGCGACGACGAGGCTGCGGGCCGCCGTCGAGACGGCGGGAAGGGGGTTCCGGGGCTCCAGCCGGCTGCCGGTCGCGGCCTGGGCGCGGATCGTGAACCAGACGACCTTGCCGTCCTCGGTGGCGTGCGTACCCCAGCTGTCGCTGAGCGTGGACACCATCGGCAGGCCACGGCCGTGGGTGACCAGCGGGCTGGCACAGCGCAGTTGCGGCAGCCGCGGGCTGGCGTCCAGCACGGCCGCGGTCAAGTTGCGGCCGGTCCAGCGCAGTTCCAGGGTGCAGCGCTTGTCCTCGCCGGCGTGCAGATGGACGTTGGTGAGCAGTTCGCACACGCCCAGACTGACCGGCTGGATCAGCCCGTCGAGCTGCCAGTGGCGAAGATGCGCTGCGACGATACGCCGGACCTGCGGCACCCTGTCGGGTGTTGCTTCCAGGTCCAGTACGTACTCGCGGGGTGTTTCAGTGATCACGACTGCGTCTCCTCATCAGGGTGGGCGGCGGTGTACCGGCCTCACCTCGTCTGACATGACAGCCCCGAGGACACCGAAAGTAATCGGATGGACACACTATGACTTCCACCAGAATCACCCCATCCGGGTGAATCCGCAACGCGCAGCAGCAGCACCGGCCTGACCTGGTCTTTTGCAGCCTCACCCGGACGCCCTCGCGCGGAGGGGCCCACAGCGGCGTTGCGGCACACGCACGGGCGGACCGCCGCACAGCTGCGGCAGCCCGCCCGAAGGCTCAGGAACGGCTCACGGACAACAGCTCAGGAGAGCGTCAGCTCCGGCTTGTAGAGGTCGAGCCAGAGCGCCAGATCGAGCGTGCGCTCCAGCCCGCGCCGGGACGCCTGGGTGATCTGCGGGACGTCCCGCTGGGCCGCGCGGCGCACCCGGTCCGCGTCGACCAGGTCGAAGACCGGGTGGGAGGGCTTGGTCAGCAGGTCCTTGGCGTGCTCCTGGAGAGCGACGGCGTACCTGGGGTCCTGGGTGGAGGGGTACGGGCTCTTCACCCGGTCGTAGACGGACTTGGGCAGCACGTCCGCCGTCGCCTCCCGCAGCAGGCTCTTCTCCCTGCCGTCGAAGGACTTCAGCGACCAGGGTGTGTTGTACACGTACTCGACCAGCCGGTGGTCGCAGAACGGCACCCGGACCTCCAGGCCGACCGCCATGCTCGCCCGGTCCTTCCGGTCGAGCAGCACCCGCACGAACCGGGTGAGGTGCAGATAGCAGATCTTGCGCATGCGGTACTCGAAGTCGCTCTCACCCGCGAGCCGTTCGATGCCGGCAACGGCTCCCGCGTAGCTGTCCCGGATGTAACCGGGGAGATCCAGCTTGGCACTCAGGTCCGACCGCAGGACGTCGGAGTCGTCCCCGAAGTGCTCCGAGAAGCGCACCAGCCACGGGAACATGTCGGCGTTCCTGGCCCCCTCGTCGAAGAACTGGAGGTATCCGCCGAAGACTTCGTCGGCGGACTCCCCCGAGAGCGCGACCGTCGACTGCTCGCGGATGGCCTTGAAGAGCAGGAACAGGGAGGCGTCCATGTCGCCGAAGCCCATGGGCATGTCGCGGGCAGTGATCATCCGGGCGCGTACGTCGGGGTCGGCCAGCGCGTGCGAGTCGAGCACGATGTCGCGGTGGTCCGTGCCGGATGCCTGGGCCACATCGTGGACAAACGGTGTGTCGGGCGTGCCGCGCAGTTCGTCGGCGACGAAGTTCTCGGCCTGTCCGACGAAGTCGACGGCGAAGCTGCGGACGGTCTCACCGGTCTCCGCGAGCTGGCGGGCCGCGATGGCGGTCATCGCGGAGGAGTCGAGACCTCCGGAGAGGAGCGTGCAGCGGGGCACGTCGGAGACGAGCTGCCTGCGGACGATGTCGTCGAGCAGCGTACGCACCTTGGCGATCGAGGTTTCCTGGTCGTCGGTGTGCGCCCGGGTCTCGAGGGACCAGTAGACGTGCCGGCGCAGACCGCCGTGGTCGACGGTCACGACCGTGCCGGGCTCGACCTCGTGCATGCCGTCCCAGAATCCGTGACCGGGGGTCTTGACTAAGGCGAACAGCTCGCGCAGCCCGTCGAGAGTGACCTTCGCCCGGGCCAGCGGATTCGCGAGTATCGCCTTGGGCTCGGACCCGAAGAGCACACCGTCCGATGTGGGGTAGTAGTAGAAGGGCTTGATGCCCATCCGGTCACGGATCATCACGAGCTTCTGGTGGCGGCTGTCCCAGATGGCAAAGGCGTACATGCCGTTGAGCCGCTCGGCCACCCCTTCGCCCCACTCCAGATAGCCGTGCAGCACGACCTCGGTGTCGGATTCGGTGACGAAGCGGTGTCCGCGGCCGGTCAGTTCACGGCGGAGCTCGGTGAAGTTGTACGCCTCGCCCGAATAGACGATGGCCACGTCACCCTGGTCGGTCGCGACGGTCATCGGCTGACGTCCGCCGGGCAGGTCGATGATGGCCAGCCTGCGGTGCCCGAGGCCCGCAGGACCGTTGATCCAGGTGCCGCGGTCGTCCGGACCACGGCAGGCCATCGTCTCGGTCATTGCATCCAATGTTTCGGACTCGGCCCGCAGATCACGGTCGAAAGAAACCCAGCCGGTGATCCCACACATGTGTTCCTCCTGCTTCCGACCACGGCCAGAGCCTCGTACCCCCGCGTTGACCAGCGGATACACGGGCGAACGGGCTACCGGACCGGATCAGTTGTAATCAGCACCTATATGACGAGCGTGAGTCACACGACTGCATGCAGTCAACGCACCGTTAACGCGGGCGCCGTTCTCTACCCAGGCATTTCAGCCGTTCGGCTTCCGGGTGACGGTGGACCCCGGTCGAAGGAAGCCCAGCCGTGGCCGTCTTGTGGCTCCGGCTCCGACCGGCAGAACGACGAGTTCGAGCCACGGGCAAAGACTTCATCAATCCCGGGGGGGGCGGCCCGTGTCATCACCGGCAAGGGCGCCGACCGTCCGGTCGACGCCCTCACGGAGGAAGCCGTACCGCCTGTTGCGCCAGGCTTGTTCCTGGATGCCTGGCCCGAACCGGTCGGCGGCAATCAGGTCTCCGACGGGGATCTGCGACACCACGGCACAGGGGACAGGTGGCCACCCGATGGCTCATCGGCCACCAGGCTGAGACGGGCCGGTCAGCCGGTTTCCTCTTCGCCCAGGATTTCCACGGTGGGTCGCTGCGGGGCGCAGGCAGCCCAGCCCGGGTTTCCGGTGCGGGCGAACGCGACCCAGGCGCCGTGTACTTGGGCCGCCAGCCCGGCGGGGGCGGGGGCGGGGCCGAGCAGATCGGCGTCCCCGTGCAGCCAGGGCTCGTCGGCAAGGTCGAACACGAAGGGCAGTTCGACAGTGTGGGCGGCGCCGAGTCGCCCGTCCAGGGCCGTCGAGCGGTACCCGAACGAGTAGCGGTGCGTGCGGCCTCCCGAGATCCGCGCGTGGGCCCGCGCCATACGCGTCGTACCGGTCTCGAACAGGATCTGCCCGAGCACGGCGGAGCGCAGCTCGCCCGGTGTTGCGTCCGGCCGTGCCGCACGGAGTGCGGCGAGGACCGTCTGCGGGTCCGCATGCGCCCGGGTGGCCACAGCGAGTACGTCGGCCTGCGTGGTGGACTCCAGGTCGCCCCGCGGTGCGAGGTAGAGGTGCCCTTCTTGGGTGTTGGTGCCGATGAGCAGGTCGATGTCCGCGGCCGGGCCGTCAGCGAGGGCGTCGGCGGGCTGGACCGACAGGACCAGGCTGAACGGGCTGAGACCCGCCAGCGGGTCTGGGGCGGTACCGGTGCGCAGGTCGAGGCCGGCCAGTGCGGGCAGGACCGCCAGAAAGTGCTCGTCGGGGATCGGGGCGAATGCTTCGGCGGTCGGTTCGACGCCCAGCGCGGCGGCCGCTGCGGCGGTGACCCGTTGTGCTTGCTCCGGGGTGAATGCGCCGGTGCCGTTGCCGCTCTGGACGATCGCTCGCCGGAACAGGCCCTTGGCCCGCGGTGTCGCGAGCAGCGCGCCGACGAGCGTGGCGCCTGCGGACTGGCCGAAGACCGTGACGTTCTCGGGGTCGCCGCCGAAGGCCGCGATGGTGTCGCGTACCCAACCGAGTGCGGCGAGCAGGTCGAGCAGCCCGCGGTTCGGTGGAGCGCCCGCCAGATCAAGGAACCCGGGGATGCCGAGCCGGTAGTTCACCGTCACCAGGACGACGCCGTCGCGGGCGAACGCGCTGCCGTCGTAGAGCGCCGCGCGGTTCGAGCCTGTGACGAAGCCACCGCCGTGCACGAAGACCATGACGGGGCGTCTGCCGGAGGGTGCAGGTGTATGGACGTCGACGGTCAGGTATTCCCCGCCGGGCACCCAGCCCGGCCCGAAGTAGGGGGTCATGTCGAGTCGGCCGAAGTCGCGGGCCGGCTGGGGAGCGGTGGGCGAGGGCCGCGTGCCGTCCCGGACACCGGACCAGCCCGGGTGCGGTGCGGGCGGGGCGAAGCGGCCGGCGCCGGTGGGTGCGGCCGCGTAGGGGAGGGCGCGGTAGCGCTCGCCGGTTCGGTCACGCAGGCCGCGTACGGCGCCCGAAGGGGTTTCGACGACCGGATATGCCTGCCGGAGCATGGGAGCTTCCTCTCTGGAAGGGGCGGGGAACTGGAAGGGGCTGGGAAGGGGACATCAGGAGATGCGGGAGAAGCCCGCCCACTCCTTGATCGCGAACTTCGAGCCGCTGCGTGCGATCTCCGCGGCGCCGTGGCCGCCGAAGTGGGCCGGGAACACCAGCGCGTTGTTCTCGCACGCGCGGCCGAGCAGCCCGTGCCGGGTGGCGCGGGACTGTGCCGGGTCCTCGCAGAAGCAGGAGTTGATGTCCGGCTCCGCGATCTGCAGTGCGGTGTGCACCAGATCCCCGACGAACACGGCGTGATCGGCGCCGGATTCGAGAGTGAGCACGGATGAACCGGGGGTGTGTCCGGGAGCGGGATCGAGACGCAGGTTCCTGTCGATCCGGTACGACCCCTCCCACAGGTGTGTCAGTCCCGCTTGGTGGACCGGCGTGACGCTGTCCTCGAAGACGTTCTGGTTCCCGCGGCCCAGCACGCTCTTGTTCCCGTTGGCCGGGTCCCAAAATTCAAATTCCCGCCGGGCCATCAGGTAGGTGGCATTGGGGAAGGTCGGCACCCAGTTCCGGCCGTCGAGGCGGGTGTTCCAGCCGACGTGATCGACGTGCAGGTGGGTGTTGACCACGATGTCCACGTCCTCGGGCTGCACTCCGGCGGCGGCGAGGTTGTCGAGGTAGTCCGTGTCCAGACGGCTCCATACCGGCGCATAGGGCCGGTCCTTGTGGTTGCCCACGCCGGTGTCGACAAGAATCGTGCGCCCCTCACTGCGCAGCAGCCAGGACTGGATCGCCGTACGGCATTCGTCCGTACGCGGGTTCCAGAAGTCGGGCGCCAGCCAGTCACGGTGCTCGGTCCACGAGCCGTTGGGGCTGTCCGGAAAGAACGTGGCGGGTGGCATCTCGGCCGAGCCGTAGAACTCTCTGACGCGGGTGATGGTGACATCGCCAAGGGTGATCTGCTCTGGGTTGTGATCCATGTGGTCCGTCCTCGGGCCGGGGGTACGTCGCCGGACGGGAACGAGCTTGGCCGCATGGACGGGCGCGAGCCACTCCCGTCCTGTCCCACCCCTCGCAGGGTGTGGCTGGGACGGGCGGCGCACCGAATACTGGGGCGATGAACGCACCCGGCCCACTTGGCACCTTCCTCCAAGCCCGACGGGCGCGGCTACGGCCCGAGGACGTCGGCCTGCGCGACCTGGGGCCCCGCAGGCGGGTGGCCGGCCTCCGGCGCGAGGAACTGGCGCAGTTGGCGGGCGTCAGCGTCTCGTACTACGCCCGGCTGGAACAGGGCCAGTCCCGAGGGGCCTCGGCCGAGGTGCTCGACGCGATCGCCCGCGCTCTCCTGCTCGACCACCACGAACGCGAGCACCTCGACCGGCTCGCCGAAGCCGGCCGCCACGCACGCAGGCCACGCCGCCCCCGGCCGGAGACCCTCACCGAGGAAACCCGCGACCTCCTGCGCGCCGTGGACGGTGTCCCGGCGATGGTGCTCGGCCGCCGTACGGATGTGCTGGCCTGGAACGTCCTCGGGCACGCCCTGCTGGCCGGTCACCTGGGCCTCCTTGACCCGGATGACCCGGTACGGCGTCCGAACATGAGCCGGATGCTGTTCCTGGACCCGCACGGTCAGGAGCTGTACGCGGACTGGAGGCGCAAGGCGCGTGCGGTGGTCGGCAACCTGCGCATCGCCGTCAGCAGGCATCCGGAGGACCCGCTGCTCGCGGCGCTCATCGGCGAGCTGACGATGAAGAGCCCGGAGTTCGTCGCACTGTGGGCGGACCACCGGGTGGCGCCGTGCGACGCCGCGTCCTACGAACTGCACCATCCCGTCGTCGGCATGGTGACGGTGACCCAGCAGACGCTGTCGATCGCCCGCGCATCGGAACAGGTGCTCATCGTGTGCACAACCTCCGCCGGCTCCTCTTCCGAAGAGGCCCTCGCACTCCTCCGCCAGGTAAGCAGCAGCGGGCGCCGCACGCGGGCAGTCCCGAGTGAGGAAGGGACACGGCAGTGAGACAGAACACTTCGGTCAAGCCGTGAGACAGCCGGCAATCCCCATGTCACGCGAGTGCGGCAGGGCGTGGACGGCGAGACCCTGTGACAACCCAGTAGCTCACCACACGTCGCTCCGTGGCTCCGTGGCTCCGTGCGCGCGAAGAAGGCTGGTTTCCGCGCGATGCACTACCCACTCCCCATAAGAGCCTGCGCGTCACAGCGTCCCTGGCGCTTGCCTCCCGCTGTCGGCGGTTTCCCTATGCCTGACGGGCCGCGCCGGGGTTATGGATCTCCAGCCGCTCCAGGCGCTGTTGGAGCAGTTGGAGCGCTCCACGCTGGCGTCCGGGGACCCGGCGGCGCAGCCCGACCAGATCCGGGGCGAGAGTACGAACCCGTGCGGGGTCCGGTATCTGCCCCCACTCATGGTGCGCACGGTCCACCGCGGCCTCGACCTCGGCGTCGTCCTCGGCCTGGCCGCTCTGCAGGCGCGCGCCCGCGGCCATCAGCCACAGTTCGCAGCTGCGCCCCGCGTCTCCGGCCAGATGGGCGAGGTCGGCCCGCACC
Source organism: Streptomyces sp. NBC_01471 (assembly GCF_041438865.1). Classification (NCBI taxonomy): domain Bacteria; kingdom Bacillati; phylum Actinomycetota; class Actinomycetes; order Kitasatosporales; family Streptomycetaceae; genus Streptomyces; species Streptomyces sp. NBC_01471. Next base: position 141,834 of record NZ_CP109450.1, read on the forward strand.
TCGAGCCAGTGCAGGGCCTGCGCCGAACCCGGCCCGTAGGCGCGCAGCGCCTCGCTCTCCCAGGCAGCGGCCGCGGCGGCGGCCTCGGTATGGCGTCCGGCACGCGCAGCCGAGAGGATCGCGGGGTGCGGATCGGGGGCAGGCTCCGGCGCGGAGGCCTGGACCACGGCTGCGGAAGCGGCGGGAACCGAGACCGACGCGGCACCGGGGACAGGCGCACGGCCGGCCTGCAGCGGGACGGGAGCGGTGTTCTGGCCGGCCTGCAGCGGGAGGGTTGCGGTGTTCCGGCCGGCCTGCGGCGGGACGGGGGCCCGATCGTGCTGCGGCACGAGGCCGGGCACCGTGGCCGTCGGAACGCCCTCGCCCGCACCGAACAGCAGGGCGCCATCGGATCCGCCCTGCGCCGCGGCCAGTTCGTGGAGCTGGCCCATCGGCGGTCTCGCTCCGGTGCGCCAGATCTCCGCCATGGCCTTCAGATAGCTGGGCCCGAGCACCGTGCGGCGTCCGGGGGGCGGTGCGACCCGCCCGTACAGCCGTACTCCCGGCCCGAGGCCGAAGTCTCCGTGCGCGAGCTGCTCCCAGGTCTCGGAGTCGGCCACCAGGTCGACGACCACGGTCGTCGTGCCGGGCGGCCGTACGGCGAGTTCGGTCGTGAGCCAGTGCCACGGCAGTCCGCTGTAGCGCACGGTGGACGCCGTGGTGCGGGCGAGGGCGAGGTGCACCTGCCGCTGTCTGCGGTCGAGTTGCAGCTGGCCCGCCATGTACAGATGGAGCGGCCCGGGAGCGGCCGCGACGGCACGCAGCCGTGTCAGGACCGTCTGCGGATCCATGGGGTCCGCGAGTTCGACAACGGTCGCGACCGCGGTGCCGGTGAGTGCGCTCGGGGGCACCGCCGCGAGCGTCGCCAGCACGGAGGTCGCGTCGGTCAGCCGGCCCTTGCCCTCCGGAGCGGCCGCGAGCAGCAGCGCGGTGCCCGGTGTCATATCGTCCCCATTGATCACACCCAGAACCGTATCCGGTAGGAGGTGTGATCAGTACCGCAGCCGGTGACTTGGATACGGCTGCGGTCCTAAGGGCCCTCGGAACGGCCGCACTTCACCGTGTCCGCCACCGACTCACCGTGCTTCACCGTGTCCGCCCCCGGGCAGCGGAACGCGCACAGTCGCGAGCGAGGGGCGCCACCTCTCCTCCATCTCTGCGCCCCCTGCGCAGCTGCCTGAGCCGGCCAGGAGGCGGAACCCGTCTGAGGGGCCGCGCCGTTGGCCGGGCAGTGCGCCTCAGGCGGGGCGGATCACTTCTGCCCCCGGCCGGCCGTGATGGCCGCCAGTACCTGTACGACGTGGGACTCGGTGGCCGCCTTGGCGATACCGAGGCCGGACAGCGCCCCCGCACCGTCCTCGAACTCCAGCAACGCCAACAGGATGTGTTCGGTTCCGATGTAGTTGTGGCCGAGCCGCAGGGCCTCCCGGAAGGTCAGTTCCAGCACCTTGCGTGCGGCGGCGTCGTACGGGATCAGCTCCGGCGCCGTCTCGGACTCGGACTCGGACTCGGACGGCAGGGTGGCGGTGGCCGCCTCGCGTACGGCGTCCAGTTGGGCGCCCTGCGAGATCAGCGCCTGCGCCGCGAGTGCGTCGGGCTCGGCCAGGAGCCCGAGCGTCAGGTGCCCGACTCCGATCTCGGCACTGCCCGCCGCGCGGGCTTCGTCCTGCGCCGCCGTCACGACGCTCTTCGCGCGCGGCGTGAAGCGGTCGAACCCCTGGCTGGGGTCGAGAGTCAGGGCTTCGCCGGAGCCCTTGGGGACGAAGCGCTTCTGCGCTGCCTGCCGGGTCACGCCCATGCTCTTGCCGATGTCGGTCCAGGATGCGCCCGACCGCCGCGCCTGGTCCACGAAGTGGCCGATCAGATGGTCGGCCACCTCGCCCAGGTGGTCGGCGGCGATGACCGCGTCGGTCAACTGTTCCAGAGAGTCGGAGTGGACTTTTTTGATGGCTTCGATCAGGTCGTCTAGCCGGACCGGATGAGCCGCCGGGACTGGATTCACCATGTGACAACCCATGGTTGACAGCAGAGTCACTGTCAACCATGGGTTGTCAGCCTGCGGAGTGGCCGCCGGCCCTTCCCGATGCCCCTGCGGAGTCCCCACCAGGCTCCCGGAGCCGCCACTTCGCCAGCAACGCCCTCGCCCGGCCACCGCCTTCCGGCCGGGCCACCACGACGGCGGCCGGGCGGACGGCGTCACCCGGCCGCGGGGCACCCACGCCCGCGCGGGCCTCTTCCAGGGCCAGAATCAGACTCGTCCTGCACCAGAGGATCTCGTCGGGGTCGTCCGGCGACAGCAGCCTCTCGGCCGCCTCCCGCGCCGCCGGGGAGTCCGGCCGTACAGCCACTGGTTCCGGCCGGAGCCTGTTCAGATACGCGCGCTCGTACGGATCGTCGACCACTTCTGCGAGCTGCACCGGATCGAGCGCACCCGCCAGCACGGCAGCCCGGGCCCAGGCGCCTTCCGCCCGCCGCAGCAAGAGCGCCTGCCGGCGGCCCCGCCAGTTCCGTGCGCGCCAGTCCTCCCCCGCCGCCAGCCTGCCGCGCAGTGCCTCCGGGGCCCGGCCCGTGAGCAGCGCGGGCTGATCCGACGCGAACTCCTCGACCTCTGCGGCGAGATACATCCAGACGACAGCCCGGTAGCGGTTCAGATGGAACGAGACGGGCGTGAAGCAGCCGGCGCGCGCCAGCCTGGTGAACCGGGCCGGACTGATGCCGACGAGCTCGGCCGCCGCGGCCGTCCCCACCGTCATCACGCGACCCCGCAGCGTGTCCGGAAAACCCTCCATCGCCCTGAGCCGGTCGACCTCCTCCATGGCGATCCGGCGACGCGCACCAACCCCGTCCGTCGTGACTCCGATATGGCCGAGCTGGACGGCCAGCTCGAACTCGCCTCGCTTCAGGCCCAGTTCCCGCGCGGCCCGGCCGGGAGCCAGCGCCTTTCCGGCACTCCCGGCCGCGGTCGTCGTGTTGCCGCGGTCCGCTTCGGTTACAGCCATGATACCCTCCCCCGTGAGGAACGAATACTCTCTGTAATCAGAGTAGCCGGGGGAGCCCCACCGCCCGGCCGGCCTGTGGAAAACTCCGTGAGCAGGACGGACTGCGCAGGTCAGCGCCGTGTCACCAGGTTGCGGACGAAGCGTCGTCGGGCTGCCTGTCGGCGACCGCGAGGTGCTCGCCGACCCGGTTGACGAGCAGAGTCATCTCGTACGCGATCTGCCCGATATCGGCTTCGGCCGTGCTCAGGACGGCGAGACAGCTGCCCTCGCCCGCCGCGGTGACGAAGAGGATCCCCTCGTCGAACTCGACCATCGTCTGGCGGACCCCACCCGCGCGGAAATGCCGTCCCGACCCTTTGGCCAGGCTGTGCAGACCGGAGGCAACCGCGGCCAGATGCTCCGCGTCCTCCCTCGCCAGATCCTTGCTCACCCCGGTGACCAGTCCGTCGTTGGACAGCACCAGCGCGTACCGGACGTGCTCGACCCGGTTCGCCAGGTCGTCCAGCAGCCAGTCGAGTCCCTTGCTCAGCGCCATGACCCGCCCCTCCCCCTTGATTTCGTCTCCCCGGTCCCCCGCGAACTCCGGCCAGCCTTCACCACAGCCGCGCTCCGGGCAAGGAGACGCGTGCGGGGCGCGTTCGGTTCGCGACGCGGCCGCCAACGGCCGATGATGCTGTCATGGCACAGCAGATGACCGAGGAACAGTGGCGGGCCTTCGTCTCGCACTCCACCCGCACCGGCAAGCTCTCGACCGTACGCGCCGACGGGAGCCCGCACATCGCCCCGATCTGGTTCGTCCTGGACGGGCAGGACCTGGTGTTCAACACGGGCAAGGGGACCGTCAAGGGCCGCAATCTGGCCCGCGACGGACGCGTGGCCCTGTGCGTGGACGACGACCGGCCGCCGTTCTCGTTCGTCGTGCTCCAGGGGCACGCGACGCTGAGTGAGGATCTGTCCGAAGTGGGGCACTGGGCCGGCCTGATCGGAGCCCGGTACATGGGTGAGGAACGCGCGGCGGAATTCGCCGAACGCAACGGCGTACCGGGCGAACTCCTCGTCCGGGTGCGCATCGAGAAGGTGCTCGCCCAGGCCGCGGTGGCGGATTAGCACCGGCACCGACCAGTACGTGCGGTGAGAGAAATCCGTGCGGTGATCAGCACGCCGGACGGGGAACTCATGTGTGGTCGAGCGGCATGGCGTGGTGGATCAGTACGCGCTCGGCCCGCGCACGAGCGCCCGCCACCATGCGAACCCGGTGGCCAACCGTCCGGACGATTCCTGCCGCACGCCTTCAATATCGCTCAGGACCCGCTCCTTCAGCCCCGCGGGAACACCGGTCCGCAGCGCCATACCGAGTCTCGCCGTGGTCTCGGCGAACTCGTCCGCCTCCTGCGAGCACGCGGGGCACTCGGCGCAGTGCGCCAAGAACCTGACCCGCTCGTCATCGCCGAGTGCATGGAGCGCATAAGCACCGATCGCCGTATGCGCGTCATCGACCGACACCGCACCTCCCAGTCTTGTGGACCGGCGGGAAGGCCGGCATCCATTCACCCGCTATTCGGTGGTGGGAGTGCCGGGGATTGGTCACGGACGCCGCAGGTGAGCCGAATGCCGCAGCGATCACCCGGGTGGCGCCCGGACCAATCCGGAGGCCGGCCGGTTCCGAAGAAGAGACCGTGACGAAAACTCCCAGCACATGGATCCGTATGCCGCTGGCGGCGCTGTGCGGGCTGCTCGCAGGCTATGCGGCTCTCGCCGTCGCCGAACTGGTCTCGGCGGCCGTCCGCCCGGAATCAGGGCCGGTCGTGGCAGTGGGCTCCGCCGCCATCGACCGCACGCCCCCAGCACTCAAGGACTGGGCGATCCGGCACTTCGGCACCAACGACAAGCTGGTGCTCCAGCTCGGCATCCTCGCCGTCCTCACCCTGCTGGCCGCCGCCCTCGGGGCAGTGGCCCTGCACCACCGGCGGGCCGGCGCGGCAGGTGTGCTGGTCTTCGGTGTGATCGGCAGCGTGGCGGCGACCAGCCGCCCCGACTCCACCGGTTTCTCCGACGCCCTGCCCTCGGTCGTCGGCGCGGTCGTGGCAGCGGGCCTGCTGTACTGGCTGATCGGCCGGCTCACCCCGGCAGCGGCCGCGGGCCCGGATCCCGCCGGATCCGCCGTCGACGAGGCGGAACCGGACGAGGAGCGGGGCTGGGACCGGCGTGGTTTCGTCATCGCCGCGACCGCCGCAGCCGCCGTCTCCACCGGCGCCGGAGCGCTGGGCAGGTCGCTCAACAACGCCAGCGGCGGCAACGCCGTGGCCTCCCGGAACGCGGTCACGCTGCCCAGGCCCGCCTCCCCCGCCGCGCCCGTGCCCAAGGGCGCCCAGCTGCGGATTCCGGGCGTCAGCCCCTTCATCACCCCCAACTCGGACTTCTACCGGGTCGACACCGCCCTGGTGGTGCCAAAGGTCAACGCCAACAGCTGGAAGCTGCGCATCCACGGAAAGGGGGTCGCCCGCCCCCTCACCGTCGATTTCACGGGTCTGCTGCACCGCGAACTGATCGAGCGCACCATCACTCTGACCTGTGTGTCGAACGAGGTCGGCGGGCCCTACGTCGGCACCGCCCGCTGGATCGGGGTGCGCCTGGCCGACCTGCTCAAGGAGGCTGGTGTGAAGCCGCCGTCCAAGGGCGGGCCCGCCGATCAGCTGGTGGCGCGCTCGGTGGACGGAATGACGATCGGGAGCCCCGTCGAGGACGTCATGGACGGCCGTGACGCGATGCTCGTGGTCGGCATGAACGGAAAGCCGCTGCCGTTCGAACACGGATTCCCGGTGCGGATGCTCGTCCCGGGCCTGTACGGATATGTGTCGGCCTGCAAGTGGATCGAGGACATCGAACTGACCACGTTCGATGACTACGACCCGTACTGGGTGAAGCGGGACTGGTCCAAACTGGGGCCCATCAAGACCGAGTCGCGCATCGACACGCCCAAGCCGTTCGCCCGCCCGAAGAACGGGGAAACCGTGATGATCGCGGGGGTGGCATGGGCCCAGCACCGCGGTATCGAGCGGGTCGAGGTCCGTGTGGACGACGGCCCGTGGAACAGCGCACACCTCGCGTCGCAGGACACCACCGACACCTGGCGCCAGTGGTCGTTCCCCTGGAAGCCCACGGCGTCGGGCAGCCACACCCTGACCGTCCGGGCGACCGACCGCACCGGCACGACGCAGACGTCCAAACGCACCGACACGATCCCGGACGGTGCGAGCGGCTGGCACTCGGTCGTGGTCACGGCAGAGTGACGCCCCTCCCCCAGCACCGGCACCCGCCGGGTCGGCATACTCGGCGGTACCCGTACTTCTCTGGAGTGACTGATGGCATCAACACCCACGCCCGGCCGAGCCGTTGCGGACTTCTCCCTGCCCGGCGGCGTTCTCAGGGCCGACGTCTTCGAGCGGCGCGAATTCGTACTGAGCGAGCAGCGCGGGCATCCGCTGGTCCTCGCCTTCTATCCGGGCGACGACACCAGCGTCTGCACGAAGCAGCTCTGTTCGTACTCCAGCGGTCTTGAGACGTTCACGGACTGCGGCGCCGAGGTCTGGGCGATCAGCCCGCAGAGCGTGGACAGCCATGAGGAGTTCGCCCGGAAGTACGGCCTCCGGATGCCGCTGCTCGCCGACACCGACCGGTCCGTGGCACGGGCTCTCGGCATCGCGGCGCCGGGAATCGGCCTGCGCCGCGCCGTGTTCCTGATCGCCCCCGACGGGACGCTCCACTGGAAGCATGTGGCGCTGCTGGGCGCGACGTTCCAGTCGACGGAGACACTGGCCCGGCAGTTGGCCGGCCTCGACGCCTCCGGCGGCTGAACCGGGGCACGGGCGTGGTCAGCGCGCGGTGGCCTGCTGTGCGTGCCGCTCGTGCTTCTCGTGCCGGGCGCGCCAGTACGGGTTGTCGTGCGGCAGACCACCGGACACCCTGCCGTACATCCCGAACGTCATCAGGAGGATCCCGTACACGAAGCTGAACAGGACGTTCTGGATGTGGAACGCGAGGAAGTTGGAGCTCGTGCCGATCAGAGCGAGGTTGACGAACCCGCTGATGATGAAGAGCACGCCGATGACCATGTTGAGCATCGACGAGATGTTCCCGCCGATGACGGCGCCCGCCATCAGGATCAGGCCGATCACGATCGACAGGACACTCAGGGCGCCGTTGGTGTTCAGCCCGGCGACCATGTCTCCGCCGGTGCTGAAGAAGCCGATTTTGTCGATCACACCGAGTATCCCGAACGCCAGCAGGATCAGGCCCATGAGACCGGCACCGAACCGGTAGACGCGGCTCAGTCTGTGGTCGACGGGCAGATGCTCGTCAAGGACGAAATGGGTTCGGGGGGCGCGCGCGGTATGGCTCGTAGCCATCTCTGATCCTCCTCCGTTCCGGAGGCACCCCACCCCGGTCGGCCACCCAGGATTCACGCGGTGGGCCGATATGCCCCTTTTGCTGCTCTTTATGGTATTCGATACCGCGCGACATGGGGAGGGGAGCGGCCACAGACCCGGTACGCAGCGGTTCCGGACCCGGACGCGCACGGGCACCCGGCGCGGGGGCGTCCGGGGCGCCCGGCCGGGGGATCATCTCCTCATGACCGATGACCACACACATGTCCAGGAGTTCTTCGGCGCCCGGGCCGCCGGCTGGGACACCAGGTTCCCGGACGACGGCCCCGCCTTCGCCGCCGCCGTCACGGAAATGGGGCTGCGCCCCGGCGACGCGGTTCTCGACGCGGGCTGCGGTACCGGACGGGCGCTGCCCGCGCTGCGCGATGCGGTCGGCACGGCGGGCTACGTCATCGGAGCCGACCTGACGCCCGAGATGCTGGCGGCGGCCGCGCGGGCGGGCCGGCACCACGACGCCCAGCTGCTGCTCGCGGACGTCGCCCGGCTGCCTGTCCTCACGGAGTCGCTGGACGCCGTGTTCGCCGCAGGCCTGATCGCACATCTGCCCCACCCCGAGGACGGAGCGCGGGAGTTGGCCCGCGCCGTCAAGCCCGGTGGCCTGCTGGCCTTGTTCCATCCGATCGGCCGGGCGGCACTGGCGGCCCGGCAGGGGCGCCTGCTCACCGATGACGACCTGCGCGGCGAGGGGCGGCTGCGCACACTCCTCGCCGCATCGGGGTGGCGGATGAGCTCGTACACCGATGAGCCGGACCGGTTTCTCGCACTTGCCGTGCGCAACGGCTAGATGTTCTGTCCGGGACCACCCCGCCACCGTTGCGGCGCCGAGTCTCCACAAGCGGAGGAGGTTCCTCCGAACAAACACTCGACGTTGGCGTTACTGACTGGTTAGGGTGCGCCCACGACTGATCAACAGGAGGCTCACGTGACGGGGACGGACGATACCGGCGACGACGCGCTGTATGTCCTGACTGCGGTATTGCTGACCCCAGCGCAGTTCCCGAGCGTGCTCGGCGACGACTTCCCTTCGGCGTGCCACTCCCTGGGGCTCGATCCGCGCCCCGACGGATACGGCGTGGTCCTGGGACAGGACGGCGCGGGCGCGCGGTGGACCGTGGCGATCGACGATGTGTCGCTGGTCGCCGTGGCCATCGCCTCCTGGGACTGCGGCATGGAGTACGACCTGTCGCCGGACGACCGGTCGATCGTCGCCTCGCTCCCGGGCTGGCCGCTCGATGTCGCTGTCGCCGCGCCGGGGATCCCCGCGCCGCACGACCCCGAGGAGCTGCCCGACGGCGGCCGCGCACCGCTGGCTCCCCCCGCGTCGGACACCTGGGGACCGGCGCAGCGGCGGCTGGGCGCCGATGAGATCGCGCTGCAGTGGACGCAGTGGCGTGAGCAGATCGGCGACGACGAGACCTTCGTACCCGTCGGCCCCCAGGGTTCCGAAGAACCAGAGGAACGGGCGGATACCGGAGAACCCCGGGGACCGGGAGGACCCGGGGAACCCGCGGAGGTCGGTACGCCCGCCGGCCAAGCGGAGAGTGAGCCCGGGCCCGCCCGGCGCGTCATCGACGAGCTGCATGCCTACCTGGACACGCCGCCGCCGCTCGGGCGCATACGGTCGGCCTTCGCGCCGGGCGGTGCCCGCACGCTGCGCGCGGACGGCCCCGGCTGGTCGCTGGTCGCCAGGACCGACGACATGGCCTTCCTGCTCCTCGACGACCAGCCGGGTGACGTCGTGCCGGTCGGGCGCGGCCCCGCCCTGCCGGCGCTGCTGGAGGCCCTGGAGAAGCTGGCCGTGCGCCCAGCCTGACCGGGACCGCAGCCGCCCGCCCCTCCGCGGACAGCGCATACGGCCCCCTGCGGAGGTGCGGTGCGCACTCCCTCCGGGGGCCGGGAATCAGCGGCCTATCTCCTTACGGGTGATCCTGCGCAGCCTCCTGCGCTGGCTGGGGTCGAGCAGCAGATACGCCACGACGGGCACTCCGACCAGCACCAGCAGCCCCGGAAGGAATCCGATCAGCATCATCAGGATGATGCCGGCGACCACGCCGCCGACGGCGATCATTGCGGGCTTGGACATCAACGCCTCCTCAGCGGCTGATGCCGCTCTCTGTCTGTGAAACGCACGGGCGAGCCCCGCGGTTCCACTGCGTACCGCTACGCCGCGCGCAGCGGCTCTCCGACCTCGTGCATGTGCGTCAGCGCCTGCCGGTAGGAGTCGATCAGGGAGGTCTGCGCGTACGGCATTCCCAGCGTCCGGCAGTGCGCGCTCACCAGCGACTGGGCGAGCCGCAGATGGGGCCTGGGCATGCTCGGGAAGAGATGGTGCTCGATCTGGTAGTTCAGCCCGCCCAGGAACCAGTCGGTGAGCACTCCGCCGCGTACGTTGCGCGAGGTCAGAACCTGGCGCTGCAGATGCCCCCAGCGCTCGCCGTCGGGGTCGGGCATCTCCATGCCCTTGTGGTTCGGGGCGAAGGTCATCCCGAGGTGCAGCCCGAACAGCGCGTGGTGCACCAGGGCGAAGACGAGGGCCTTGCCGGGCGACATGACCGTCAGCAGGAGTGTCGCGTACCCGGCGAGGTGCACCAGGAGCAGCAGGCCCTCGACGGCCCGCTCGCGGCCCGGCTGACGGCACCCGTCGTGCTTCTCCCGGGACAGCACGGTCTGGAAGCCGTAGATCTTCAGGGCGATGCCTTCGAGCAGCAGCAGAGGGAAGAAGAGCCGCGCCTGGTTGCGGGTGAGCCAGCGGGACAGGCCCTCGCGCTCGGCCGCCTGCTTCTGCGTCCAGACCATGACGCCGACGCCGACGTCGGGGTCCTTGTCCACGTGGTTGGGGTTGGCGTGGTGACGGTTGTGCTTGTCGTTCCACCAGCCGTAGCTCATACCGAGCAGCAGATTGCTGTGCAAGAAGCCGACCGCGCGGCTCACCCTGCGGTCACCGGATATCTGCGCGTGTCCGGCGTCGTGCCCGAAGAAGGCGGTGCGCGACCAGAGGACGGCCAGCGGGAGCGCCAGCAGGAGCGTCCACCAGGAGTCACCGACCAGGACGATGCCGGCGATCGTCGCGGCGAGGGCCAGCAGGTTGGCACTCGTGCTGAGGATGTACCAGCCGGTGCGCCGCTCCAGGAGCCCATGTGCCTTCACCGCCCTCAGGAGGGGGGCGAAGTCGCTGCCCGTCTTCTGCTCGGGTTCCACGAGCAGCGAGGCGGTCTGTGGCATGTCGGTCTCCGGTCTGTTGGCCCATGCGCTGACCTCATGAAACGTATGGTTTCGGGACTGCGGGGACCATGGCGCCACCACCCGGCTGAGAGAGGGGGACAGCCCCCTGCCGAAGAGGTGGTGCTACCTCCACTGCGCGCCGGAGCATGCCGCGCCGCACAGTGACGGCGTCACCGGCGGCCCTCTGATGAGGTACCCTCGGCGATCCCGACCCACAGTAGTCAAATTTGAGGAATGCGCTATCGCTGTGCAAGGACTCCCCACGGCAACGCTCTCCGAGATCGCCCAACTCTCCCGCTGCTCCGCGGTCTTCCTGCCTGCGGACCCGGCACGTACCGGAAGGGTCGCCTTCTGGCACCCCGATGGCAGCGAGCCGCCCACGAGCCCCGGCTCCATGGAGGAGCTGCTCGTCGTCGGCGGCGACATCCGCCCGTACTCCGTACGGGCGACTGTCCTGACCGTACAGGAAGCCCTGCCCGTCCTCACCCGTGGCCGTGGCGGCGCACACGCGTCAGCGGCTGTCGCTTTCTGGGGATCGGCCGCGTTGCTGGCTCTCCAACTCGCCGCCCGCGGGCGGCTGCTGCCGGGCCTCAGCCCCGGCGGCTACGAGGCATGGCGGGCCGGACCCCTCGACGCCGCCGATCTGGTGCGCGTGCGGGACCTCGCCGCGGCCATGCCGCCCGCCGCGCACGCCGTGCCGCTGGACCCGGCTGCCGACCCCGTACGCCTGCCCGCGCCCGAGGAGTTGGTGCGCGCCTTCCTGGATGCCGTGGCGGACGGGCTGCCGCGGACACCCGCCGCTTCGTTCGCCGCGGGAGGCCCCGCGTTCGCCGCCGCCGAACCGCGGAAGCTGCCCGGGCAGCAGGCCTGGGCCGCCGATGTCGCGGCCGGTCAGGACGCCGGCGTCCGCGTCTCCCTACGGGTGGAGGTGACAGGGCTGTCCACCACCGGCGCGGAAACCGACGACGGGCCGGCCTTCCGTGCCGTCCTCCAGATGCATGGCGTCAGCGACCCCTCCCTCACCGCCGACGCGGCGGACGTCTGGTCGGGCTCGGCACCCGGCTTCGGGCCGCGGGCCCGGATGGACGCCCTGCTCGCCCTGCGCCGGGCGGCCCGCGCCTGGGCTCCGCTCAGACCGCTGCTTTCGGCCGCCGTTCCCGACGCGGTCGAGCTGGCCGACGAGGAAGTCGCCGAACTGCTCGGCGAGGCGGCCCGGTCGCTCTCGGCCGGGGGCGTACAGGTGCACTGGCCCCGGGAGTTCTCCCGCACGCTGACGGCGCGGGCCGTCATCGGCACGGACGACGACGCCGGTTCGGCAGCGGACACCGCTGCTGGTTCGGCACGGGTTGCGGAGAGGCCCGCCACGGATCTGCCGTCCGTGCTGTCCGCCGACACCCTGCTCGCCTTCAACTGGCGCTTCACGCTGGGAGATCAGCAGCTGAGCCGCGCCGAAGTCGACCAGCTCGCCGAGGCGAGCAGGCCCGCCGTGCGGCTGCGCGACCGGTGGGTGCTGATCGACCCGGAGGAGATACGGCGCGCCCGCGAGGCCCGCGACACCCGGGGCCGCGCCATCGCTCCGATCGCGGCGCTGGGCGCGGCGCTCACCGGTACGACGGAAGTGGACGGGCGGCAGGTGGAGGTCACCGCGACGGGCCCGCTCGCGCGATTGCGCGACCGTCTCGGTGACCCGGAGGGCACCGGCCAGCAGACGATCGGGCAGCCCGCCGCACTCGACGCGGCCCTGCGCGACTACCAGTTGCGCGGACTGAACTGGCTGCACCGGATGACCTCGCTCGGTCTCGGCGGCTGCCTCGCCGACGACATGGGGCTCGGCAAGACCATCACCCTCATCGCCCTGCATCTGCACAGGCAGAGCGACAAGGACTCGGCGGGCCCCACCCTGGTGGTCTGCCCGGCGTCCCTGATGGGCAACTGGCAGCGGGAGGTCGAGAGGTTCGCGCCGGGCACTCCCGTACGCCGCTTCCACGGTGCGGCACGCAGCCTGGAGCACCTGGCCGGCGGGGAGTTCGTCCTGACCACCTACGGCACCATGCGGCTGGACGCCGATCGGCTCGCCGGAACCCCGTGGGGGCTGGTGGTCGCCGACGAGGCGCAGCACGTGAAGAATCCGTACTCCGCGACGGCCCGCCGGCTGCGGACCATCGGCACCCGCGCCCGCGTGGCGCTCACCGGCACCCCGGTGGAGAACAACCTCTCCGAGCTGTGGGCGATCCTCGACTGGACCACACCCGGTCTGCTGGGCAGGCTGAGCGGATTCCGCACGCGCTACGCACAGGCCGTCGAGGGCGGGAAGGACCCGGCCGCGGCGGAGCGGCTCTCCCGGCTGGTCGCTCCGTTCCTGCTGCGCAGACGCAAGTCCGACCCAGGCATCGCGCCCGAGCTGCCGCCGAAGACGGAGACCGACCGCGCCGTATCGCTCACCAGAGAGCAGACCGGTCTGTACGAGGCCGTGGTGCGGGAGACGCTCGCGGAGATCTCCGCTTCGGACGGCTTCGCCCGCCGCGGCCTCGTGGTGAAACTGCTGACCGCGCTGAAGCAGATCTGCAACCACCCCGCGCAGTACCTCAAGGAGGACGAACCCCTCACCGAGGGGCGCTCGGGCAAGGTGGAGCTGCTGGACGAGCTGCTCGACACGATCCTCGCCGAGGGCGCGGGCGTACTCGTCTTCACCCAGTACGTACGGATGGCGCGGCTCATCGACCGGCATCTGACAGCCCGCGGGGTGCCCACCCTGCTCCTGCACGGCGGGACCCCGATCGCCCGCCGGCAGGACATGGTGGACCGCTTCCAGGCCGGCGAAGTGCCCGTCTTCCTGCTGTCGTTGAAGGCCGCGGGCACCGGCCTCAACCTCACCCGGGCCGGGCATGTGGTGCACTTCGACCGCTGGTGGAACCCGGCCGTCGAAGCCCAGGCCACCGACCGCGCGTACCGCATCGGGCAGACCCAGCCGGTCCAGGTGCACCGGCTGATCGCCGAGGGAACGATCGAGGACCGGATCGCCGAGATGCTCGACCGCAAACGCGAACTGGCCGACGCGGTGCTCGGGGGCGGCGAGGCCGCGCTGACCGGGCTGACCGACGCCGAGCTGGCGGATCTGGTGGAACTGCGAGGGAGTGGACGATGAGCGGTACGGACACACCGGAGCGCACCTTCGCCGCCCTGGCACCGGCCCAGGGCCGCGCCTTCGCCGGGACCTGGTGGGGCGTGGCCTGGCTGAAAGCCCTGGAGGACACGGCTCTCGACGGACAGCAGCTGAAGAAGGGCCGCAGGTACGCCCGCCAGGGCGCCGTCGGCGCGGTGTCCGTACTGCCGGGGAGGATCACAGCCGTCGTACGGGATCCGGACTCATCGCGGTACCGCAGCGATGTGCTGCTGCAGCAGTTGAGCGACCAGGAGTGGGACCGGTTCCTCGGGATGGCGGCCGAGAGCGCGGGGCACATCGCGGCGCTGCTGGACCGCGAGATGCCGCCGCACCTGGTGGAGGACGCGGCCGCCGCGGGGGTGGACCTGTTGCCGGGGCTCGGCGATCTGGAACCGGAGTGCTCCTGCGACGCGTGGGACCACTGCCCGCACACGGCCGCGCTCTGCTACCAGGTGGCGCGTCTCCTCGACGAGGACCCGTTCGTACTGCTGCTGATGCGCGGGCGCGGTGAGCGGGAGCTGCTGGACGAGCTGCAGCGACGCAGCGCCGGACAGACGGCCGGCCCGGAGAGTGCCGGGGTGTGCGGGGAGGACCGTGAGCAGGGGGGCGTGCGGGCCGACGAGGCGTTCGCCGCGGTGGACACACTGCCGCCGCTGCCTTCGCCATCGCCGGTCCCGGACGCGCCGGGACAGCCGCCGTCCCTCGACACCGAGACGGGTCCGGCGCCCGGCCTGGACCCCGGCGCACTGGAGTTCCTGGCGGCGGACGCGGCCCGCAGGGCGGTGCTCCTGCTGGCCGAGGCGCTCGCTCCGGACCACGAACACCGCCCTCCGGCCGTGGAGTTGACACCCCAGCAGGATGCCGTACGGCTGGCCGCCGCGGCCACGGACGCGTGGCTGACGGACCGTCTCGCCGCGGGTTCGGGACGCGAGCGCTCCGAACTGGCCCTTGCGGTCCGGGCCTGGCGCTGCGGTGGCGCGGCGGCGCTGTCCGTACTGGAGGAACGGTGGACGCCCGGCGCGGAGGCACTGACGAGGGCGCGCGTACAGCTGGACCAGGCGTGGGAGCAGGGAGCCTGTCCGCGGTTCGACCTGGCCGACAACCGCTGGACCGTGGTGGGGGCAGGTGCCCAGCTGCGGTACGGGCAGGACGGCCGCTGGTGGCCCTACCGCGAGGAGTCGGGCCGCTGGACTCCCGCCGGGCCCGCCGATCCCGACCCGGCGGCCGCGCTGGCCGCGGTGACCGACGACGAGTGACGGAAAGGCAGTTGGGCGGGGCCGGACGAGAAGCGGCGCGGTCGCGCTCCGCAGAGCGGCGCGGAACGGGGCCGAACCGGGCGGACCTGAGGGGAGCGGAGCACCGGCGCACGAGGACATGATCCTCGCGCGCCGGGAACACGGGTCCGCGCACCCGCCCGCCCGGGCGATTGAACGGCCGGCTTGACCTGCGGCAACGTAGTCCTGACCGGTTCAGGGGCGAACTGCGGCTGCATCCCCTTGTTCCGGCCCGATCCGCACGTCGCCGACGGGAGAGACCCCTCCGTACCGACGGGAGAACCCGCTTCCGTACCGACGGGAGAACCCGCCCCGCCGTCGGCCCATTTCGTCATGAGGCTTAACAAATTAGTATCCAGGGCGCCGCCGGAAAGCCACCCGGCGCCCGGCCCTCAGAGCGGAGCAGATCGATGACAGCACCCGAAGGCCCCCTGGTCATCGGCGTGGACTCCTCCACCCAGTCGACCAAAGCGCTGGTCGTCGACTCCGCGACCGGCGAGGTCGTCGCACACGGCCAGGCCCCGCACACCGTCACCGGCAGCGACGGCGCGCGCGAAAGCGATCCCGAGCAGTGGTGGCGGGCCCTCACCGACGCGCTCCAGCAGTGCGGCCCTGCCGCGGGCCGGGCCGCCGCCATCGCGGTCGGCGGACAGCAGCACGGCCTTGTGACGCTGGACGCGGCCGGACGGCCGGTTCGCCCGGCGATGCTGTGGAACGATGTCCGCTCCGCCCCGCAGAGCGAGCGCCTCATCGGGCAGTTGGGCGCCGGCACCTGGGCCGAGCGCACCGGGGGTCCGCCCGGGCCAGCCATGACGGTCACCAAATGGGCCTGGCTGCTGGAGAACGAACCGGACGCGGCCCGTGCCACGGCGGCGGTCCGGCTGCCGCACGACTACCTCACCGAACGGCTCACCGGACGGGGCACGACCGACCGGGGCGACGCCTCGGGTACCGGATGGTGGGCCACCAGGACCGAGAAGTACGACGAGGAGATCCTGCTGCTCGCCGGTCTCTCCCCCGACCTGCTGCCCGAGGTCGCGGGTCCGTCGGAGGCAGCGGGCACCGTGCGCGCACTGCCCGGCCTGCCGCTCGCCCCGGGCACCCTGGTGGCGCCGGGCACCGGCGACAACGCCGCGGCCGCGCTCGGCCTCGGGCTGCGTCCCGGCCGGCCCGTGCTCAGCCTCGGCACCTCGGGCACGGTGTACGCGGTGTCACGGCAGCGCCCCGTCGACCCCTCGGGCACGGTCTCCGGATTCGCCGACGCGCGGGGTGACTGGCTGCCGCTGGCCTGCACCCTCAACTGCACCCTGGCCGTGGACCGGATCGCCGCGCTGCTCCACCTCGACCGGGAGGCCGTCGAAACGGGGGGCGGTTCCGTGGTGCTGCCCTTCCTCGGCGGCGAACGCACCCCTCATCTGCCGCACGCGGCAGGCCTGATGTACGGGCTGCGCCACGACACGACGGGCGGGCAACTGCTCCAGGCCGCCTATGACGGCGCGGTCTACGCGCTGCTCGCCGCCCTGGGCCGGGTCCTGGACGAGGACGCGGACCCCGGCGCCCCGCTGCTGCTGATCGGCGGCGGGGCCCAGGGAGCCGCCTGGCGGGAGACCGTACGGCGGCTGTCGGGGCGGCCCGTCCAGGTGCCGGTGGCGAAGGAACTGGTGGCGCTGGGTGCGGCGGCGCAGGCGGCGGGGCTGCTGCTCGGCGAGGACGCCACCGGGGTCGCACGGCGGTGGGACACCGCGCGAGGCCCCCAGTACGCGCCGCTCGCCGTGGACGAGCCGGCTCTGCACCGGATCGGGGCCACACTCTCCGAGGCGGGCACGCTGCTGCGCGGGAAGGAGCACCGCGAGTGACGCTCCCACCCACCCGCCGTCCGGTTCAACTCCCGGGCCGCGCGGGCGCGTCGGCCCCTTCCACGCCTCCCGCGTCTGCCCGTACGGTATGGCGCGCGGGACTCGTGCCGGTCGACGGACCCAGGAGGTCGGAGCATCCCGGGGAATCAGCCCCGGGGTTGCGACGCGATGCCATCGGGCTGCACGAGGTCCTTTTCCGGAAGGGTACTGCGACCGGCAACACGACCGATGAGACGGGAGAGTTACGCGCATGACTGATCCGCGCATCCTGACGGTGCGGCCCGGCGAGGGTGAGTACGCCTGGACGTTCGGCGGGGCGGCCCCGGTGGCGCGCATCGCTCCCGGCACCGTCCTGGACCTGTTCACCGAGGACTGCTTCGCCGGGCGGGTGCGCTCCGAGAAAGACCTGGTGTCAGAGGTCTGCGAGTTCCCCTTCCTCAATCCGCAGACCGGCCCCTTCCACATCGAGGGCGCCGAGCCCGGCGACACGGTGGCCGTGCACTTCGTGTCGGTCGAACCGGCCCGCGACTGGGCCGCGTCGACGACCGTCCCGCTGTTCGGCGCCCTGACGTCCACCCACGCGACGGCTTCCCTGCAGCCCCCGCTGCCCGAGGTCGTGTGGATGTGGGAGCTGGACCGGGAGCGGCGCACCTGCCTCTTCCGCGCGCGGGACAGCGACATCGAGATCGCGCTGCCGATGGACCCGATGCACGGCACGGTCGGGGTGGCCCCGGCCAATCTGGAGGTGCGCTCCGCGCTGGTGCCCGACGCACACGGCGGGAACATGGACACGCCGGAGATGCGCGCGGGCGTCACCTGCTATCTGGGGGTGAACGTCGAAGGCGCGCTGCTGAGCCTCGGTGACGGACACGCCCGGCAGGGCGAGGGCGAGACCTGCGGGGTGGCCGTGGAGTGCGCCATGAACACCGTCATCGTGGTCGAGCTCCTCAAGGGGGTGGCGACGCCCTGGCCCCGCCTGGAGTCGGACACCCACCTGATGTCGACCGGTTCGGCACGCCCGCTGGAGGACGCGTTCCGGATCTCGCAGCTCGATCTGGTGCAATGGCTGGCGCGCGACTACGGGCTGTCCGAACTGGACGCGTACCAACTGCTCTCCCAGGCGGGCGAGGCCCCGCTCGCCAACGTGTGCGACACCAACTACACGTGTGTCGCGAAGATCCGCAAGGAATGGCTGCCGGCCGGCGAACCGCACCGTGGTCTGCACCGTCATCTCAGGGAGACCGCAGCGGTACTCCCCCGGCCCTGACCGCACCCCGACCGCACCGCCACAGATACACGTTCCCCCCCACCACAGGAGAGACAGATGGCACCCAACGGATCAGGTCCCAGCCGCAGACGCCTGCTGCAGAGCGCGGCTTTCATGGCCACCGCGGGCGTCCTGCTGCCCGCGGGCCACGCGGACGCCGACAGCGCGGCGGACACCGACTACCCGACCGCCCACTGGACCCCCGCGTCCACCGCCAACTACACGCGGTCCACGCGCCCGTCGGCGTACGCGGTGGACCGGGTGGTCATCCACGTCACCCAGGAGACCTTCGCCAACACCCTGACCATCTTCCGGACTCCGGCGAAGGCGGTCACCGCGCACTACGTGGTGCGCTCGGCCGACGGGTACATCGCCCAGTGCGTCCGGGAGCACGACATCGCCTGGCACGCCGGGAACTGGGACTACAACACCCGCAGCGTCGGCATCGAGCACGAGGGCTGGGTGGACAAGCCCGAGTACTTCACCGACGCCCTGTACGAGAAGTCGGCGGCGCTCACCGCGTCCGTCTGCGACCGCTACTCCATCCCGAAGGACCGCACCCACATCATCGGACATGTCGAGGTCCCGGGGACCGACCACACGGACCCCGGCCCCCACTGGGACTGGGTGCGGTACCTGCGGCTGGTCAACCGCGCCTGACGGGACGCTTGCCCCGTTCCGCCGCCGGGGTGACGATGGACAGTGTCCCGTGCACCGGGGCCGGGGAGGCCAGTTGACCGACACATGGGTGGCTCTGGAAACAGGAGCCGATCCCGCGCGGCGCCGCAGGGCGCTGCGCGGAGCGTACGAGTCGTTCGCGGCCGCGGGGCGGGTCGAGCGCCCCGTGCGGAGCGTGGTGGCGGAGTCCTGGCGGCGCTCGGCCCGCGCACGGGTCAGCCGCGAAGGCACGGCGCACGTCGAACTGTCCGACGACGGGCTCGCCGCGTACCGGGACGGCCATCCGCTGGCCCGGGTGATGCCGCTCTTCCGCGAGCTGATGGGCGCCTACGCGATGGACGGCGAACATCTGCTGGCGGTGTGCGACGCCCACGGGCGGCTGCTCTGGGTGGAGGGGCACGCGACAGCCCGCAGAGCGGCGGGCCTGATGAACTTCGTTCCCGGGGCGCGCTGGGCGGAGGCGGCCACCGGGACCAACGCGCCCGGCACCGCCATAGCCGTGGACCGTCCCGTCCAGGTCTTCGCAGCCGAGCACTTCCAGCGGCCCGTCCACCCGTGGACCTGTGCCGCGGCGCCCGTCCACGACCCGGGCACCGGGCGGCTGCTGGGCGCGGTGGACATCACCGGCGGGGACCGGCTCGCCCATCCGCACAGCCTGGCCTTCGTCGGCGCGGTCGCACGGGCCGCCGAGTCACAGCTCGCGCTGCTCGCGCCGCCGCCCGCCGCCGGATCCGTGCAGCTGTCGGTGCTGGGGCGGGACGCGGCGCTGCTCGTGGCGGACGGCCGCAAGTACGAGCTCAGCCGGCGCCACAGTGAGATCCTCACGCTGCTCGCCCAGCGCCCGGAGGGCCTCACAGGGAACGAGCTGCTCGTCGAGCTGTACGAGGACGAGACGGTCACCCCTGTGACCCTGCGTGCGGAGCTGTTCCGGCTGCGCGGACTGCTCGGTCCGGAACTGCTGCGGTCGCGCCCCTACCGGCTGGCCGGCCCCGTCGACACGGACTTCGCCGGGGTGGCCCGCCTGCTGGCGTCCGGGGCGGTGACCTTGGCGATGAACGCGTACGCCGGTCCCCTGCTGCCCGGATCGCGGGCGCCCGCTGTGGTCCGGCTGCGCCGGCGTCTCGCCGACCAGCTGCGGGACGCGCTGATCACACGCGGGGATCCGGGGCTGCTCGCTGACTGGGCGTACAGCCCCTGGGGCGAGGACGACCTCCCCGTCTGGCGGGCGCTCGCCACCACGCAGCCCGACCGGCAGCGGTCGGCCGCCGTGTCGCGGGTGCGCGAACTGGACACCTGGCAGCGTTCCTGACCGGCGCCCGCTTCCCCCGGCTGCCCCGCCCGCACTGCGCGGACGCCCCGGGCTCCTTACTCTCGGTTCGTACAGCACTGCCGGTCGGTGGCGCCACCGGCTGGTGAAGCACCGTCGGTCGGTAACGCACCGCCGGTCGGTACAGCGACCGCATGGACCGTCCGCGCGCAAGCCGGTCGCCCGAACCCCGAGGAGTCCGCATGCCTGAGCTGTTCATCGGCGGGACCTGGACGGCCGCCGCTGACGGGGGGCTCCGCGAGATCCGCTGCCCCGCCGACGGCACCCTGGTGGCCACGGTCGACGAGGCCGGGGCGCGGGACGCCTCGGCGGCGGTCGCCGCGGCGCGTGAGGCGTTCGACCGCGGGCCGTGGCCCGCGACCCCGGCCGCCGAGCGGGGTGCGCTGCTGCTGCGGGTCGCCGCCCTGATCGAACGCGACCAGGACGCGCTCGCCCGCGCCGAGTCCCTGGACACCGGGAAGCGGCTCGTGGAGAGCGAGTACGACATGGCGGACATCGCCAACTGCTTCCGCTACTTCGGCAATCTGGTGGCGTCCGGCGGCACCGACCGTGTCGTCGACACCGGGGACCCGGGTGTCGACAGCCGGATCGTGCACGAACCGGTCGGTGTGTGCGCGCTGATCACCCCCTGGAACTATCCGCTGCTCCAGACCGCGTGGAAGGTCGCGCCGGCACTGGGCGCCGGCAACACGTTCGTCCTAAAACCGAGTGAACTGACGCCGCACACCGCTGTCTTCCTGATGCGGCTGCTGACCGAGGCCGGGCTGCCGGACGGGGCCGCCAACCTCGTCCTGGGCACCGGTCCGGACGTCGGCGCACCGCTCAGCGAGGACCCGCGGGTCGACATGGTGTCCTTCACCGGCGGGCTGGTCACCGGACGCCGCATCATGGCCGCCGCGGCACCCACGGTGAAGAAGGTCGCCCTGGAGCTCGGCGGCAAGAACCCCAACATCGTCTTCGCGGACGCGGAGTACGAGAGCGCCGTCGACTACGCCCTGACCGCCGTGTTCCTCCACTCCGGGCAGGTCTGCTCGGCAGGTGCGCGGCTGCTCGTCCAGGACGAGCTGCACGACCGGTTCGTCGAGGACGTCGTGGCCGGGGCGCGGGCCATCCCGCTGGGCGGCCCCTTCGACGAGCGTGCGCGTACCGGTCCGCTGATCTCGGCGGCACACCGCGAGAAGGTCGAGGCGTATGTCGCGGCCGGCCTCGCCGAGGGCGCGGTGCTCCGCTGCGGGGGCGCACGGCCGGAGGACCCGGCGCTGGACGACGGCTTCTACTACCTGCCGACGGTGCTGGACGAGTGCACTCCGGAGATGTCCGTGGTGCGTGACGAGTCGTTCGGCCCGGTCCTGACGGTCGAGCGGTTCAGCGACGAGGACGAAGCGGTCGCCCTCGCCAATGACACGGTCTACGGACTGTCCGGAGGGGTCTGGTCCCAGGATGTCGGCCGGGCCCACCGGGTGGCGTCCCGGCTGCGGGCCGGCACCGTATGGATCAATGACTTCCAGCCGTACGTACCGCAGGCCGAGTGGGGCGGAATGAAGCAGTCCGGCTTCGGCCGCGAGCTGGGCCCCGCGGGTCTCGCGGAGTACCAGGAGGCCAAGCACGTGTGGCGCAACCTGTCGCCGCGTCCGCTGAGGTGGTTCGAGTGAGGCGGCCCGGCTCGGCCGGAGCGGGCGGTACCGGCGGGGAGGGCACCACACCGGATCCCGCGGGCGCGGCCCGTACGCAGAGCCAGGACGACGACGATTCGCTCTCGGCGTTCGGATACAAGCCCGAACTCAAGCGCACCCTCGGCAACTTCCACACCTTCGCAGCCGGGATCAGCTACATCTCGATCCTGACCGGTACCTTCCAGCTGTTCTACTTCGGTGTCAGCTTCGGCGGGCCCGCCTACTGGTGGTCCTGGCCGATGGTCTTCATCGGCCAGCTGATGGTGGCCCTCTGCTTCTGCGAGCTGGCCGCCCGGTACCCCGTGGCGGGCTCCGTCTACAACTGGGCGAAGAAGCTCGGCGGCCCGCACGTCGGCTGGCTCGGCGGCTGGATGATGATGACCGCCACGATGGTGTCGCTGGCCGCCGTGGCGCTCGCGTACCAGATCACGCTGCCGCAGATCTCCGCGACGTTCCAGTTCGTCGGGGACGGGACCGGCAAGACCGACGCGGCGGAGAACGCCGTCCTGCTGGGCAGCGTGCTGATCCTCTTCACCACCTTGGTGAACGCCTTCGGGGTCAAGCTGATGGCCCGGATCAACTCCGCCGGTGTCATGGTCGAGCTGATCGCGGCCGTCGTCCTGATCATCCTGCTGGCCGCGCACATCACCCGGGGCCCCTCCGCGATCACCGAAACCCACGGCATCGGCGCGGGGCAGACCCTGGGCTACTTCCGCGCGTTCCTGACCGCTTCGCTCGCCTCCGCGTATGTGATGTACGGCTTCGACACGGCGTCCTCGCTCGGTGAGGAGAGCGTGGATCCCAGCCGGAACGCTCCGCGGGCGATTCTGCGGGCCCTGTTCTTCTCGTTCCTGCTCGGCGGGCTCATCCTGTTGTTCGCGCTGCTGGCCGTGCCCGACCTGACCTCGAAGAAGCTGGCCGCTGACGGTCTCCAGTACGTGGTGCTCTCCACGCTCGGCTCGACGATCGGCCAGATCGTGCTGTGGTGTGTGGTCGTCGCGATCACGGTCTGCGAACTGGCCGTGCACGCCGCGGGCATCCGGCTGGCCTTCGCGATGGCCCGCGACAACTGCCTGCCGGCGTCGTCCCTGCTCGCCCGGGTCAGCCCGCGGTTCAAGACACCGGTCCTTCCCGCGATCATCATCGGGATCGTCGGCATCGTGATCCTGGTGATCAACATCAACCAGCCGCAGATCTTCTCGGTGATCACGAGCATCGCGATCATCATGATCTACGTGGCGTATCTGCTGGTCACCACCCCGATGCTGATCCGGCGGCTGCGCGGCACCTGGGAGCCGGCCGAAGGGCGCTTCTCGCTCGGCCGGTTCGGGTTGCCCATCAACATCCTCGCGGTGCTGTGGGGCTTCGCCATGTCGCTCAACCTGGCCTGGCCCCGCAGCAAGGTCTACAACGCGACGGGCCCGCACCACTGGTACCTCCAGTGGGGCGCGTTCGTCTTCATCGGCATCGTCGGCGGTGGCGGGTTCGCGTACTACTGGTTCGTCCAGCGCAAGAAGACCGGCGTGCTGGACGCACACCGCGCCGTCCTGGAGGACCCGCAGCCGCCCGCCGTATGAATCCCCCGGCCGCACCCCACCCACGAGGCTTTCTCTACCTCCCCCTCCCTCTCCTCCCCCTCTTCCCCTCTCCCCCGCCGGAACCCCCTGATCTGGAGCAGCGATGTCCGAGGAAACGTCCGAGCGCGCCGGCGACCGCGGCACGTACGACTACGTAGTGGTGGGCGGCGGTACCGCGGGCGCGGTCGTCGCCGCCCGGCTGAGCGAGGACCCCTCCGTCACGGTCTGCGTGCTGGAGGCCGGTCCGTCGGATGCGGGCGACGACAACGTGCTGCGGCTCGACCGGTGGATGGCCCTGCTGGAGTCCGGCTACGACTGGGACTACCCGGTGGAGCCGCAGGAGAACGGCAACAGCTTCATGCGGCACGCCAGGGCCAAGGTCCTGGGCGGCTGCTCGTCGCACAACTCCTGCATCGCCTTCTGGGCACCGGCCGAGGACCTGGACGAGTGGGGCGCGCTGGGCTGTACGGGCTGGAGCGCGGCGGACTGCTTTCCGCTCTACAGACGGCTGGAGAGCAATGACGCGCCCGGTGACCACCACGGCCGTTCCGGTCCTGTGACCATCCGGACCGTCCCGCCGGCCGACCCGTGCGGCGCGGCGCTGCTGGACGCCTGCGCGGAGGCCGGGATTCCCCGTACCCCCTTCAACACGGGGACGACGGTGGTGCGCGGGGCGCACTGGTTCCAGATCAACGCCCGTGAGGACGGCACGCGTTCGTCGGCTTCGGTGTCCTATCTGCACCCGGTGCTCGCGGACCGGCCGAATCTGGAGATCCGGACCGGGCTCCAGGCCAAGCGGCTGCTCTTCGACGCGGACGAGCGGTGCACCGGTGTGGAGTACCTGGAGCCCGACACGGTGCACAGCGGCTCGGTGACCGCACGCCGCGAGGTGATCGTCAGCTGCGGGGCCATCGACTCGCCGAAGCTGCTGATGCTGTCGGGCATCGGACCGGCCGGGCACCTGCGCGAGAGCGGGATCGGCGTACGGGTGGACTCCCCCGGCGTCGGATCCCACCTTCAGGACCACCCGGAGGGCGTGATCATGTGGGAAGCGAAGCGGCCCATGGTCACCTCCTCCACCCAGTGGTGGGAGATCGGCATCTTCTCCGACACCGAACCGGACCTGGACCGGCCCGACCTGATGTTCCACTACGGCTCGGTGCCCTTCGACATGAACACCTATCGGCGGGGCTATCCGACGACGGACAACGCGTTCTGTCTCACCCCGAACGTCACCCGGGCCCGCTCGATGGGCACGGTCCGGCTGCGTACCCGCGACTTCCGGGACAAGCCCCGCGTCGATCCGCGCTACTTCACCGACGACCACGACATCAGGGTGATGACCTACGGCCTGCGGCTCGCGCGGAAGATCGTCTCCCAGCCCGCGATGGCCGAATGGGCCGGCACGGAGCTGGCGCCGGGGCCGGCCGCACGCTCCGACGACGAGCTGTTCTCGTACATCCGCGAGACCCACAACACCGTGTACCACCCCGCGGGCACCGTGCGGATGGGCGCGGCCGGGGACCCGGATTCCCCGCTCGACCCGCAGCTGCGGGTGAAGGGCGTGACCGGGCTGCGAGTGGCCGACGCGTCGGTCATGCCGTTCCTGCCGACCGTGAATCCGTGCATCACCACCATGATGATCGGCGAGAAGTGCGCCGACATGATCAAGGAGGGCTGATCAACCGGGCTGATCGGAAACGGATCGAGGGCTGATCGAGGGCTGATCGGTGGGCCGGCCCGGACGGGAGACGTGGCCGGGGCGATGTCCCGCGTGGCCCGGGGCGCAGCCCATGTGGCCGGGGTGCGATCCCCCGTCTTCGCAACGTGGTTGCAACGTCATGGTCCCTACTCTCGGCTCCGAGCGCCGTCCAAGGGCGGGCGGCGCGGATTCCGGGAGGCCACTGAGATGACCCGTTACGCAGCGCCAGGCACCGAGGGCGCGATCGTCTCGTACGAGTCGCGCTACGACCACTGGATCGGCGGGGAGTTCGTCCCGCCCGCCCGCGGGCAGTACTTCGAGAACCCGAGCCCGGTGAACGGCAGGCCGTTCACCGAGATTGCCCGCGGCACCGCCGAGGACGTCGAACGCGCCCTGGACGCGGCGCACGCCGCGGCCCCCGGCTGGGGCCGGACCGCGGCGGGTGACCGGGCGACGGTCCTCAACCGGATCGCCGACCGGATGGAGGCGCATCTGGAGGAGCTGGCGGTCGCCGAGAGCTGGGAGAACGGCAAGCCGGTCCGTGAGACGCTGGCCGCCGACATCCCGCTGGCCATAGACCACTTCCGCTACTTCGCGGGCGCGCTGCGAGCCCAGGAGGGCACGCTCAGCGAGCTGGACGACGACACCGTGGCGTACCACTTCCACGAGCCGCTCGGCGTGGTCGGCCAGATCATTCCGTGGAACTTCCCGATCCTGATGGCGACGTGGAAGCTCGCTCCGGCTCTGGCCGCGGGGAACGCGGTGGTCCTCAAGCCGGCCGAACAGACCCCGGCCTCCATCCACTTCTGGATGAGTCTGATCTCCGACCTGCTGCCGGCCGGTGTGGTCAACATCGTCAACGGCTTCGGCTCGGAGGCGGGCAAGCCGCTGGCGTCGAGTCCGCGGGTCGCGAAGATCGCGTTCACCGGCGAGACCACGACCGGGCGGCTGATCATGCAGTACGCCTCCGAGAACATCAAGCCGGTCACGCTCGAACTCGGCGGCAAGTCCCCGAACATCTTCTTCGACGACGTGTGGTCGGCGGACGACGACTTCCGCGACAAGGCGCTCGAAGGCTTCACGATGTTCGCGCTCAACCAGGGCGAGGTGTGCACCTGCCCGTCGCGCGCGCTGATCCAGCGCGGTCACTACAGCGAATTCCTGGAGGCGGGTATCGCCCGCACCCGGCAGATCGTGCCGGGGCACCCGCTGGACACGGACACGATGATCGGCGCACAGGCCTCCAACGACCAGCTGCAGAAGATCCTCTCGTATCTGGACATCGGCCAGCAGGAGGGCGCGAAGATCCTCACCGGCGGGCAGCGGATCGAGTACGACGGCGAGTTGGCCGGCGGATACTACGTACAGCCGACGATCTTCGAGGGCGACAACAGGATGCGGGTCTTCCAGGAGGAGATCTTCGGCCCGGTCGTCGCCGTCACGTCCTTCTCCGACTTCGACGACGCGATCAGCACAGCGAACGACACGCTGTACGGACTCGGCGCGGGCGTATGGACCCGGGACATGAACACCGCCTACCGTGCGGGCCGCGCCATCCAGGCGGGCCGCGTCTGGACGAACTGCTACCACGCCTACCCCGCGCACGCGGCGTTCGGCGGATACAAGCAGTCCGGCATCGGGCGGGAGAACCACCGGATGATGCTGGACCACTACCAGCAGACGAAGAACCTTCTGGTGTCCTACTCGCCGAAGAAGCTCGGGTTCTTCTAGGGACCTACGAAAAGGTGCCTGACCTGGCACTTCACCGGTCAGGCACCTGTCGCTCGGTTCGGTAACAGCCAAGAGCGACTCACGTGGCTTCGCTCGCACTCGCCGTGCTCGGCGGAGCGTCGGTTCTGGACTCCGGGCTGCCCGCCGCAGCGGTAGCTGAGAGCAGTGGACGACCGAGACGCCGGGCGCGGAAGTGGCACGGAGAGGTGGCCGCCCTCACGCAAGATTCACGGGAACTCATCGGTCCGGTGAGCCGACTCCTGTGCGAGACCCGTCCCCGGTTCCCGTACAAGGAAGCCACTCATGACCGATACCGCACCTGCCGCTCCTCCCCACTCATCTCCTCCGGCGGGGCCCGTACCCGCCGGCCGGATACCGCTCCCCTCCGCCACGGGAGAGGACGCGCATCCGCCCGGCAGCCCGGGCACCTGGAGCGGGCTGCGGCCCCTGCTGCTGCGGCTGCACTTCTATGCGGGCATCCTGATGGGGCCGATCCTGCTGACGGCCGCCGTCACGGGCCTGCTGTACACGGCGACT
Organism: Streptomyces sp. NBC_01471; assembly: GCF_041438865.1. Classification (NCBI taxonomy): domain Bacteria; kingdom Bacillati; phylum Actinomycetota; class Actinomycetes; order Kitasatosporales; family Streptomycetaceae; genus Streptomyces; species Streptomyces sp. NBC_01471. The sequence goes on from NZ_CP109450.1 coordinate 169,324, forward strand.
CCGCAGATCGAGTCGGTGGTGTACGGGCACGAGCTGAAGGTCAGCGCGCAGGGTGCGAGGGAACCGCTCGCCGCGCAGGTCGAGGCGGCGCGACTCGCCGTCCCCGGCGGTCATCTGGTGTCGGTGACGCGAGGGGCGGGCGCCACCGACAGCACGCGCGTCACCTTCGACGTGAAGGGATTGCCGGAGGGCGACACCCGAACCGCCTTCGTGAATCCGTACAACGGTCAAGTCCTCGGCACCCTGCGCACCACCGGTGAGTGGCTGCCCGTCCGGGCCTGGTTCGACAGCCTGCACCGCACGCTGCACCTCGGCGATCTCGGCCGCAACTACAGCGAGTTGGCCGCGAGCTGGCTCTGGGTGGAGGTGGCCGGTGGCCTCGCCCTGTGGATCGGCGCGCCCCGTACCCGGCAGCGGTTGCGCAAGTTGTTCGTCGCCCACCGGGGCCCCACGGGCCGGGGACGCACACTGTCCTGGCACGGCGTGGTCGGCCTGTGGGTGTCCGTCGGGTTCTTGGCACTGTCCGCCACGGGGCTGACGTGGTCGGCGCATGCGGGGGCGAACATCGGAAAGATCCAGGACTCGCTGGGCGGCAGCACGCCCGCCGTCTCCACCATGACCGGTCACCACGAGGGGAGCGGATCGCGGTCCGGTTCCGGGACGACCGGCAAGGACGTCGGTATCGATGCCGTGGCCCGTACAGCCGATGAGGCCGGACTGCGCGGCAAGCTTGTCCTCACACCGCCCACCGACGGCAAGAGCGCATACGTCGTCAAGGAGAACACCCGGCACTGGCCCGAGCGGCAGGACTCGATCGCGGTCGATCCTGCGACGGGCAAGGTCACCGAGACGCTTCGCTTCGACGACTATCCCCTGCTCGCGAAACTCACCCGCTGGGGCGTCGACGCCCACATGGGCCTCCTCTTCGGGCTCGCCAACCAGATCGTGCTGGCGCTGATCGCCATCGCCCTGATCGGCATGGTGCTGTGGGGCTACCGCATGTGGTGGCTGCGCAGGCCCGTCCGGGCCACCGGACTGCGGCCGGGCCGCACCCCGGCACGCGGGACCTGGCGTCGGGTACCCGGCCGGGTCATGGCGCCGCTCGTGGTCGTGGTCGCGGTTCTCGCCTATTACCTGCCTCTTTTCGGACTGCCCCTTGTCTGCTTCCTGCTCGGGGACCTCGTGGTGGCGGCCGTGCGCCGCCGTAAGGAGACCGCGCGATGATCGCCGCCACCGGACTGCGCTGGATCATGACTCTGCTCTTCTGCGCGCTCGCCGCCTACGGACTCTGGCGTGCCCTTGCCCCCTCGCACGCGGGGCACCCGTGGGTGGCGCGGCTCTCACACATGCTGCACGCGGTCATGGCCTTCGCCATGGTCGCGATGGCGTGGCCCTGGGGGATGGACCTGCTCGTCGTGCCCCAGGTGGTGTTCTTCTCGCTTGCCGGCGCCTGGTTCCTCATAGCCGCCGTGGCCTGGCCGGGCGAGCTGGTCCGGGGCCGGGCCCTGGTGAGTGTCCTGCCGCACGTGGTGATGACCGGGGCGATGGCGTGGATGGTGGCGGCGATGGCCTGGGGCACGTCCATGGGCTCGATGGGAGGCGGTGGCCACGCGATGGAGGACATGCCGGGGATGGACATGTCCGGCTCGGGTGCGACAGGCGCGATGGGGCTGAGCGGCGCAGGAGACCGGTGGAGCGCCGGAGTCCTCGCGTTCGTCCTGTTGGTGCTGGCTCTGTGGTGGCTGACCCGGGGCTTCGACACCGGGCGGTTCGCGTCCCGCCCGGACGCGGACGGTGTAGCCTCCGACGCCACCCGGGGCGCGCTCGACCTGGGCTGCCACGGGGCGATGGCCCTGGGGATGGCGGTGATGTTCGTCGTCATGGTGTGAGGGGCACTGACGGGACGAGAGGGACGGATGTTCACCATGTGACTCAGGTCACTCGCGGGCGGGGGAACTGGCGCCCCTCGCGGGCCGACCTCTGGTCCGTACAGCCGCGGTCCGTTCACTCGCGGCCCCCACACCCCGCCGGAGCCACTTCCATGGACCACCCCGTGACGCACTCCCCGGGACGGCGTCCCGTCCCCTCCAGCCCCTACGCAGTGCTCTCGGGCTTCCTGTTGCTGCTGGTGGCCGTCTTCGCCGTGTCGTACGGGGTGGGGAACCTCGCCGGTCCGGTCGCCCCGGACATGCGCGGGGTATCCCACCACGACGACGACCCGGGCATGGGGGACATGGGCGGTACGGGGCACGGGGGTGGGCACTGATGGCACCGGAGACCACGCCACGGTCCCTGGTCACGACGGACCTGGTGGTGGGAGGGATGACCTGCGCCGCCTGCGTACGCAGGGTGGAGAAGAAGCTCTCGGCGCTGGAAGGTGTCACCGCCACCGTCAACCTCGCCACCGGACGCGCTCGTGTCCAGTACCCGGCGGACCTCGGTACCGCACCACTGGTCGAGGCGGTCGAGAAGGCCGGATACAGCGCCACCATCCCTGAACTCCGCTCCGGGCGTGACCACATGGAGGAGGACGGACAGCGAGGACGGACTCTGCCGCAGCGGCTCGTGGTGACGGCACTGCTTGCTGTCCCTGTGATGGTGATCTCGATGGCGCCCTCGCTGCAGTTTCGCAACTGGCAGTGGCTGTGCTTCGCGCTGACCGCGCCGGTGGCGTCCTGGGGTGCCTTCCCCTTCCACCAGCGGGCGTTGCGCGGACTGCGGCACGGCGCCGCGACGATGGACACCCTCGTGTCGCTCGGCGTGCTGGCCTCTTTCTCGTGGTCCGCGTACGCCCTCTTCCTGGGCGGGGCCGGCGAGCCGGACACGCGGATGCCGTTCACCCTGCTGCCCACCGGGTCCCCCGGCGTCGCCCACGTGTACCTGGAGGCGGCAGTCGGCGTCCCGCTCTTCGTGCTCCTCGGCCGCCATCTGGAGGCCCGCGCCCGCCGGGCCACCACCGCGGCCCTGCGCTCGCTGGCCGAGCTCGGGGTGAAAGAGGTGACGGTACGCGAGGGCGGTGCCGAGCGTCGCGTACCGGCCGAACAACTGGCTGTGGGCCAGGTCTTCGTCGTACGTCCCGGGGAGCGGGTCGCCACCGACGGCGTGGTCATCGAAGGCGCTTCCGCGGTCGACCTCTCCCTCGTGACGGGCGAGACGCGCCCCGTGGAGGTCTCGCCTGGCTCGGCGGTCACGGGTGGCTCGGTCAACGCCGGCGGCCTGCTCCTTGTACGGGCCGCCGCTGTCGGCGCCGAAACCCAGCTCGCCCGCATCACATGGCTGGTGACCGAGGCTCAGGCCGGGAAGGCCCGCGCCCAGCGGCTCGCCGACACCGTGGCCGGGGTCTTCGTCCCCGTCGTGCTGACCCTCGCCGTCACAGTCCTCGGCTTCTGGCTCGGGGCCGGAGCCGACGCGCAGCCCGCGGTCACAGCGTGCGTGGCCGTCCTCGTCGTCGCCTGTCCCTGCGCACTCGGACTCGCCACCCCCACCGCCCTCATGGCCGCCACCGGACGCGGCGCGCAACTCGGCGTCCTGGTCAACGGCCCCCAAGCACTCGAATCCCTGCGGCAGATCGACACCGTCGTCCTCGACAAAACCGGCACCCTCACCTCCGGCCACCTCGGCGTGGCCCGGATGACGGTCCGCGAGGACGGCCTCGCGGGTGACGAGGCCCTGCGCCTGGCCGCTGCCGTCGAGAGCGGCTCGGAGCATCCCCTCGGGCGCGCGATCGTCGCGCACGCCCGGCGCGTCCTCGGGCCGGAGGCCGTGCGGTCCGATGCGCTCACCGACTTCGCGGCCACGCCCGGCAGCGGCGTCCGGGGCCGTATCGACGGCACCCTCGTGGAGGTACGTGCGCCGAACGGAGAGCTTCCGGCCGCGCTCGACGCCGCGCTCACCGCATCCCTGGATGCCGCGCACACCCCTGTCGTGGTGCACGTCGAAGGACGAGCCGAGGCAGTCGTGGCCCTGGGCGACGTCGTACGGCCGGGCAGCTACCACGCCGTGGACCGGCTGCGCCGCCTCGGCGTGCGCCCCGTCCTCGCCACAGGCGACCAGGAGGCCCCCGCCCGCGCCGTCGCCTCCGCACTGGGTATCGACGAGGTGCACGCATGCTGTACTCCCGAGCGGAAGGCGGCGCTCGTCCGCGAACTGCGGGAGAAGGGACTGCGGGTCGCGGTCGTCGGAGACGGCGTCAACGACGCGGCCGCACTCGCCGGCGCCGACCTCGGCATCGCGATGGGCACCGGCACCGACGTCGCCATCGGTGCCGCCGACGTGACCCTCGTACGTGATGACATCGAGGCCCTCGCCGACGCCGTGCGGCTCGCCCGCCGCACCCTCGCCACCATCCGGGGCAACCTCCTGTGGGCCTTCGGCTACAACGCAGTCACCCTCCCCCTCGCGATGGTCGGCCTGCTCAACCCGATGCTCGCCGCCGCAGCCATGTCCCTCAGTTCCGTCCTCGTCGTCCTGAACAGTCTGCGGCTGCGCCGCTGGCAGCCCGCTCCCGCTCCGGCCCGCCGCTCCCGCTCCCCCAGGGGTGCTGTGACTCTCGCCCCGTCAGGAAGTAACGGATCGTGAAGAACCTCCTGCCCGCCCGGTTGCGTGCTTCGCTGACCGCTGTCGGTGCGCCCGTTGTCGCGTGCGGGCTCGCCCTCGCCGGGCTCAGCGCCTGGACCACACACGGCAACGCGGGCAGGCCCCCGCGCATCGCCGTCACGCAAGGCCACGCCTTCCTCCGGCTCGGTACGACACCGGAGACCGCCGCCTTCTTCACCATCACCAACACCGGTGGCTCGGCCGACCGTCTCCTCTCCGTCACCTCGCCGCGCGCGGCAGCACCGCCCGCCCTGAGCCAGCACCGGATGACCCCCTCCGGGGCCTACCGGCGGCCTGTTGCCACCGCGACGGTTCCGGCCGGGGAAGGCCTCACCATGGCCCCGGCCGGCATCGACGTGACAGTCCGCCCGAACAGCGACTGGCAGGAGGGAGAGCACATTCCCTTCACCCTGCGCTTCGAACATGCCAAGCCCGTCACCGCGCTGGCGACCGTCGTGCGACCTGGCCACAACACCGCGTGACACGGCGCTGTCCATGCCGGCATCCGGCCCGAACTGTTCCGTGACCGAGCCCGCATGCGCCTCCGCCTCCGGCTCCGTTTCGCCGACAGCGTTTGTGTGTCGATGGCACCGCCGGCCGATGGGTGCTGCCTACGGCCGCGGCTTGTCCTCGGCACCTCGGTACGTGAGCAGATCGCCTGGCTGGCAGTCGAGAACCTCGCAGATGCGGGTCAACGTGGTGAAGCGGATCGCGCGGGCCCGGCCATTCTTCAGGATGGACAGGTTCACATTGGTCACGCCGACCCGGGAGGCAAGCTCCGCGAGAGTCATGCCGCGGGCGCTGAGCATACGGTCGAGGTGAACCTCGATCGCGTGGCTGTCGTTGTCGTCCGGGGCCATCACACCGTCCCTTCCAGATCCTCCCGCATGGCCACCCCGGCACGCATGACGCGAGCGAACGTGAGAATGCCCAGGGCCGTGAAGACGAGCGCACAGGGCGGCTGCCAGGCCCCCAGCCAACTGTCCGCAGTGAAGGGGTAGTCCCGGGCCAGGGTTGCCAGCAGCGCAGCGTGCGCGCCGGCTTCCACCAACTCTACGACCAGGCAGCCCAGCAACAGCCACCAGCCGGCGACTCGCAAGTGCTTCACCGTCCGTACGGTGAAGACACCTTCGCTGGACGCGCCCTGGATCAAGCGGTTGAGCAGGAAAAGGACGCCCAGGATCAGCAGCCACGAGGGGAAGCCACCGAGGAAGTCGAACAACTGCTGGGCACCGCTGGCGTGATCAGTGCAGTAGGACGGGCGGACCATGACACCGGCCCCCGCATGGGGCCGGAACCTGCCGGTAAACCCGTCCGTGCTGAAGTCCGAACGGGACTCGGCACAGACGTGCGGATCACTCCACATCATGCGCAGGTTGGTGCCGAGCAATGGCCCCACGGTGCCGAAGACAAGGCCCACGAGGAACAGTCGGTAGACGCCCCGGACCACAGTGGCGACCGGTTCCAGCAACCTGGCCTCCGCATGGTCGCCATGTGACGGCGGTGGACCCGGAAGCTCGGCCCCCTTGGAACCCTGCACCTCAGCGGACATCAGCAACCGCCCCCCATATCGAATATCGATGTTATCGAGGAACGATAAGAGTGAGTGCGGCAGCGGTCAACCCCTCCCCCGCACCGCCACCGTGCTCCAACGCCACCCGGCGCCTCACCCCGGCCCAACGGGCATCACCGAATCGCACACCGCGGCGCCCTCGACAACTCCGCCACCCTTCAACCCCTGCGCAGCGCTGCGGCCTGCGCAAGGTCCGACGCGCTGCCGGAAGCCGTGAACATCAACCATCCGGGCAGCCCAGCCGGATGCCTCCCGAACTCATGGACGACCGCTGCCACGCGAGCCGTAGACCAAGTCACCTCTCCGGCCCCGCGCCCGCCCCTGCATGGTCTTCGCCCTGGCACGTACACCGGCGCATATGCCGTGTTCTGCGGACGTCGCATGCGTATCCGGCGCCGGCAACGAGACGGACACCCAGGAACACCCTGGCGTCCCCAACTCCGTCCCACGATGGGAGGATGAGGGCCCATGGAGGCGGGACGGGTCGGACGCGCGGTACGAGCGGCGATGTTCGCCGCGGTCTCCGTCACTCTCGCCGCCACCGGCCACGTCCTGATGTCCGAGACTCCCCTGCCCCTCTGGGCCATCGCCGCCGGCTTCCTGGCGGTCGCGGTCCCGAGCTGGTGGGCCGCTGCGCGGGAGCGCGGCATCTGGCTCGTGGCCGGCCTCGCCGTCACGACCCAGGCAATCCTGCACAGCGCCTTCGCGACGGTACAGACCCTCGTCGCCCCCATACCAGCACGTACGTCACCGCTGGAGGTCACGGGGTCGTACGCCACCGGCGCGGCCGGCGGCCGGATGCCGGGTATGGACCCCACGGCCCACATGGACCATGTGGTGTCCATGAATGACATGGGGCACACAGCCCATATGAGCCGCGCGGGTTCCATGGACCACATGGCCTCCATGGGGCACATGGGGCACATGGGCCACGACATGGCCGGAATGTCCTCGTCCGGCATGCTCGCCGCGCATCTGCTGGCCGCACTGGTGTGCGGCGTGTGGCTGGCGCGAGGCGAGCGGGCGGCGTTCCAGATTCTGCGGTCCGTGGCCGCGTGGGTGCTGGCTCCGCTCCAGATCCCGCTCACCGCCCCGGCACCGCCCTCGCGTCCTCGTACCTGGGCTCGCCGGGGCCTCAGCGACCGGCTTCCTCGGGGCCTGTTGTGCACCCGCGACCTGGACCCACGCGGCCCGCCCGGGTGCCTCGCCGCTGTCTGAATCAGCGGCAGGCATCCCGAAGGACGTATGCACGCGCGACCGGTCACGCGACCGGCCGCCCGCCGCCGTGCCCGCACGGCGCGCCGCCCCCTCCTTCGGGCACACCCGGGCCATCGGGCACGGGTGCCCCCTCACCGGAACCCCGGCTTCCCTTCCTCCCGCGCTCTGCCGTGCGCGCCGAGCATGCGTCCACGCAGCAGCACGCGACGGGACGGAGCAGCGCGGTTTCGGAACGATCCGCAAAGGACACCAGGCGATGAAAACCACCCCGCCCACAGCCCGCAGCGGGCCACGTGAGCAGCACCACGCACAGCCTGTGCAGACCACCGAGCCGGTGAAGACTCCGCATCCTGTGGGATCCCGGCCCGACGACGCCGCGTCCACCGGCTGGGCCCTGGCCGCGCGTGCCGGCGACCCGGCGGCAGCCGAGGCGTTCGTGCGGGCTCTGCACCGCGACGTCGTGCGTTACGTCGCCCATCTCTCAGCCGACCCGCAACTCGCCGAGGACCTCGCTCAGGACACCTTCCTGCGGGCCCTGCGCACCCTGCACCGCTTCGAGGGACGGTCCTCGGCTCGCACCTGGCTCCTGGCCATCGCCCGCCGAGCCGTCATCGACGACTTCCGCAGGGCGGCGGCACGGCCCCGGCCGGCCGGCACCGACGACTGGCGCCTCACCGTCGAACGAGCCCAGCCAATCGGCCTGCCAGGCTTCGAGGAGGGAGTGGCACTCCAGGAACTTCTCGCAGCACTTCCCTACGAGCGGCGTGAGGCGTTCGTCCTCACTCAACTCCTCGGCATGCCCTACGCGGAGGCCGCGCGGGCGGCCGGATGCCCGGTGGGCACGGTGCGCTCCCGGGTGGCCCGCGCACGTGCCACCCTGACCGCCCAGCTCACCGAGAGCGAGACATCCGGCGACGCCCGACGACCCCTGCCGGCGGCGGCCGCCTGACCCAACCGCGGGTGCCGTTCCCCGACCGGGAACGGCACCCGCGGCGCCCCCGCACCTCCCGGGCCAAGAAGGCCACCACAAGACCGCCGCCCGCCTGGTCACCGTAACCGGAGGAACATGGAGCCGAAACGCCCGCCCCCGGCGACCACCCGCGATGAAGCGCGGTACTCAGGCTGGGTCCGCCGAGCCTCGTTTCTCCTCAACGTGGACGACGTGAAGCTCGTTGCCGTCCCGGTGGCGCTTGGAACGCCCGAACAGCCCGACAGCGATGTGTGACTGATCCTGAGACTCATCGGGGCGAGGGCGTTGACCGCGCTGGATCCGGTCGCGATCCCTGGCGGCCTTCGGTTCTGCGGCAGGCGTCAGCGAACGCCCGGTTTGTATACCCGGTCCTGCGAGCTGCCTTTCGTATCAGGTTCTCACCGGACAGCCCGTCACCGGACCAGGGCACTGGGACCCGTGCCCTGTCAGTTGGGGTCGGTGGCTGTTGATGCGTCGGGGTGGAGGGTGAAGACCCGGTCCAGGCCCGTGATACGCAGGATCCGGGTGATGTGGGCCGGGACCGCGGCCAGGGCTGTGCCGACGCCGTGTTCTGTGGCCAGGTTGCGTGCCGCCAGCAGAGCCGAGATACCGCTGGAGTCGCAGAACTCCAGGTTGGTCAGATCGAGAACCAGCAATTGCCCGGCGACCAGGGCCAGGTGGTGCACAGCCCGGCGGAGATCGGGTGCCGTCATATGGTCAAGCTCACCGGCGACCTCCAGCACGGGCCCGGTGGCGGCGGATCGGGCAGTGACGGTCAGCAGGCTCATATCCGGTCTTCACTCGCAGGGACGGAAAGCGGGACAGGCATGCCGAGGGCCAGGAGCGCGGTGTCGTCGTCGAGTCCGTCGCCGAAGCTGGTGAGCAGCCCGGTCAGAGCGGCAATCAGGGACGCGGGGCCGGCCGGGGCCAGGGCAGCGGTGAAGGCGTGCAAGGCATCCTCACCATAGAGGTCACGTTCCGGGCCGACCCTCGCCTCGGTCAGACCGTCTGTATAGAGGAGCAGGGTATCGCCGGGGGCGAGCTGGGCGCTCGCGGGTATGAACTGTGCCTGGGGCAGGGCGCCGATGAGCATGCCGCCGGGGGTGGGCAGGAAGTGCGCGCTGCCGTCGGCACGCTGGATCAGCGCGGAGGGGTGGCCGCCGGAGGCCAGGTGGACGCTGACGCCGTCACTGCCGACGCGAAGGACGCCGAATACGGCGGTGCAGTAGCGGGCCTCGCCGCTGGCGTACCGCTCATGCAGCACGGTGTTCAGAGTGGTCAACACGGTGACGGGGTCTGGGTCGTGCAGGGCGGCCGCCCGCAGGGTGTAGCGGGTCAGGGAGGTGACCGCGGCAGCCTGGGGACCTTTGCCGCACACGTCGCCGAGGAAAAACGCCCACCGGTCCGCACCCAGGGGGAACAAGTCGTAGAAGTCTCCGCCGAGGAGATCCGGGGAGGCGATGTGGTAGTAGGAACTTGCCTCCAGGCCCGGAACCGTGGGCAACTCGGCGGGCAGCAGGCTTTGCTGGAGGACGGCGAGAGCTTCCTGGAGGCGTTGGCGGTCGGCCTCGGCCTGCAGGCGCGCTTCTTCGGCTGCCCGGCGTTCGCGCAGCAGCTCGGTCTCGTAGGCGCGGCGGTCGCGGGCGTCGAAGATCGTGGTGCGGATGAGCATCGGCTCCCCGGCGTCGCTGGTCTTCACCTTGGAGGTGACAAGCACCGGCATCCGCTGCCCACCGTCGGCTTTGATGTCCAGGGCGATACCGCTGGCCTCGCCGTTCATCTGCAGCAGCGGGGCGAAGTGCGTCTCGTGGTAGAGCTTGCCACCCACAGTGAGCAGATCAGGAAACCGCATCCGGCCCACCACCTGCTGCCGGGAGAGGCCCAGCCATTCCAGCAAGGTGGTGTTGATCTTCGCGATCGTGCCGTCCATCAGCGTCGACAGGTAGCCGCACGGAGCCTGCTCGTACAGCTCCTCCGCACTGTCCTCCAACAGGGCGGAGAAGGCCACGTCAGTGGCGTCCACGTCTTGCTCCCGGCCCGGATCCTGATCGGTGGGGCCCATCACGGGGCCACGTTGACAAAGTCGGTGATCGCCTCAGCGGTGGCTTGCGGAGCGCTCAGCTGTGGGCAGTGCCCCGTCGCGTCCAGCGTGACCAGTCGGCTGCCGGGGATCGCGGCGTGGACGTAGGCGCCCACCTCTCGCGGGGCGATCGCATCCTGCTCGCATTCCAGTATCAGCGTCGGTATTGCCACGCTGAGAAGGTCCTTGCGGCTGTCGGACAGGAACGTGGTGCGGGCGAAGACCCGCGCGATCGCCGGGTCGGTCGCGCAGAACGACGTGGTCAACTCGTCACCGAGTTCCGGCCGGTCCGCGTTACCCATGATCACCGGGGCCATCGCCGCCGACCATCCCAGGTAGTTCGACTCCAGCGACTCCAGCAGCTCATCGATGTCCTCGGCGCTGAACCCGCCGCGGTAGCCGTCGTCATCGATGTAGCGGGGGGAAGGAGCGATCATCACCAGCCGGGAGATCCGCCCCGGCGCCTGGGCCGCCGCGAGCACCCCGGCCATGGCACTGACCGAATGCCCCACCAGCGCCACATCCCGCAGGTCCAGCTCTTCGCAGACCTCCACGATGTCCCGGGCGTACCCGCCCAGCGAGCTGTACCGCTGCTCACTCCAGGCCGAAGCATCCGAGCGACCTGAGCCCACGTAGTCGAAGAGCACCACCCGGTACTCCTTCGCCAGCGCCGGGACGACCAGCCGCCACATGTTCTGATCACAGCCGAACCCGTGCACAAGCAGGAGCACCGGCCCGTCCGCACGGCCGGTGACGGTGACGTTATTTCTGCGCCGGACATCCACGCCCTGCGGTTCTCCATCGCTCGGGGCGGGCGGTCCGGAGCGGCCGCCCCGGACCGAACCGGCGCCAGTGCCGAAAGCGGGGCCGCCGGTCCCGCCGCGGGTGTGTGAGTCACGATCGTTCATAGGCGAGGGGTTCATGCGGGACCTTTCTTGATACGGCACGCATCAAGGAAGGCCCCGCAGCGGAGGGGATGTGCGGGTGATCACAAGAACGGGCCGTAATGGAATGCGAATTAAAATCTGTATTGTGGTGAATTCGGTGTAGATGTAGATGTGGATGCTTAAATGGATGGCGTCATATGGATCAGATGTCAAGAATTAGGTGCGTATGTCTTTGGGGCGGCTTGCGCCCTCTGAAACGGAGCCCGGGTGCCGGTGACCCCTCAGGAAGGCGCCCGCACCAGCATCATCAAGTGCTGTGTCAGGTGGGAATAATGTTCTCTGCGGTCAGGCCCTTTTGGTTCGGCACGATATCGAAGGTGACCTTCTGACCCTCAAGCAGCTCACGGTAGCCTTGGGCGGCGATGTTGGAGAAGTGGGCGAAGACGTCGGCGCCGCCATCCTGCTCGATGAAGCCGAAGCCCTTGGCTGGGTTGAACCACTTCACGATGCCAGATGCCATGACGTATCTCCTTTGGGACAGTGTGCCGGGACCCTGTAATTTACGGATACCGGGACGCCGCAATGATTCCCCGACCGGTAAGTCACCGGAAATGCAAAAGCGCGTCCAGCGGCAAATGTACCGTCAGAGGCGCTTGGGGAACCACAACTGCAACTGCGGTCGACAGTAGCATGCCAAAGCATTCATGGATGTAATAAATGATTCCATCCGTTCGTTGCAATAAGAACGCTCCCGGCGCGGCGCCCTTAACCCTCACATCGCGGTCATAGCTATTGCCTCCCCCGGAGTGCAACGTTGAAGAAGAACCATGTGTTCACGGTTCGCGAAAAAAGTTGGCTGACACGATGGCGTGATACGAGCCTTTACACCCGACACCGGCCTTGATGTTCCGTACGCCGACCCTCGACCCGGATCAGGACCGGGCGGCGGAAGCCCTTCCCGGCATGGGGCCGTCTCACCCGGTGGCTCCCGAATGATGAGGGCTGTCGACAGCGCCCCACGTCGGGTCGCCCGGCACCAGAGAGAGGTGATGCGCCGGGCCTCTCCTGGCTGCCACCTCTCTGTGGAGCGTACGGAGGGGCCCTGGTGCCGTATGGCACCCGGGCCCCTAAGGAACTGCTACGCCATCGGCCGGCCCTGGTACTGCGCCGGCCCTCTGCTTCCGCTGACCCGGCCTGGAAGTTGTCGGGGTTGCGGGGATCGCGGTTGCTTGACCGGAGACCACCTCACTAACGATGTCCTGCGGTACCCGGGCCCAACACTCCGCCCGGGCGATCCCGATGGCGCCTGGTTCCTCCGTTCCTCCCTCTGGGATCAATCACTTACCCACTGGTGGTACTGCTCTCCTACGTACTGCTCTGTGGCCTGCGAGAGCGCCACTCTTCGACAGCCAGCCCCGTCGCCGTCCTGCAACAACCCTGGCTTCGACACTCCGCCACCGCACCGTCCAGTCACCTGCAACCGCAGATACTGCTACCCGGCAGTTCATCCCTGCCAGGCCCTGCCGTCTCCCGGGGCCGCGAGAGAAACCATAACCAGACCGAGCCTCAATGTCTACTTCGGCCGATACAGATTTCCGTATGCGTCCATGGGGAGATAGTCGGCCTCGACGCGAGGTCGTGCGAGGTGCACCGTCCCAGCAGGGAGGACCGGGGGGGCGGTGTGCTTCCCTCGACCGGCTCGGTGCGTACGGGCTTGAAGAGCTCTGCTGATTCAGCAGTCGTCCCTGCCGGCCTGGCGGAGCCGGTCGGCGTTGTGGGTGATGGTGTCGATGTGGGCGGCGAGGTCTGGGCGGTTGGCCGAGAGATGGGTGCGGGTGTCAGCGAGCGGGTTGATGAGGATGGCGGCGCCGTTACCGGCGAGGGCCTGGGCAAGATTCGCCTGGAGTGTGTGCGCCCGGGTGAGGAGGTAGGTGAGGGCGCTGATCTGGCCGGTCCGGGCTCCCACCCGGTGAGCTTTTCGGACAGTTCGCGCAGCATCAGCAGGGCGGCCTCGGCCTCCTCGGAACTGGCCTGAGGACCTTCAGAGAGCGGTGGGGCCGGGCACGCGGTGAGGGTCCGGCCGGCACCTGCCGGGCGGACCCTCACTGTGGTTCTGGTGGCGGCTCGCACCTGCCGGTCGGTCAGACGGCGGCAGGGGCGCCGAGCATCGTGGAAGCCCGCTGGAACGGGCTGGCGGCGCTCTTGGGCGCGGTGGTGCGGGGAAAGCCGGGGCAGGTGAAGCCGAGCTGAGTCATGGCCCGGAGGATTTCACCGGCGCTGAAATCGCGGCGGTCCTGGCGTGTGATGACCTGCCCGACCTGCTTGATCGGGTAGGTGCGGCGGCCGATGATCACGGACTCGCCGATGACCTGTTCGGGCTTGACGCCCTTCATGGATTCCAGGACGCCGCTCTTGGTGAGGTCGAACGGGAAACGGGCGATGACGCAGCGCATGATGCCTCACAGGGGGAAAGAAGGGGATGGTCCTGCCGCGGTGAGGCGGTTCAGCGGGCAAGGGCGAGGATGCCCGGAGCGCTGACCTGCTCGTCGACGGTCGGCAGGGCAGCGAGCCGGCGGCCGCCCACTGCGTGCTTGGTTTCGGCGACCGTGGTCACGGGTGAGGTGAACGGGCCGCGGGGGTCGGGCATGTCGCGTAGCTGAACCCGGTCCGTATACGCGGAACTGTCACGGACCGCAGCGAGCTGGGCCTGGGTGACCAGTTGCGTACACAGGCCGTCGTTGTCGCAGACGAGCAGGTGCCCGGCGCGGGCGCTGGCCATGACCGACAGGGCCACCTCGATGGTCATGTCGTCACAGACCCGCAGTCCAGCGGTGTCCGTGGCGTCGGCCGCCGTCCCGTGCACGGCTGCGGCGCTCGCAGGGCGGGGTTGCATCTGAACCAGTGCCAAGATGTGCCTCCTGCAGAGATGGGCCAGTTTCCTGATCAAGGGGTTCTAGGCCCAACGCCGTTCAGTTAGGCGTGGAAGTCGTTCGTCAAGGCTGGTGAACGAGGCAGCGGAGCTGCTGTAGAAGAGGGATGTCACTCCAAGACATCCTCACCACAGGAGCTCCGCTGTTGGAACAGGCTGCCATATCAAGGACCGTCGGGGTAGCGGCAGGGGTGTTCGCACCGGGGCATATCGGTGAGCTGACCCGGATCGTTCCGTTCGAGATGGTCGATGAAGTGCTGGAACAGACCGGTGCGGTGCAGCGCAGGGTCCGGCTGGTGCCGGCGCGGGTCACGGTCTACCTGCTGCTGGCCGCGGCACTCTTCAACGGGCTGGGCTATCAGCAGGTTTTCGACCGGTTATGCGCCGGGCTGGCGAGCCTGGCACCAGTCCGGCCCAGTGGCAGCGCTCTTCGCCAGGCCCGCCAACGGCTGGGGCCGGCACCGATGAAAGCCCTGTTCGACCTGGTGAGTGGGCCTGCGGCCACGACCGCTGCCGCCGGGCGATGGCGAGGTCTGAGGGTCGTGGCAGTCGACGGCACCCTTCTGTCGGTCCCGGACTGCCCGGCCAACCTTGCGGTGTTCACCCGGCAGCGGCTCGGCAACGGGATCTCGGGCTACCCGCAACTGCGTCTGGCCGCGCTGGTGGCCTGCGGGACCCGGTCGGTGATCGGGGCCGTGTTCGGTCCGGCCACGACCGGCGAACTGGAGTACGCCCGCCGCCTGGCGGTGGACCTGCGGGCTGGGATGCTGCTGCTGGGCGACCGGAACTTCGCCTCCGCCGCATTGCTGAACCAGCTGGCCGCCACCGGCGCCGATCTGCTCGTGCGCTGCAAGACGAACCGGAAGCTGCCACCGTTGGTCCGCTGCCGTGACGGCTCGACACTGACCCGGATCGGTCCGCTGACCGTGCGTGTCATCGAGGCCGAGATCAGTATCCGCACCGCCCAGGGCACACGCACGGGCCATTACCGGCTGCTGACCACCCTCACCGACCCTGACACCCACCCGGCCGGTGAACTCGTCCGGCTCTACCACGAACGCTGGGAGATCGAGACCGCCTACGCGGAGCTGAAGTCCACGATGCTGGGCGGACGCGTCCTGCGGGCCCGCACCCCGGACGGCATCGAGCAGGAGGTCTGGTCCCTGCTCACCGCCTACCAGGCACTGCGGACCGCGATGACCGACGCCACCGACAGCATCCCGGGCACCGACCCCGACAGGGCCGGCTTCTTCACCGCCCTCGCCACCGCCCGGGACCAGCTCGTCCTGGCCGCCGGCATCATCACCGGCACCGACATCGATCTCGTCGGCACCATAGGCCGTCACGTCCTGGCCCACCTCCTGCCCACCCGGCGGGTCCGCACAAAAGACCGCATCGTCAAACGAGCAATCTCCAAATACAACGCACGCGGACCCGCCATTGACCGGACCACCTACAAAGCCACCATCAGCATCAACATGCTCACGAGCAGCCCTTGACACCCCAGGCCCCGCCCTAACTGAACGGCGTTGGTTCTAGGCCGCCGCGTCGAAGGACGACTGCCGCACGATCGTGCGCCGGGCAGCTGATGCGGGGCTGCGCCGGCCGCGGGAGGCCGTGCTGCGGGTGCGCTCACGCCGTGCGGCCACCGGCGCGGTGATCGTCACAGGAATGCCGGAGGGTGTCTGGGCTCCGGTGATCCGGCTGAGCGCTTCTTCCCCGGAGCGGACCGGGGTGGTCTGGGGAACGATGCCTGCGGCCGCCATGAGGCGGGTCATGTCGCGGCGCTGGCTGGGGGTGACCAGGGTGACCACACGGCCGGACTCGCCGGCCCGCGCGGTGCGGCCGCCGCGGTGGAGGTAGTCCTTGTGGTCGGTCGGCGGATCGACGTTGACGACGAGGTCGAGGTTGTCGACGTGGATACCGCGCGCCGCGACGTTCGTCGCGACGAGCACGGTGACATGCCCGGTCTTGAACTGGGCCAGCGTCCGGGTGCGCTGCGGCTGTGACTTCCCGCCGTGCAGAGCCGCGGCCCGCACCCCGCTGTTCAGCAGGTCCTGGGTGAGCCGGTCGACGGCGTGCTTGGTGTCCAGGAACATGATCACCCGGCCTTCGCGCGCGGCGATCTCCGTGGTCGTGCGGTGCTTGTCGGCGCCGTGGACCTGCAGGACGTGGTGCTCCATCGTGGTGACCGCGCCTGCGGACGGGTCGACGGAGTGGACCACGGGGTCGGTGAGGTAGCGGCGGACCAGGAGGTCGACGTTGCGGTCGAGGGTGGCGGAGAACAGCATCCGCTGGCCCTCGGGGCGTACCTGGTCCAGGAGCGCGGTGACCTGGGGCATGAATCCCATGTCGGCCATCTGGTCGGCCTCGTCCAGGACCGTGATCGCGACCTGGTTCAGCCGGCAGTCACCCCGGTCGATGAGGTCCTTGAGTCGTCCCGGCGTCGCCACGACGACTTCGGCTCCACGGCGCAGTGCGCTGACCTGCCGGCTGATCGGCATTCCGCCGACGACAGTGGTCAGGCGCAGCCTGACCGAGCGGGCGTAGGGGGTGAGAGCGTCAGTCACCTGCTGCGCCAGCTCACGCGTCGGCACGAGAACCAGGGCGAGCGGCTGGCAGGGCTCGGCGCGCTGTCCGGCGGTGCGGGCGAGCAGGGCCAGGCCGAAGGCGAGGGTCTTGCCTGAACCGGTGCGCCCCCGACCGAGGACGTCACGGCCCGCGAGGGTGTTGGGCAGGGTCGCGCCCTGGATCGGGAACGGGATGCGCATGCCTTGCGCGGTCAGTGCGGCCAGCAGCCGCTCGGGCATGTCCAGATCAGCGAACGCCTCGACGGCGGGCAGCGCGGGGGTGACCGTCTTCGGCAGAGCGAACTCGCCCGAGGCCGCCGAGGGCCGCCGGCCGTGGCCGCCCTGGCGGCTCGGCCCTGCGGAACGCCGCGAGGCGGGCGAGCCGGAGCGGTTGCTCCGCTGCGAACCGGCATCGGAGCCAACGGCGGGGCCGCCGGTACGACGGCTGGAGGAGCGGTTGTTCGTACGTGAGGGGTTCATTGGAACCTTCCTTGACACGGCACGTATCAAGGAATTCTCGCAGCAGAACAACAGCGCGGGGAATTACAAGAACGAACCGAACGAAATGTGAAATCAAATCTGACCTGCGGCGAATCCGGCGCGAGTGCAGGCGCTACAAAGGCGACGTCATGCCGATAGGAAATTCAGGACGTCTACGGGTACGGTTACAGAGAGGTCCGCATTCCTGAGGAGGGATTCGCGGGCACCGTTGCCGCACAGGGGGAGCCTCAGGAAATGCCCGTAGCTGGGGCCCGCACCCCGAGGGATGCGGGCCCCAGCTACGAAGTACGCGTCGGCGTCAGACGGGAACGATGTTCTCGGCCGTCGGGCCCTTCTGGCCCGCCGCGATGTCGAAGGTCACCTTCTGGCCTTCGAGCAGCTCACGGAAGCCTTGGGCGGCGATGTTCGAAAAGTGCGCGAACACGTCGTCGCCGCCACCGTCCTGCTCGATGAAACCGAAACCCTTGGCCGCGTTGAACCACTTCACAGTGCCAGACGCCATGTCATATCTCCTTGTGGGGCAGTACGCCGGGACCCGCAAGCAACGGATACCGGGTCGCCGCGATGATGCCCCGCCCGGAGGATAGCCGGAAATACAAAACGCTTCCTACAGCTCAAAATTCCAGTGGAAGCGTTGAAGTTTTTGGGAACCACGACTGCAACTGAGATCGACAGTAGCATGCGGTAGTGACCTGCGTACGATTAACAAATCCGCTCTGTTCGCTGTGGTAAACACACTGCCCGCGCGACACATTGAACTCTCGTCTCGCGGTCATAGATATTGACCCACCCGTAACGCAACGTTCCAACAAGAGCGCTCGTGCATTACGGCTCAGAGGGCATAACCGTCGCTGGGGCGCCCCCCCTGTCCGGACCGCGGCCCATCAGCCCGTATGCCGGTACCGAAGTAGATCAAGGCCGCGCAGCGCTGCTGCTGCGCGGCCTGTCGCAAGCGCCCGGATCCCACCGCCAACGCCTGCCGGCCGCCGCCCACCGTTTGTGGCGCACCAGTCGATGAGCAGCCTGGCGGGACAGCTGCACGCTCCAATGTGCGGGCCGTGATGGTCGGGCGTGGGGACTCTGCGCCTCAGCCTGTGGTCGTCCGGTTCTCCGACTCAGAGCCGCGACGGTATTCGGCGTTGATGCGCTGGGCCTCTTCGAGCTGGTCTTCGAGGATGACGATGCGGCAGGCGGCCTCGATGGGAGTGCCCTGGTCGACGAGTTCCCGCGCTCGGGCGGCGATACGCAGCTGGTAGCGGGAGTAGCGACGGTGGCCGCCTTCGGAGCGCAGCGGGGTGATGAGGCGGGCTTCACCGACAGCGCGGAGAAAGCCCTGCGTGGTACCGAGCATCTCGGCGGCCCGGCCCATCGTGTAAGCGGGATAGTCATCGTCATCGAGACGGCCGAACGAGTCGTCTGCTGTCATTTGCACCTCTCTATGGAACGCGTGGAGGGGCCCGAGTGCCGTATGGCACCCGGGCCCCGAAGGAACTGCTACACCATCTGCCGACCCTGGTACTGCGCCGGCCTTCTGTTTCCGCGTGCACGCCCGGGAGAGGGCGTGGATTGCGGGGATCGCGGTTGCTTGACCGGAGACCACCTCACTATCGATGTCCTGCGGTACCCGGGCTCAACACTCCGCCCGGGCGATCCTGATGGCGCCTGATTCCTCCGTTCTTCCCTCTGGAAACAATCACTTACCTACTGCTGATACTGCTGCTCTGTGGCCTGTGACAGCGCCACTCTTCGACAGCCAGCCCCGTCGCCCGTCCTGCGTCTGCTCTGGCTTGGAACCCCACTGCCGAACTTCCCGGTGCGCGCGCCCGCAGCCGACGCCTTCACCGAGGTACTGCTCAACCAACTCACTGCTGGGTAACGCACTTGCGGGTCCTGCCACTGCGTGAACTGCGGTACTGCTCTCGGCGGCCCCTGATCACTGCGGGCTACCCGGTCCGGTCGTCAGTCCCGTCGCCGTCCTGCAACAAACCTGGCTTCGAAACTCCACCACCGCACCGTCCTGCGAACTGCAACTGCGGATACCGCTGCCCAGCAGTTCATCTCTGCCGGGCCCTGCTGTCTCTCTGGGTTACGAGAGAAACCATAACCACACCAGCGCCCAATGTCTACTCCGGCCGTCATAGATTTACGAGGCCCAGGTGGAGAGATAGTCGGCCTCGGTCACGGGACGGGTGCGTGGCGGCGCCGCTCCAGCCAGGCTCCCCCACTCCGACCTGGCCGTGACGCAGGTCTCGACGCCACGAATGCCGCAGCTGTCCCGTCTGGTCATGCGGATGACCCCTCAGGACGCACGCCACAGCCGGAGCCTGCCCGGCGTGACCTCCCGGGCAGTCGGAAGGGCCAAGCGGTCGGGCCAGTCCTGGGCGTGGCTCAGGCGGTGCAGCCCGGTACCGAAGGGGCGCTGCTCACACAGTTGTTGGGGGTGTTGCCGCTGATGGGGGAGGTAGTGAGAGTGATGGTGCCGTTCTGGCGGTAGACACCTCCGGCTGTTTGGGCGTGATTGGCGGAGACCGGGGTGCTGGTCAGAGTGGTCGCCGTCGAGTTGACGGCTGCGATGCCACCACCCGTGGCCATGGAGGTGTTGTTCTTGATGGCGCTGCTGGTGGTGGTCAGCGAGCCACGGGTCCCGTTGTAGATGCCTCCGCCCTGGTCGGTGGCGGAGTTGCCGGAGACGCTGCTGTTTGTGAAGGTCGCCGCCGCGCCCTTGGCCGGGGCCGTGATGTTCGTGTTCGCGAGCGCGCCGCCTCTGCCCTGGGCAGTGTTGCCGGTCAGGGCGCTGGCAGTGAGAGTGACGGCTCCGTAGTTGAGGATGCCGCCTCCGTTCGTGGCGGCCTTGCCGTTGTTCAGAGTGGTGTTGCCCTTGAGTGTGAGGCTGCCGGTGGCGGCGACTTTGGCGATGCGGAAGGCCGCTGTACCGGGGGCCGTTGAGCGGGTGATGGTGTCGGTGTCGCCCGTCAGGGTGATGGCGGTGGTGATGACCGGCAGGGCGTTCGGACCGTCAGCGTCGCTGCTGTGGGACGTGGCGATGGTGTAGGTGCAGTGGGACGCGAGGACCACGTTGCCACCGCCGGCGTTGTTGGCCGCGTTGATGGCGGAGATGAGCGCGGTCTCCGTGCAGGCAGCCGCTGCCTGTGCCGTGAAGGGCGTGAGCGCGGCCGTGGCCCCGGTCAGCACGAAGGCCACGACGAAGGCCGGGACAGTGCGGGCTTGTTGCATATCAGGATGCCGCGCATGCGGTGACGGCCGCCTTGGTGGCTGCTGCCGCCGTAGTGGTCGCCGCGACGGTCGCGTTCGCGGAAGTGACCGCCGCTGCCGTGGCGGCTGTGGCGGTGGCGGCTGTTTTCGCGAGGGCGTCGGGAGCGTCGCTGGCCGCAATGGCTGCCGCCACCGCCTTGGCCGCAGCCGCCGCGGTCGCCGCGTCGGATTTGGCGACGTCGGCAGCTGCCGCCGCGTTGGCCACGGCTGCCGCGGCGGCGGTGGTCGAGGCCGCGCAGGCCACGGGATCAGGCAGGACGCGCCCCGCCCGTACCGGAGCCGTAGCGGGAGTGCCGGTGTCAGCCTGTGCCACGCCCCCGGCCACCAGGGCAGCGGCGGCGAAGGAGGCGACAGCGATGTGGTGAAGCTTCATGGAGGAAACCCCTGTCGGGAGATAAGGGTGGGCCCACTGGATCCGGCTAGGAATCAACCGGCCCCCCGGAACCACCGAGGCAGGAACCGAAACGGCTCTCACCCGAAGAAGAACACCTGCTACCGCCGGTGTCCGTTCGGCAACCGGCCGCACCCCGCCCCTCAGGACACCCCGGAGCTACAGAGCCGACTGAGCTGAAACACCTGATCAAGCGCCCTGGCCTCGATGCGGACGAGCCGTTCGGCCGCCCGCTCGCCGGTCTACTCCAGTTCTCCTCGTACGAGTGTCACTGGAATGCCGACAGCGAAGCGGAACCGACCGTGTCCACCACCGAACGGACAGCGACGAGTTCTGCATTGTGCCCGGCCACCATGAGTGCCCCTGCCCTTCCGCTCTGTCGCACGTCTCTTCGGGGGAGCCTCCGACAGCACACATGGGCACGACTGACCGTCCAAGCCTCCCAAAAAGCCCCGGGCCGGCTCACCGAGCCGGCCCGGGGCTTCGCAAATGGAAGACTGCGCCCTCGCACGCTCTTACGGGGCTTGACCGAACCCCTCGAATTTGTCTACGGACAAGTCAGCCTGCACAGACACTTCGAGGTCATCGGCTACTGCGGTCACAGGCCCCTGGAACTGACAACCAGAGGGCGCACTCACGCGCGACGCTCCACCGAGGTGCGCTCTGCGCACCGAGTCCCGGTGGGCGACATTCGACCTCGTTCACCAGTAGTGCCGGCGTCCTCCGACCGCACGGCCCACCGCGCCCAGAACCCAGAGGGCCGCCCCGATTACCGCCAGGATGATTCCGATGGTCCACAGAATGCCCAGCCCGGTCACCAGACCGACGATGAGGAGAATGACTCCGAGAATGATCACCACGAACCTCCGATCACGGAGCGCCCATTTCCTAAGTCAATAATGCACCCATTTTGTGCGTTTCTGTTCTCAGCACGAGGACTGCTGTTCTGCGGCACGGTCCATACCGTGCCGCAGAACGTCACAGGCATGCTGGAACTCGTCCATCGCCGGGCAGCCTCCCCCGGCGGGATGCCGCAGGGGCCACGACGGGACGCTGATATCGGCGATCTGGCGCTTCATCGGCCGCCGCCCACCAGTGCGCCTGGTTCCGGCCCAGGGTCCCGGAACTCCGACGGGTATTGCAGATACTGCTGAGGAGTGCCAAGCGAAAAGGAAGAAGAGAGGCGTAAGGCGTCATGGCTGAGGAGGACCCGCTTCCCGGACTGCTGAGAGCGGCAGAGGAGGCAACACCGGTGGAATCGGTCGATGTGGTCGCCGATGACCTGCGCAGACACTTCGGCGCCGAGTCGGTGTCGTTCCTCATCGTGGACTTCACCGGGAAGGCGGTGGTCCGGCTGACGACCGTCGGGAGCGTCGAGTCCGGATTCGAGGCTGAACGCATTGACTTGTTCGGCAGCGACTATGAGCAGGTGGTGCGTAATCAACGGCCTCATCAGGAAGTGGTCGCACGCGGGGTTCGGGTGATTGCTCCGGTCACGAACCGCGGAGACGCCATCGGACTGCTGGAGCTGACCCTGCCCACTTCCCCAGGGGGGCGGGTGCTGCGGGCAGTGGAGGAAGCTGCCCGCGCGCTGGCTTATATCGTGATCACCAATCAGCGCTTCACCGACCTTTACACCTGGGGCAAACGGACCGCGCGCCTCAGTCTTGCCGCGGAGATCCAGCACCAGCTGCTGCCTACGTCACTGTCCTGCGAAACGGCCGAATTCGCTCTCTCCAGTTCCCTGGAGCCTGCCGCGTCCATCAGCGGTGACACCTTCGACTTCACCCTCGACCGGGACACTCTCCACTTGTCGATGACCGATCCCATGGGACACGACATCAACGCCTCCATGATCGCCACCATTCTGATGGGCGCTCTGCGCGGTGCCCGCCGCGCCGGCGCGGACATCGCCGAACAGGCCCGCCAAGCCGACCGGGCTCTTCTTGACTACGACGCCGGACACGCCACGGGCCAACTCGTACGTATCGATCTCCGCGACGGACACACCCAGCTCGTCAACGCCGGCCACCCCTGGCCGCTCAGGGTTCGTGCCGGACGTGTTGAGGAACTCTGCCTGGCGGTCGACTCACCGTTCGGCCTGCTCCTTCCTCACACTTTCCGGGTTCAGATCCTGGAACTTCTCCCTGGTGACCGTCTGGTCATGTTCACCGACGGTCTGCTCGAACGCGGCGCCGCGACCGTCGACCTGGCCGGCATTTTGAGGAACTCGCAGGAACTCCATCCCCGAGAGGCCGCGCTGGCCCTCACCCAAGCGGCGCTGGACGCCAATAACGGCGAGCTGCAGGACGACGCCACCGTCATGGTCCTGGACTGGCATTGAACTTCGAGCCGCTCTTCCGAGCCGCTGGACAGGGGACTGTTCCGGGAGAGCAGAGCGTGAGAGCCGGCGGCAGGAGCAGCCGATGCGGAGAATATCGGCCTACTCCTGGAATGCGCTCCGGCCACTGCCCGCACTGTGCAGTTCTCAGCGGCGCGAGGACTTCTGCTGTGCGCGATGATCGACGCCGTGCTGCAGGATGTCGCAGGTGTACTGGAATTCGTGCATCAGCCGGGCTGCTTCCGCCAGGAGAATGCCGTAGGGGTACGACGGGTCGCTGATACGCAGCGAGCCGGCCTGCGCATCCTTGGCAAGCTGTTGATAGACCTCCTGGGCCTCGCTCGCGGCCTTGCACAGTTGCTTGGCCTGGTCCGTGAGGCGGTCTTCGTCGATTTCGATGAAGAGGCCGGTGATGTGGGCGAGGGAGGCCAGCAGGTCACCGTAGGCGTGGTAGAAGCGGCGTTGTTCCTGACCGGTGCGCTCGTCCTCATCCTGCTCCTGGTCGAGGCTGCGGGTCATCGACGCGACCTGGTAGGACACGCGCTCCAGTGCGTCGACCACTGCCTGGTAGCCGTCGAAGGTGACGTGGTGGCCGTGTTTGCGGCGGAACAGCTGGCGGGGGTTGTAGTAGATGCTCTCCCGCGCGGTGTTCACCGACGACTGGGCCTGAGCGACGATGGAGCCCAGGGATGCGGCGCGCCGGCGCCAGTGCGCGGTGCGTTCCTTCTCCAGTCCCTCCTCTTCCTTCAGGGCGGGGTAGATGTCGCTGATCAGGTCGCACAGCGACTGGGCAAGGGTGTGGATCCCGTATTCGGCGCTGCGGTAGCGCAGCGGCGGCAGTACAAGCAGGTTGACGAGGACGCCCACGCCGCATCCGATGAAGACGAGCAGGATGATCTGGCCGAGCTGCGTGAGTGCCTGTCCCGAACTGGACGCGGATACGTAAGTAGAGAAGGCAAAGAGGGCCGCTGTGGCTACCTGGGGGCCCTGGGAACCCAGTGGCCGCCACCGGCCGATACTCAGCGCGACCAGGGCCACCAGAGCGAACGTCAGCAGATCGGGGCCGGCCAGCAGGCCGAGCGCGGCCTGCAGCGCCACACCTGCTGACACGGCTCCGACGTAGCGCAGCGCCTGCGTCACCGACTGGTACACCGTGACCTGCATGATCAGGATCGCGGAGAACGGGGCGAAGGCCGGGGACACCGCGTGCATCACGTCGTAGGCGATCAGCCAGGAGATGGTGGCGGCGAGGGTGCTCTTCCCGATCAGTTCCAGGGTGTGCCGCTCGTGACCGTCCGAACCCGCTGCCCGCCGCAGCCACTGCCTCACCCGGGCGGACCGGCCCTGCGCCGCTGCCCGGGCCCTTGGGGGCGATGCCGCTGACTGTGCCATTCCCATCTCCTGACCAACGCCGTGTCCACTCGGTTCCCGGTCCCCGGCTACCCCGCTCCCCCGTCCGCACCCATATGTGAGCAACCCGCACGACGACCTCACCCAGTTGAACAGGCATGGAGGCCAGCACCCCGCTTTCAGCGGCCGTCGCTGCCGGCCTGTCGTGTGTGCGCCGAGACGGGGAGGTCGGTGAGTGCGGTGATCTGACCGGAGAGCTGTCGCAGGTCGGCGACGTTGTCCCGGGCCCCGGCGGTAACGGTGCGGCCCGGCGGCCCTGGGTGGCCTGCACGCGTTGTTCGCCGGTGCTGCCGGGGCCCCGGGGCGCACGCGCGGGTACCGGGGCTGCCACCAGCTCAGCCCGTGCGACCGTCCGGTCCGTCTCCCCGGCGCTGCGGGGCGAGCCGGCACGTGTCGAACGCCGATTGGCCAGGGACCGCCCACCAGGCGCCCTTGCCGCAGTCCTCACCGGCGGTCGGGAGACGCCGCTGCCGAACCGCAGCGAGCTGGTCATACACGTGCCGCCACGCTTCGACGGCCCGCGCCTTCGACCCGTCGGCTGACGCCTCCACCTCATCCCCCTCCACCCAGCCCGCCAGCAAGCTCACTCGCCACCTTGACGAAACCCATAGGGCCCCCGCTGGTCAGCTCCGCCGCGGAGCCCTCCGCACCTCTGCCAGCAGGTTGTCCACGTCGGCGAAGTCCAGCGGGACGATGGGCAGTTTCGCGAGCTGACTGAGCCTCATGTTCGCGATCATCCGGTAGCGGTGGCTGCCCTCCTTCGGGTACGCGTCGCGCATGGTTTCCCGTACGCGCTCAAGAAGACGGTCGACAGCGGGTCCGCCGACCGGGTGCGCGCGCCACTCGCCGATGGTCGAGTCGGCGTCCAAGAGGGCGGCGTACGGGTCTCCCTCGACCGTGACCGTCGCGCTGAGGCGGATGTCGCGGCTGGAGGCACCTACGTCGATACGGTATTCGAGTCCTTCGACGAGCCAGGCGTCGAGGCCGATGTCGAAGTACGCGAGATCCGTGCGGGCTACGCGAAGAGTGACATCGCGGGTGTCCCCCGGGGCGAGAAAAACTGTGGCGAACGCCTTCAACTCCCTTACAGGACGGCGCACTTGTGAGCTCAGTGCACCCACGTACACCTGCACCACCTCGTGCCCGGCGCGCGGACCGGTGTTCGTGACCGTCACGGTGACGTCGAGCCCGGTGGCGTCCTGGGCCACCCGCAGACCGGTCTGCTCGAAGGTCGTGTACGACAGGCCGTGCCCGAAGGGGTACGAGACCTCCATCTCGCGGGCGTCGTAGTGGCGGTAACCGACGAACAGTCCCTCGCTGTACCGCGCATGGCTCCTCTCGCCCGGCCAGTCGAGGTGGGCAGGGGTGTCGGCGAGGCGCAGCGGGACGGTTTCGGTGAGGCGGCCGGACGGGTTGGCGTGGCCGAAGAGCAGGTCCGCGGTGGCGGAGCCGCCGGCCTGGCCGGCCAGCCAGCCTTCCAGGACGGCCGGTACGTCGTCGATCCAGCCGGAGAGGCGGACGACGCTGCCGTTGGCGAGAACCACGACCGTGTTCGGGTTGGCTGCCGTTACTGCGGCGAGCAACTCTGTTTGTTCGACCGGGAGTTCGATGTGGTCGCGGTCGTATCCCTCCGACTCGAAGCTCGGCGGGAGGCCGAGGAAGAGGATGGCCACGTCGGCTTCGCGGGCGGCGCGTACGGCTTCCTCGTGCAGACCGGTCACGTCGCCGTCCGGGTTGTCGACGGGGAAGCCGGGCGCGAAGCCGATACGCGCGCCGGGCGCGGCGGCGGTGATCGCGCTGAGCGCATCGTCCAGCCGGGTCGGGGTGACACGCGAGCTGCCCGCACCCTGGTAGCGGGGCGTACGGGCGAACTCGCCGAGTACCGCGATGCGTGTGTCGGTGGCCGGGTCGAGGGGGAGCAGCCCGCCCTCGTTCTTCAGGAGTACGGCACCGCGGGCGGCGGCCTCGCGGGCGAGGGCGTGGTGGGCCTCCTGGTCGTAGGAGGCGTCCGGGTCGGCGTGCAGTACCGCCCTGCGGGCGAGTGCGACGACGCGTGCGGCGCTGACGTCGAGGGCCTTCTCGTCGATTTCGCCGGAGGCCACCGCCGAGACCAGCCGGGCGGGACCGAATCCCGAGGACGAGGGCATTTCGAGGTCGAGTCCGGCGGCGAGGGAACGGGCCCGGTCGACGACGGCGCCCCAGTCCGAGACGACGACGCCTTCGTAGCCCCATTCGCCGCGCAGCAGTTCGGTGAGGAGCCAGTGGTTCTCCGAGGAGTGCACGCCGTTGAGGCGGTTGTAGGCGCACATGACGGTCCAGGGCTTGGCCTCGGTGACCACGCGGCGGAAGGCGGGGAGGTAGATCTCGCGCAGGGTGCGGGTGTCGATGTCGGAGCTGACCGTCATGCGGTCGCTCTCCTGATTGTTGGCGGCGAAGTGCTTGAGGGAGGTGCCGACGCCCTGCGACTGGACGCCGTTCACCCAGGCGGTGCCGAGGACGCCGCTGAGCAGCGGGTCCTCGGAGAAGTACTCGAAGTTGCGCCCGCACAGGGGGCTGCGCTTGATGTTGACGCCGGGGCCGAGGAGTACGTGCACGCCGTGGGCGAGCGACTCGCGGCCCAGCGCCCGGCCGACGCGTTCGGCGAGAGCGGTGTCCCAACTGCTCGCCAGGGTGACGGCGGGCGGGAAACAGGTGGCCGGGGCGCTGTCGATGATGCCGAGTTGGTCGACCCGGTCGTCCTTCTGCCGGCGCAGTCCGTGCGGTCCGTCGGCGAGGCGGAACTCCGGGACGTCCGCGTGCGGGAAGCTCTCGGTGATCCACCAGCTCGCCCCGGTCGTCAGGGTGGCCTTCTCTTCGAGGCTCAGCCGGGCCACCGCTTCTTCGGGGGTGGTGGCTGCCGTGGGGTCGGTCACTGTGTGCTCCTTGCGTGTCCTGATTGCGTGTTCTGATTGCGTGTTCTGAAGGGAAGTCGGGAGTTCCCAAGGGAAGCCGGGGCTGTCAGCGCACGCTGCGGACCCGCAGGACCGCGATCGCGCCGAGCACCCCGAAGATCGCCGCTGCGGGGAACAGAGCCTGGTATCCAAGCCCGAGGACGACGGCCGCGGCGACGGCCGGTGCGAGCGCCTGCGGCAGGGCGGCGGCGATGTTGATGACGCCGAGGTCGCGGGCGAACGACTCGTGGGAAGGCAGTACTTGGGAGATGAGGGCGGTGTCCACGCCCTGGAAACAGCCGAAGCCGGCCCCCACCAGGAACGCCATCACGAGCATCCCGGTCAGGGTGGGCGCGGCCGGCGGGACGAGCATGGCGCAGCCGATGAGGGAGGCCGAGGCGACGACGAAGGGTTTGCGTCTGCCGAGCCGGTCCGAGAGCGGGCCGCAGATCAGTGTGGCCGGGAGTATTCCGGCGACTCCCGCGACGGCGAGGGCGGGCACCTTGCCGATCGCCCCGTCCCCGAGGCCGATGTAGTCCTGGAGGATGTAGAGCTTGTACCCGATGACCAGGAAGTACGACTGGAAGGTGCAGAGCCGGCCGACGAAGACCCAGAAGAAGTCGGGGTGTTTACGCGGATTGGGCAACAGGCCCCGCAAAAACTCGCGTGCGCGGAACGGCTCTTGCGGCAAGCCCCGGCTGGACCGGTCCGGGTTGAGGGTGACGAACACCGCCGTCGCGACGGCCGAGAAGGCTGCCAGCAGTACGTACGCCAGAGTGATGCGGGCCTCCAGTACGGAACCCAGGATCTGCCCGAACAGTGATCCGCACATCGAACTGAGCCCGAGCACCGCCGAGTACTGGCCACGCCTGGCGACCGGCACCCGGTCGGGCATCACTGCGGACAGCGGGGCCATCGCGAAGTTGTAACCGAGCTGCACGAAGCACCAGGCGGCCAGGATCGCAGGCACGGAACTCATGAACGCCATGGCGACCAGCGCGGTGCCGCCGGTCAGTGCACCGGCCGCGATCCAGGGTGCGCGGCGGCCGAACCGCGTCCGGGTCCGGTCGGACACCGCACCGGCGACGGGCTGCGCCACCATGGCGACGATCGCGCCGACGGTGGTGACCAGCGCCAGGGAGCCGACCTTGGCACCCTCGCCGACGGTGCGCTGGATCTGGAGGGCCAGCAGAATGCCGGGCACGGCGCCCCAGACCAGGGCGATGCTCAGAGTGGCGGGTCCCGCGCAGACCATCATGCGCCGCAGCGGCCGACCGCTCACGGTCGGGCCGGCGCCCGGAGCGACGGGCGGGGCCGCGGATCTCTCAACGGGTCCTTGCACGGGCGGGACCTTCTCTCGTCCGGACACAACGGTGTGCACCGGCTGCGGATCGTGCGGGATCGTGCGGATGTTTGAAAACAGTACGTCGTACTGTTTTTGAGGGCAAGGGTCGACCGGCCCCGAATTCGCTGCGGCACATAGGCTGGCCCCGTGAAAGCGCAGAGCTCGTACGCCAAGGGCGTCGCCAAGAGAGAGGAGATCCTCCGGGTCACCCTGGAGATCTTCGGCCGGGAGGGCGAGCGGAACACCACGCTGCGTGCAGTCGCCAAGGAGAGCGACATCAGCCTCACGGGCCTGATGCACTACTTCGACTCCAAGGATCATCTCCTCACCGAGGTGCTGCGGGCGAGCGACCGTGCGGCCGAAACCCGGTACCGGGCCCCGGAGGCTGTGCGCGACCCCGGTGAATTCCTGGCCCTGGCACTTACGGCGAACGCCACTGACGCGGCCCGCGCCCGGCTGTACATCACCCTGGTCGCCGCGTCGACGGACCCCGCCCACCCCGCGCACGCCTATTTCCGGGAGCGGTTCGCCCTGCTGCGCGCCACCATCGCCGAGCATCTCGCGTCCGAGGAGGCCGCCGGCCGGATCTCCCCCGGGCTCGACCCGGGCTTCACGGCCTCGGCGATCGTCGCAGCATCGGACGGCATCATGGTCCAGTGGCTGAGCGATCCCGCGATCGACATGGCCGAGCACGTACGCCGGGTGTGGTGCGCCCTCACCGCCCCGAAGGCCGCCGGCTGACGGTCCGGAACCCGCAGTTCCCGCTGCTGGACCCGGGGGTGTTGGCCGAGCGGGCCGCCACCCGGTAGCGGTGGCAGTAGGAGTGGTGGCACAGGTACGAGCCGCCGCGCATCACCCGCCGGTCGCCACCCTCCGGGCCTTCGGGATCAACGGCGGGCGAATGTGCGTAGTAGTCCGGCGCGAACCGGTCGGCGCACCACTCCCACACGTTCCCGGCCACCTCGTACAGGCCGAAGCCGTTGGGCGGGTAGCTGCGGACGGGCGCGGTCGCGAGATGTCCGTCGGCGCCCGTGTTCTCGTACGGGAAGCGGCCCTGCCAGATGTTGCACCGCCACTCGCCGCTCGGAAGCAATTCGTCGCCCCAGGCAAAGCGCCGCCCATCGAGGCCGCCCCGGGCCGCGTACTCCCACTCCGCCTCGGTCGGCAGCCTGCGGTCCGCCCACGTGCAGTAGGCGACGGCATCGTCCCAGGACACATGCACGACGGGGTGGTCGTGTTCGGCGGTGGAAAGGCGGCCGTGCGGGTGCCGCCAGTCCGCACCCCGCACCTCCAGCCACCACGGGACGGCCGGGTCGGACCGTACGACATCGGCCCGATCGGCGGCGACCGCCAGGTGGAAGACGGCCGAGCTTCCCTCCCGCTCGGCCACGGTGACATACCCGCTCTCCTCGGCAAAGGCCCCGAACATCGCCACGGTGACGGTCGTGGCGTCGATACCGAACGGCGCGACACGCACCGTGTGCACAGGACGTTCACCGTCCCCCGGATACCCCTCATCGAAGGCGTCACCCATCCGGAACTGCCCTCCCTCCAGGGCGACTTGCTCATGCACGGGAGGTTCCGCAGCCGGCGTGGGGAGGGGCCCCGGAGCACCGGACCGGGGAACGGATGCGCAGCATTCCATTGACGTCTCCATGCCCCGAGTATATGAATACGCACATAGGTGAGAACACACATAGGGAGTCGTCTCGGTGAAGTTTGAGTACGTGCTGCTGGGCCTGCTGGCTCGCCGCCCCTACAGCGGTTACGACCTGCGCAAGTGGCTGGAGACCGAGGGTCAGTTCGTGTGGGCGAAGGCGCATCACAGCCAGATCTACCGAAAACTCGCCCAGCTGGAGGCGGAGGGCTGGGTGCGGCACGAGATCGACGCACGCGAGGGCCGCCCGGACGCGAAGGTCTACCGGCTGACCGAGAGCGGGCACGACGCGCTGATGGACTGGGTGCGTGGGCCGTACGAGCCCTCGACCCGCCTCCAGGACATCGATTTCACCGCCCGCTTCAGCGTGTCCGCCCCACTGGACAAGGACACCGCGATCAGCCTGCTCCGCACCGAACTCGACTACCGCCGCGCGCAGATCGCCAAGAACCGCCACCGCGACCGGACCCTGCACTACGAGGACCCGTTGCCCGGCCTCGATCAGGAGCTGGACCGGGAGGTCCAGGAGTCGCTGCACCTGCTGGGCGCGAGGGCGATGGACACCTGGGTCGACTGGCTGGAGCAGACCCTGCACCGGCTGACCGGAAACCGTAACGACGACCGCACGACCAGCGAGGAGCCCGCCCGATGAAGGCCATCATGGTCATGTTCGACAGCCTCAACCGTCATATGCTGCCGCCGTACGGGGGCGACTGGACGCACGCCCCGAACTTCGCCCGCCTCTCCGAGGGTGCCGTCACCTTCGACAACGCATACGCCGGTTCGATGCCGTGCATGCCGGCCCGCCGCGAGATCCACACCGGGCGGCACAACTTCCTGCACCGCAGCTGGGGCCCGCTGGAGCCGTTCGACGACTCGATGCCGGAACTGCTCAAGCGGAACGGCGTCTACACCCACCTGGTCAGCGATCACCCGCACTACTGGGAGGACGGCGGCGCGACCTACCACGGCCGCTACCACACCTGGGAGTTCTTCCGCGGGCAGGAGGGCGACCCGTGGAAGGGGCAGGTGGCGGACCCGCCGATGCCCGAGAACCTCAAGCAGGTGCGGTTCGGACCCGGCTACCGGCAGGACTGGGTCAACCGGCAGCACACAGCCACCGAGGACCGGCACCCGCAGACCCTCACCTTCGACGCCGGCCTCGAATTCGTCGCGGCGAACAAGGACGCCGACCGGTGGTTCGTCCAGATCGAGACCTTCGACCCGCACGAACCCTTCTTCAGCCCGCAGCGCTACAAGGACCTCTATCCGCACGACTACGAAGGCCCGCACTTCGACTGGCCCGACTACAAGCGCGTGGTGGAGACCGACGAACAGGTCCACCACGGGCGGATGGAGTACGGGGCGCTGCTCTCCATGTGCGACCACTCGCTGGGACGCGTCCTGGACACCATGGACGAACTGGAGCTGTGGGACGACACCCTGCTGATCGTCAACACCGACCATGGGCTGCTGCTCGGCGAGAAGGGCTGGTGGGGCAAGAGCGTCCAGCCCTGGTTCAACGAACTGGTCCACCTCCCCCTGTTCGCCTGGGACCCGCGCACGGCTGCCGCAGGCGCGCGCCGGGAGGCGCTCGTGCAGACCATCGACCTCGCCCCCACCCTCCTCGAATTCTTCGGCGTCGAGCGCCCGCGCGACATGCAGGGCGCACCGCTGCCGATGGCCGCCGACGCACCCGTGCGTGAGGCCGGCCTCTTCGGCATCCACGGCGGACACGTCAACGTCACCGACGGGCGCCACGTGTACATGCGCGCGCCCGCCTCGCCGGACAACTCCCCTTTGTACGAGCACACATTGATGCCGACGCACATGAGGGGGCGGTTCTCACCCGCCGAACTCGTCGGCCTGGAACTGGCCGAACCGTTCGACTTCACCAAGAACGTCCGCACGGTGCGCGTGCCGGCCCGTACCCTGATCAACCCGTACCACCACGGCACCCTCCTCTTCGACCTGGAGAGCGACCCCGAACAGAGCACCCCGCTCCTCGACGACGCGGTCGAACTGCGCATGGCGACCCTGATGGCCGAGCTGATGCGGGCCAACGACGCACCGCCCAGCCAGTACGCACGCCTGGGGCTGCCCGAGCACGGACCAGTCACGGACGCGCACCTGTTGGTACGGGCCCAGCGCGCCCAGGCCGAGCGGGCGACACAACCGCTGCCCCGCATGGCGGACTACCCGGAGAGCCGGCTCTCGCTGCGCACCCCTTTCCAGGCGCTCATCGCCGACCCGTTCGCCGTCGAGGTGCTGCGCACCCACCTTCCGGGCGTCGTGGACTCCGAACTGATCCAGACGATCGGGTCGACACCGCTGATCGACCTCGCGGCGACGGCCGGGGCGCTGTTCCCGTCCGACGCGCTGCACCGCGTCGCCGAGGACCTCGCGAAACTCTGACCCCGCGCAGGCGCCCCCTCCCCCGCACGCCCCTCTCGCACGGCCCCTCCCCCGGGCCTACTGCTCGCTGCCTCGCCGCACAGAATCGAGAAGGCACGATGACCGAGCTCAGCAAAGACGCTGCGCCTCCCGGCATGGTTACCGGCCAAACCCCCGCACAGGTCAGGGGCCGCTACCGGCAGCTCTCCCTGCTCGGCGGCACCATGCTCGTCGACAACACCGAGGCCGGTCTGGTCAACAGCCTGTTCCCGCTCATCAGGCAATCGCTCGGCGTCTCGCTCGGCGCCCTGGGCATTCTCACCGCGGCCAGCAAGATCGTGGGCGCATTCACCGGCCCGTTCTGGGTGTGGGCCGCCCAGCGCTGGTCGCGCAAGAGCGTGCTCAGCGTGGCCACCGGCCTGTGGGGCGTCTGGGGAGTGGCCGCCGGCTTCTCCCAGAACTTCACCCAACTCATCATCCTGTACACCATATTGGCGGCCGGTTACGCCGCCGCGAACCCGATCATCACCGAGATCATCGGCGACCTCTTCGGCAGCTCCTCCCGCGGCCGTGCCGTCGGCATCCTCTACGGAACGATCTCACTGGTCAGCGCGGTGATCGGGCCGCTCAGCGGGCAGCTCGCCGACGTGGACGAGGGCTGGCACTGGGGCCTTTGGGGCATCGGCACGTTCAACATCCTGCTCGGTCTCGCCCTGCTGATCTGGTTCCGCGACCCGGGCCGGGGCGCCGCCGAGGAGCAGCTCGCCGACCTCGACCAGGCCACCCGTGAAGCCCACTCGGAACTCACCTGGGCCAAGGCGTTCTCGCTCCTCAAGATCCGCAGCCTGGTGATCCTGATCGTCTCGCGCCTGCTGTCCGGGCACCTGCTGGTGGTCACCTTCGGCGTGGTCTTCCTGGTGGACGTGCACGGATTCAGCACCCAGAAGGCCACACTCGTCACCCTGCCTTTCGGCGTCGGCTACTTCCTCGGCACCCTCCTGGGCGGGGTCGCCGCCGACTGGGCCTCCCGGCGCAGTCCGCGTTTCGGACCGGTCGCGGTCCTCCAGACGGCACAGTTCGCCTTCGCCGTCTTCGCCTTCTTCGGCAGCCAGTTCCACTACGACAGCATCCTCGTGTACGGCGTCTTCTTCGCACTGCTCGGCGCGGCACAGGGCATCAACCCGAGCGTCAACCGGCCGATGGTCATGGCCATCACCCCACCCGAACTCCGGGCCGGTGCCTTCGCGTTGTACGTGTCCGTCGCCGAGGCGCTCGCCTGGGCCGGCTACAGCCTGGGCGCGGGATTCCTCGCCGACACCGTCGGGCTCCAAGTGGTCTTCCTGTGGATCCTGGTCATCCTCATGGTGATCAACGGCCTCTTCCTCACCCTGCTCTATCGCCCGTACGCCGCCGACACCGCCCGCGTACAGCGGGAACTGGACGCCCGGCGCAGGGCCGCCCTGACCGAACCCCGCTGATCCCGACCCGACACCCTGAAACGAGAACAGCTCATGACATCCACACGACGACTCCCCGACGGCTTCCTCTGGGGCGCTTCCACCTCCGCGCACCAGATCGAAGGCAACAACACCAACAGCGACTGGTGGCTCTTCGAGCACACGGGCAACCCCTACATCAAGGAGCCCAGCGGCGACGCCTGCGACAGCTACCACCGCTGGCCCGAAGACATGGACCTGCTGGCTCACCTCGGTTTCACCGACTACCGGTTCAGCATCGAGTGGGCGCGCATCGAACCCGCCCCCGGTGAGTTCTCCCAGGCCGCGATCGCCCA
Source organism: Streptomyces sp. NBC_01471 (assembly GCF_041438865.1). Lineage (NCBI taxonomy): Bacteria > Bacillati > Actinomycetota > Actinomycetes > Kitasatosporales > Streptomycetaceae > Streptomyces > Streptomyces sp. NBC_01471. Next base: position 204,181 of record NZ_CP109450.1, read on the forward strand.
CTACCGGCGCATGGTCGAAGGTGCGCACGCACGTGGCCTGCGGCCTCTGGTGACGCTGCACCACTTCACCGCCCCCAGGTGGTTCACCGAGGGTGGCGGATGGGAAGCCGCCGGGTCGGACGAACTGTTCGCCCGTTTCCTCACGGCCGCCGCGCCCGTCTACGCCACCGGCGTGACCCACGTGTGCACCATCAACGAGCCCAACATGCTCGCCTCCATGGCCACCCTCTACAAGGCCCATTTCTCCGGGGACCAACTGCCGACGTTCGGGCTGACAACGCCGGACGGCGCCACCGCCGAGGCCCTCGTACGCGCCCACGGCCGTGCCGTCGAGACGGTCAAGTCCCTTGCTCCGCACGTACTGTGCGGATGGTCCGTCGCGAACCAGGTGTACCAGCCGCTGCCCGGGGCGCAGGACGTCGCAGCGGCCTTCCGCCACCCCCGTGAGGACGTCTTTCTCGAAGCGGCCCGCGACGACGACTGGCTCGGCGTGCAGTCGTACACCCGCACTCGCATCGGTCCCGACGGCCCTCTGCCCGTACCGCCGGAGGCGGAACACACCCTCATGGGCTGGGAGTTCTACCCCGGGGCCCTGGGGGAAGCGCTGCGTCACAGTGCCGCCGTCGCCCCCGGCGTCCCCCTGATCGTCACCGAGAACGGCATCGCCACCGCCGACGACACCCGGCGTATCCACTACACCGCCGGCGCCCTCGACTCCCTCGCCGACGCCATGGACGACGGCATCGACGTCCGCGGCTACTTCCACTGGAGCGCGCTCGACAACTACGAGTGGGGGCGCTACGCACCCACCTTCGGACTGATCGCCGTCGACCGCGAGACCTTCGTCCGTACCCCCAAGCCCTCCGCCGCATGGCTCGGCGCCACCGGACGCACCCGGGCCCTGCCCCTCGCTCCTCGGTCGGAGTAGAGGACCGGGGCCCCGGTACCGGTCGTCGACGGCAGCTCGCGGCTGGGCTCACGGAAGGCGAAAGCCGTCAGCAGGATCGGGGAATCGCGTACGGAGCGAGCGCCGTCGTCGCAGCAGCAGTTCTGGCAAGCGGTACCACCACGACGGGACTCCTCATGGGAGCTGCGCTACCGTGATCCTCCTCCTGGTGGGATCCATGGGAGGAGCGGGTAATTTCGGTAGGAAACGGGGCGATTTCCTCCCCAAACGAGGAAACCACGGCAATCTCAGATATGAATTCCCACTTCCTCCCTCAGGAAGGCGGCCTTCCCAGGAACACAATGGCCTGGAAGGTTGACGCCGCGCGCGCCGTTCTCCTTGTCCACGACATGCAGGCGTACTTCCTCAAGAGCCCCCCTCCCGAGCAACAGCCGCTGGTCGATCTCGTTGAGCATGCTGGTCGCCTTCGCGACACTTGTGCCGCACGCCGAGTTCGCGCCGGCCTTGCGTCAAGAGCAGCGTCAGCGGCCATACTTGATCACGCGGGGGATCTCCCGCAGTGACGCGACAAGAGGGAAGACGGCGTGAACGGCGAACTGGGCAAGGTTGAGGTAAGGCTCCGGTGGGATCCGAGCCCGCTGGGGGAGGCACCACACGATCTGGACATCATCGGCGCGGTCTACTCCGCCGACGACCCGTGGGGGCGGCCGGTGTACGTCGTCCACACCGAGAGCCGCTCCCCGGACGGCACCATCACCATGGGCCGGCACAGCGAGTCCGGCCAGGGCCTCGGCTTCGATGAAGTGATGGTCCTGGAGTTCGACCGGATACCGTCCGACTACGGCCGGGTGGTGGTGGGGGTGGCGATTCACCAGAACGCCGGGCCTCTCACCTTCGGCGAGATCGCGAACCCCGGTGTGGTCGTCGTCGAGCGGTACCGGGAACTCCTCGTGGACGACTTCGCGCAGCTTGCGGGGTCCACTGCCGCAACGGTCGCGGAGTTCACCCGGGACGGCTCGGCGGGCTGGGAGCTGCGCGAGATGCTCCGCGGCTTCGACAGCAATCCGGTGGACTTCATGGCGGAGATGGGCACGGTCGCCGAGTGACGGCGCCTGACGTGAACGGGGTGCGCCACGTTCACCCTTGGTCTCGAAATCCAGGGTCCGTTCCGGGGTACTGATCTCTTCTCAACCTGACGTCCTTGAGTACAAGGAGGGGGCAGTAGAAGGCGAGCAACGCGGCGGGCAAAGTGTCGGAATCCTGGGTCATCGTCGCTGGCTGATCTCCCGTATGCAGGGGGTTGGCAGGGGTGCTCTCAGGTGGTCCGGGTGACCACGGCCGCCGCCATCGCCCTCAGGGCGGCCGCGGCCTCAGGCCGCATCACTGCGTGATCGAGGGCGGCCAGCGCCTGCTCGTGCCGCTGGCTGATCAGCGTCTCGACTGCGGTGTGCGCCCCGGTGTCGGTGAGGACCTGCCGCATCTGCGAGGCTTCCGCGGGAGTCAGGGACCGGTTGCCGAGCCCGTCCCGCAGGACGCGCGCCTGTGCTGGAGTGGCGCGCTGGTACGCGGTGGCGGCCAGCACCGTGTTCTTGCCCTCGCGGAAGTCGTCCAGGACGGACTTTCCGGTGCGCTCGGGGGCCCCGAACACCCCCAGCAGGTCGTCTCGCAGTTGGAACGCCTCGCCCAGCGGCAGGGCGTACGAGGACAGGGCCGCCAGCAAGTGCGGGCCGGCCCCGCCGAGATGCGCCCCGAGCTGCAGTGGCCGCTCGCAGGTGTACTTGGCGGTCTTGTAGCGGATGGCCCGCCGGGCGGCAACGGTATCGGGAGGGGCGGCGGAGACCGGTCCGGCGCTGACGAGGTCGAGGTACTGCCCAACGAGCGTCTCGGTGCGCAGGGCGTTCAGCAGCGGCCAGGCCCGGTTGAGGTGCAGGCCGGTGGGGTCGGGACTGGCGATGTGCAGGAGTTCGTAGGACCAGCCCAGAGCGAGGTCGCCCAGGAGGATGGCGGCGTTGATGCCGAGGGTGGGGGCGTCGTCTCGGCCGGGGTGGCGAGCGGCGAGGCGGCGGTGCGCGGTGGGTTCGCCGCGTCGCGTTTCTGAGGCGTCCATGATGTCGTCGTGGATCAGGGCGAAGAGGTGGAACAACTCCAGCGAGGCTGCCACCCGCCAGACCGCCGGCGGTGGCTCGCGATCGCTCACCGCCTGCCAGCCGACGACACACAGCACCGGGCGGATACGTTTGCCTCCAGCCGCGATCATGTCGCGTAACAGGTCTGCGAACAGGGCGAGTTCGGGAAGATCGCTTGCTTGGTGGATCTGCTCGTCGAGGAACTCGTACAGCAGCGTCTCGACGGCTGCGGGCACGCATGCGGAGTCCGGTGACGAACGCGGCGGGGATGGAATGATCATGCGGCACCTTCCAGGTCAGGGAGGATCCGCCGGCCGCAGGCACAGAGCAGGTGGCTGCGGCGAGCGACTAGTTTGGCACCTGGTTCGTTACGCCCCTGGGTTCATCCACACATGGCGTGCCCCGTGCTGCCAGGGGCACGCCACACAGCACGGGGCACCGACCCCATCGCCGTAACGGAGGAGCCGATTCCATCGTCTACCGTCCGTGGCGCTGATTACAGAGCGCGAACCCCCAGCGCGCGACGCGCGAACACCTGAGGGACTACGCCGTGCACTCCCGCAGGAACCAGAACACCGAAGTCAGCACCCGACTGGTGCCGGGCGGAACGCAGTGAGAGGCCAAGATGGACAGCTCATCGGAACGGAGCCTCCTCCGCCGGAGACAACAGCATGGCCACTGGATCCCCCTCCTGTCCCGCCGCCGCGTGAGTGCCCCGTCGAGTACCCGACCGCGATCCGGGCGGACCACACTGCTCAGCACCATTGCGCGGTTTATCGATCCGCCTCCGCCGTCCGCACGCAGGTGCTCCCGCCCCACCAAGTCATCCGCGCCCGTCGAGACCCGCGCCGACGTGCGAAGAAGCCCGTCGTACCCGGAGCGGAAGCGCTCTTCCGCCCCTATTCGGGACCTGGTGAAGCCGGTGCCCGCTCCAGGCGAAGAGCCGCTCACGTGTGCTCTACTTCTGGCTGTCCCGGGCCTTCTCTCCCGCCGTAAGGCATCCCGGCCCCCGCCTCGGCTTCGTGAGCGGTACACCTGCGTCAGTGGGGGTAGGCAGATCCAATCACCGGACAGCAAAAGCCACTTGGCTGCCATGGCAGCCGTGATATCCGTGACACCCCTGCCGATGTTCAGGTCCGGCATCGCTGCTCGGTACGGGCGACCGGCCCCGGTCCGCTCCGCGAGCGGCGGAACTCGCCGCAGGCATGGGGCCCGGCAGGTCGTGCCGGCGCCCCGACTCAGGGCAGCGGGTGGCGGTCCTGGTGCGGGACGCACTGGACGAGCCCATGAAGGAGCGATCCATGACAACGACGAGAAGCTTGCTGATCACCGTGCTGCCCAGGGCGACGCAGACCGATGTTGCCACCCTCGCCGACAAGCCGGCCGGACGGCTTGCGCCGGCACCGACCTGGGCTACGGCAACGACCACGGCTACTGGGCAGGAGCAAAACTGACATGCGAGTAAACAGCCGACCCCGACGAGCCCTTCCGCTGCTGGCCGCGGCCGCGACCCTGCTCGCCCCCGTGACAGCGTCGGCGAGTGACCCTGCCCCGGCCGTGATCGCCACCACGCTCGGGACGCCGCAGGTTGTCCCTGTCCCCAGCAACCCGGTGAACTGGTACGCGAACGACTCGACCTTCCCCTACCTGCCCAACGCCCAGGGCACGACGAACATCACGTTCTGGGTTGACGGGGCCAACTACCGCAGCACCGGGCAGAGCCTGGACACCATGGGCCCGATCAATCCCACGAAGGCCGTACTGGGCTCGGGCACCAGCGGGTCCTTCGACGGCAACGGAGCATGGCTGTCGTCGGCACAACGGGATCCGAACAATTCGGCGGGTGTCATCTACGGCTTCTACCATGCCGAGGACCACGTATTCGCGGACGGAAGCTACGGCGAGTGGAACTCCACTGGCCTCGCGACGTCCACCGACGACGGCGTCACCTGGACCAAGAAGGGAAAGATCATCGGGATACCCAAGCCCTCCGCCCACACCTCCGGAGGAGTCGAGGCGAACTCCGTGATCTACGACAAGGTGAACAAGCGGTGGCTGGCGATCGGGCACGGGCTGGGGTTCGCATCGACAGATCCCAACGCCGCCCCGGGGACCTGGAAGGGCTGGAACCAGGGCACGTTCAGCACCCCGATGCCGGCCGCCTCGGCCTCGCCGAAACTGCAGGCGCTGCCTGGCCTGTCGACGAACATGGCCACAAACTCCATCACGTGGAACACCTACCTCAACCGGTACGTCATGGTGTGGCAGGCATGGGGGGACACCACCGGCGTGCACATCACGACCAGCGCGGACGGAGTGCACTGGGACCCGTCGAAGGTCCTGTTCGGCACCGACTCGTCAAAGCAGATCAACTACGCACAGATCATCGGCGTCTCAAGCAGCCAGTCCGGTCAGGACGCGATGCTGGTGTACGAACAGTGGCCCCCCACCACGGGGCGCAACCGCGACATGATCGAGCGCCCGATCCATTTCAGCACCACGGGGTCCTAGCCGACCACGGGGTACTGGTCGGCGGTGACGACATCCAACGCCGTCGGCGGCGTTGAGAGTTCCAAGACCGGATCGGCGTGGCTCGCGGGCCCTGTTCCCGAAAGCGGGCAGGTGCGTGAGAAGGCTTGGTGATGCCTGCCGAGGAGGGGCCGATCAGAGTGTCGACCGGACTGCCCGTCCCGCACGCGCTCAGCACGGGCAGTCCGGAGCGCCGGGCCCAGACATCGCGGTGGATACCGAACGAGGACTGTCGTGAAAGTGGATCTTGGCTTGAGATGATCAAGTCGTGGCGCGTGGGGATCTGGCGGACTGGCAGTGGGCTCGGCTGGAGCCGTTGCCGCCGGTGGGGAAGAAGCAGGGGAGGCCGCGGACGTGGGCGCGTCGGCAGCTGATCGACGGGATACGGTGGCGGACCCGGGCCGGCACGCCGTGGCGGGATGTCCCCGAGCGGTACGGTCTGTGGGACCGGATCTACGACCTGTTCCGCAGATGGCAGCGCGATGGTGCCTGGAAGCGGATCCTGGAGCAACTGCAGGTCCAGGCCGATGCGCAGGGCCTTATCACCTGGGATGTGAGCGTCGACTCGACCGTCCGCCGGGCCCATCAGCAGGCCGCCGGCGTGCGGAAAAAGGGATCCCAGCGCGAACCTCCCGGAGGGATCGACACCGAGCAGGGGCAGAAGCCGCTGTCGCTGCTGATCACAGCCGGCCACCGGCACGACAGCCCGCAGTTCCAGCCCGTCCTGGAGCGCATCCGGGTCCCCCGCACAGGACCGGGGCGGCCACGGACCACGCCCGACAGGGTCCGAGCCGACAGAGCCTACGGCTCCCGTGCGAACCGCTCCTAGCTGCGCAGACGCAGGATCGAATGCACCATCCCGGAGAAGGCCGATCAGGTCCGCAACCGCAAGAAGCTCGGCTTCCGAGGCAGCCGACCACGACCTTCGACAAGGAGGACTGCACGGAACACCACGCGGTGGAGTGCGGGATCGACCGACTGAAACGCCACCGCGCGGTAGCCACGAGATACGACAAGCTGGCCGTGCGTTACGAGGCAACAGTGCTGGTAGGAGCCATCAACAAGTGGCTGTGACCAGCACTTTCACGACAGACCCTAGTGCGCGGCTCCGGCCGCGCGTACATCGGCGAGCGCCTGCCGTGCCAGCGGGCCGAAGCCCTCGCTGTTGTCAGTGTCGATCCATTGGTCGTAGGCGATCTCCCAGGCGAGCGTGCCCAGTTGCGCGGCCACACGCGCGGTCAGGCTCGGGACTCCACGGCGGTTGAGGGTCTCGATCATCGAGGCGGTGAGCTCGATCCTCTTCAGGGCTTCACGTTCGCGCAGTTCCGTATTGGCGTTCAGAACGGCCTGGCGCCGGCCGCTGAACTCGCGGCGGTCGGCGGTGAAGAACGTCCGGCCGAGTGCATCGAGGGCCTCCGCCAGCGAGCCGAGCGGCCCGGACTCCGGCGGCGCCGAGGCGATCCCTTCGACGAGCAGACCGGCCACCGTGCCCTTGTCGAAGAGCACCTCGCGCTTGTCCGGGAAGTACCGGAAGAACGTGCTCTTGGTGAGCCCCGCGCGTTCCGCGATCTCGATCACGGTCGTGTTCTCGTAGCCGTGCTCCTCGAAGAGGTCGAGGGCGGCGGCGGCGAGTCGTCCTGGTGCGTCGGGTTGCCAGCGAGCCATGGAAACAGTGTACGGGACTTGGTCCCATCAATGGTGTACGGTCGATAAGACCAAGTCCCATCACTGACCAGGAGAGGTCACCGATGAGTAAAGCTGTCCGTTACCGGCAATTCGGCGGTCCCGAAGTACTCGAACTGCAGGACATACCCGAGCCACACGCCGCCCCGGACGAGGTCCGCGTCCGGGTCACGGCCGCCGGGCTGAATCCGATGGACTGGCAGATCACCACCCAGCCCGACATGGCGGCGCGGTTCGGCCTCACGCTGCCGGCCGGATTCGGCAGCGACTTCGCCGGAGTGGTGGACGAGGTGGGCGCCGAAGCCACCGGATTCGCGACCGGCGACCGGGTGTACGGGGCGGCGATCGGCCGGTCCGTCGCGGATTTCGTGCTGGTCAAGACCCCCGCCGCAGACCTGTGGCCCATCCCGGATGGCATCGGCGACGAGGTGGCGGCCACGCTTCCGGTGTCCGGCCTGACGGCCTCCGCCGCGCTCGCCGCGATCGGACTCCACGCCGGAGACACCCTCCTGATCGGTGGAGCGGCGGGTGGTGTGGGCATCTTCGCCGTGCAGCTGGCGAAGCTTGCGGGTGCCCGGGTGATCGGCACCGCATCCGAGGGCACGTTCGGATTCCTGCGCGGCCTAGGCGCCGAACCCGTGGCGTACGGCCCTGGCCTGGCGGACCGGGTGCGGGCCCTGGCGCCCGAGGGGATCACCGCCGCAACCGACCTGTTCGGAAGGGAGGCGGCCGAGACCGCCCTCAAGCTCGGCGTGGCACCCGAGCGGATCTCCGTCGTAGCCGACGGCCCCGCCCCGCCGCCCGGTGTCAGCAAGGCGGGCGCCCTCGACGCGGGTCCGGGCGCCCTGGAACGGATCACCGATGCGATCCATGCCGGCGAGATCACGGTTCCGATCGCGGCGACCTTCCCGGTCGAGCAGATCCGCGAAGCCGTGACGACGCAGGCCGAGAGGCACGTTCACGGCAAAATCGTGATCGCCCTGTGAACCGGCACGAGGTGGACTCGGCGACCAGGATCCACTTTCGCAACAAGCCCTACTGATCTTCTCGTAAGTTCGGTGGGTGTGGTGGCCGTGTGGGTGGGAGATTGTCGGGGTCGCTTATCAACCTCCCCCTCGGTTACCGGCTTCTCTCTTCCTCCTTTGTCGCGGCCTCAGTTGGCGGAGGCGCGTCGTGTTCCGGCAGTCGAGTTGTTCGAGGACGGCGTCTCGAAGGCGGAGATCGCGAGGGCGGTGGGGTGTGTGCCGAGAGTGTGCGTCGTTGGCGGCGGGTGTGGGAGCAAGGCGGTGCTTCGGCCCTCCGGCGACGGGCAGCCACCGGACACCCACCCAAGCTGGACGACACTCAGGTCGAGACAGTCCGGGCCTCGTTGAAGCAAGGTGCCCGAGCTCATGGTTTCAGGGCCGACCTGTAGACCCTGGATAGAGTCGGTGCGGTCGTTACCCGCGCAACGGGGGTGGTGTTGTCGAGGGCGTCGGTGTGGCGGCTGCTGACCGGCCGGCTCGGATGGAGCCTGCAACGGCCCGAGCGGCGGGCGGTCGAGCGGGACGAGTCGGAGATCGCCCGTTGGATCGCGCACGAGTGGCCGCGCATCAAAAAGGGGCCGTGAACAAACGTGCCTGGATCGTCTTCCTCGATGAATCAGGCGTCTCCCTGCTCCTTCAGATCCGCCGCACCCACTCGCCCCGAGGGCGGACACCGCTCCTGCGGCACCGCCTGAACTGGAAGCGCACGTCGATGGCCAGGGCCCTTCGGATACCACTCCACCGACCCCCGCCGCGGGGAGCGGTCCGGGACGACCTGTCCGCCCACTGGAGCCGGGCGATGCGGGCCTGGGTCGCCGAACACGACTGGCTCACCCTGGAACGATTACCCGCCTGCGCTCCCGAGCTGAACCCGGTGGAACTGCTGTGGTCCTCGCTCAAGAAGCGTGAACTCGCCAATCTCATCGGCGACCACCTCGCCGATGTCGCCGACGCCACCGGGCAAGGCATCCACCGCATCAACACCAACCCCCGACCGCCATGGTCATTCCTCGCCCATACCGGCCTGACCATCCACCCACCACACCCACCGAACTTACGAAAAGCTCAGTAGCAGCGCTTTGTTCCCGGTGGTCGCGCTCGACGCGCCGGCGCAGTTTCGCGAGACGCACGAGTCACGGGCCGGAATGTCGGCAGGCAGGTTCGATACGGGCCGGAGCCGGAGCACCAGTTCGCTCCGGGTGCCGTGGAGCGGGCCGTGGAGCGCCGTGTCCGTGGCCCTCGCCTCGTCGGTGGCGGCAGTCGGCCCACTGACCGCGGGCACGGAACACGGTTGCGGGCAGAGAGGGGAGGCCCGAACCGTTCCGCTCCCGAGCACAACGTCGACGGACCTCCGGGCGCACCGGCTGACAGGCTCGACGACGTGCGACAGCTCGGGCGCACCGGCTCCGGACCGGGCGGGCGTCCCAAATGCTGATTCGGGAGTCAGCAATTTTTCCCCGCCTCTATTGACTCTCAAATCAGTAGCGACCTACCGTTCGAAACCAGCCAAGCGCAGGCCGCCCTGACGGGGCCGCCGCGTGGTTGCCCGCCGAACCCCAGTCGCCTTTTGAGGAGCACGACCATGGGTCATCCGGTCGCCCACGACATCAGACGCCGCCTCGACACGGAGCGCCGGCACTTCTGGATCGACGGCGCGTGGCGGCCCCCCGCCTGCGGACCCGAGGGACCGCACGCGGCGGTCGCCGATCCCACCGGCCGTGCCGCGGTGGGCTCTGTGCCGGAGGGTACGTCGCAGGACGTGTCCGCAGCGGTGGTGGGAGAGGCGCTCTCCCCCACCCCGGGATCGACGCGGGTTTCCCCGGGCGCCCCGACCTCCGCGGCGCCCCCGCCGCCGGCCGGGACCCCGCCCACGGAGGAATCCCCTTCGCGAAGCCACCGTACGCAGTACCTCCACACCCGACACCAGGATCTTTCCTGCCGCTCGGTCATCCCGCGCAACGTCGGCCCTACGAGAGGACTCCCATGGCCGGACCGCACGACGAACCGACCCGACGGCTGGTCCTGGGCGCCGGAACAGTGGGAGCCGCCGCCATACTGCTGAACGGCTGCAGAGGCGGCCCGTCCCCGTCCTCCTCCCCCGCGGGCGCCCCGGCCGACGTGCCGCGATGGGCCCCCGGACCGGGCGAACCGGCCGGTGCGCGGCGCGGCGGCAAGGTGATCACGGCCTGGTCCAACGAGGCGCAGTCCTACGACCCGGCGATCGGCTGGGACCTGCACAGCTGGGAAGCCATCTCGACGGTGCTGTACGCGCCGCTCTACCAGTTCGCCGGTCAGAACAAGGGTCCGGCCCCGAACGCCGCGGCCGGACTTCCCGAGGTCTCCCACGACGGCAGGGTGTACACCATCCCCCTGCGCCGGGACGTGCGCTTCCACAACGGCCGTGCGGTAACAGCCGGGGACTACATCTACGCCTGGACGCGCCTGATGGACCCCGGGCTCGCGTCCTGGGCGTCGAGTTATCTCTACGGGATCGAAGGCGCCGAGGCGGTCTACCAGCGGAAGGCCCGGAAAATCCGCGGCCTCACCGCACCGGACCCCCACACCCTGCGCGTCCGGCTCACCGAGCCCGACGTGCTCTTCTCCGCCTTGCTGTGCATGCCCTACACCGCGGCCCTCCCCGCCGAGGAAGTCCGGCGTCTCGGCGCCCGGTTCGGCCGCACGCCGGTCGGCAACGGCCCGATGCGCATCACCCGCTACGACAGCAAGAGCCGGCGGGCCGTCTTCAAGCCCTTCGACCAGTATTTCTGGCGCGGCAGTCCACTCATCGATTCTCTGGAATACCGGTGGGGCATCGACTACCCGCTGCAGACGCTCCAGCTCAGCGGCGGCAGGATCGACGTGCTCGGTGAGGGGCTGGTGGCCAGCCAGGCGGCCAAGTTCACCGCCGACGCGTCCATGCGCAAGCGGTTCGTACAGCCCGTCCCCGTACGCGGAACGCAGTGGCTGGCGCTCAACCACAAGCGCAAGGAGCTCCGCGACCCGCGCGTCCGGCAGGCCCTGAACTGGGCGGTCGACCGGGAACAGCTCATGCGGCTCACCTTCGGCCTCGCGGACCCGTGGGGGGCGCCCTTCCCGAAGAGACTCGACCGCTACCGGCGAACGGCGAAGCCCTACACCCACGACCCGGAGCGGGCCCGCGCCCTCATTGAGCAGGCCGGGGTCGGCAAGCTCCGTCTGGATTTCCTGCACGGCACCCAGGATCCCTGGCCGCTGCTCGGGCAGGTCCTCCAGCAGCAGTTCGAGGCAGTGGGTGTGGAGATCAGCCTGAACGCAATGAGCCAGCCCGCCTTCGAGCTGGCCACCTCCAAGGGCGAGGGTGACATCTACGGGTCGCAGATGTACGTCACCCTGAACAGCGCCCTCGAACTCCTCTCCTCTAACTTCACCTCGGACGCTTCCTACAACTACGCCGGTTACGCGAACCGCCATGTGGACACGCTCGCCGTCAAAGCCCGGAAGGCGCCCACCGTGGAGGCCGCCAACTCGGTCCTCGCCGAGATCGAGGACGAACTCGTCCGCGACGCGGCCGGGGTCTTCGTCGGCAGTATGAACTTCCTTGCCGCGCGTGCACCGGAGATTCGCAACTACCAATTGCGCGGCGAGACGGGGACCTACTACGACCGGCTGTGGGTGAAACGATGAGCGCTCTTCCCATTGGCACGCAGCCGCCCGCCCCCACCGGGGCGCGCGCTCCCGGGAGCAACACCCCGGGGCCCGTGACCGGCACGGCCCGCTCCGCCCGGGCCAGGGGCGGCCGGCTGTGGCTCGCCGGGCTGTGCCTGCTCGGTGTGCTGTGCCTGCTGGCGCTGCTCGCCCCGCTGGCCGGATCGCCGTACACGATCCACACCGACAGCCTCACCGCCCACGGCCTGCCCAGCGGGGTCGGCGCGCCCGGCCACCCGCTCGGTACCGACGCGATCGGCCGCGACATGCTCGCCCGTTCGCTCTACGGGCTGCGGGCCACCCTGATCATCGCCCTCGTCGCCAACGTCACCTCCGTCGGCCTGGGCGCCCTGGTGGGGCTCGTCGCCGGCTTCTACCGGGGCTGGATCGAGCAGTGCCTGATGCGCCTCGTCGACGTGTTCCTGTCCATCCCCACCGTGCTGTCCGGCCTGGCGCTGGCGAGCATCGTGGGCCGCGGTACCGCCGGCATCATCATCGTCGTCACAGCCCTGTACTGGGCGTGGACCGCGCGCCTGGTCCACGGGGAGACAGTGCGGTTGCGCAACCGCGGGTACGTCGAGGCCGCCCTCGCCCATGGCGTGAGCCGCCACACCGCCTTGCGCCGCCACGTGCTGCCGCACCTGTCCACCATCCTGCTGAACGTCGCGGCGCTCAACGGCGCGGCCGTTGTGGTCGTCGGAGCCGGACTGTCGTACCTCGGAGCGGGCATCCAGCCGCCCACCCCTGAGCTCGGCAACATGCTCGCGGACGGTACGGACAGCATGACCTACTCCCCGCACACCCTGTTCGTTCCCCTCGTCCTCGTCATCGCGACGGTCCTGACCTTCGTTCTGATCGCCGAAGGGCTCAATCGCCGCAACCCACTCTCGGAGCGACGCTCATGGCTCGACGCATAGGCATACGCATCCTGCTGGGCCTGTTCACCGTCACGGCGGTGGTCCTGCTCACCTTCGTCCTGCAGTACGTCGTCCCCGGTGACCCCGCCCGCAGCATCGCCGGGCCGAAGGCCGGCCCGCAGGTTCTCGCCGAGATCCGCGACCGGCTACGCCTGGACGACCCGCTCTGGTCCCAACTCGGCCACTACCTCTCGTCGGTGGCCACCGGCGACCTGGGCACCTCCTACTCCACCGACCGCCCTGTCCTCTCGCTGATCCTCGAACGGCTCCCGGCCACCGCCGTCCTCGCCGTCGCCGCCCTCGTGGTCGAGCTCGTCCTCGGCGGTCTGTGGGGACTGTGGGAGGCCCTGCGGCCCCGGCGCAGCTGGCTGCTGGCGAGCGTCAACGTCGGCTTGCTGTCGATGCCGGTGTTCTCCCTGGGCTTCCTCCTGCTGCTCCTGTTCGGCTACAAGCTGCCGATCTTCCCGATCGACGGCGGCACCGGCGGGGCACAGATCGTGCTCCCGGCGCTGACGCTCGGCGTCCTGGGAGCTCCCTACTACGCGAACGTCGTCCGGGACAGCACCCGCGAGTCCCTCGCCTCCGCCTATGTGCGCACCGCGGTTGCCAAGGGCCTCAGCCGCCGGCGCATCGTCATCCGCCATGTGCTGCGCAACACCGCGTCCCCGGTGACGACTCTGCTCGGCATGGACGTGGCGGTCTTCCTCTCCGGTGTCGTCTTCGTCGAGACGATCTTCGGCTGGCCAGGTATCGGCCAGATGCAGACACAGGCGTTCGCCGCACTCGACCGTCCGCTGCTCACCGGCACGGTGATCGTCGCCGCGACCCTCGTCGTGGTGGCCAACCTGCTGGTGGACCTCATCAGAACCGCCATCGATCCCCGTGCCGCATCGGAGTCGCTATGACCACCACCTCGGAGTCGACCGCCCTCCGCTGTCTCGGCAGCGACGTCACGATCGACGGACTCGGCGTCGCCTACGACGACTTCCACGCCCTGCGGGACGTCTCACTCCAGGTGCCCGCCGGCACCACCACGGCACTCGTCGGCGAGTCCGGATCCGGCAAGTCGACGCTGGCCCTGGCCGCGGGCCGGATCCTCCCGGCGGGCGCGCGGATCACCGGCGGCTCGGTCCGGGTCGGGGATGTCGAACTGACCGCCCTGAACGGGACGGCGTTGCGCGAGGCGCGGGGCCGCACCGCCGCCTACCTGGCTCAGGACGCGTCCGCGGCTCTCAACCCCGTGATCCGTGTGGGCCGGCAGATCGCGGAGGTCCACCAGGTCCGCAACGGGACGGGGCGCGCCGAATCCGAACTGCTGGCACGCCAGGCCCTGGAGGATGTCGGCATCCAGGACCCCGACCGGGTGGCCCGGCTCTACCCCCACGCGCTCTCCGGCGGTATGCGGCAGCGCGTGATCATCGCGATGGCCCTGGCCTTCCACCCTCAACTGCTCATCGCCGACGAGCCGACGACCGCGCTGGATGTGACGGTGCAGGCCGAGATCCTTGCTCTGGTCAGCCGGCTCCAGCAGGAGTACGGGCTCACAGTCCTCTGGATCACCCACGACATGTCGGTCGTGGCGGAGATCGCCGACCACGTCGCCGTGCTCTACGGTGGCCGGCTGGTGGAGCACACCGATGTACTCACCCTCTTCGAGGGCGCCCGCCACCCGTACACCGAAGCACTGCTCCAGTGCTTCCGCAGCGGCCGCACCGCCGGGTCCAAGGAGCCGTTCACCACGATCTCGGGCAGTCCGCCGGTCGGCGGCACTCCACCCGGCTGTCCCTTCCACCCCCGCTGCCCGCTCGCCGACGCCCGCTGCCGGGTCGACCTCCCCGAGCTGCGCCGGCTGGCCCCGGATCACATCGCGGCCTGTCACCGACTGGAGACCCTCCGATGAAAGGAAACTCGCCGTCAGCGGACGCGCCATTGCTGGAGGCGACCGGCATCACCAAGCGCTACGGCCGCTACACCGCCCTGGACGCCGTGGACCTGCGCATCGAGGCGGGCCGCACGGTCAGCGTCGTCGGGGAGTCGGGCTCGGGGAAGTCCACCCTCGCCCGCGTCATCGTCGGCCTGGAACGCGCGGACAGCGGCACCGTACGCTTCCGCGGCGAGACGGTCCGGGGCCGCCGCGCCCGGCACGCGTTCCGCCGCAGTGTCGGTATGGTCCTCCAGGACCCGTACGAATCGATCGATCCCCGGCTGACGATCGGCGAGGTCGTCGCGGAGCCGCTGCGCGCCCACGGCCTCTACCGCCGGGACGGCGCCGGACGGGTCCGGGAACTGCTGGACTCCGTCGGCATGGAGGGGGTGGATCCCGGCGATCTGCCGCACCGGTTCTCGGGCGGCCAGCGGCAGCGCATCTGCATCGCGCGTGCCCTGGCAACCGACCCCGAACTGGTCATCTGCGACGAGCCCACCTCCGCGCTCGACGTTTCCATCCAGGCGCAGATCCTCAACCTGCTCCTCGACCTCCAACAGCGGCGCGGGCTCTCGTACTTGTTCATCACGCACGACCTCGACGTGGTCCGCCGGATCAGCGACGAGGTCGACGTCCTGCTGCGTGGCACGGTCGTGGAACGGGGCAGCGCGGAGCGGGTCACCAGCCGCCCCGAGCACGAGTACACCCGGCGTCTGCTGGGCGCGGTGCCCGCCATCTCGCCCCGGGAACGGCGCATCGGCAGGCGTCTGGCCGCCGCAGCCCCGGCTGTGACGGACGGTCAGGACCACGCTTCGGTGTGAAGCGGGGCGCCTCGGCGTGAAGCGCGGTGCCTCGGCGCCCACGGACCCCGGGCGCCGTGGCGCCGTGGCGCCGTGGCGCGTCCGCGCGGGCACACACGCCAACCCTGACAACGGACACGCTCCGTAGCAGGAGGGAGAGGCGCGCCCGGTTGTTGAACGTGCTCGTACTGACTGTTGAGTCAATCAGCAATTCTGCGTGTCACCAGGTCTTGTATGCGGGTTCAGGCTGCGCACAGAATCCGACAAACCTGCTGTGAACTGGAGTTGTGTCGATATTCTGGGTGTGCCGCGACGCTCATTATCCTGTCTGGTGAGTCAGGATAATCGACCAACTCCCGCGAAATAACGCAGAATAGCTTGCGGTGCACGACGAGAGCGTGTTACCAAGAGTCATGCCAGCACAAGCCGAAGTCTCCCAGGACGTCTACGACGTCGTCATCGTCGGTGGTGGTCACAATGGGCTCGTCGCCGCCGCCTACCTCGCCCGGGCCGGGCGCTCCGTGCTCGTCCTCGAACGTCTCGACGTCACCGGCGGCGCGGCCGTCTCGACGCGGGCGTTCGCCGGTGTGGACGCGCGCCTGTCCCGCTACTCGTACCTCGTATCGCTTCTGCCGTCGAAGATCGTCGACGACCTCGGGCTGAACTTCGCCGTGCGGAAGCGTTCGGTCTCCTCCTACACGCCCACGGTTCGCGACGGCAGGCCCACCGGACTGTTCGTCGGCGGAGGCAAGGAGCGCACCCGCGCCTCCTTCCGCGCCCTCACCGGATCCGATGCCGACTTCCAGGCGTGGGAGGACTTCTACGCCACGACCGGGAGCGTCGCCCGCAGTATCTTCCCCACGCTCACCGAGCCGCTGCCCACTCGCGCCACCCTGCGCGCCCGGATCGGCGACGAAGCCGCCTGGAACATGCTCTTCGAGCAGCCGCTGGGCGTGACGATCGAGGAGCGCTTCCGGGACGACCTGGTGCGGGGTGTGGTTCTGACCGACGCCCTCATCGGCACGTTCAGCAACGCGCACGACGAGTCACTCGCGCAGAACATCTGCTTCCTGTACCACGTCATCGGCGGGGGCACGGGAGACTGGGACGTCCCGGTCGGAGGCATGGGCGCCTTCACCGACGCACTGGCCCGCGCCGCCCGCGCGGCCGGGGCCGAGATCGTCACCGGTCACGAGGCCCTGCGCATCGATCCGGGAGACCCGGACTCCGTGGTCGCCTACCGCACCGCGGCCGGCGAGGGCAGCGTCGCGGCCCGCAAGGTCCTGGTGAACGCGTCCCCCGAGGCCCTCGCGGAGCTCATCGGCGACGAGGCGGCCGGTGAACGGGCCGAGGGCGCCCAGCTCAAGGTCAACATGCTGCTGCGCCGGCTGCCCCGGCTGCGCGACACCTCCATCGACCCGCGCGAGGCGTTCTCCGGCACGTTCCACATCGCTGAGGGCTACGGGCAGTTGGACGCGGCCTACCGGGAGGCCGCCGCGGGCGCGCTGCCGTCCGCGCCACCCTCGGAGATCTACTGCCATTCGCTCACCGACCCGACCATCCTGGCCCCGGAACTGGTCGAGCGCGGCTATCAGACACTGACGATGTTCGGGCTCCACGCGCCCGCGAACCTGTTCGCCGAGGACAACGACGCGACGAGGGAGGCCCTGCTCAAGGGCGCCCTCGCGGAGCTCGACGCGGTGCTGGACGAGCCGATAGCCGACTGCCTGGCGCTGGACGGTGAGGGCAGGCCATGTGTCGAGGCCAAGAGCCCCCTGGACCTGGAGCGCGAGCTGCGGCTGCCCCGGGGGAACATCTTCCACCGGTCGCTGGCCTTCCCGTTCGTCGACGAGTCCAGGAGCACCGGCCGCTGGGGCGTCGAGACCGCGCACAAGAACGTGCTGCTCTGCGGCGCAGGCGCCGTGCGAGGCGGCGGTGTGAGCGGGATCCCCGGGCACAACGCGGCCATGGCCGTGCTGGAGCAGTGAGCCGGCCCTGACACTGGGGGTGGCATGCGGGGAGCCGCCCGCAGCCCGGTCCTTGTCCGGACGGCTTTTCCCCCTCCCCCGTCCCCGTCGTACGCACCGCCTGTGAGCGACAGGACGTGCACTTCGCGCAGCCGGGAGTGTCCCGGCTGCGAGCCCGACCCGTCGAGGAGGACTGATGGCCCTCGCGCTGCGATGCGCCCGGCTGATCGATGTCGAAGCAGGTGAAGTGCTGCCTGCCCGGACCGTCATGGTGGAAGGGGAGCGCATCGCCGCGGTGCAGCCCGCCGCGGCTCCGGTCCCCGAGGGCGTGGAGGTCGTCGACCTGGGAGAGGCCACGCTCAGTCCCGGCCTGGTCGACCTGCACACCCATCTGATCGGCATCTCCGCCTGCGGTGACCCCGCGCAGGAGATCAAGCAGACCGCCGCACAGCAGGCGTTCGCTTCGATCAGCCATGCGCGCGACACCCTGCTGGCCGGATTCACCACGGTCCGTGATCTCGGCGCCTACCGGGCATTCGTCGACACGGCCTTGCGGGACGCCATCGACAACGGCACCGTCCTCGGCCCCCGCATGGCCGTCGCCGGCGCCTACGTCACCGTCTCCACCGGCGGCGGAATGATCACGGGACTCGCCCACGACGTCCAGCTGCCCAGGGAGTTCCGCTTCGGCTCCGTGCGCGGCGTGGACGACACCCGCGAGCGGGTCCGGGAGATCCTGCACGGCGGCGCCGACGTGATCAAGCTGATCGGTACCGGCGCTGTCATGGCCGCCGGCACCGCCCCCGGTGCCCCCGAGCTCACGGAGGCGCAGATGCGGGCCGCGGTCGAAGAGGCGTCCTACTACGGCGCGTACGTCGCCGTCCACGCGCACGGGACCGAGGGCATCAAAATGGCGGTCCGGGCCGGTGTCCGCTCCATCGAGCACGGCTGTTACCTCGACGACGAGGGCATCGAGCTCATGCTCCAGCACGGCACGTATCTCTCCGCGGACATCTGGTGGAGCGACTGGCTCGCGGAGAACGCGGATGCCGCGGGCTTCGACGAGGAGACCCAGGCCAAGAACGACCACGCCACCGGCGCACAGCGCGAGGCATTCGCCAAGGCGGTGCGCGCCGGGGTGAGGATCGGCTTCGGTACCGACGCCGGAGCTTTCCCGCACGGCATGCAGGCCCGTCAGCTCGCCACCATGTGCGAGTACGGGATGACGCCGATGGGGGCGCTGCGCGCGGCGACGCTCACCAGTGCCGAGTGCATGGGCCGGGAGGACCGTATCGGCTCGATCGCGCCGGGCAAGTACGCCGACCTCATCGCCGTCCCCGGTACGTCCGGCGACGTGTCGGCGTTCACGGACGTCCGCTTCGTCATGAAGGGCGGACAGGTCGTCAAGAACGAGCTGACGGAAGGGCACTGAGCTCAGCCGGGCCGGGTCCGCCGCGGATTGCTCCGTGGCGGACCCGGCCCGCGTCGGTGCGGACGGACTCCTACGGTTGGCGCGGTCCCGGCGCATCCTGGGGCCCCTCGTGGCGGAGGGCCGTGCGAGGCTCGGGGAGCGCGAGAGGATCTGCGAACGGTGGCGGGGCCGGGCGGTCGGCGGAGACCACGAGGTACATCGCCACCAGGATCAGCATGCCGCCGGTGATCGTCCGGCCCGCCAGGGAGGCCCCGGTAAGCAGGCTGAAGACGGCCACGAACAGCGGTTCGCAGGCCAGGACGACCGCCGCGCCGGCGGCGCTGACACGGGACTGCGCCCAGGTCTGCACCCCGTACATGCCGAGCGTCGCCAGCAGTGTGGAATAGGAGAGCCATCCCCAGCCCGCCGCGGTGTCCGGCAGGTCGATCCCCGCGGGCACCGCCCAGCAGGCGGCGATCACCCCGGTACCGAGGATCTGCAGAGTGGCCAGGCCGTAGACCTTGTCGGGCGTGGAGTACTCCGACAGCAGCGCGACCTGGACCGAGTACGACAGTGCGGCGGCCAGGGTCAGCCAGCTGCCGAGGCTCAGCGCGACCCCGTTGAAGGAGATCACGGCCAGGCCCGCGGTCGCGGCGACCACACCGGCCCACACTCCCTTCGTCACCTTCGTCCTGAACAGGATCCGCGACACCAGCGGCGTCAGGACCACGAAGAGCGAGACGAGGAATCCGGACTGGGACGCCGGAATGAAGTGCTGACCCTCGACCTGGAGGAGGGTGCCGGAGGCCAGGAAGAGGGCGAGACCCAGTCCGGCCAGTGTGTGGCGGCGGCCGAGCGAACCGAGCGCGCGGGGGCGTACGGCGACCATGATCAGGCCTGCGAGCAGGAAGCGGACGGCGACCAGGCTCGGCGTCTTCATCTCGGGCAGCAGCCATGCCGTTGCCAGATAGCTCCAGCCCCAGACGGCGGTGGCGCAGGTCAGGGCGACGATGGCGATGCGCCGCCCTGAGCCTGCACGGCCGCTGCGTACGTCTGTCTGCTGAGTGGTGGTCACGGTGTCCCCCCTCTGCCCGGGTACGACGGCGCTCTGGGCGCCGACGGGCCCACCGTAGCCTAGATATTGACTGATTCATCAGTCAATAAGTGGCCGATGGCCGAGCCGTCCGACATCTCAGGACAGGTCTTCCCAGGAAGTCCGGGTCCGGTCCGCTCAGCGCCTCAGGAGGCGGCGGACTGACGCGACTTGGCAGCGCGCGCCGCCAGGTCCGCAGGGGCGATGCCGAGCTGCCCGGCGACGTGCTCGCGGACCCACCGCGCGGCCTCCGCCTTGTCCAGGACGCCGCGACGGGCGACGAGCTGCACCGCGAGCCCGTCCAGGAAGAGGGTGATCCGCCAGGCCGTGTGCCGCGCGTCGGTGCACCGGAACTCACCGCTGTCCATGCCCTCCTGGACCAGACGGCTGATGGAGGACTTCCATTCGTCGTCCATCGTGCGCATCACGTCGTGGAGCCCCGTGTCCCGCATGCCGGCCGACCAGCCGTCGATCCACAGCCGCCATCCGGCTACCTGTCCCGTCGGCGCGTACAGCCGCAGCAGCGCCTTCATGCGCGTCACGGCGGGCGCGGAGCGGGCGACAGCGGCGCGCAGGGCCGTCATCTCCCGCTGTGCCGCATGGGAGAAGGCTTCCTCGACCAGCGCTTCCTTCGTCGCGAAGTGATAGTGGAGCAGGCCGCTGCTCACACCGAGCGCAGCCGCGACATCCGCGACGCGCGTCGCCGCGATGCCGCGCTGCTTGATCTGCTCCACCGTCGCGTCGAGGATTTCCTCTCGCCGCAGGACAACTTGTTTGCGCACCACGGGGACACCATACCGGTCTTCCTGACTGGCGTGTCAGGAAGGGGATACCCGCCCGCCGGGAGCGGTCGGCCACTCAGCGCGCGCCGGGCACGCGCGGTACGTGGGCGGCGAGCCGGAAGCGCTCGGGAACCGCCCCGTCCCCGGTCACCAGACCGGTGGTGAGTTCGCCGATGAGCGGGGCGAATTTCGCCCCGTGCCCGGAGCAGGGTGAGCAGACGACGAACGGCCCGGCCCGGTCCAGCAGGAAGTCCTCGCTCGGCGTGAAGGTGAACAGGCAGCTGGTCTCGGTCCGGGGGGTGGCTCGCAGCCCCGGCAGCCATCGTTCGACGTAGTCGACGACCCGCGCCCGGGACTCCGGGGTGATCACGCCGTCCCGGTTGGCGGCTGTCGTCTTCCGGCCGCTGTAGTGCTCGCCGATCTTGCGGTCGTCGGCCGGGCCGCCGTCCCGTCCGCCCGCCAGGTGGTAGATCCCCGCACCCTGTTCATGAAGCACGCTGGGCCAGGCCGGCGAGGCCGGATCCCACCGCGGGAAGTGAAAAGTGTCCTGCTGGGTGACGGTCAGCGGTGGCAGCTCGACGTGCCCCGCGAGCAGCTCCGCGGTCCACCCTCCGGCGGCGACGACCACATGACGGGCGAGGACCGTGTCACCGTCGGCCAGGTGGGCCAGGGCCCCACCCTCCGTCCTCTCCAGCGATGTCACGGCGGTGCCGTGGCGGACGACCGCGCCCCGCCGTACGGAGCCGTCCATGAACGCGGCCACCGCCGAGGCGGCATCGATGGTGCCGCCCTGTGCGTGGTGGACGACCGGACCCTGGAAGCGCATGCCCGGCCAGCGGCGTTCCGCCTCGTCCGCGCCGAGTATCTCGTGCTTCACGCCCGCGGCGGCGAGCCGGGCGGCGACCGACGCGGCGTACGGGCGCGTCCCGAAGTCCACGCTGCCGAGCATCCGCAGCAGTGACGTGCCGGAGTCCAGCTCCAGTTCCCGCCAGAGCTCGAACGACCGCCCGGTCAACTCCGTGTACAGCGCGTCCTCGTAGCCGCGCCGTACGATGCGGGAGCTGCCGTGCGAGCTGCCCAGGGCGTGCCCGGGGCCGAACTGCTCCAGCAGGACCACCGACAGCCCGCGGCGTGAGGCGGCCCAGGCCGTGGCGGCGCCCATCAGGCCACCGCCGATCACGAGGAGTTCAGCGCGGGTCGCCATGGCCGGCTCCCTCCGTGTGCGCCGCGGCGGGCTCGCCCGGCCGGCCGAAGCAGGCCCCGATCCCACCCGTGCTGCGATCGGCCACGCCCGGGGCGGCCTCCCGCGGGGTGGCGCCGTACTTCTCGGCGTCGGTGAGCATGTCGGCGGTCAGCCGTCCCATGGCGTCACGGGAGGTGGAGGCGGAGTCACTCGGGGGGCTCGCTGTCATGGCTTCCGTCCAGTTCGGGCACACGTCGCAGACGGTGTGCTTTCAGGGGCTGCGCGGCCGGTGTCGTCTTCCTGCGACCGGTACGGGAGCCGCGCGCAGGATCCGGCCGGCCGGAAAGGGTTCAGGTCATCCAGTTGACCGGGTGTTCCCGGTCGGTCAGCGCGGGACGGTCGAGCCGGAACGTGGTGTAGGGCTCGGTCTTCACGAGCGACGCGTCCCGCACCAGCGCGGACAGCAACCGGCCGAGGGTCGGCGCGAACTTGAAGGCGTGCGCCGCACCGAGGCCGACCAGTACCCGTTCCGCACCCGGCACCAGCCCGAGGACGAAGTCGCGGTCGGGTGTCAGGGTGTACAGACAGCGCTTGGACCGGATCGCCCGACCGCTCCGGGGAAACCGTCGGCCCATGAAACGGGACAGCCGGTCGAGCATCTCGGGGTCAGTAGCCCCCGAGCGCCGGTCCGGACGGACCTCGGGGCCCCCGCAGTCCTGTCCGGCCTTGACGGTGGCCTCGCCGTAGGCCGGAAAGCCGTAGAAGCAGGGGTCATCAAGCCAGATCCAGACGGGGAAGACCTCCGGTGCGAAGCGGGAGGGGTCCGCCGGCTCGAAGTAGGTGACCTGCTCCTCGAGCGTCGTGAGAGGGATGTCCCAACCCAGCGGCCGCAGCAGGCTGTTGGCCCATGCATCCGTGCACAGGACGACCTTTCCGGCGGAGTAGCGCGCCTGCTCCGTGACGACCTCCACTCCATGCGCGCGGTGCCGGATGCCGGTGACCGGGGCGTTGTCGCGCAGCTGGGCACCGGCCGCCACGGCCAGCTGCTGCATGGCCGCCGTGGAGCGCGCGGCCGGGACGATGGAGGTGCGTTCCTGGTACATCGCCGTCGTACCGTCGGGAACAGAGATCTGGGGCCAGCGGCTGCGCACCTCGTCCGCGTCCAGGAGCTCGTAGGGGATCCCCTCGGCTGAGAGGCTGCGCCAGTAGTCGTCGAGCGGGATCCGCGAGTTCTCGGGGCAGAGGTCGACTCCGCCGGTCCGCGTGACCAACTGCCGGCCGGATGCCTCTTCCAGGCGGGCCCAGTCCTCGTACGCGTCCCTGGTCAGCCGTACGTAGTCGGGGCGGTGGTAACTGTGCCGCAGGATGCGGGAGGTGTCGTGGGACGCCCCGCGGTCATGGCCGAACTCGAACTGCTCCAGTCCGAGCACTCGGTGCCCGGCAGCGGCGAGCTGCCAGGCGGTGGCGGAGCCGAGTCCTCCCAGACCGACGACGATGACGTCGAACGATTCGGTCCCTGTGCTCACATTCATGGATGGGCCTCTCGCGACGGAACTCGCGTCGCGCATCCCCTGCGTGCGGCCGGGGAGGCAGCGGCGACGGAAGAGCTCGGGGACCACTCTCAGGTGGTCGGATCGACACCCGGCGGGCCGGCGGAACGGCCGGCGAGGGGGGGGCAATACTGAATGACGATGCAGTAGTGGATTCCTACCTGTCAAGAGCCGGAGCCGGCGCTTCCAGTGCGGGTGCCGGATTGTCGCGGGCACGGACATGCTCGTACGGGCACCGTCCGTACGGGGCGACCTGCCCGGTCTCGGCGTCCGTGACGTCCGGCCGGCCGGCCGCGCTCCAGCGCGGCCGGCGCAGCGGCCCATCCCGCGATCCGCAGCGTCCAGCCCCTGCCCCCCTGGTCGTTACCTACCGGTCAAGGGCGATGGTCACACCTTCGACCCGGTCCGCAGGGGCGCGGAGAATCTCCTAACGCCGCGGGCCGACGCCCCTGCGGCTTCGGCTCACGCCCGAGAGCAGGCGGGCCGACCGTCCGGCTGCCTCGTTCCGGCGTAGACCCAACGCGCCTGCACCGATTCCACTGACTGACGTGCCAGTCAGTAAAGTCGCTCCGGAAGCATTGACAAAGCCCCGCCGGCCGCCGCAGGCTACCGGCGACGGCGACTCCACGGCTGTCAGTAAACGAGCCGGCCACAAACGGTCTCCACAGCCAGGCCGCACCTACCGCCGGGTACGGCGTCGAATCCGCACCCAGCCGGGCGCCGGCCGACCCACGGCCCCACGCCTGCCCTCGATCCCGCCCCACCCTTCCGGCGTACGCCGCGGGGTCCGTCCGGTACGGGTGTGAGGACGGGCCCACTCGCCGCGCGCTCCCGGCACGAGGACTCGAACCGACCAACGAGAAAGGCCGCGCACATGGCACAAGAGGTACGAGGCGTGATCGCCCGGGCGAAGGGCGAGCCCGTCCGGCTGGAGACGATCGTGGTACCGGACCCGGGCCCCGGCGAGGCCGTGGTGAAGATCCGGTCCTGCGGGGTCTGCCACACCGACCTGCATTACCGCGAGGGCGGTATCAACGACGAGTTCCCCTTCCTCCTCGGGCACGAGGCGGCCGGCACGGTCGAGTCCGTGGGCGAGGGCGTGACGGAGGTCGCCCCCGGGGACTTCGTGGTGCTCAACTGGCGGGCCGTTTGCGGCATGTGCCGCGCCTGTCTCCGCGGCCGCCCCTGGTACTGCTTCGACACCCGCAATGCGAAACAGCCCATGACCCTCACGGACGGCACCGTGGTGTCTCCGGCCCTCGGCATCGGCGCCTTCGCCGAGAAGACCCTGGTAGCAGCCGGTCAGTGCACCAAGGTCGCCCCCTCCGCGTCCGCAGCCGCGGCCGGTCTGCTCGGCTGCGGCGTGATGGCCGGCATCGGCGCCGCCATCAACACCGGCGACGTCGGCCGCGGCGACTCGGTCGCCGTGATCGGCTGCGGCGGTGTCGGCATGGCGGCCGTCGTCGGCTCGGTGCTGGCCGGCGGGGGGCGTGTCATCGCCGTCGACATCGACGACCGCAAGCTGGAGGCCGCGCGCGGGCTCGGTGCCACCCACACGGTCAACTCCCGCTCACAGGACGCGGTGGAGGCGATCCGTGCCCTCACCGGTGGACACGGCGCCGACGTCGTCATCGAGGCCGTCGGCCGCCCGGAGACGTACGAGCAGGCTTTCTACGCCCGCGACCTGGCCGGCACCGTGGTCCTTGTCGGGGTCCCGACCCCCGCGATGCGCATCGATCTGCCGCTCCTGGACGTGTTCGGGCGCGGCGGGGCCCTGAAGTCGTCCTGGTACGGCGACTGCCTGCCGTCCCGCGACTTCCCGATGCTGATCGACCTCTACCAGCAGGGGCGACTGGACCTGGACGCTTTCGTCACCGAGACCATCGAGCTGGACGGCGTCGAGGAGGCTTTCGCCCGGATGCACGAGGGCGACGTGCTCCGCTCGGTGGTGCTGCTGTGACCGGGGTGCGCGCGGGGAACAGGAAGACGTCCTCGTCGGGCTCCTGACGCCGCATGCCTCAAACCGTCCTCGCTTTTTGCAGGTGTCTTGGTGCGGGTGTCTTGGTGCGGGTGTCTTGGTACAGGTGCTGCGGGGCAGCCGGCCACAGCCGTGATCCGATGTCCTCCTCACCTCGCCGGGTGAAGGTGTTCGCGAACATCACCGGAACCACTGACAACGGGGGGAAAGCAGGGTGAGGTGGCTGCGCCCTGCCCGGCGTACTCGCCCGGTTCGGCCGGCACTTGATGCCGAGGCCCACCCCGTAGGGCCGCCGACGGTCTGCCCGGAGAGGCAGCACGCTGAAGTCGGTCTGCCCGGAGAGGCAGCGCAGGGGCGTGGACCTGGAAGGCCGGCTTCTACGGTGCCAGGATGATCAGGACGACAGATCACGCTTGTGCGGCAAGGCAGTTCCTGCGAAAAATCCGGTGAGGAGATCCGAAATGCCTTCGTCAGGAGAGCGCGAGCGGCCCGCCGCGGAGGATGCGGCGCCATCGTCCCCGGCCACCGGAAGCACGCCGGACGCCGACGATCTCACCCTGGCCCGAAAGGCCGCCGGGGGCGGAGACGATGGCGCGGCGGCCGGGGCGGAGCTGATGAGGCGTCACTTCGATCCGGCAGTGGCGTACGCGGCGCGGTGCACGGCCACTCCACAGGACGCCGCGCTTCTCGCCGTGACTGCGAGCGAGGCCGCCGTGCAGGAGCTGCCGGCCAATGACACGGACACTGCCTGGCGTCCTCATCTGCTCGCCCTCGTCCTGCGGACCGCCGCCGAGTGGTCCCATGACGAACGGCGGGAACGGCTCAGCGCCGGACTTCTGGCATGGCTGTCGGCACCCGAAGCCTCCTCCGGACAGGCCTCGGACGCGGAGCCCCCGCTGGCCGCGGCCTTCCATCGGCTGCCCGTCCGCCTCCAGGTCGGGCTGTGGCACCTCACCGTCGAGCAGGACGGTGTCGAGACGGTCGCCCGCCTCCTCGGCACGGAAGCGAACGCGGTGCGAGCTTGGGCACCTACCGTCGGGAACAGGCTCCGAAGCGCATACGTCGAGATACTCGAAGAGCACGCGACACCGGCCTGCCGGCCCTTCACCCGCCTCCTGATCACGGCATCCGAGTCCGACCGCCACCGTGCGGACGCCGTCTATGCCACCAGCGGGCTCGAAGAACACCTGGCGGTGTGCGTCACCTGCCGTCAGGCGCTCCAGGATCTGACTCACCTGCGCAGTCCGGGCCGCGGAGCGGCACTGGCCGGGGTGTTGCTCCCCTGGGGTGGTGCGGACTGTTTCCCGAACAGAGCAGCCCCCGGCGGGGCCGGGCGGCCGGTTCCCGGGCCGCACCGCGTAGGGGAAGGCACCACGCCCGGACGCGAACTGCCGGGAATCGCCCGCCGTTTGCAGAGTGTGCGGAGCCAGCGGACCGTCCTCATCCCGCTCGCCGCCTGTGCCACCGTAATCGCCGCAGTCGTTGCTTTCGTGGGAGGGCCCCAGTTCGAGGAGACCGGACACCGGACCCTCCCCCAGCCGTCGGCCCCTGACGACGTCCTCGCCGGACCGACGAGCAGTGCTGCCACGTCGCCCCCGCCTTCACCCCGAAAGAGGCACCGTCCTGCGAAGCAGGTCAGCAAGAGCCCTCGGGCCAAGCCCTCGACGTCACCATCCCCCTCGCACACGCCCCCGCCCCCGGCCTCCGCACTGGCGCTCCCGGGTGCCGGGTTGCGCTGGGACTTCAGTACTGCCCGGCCGAAGGCGATGGGCTCCTCCCCCGGCAGCTTCGTCGGAGGCGCGCGTACCGACGCGGACCGCGGGGGCTCGGCGACGTTCGACGGGACCGGCTACATCCAGTCCGGCGGACCCGTGGTCGACACGGAGCGCAGCTTCACCGTGTCCGCCTGGGTGCGCCCGACGTCGAAGTCCGGGTTCCAGACGGTGGCCGGGCAGGACGGCGGCCATGTCAGCGGGTTCTTCCTCCAGTACTCCGACGAGGCCGACCGGTGGCGCCTTGCCATGGGAGACTCCGACTCGGCTGACGGCGACGAGTCCGACGTGCTGTCGCTCGCCTCGCCCCGGCTCGGTCAGTGGCAGCACCTGACGGCTGTGTTCGACGCGGGCAACCACGAAATCCGCCTCTACGTCGGCGGAGTGCTCCAGGGGCACGACAGGCACTGGAACACTTGGGCGGCGGACGGCCCCTTCACCGTCGGCCGGGGGCAGTGGGAAGGCGCCGCGTCGGATCTCTTCCACGGCGGCATCGATGACGTACGCGTCTACGGCAGGGCTCTCGGTACGCCGGAGGTCGAGACCCTCGCGAAGGCCCGGCCGAACGCCTGAGGAGACTTGTCGGCCGGCTGTCCGGCCGGGGGAACAGCGCCCCGGCAGCCTTTCAGGGGCCATTCCACCGGACCGGGCACAGCGCGGCGGTCTCGGAACTTCCCCGCCTTGACGCAACTCGCGGGCCGGTGCCGTCGTGCGCGGCTCGGCTCCCGGCCGCCGTCCTGCCCGGTGGGGCGGATTCCGCGGCTGGCTTCCTCCCGTACGGGCAGCCCTTCGGGCAGTTGGCGCTCCCCCGGGCAGGCGCACGGAAGCGCTTGCTGGCCCTCAACGGCGGCCCGGCGGCGGTCAACCCGGGTTCTCCACCTGCGGGCCGCCGTCCGGAGCCGTGGCACGATGCGTGGTGACCGCTCACACGCGTCCGGGCACCGGCATGCAGGCGGCAGAAGAAGACACCCCACGGTGAGCAGAGACGTCGCCGCAGGCAACCTGCCAGTAGCCACACCCCCACCCCGCACGGTACGAAAGGTGCGAGACGAATCTTGAACACGACAGAGGACTCCCCCATACCCGCGGGCAGCGCGGCCGGCACCGCGCTGCCCGCGCCCCGGACGCTGCCGCCTCGATCGGCACCCGTGCTGCGGTGGGGGGTGCTCGGCCCCGGCGGGATCGCCGACACCTTCGTCCGCGCCCTGCAGGCATCCACGGCCCAGGAAGTCGTGGCGGTCGGCTCGCGCAGCGCGGAGCGGGCCGAGGCGTTCGCGCGCCGCTTCGGGATACCGACTGCGTACGGCGGCTACGCCGAACTGCTTGCCGACGAGCGGGTCGACATCGTGTACGTCGCCACTCCGCACTCCGAACACTTCACCCAGGCGATGCAGGCGATCGGGGCGGGCAAGCACGTACTCGTGGAGAAGGCGTTCACGCGCAACGCACGGGAGGCGGAACAGCTCATCGGGGCGGCGCGGGCCCAGGGGCGCTTCCTCATGGAGGCGATGTGGCCCCGGTGTCTGCCGCACATGGACGTGGTGCGCCAGTGCCTGGAGCGCGAGTTGCTCGGCGAGGTTCACACCGTCATGGCCGACCACGGTCAGTACATGACGCCGGACCCGCACAGCAGGCTCTACGCGCCGGAGCTCGCCGGCGGCGCGCTGCTCGACCTCGGCGTCTATCCGCTGTCCTTCGCGTCCATGGTCCTGGGGCCCTTCGCGACCGCGTCCGCGATCGGGTCGCGCACCTTCACCGGGGTCGACGCCCAGTCCTCCGTAGTGGTCACCAACGCCCGTGGCGCCCATGGCCTGCTGCACACCACGCTGCTGGCGCGGACCCCGACCACGGCGTCCGTCTCAGGCTCCCTGGCCGGGCTGGAGCTGGAGGGCGCCTTCTACGCGCCGACCAGCGTCCGCCTCCTCGACCGAGCCGGGCAACTCATCGACTGCTACGAGCCGGAATCGCGCGAGCACGGTTACGCCTACGAGGCGGCGGAGGCCGCCCGCTGCGTCGCCGAAGGGCGCCTGGAATCGGACCTGATGCCGGTATCTGAATCCCTGCGGCTGATGCGGACCACTGACGACCTGCGAGAACAGCTGGGGGTCCGGTACCCCGGAGAGTAACCCCCTGCCGCCCCGGCGCCGGCGGACCCGGGCGCCCACCATCTCCCGTGAGGACACAGCAACAGCATGCCCCTGAAGGTACTTTTCATCGGCGGCACCGGCATCATCAGCGCGGGCTGCGCACAGCTGGCCGCAGCGTCCGGTCTCGACCTGCATGTACTCAACCGCGGCCGCAGCACGCTGCGGCCCCTCCCGGACGGCGCGCGGGTCGTCAACGCCGACGTCCGGGACACCGACGCGGTACGGAGGGCCATCGGTGACGAACAGTTCGACGTGGTGGTGGACTTCCTCTCGTTCACCGCGGAGCACGTGGAGGCCGCCCTCGATCTCTTTCACGGGCGCACCGGCCAGTACGTCTTCATCAGTTCGGCCGCCGTCTACGAGCGGCCCTCCCCGCTGCCTCTCGTCGAGTCAGCACCCCTGGGCAACCCGTACTCCGCCTATGGACGCAACAAGATCCACTGCGAGCTGGTCCTGGCCCGGGCCCACGCCGAGAGGGGCTTTCCCGTGACGGTGGTGCGCCCCTCGCACACGTATGACGCCACCGCGATCCCGTTCGACGGAGGCTGGACGGTACTGGACCGGATGCGTCGCGGCAAGGAGGTGCTGGTCCACGGGGACGGCACGTCGCTGTGGACCATGACGCACACGGAGGACTTCGCGCACGGGTTCCTGGGAATCCTGGGCGACCCGCAAACCGTCGGGGAGACGTATCACCTGACGGGTGACGAGGTGCTGACCTGGAATGAGATCTACCGGACCATGGCCGAAGCGGCAGGGGCCGAGGCACGGCTGGTACATGTGCCGTCGGCTGCGATCGCGGCGGCGGACCCGCGATGGGGAGAGGAGCTCCTCGGCGACAAGTCCCATTCCCTGGTCTTCGACAACGCGAAGGTCCGCAGGATCTCGCCCGGTTCCGCGTCCCCGATCCCCTTCTCCCGCGGCGCACAGGAGATCGTCCGGTGGTACGACTCCCATCCGGACCAGCACCGTGTGGACGAGCGCCTCGGCACACTCATGGACGCTCTGATCGAGGTTCACCGCCCCCGCCCTCTGTCCCCTGCCCCCGGGCCCGTATGAGCACCGCGGCCGCCGAGATTCCCGCGCACGGCGCATCCAGGTAAAGAACGGCAGGACGCTCGGCTTCCTCCTGCGGCACTCAAACCACCGCGATGATGCGGGACTTCGGTACGACCGGGCAGTCGAGCGGGCAACGGCGCCCGAGCGGCGCCGACATCGGGCACAGTCATGGAGGACACGGTCGGCCGGGGCCGGAGCTGCCTTCGATTCGCCGTCCGGACCCGCTTCTGACGGCGCCCCCCACCGGGCACGCTTCGTCCGGCGAGCCCCGGCCGCGTCCGGCGCCGCCGGGGCCCCTGCCCCCCACCAGCGGGCCCCGGCGCCTCCCCACCGCTCAGGCGGTGGGGAGGCATGCGTGCAGGTGGGCGACCAGAGCCGGTGACCGACGCGGAGGAAGACCGCAGAGCCCGGGGACGCGCACACTCCTCCGGCCCGCCGGAAGGCCGCGCGCCGTGCTCGGGCCGCTGCGCCACCATGCGGTGCACGAGCGGTGGTGTCCATGCGCAGGTGCGTCGAGGAACAGACGCGGGGCCGTCCCGGACAGGCTCTCGTCCGGGACGGCCCCGCACCGTGGACCCGGCACGGTATGCGGGCCGGGAACGGGTCAGTTGCTGCAGGTCTCGCGTACGTAGGCGTCCGAGCCCGGGGCCGAGACGTCCTCGTCACGCTTGACGACGCTGAACTTGCCCGACCAGCCGTCGCACGCGGCTTTGAAACCCTCGTCGCTGTACTCCACGTCCAGGACGTGGTCGCCGAAGGCCTTCTCGTACTGGGAGCACTCCGGACCGCCCTCGTCACCCCAGGACATACCGCACTCCTCGGTGACGGCGAAGTCGATGCCGAGCGACTTGGCGTCCGGGGCCAGCTCTGCGGTGTTCTTCTGCGCGATGGCGAGGTTCTTCTCATGCGCGTGCTGCACGAGGAGCGTCATGTATGCCTTGGCCTCGTCCGCGGTCAGGCCGTCGAAGCGGGTGTAGGAGTCGTAGTTGTCGGGCTCGATCGCGTTGAAGCCCTTGGAGGCGCAGGTGTCGATGACCGCGTCGACCTTGTCGGCGATCGCCGTGCGCTTGGCCGGGGTGGTGATGTCGAGAGCGTACTCACCCGGCCAGTCCGGGTCCTCGGCCGGGCTGCCGTCCTTGCCCTCGAGCAGCAGGCCCTTCCAGTCACCCTCGTGGTCGGGCTGGCTCTGGAACGCGTTGATGTAACAGATGTTGTACAGGCCCTTGGCCGGGGCGTCCGCGTTGTCGCGGCTCACCACCTTCACACCGGACGGAGGTGTGTATGCCTCGCCGATCTGGTAGTCGAACCCGGCGTTGACCGGAGGCAGTTCGACGGACGCCGACGTGGCGTTGGCCGCCGTGAAGCCCCAGACACTGGCTCCCACAGCCGCAGCGGCTATGGCGGGGATGCCCACGCGCATCACGCGCGAGCGGTTTTTCCTTCGGGAGGACACTCAGGACTCCTTTGCATGCATCAGCGAGCGCGGGGGCGAACTGATCCGGTCGCGCTGCCGAGCGGGGGGACACAGGGGAACGGGGTCGTTGCCCGCCGGGCGCCCGATTCCGGCGGGCAAGCCGAATGAATGCTCCGTACGGAAGATGCCATTGCGTGTTCTCCGGAGGCTCGGGACCTGTCCGGACAGTGCACAGGAATGGCTTCACAGCGGTCCTTCATACGCCTTGCCCATGGATACAGGGGATTTACTGCATTACCAGGCCGAATTCGCACAACCATGCCGGGGGAAGGGCTCGCTGTCGTTCACAGGCGGACACCCGCATCCGGCAGAGCGGAGGGACGGACTTGTCGTGCCCCTGTCTTGGCATCGGACACTATCGGAAAGGGTGGCGCGAAGTCGCCTGCGAGTCCGGGGCCGCCCACTCGGGCAGTCCGGGGGAAACGCCCCTGCGAGCCGCGCGAGTTGCCCCGGCACCGGCGCCACGACGTCTGCGGCCACGTGCGCCGTTGACTCCGCGCACCCCGGGAAACCACTCTGAGCTGCCCGCTCGTCGCCCCATCCGTGATACGCACACCGCGCGAACAGGCTTACGGTACCCACCACGGGACGCAGCCACCGGCCGCCCGCCGGGTGTCCGGCAGCCCTCCTCGTCCTGCCTCCGGAAACAATGAGCGCTGAGGACTGCCTCATTGGGCAGTTCCGGCACGGGACGGCTTGTCGGAGCTCCCGCCGGGTACGTAGGGTCGAATCTCTCTCCCCCCACTTCCAGAGAATCCCGGGAACATTGATGTCCGACAAGCCGCCGAGCATTCGGCAATCCGTGTACGGAACCCAGCTCAGCGACCAGTCACCGTCTTCAGCCGGATTACACCGTAGGAGCCGCCTCAAGCGTTTCCTACCCTTTCTGGTTCCGACCGCCGCCCTTGTCGCGGCGGTACCCTTCCTGCTCCCGTCGGGCAGTTCCGCAGCGCCGGTGACACAGTCCCGGTCGATCGTCTACGACCCCGGTCCTGCCCACCACTGCGACAGCGTGTCGCATGAGTCGACCGGCGCCACCAGCGATGCCGACACCTCCGGGTGTGCGGCCCTGGACGATGCGGAACGCGTCGACACCTCGTGCACCTGGTTCCCCTACGAAGGGCGCTACGGGCACGCCTGTCCGTCCTGGCGGTTCATCACCATCAACTGGGACGAGGACAGACTCCGGCAGTACCCGGGGTACGACCACCAAGTGGCCGGCGCCGAGGGTTCGCCGCTGACGCTGACGATGCAGAACAACGCGAAGAACGTGGGCAACTGCGATCTGCACGAGGTGGCATTCTCGTACGAGTACGTGGGCAGCTCGTTGCGGCGCGACCCCAGCACCCATGAGCCGTACAACTTCTCCGACGGCCGCCTCACGGCGTCCTACGACGCGTACGCCAAGCAGACCGGCGGCTTCACCTGCGACGAGAAGCGCGCGATCCTGACCACCGACCTCATATACACCGTGAACGGCAAGACGAACCTGATCTCCGTCGTCCACTACGACCCGGGCGGCTTCGCGGGCGCGGGCAAGGACGGCGTGCTGTGGTCCAACGGCTGCTCGGACGGCTGCCGGGTCACGGTCGCCGGCCCGCCGATCGAGGCGGGCAAGACCACACACATCTCCGACGACTTCACCGCGCTGGCCACGAAGTACGCCTCCTACCTCGGCGGTGCGGTGCCCAAGTCGTCACAGATCCAGGCCGTCCAAGTGGTCAACAGCACCAGAGGCGCGGATCTGGAGACACGTGTGTCTCACGCGGACGTGACACTCGATCCGTCCTGAGCGCGACGTTGCCCTCAGCCCGGTGGTGGCGGTCCTGGCCGCCGGCGTGGGCATGTTCATCGTCGCTTATTGGGGAGCCCGTCCCGTCGCACTGGGCATCGCGGGCACCATCACCGGGCTCGGAGTGGCCGCCACGCACTTCCTGGGCATGGCCGCGATGCCCGTCAACGGAACCGTCCACTACCGGTCTTCCGTCGTTGTCCTCTCGGTCGCCCTCGCCACCGGTGCGGCGATCGCCGGCCTGTGGTCGGCCGTCTCGGTCCGGGGGTTCCTCGCGTCGCTCGTCGCCGGTCTGATGATGGCCGTGGCCATCTCGGGCAGGAAGGCCGTTCCACCGGGCGATGAGGCGTTCAAAATGGCTGTGCCACCAGCGAGGACAGCCATTTCCGGCGTCTACGACGCCTATCCGCAAGGGCCGCCGCCAGGGCCCGGCGCAGATACCTGACCAGACGCCGCACCGTCCCGGGTCCCGCCGCCGGGCCCGGGGTGTCCCCTCGCCGGGGTCCGGGCCGTGCGCTGCCGGGGCCCAGCACCACGACCACGGTCTTGCCCTGCCGTCCCCGATCGGGACGCAGGTGCACGTGTCCTCCCATCTCCGCGGCCAGCTCATGGACGATGCGCAGACCCCGGCCGTGTTCGTCCGCGGTCTCCGTCTTCGGCCGGGGGCAGTGCGGATGGTCGTCGTGCACCGCCACCGTGAGGCGGCCCCGCGACAGAGCCAGCGAGACCCCCACGCGCGCGGAGACCTGGGCTGCGTGCAGGACGCTGTTGGTGACCAGTTCGGTGAGGATCACAAGGGTGGTGTCCACGACCGGTTCACTGGCGTCGAAGCCCCACTTGCTCAGCGCCTCACGAGCCAGACACCGTGCTTCCCGTGCGGACGCATGGCTGACCGGAAGGGCGAAATG
This sequence comes from Streptomyces sp. NBC_01471, assembly GCF_041438865.1. Classification (NCBI taxonomy): domain Bacteria; kingdom Bacillati; phylum Actinomycetota; class Actinomycetes; order Kitasatosporales; family Streptomycetaceae; genus Streptomyces; species Streptomyces sp. NBC_01471. The sequence goes on from NZ_CP109450.1 coordinate 238,892, forward strand.
GGATGTGCGGCGTGGGTGGGGCATGCTCAGATCCTTCGGTTCGGCGATGAGCCGGGACGGGACGGCATGCCCGCCACGACAGCCGCCGCGTCCAACCGCGACAGCACCGGGGCATGGGGTCCGCGTCAGGGAACAGGCGTGGAAGACGCGCCTCTCAGGTGACATCGCAACGAGCGGCGGGAACAACCACTTATCTCCCAATAAACCGCCCGGCCCCCGTCCCTACCCCAGGCATTTCCCCTAGGGTCCTTCGTTTGGATCAGGCCGGGCTCGCGGTCAGCGCAGCATCTGCACCATGTCCCGCACCTGTCGACGGTTTTCCATGCCTGCCTTCCCGTAGATGTGCCGCAGGTGGTACTCGACGGTCTTCGTCGTCACGTACAGCTCGCGGGCGATCTCCTTGTTCGTCCAGCCCTGGCCGACGAGTTTGGCGACGTCCTGTTCCCGATCGGTCAGGCTCACCCAGAGGCGCTGCGCCCCGGATATGCCGGCCGTGCTGTCCGTCCGGCGCAGCAGTTCACCGCACTGTGCCTCCAGCGGGGCGGCGCCCATCTCACGCAGCTTGGCCGATGCCTGTGTCAGCTGTCGTACCGCCTCGTTGGCGTCGCCGCTCTCGATCAGGAGGCGACCGTAGTCGCAGCGGAGCATGGCCCGGTGCAGTGCGGGTTCTCCGCCATCGGAGCTCACGGCCAGTCCGTCGCGGAGATGGCGCAGCGCGGCACGGTGGTCATGGCGCGCTGCACTGGCGTTCCCGCGCACCCAGGCGGTGCAGACCGCCGTGAGCGCGCTGTGGGACTCCAGCTGGTCCAGCCTGGCCGCGACGTCCTCGGCGGCGTCGGCCTCCCCCAGCCGGGCAGAGGCCACTCCCAGCTGTGGGAGGGCCCAGACCGCGTAGATCCGGGCGCGTCCCCGGTGGGCCGGCTCGTGGAGCACACGGGCCAGCGGATCGACCACGGCATGCCATTCCTGGCGGGCGAACGCCACCGTCGAGGCCGACTGGACCAGATGGAAGTACGGGCCGCTGAAGTCCGACGCCGCCTCAATGGACCGGACTTCGGCCAGATCCTCCTGCGCCGTGCTCCACCGTCCTTGCAGCGCGGCGAGCGAGGCGCTGATGCTGTGCAGCACGGCGAAGTCGGTCTCCCTGCCCATCGTTTGTGCCTCGTCGAGGGCCAGCGACAGCATGCGGTGGGCCTCTGTCAGCTCCCCCAGCAGCATGCGAGCGGCGACGGCGTGGATGACGGCGCCGAAGTCGTTGCGCCGGGCCACGCCGGGCGTCTTCCGCCGGGAGACCACGGTGAGATCGCCCAGCGCACCGTGCAGTTGACCCGACAGACCGCGGAGGATGCCCCGGCACGCCAGAGAACCCAGGTCGTGCACGGAGACCTCGGTCGGGTTCTCCCGCAGGTGGGAAAGCGTGCGCAGGGCTTCGGCCGGTCCGCTGAGCAGAGCGCTCGCGAAGGCGATCACCGATTGCGCCTGCCCGACCACGGACGGGTCCGAGCTGTGGGCAATGGCGTACTGGGCAGCCTGCACTGCCTGCCGGCCGATTCCGAGGGAGCCCTGGACGGAGGCCAGTTCCGCCGAGGTCCGGCCCGCGCTCTCTTCGTCGCTGCCGTAGCCGCGCCGGGCCATGCGCAGGTACTCGGCGGCTCCCGCGTCGTGTCCGCGGGCCACTTCGAGGAAGCCGAGCACCTCGCTGCGCTCGGGGCCGGCCGCGGTGGCCAGCACCCGCGGGGCATGGGTCAGGGCGAGCTGGTAGTGCCCGCTGACCACCAGCAGTCGCACCGCCCGCAGAAGCGCCGTGCTGCGCGCCGCCCCGTCCGGGTCGACCTCCGCGATGCCCAGAAGGTACTGGGCGGCGAGTGACGAGTCTCCCTGACTCAGCTCGGTGCCCACCTCTGCACGGAGCTGCTGGGCAAGCTCGGCGTCGTAGGACTCGGCGGCTGCGATCCGGTGCCGCCAGTGTTCAGGCGGGGCGAGAACGTCGGCGGCGCGCCGGTGGAGCCGCTTGCGCTGCGCGGCTGGGATACCGGCGTACAGGGCGTCCCCTTGTCCCGCATGGATCAGCGCGATCCTCTCGTGGCCGCTGCCGACGGCCAGCCATCGGGCCGCGCCCTCCCTGATCAGGGGCTCGACGGCGTCGGTGACGGTCGACGACCCGGTCAGCCGTTGCAGTACGGGCAGGTCGGCCGGGGCCCCGAGGACAGCCAGCGCCTGGAGTGCGCAGGTGCTGTCCGAGGGGAAGGACGTGGACCAGTCCTGCACGATCTGCGTCAAGGACGGGGGCACCGGCCCGTGCGCGGGGTTCTCGGGCAGCAACCCGCCCGTAGTGGCGGCATGCACCAGAGCCCGCAGATACAGCGGGTTTCCGGCACTCCACCGGTGCACCACCGCCAGCCGCGAGGCGGAGACGGGGACGGGGCTCATGGCTGCCAGGACGTCTCGGGTCTCCGCCCTGGTCAGGCCGGTCAGCTCGATATGTGTGGTGCCGGGGCGGTCTCGCACGAAGCCCATGTCCTTGCGGCTCTGGTGGACGTGTTCGGTGTTCACCACCGTGAGTACGCGCTCTTCGGGCATCCGCAGGAGCATGAAGCCGAACGCCCGGAGCGAGCCGGTGTCCACATGGTGGGCGTCCTCGACGAGGAGAACCAGCGGCTGATCGGCCTTGAAGTCGTCGACTGCCTCGATCAGGGCACCACCGGCGGTCAGCACGGTACTGTCGCCCGGGATCTTCTGCTGCGTACGCCCTCCCCCGGCCCCGGCGCGCAGGGTCTGGAGCAGCCGGTTGGCGGCGGCGAACTCGATCAGCCGCTCCCCGGGCGCCCCCTCGACAGCCACCTGCCGGTATCCGGACAGTCCTGATGTCAGCGCCTCGACGAGGGTGGTCTTGCCGATGCCGGCGGGCCCACTGAGGAAAACGACCTGTCGCGTCCCACGGGCGGCCATTTCAGCGAGGTCGGACATCCGGCGCAACTGTTCGGCGCGCCCTGTCGGAGCATGCACTGCGGCCATGATCGTGCCTCTCCGCCGCCTGGGGCAGCGCCGCCCCGGCAGCCGGGCTTGTCGGCCGTCCGCGGTGGGACGCCGGCCACCCCCGCCCCACCAGGGTCCCACCGCCATCCGCCCCGGCGCACGCGCACCGGGCCGGGCCGGGCCACACACGTATCACCACGCGGGCCCATGCGCCGCCCGGCCCCGGCCGGGCCCGTCAGATGAGCCCCTCCCGGATGGTGTAGGCCACGGCGTGGGAGCGGTTGCGCAGGTGAAAGCGGTGCGTGATGTCATGCAGGACGTTCTTCACTGTTCTTTCCGAGTAGGCAAGGCGCGTGGCTATCTCGCGTGTATCGAGACCCTCAGCCACCAGCTTGAGGACCTCTTCCTCCCGCTCGGTCAGTCCGGTTGCCCCCGGCGCGCGTGACGTCGGCTTGCGCTCCTCCACTTGCGAGACCCTCTTCAGCAGGCGGCCGAGGAGGTCCGGTGGGACGACACCGGCGCCGCGGTGGACGGATGTGACCACCTGTACGAGCTGGTCGGGCGTGGCCTCCCGTCGCCGCACCACACCGCTCACACCTGACTCGATGGCCGCCATCAGTCCCGGGTCGTCCATCTCCGACACGACGGCCACGACGTGCCGCAAGCCCTTGCTGCGCATGCTGCGCACCAGCCCCGTCGCTTCCTCGTCCATCGTGTCGACGACGATGAGGCCGACGGTCCGCGGCGTGATCTGGTGCACGCCGACGACCCGGACTTCGGCCCGGTTGCTGAGGGCGGCGGAAATGCCCGCGGCGGAAATGGGGTCCATCGCCTGCACGTAAAGGAAAATCCGGTCTGAAGCCACGTCTCCGGGCATCCTTTCGGTCCATCTGCCGGCCGCCCCTTCCCTCACGGGCAGGCCCGTACTTGCCCGATCAGCCTTTCGGATCGGGCAAGTACGGGCCATGGCTTCAGACGTGCATGAGTTGCACTGAACCGGTGATCCGATGCGGTTCGGCAAGTTGTCCACCGGGCAAGTCGCGGGGACGCGATCCACCGGACACGTCGCAGCGACGCGATCTGCCGGACCGGGCCCGCACGTCGAAGGAGGATCTGCCGACCGCGTCCGGGCAACGGACCGGGCTGCCCGCAAGGGCACCGTTCCCGGGCAGCGCTGCTTGATCTTCCGGACACCGGGCCCAGCCGTATGGAGAAGGAATGAGGCGACGGGTCTCCCCCTGGTCGAGCGCGGCCGACACCTTCGGGAAGGAGCCGGGCGATGGACGACAAAGCCGGAGGAGGACCCCTGTGACCTGGCCCTGAAGCCTTGGAGGAGTGCGCACGAGACCCCCGGAACCCGGCGGGATCCACACGAGAGGCCGCAGTCCGCGGCCGGGGTTCCTCATCACGTGTGGTGGCATAGGCTGGCACTTCAGCCGGTCGGCCAACCCTGCGGGCGGCCCCGCCTCCCCTTCTTCCAGTGTCCTGAGAGGCACTTGCGCTCAGAACCGCGGCGGTGTGCGATGTGCCCGGCTGGGCGGAAGCCGGCGCGCAACCGACTGACGAACCGATCATCAGACGCGACGCGGACTCGAAATCGAGGACGATACGCCTGTTCACGGGCGAAAGGGCAGCACGGGACACACCCATGACAGCACCAAGGAATCAACCTGCCCACGGCGGCCTCGACTTCGGGGCAGCGTTCACAGGCCGCCAGAACGAACTGCGCGAGCTCCGGGCGGCGGTCGAACGCGCCCGTACGGGAGCGGCTTCCATCGTTCTGGTCCAGGGCGCGCCCGGCACGGGAAAGACCACCCTGGTTCACCACTTCCTGGCGGAGTTGGGTGAGTTCATGGTTCTCACTACCGCGGCGACACCCTCCGCGCGCCCCGCCGCGTTCGACTGCCTCTCCCGGCTGCTCCGCCCGGTCACGGTCCCGGCACAGGGCCTCCCCGGGCCCGGGCCACGGTACGGCCCTGCGGGCGGGGACCCCTCCGCCTTCGGGCCCCGCTCGCTGTGGCGGCTCCTGGACTCACCGTCGGCGGACCCCCTCTTCCTGTTCGTGGACGACGCCCACTGGGCCGACGGCCCCACCCTGCGGTCCCTGGCCGAGGCCGTACGCGAGGGCGGGCGGCTATGCGTCGTGCTGGCGGCGCGACGCTCACGGACCTGGGACGCGGAGACCCAGCAGGCTCTGCAGTCCGTACACCCGGTCAGCCTGGGCGAACTGAGCGAGGGCGATGCGGCCTCCCTCGTGGGCAGCGTCCTCGGCGAGGCGGCCGACCACGCCCTCACCCGGCGCCTCCTGCTGCGGTCGGGCCGTCACCCGCTGTACCTCAGGGGGCTGCTCGCCGGCCATGACACGGCGCGACCCGCTGAGGGCTCCTGGCCTGCGCGCCTGCCCGCGACCGTGGTGCAGCGTCAACTCAGAGGTGTCCCCGCGGCCAGCACCGAGGCGCTGGAAGCACTGGCCGTACTGGGCGGATCGGCGTCCGTACCGACGCTCGGCGCCGTGCTCGGCGCCCCAGACTGCGCCGCCGCCCTGGACCCGCTGGCACACGAGGAGTTCATCGCCCGGACCTTCACCCCTGTTCCCACGGTGACGATCAGGCACGCCGCGTTCCGCGATGCCCTGTACGACGCCATCCCCTCCGCACGCCGCCGCAGCCTGCACCTGGCGGCCGCGGCGGCCGTCGACTGGCGGCACGGCCTGGCCCACAAGATGGCGGCGGCCGAGACGGTGGACGCCCAGCTGGTGACCGACCTCCTGGAACTCGTCGCCCACGAACTCCGCGAAGGACGCGTGCTGTACGCCGCCCGGATGCTGTTGTCGGCGGCTCGACTCTCGGGCACGGACGACCACCTCTCCGACCACCTCCTCTACGGAGCGGTCCGCGCCCTGTTCTGGGCCGGCGCCGACACGGAGATCAGTCAGTACGCGAACGCCGTGGCCACCCGGCGCCCGTGCCCATGGCGTGACGAGGCCCTGGGGCTTGCCGAGTTCGCCGCGGGCCGGCTCACCTCGGCCCGACGGCTCCTGGACCGGGCGCAACAGTCCCTGCGCACCCGCCATGCCGCCCAGCACGCGGTGGTACTCACCGAACTGGCCATGGTGCAGGCGCTGTTGGGGCAAGGTGAGGCGGCCCACCGACACGCCGAACAGGCCCTGGGCTCCTGCGCCCCGGACGGGACGACGACCTCGTGCGCCCCGGCTGCCGCAGCCCGGGACGACGACTGCGCCCACGCGCACGGCAGGGCGCCGGACATCGTCGTACCGCCGGGCACGGACCGGGCTGCGCGCGCCCTGTCCGCGTTCGGGGCGGCGCTGTGGCGCGGCCCCGCAGCCGGACTCGCTCTGCTGGCCGCACTCCCCGAGGACGCAGACGAGATCAGCGAGGAGGATCTGCCGGGGCTCACCGTCCGGGGTTTCCTGCGGCTCGCGGACGGCAACCTTCCGACCGCGACGACCGATCTCACGATGGCGGTGGTGCGCAGCCGGCCCGGCGGGCCCCGGCTCCTCGGTGTCAGCGCCTCACTGCACCTGGCCATGTGCCATCTGCTGAACGGCGACTGGGAGCGGGCGACACGGGGAATCGAGTCAGCGCTCGACGACGAACAGGCTCGCAGCTGCGACACGGCAGCGCTGTGGTCCCTGCGTTCCGTCATCGAGGCGTTCCGGGGCGACGAGACAGCTGCCGAGACCTGTCTGGCCCGGGCTCACGAGCTGGCGCAGCAGCTGGATTTCGCAGGCCCTCAGTACCACACGGCCATGGCACGTTCCATGAACGCGCGGGCACGGGGTGACCACCGCGGTGTGGTGGCCGCTCTCCAGGTCCTGGCCGCACACGCCGACCACTCCGAACGGGTGCGCGTGGTCGCCGCCTGCTGGCTTCCCTTTCTGGCCGAGTCGCTCATCGTGTGCGGCCTCGCCGACTTCGCACGCGCCGCCATGAGTGACCTGCGAGCCGCGCACGTCGAGTCGAACCTGCTCCTGACCGTCGCCGACGGATGGCTGCACGGCCGCCTCGCGGAGGCCGCCGGCGACGGCGAAACCGCCGTCCTCCGGTACACGGAGGCGATAGATGCCCTCCGGCCCGGCCGGGACATCCCGCTGCTGCGCGGCCTGCTGCAGTCCGGGTGCGGACGGGCGTCTGCCGCGCTGGGCCGAGCGGACATCGCAGCCGGACACTTCGCCTCAGCCGAGGAGATCTTCACCAGGCTCGGCGCGCGGGCCTTCCTGGCCGAGAACCGGGCCCAGCGGCAGGCCTCGGCACCTGCCCCGGTCCATGGTCCGGGGCAGGAACGGCTGACCGGGCGCGAACGCGAGGTGACACGGCTGGTGGGGCTCGGTCATACCAACAAGGAGATCGCCGATGAGCTGATGCTCAGCGCGAAGACGATCGAGTACCACCTGCGGAGCGTCTTCGGGAAGCTGGGGGTGCACAACCGCAAGGAGCTGCGTCGTCACGTCCAGGCGGGCGGCGTCTGACGGGCGGAGCCCGGCGGCCACGAGGAGCCACCGGGTACGCGAGCGGGCGGACGGCTCGACCTTATGCGGTGGTCCGCCACTTCTCGTTCTGGCCGCCCCAGCAGTCGTAGAGTTCCGGTTTGCTGCCGTTGGCGGTTGCGGTCCCGTTGATCTCCAGGCACCGCCCCGAATCCGGGTTGTAGAGCTGATCGTTCCGGCCCAGGACCCACTGCTGGTTCTGTCCGCCGTTGCAGGTGTAGAGGCCGACGGGGGTGCCGTTGGCGGTACCGGCGCCGGCTGCGTCGAGGCACAGACCGTGCACCTGGACGGTGCCGTCCCACCCCAGCGTCCAGTCCTGCGAGTCGCCTCCGTTGCAGTCCCATATGTCGACGGTGGCAGGAGACTGCTGAGCGTTGTTGTAGTCGTCCAGGCACATGGCCGAGCCGCCGCTCCCCTGAAGGCCGTACGTCAGGGGCCCATGGAGCGCCGGCCCCGGTACGAGGTGCGCGTCGACATTGCTCAGTGAGGTCGTGGTGTCGGTTCCCACGTTACTGCTGACGACCTGCACGCCCCGCAGCTTGAAGTCGGACGCCGGCAGGCCCGATGGATTGATGTAGGCCTGGTACTGCTGGAAGAGCGAGCTGAAGTCGTCACTGATCCGGGTCGTGCTCGTGGAGGAGTCGGGCATCTGGAGGGAACTGTGCACCATGACCCGGCAGCCGCCCTCGCACGTCTTCGTCGCGGGATTCATGGTGCTCCACTGGACTCCGTCGTCCTTGACCGGCTGGAACGTGCCGGGATCGAAATGGACGACGGAGATGACGTCCGGGGAGGCGCTGGTGTTCCAGGGGTCCTCAAGGATGAAGTCCGTGGTGACGATCGCCCGGTGCTCGGGGCACTGGAATCCGCCGCTCTGCTGGACGTTCGCGTCGTACGAGACGTTCACTGCCCCCTTGTCCATGGTGAGGGGCTCATTGTCAGGTCCCGGCCGTAGCTGGGTACCCGAGTAGGTGTAGCTGACGTTGGTCTCGTGGAGGCCGCAGTCGCCGGTGGCGTGGTTCGCCATGGTGACCGTCTTCGGACTGCCGCTGCCTGTGGGCGTCTGCTGGAACGAGTAGCCCGGCGTGCTGCCCCAACTGGACGTGTTCCAGCCCCAGATGCCCTGGTCCCAGGCGGCATGCGGTGTATCGGTGTTGAAGGTGTAGTCCTTCGAGTCGGCGGTGCACCCGGACAGGTCCTGGCCCTGCGGGGCAGGGGCGGTGTTCCCGTCCGGCGGGTATTCGACCAGCATGGAGTAGCAGTTGTTCGCCGGGCCGGCGTCGTACAGCAGGGGGTACGAGCGGGAATCGGCCGATGCGGACTGCGGCGCCGACCACAGGGTCGGTGCGCTCAGAAGCAGGGCGACTGCCGCGACGCGCCAGGCCCTGCGGGGCGGAACGAGGGCGACTTTCATGGAGCGGCTCCGAAGGGCGGGTATCCGCGAAGGGAACACCGGGAGGGCGATTACGGACCGGGGCGGGTCAGGATTATGGGGTACTTACCACCCGGGGCGTTAATTACGGGAAAACGCACTTCGGGTTCCCTTGCCGCGCCGCAGCCCAGATCTCCACCCGGTTTCCGTCGGTGAAGGCTGCGGGGCGTCGATGAACGTGTGCGTAGGCCGCCTGACCTGCCCTGACGGCTTCGAAGCATTATCGCGCCGGCTGCGGTACACGCGTCAAGGGGAGGTTCCTGAGGTAGCTCAGGCCGTCCCGCTCAGCGTGTCCGCGAGCCGCCGGCGAGCCGACCGGGACGCGGGTACGACGGCGAGCGCGGCGGCGCCGAGGACTGCTGCCGTCACGAACAGCGCGAGCACGGTGAGGGACGGCCCGCGGGCGATACCGGCACCGATACCGCTCGATCTCCCCTGGCAGTCGATCAGCCACCTTGCCAGCGGCATGCCCAGCGCCAGGCCGACAAGGACCGCGGCCAGCACCGTGCAAGCGGTGGCCGTGACGGTCATCGCCGTGATCTGACGCGGTGACAGCCCTACGGCCCTGAGCGCGAGAAGGTCGCGCTGCCCCTCGCGGAGCGTGCCGCCGATCACGGTCAGTACGTCGATCAGCCCGATGAGAGCGAGCACCACGATCAGTCCGATCACAGCTCCGCGCAGTGGGGAGAAACTATCGGCCGGATTACTTGCCGTACGGACGTCGAGGTGCCCGCGCCCGTCCGCGGCGAGTTGTTCCCTCACCCGGTCCGGGTCGGCGCCGTGCCGGAGCCGGAGCGCGTACAGAGTCGGCCGGACCGTGGGGTCGTTCTCGCGCAGCGTGTCGAGCGAGGTGGATATGACCCGCCCCGCGTTCTCCAGTTCGATGCTGCGGCCGACGATGTGCAGGATCTGCGGGCGCCCTCCGACGGTCATCCGCACCCAGTCCCCGACCCGGACATCCAGAAGGTCGAGCAGTCCCTGACCGGCCACCGCCTCGTCGGGGCCCCGCGCGGCCCGGCCCTCGGCCAGCGCGAACGGGTAGGGGGCATGGCGCGTCCCGAGTCCGCGCAGTGCGATCGTCGCCGTCTGCCCCGGGACCAGGGCCGCCACCTCGGTCCCCGGATAGACCGCGGTGACCTGCGGATCGCGGGCCAGGAGGGCCGCCGCCCCCGTACTGTTCAGGCTCCGGTCGGCGCGTGCGGTGAGCGTGGTCGCGAGACCGACCTGTTCAGGCCTGCTGTGAAAGCGCTCGATGGTGGTCCACGCACTCAGCGCGACCACGATCAGAGTCAGCGGCAGGGCGAGCCGGACGACCGTGGCGACCGATCGCGGCCGGCGCGGGAAGGCCCGGTGCCAGCCCAGCACCAGCGCCGGCGGGAGCCGCAGTCCCAGCGCCATGCGGGCCGGCCTCGACAGCCGCTCGCCCGCGGGCGCCGCCGCCCGCAGTACGGGTACGGGTGGGACCCGCCCGGCCCGCCATGCCGCGACGCCGGTCGTCGCACCGATGAAGAGCACCACAGCCACCGGTACCGCCACCAGCGCGGCGGTGTGCCCCGGCAGCCCCTGCCAGACCCTGACGGCCTCGCCGGGTGGCCCCGGGATCCGTCTGCCCAGGGTTTGTACAAATGTTGTGGCGAGCAGCGCGCCGAGCGAGGCGAACGCCACGTGCTGAACCAGGAAGATGCGCACCACCTGGCCGGGCGTGAAGCCGATCGCCTTGAGCACGGCGATGTCGCGCAGATGACCGCGGATGCGGGTGCCGATCGCGCCGTGGACGGCGAGCGCCGCGGCGCCGAGCGCGCCGAGGCCGAACAGCCCCAGCACCTGCCCCAGCAGCCGGTTGTCCCCCTGGGCCTCGCCGCGTGCCTGCTGCCAGTTCGAGACCTGGGTGACCGCGCCGGTGCCCAGTGTCGTGACGGCGCGCTGGGCCGTGTAGTCCGTGTCGCCCGGGTGAGTCAGCCGCAGGCCGATGACCTGACCCGAGGGGCCGCCGACATGCTGCAGCGCGGACGGCAGGGCCCATATGAGGCCGGGCCGTTCACCCGCGCTGAAATGGGGTTCCGCGCTGTCCGCGACACCCAGCACCGTGAAGGTATGTGGGGTGCCGGGCACGACCAGGGTGTCGCCGGGCCCCGCCCACAGGGCACGGGCCAGGTCAGCCTCCAGGACCACCCCGTCGGGCCTGGCGGGGTCGAGCCAGCGACCGGAGGACAGCAGCGGCCGTGCCACGCGGGGCTGGGCCACCACCCCGCGCAGCTCCACCGCGGCGCGCGCGCCGCGTGACTCGACAGTGGCAGAAGCGGTGCGGTACGGGCCGGCCACGGACTCGACCCCGCCCAGCTTCGCCAACTGCCCGGCGTCGGCGGACCGGCCGGTGTGAATCCAGACGTGCGCGCCGTGCGACTGGTTGAAGATCCGTTGCCAGGGGTTGGTGGCGTATCCGAACAGCGCCATGGCCAGCACCAGCGAGGAGACGATGCCCGCGGTAGCCAGCACGATGAAGAGCGCTTCGCCGCGGTGTGAGCGCAAGTCGGCGTGCGCCCAGCGCAGGGTCGCCCGCATGCCTCAGCCTCTCGGCCCGTGTACGGCGGGCTCTTCGACGCCCGGGCCACTCTTTGGAGCGGTCACACGGATCAGTCCTTCAGTTCCAGTACGTCGGATATCCCCACGCCCCTCGGCGTCGGGGCACCGTCGAGCTCCGCGTCGTCGACGATGCGGCCGTCGAAGAAGCTGATCACGCGGTCGGCCGCGCTCGCGACCCGCGCGTCATGGGTGACCAGCAGGATGGTCTGACCCCGTGCGTGGAAGCGGGAGAGCAGCCGCATCACCTCGCGGGTGCCCTTGCTGTCCAGGCTGCCCGCGGGTTCGTCGGCCAGCAGCAGCGTGGGGTGGTTGACCAGGGCCCGCGCCAGGGCGACGCGCTGCTGCTGCCCCCCGGAGAGCTCACCGGGCATGCTGCGGTCCTTGTCCGCCAGGCCCAGCTCCGACAGGAGACGTTCACGTTCGGCACGTGCAGCCCTGGGGGCGGCCCCGGCGAGCAGGGCGGGCAGCTCGACGTTGTCGGCGACCGACAGGTTCGACACCAGGTTGAAGAACTGGAAGACGATCCCGATCCGGCGTCGGCGCTGCACGGCCCAACGTGCCTCGCTCCAGGAATCGGTGCACTCGCCTTCCAGTGTGAGGCTTCCCCGGTCGGGCCGCTGGAGCCCGCCGAGCAGGTGCAGCAGTGTCGACTTCCCGGCGCCGGACGGGCCGGTGACGGCTACGAACTCACCCCGGCGCACGGAGAGGTCCACCCCGCGTACGGCGAGCGCCGGGGCGCCTTCGCCGTGGTGGGACTTGACCAGCCCTTCGGCTCGCAGCAAGGGAGCGGTCTGGCTCACTCCTGCTCCTCCAGTTCCTCCTGGCAGCGCTCCAGCCAGTCAAGATCGGCCTGGAGATGCAACATGGCGCCCTCGATCAGCAGGTGGGAGATGCGATGGTCCCGGTTCTCGGCCGCGGCCAGTTTCGACAGACCGCGCATGGTGTTCAGGTACTGGCGCCGCTGCTTGTTGATCAGGGTGATCCGGTCGGCGATACCGGTCGTCGTGGCCAGCGCGAGCTTCATGAAGAACTCGTCGCGTACCCTCGGCTCCTCCGCCGTCTCCTCATACCAGGCGTGCAGCGCCTCACGCCCGGCATCGGTGAGGTGGTAGATCTTCTTGTTGGGCCGGCCCGACTGCTCGACTTCCTCGCTCTCGACCAGTCCTGACTTCTCCAGGCGGCCGAGCGTCACGTAGATCTGGCCGACGTTCGGCTGAGGGTACGCGGCACCCAGCAGTTGCTCAAGGTCCTGCTTGAGCTCATACCCGTGGGCGGGTCCTCGGGCCAGCAGAGCCAGGAGGGGCAGCCGCACTCGTGCTCTCCTCTTCCCATCCTTGTCGTCCGCTGCGGGCCGGGGTGCCGGAAGCCGATAGGTCGCAGGCCCTAGTATCGCCCATGCCTGACAGGTAAACATGGCGTTCGACTCCAGGTGAAGATGCCCCCGCGCCACAGCCCCCGGGCGGACACCCCACGCCGATGCACCCCGGGCCGATGTTCCCCTACGCCGATGCACAGGGAGGAATCCATGCGGTGGATACATGCCGCCGGCAGGTGTCTTCTCGTCCTGACAGTGGTCCTGAGCGGGTACATGGCATCCGGCGCGTCCGCCGACGGGACACACGGCACTGGCCGAGGGCCGGTCACGCTGGCGACGGCGGGTGATCTCACCGGGTATCTGAGGCCGTTGCTGCAGGGCTGGAACCGTACGCACCCCGGTGAGAAGGTCACCCTGGTGGAGCTTCCTGACTCCCCGGACGAGACGCACGCACAGATGGTGACCGACCTGCGCGACGGCGACCGCGGCCGTTTCGACGTGCTCAACATCGATGTCGCCTGGACATCGGAGTTCGCTGCGGCGGGCTGGCTCGCCCCGCTGGACCGCAGCCGCTTCCCGCTGAGCAGTTTCCTGCCCCCCGTCGTCGGCACGGCGACCTACGACAACAAGCTCTATGCGGTCCCCTACGTGACCAACGCGGGGCTGCTGCTGTACCGCAAGGACATCCTCGCCAAGGAGGGCCTGCCGCCCCCGCGTTCCTGGGCCGAGCTGGAACACGACGCGAAGACCATCGCGCCGAAGTACGGTCTGGACGGCTACGCCGGACAGTTCCTGCCGTACGAGGGGCTGACCGTGAACGCGGCGGAGGCGGTCTACTCGGCGGGGGGAACCATCCTCGGCAACGAGGGCGAGCGGGTCACTGTGAACTCGCGGGCCGCCCGCGAGGGCATCGGTTTCCTCGCCCGCGGGGTACGTGAGGGCTGGATCCCCAAGGCCGCTCTGAGCTACACGGAGCAGGAGTCGAAGCAGGCCTTCCAGGACGGCCACCTGCTCTTTCTGCGCAACTGGCCCTACTCCTACGTCGAGGCGTCGGCCAAGGGTTCCGCCGTCGCCGGGAAGGTCGGGGCCGTGCCGCTGCCCGGCCCGGCCGGACGGGGCGCGAGCGTGCTGGGCGGCTCCAACCTCGCCGTCAACACACGTGCCCGACACCCCGATTCGGCTGCCCGCCTGATCGCCTACCTCACCGGTGAACATGCCCAGCGCCTGGTGCTCACCCGGGGCGCCCTGCCCCCCGTGCGGGCCGACCTCTACCAGGATCCCGCGCTGATCCGGAGGTTCCCGTACCTGCCGACGCTCCGCGCGAGCGTCCTCGCAGCCCTCCCCCGCCCGAAGAGCCCGCATTACGGCCAGGTGAGCCTGGTGGTGCAGGCAGTCGTACACGATGCGATGACCGGGCGAACGACGCCCTCCGCGGCCGTCCGCCGACTGGCACGCGAGCTGGCTGCCATCTCCCGTCAATAGTTACCCGTTAGGTAGCAACGAAGAGGCGAATCGAACCAAGCCGCCTCCTCCACGCCCGAAAAGCCTTCTGAAATGCTCACGTTACGTGGCTATTGCTCTTCCACTCGTTGACACCTGCGCGACAGGCCTACCTAACATGCATGCATAACTGACGGCAGGCACAGAAGAGACAGGTCGACAGGTGAGCCTCAACACGCACCGCTGGTGGCGCGACGCAGTGATCTATCAGGTGTACGTCCGCAGCTTCCTGGACAGCACTGGGGACGGCATCGGCGATCTCGCCGGAGTCCGCGCGGGCCTGCCGTACCTCAAGAAGCTCGGCGTCGACGGCATCTGGCTGAGCCCTTTCTACCCCTCACCCCAGCACGACCACGGCTACGACGTCGCCGACTACTGCGGCGTGGACCCGCTCTTCGGCGACCTCGCCGGGTTCGATCTGCTGATGACGGACGCCCGTCGCCTCGGCGTCAAGGTACTCCTGGACATCGTCCCCAACCACTGCTCACACGAACACCCCTGGTTCCGCGAAGCACTCTCGGCGCCACCCGGCGGCGCCGCCAGGTCCCGCTTCCACTTCGCCGACGGCAGAGGACCGGACGGAAGCGAACCGCCCAACAACTGGCATGCCATGTTCGGCGGTCCGGCCTGGTCCCGTGTCACCGAGGCGGACGGGAGTTCCGGCCAGTGGTACCTCCACATGTTCACACCCGAACAACCCGACCTGAACTGGCGGAGCACCGAGGTCGCGGCCTACTTCGACCAAGTGCTGCGGTTCTGGCTCGACCGGGGTGTCGACGGCTTCCGCATCGACGTGGCCGCCGGACTTTTCAAACACCCCGGCCTGCCCGACTCACCCGACCCCGAGGCCGACGCCCGCACCCGCGACTCCGTGAACCCCCTCGCCTGGAATCAGCCCGAGGTGCACCAGGTGTGGCGCCATTGGCGGACCCTGTGCGAGGAGTACACCTCACACGACGGACGCGATCGGCTCCTCGTCGGCGAGGTCTCCGTACCCACGGCGCGCGAACACGCCAAGTACGTACGCCCCGACGAGCTGCACCAGGCGTTCTTCTTCGACCTGCTCAGCGCCCCATGGAACGCCGACGCCTTCCGCAAGGTCATCTCCGAGGCAATGCAGGACATAGCGGGGACGGGCTCGACCGTGACCTGGGTTCTCAACAACCACGACCAGGTCCGCACCGTCACCCGGTATGGCGACTGCGGCACCGAAGGCGGCGGACTCGGTACTGCCCGCGCCCGCGCCGCCGCGCTGCTGATGCTGTCCCTGCCCGGAGCCGCCTACATCTACCAGGGCGAAGAGCTCGGGCTGCCGGAAGTCGTCGACCTGCCCGACGATGTGCTCACCGACCCCATATTCCGCCGCACCGGCAGCCGTGCCCGCATTCGCGACGGCTGCCGGGTCCCGCTGCCCTGGTCCGGGCATGCCTCACCGTTCGGTTTCACTCCGGGCGCCGAGAGCGCCAAACCGTGGCTGCCGCAACCCGCCTACTTCGCCGAGTACGCCACCGAACGTGCCCTCGCCGACACCCAGTCCTTCTGGCACCTCTACCGCAACGGCCTCCAGCTGCGCCAGGGGCTCCCCCAGCTCGGCGAAGGCACCCTGCGCTGGCTGGAGACCCCGCCGGGCGTCCTCGCCTTCGTCCGTGGCGACGGCCTGGTCTGCGCCGTCAACTTCACCACCGCGCCCACACCCTCGCCGGTCTCCGGCGCCCCCATCCTCTCCAGTGGCCCCTGTACTGCAGACGTCCTTCCGGGGTCGACGGCCGCCTGGTGGATCAGCGACCGCACCCACCCCTGAGTGGTTCGGCCTCCCCGCCATCCGCTCCCCGCTTTCACTTTCCCCACCCCTTCCCTGCTTCCTCCCTGCGCGAATGGAACTTCAATGATGAAACGACGAGGTATGACACTGCTGGCCGGCTGCACGGCCCTGGCCCTCGGCGCCACCGCCTGTGGCGGCCAGGTCGGCGCCGGCGGCGGGGAAAAGTCACTCAGCGGCCAGAGCATCACGATCGCCGGCTCCTGGTCCGGCAGTGAGCAGAAGAACTTCCAGAAGGTCATGGACGCCTTCACCGAGAAGACCGGCGCCAAGCTGCAGTTCGTCTCCACGGGCGATGACGTCTCCACCGTCGTCGGCAGCAAGATCGAGGGCGGCAACGCCCCCGACGTGGTGATGGTCCCGCAGGTCGGCGTCCTCCAGCAGTTCGCGAAGAAGGGCTGGCTCAAGCCACTGTCCAAGAGGACCCAGGAGTCCGTCGACGCCGACTACGCAGGAACGTGGAAGAAGTACGGCAGCGTCGGCAAGACTCTCTACGGCCTCTATTTCAAGGCGACCCACAAGTCGACGGTCTGGTACAGCCCCGACGCCCTCGCCCAGGCGGGTGTCAAGCCCCCCACCACGTACGACGCGATGCTGAAGGCCGGTCACACCGTCTCCGACTCGGGCCTCCCGGCTTTCTCCGTGGGCGGGGAGGACGGCTGGACCCTCACCGACTGGTTCGAGAACATCTACCTCTCCCAGGCAGGACCCCAGAACTACAACGAGCTCGCTGCCCACACGCTCAGCTGGACCGACCCGACAGTGGTCAGGGCCCTCACCACGCTCGGCAAGCTCTTCAAGGACAAGCAGCTGATAGCCGGCGGTCAGAAAGGCTCCCTCAACACCGACTTCCCGACCTCCGTCGAAAAGGTCTTCGGCCCGAAGCAGGAGGCGGCCATGGTCTACGAGGGTGACTTCGTCGCCGAAGTCGCCAAGGACCAGTTCGGCAAGAAGATCGGCCAGGACGCCGACTTCTTCCCCTTCCCGGCCGTCGACGGCGGCAAGGCGCCCGTGGTCAGTGGCGGCGACGCTGCCGTCGTCCTCAAGGACGGCAGGAACCAGAAGGCCGCCATGCGGTTCCTGGAGTACCTGGCCACCCCGGAGGCAGCCGCGGTCTGGGCCAAGTTGGGCGGCTATCTGTCGCCCAACAAGAAGCTGGCCCTCTCCGCCTACGGTGACGACGTCGCCCGCAGGACCGCCAAATCCCTGATCGCCGCGGGCAACTCGATCCGCTTCGACATGTCCGACCAGGCCCCCGCCGCCTTCGGCGGCACCAAGGGCGTCGGCGAGTGGAAGATCCTCCAGGACTTCCTGCGCGACCCCTCCGACCCGAAGGGCACCGCCGCCACGCTGGAGAAGGCGGCGGCCAAGGCGTACCAGGACTGATCGCCGTGACCACCACTCTCATGAATCACGCGCCTCCCCCACCCGCACTCATCGCCGTGCACAAGCGCCGGGCAAGGCGCCGCGGACGCGTCATCGCCCTCGCCTTCGCCCTCCCCGCCCTGCTCCTGCTGGGTGCGCTCGTCGTCTACCCCGTGCTGTTCTCAGTGGGCCGCAGCTTCTTCGACGCCTCCGGTGACCGGTTCGTCGGTACGGGCAACTACAGCGAGATGTTCCGGGACCCCACCACACTCAAAGCGATCCGCAACACCACGATCTGGGTGATCGCTGCCCCCACTCTCCTGACCGGACTCGGTCTCCTGCTCGCGGTGCTCGTCGAGAAGATCCGCTGGGCCACCGCGTTCAAACTGCTGCTGTTCATGCCGATGGCCGTCTCGTTCCTGGCCGCCGGCATCATCTTCCGGCTCGCCTACGACCAGGACCCCAGCAAGGGCGTACTGAACGCCACCGTGGTCAGCGTCCACGACGCCTTCAAGGGCACATCGCCCTATCCGACGGCCCGGATCCGCGACGGACAGGGCCTCACCAGATCTTCCGACGGCTCGTACCGCACGAGGGCCGGCTCCACCCCCGGCCACACGGTCTCCCTCCCACTGGTCGGTGTACTCCCCAAGGACCTACCGAAGGGCGCTGCGCCCGCCGCGGGAGCTGCCGGACGGAAAGCCATGCCGGACGAACTGCGCGGTGTCGTCTACCTGGACTTCACACCCGGCGGAGCAGGCACACCAGGCCGGGTCGACCGCCGGGAGAGCGGACTGCCGGGGGTGAAGGTCGAGGCCGTCCAGCACGGAAGGACCGTCGCGCACACGCAGACGGCAGCCGACGGGTCCTTCGACTTCTCCGGGCTCCACGGCGGCTCGTACACACTGAAACTGCCCGCATCGAACTTCGCCCCGCCCTACCAGGGCGTGTCCTGGCTCGGGCCCGCGCTCGTCACACCCGCGATCATCGGGGCCTATCTCTGGATCTGGACCGGTTTCTCCATGGTCCTCATCAGTGCCGGGCTCGCCGCACTCCCCCGTGACGCACTGGAGGCGGCCCGGATGGACGGCGCCGGCGAGTGGCAGATCTTCCGCAGGATCACCGTACCCCTGCTGGCCCCGGTCCTCACGGTCGTCTTCGTCACCCTCGTGATCAACGTGATGAAGGTCTTCGACCTCGTCTACATCATCGCCCCCGGACCGGTGCAGGAGAACGCCACCGTGCTCGCCACCCAGATGTGGCTGGTGTCCTTCGGCGGCGGCAACAACCAGGGGCTGGGCAGCGCCCTCGGCGTACTGCTCCTGGCCCTGGTGACGCCCGCCATGATCTTCAACGTCCGCCGCTTCCGAAGGAGCCAGCGATGAACGCGCTCAGGCGAGGCCTCTCCAGCGGCCTGGTCCAGGCATTCCTGGTGATCGTCGGCCTGCTCTGGCTCACCCCGCTCGCCGGACTGTTCTTCTCCTCGCTCCGCTCGTCCCAGGACAACGCGGGCAGTGGCTGGTGGACCAGCCTGGCCAGCCCCGGAAAGCTGTCCTTCGACAACTACTCCGCGCTCCTCGGCAACGCGGGCATGACACGGGCCTTCTGGAACACGGTACTGATCTCTGTCCCGGCCACCTTCCTGGTCGTGGTGATCGCGGCGCTCGCCGCCTACGCCTTCGCCTGGCTGGAGTTCCCCGGCCGGGACGCGATCTTCCTCCCCGTGGTGGCTCTGCTGGTGGTACCGGTCCAGATCGGGCTGCTCCCGGTCGCCAAACTCTTCGGTCAACTGGGCCTGTTCGGGACCATCCCCGGCGTCATCCTGTTCCACGTGGCCTACGGACTGCCGTTCGCCATCTTTCTGCTGCGCAACTACTTCGGCGAGATGCCGCGGGAGATGCTGGAGGCGGCGCGCATGGACGGCGGCAACGAGTGGCGCATCTTCACCCGCCTCGTGCTGCCCGTCGGTCGGCCCGCGATCGCCAGCCTGGCGATCTTCCAGTTCCTCTGGGTGTGGAACGACATGCTCGTCTCACTGCTCTTCGCCGACAGCTCCTCACAGCCTCTGACGGTGGAACTCCAGTCGCAGGTACGGCAGTTCGGCAGCAATGTGGATGTGCTGGCGCCAGGTGCGTTCCTGTCCCTGATCGTGCCGGTGGCCGTGTTCTTCGCCTTCCAGCGGCATTTCGTACAAGGGGTGATGGCGGGCTCGGTGAAATAGCCGCCCACGGTCCCGCAGAAATACGAGTTGCCGCGCCCTCGGGCGCGGCAACTCGCTGCTCACTCACACTCCGTCCAGCGGGCTCACCCCGTTCAGGAGCATTCACCCGACTGCAGGGCCTGCGGAGGGGACATCGACACCTGGTCGTCCACCATGCCGCTGTCGTCCTTCACCGGAGACGTGGCAGTGTAGTCGGTGATGCCGTAGTAGTGGTGCCCGTAACCCTCGCCCGGCTTGTTGCCGGTATGGCCGTAGTTGATCCACATCACACCGGTCGCCTGCTGCTCCTGGTACCGGTGCTGCAGGTGTGCTTTGTAGCCCTGTGGGACATAGGCGAAGAACGACTGTGTCGAGCCGGTGGCCGTGCCCCAGCTGTGGGCGTAGCTGGTCGAGAAGCTGGTCTTGAACATTTCGTCCAGCCCCACCTCCAGGCTGGCGGTCACCGTCACCGTACTCGTCGTCGTGTACGTGCTGGACGAACTCCAGTTGAGGTTGTTCGCGTCGTTGCCTCCGTAGCAGTTCATGAAGTCCGAGCTCAGCGGCGCCCAGTCGCCGTAGCCGACAGCCTGCGGGTCGCTGTAGGGGTAGAAGCCGCAGCTGATGTTGTCCAGCTGGCCCAACTGGGCCGCAGCGCAGTCCTGGACCAGCTGCGTAGCGCTGACCGCGCCGGGCTGGGACTCCGCGGGGTAGGCACTGACCGGCGCACCGAATTGCGTGCCGTCCTTCAGGCACACGAGTTTGTCGCAGTGCTGGGGTGTTTCGGCGAACGCAAGGGTCGTACCCAGCGCGGAGAGGGCAACGGTGGCAGCCGCCACAGCCAGAGTTCGCACGGCAGGACGTCTCATGGACATATCCAATCGGGGAGGGGACCACGTCCGGGCGCAGCGGCAGCCGGACAGGCCGGGGCCGCAGTTCCCACGTGGACTGGTGCCGGGGGGGAAGGAGGGGATGCGTCGCCGTTCGGATGCACGGACGAACACAGGTACCAAGTTACGGGTGACACTGCTCACGTCACCACGGCAGAGACGACAACGCGCATGGGTGCTGTTCGTTCAACGCCAGGGCGGTAAAGAGGCGTTGGGACCTGCTATAACTCTGGCGCACGAGAGGACACGGGGCTTCGGCTCCCGCCCCATCCGGGTGCGGTCCGGGCCTCATCCGCCGAATACGGCCCGGGCCTCATCCAATACGAAAGGAACCTCCCTCATCGTGAGCAGGAAGAAGAAGTTGAACAGGAAGCGACTGGGTATCGCGATCGCAGTCGGCTGCTGTGCGATGGCCGCCGTCCCGGCCCTCCTCAGTACCGCGAACGGCGCGACGGCAAGCCAGGCCATCGGGATTCCGGCCTACATCAACCCGGGGTCCGGAGCCTGGGACGCCTTCGACAGCCCCGCTCCGGGAGCGGGGCTGATCGTGGCCAATCCGGAGAGCGGCCCCGGGGGCAGCACGGACGCCGCCTACACCACCGCGATAGAGAAGGCCCACCAGGAGGGCAAGAAGGTCGTCGGTTACGTGGACACGGGCTACTTCGGGACCAGCGGCTGGACCGCACCGGGCGGCGGCGGTACCTCCACGGACGCGTGGCTCACGACGATCGAGAAGAACGTCGACACCTGGTACGACCAGTACGGCAGCGCGGGGCTCAGCGGCATCTTCTTCGACGACGCCCTGCACGACTGCGGTCCCAGCTCGGGGAGCACCGAGTACGTCGATCTCTACAAGAAGATCGAGGGCTATGTGAAGTCCAAGGACAGCTCAGCCCAAGTGATCATCAACCCGGGCGGGGGCACCGACCAGTGCTACGCGGACGCAGCTGACACGCTGGTGACCTTCGAGGGCAGCTATGCCACGTACCAGAAGTTCGCCCCCCAGTCCTGGGAGAAGTCCGTCGCTCCGTCGAAGATCTGGCATCTGGTCTACGAGACGAGCGCGTCCCAGATGCCCAGCGCGATCGCGCTGTCGAAGGAGCGCAACGCCGGCTACGTCTACGTGACCGACGACGATGACACACCCGTCGACGGCCAGCAGTGGGGGAACCCCTGGGACACGGTGGCCTCCTACTGGTCACAGGAGGTCGCCGCGGTCAGCAAGGACTGACCCGCCGCCGGCCGGGGCGCTCGCGCGAAGGCCCGGTCACTCGCCGCAGAACGGGCGGGTGACCGGGCCTTCGGGCCGTCGGCGTCCGGGGCCGGAGTTCCCTCGGCGGTGCCGCCGCAACGGACGTACTGACGTCCTGGCTCAGCCCTTCAGGATCGCGTCGATCCGGGCCAGTTCTGCCGCGTCGAACTCCAGATTACGGATCGCGCCCACGCTGTCCTCCAGCTGCCGGGGGCTACTCGCGCCGACCAGGGCCGAGGTGACCCGGCCGCCGCGCAGCACCCAGGCCAGGGCCAGCTGGGCCAGGGACTGCCCGCGGGACCCGGCGAGGTCGTTGAGCGCACGCAGGCGGCCCACCAGGTCCTCGGAGAGCGCGTCCGAGCTCAGGAACGGGCTGTCGCTCGCCGCCCGCGAGTCCGCCGGGATGCCGTCGAGGTAGCGGCCGGTCAGCACGCCCTGCTCCAGCGGCGAGTAGACGATGGAGCCCGCCTGCAGCTCGTCCAGGGTGTCCAGTACGCCTTCGCTCTCGGGGCGCCGGTCGAGCATCGAGTAGCGCGGCTGATGGATCAGCAGAGGCGTGCCGAGGTCGCCGAGGATGCGGGCTGCCTCACGGGTCTCCTGTGCGGAGTAGTTGGATACGCCGACGTAGAGCGCCTTGCCCTGCTGGACCGCAGTGTGCAGGGCTCCCATCGTCTCCTCCAGTGGGGTCTCCGGGTACGGGCGGTGCGAGTAGAAGATGTCGACGTAGTCCAGGCCCAGCCGCTTCAGGCTCTGGTCGAGCGAGGACAGCATGTACTTGCGCGAGCCCCATTCCCCGTACGGTCCGGGCCACATGAGGTGTCCGGCCTTGGTGGAGATCACCAGTTCGTCCCGGTACGGCGCGAAGTCCGCCCGCAGTGCGTCACCGAGCGCGGACTCGGCGGCACCGGGCGGCGGACCGTAGTTGTTGGCCAGGTCGAAGTGGGTGACACCCAGATCGAAGGCACGCCGCAGGATGGCGCGCTGGGTTTCGGCCGGCCGCTCGGGGCCGAAGTTGTGCCACAGGCCGAGCGACAGCGCGGGGAGCTTCAGACCACTGCTTCCGGTGCGCCGGTAGGGCATGTCGGTGTAACGGTCGGGGTGTGCGGTGTACAACGCGACTCCATAAGGGTTGGCACAGGGTCTCCCGTTCCACTCTTCCCCGGATGGTGTGCAGCGGTCCAGCAGAAATCAGCTGGGGCGGTCCGCGACCGCCCCGGGCCCGCACACTGATCAGCGGGCATGAGCGTTTGACCGGTACCTCGCCCCCTCTCCCCGGGCCGGTCCCGGGTGCCGGAGCAGCCCCCGTACTCACTCCTGATGGGCCGCGAACCAGCGCACGCACTCACGTGGGCCCCGGCCTGCCCCGCCCCACCGGCACGCATGTCCTGGTTTGCGACCACCGGCCCCGCTGGAAGAACGGAGCACCCTCACGTTCGGGTCGCCCCCAGCCTCTGGGCGACAGGTGTCGGTCACGACGGCCTCAAAGGCATGCTCGTCGAGCACGAGTGCTGCGGGGTGAAACCCCGAGCACGAAGGCTGCGGGGTGCCCCCCTCCCCTGCCCCTCGTCCCGTCGCACCCAAGCAGCCGCACGGCGGAACACCCTTAGGGATTTTCCCTGGTCCGCCGGACGGACAGATCGGCAAAGCTGGTGGTCATCCGGTCCGCGGTCCCGACGCCGGCGCCGCATGCACCCAGCCGGGCGACATGCCATGCCCGCCATCCGCGATCGTCCCCACCCCTGAGACGGCACCGCACCGAACACCGGAAACACGAGGGGAGACCGGGCGGCCGGCAGCCGGCCGGTCCTCAACACCCCGATAGAGAAGGGCGAAAGCCGATGAGCCGCGGAAACAACTGGCGCAGCCGCCGCCGGAATCCGTCCAGCGAACGTGGTGGGGCAACCGGTGAGTGACAGAGCACGCGACACACGTATTTCGATGATCCTCAGCTGGCTGACGCGGCGCGGAGAGCTTCAGGTCCGACTCCTCGCCCCCCTTCTCGGAGTCTCGGGAGCCACGGTGCGCCGGGACCTCGCGGTGATGGAGGAGAAAGGACTCATCCGCCGGTCGTACGGAAGAATCACGGCGACCCGCCGCAGCACGGAACTGCCCGTCAGCCTGCGGTTGTCACAGAACATCGAAGCCAAGCGCCGCATCGGGGCGCTGGCCTCCTCACTCATACCGCCCCGCACACTCACGGTGGCACTGGGCGGGGGCAGCACGGTCGGCTTCGTCGCCAGAAACCTGGCCGCCCGGCGAGATCTGACAGTCGTCACCAACGGCCTCGACACGGCGACATGTCTGACAGCGCGGCAGACGGTCAACGTCGTGGTCACCGGCGGCACCGCGAGGCCGCTCTCCAACGACCTCGTCGGCAAAGCCGCAGAGCAGACGCTCCGTTCGTATCAGTTCGACTTCGCGGTCGTCGGGACGGACGGTGTCAGCCCGAAGGCAGGCTTCACCCAACACAGTCCCAGCGGGGCGGAAATCGACCGCATCATGCTCGAACAGGCCGAATGCGGAATTATCGTGGCCGACAGTTCGAAGCTGGGAAAGGTACACAAGACGAAGTTCGCCGACATTGCCTCACTCCACACCATGGTCACGGACTCGCACGCGAACGCGGACATGGTGGCGTTCCTCAGGAAGTCCGGTCTGAACACGATCCTGGTCGTCATACCTCCGGACGCGGGATTTACTCAACGTGCGAAGCCCGGGGTGTCCCCCAAGCCACGCTGAATGGGCGGGCCTTCGGCACATTGAACACCTCGGCCGTGCACCACACGGTCAGCCTCCAGCGGCAACCCGCCGGCATGAGGATGCGCCGGCACCTGCCTTCATCGAGACGTATGCCGGGTGAGGGGCTGACGGAGTGCCTGGTGCAGCCGCCGTCGTCGGTTCCAGGCCGGGGTCACATGAGAGGACCGTCGACCATTAGCATGCGCGACACTCACATCTCAAGTCGCGTTCATGAAGCCGTTGCTCCGTAGAAACGGAATGGAAAGCTGGGCCCATGCAACAGAAGCACCGGCCTGCGGAAGCGGAACGGAGCACCGCCGGCTTCATACCTGCAGTCCGC
The DNA here is from genome assembly GCF_041438865.1 of Streptomyces sp. NBC_01471. NCBI lineage: Bacteria > Bacillati > Actinomycetota > Actinomycetes > Kitasatosporales > Streptomycetaceae > Streptomyces > Streptomyces sp. NBC_01471. The sequence continues at coordinate 263,807 of NZ_CP109450.1, forward strand.
CGACGAGAGACGTCATCAGTCCGGGACCAACGGGCCGCAGGACATCTGGGTCCTATGCCCCTTACGGATATCCGTGGCCGGACGGACGCCGGACGGTGGCGGACCAGGAATCCGCACATCTCGGCACGCACCTGCCCGGTCGGGTGCTCGACGGTGAGTGGACAGAGGGAGGAGAACGCGAGTATGCACGTCCATTCGGCACCCGCACCGCAGGGGTACACCGTGCGAGTCCCTCCAGCTGAACCGCCCAGTCCGTTCACAGGCGCCCCGCGGAGACCGGGCTCGGACGACATCGAGCGGTGGCTTTCCTCCCTCAGCATGAACCGGGTGTTCGGCGAGCCCGATGTCGTCCGGGTGTCCTCCGAGCGGGACGAGCCCTGGTGCGCGGACCACTGGCCCAGCAACCCGCATCACGTGGTGTGTTTCGCCGTTTCCGGGACGAGCTACGGATCGGTCTGCGGGGAAAGCGTGGTGCTGGCCCCGGGCGGAGTGCTCTGGGCGCCACCGGGCACGCCCTTGCGTTTGCGGGCCCAGAGGCCGGGACCCTGCACGGTGCTCCGGCTGCGCCTCACCCACGACCCGTTCGTGGATGATTTCAACGGACCGTTCCTCCTTGCCGACCGGCTCTGGGAAGCACACAGCCTGCTGTCGCAGTTGTCCGGTGAACTGTCGGACGGGTCACCTGTGGAACTGCGCGACGAGCGGGTACGAGGTCTGCTCACCGTCCTGTTCACATCGGTGTTCCGTGCGGCCGGCCGGAGCGAGGCACCGGGGCTCCTGAGCCGGTCCGCTCAGCAACTGATCACTGAACTCGCCGACCGACGTATCCACGAGCGTCTCCGCGCCGTCGACCTTGCCGATGCGGTCGATCTCAGCCCTGACTACTTCACCCGGGTGTTCCGCCGGACCTTCGGCATGCCTCCGCGTGAATGGCTGATGCGCCGCCGCATACGGCACGGCGCCTGGGCTCTGGACATTTCTGACCAGTCCATTACAGAGATCGCGCATGCACTTGGTTACCTTGACCCGTTCCTGTTCAGCCGGCAGTTCAAGCTCACCATGGGGATGTCTCCGCAGACCTACCGCAGGAAGCAGCGCCTCGATGGCCCGCCCGCGGGCATCCGCCCAGGGCCGGCCCCTCGCCTTCCTCCGTTCCGCGGACTTCGCCTTTGAGCCGTGGGCCGTGCGCCGTGAGCCGTGCGCCTCGACGGAACAAACTCGTATTCAGTACCGGGATTTCGCCGAGCGCTGGGTTTGTCGGCTGACCGTGATTTCCGGAGTAGCGGGAGACTGGTGCGCGGACCGCAGCACCCACCCGGTCAGTACGGGATTTCCTGGATTCGGGGAACCTGTACTGACCGGTGGGCGGGTTCAGCGCTCAGGCAGCCCCGCCCGGCTGGTTGGCCGGGGGCCCGTCAAGGCGAACGCGGGCTGCACCGGCGGCGCAGTGAGCCTCCCGGCGCACGCCAGAGTGCGGACCGCGCCCGCGCAGGCTACGCCGGTCAGGGCCAGCGCGGTCCACACCAGCCACAGCACCTGGTGCTGCTGGACGTAGTCCCAGTTGAGAATGGCCACCCTGTGGAGGCATCCGTCCGGATCGGCGAACCCCACTGTCCGGACGAGACGTTCACCGGTGCGTTGGCCTGGCTCGCCGGGATGGACGTACCCTCCCGCTTCCCGAAGTGGACCCGGTCGCCTGGTCCGAGGGGATACGGATGGCCGTTGCACTGTACGAAGGCGGCACCACCGAGGAGGACGAGAACGCGTGAACAACACCACCCTCACATCAGTGACCGGGACGGACCCGACCCCCGAGAACGAACTCCTCCTGTCGGCACACCGAACGTCGGTCCGCGGGCCGTGGACCTCACGACCCGCGCCTACCGGCACCCGGCACTCCAGGACGACCGCGTCGTGGTGCGCCTGACTGGTGCGGACCTGAGTGAGGCGGATGACCGCATCGCTGTCTTTCAGGGACTACTCCCCGACGGAGAACCGGCCACGGTCGGCATCACCCGGCGCCGGGCCGTCGGCTTCCTGGAGTGGGTCCTGATACACCACCCTCAGGACGGCCACCGTGCCCTGGCTCTCATGCCGGAACTCGACCGCGCATGCCGCAGGATCCGAAGCAAGCCTCAAGCCGCCTTCGACGCTGTCGTCGCTCCGGCCGATCGGCTGGCAGCCTCGTTGCCCCACTTCCTCCCCGTCTTCCCGGAGCACTCGGCGTCTTCCTGGAGCACGCGGCCCGGGCCTTCCACTCCAACGGCAACCGTGCCTACGCGACACGCCTGTTCGCCCGCGCACGCAAGGACGAGATCGCCTACGACCTGAAGATCGACGAGGCCCGGCTCGATGCGGTGCTCCTGGAATTCGCCCTGGCCGGCATCGCGGAAGTCAAGGCCTTCTCCCTGTGCGCCGACCTGGACGGTGACGGCCAGCTCGTCCCTGGGGCCCCCTTCAAGGAGTCCGCCCTGCGCGCCCTGGACTCGCTCACGGAGGTACTCGACCACGAGGGCGACGGCACCATCGACGCGGTGGAGTACGAGCGGATCTTCAGTGCAACCGGCTCGCCGGCGACACCGCAGCCCTGGCCTTCGAAACCGTCCGAGGCTGAGCAGGACGTGCCCGCCGCCCTGGTGCGGGCCGGATCCCCACTCCGATCCTGGGCGCCGCCAAGATGACTTTTTATGCAAGAAACTCGATGGCATCTTGCACAAATGAACTTACGGAGGCACGGTGTTGGCCATCGCGCCGTCACTGAGGCGCGCACGATGACGGGAGACGCCTTGTCCGCGAGAACGACCCCGATCCCTGCATCATTGCGACGGAGCCTGTACGCCCTGGCGACGGCCACCGCACTCGCCCTGGGCGGGCTCGCCGGCCCGTCCGCTGCGGCGGCGGGCACCCCGCTTCCCGCGCAGGGTGCGGGAAGTGCCAATGCTTCGGTGAGCTCCTACCCGAATCTCGCCCCGACCCCGCCCATGGGCTGGAACAACTGGTCCTACTACGGCTGCGACATCGACGAGGCCACCGTCCTGTCCAACGCCCGGGCCCTGGTCTCTTCCGGTCTCGCCGCGAAGGGCTACAACACGGTCACCACCGACGACTGCTGGATGTCACACAGCAGAAACGCCGCCGGCGACCTGGTCCCCGACCCCGACCGCTTCCCGCACGGAATGGCCTACATCGGTCGGCAACTGCACGCGATGGGACTGAAGTTCGGCATCTATGAGGATGCGGGCACCTCCACCTGCGGTGGATATCCCGGCTCATACGGCCACATCCAGCAGGACGCCGACCTCTTCGCCCATTGGCGCGTCGACTATCTGAAGCTCGACGGCTGCAACGTGCCCGAGAGCGACAGCCAGACACCCAACGAGGTCTACCACTCGGTTTACGGCGACATGAGCAAGGCTCTCCTGCGCACCGGCAGACCCATCACCTTCTCCGTCTCTGCCCCCGCGTACTTCGAGGGCGAGAAGGACTGGCACGACGTCATCGGCTGGTCGGCCCAGGTGGGCAATCTGTGGCGAGAGGGCGCCGACGTCGCGATGGAATCAGCCTCGGCGAGTTCCAAGTGGTCCTCGATCAAGTACAACTACGGCTACAACGTGCCGCTCGCCGACCTGCAGAGCCCCGGCCGCTGGAACGACCCGGACTTCCTGCTCGCCGGCCAGTCCCGGCTGACCGGTGACGAAATCCGAAGCCAGATGTCACTGTGGTCGGTGATGGCCGCGCCGCTGATCTCCAGTACCGATCTGGCCAAGGCGTCTCCTGATGCCCTGTCCGTTCTCGGTAACCGTGATGTCATCGCGGTCGACCAGGATCCGACAGGTCTACAGGGCCGCATCGTCCAGCAGGGCGACGGCTATGACGTGCTGTCGAAGAAGCTTCGCGGCGGGGACAGGGCCGTGGCACTCTTCAACTCCTCGGACCAGGCAAAGACCATCACGACCACGGCGGCCAAAGCCGGGCTCCCGAAAGGATCCTCCTATCTGCTGAAGGACCTCTGGTCGAAGCGGACCACACAGTCCACGGGTGCCATCGCGGCGAATGTCCCCGCTCATGGCACCGTCCTGTACCGGATACACGCCGGGCAGGCACACAAGGTGCCGCCGGCCACCGCGATCACCTGGAAGCGGACGGGCGGCGAGGGGACGTCCTCGACCTGGCAGGTCACTCTGGCCGACCACGGCCCCGGGGGGCTGTCCGCGGCCGCGCTTGAGGTCAACGTGCCGCAGGGATGGTCGGTCAGCCCGGCGAAGGCACGGCTCGGCCGCATCGCCCCCGGTGGCTCCGCCGGAGCGAACTTCACGGTGAAGGGCCCGGAGGCGAAGCCGGGAACGACGACCGTCACGCTGAGCGCAACTGCCCGGTACCGAGCAGGATCCGCCGGCGAGTCCCGCACGAGCGGACAGGGTTCCGTCGTGTCGGTCGTGCCCTATCCGGCTCTGGCGGACGCTTTCAACAATGTCGGTGTCACCAGCGAGGACGCCCCACCGGCGGACGGCAACTACACGCTGGGCAATTTCGACGGCGGCGGTGACAGTTACTCCGCCCAGGCACTGGCCACCGCGGGTGTGACACCGGGAAGCACGGTCACCAAGGACGGTGTCAGCTGGGCGTTCCCGAAGACCGCACCCGGCACACCGGACAACGTGGCCACAGCGGGTCAGGTGATCACCATGGCAGGCAGCGGGGCGAAGCTGTGGTTCCTGGGCGCCGAGGCAGGTGCCGCAGAGGGCAAGGTGACCGTCACGTACACCGACGGCACCACCAGCAGCGGCGATCTCGGGCTGCCCAACTGGTGCTGCACGGCGGGCACCGAGTACGGCGCCACGACGGTCGCCACGACCGATCACCGCAACACACCGCAGGGCCCCGCCAACTTCGGCGGCGGTTACAAGCTGTTCGGAAACTCCGTACCGCTCGACGCAGGCAAGACAATCCGCACGGTGACTCTCCCGGACGAGGACGCCCTGCACATCTTCGCGATCACGGCACAGTAGAGGTCCGGACCTGCTCCGGTACTGGATCAGGTCATCAGTGATCATCAGCGAAAGGACGAAACCCCAGGGCGTGGCGGATCCGAGGGGCCGTTGCAACACCGCTGGCCGGCTGGCTAGGTCCAGTAGCTCAGCGAGGCGCGCGGCTGGGTTTCCCAGCCGAGCGTTTCGCGTGGGCGGCTGTTGAGTTCGACGGCCACGCGTGCCGCTGCCGCTCACGCACGTTGCCAGGGGCGCTGAGGCGCCCCTGGCAACCGTCGTCTTCACCACCGGCTCGGACCAGACTCGGGCGCGTTGGCTCTGGATGCCGTCGCACTTGAAGCCCACGAGGCGATGGAGGTCGACCCCCGAGGCTCCAGATGAAGCCGAGCCGCTCACGTCTGGCGCAGCAAGTGTGATGACCCTGCCCTTTCTCGGCTGAGACGGTGAATCATGCTGAGCGGATCAACCAGCCCTACTTCCCGTGTTCAACGCACCGGACCAGCATCCTTGCTGGTCAGAAGAGCGCAGCGTCCGTACCACCAGCAGACGGAGAACCTCCTGGTGTCGTACTCACCGAAGAAGCCGGGCTTCTTCCAGACACAGGAAGAGGGTGCCTGAGCAGGTGTTTCACCTGCTCAGGCACCCAACCACACGCAGGTTCCATCCCGTTGACGTCCAGGAATCACTGAACCGCGGGCAAGGATCCGGACGGCGCAGAGCCGCCATCACGCCTTCCTGACGGCCTTGAGATGTGCGAACACGACCACGTTGGCGCCGTACCCGCTCTTCTTGTTGAAGGTGCCGCCGCACGTCAGCAGCCGCAGTTCGGGCCGTCCGGTGGCTCCGTACACCTTGGCGTCGGGGAACTTCTTCGTCTTGAACGTCTTCACGGAGTCGACGCTGAAGACCGCAGTCCGGTGGTCGGCTCGCGTGATGTTGACGACATCGCCGGGGCGTAGGGCGTTGAGGTTCAGGAAGATGGCGGGCCCGGTGCGGGTGTCCCGGTGTCCGACGATGACTGCTGTACCCGCTGCTCCGGGTGCCGTTCCACCCCTGTACCAGCCGACCTCGTGAGGTTTGCTCATCGGAGGTGTGTTCAGGCGGCCGTGCCGGTCAAGTTTCAGGCCGATGACCGGAGCTTCGATCACCATTGACGGAATGGCCAGCTTCAGCGGCGTCGCGGCCGGCAGCGGCCCATGCGGCGAGGCAGCCCGCGCCCCGGAATGCGGCGTGCTCCCTGCCCTGGTGACCGGCGCAGCGGGCGGCCCGGGGTGCGGTGCGCTCGCTGCGCTGGTGACCGGCGGCTCGTCGGGTGAGTCGCTGCACGCCCAGACGATGCCGGTCACCAGCGAGAACGTCACACTTGCCGTGATGGAAAGGCGGCAGGCGCGACTTGGCCCTCGTCGGCGGCGGTAGGGCGGATTACGCCGCACCATGGGCGCGACGGCGAGCGCGGCGGACGAAGATCAGTCCTGCTGCTCCCAGTGCCCCCGTCACGAGCAGGGGCCCGACGGGCGAGCTGGGGTCGGCTGCGGTGTTCTGGACGCCGGGAACTCCACCACCTCCCGCGTGTACCGCGCCGGAGGGGAACGTGTGGTGCACCGCGTGGCTGCTGCTGCCGGGGTGGCCCTGCTGGGGGCAGTCAACTCTGAAGCTCTTGGACTTGGCCCCCGGTGCAGTCCAGGTGAGCTGATACTGGCCGTTGGGTAGCGCGAGGTTCGTGGTGGTTCCGGAGCCGTTCAGCACCGGCAGACTGCTCACCAAGGACGGGAGGTTCGGGTTCGGAGGGGCCGGCTTGATCGTCCAGGGGATGGTCGCCAGGTCGGGCCCGAAGTTGGCCGCCGCCAGGTTGAACCTGCAGACCGTGGTCGCGTCCCGGGTATCGCTCCCGCTGGTGCCCGGCTTGTGGATACGCACATCTCCGCTGTCGCCGGGAGCCGCAGCGGCGGACGAGGCTGCCGCCAGGGAGACACCCGTGAGAGCGAGGGCGGCAAGAGCTGCCATGCCCGTACGGACGACAGCGGAGTGGGAGGAGGGGCTAGTGGTGATCACGCGGGGCTCCTTCAAGCCGGGATGATTGTCATACGAATGACTGGCATATGACTACATGTCATTACCAAGGCTGAAAATGAAGGAGAACACGTAAATAAGCCGTAAACAGCACCCGTTTGGCGCAGGGTGGGATCTGTCTCGAAGCCCGACCTCCCCAGCACCGGACAGATGCGCCACCGCGCTGAAGGGCACCGTGGCCGCCACGACCGGTCACTCGTAGCCGTGCACGGCCCGCCGGTTGCGCCCGGGGCACCGCATGGCTGAGCGTGCGGTGCCCCGGGCTGTGAAGCGTCAGTCCTGATGGACGACGTTCTTGCCGGGGCCGCCGGAGAGGGTGTCCGCGCCGGAGCCGCCGTACAGCGTGTCGTCGCCGCTGTTTCCGTACAGCGTGTCGTTACCGCTGTTGCCGTACAGGATGTCGTTGCCCTTGCCGCCGTACTGGTAGTCGTCGCCGGCACCGCCGTAGATCGTGTCGTTGCCGTCGCTGCCGGACAGGCTCTGCCTCTCCGCTCCTCCGTGGATCACGTCGTCGCCCCTGCCGCCGTCGACCGCGCTGTCCTCCCCGTCGGAGTAGATCGTGTCGTTGCCGTCGCCGCCCTGCGCGACGCTGCCGCGGCCGGCGTGGATCGTGTCGTTGCCGTCACCGCCACTGACCACCCCGGCAGCGCCCACCGAGAGGTTGTCGGAGCCCGCCCCTCCGTTGATGCTGTTGCCGTCGACGCCTCCGCTCTGGGTCGCGGTGTCCGCGCCGCCGCCCAGGTCTGCCGAGGCGAAGTAGTACGTCTGGTCGCTGGCGTTGACGTAGGCGAGGGTGTCGTCACCGTCGCCGAGGGACAACTTCAGCGTGGCGTAAGGGTCCTGGGTGTCCAGGGCGAAGACGGTGCAGGACACCTTGGTGCGGTCCGTGGTATCGACGTAGGAGCAACCGTCTCCCACGCTGACAGCAACACTGTCATCGATCACGTAGGTGACCTCTTCGGAGCCGTGGGGCATCGACGCGGTGACGGTCACCTTGTTGGTCTGACCGGGGGCGGCGGTGTAGAGGATCGCGTGATCGGTCGGGCTGAGCGCGGCGGTCGCAGACGATGTCACTGCGCCGGCGGGGCCCGCCAGAAAGAACGGAGCGGCCAGCTGCGCACCTAGAGCCAGTGTCACTGCCGACGCAGTGCGGTAAACCCGGCGGCCGACGAGGCGAGAGAGCATTGCATAACCTCCGTGAGACGTATGTGTTCCTTACAACCACGTGTGACCGCCGAGGTTTTCAGTTGGTTGTGGCCCGGGTCGCTTGGGAATTCATCACGGATTCCTGGCGCACGTATCAGGAACCGTGCCGGCCAGCGGTGTTGGGCCACGCATCATCGATTCGACAATTTCCCGTAATACGTGATCCCGATTGAATTCATGAGGGCGAGGCGCTGATCCCGGCCGGTTCGGCCGGGCAGTTGTCCGTGAACACAGCCGTGTCACGTCGTTTCGGGCATTCCGCAGACCCGACCGGGTGACAGGGGCACAGGGGCACTGTGCGTCGGCGCTGCTCGTTCACCCGGGCCACCAGACTGTCCAGGGCCTGTCACCTCGGATTCCGGAGCCCCGTCATGACCCAGCCCTCCACCGGACCGACCGAAGCGGACACCTTCCTCGCCGTATGCGGTCACACACACCTTTTTCCGGGAGCCCGCTGCCGCATCCAGGGACTGTCCGACCCCCGTGCCTTCGCAGAAGACCCGTGGTCGGTCGAGCTCGAACTGCGTCTGTCCGATGACGTGGAAACCGACGCCGAGTTGCGCACCGCGGACCCGATGGGCCCCGTACTCGCCGTCCCGGCCTACACCACCGGCGCCGGTACCTCCATCGACGGCCGCTCCTGGCTGATCCGGGAGTTCATCCGTGCGGGAGACGACGTCGAGCTGACGATCGGTGGCCATGCCTCGCCCTGATTACCGGAACCCGGCGCTCCGCTCTCTCGCGTGACCGCTCCTTCGCCACACCGCACGGCACACCCGGCCCCCGGCTCTCCCCATGCGGTACTCAGGCGGACACATCCGCCGCGGGGAACAGTTCCCGGATCCGCTGGAGAGTGCCGGGGGATTCCAGCGTGGAGGGGTCGAGGCGCAGGACCGGCCGGGCTGCGCGGTCGTCCCGCATCCCGGCGGACAAGCGCGCACGGCCACCGCCGGTGATGTTCAGAAGGACGCGGGTGCCGCTGGATACGCGGCCCTCCCGCACTGAGCGGCCGAGGCAGGCGACGGCAACCGCCGCCGCGGGTTCGATGTCGATCCCCTCGGTCCGCGCGAAGAGTTCGGTGGCTGCACGGGCATCCTCGCCGGGGCAGGGAAGGACGTCTCCGCCGCTCGTCCGCAACGCCTCCTCGATGCCTCCGGTGAGGGAGTACGGAGGGTGCTGGTTGACGAGTTCGTCCGCGTACACGCGGCCGGTCGCGGCACGGCGCTCCTCCTTGCCAACCGGACGGCGCGCTTCGGGGCATCCGTGCCACAGGCGGTGAACCGGTGCGACTCCCTCGTTCTGGCACATCAGCAGCCGCGGGGTCGCCGGGCCGTAGCGGCCGGAGGCGATCAGCCGGGTGGCCGCCTCGTGGACCGCGATCGCCCCGACCGCGCTCCCGACGGCCTGGACATAGACCTCGGGCAGCGCTCCCATCGCCTCGACCGCGGACAGCAGGACCGTGGCGAGACCGTCGCGCCGGGCGACGTTCCATGCCCCGCCGACGGCCCGGAATCCCGGCAACGCCGAGACCCGTTCGGCCAGTTCGATGGCGTCGTCGTAGTCGCCACCCGTGATCGACACCAGCCGGACGGTGGGCGCGATGCCGGGGACCGTGGCGAACCGGTGCAGTCCACTGCCCGGTACGACGAGCAGGCACTCCACATCGGTCCTGGAGAACACGGACGCGAACGCGGCGGCGGTGTTGCCGACGGACGGTACGACCAGGACGGGGGGCCGCTCGGGCAGCCGGCCGAAGACGGCGTAGGCCTCGAGCTCCTTGAACGTGCCGGTCCGCAGATCGGCGCCGCGTTCCGGCCAGTAGCCGTTGAACGCGATCCACAGGTCACCGAGGCCGAGAGCGCGCCCCAGGCCCTCGCTACGGTAGACGACCGTCCCGCCGGCTCCGGGAAGGGTGCGTACGACCGGCAGCCAGCGCCGGTATCGGTACAGGCCGTCGGATTCGGGACTCACGGCGGGTTCCTGGTCGCGGTAGCGGGTGCGCAGGAGTGCCGGTGCGTGGTCCTCGGGACATCTCAGTGTGAGTCCGTCGTCGGCCATGGTGTGGCCACAGGCCGGGCAGACGAGGTCGTAGTGACGTTCGGGGGGCGTCGGTACCGTGCTGTTCTGGACAAAGGCCTGCGCGCTCACGGGTGTTCCCTCTGCTCGGCCGGTCGGCATCACGCACCGCTCTCGTGAACATCCTCCGGCGGCCTCGGCAGGAAACCCGTCTCGATGAAGTACCTGAGGTACTGGTGCAGCAGTTCGGACCCGACGGGGGTTCCGATGACCTGAGTGCCGGCCAGCCCGCGCAGGAGGTTGTTGAGGTCGGTCCGGAGCCGGTACGCCCCGGTGGTGGGCCGCGGCGCGCTGTCCAGCAGCAGGGCGGCGTGGAGCGACGTCCGATCGGACACCGGCGTCTTCAGCGCCGCGTCCCCGAGCCGCTTCTGCCACTCCTCGTACGGGACGGGCTTCAGCGGATAGCCGAGGGCGGACACCTGGTCCAGCATGGTGACGGTCTCGGTCGCGGCCGGGGCGGCGATGTTGTAGACCGTTCCGTCCGCCCGTCCGCTGAGCGCGAGGTGGGCGAACGCCTTGGCCACGAAGTCCACGGGTACCAGGTTCGCCTGGAAGTCGACCCGCGTGGCCGGTCGTGCGCCCAGCTCGACGCAGGCCCTGAGGAAGTGCCAGAGCGCGTCGTCGCCGCTCACCACGCTGGTCCGGGAGTCCCCGCTGACGTGCGCAGGGCGGTAGACGGCCGTCGGGATGCCCCGTTCGTTCGCGAGGCGGATGATCCCCTCCGCGACCCACTTGCTCGCGGCGTAACCGCTGAACTCCAGCAGGGCAGGATCGCTGCGCCATCCCTCGGGCAGGACCTCGGGGTCGTCGGGGCCCGCGATGGCCGTGCTGATCGTGGAGACGTAGTGCACCGGCTTGACCCGGTGCAGGGCGGCCAGCCGGCAGATCTCGCGTACGGCCGACACGTTGGCGTTCCTGAGTCGTGCGTACGGTTCGGTGAGGTTGACCCGGGCGCCGTTGTGGAAGATGGCGTCGACCTGTCGCGCGAGGTGGTCGAAGCGCTCCTGCGCCAGTCCCAGGAGGGGCTGCTCCAGATCCCCCGGGACGGGGACGATCCGCCCCGCGAACCGCTCCTCCCAGAGTCCGTATCCGTCCATGGTGCGATGGATCCGCTTCAGGGCCTCGTCCGGATCGGCCGCACGCACCAGGCAGAAGACCTCCGCGGCCGTCCGGTCCAGCACCTCGCGAAGGATGAACGAGCCGAGGAAACCCGTGGCGCCGGTGAGGAGCACGCTCGTCGGGGCCTGCCCGTCCGGGACCCGGGGTGTGTGTGCCTCGGCCGTGATGGCCGGGTCGAGGTGGACGTCGGCGACGAGCTGGTCCGCGGCGGCGGGCAGGCTCACCGCCCCGGAGGCCGGGGCCGCGTCCAGCAGGGGCGCGAGCGCCGCGACGGTGTCGTGTTCGAAGACCGCCTTGAGTGGCAGGGCCGCGGCCAGACGTGCGTTGACGATCCCGACCAGCCGGGTGGCGAGCAGCGAGTGGCCCCCGAGGAGGAAGAAACTGTCGTCGATGCCGATCCGCTCGACGCCGAGTACCTCGGCGAACAGTTCGCACAGTTCCGCCTCGCGCCGCGACCGCGGCTCCCGGCCCGCCACCTCGGCCGGATACTCGGGCACGGGCAGGGCCCGCCGGTCCAGCTTCCCGTTCACCGTGAGCGGCAGCGCGTCCAGGACGACCACGGCGGCAGGCACCATATGGGCCGGCAGCCGGTCGGCGACGGCCGCCCGCAGTACCGCGGCGCTGACGTCCCCGCCGGGGGCGGCCGGGACGGCGTAAGCGGTCAGGCGTTTGTCTCCTGGCGTGTCCTCCCGCACCACCACCACGGCTCGGGAGACCCGCGCGTCGGCGACGAGCGCCGCCTCGATCTCGGCCAACTCGATCCGGAAGCCGCGGATCTTGACCTGGTGGTCGGCGCGGCCGACGAATTCCACCAGCCCCTCGGGGCTCCACTTCACCACGTCACCGGTGCGGTACATCCGTTCCCCGGAACCGTAGGGGTCGGCGACGAAACGCTCCGCCGTCAGCGCGGCCCGGCCCAGATAGCCGCGCGCCACATGGGCCCCCGCCACGTACAGTTCGCCGGGTACGCCCGGTGGTACGGGGCACAGCCCGGCATCGAGCACGTACACCCGGGTGTTCCAGTAGGGGCGTCCGACCGGCACAGGCCCCCGCGGTGTCGGTGTACCGGGCTCCATCCGGTGGTCGAGGCAGTTCACCGTCACCTCGGTGGGGCCGTAGGCGTTCACCACGACGGCGTCCGGGTGGCGGCGCCGCCACGGGTCGAGCACCTCTCCGGACAGCGCCTCCCCACCCACGATCAGCGTGCCGGACGGGGATGCCCCGGGCGGGAGCGCCGCCAGCAGGGGGAGGTGCGACGGGGTCACCTTCATGTACGACGGCCGCGGTCCGAAGACCACCTCCTCGTCCAGGTCCGCCAGCCGTACGGCCCCGCCGGAGACCAGTGGGACGTACAGGGCGGTCACCGTCGCGTCGAACGAGATCGAGGCGTGGAGCAGGGAGGCGCCCCCCGCCACATCACCGTGCACCTCACGCTCCCGGGCCAGGTAGGCGACGACCGACCGGTGTTCGATCACGACGCCCTTGGGACGGCCGGTCGAGCCGGAGGTGTAGATCACGTACGCGGGATGCTCCGGCCGCAGCCGGGCCCGGCACTCCGTGTCGGCGAGCGCCTGCTTGCCCGCGGCGGCCAGCTCGGCGGAGACTCCGGGCGTGCCGAGGACGATACGGAACGGCGCCCCGGGCCCCTCGGGAACGGCGGCGTCCAGCCGGTCCGCCACCGATGTGTGGGTGAGTACGGCGACCACCCCGGCGTCGGCCGTCGTGCCCGCGATCCGCTCCGCCGGGTACGCCGGGTCGATGGGCACGTACGCGCCGCCGGCCTTGAGCACCGCCAGGTAGGCGACGACCAGTGCGGCGGATCGCTGCATGACCACCGCTACGCGCGACTCGGGCCGCACTCCCCGGGCGATGAGCAACCGGGCCAGTTCGTTCGACCGCTCCTGGAGTTCGGTGTACGTCAGTCGGGCGTCGCTCGACACCACCGCGACGGCATCCGGGGTACGAGCGGCCTGTTCGGCGATCAGTTCCGGCACCGTCACGGCGGGCACCTCACGGGCCGTGTCGTTCCATTCCACCAGGACGCGGTGCCGCTCGGCCTCGCCCAGGACGGAGACCCGGCACAGCGGGGTGCCGGGCTCGGACTCCAGGGCGGACACCACTCCCTCGGCCGCGGCCAGGAACAGGGCGCGCACCGACCGGGGATCGATCGGCTCCGCTGCCTGCGCGACGACCACGAACCCCGACCCGAGGTCGTCCACGGACACCGTGAGGGGATAGTTGGTCCGCCCCTTCGCCGAGAGCACCTCGACACCGTCGAACGCGCGGACCTGACGGGCGTCACTGTGCCGGTAGTTGAAGAGGGCGGTGAAGAGCGGAGCCGGGGCGGCGACACCACTGGCCCGCTGGGCCAGCGCGAGGGGCGCGTGCTCGTGTACGAGCAGGTCGGCCAGCTGGGCCCGCATGGCGCCGACCGCTTCCGCCACCGTCACGCCTCCGGTGCGGGCCCGTACGGGCAGCGTGTTGATGAACAGGCCGGGGACCCGGTCCGCCCCGGCTCCGGCCCGCATCCGGCCGAACAGCACGGTGCCGAACACGACGTCGTCGCGTCCCGAGACGGCGGCCAGTGTCCGGGCCCAGATCACGTGGAAGAGCGTCGCGGGACTGACCCCGTACCGGCGCGCCTGCTCGCGCACCCGGGCCGCGAGTCCGTCGTCCACCGTGCCCCGGGCCTCGCTGACAACGCCGACGTCTCCTCGTGCCCGCTCCACACCGAACGGCGCGGTCGGTTCGGTGACGTCGCCGAGGAGTCCCGCGAAGTGCGCCTCGTGCTCCTGCTGCGGGATGCCGAGCAGGGCCTGCGCGACGAAGGCGCGGTAGGGCAACGGTGCGGGCAACGCGTCCTGCCTTCCCGCGAGGAACTCCCGTACCTCGTCGAGCATCACCTCCAGCGCGGTGTGGTCCTGGATGATGTGGTGCATCCGCAGCAACATGATCCACCGGCCGCTGCCCGGCTCCGCCGCGATGTGCGCGTCCATCAGCGGGGCACGGTTCAGGTCCAGAGCGGTCCCGGCGGCCTCGGTCAGCAGGCGCGTCGTGCCGTCGCCGGCCGCCCGGCCGGGATCGACCTCGGTCACCGGAATCCCGGCGTGCCGGTACACCACTTGTACCGGGTGGGGCAGCCCCTGCCAGGCCAGGGCGGTACGCAGCACGTCGTGCCGGTCGACGACGTGCTGCCAGGCGGCCAGGAAGGCGTCGAGGCGCGCCCGGGAGTCGAACCGCAGGACCTGCTGGAGAAGGTAGGGGTCGTGGCCGTCCCGGGCCTCCAACTGGTGGTGGAAGAAGAGCCCCTCCTGCAGGGGAGCCAGTGGGTAGACGTCTGCCACGTTCGCGGCGCCGCCGGGCACACCAGCCACCGCGTCAGCCAGCTCGCGGGCGGACAGCCCGGAGAACGGCACCATCCCGGGTGTGATCGCCGACGCCTGTTCCGGGATCAGGCACGGTGGCACCTCGACCTCGTCGCGGACCTCGGCGGCGGCCAGCCGGGCCACGGTGGGCGCCGCGAAGAGGGTGCGTACGTCGACCGGGATGCCCCGGGCCCGCAGCCGCTCCACGAGCGCCACGGCGAGCAGTGAGTGTCCTCCGAGATCGAAGAAGTTGTCCTCCACTCCGACCCGCTGGAGACCCAGCACCTGAGCGAAAACCGAGGAAAGAATCTCCTCCCGCACCGACACCGGACCACGACCACCACCCGACACCGACCCGAAATCCGGAACCGGCAAAGCCCCACGATCCAACTTCCCATTCACCGTCACCGGCAACGAATCCAACACCACAACCGCAGCCGGCACCATATAATCCGGCAACAACCGCCCCACAAACTCCCTCACCACCCCAGCAAAACCCCCACCCACACCCACCGAATCCGCAACCACATAAGCAACCAACCGCTTATCCCCAGACACACCCTCCCGCACCACCACCGCAGCCTCAGCCACCCCCTCACACAGAACAACAACCGCCTCCACCTCAGCAGGCTCAACCCGAAAACCCCGAATCTTCACCTGATCATCCACACGCCCCACAAACTCCAGCACCCCACCCACACCCCACCGCACCACATCACCCGTGCGATACAACCGCTCCCCACACCCGAACGGACTCGCCACAAACCGCTCCGCCGTCAAACCCGCAGGCCCCACATACCCACGCGCCATCCCCACACCCGCCAAATACAACTCACCCGCCACCCCAACGGGAACCAAACCCAAACCACCGTCCAACACAAAAGCCCGCGTGTTATCCATAGGACGCCCGATCGGCAACACCCGACCCACCCCACCAGGACAATCAAACGCAACCTGCACAGAACACAACGTCATCTCCGTCGGACCATAGAGATTGCGCACGACCAGGCCGGGAACGGCCTCCAGCACCCGCCGCGCCGCGATGGCGGGTACGACGTCGCCCCCGGTGTTGACCTCGGCGACACCCGTGAACGCGGCCGGATCCTCCTCCGCCACGACCCGGAACAACCCCGCCGTCACATGAACATGCGTCAGCGCATACCGCGCGATCAACGACCGCAACAACGCCGCATCGAACTGCCCCTCCGGCGCGAGCACCACCTGCCCACCACCCAGCAACGGCGCCCACAACTCATACGTCGACGAGTCGAAGGAATGCGGGGAGCGCAGCAGCACCCGCAGTGGCTCCTCGTGACGCCAGCACGCGTCGCTCGCCAGATCCACCACGTTCTGATGAGTGATCGCGATCCCCTTCGGCACCCCGGTCGAACCAGACGTGTACATGATGTATGCCAACTGGCCGGGGACGGCCCGGGGCGGCAGTGCTGATCCGTCACCGGACGCGTCCGCCCCGACCTCCACGACCACACCGCCCCGCGCACGGAACGCGTGGACCGCCCGGTGCCCGCTCATCGCGGCGTCGACCAGCAGCACCTCCGCCGTCGCTTCCTCCATCAGCACCCGCATACGCTCCGCCGGGGCCCGCAGGTCCAGCGGCACGTACACACCACCCGCCTTCAACACCGCCAGCAACGCGACAACAAGCTCCGGCGAGCGCTCCATCAACAGGGCCACCCGTGCCTCGGGCTCCACACCCCGGTCCACGAGCCGCCGTGCCAGGACATTGGAATGGGCCTCCACCTCCGCATACGACAGTTCACGGTCCCCGGCCGTCAACGCCGGTGTCGTCGGGGTACGTGCCACCTGGGCCGCGAACAGCTCCGGCACCGTACCCACGGGTGCGTCGCACGCCGTGTCGTTCCATTCCGTCAGCAGGCGGTGCCGCTCCTCGTCGCCCAGGATCCCGATCCGGCCGACGGACTGCGCGGGGTCGGTGGTGACGGCCTCCAGCACCCTCAGGAGCCGGTGGGCGATTCCCTCCGCGGTGGACGGGTCGAACAGGTCGGTGGCATAGACGATGTCACCGAGAAGACCGGCCGGTGAGCCGTCGGGCTCGAACCGCTCGGTGAACTGGATGTCCAGATCGAACTTGGCCGCGGGCCGTCCGGCGGGGCGCTCCTCGGTCCGCAGCCCCGTCAGTTCCAGCGCCGCGGTGTCGGTGTTCTGGACCGCGAGCATCACCTGGAACAGCGGGTGCCGCGCCATCGACCGCTGCGGCGCGATCTCCTCGACCAGCCGCTCGAAGGGGATGTCCTGGTGCTCGAAGGCGTCCAGGACCGTCTCCCGCACCCGGTCGAGGAGCTCGGTGAACGCCGGGTCTCCCGACACGTCGGTCCGCACGACGAGCGTGTTGACGAAGAACCCGACCAGGTCGTCGGTGGCTTCGTCGGTACGGCCCGCCACCGGGCTGCCGATCGAGATGTCGTGGCCGGCGCCCAGCCGCGACAGCAGTGCCGCCAGCGACGCCTGCAGCAGCATGAACATCGTCGCGCCCCGGCTCTGTGCCAACGCATGCAGGCGAGCGTGCAGTTCGGCCGGGACCAGCACGTCGGTGCGCCCGCCGCGGTGGCTCGCCACCGCGGGACGCGGTCGGTCGGCGGGCAGGACGATCTCCTCCGGCGCCCCCGTCAGCTTCTGCCGCCAGTGGGCGAGATGCGAGGCGAGCGCGGAGGCACCGTCGCCGTCGGCAACCGCCCGCTGCCAGAGGGCGAAGTCCGCGTACTGCGCCGGCAACGGCTCCCATGCGGGAGCCCGCCCGGTTCGGCGCGCCGCGTAGGCCCTCGACAGGTCCCGCCACAGCGGCCCCATCGACCAGGCGTCTCCCGCGATGTGGTGCACGACCAGAACGAGTACGTGCTCCTGGGGCCGGTCCGCCTCGCCACCGAGCGGGTCGTGGTCCGGCGCGATCGACAGCAGTGCCGCCCGGACGGGAAGTTCCGCCGTGAGGTCGAAGGTGTGCGAGGCGGCCTCGGTCACCCGTGCGTCGAGGTCCTCCCGCGAGGCCTCGGCCACAGGCAGGTTCAGGCGCACCGTCTCAGGAGGCAGGATCCGCTGCCACGGATCCCCCTCGGCCGACGACGGGTAGACCGTGCGCAGGACCTCGTGCCTGGCCACCACGTCCGCGAGCGCGTCCGACAGTGCCCGCACGTTCAGCGCACCGGTCAGCCGCACGGCGATCGGAATGTTGTAGGTGGTGTTCGGGCCTTCCAACTGCGAAAGGAACCAGAGCCGTTGCTGGGCGAAGGAGAGCGGAGGACGGTCGGGCCTGGGCCCCGCCACCAGGGGGGTGCGGACAGGACATGCGCCTCGCAGTCGCCGGGCGAGGCCGGCCACCGTCGGCGTGTCGAACACCTGCCTGATCGGGACCTCGACGTTCAGAGCCGCCCTGATCCTGCTGATCAGGCGGATCGCCAGGAGTGAGTGTCCTCCGAGGTCGAAGAAGTTGTCCTCCACTCCGACCCGCTGGAGACCCAGCACCTGAGCGAAAGCCGAGGAAAGAATCTCCTCCCGCACCGACACCGGACCACGACCACCACCCGACACCGACCCGAAATCCGGAACCGGCAAAGCCCCACGATCCAACTTCCCATTCACCGTCACCGGCAACGAATCCAACACCACAACCGCAGCCGGCACCATATAATCCGGCAACAACCGCCCCACAAACTCCCTCACCACCCCAGCAAAACCCCCACCCACACCCACCGAATCCGCAACCACATAAGCAACCAACCGCTTATCCCCAGACACACCCTCCCGCACCACCACCGCAGCCTCAGCCACCCCCTCACACAGAACAACAACCGCCTCCACCTCAGCAGGCTCAACCCGAAAACCCCGAATCTTCACCTGATCATCCACACGCCCCACAAACTCCAGCACCCCACCCACACCCCACCGCACCACATCACCCGTGCGATACAACCGCTCCCCACACCCGAACGGACTCGCCACAAACCGCTCCGCCGTCAAACCCGCACGCCCCACATACCCACGCGCCATCCCCACCCCCGCCAAATACAACTCACCCGCCACCCCAACGGGAACCAAACCCAAACCACCGTCCAACACAAAAGCCCGCGTGTTATCCATAGGACGCCCGATCGGCAACACCCGACCCACCCCACCAGGACAATCAAACGCAACCTGCACAGAACACAACGTCATCTCCGTCGGACCATAGGTGTTCCGTACGGTGATCCCCGGTGCGGCCTCCAGTACGCGGCGCGCGGCAGCGGCGGGTACGACGTCCCCACCCGTGCTGACCTCGACGACACCCGTGAACGCGGCCGGATCCTCCTCCGCCACGACCCGGAACAACCCCGCCGTCACATGAACATGCGTCAGCGCATACCGCGCGATCAACGACCGCAACAACGCCGCATCGAACTGCCCCTCCGGTGCCAGCACCACCTGCCCACCACCCAGCAACGGCGCCCACAACTCATACGTGGAGGCGTCGAAGGAATGGGGCGACCGGAACAGCACCCGCAGTGGCTCCTCGTGACGCCAGCACGCGTCACCCGCCAGATCCACCACGTTCTGATGAGTGACCGCGATCCCCTTCGGCACCCCGGTCGAACCAGACGTGTACATGATGTACGCCAACTGATCCGGCACACACCTGGCCGACAGCGCCGATCCGTCACCGGTAGTGGCGGCTCCGGCCTCGACCACGCGCACGCCCGCACTGGCCGCGTCCCGCGCGAAACCGCCCGCGCCCGCACCGACGTCGACCAGCAGCACACCGGCCCCGGTCTCCGCGAGCAGCCGTCGCATGCGCTCCGCCGGGGCCCGCGCGTCCAGCGGCACGTACACGCCACCCGCCTTCAGCACCGCCAGCAACGCGACGACAAGCTCCGGCGAGCGCTCCATCAACAGGGCCACCGGTGACTCCGGCCCCACCTCATGATCCGCCAGCAGACGCGCGAGCCGGTTGGACCGCTCGTCCAGCTCCCTGTACGACAGCCGCTCCGCTCCGGACGCCACGGCCACCGCGTCGGGGGTGCGGGCCACCTGGGCGGCGAAGACGTCCGGCACCGTGGTGGCCGGCACTTCGCGCGCGGTGTCGTTCCACTCCACCAGTACGCGATGCCGCTCGGCCGCCCCCAGCAGCTCGACCGCGCCGAGCGGGCTGTCCGGGTCCAGCGTGGCGAGATCGTCCAGGAAGCGTGCGAACCTCTCGGCGTGCAGAGCGACGTCATCGGCGCGGTACAGCGCCGGATTCGCGTCCACGTAGAGGTGCATTCCGTCCGACTTGCGGTCGTGCACGACGAACGACAGATCCTCGACGGGAACGTTGGCGACGTTGTGCGCGGTGGTCCGGTGACCGGCGAACGTGATGTCGAACGGGGCCGGCTGGATGTTCACATGAGGGCCGTACAGGGGCTCGTCCGAGTTGGTGAGGCCGCAGTCCCGCCTCATCTGCTCCAGCCGGTAGCGCTGATGACGCAGCGCCGCACTGATGGCCGTCCTCGTCTCCAGGACGAACTCGCGCAGGCTGCTCTCCGGCTCCACCGTCAATCGCAGCGGCAGGATGTTCGCCATCATGCCGGGAACCGACCGGGTCTCCTCCTCCACGCGGGCGGTGACCGGCATTCCCAGGACCACGGTCCTGGCCCCTGTCGCGAGATGGAGATAGGCCGCGGTGGCCGCGATCACCAGCGCGGGCCAGTGCACACCGAGACGCCGGGTCACTCCGCGCAGACGGGCCGCCTGGTCGAGGGGAAGGTCCACGGTGTGCCGCAGGTTTGCGTGGGACGCGGGCGCGGACCGGCCGGCGAGGGTGACGGGTGCGGGCCGGTCGGCCAGCTGCTCCCGCCAGAACTCGCGGTCCTGGGCGTACTGCTCGGAGCAGCGGTAGGCCTCGTCCGCCTCAATCAGCTGCCGGAGCGGGGGCAGGGCCGGGCCCGTGGCGGAGCTCCCCTCGGCCATCGCGGTGTAGATCTCCGCCATGCGGCGCGCGGTCAGTGTGTTGCCGTGGCCGTCCTGGAGAGCGTGGTGGAACACCTGTGTCCAGTAGAAATGGCCGGGGGCGGCGCGGAACAGGACCGTCGTGCTGTGCGGGTCGCGCTCCAGATCGACCCGGCGGGCCAACTCCGTGTGCGCCCAGGCCTGTACAGCGGCCCAGGGGTCGTTCTCGTCGCTGAGGTCCACCACCCGCGGCCGCTCGCCGGAGCCCGGGAACTGGCGCAGGCCGTCCGGCGTCTCGGTTACCCGGAACCGGCCCGACTCGTTCTCCTCGAGGAGCTGCTCCGCGGCCCGCTGGAACAGGTCGGCATCGATCGGACCGCGGATCTCCAGGATCTCCGCGCATCGATAGGCCGGATTTCCCGGAGCCAGGTGCTGGACGAACCACATGCCCTCCTGGGCAGCGGTCAGCCCGAGGAGCCCCTCACGAGATCGATCCACGCCATCCATCCCAACCGCTCGACGGTGTTACCCCAACCATCCGGTGCCGCGCCGCTCGGGCGATATCAGCGTTCGCCGCCGTTACGGCCGTGATGCGGTGACCGCCGGGGGCCGTCCGGTCCGCCGCCCGGAAATCCTGGGGCTGCGGACCTATGACGCTGCGTCCCCGGGGCAAGGCGGCGTGCCGGTCACGTGAGGCCGATCCGCGCGGTGCGCCGGCCGGTGGATGTGGAATTCCGGCTCGGCGGGGTCGTAACTGTGGACACCACGGATGCTCCGACCGGCGGTTTTCTGGATTCTTGGTCCAGGTGGCGCGCCGATCGCCGGCCGACCCGCGTACGTCACGGCGCTGACGTAAGGAGAACGCCGGACTCCGCGGACCAGGACGGTTCACAGAAAGGCACCAGCACATGACGGCCATCCAGGATGAACTGTCGAAGATGGCCTCAACGGAGTTCCCGTTGACGAGGGAACGCACCTATCTGGATGCCGCTTGCATCGGTGTGGCTTCGCAACGCACCGTGGATGCCGTCACCCATTTCACCGAGCGGACACAGTGGATTCCGGCGGATTCGGGCACGGCCCACCACGGCGAGCTGAATACGGCGCGGGACGCGGCCCGTCCCCGCGCGGCACGCCTCATCGGCGCACAGCCGCAGGACATCGCACTCGTCGAGAGCGCCACCCACGGTCTGTCGATCGCCGCCCAGGCGTTACCGCTCAAGCCCGGGGACACCGTCGCCCTCGCCGACCTCGAATACATCCAGATGGGCGTCACCTGGTCGCAGTTGGCGCGGAGCGGCATCGGCATCCGCAGGGTCCCGCACACCGCGGGAGAGGTCTCGGTCGACGTCCTGCGGGCCTGTCTCGACGATGACGTGGCGGTTCTCGCGCTGAGTTCCGTGCAGTGGACGAACGGATTCCGCGCGGACCTCGCCGCCGTGTCCGAGCTGTGCCGCAGCCGTGGAATCTGGCTCGTGGTCGATGCCGCCCAGCACATCGGTGCCCTCCCGTTCGACGTGTCTGCGACACCCGTGGACATCCTGGTGTGCAGCGGACACAAGTGGCTCAACTCCCCCTTCGGTACGGGGTTCCTCTATCTGGCACCCGAGATCCGTGAGCGACTGCACCGCCCGATGTCCGGCTTCTTCGCGGCCGAGCCGCCCGCCGACACCTGGGGCATGGCCTTCCTGCGTCCCGACATCAGTCCTTTCCAGGACTTCACGTACACCGGCGACGCGCGGGCCTGGGAGATCGGCGGCACCTCGAACTACCCCGGAGGCATCGCGCTGGCCTCCGCCCTCGACCTGGTGATCGAAGTCGGGCCTCCCGTGATGGCCGACCACATCTTCGCGCTCACCGACCACCTGCTCGCCGGGCTGGACCGCCTGGGGCTCGTCGTCGTCACACCGCGCCGTCGGCGGCACCGCTCCGGCATCGTCACATTCACCCTGGGCACGAGCACGGCGGACACCGCCCTGATGAACTACCTCGGCGGGGCCGGTGTCGCGGTGAGCGTGCGGTACACGGCCGGGGTCGGCGGCATCAGGGTCTCCTGCCACTGGTTCAACTCGCCGGCCGACGTCGGCCTGCTCCTCGACGTGGTGGGTCACTTCACACGCTCCTGACGACAGAAGAACAGGGGCGCGGGCGTGCGATGTCCGCGCCGTGATCACACGGCGCCCCCGCGGGGCACGCACCGGGCGACGCACCCACCGGGGCGGGCAGGGTCAGGAAGCTGTCAGGACGAGCGCCGCGTTGTGGCCGCCGAACCCCATCGAAGTACTGACGGCGACGTCGATCGGGGCGCTGCGCGGCGCGCCGCTCACCACGTCGATCTCGACTTCCGGGTCGAGCCGCGTGAGGTTGGCGGTGGGCGGCACGCTGTGGTGTTCGACGGCGAGCGCGGTGTAGGCGGCTTCGATCGCGCCGCACGCACCCAGCGTATGACCGATGACTCCCTTGGTGGATGTCACGAGGGGCCGGTCGCCCAGCACGCGGCGCAACATCCGGCCCTCGGCTACGTCGTTGAGCACCGTGGCCGTTCCATGGGCGTTGACGTGGTCGACGTCCGACGGCCCGAGTCCGGCGTCCGCCAGAGCGACTCGCAGCGCCCGCTCGATGCCGTGGCCGCCCGGATCCGGCGCGGTGGGGTGGTGGGCGTCCGATGCGCTGCCGTATCCGCGCAGCACGGCGTGGACCCTGGCGCCGCGGGCCCTGGCGTCCGCGGTCCGCTCGAGGACCAGCACGCCCGCGCCCTCGGCGGCCACGAATCCGTCCCGGCCCGCGTCGAAGGGCCTGGAGGCCCGGCCGGGTTCGTCCGTACGCCCGGACAGCGCGCCCATCTTGCTGAGCGCAGCGACGACAAGGGGTGTCAGCGCGGACTCGGTGCCGCCGGCGACGACCACGTCGCAGGCGCCCGACCGGAGGAGCTCGCGTGCGGTACCCAGCGCCGTGCCGCCCGCGGCGCACGCGGCGGCACTGACCTCGCTGGGCCCCTTCGCCCCGATGTCGATCGCGACGTGCCCGGCGACCATGTTCACCATGAACATAGGGATCGTGAGCGGGGAGACCTTGCGGGGGCCCCGCTCGAGCAGCGTGGTGTGCTGGCGTTCCAGGGACTCCATCCCGCCGAGTGAGTTGCCGAGCACGACCCCCACACGGGTGCCGTCCCACCGCGCCGGGTCCCAGCCCGCGTCCGCCAGGGCCTGGCGCGAGGCGACGATCGCCAACTGCGCGAACCGGTCGAATCCCCACGCGGAGAAGCCCCCGAGGAGGGCTTCGGCGTCAAAACCCGGTACACGGCAGGTGACACGGATCGGGAGCTCTCGCAGCGTCTCGTCCGCCGTCGCACACGAGAGGCCCGATGTGACGCGGTCCCAGTTCTCCTTGATCCCGATGCCGGCCGGGGTCACCAGGCCGAGCCCGGTGATCGCCGCCCCGAAAGACGTCTTCTGCCCGGCCATCAGAGTGTGGCCTCCCGTGTCTCGACGAGCTCGGCGGCGTCGTGCAGGGTCATCGAGACGGTCAACTCGCCGTCCTCGATGGCGACCCCGAACTCGTCCTCCAGGGCGAGTCCCAGCTCGATGAGGGTCAGGGAGTCGAATCTGAGCGCCCCGAAAGCCGATTCCGGGCGGATCGCTCCCCGCTCGACCTTGAACCTGGTGGACAGCACCGCGGCCATCCGCTCTTCAGTGGCATTCATGCCGTCGCTCCTGACGTGTGAGGCGCGTTGCCCGGGGCCCGCTCCGACCGTGCCCCGTACCTGTCCCGTACCGATTGCGGATCATTCCCACGGGTGGGACCTGAGCAGGTCCCTGTTCCGGAGGATCTTCCCGCTCCTGTTGCGGGGCAGAGCCGCCGTCCTGAAGATGACCTTCGGAACCTTGAAAGGGCTCAGGTTCCGCTGACACCAGCGGATCAGTTCGCCGGACGGCGGAAGCCCTTCGCCGCCGACGTACGCCTCGATCGCACCGCTGTGGACGACGACCGCCTCCTGAATCGCCGGATGCCCCCGCAACACCCCTTCGATCTCGGCCAGATCGACCTTCATACCCCCCACCGTGGCGACGGAGTCGAGGCGCCCGAGGATCGCGAGCGCTCCCGTCGACTCGTCCAGCGCGCACCGGTCGTAGGTCCGCAGCCAGCCGTCCGTGTAGCGGTCGGCGTCGCCGTGCAGGTACGGCGAGCGGTCGACCCGGATGTAGAGTTCCGACTCCACGGATTTGAGTTCCACCGTGTCGCCGGCCGGGTAACCGACCCACGGTGCACGGCTCTTGGACCCGGTCAGGTCACCGGTCACCATGCCCGTCTCCGTCATCCCGTAGATCTGCCCGACGGGCACTCCGTATCTCTTCAGGAAGCGGTCGTAGGCGGCCTCGGGGAGCGGTTCACCGGCCGACATGGTGACCCGCAGCGACGGCAGGGGCCGGCCCGAGGCACGCGACAACAGGTCGAAGTGGAACGGGATTCCGAAGACGGCGTGCACATCAGCCTCCCGGCCGGTCTCCAGAACCGCGCCGATGCGGGTGCTGGCCGGCAGCACCAGTTCCGCGCCGGAGCTGAGCGCGTACAGGAACCCTCCGATGAGCCCTACCGTGTGCACGAGCGAGTTCAGCAGGAGGATGCGTTCCCCCCGGCCGGGCATGCCGTCCAGGGACGCGTAGCGCACGAGTTCGTCCCGCAGTGACCTGCCGGTGCGCCCGATGACCTTGGGCACACCCGTGGACCCGGAACTGAACTGCACCAGGCAGATGTCCTTGTCCGCGGGACGGCCACCGGGCCGGGTGGAGACCACGAGAGGGCTCTCCTCCACGAGCCCCGTACCGCCGCTCTCCGGGGCCACCGCGGCGACCAGGAACTGTGGCTCGCACAGCGCGACGAGACGCTCCCGCTCGGCAGGTGGGGTGCGCGCGTCGATCAGGATCGTCTGCGCGCCGACGGACCACAGGCCGACCAGGGTCTGCATCAGGGTGAACCCGGGCGGCACGTACACGGCGACGGATGCCCCCAAACCGATGCCCTCGCTGCGGAAGAGGTCCGCCAACTCCCCTGCCCCGGAACGTAGTCCGTCGCGGGTGAGACGCCCACGGAGTCTGGCCAGCGGGGCGTCCGCGGGCTCCCGGTCCAGAAGTTCCTCGCCCCACCATGCTCGGGTGGCCATCGCTCACTCCTCCTCGACTTCGGATTGCCGACCGGTTCGTGCCGGACCGTTTCCGGCGTGCACGACGAGCGCTTCCTCGTTCACGCGGCCGTGGGCGCCTCCATGTCGGCCGGGAAGTTCTCGGCCAGATAGAGGTGAATGTCCCTGACCGAGGCGAATCCCTCAAGAACGGCCTGCTCCGGGTCGAGTTCGATGCCGTGGCGTTCCTCCAGGAGGTGCTGGAGGAGGACGAGCGAGAAGGAGTCCAGGGCCAGGGGGGTTTCGTAGCCCACCTCTCCGGAGGCCTGCATGGACAGGGCTTCCGTCACGATCCTCTGAAGGTCGCTCTTCCTGATCACGGTAGGGATTCCTCTCGCCACAGCACGGAGGCGTGCCTGTGGGGGTCATGGGACGTCGGTCGTGGGTACTGCTCGCTGTTGTACGCACCGGCCGCCGCGCGGCTCCGGTTGCCTGTCACGGCCCGGTGGCGGCCCTGGGCTCAGGCCCTCGGTCCGGCCCGGATGACCTCGCGCCGCGTCTGCTCCGCGACCAGGTCCGCCAGCCTGTCGAGTCCGGTCCCGATCTCCGCGGGTGTCAGCAGGCTGCACGAAAGGCGCAGTTGGTGGTCGCCCGCGCCGCTCTCCGCGTAGAAGTGCGCCATCGGGGTCCACAGCACCCGGTGTACGCGCGCGGAGCGTTCGAGCATCTCGTCGTCGGCGCGGAACGGCACGGAGAGCACGACGAAGAATCCGCCGGTCGGCACGTTCCAGCGGACTTCTGCGCCCTGGCCGGCCGGGAAGCGGTTCCGCAAGCCGTCACACACGAGGTCCACGTTGCGCCGGTAGGACGCTCTGACCTCCGCGTTGGCCTCGAAGAGGCTGAAGTCGTGCTCCAGGAGCTGCCCCGCGACGAGTGCCTGGCTGATCGGCGAGGTGTTGACGGTCACCATACTTTTGATCTTCGCCAGTTCGTCGGCCAGGTACCCGGTGGTCCGCCCCCGCACGGTCACCCGCTGGTCGGCCACGGCGAAGCCGACCCGCACGCCGGGCGACGCCGTCTTCGCGAACGATCCGAGGTAGACGACGCGAGCCCCCTCGTCGAGCGCCTTGAGCGTGGGCAGCCGGTCGCCGCGCCCCGTGAAGTGGCCGTAGGGGTTGTCCTCCAGGAGCAGCAGGTCCTCCCGCGCCGCCACCTCGATGAGCCGGCGCCGGGTCGTGATGTCGAGACAGATCCCGGTGGGATTGGAGAAATCCGGTACCAGGTACAGGCAGCGGGGCCGCAGCCCTTCGCGGCGCGTCGCGCGCAGTCGCTCCTGCAGGTCGTCGATGTCGATCCCACGGTCTCCCGAGGCCACCGGCACCACCGGCATGCCGACCAGCCTCGCGGCGCCGGTAAAACCCGCGTAGGTCGGTGACACGGCGAGCGCCACGTCCCGCCCGTCCCGGCGCAGCGCGCGCAGGACCAGCAGCATCGCCTCCTGGGCACCGACGGTGACGACGATGGACTCCGGGTCGACCGCGATGCCCTCGTCGACCGCCAGGTGGCGTGCGACCAGGTCGTGCACGATGCCCTTGGTACGCCCGTACTGGAACAGGGTGCGGACGATCTGCTTGTCGTCGCAGTCCCGTTCCGATGCCAGGAACGCGCAGTACCGCCGCAGATAGCGGTCGAGATCACCGATGCGGAAGAACTCTTCCGAAGGGCGGCCCGCGGCGAAGGACACCGCGTCCGGGTAGCGGTCGGCCACCTCGTTCAGGAAGGTGACCGAGTCCATCAACGGGTCACCCACCGCCGCGTTCAGATCCGACAACTCCATGCCGCCCACTCTGCGGCCGGCCTGCGGGGCGCGGCTATCGGTGATCTCCACCGTTACGTCACCTGCCGGCAGGAGCGGCGGGGTCCGGGCAGGCCTCCCGGACTGGTGGGGAGCAGGTGGGGCGGGACCCGGCGCACACCGACAGTGCGTATCAGAGGGTGCGCAGCAGTATCGCCGGCTGCTCGACGCAGTCGGCCACGTAGCGCAGGAAGCCGCCGGCGACGCCGCCGTCGCAGACCCGGTGGTCGAACGTCAGGGACAGCTGGACGACCTGGCGTACCGCCAGTTCGCCGTGGTGCACCCATGGTTTGGGCACGATCCGGCCGACGCCGAGCATGGCGGCCTCGGGGTGGTTGATGATCGGGGTGGAACCGTCGATGCCGAAGACGCCGTAGTTGTTGAGTGTGAACGTGCCGCCGGTCACCTCGGCGGGCGTCAGCGCCCCCTGCCCGGCCCGGTCGGTGAGGCGCGCGAACTCCTGCGTCAGCGATTCGGCGGAGCGGGTGTGCGCGTCGCGCACGACCGGCACGACCAGGCCCCGGCCGGTCTGTGCGGCGAAGCCGAGGTGCACGGCGGGCAGCCGCACGATCTCCCGGGCTCCGGCGTCCACCGTGGCGTTCAGCTCGGGGAACCGGCCGAGCGCCGCCGTGCAGAGGCGGGCGAGCAGCGCGAGTACGGAGATCTTCGAGCCACCCGCCGCGTTCATCACGGCGCGGGCCGCCATCAGCTCCGTCGCGTCCGCGTCCACCCAGCAGGTCGCCTCGGGAATCTCCCGGCGGCTGCGGGCCATCTTCTCCGCGACCGCACCCCGCATACCCTTGAGCGGCACCCGCTCCCCCTCCTCCGCAGCCGCCGCGGTGGGGGCATCCGGCACCCGCGCGGCGGGCTGCGTGTCCGGGGCCTTCTGCGTCACCTGCCCGATCGCCCGCTCCACGTCCGTCCGCAGGATCAGCCCCCGGCGTCCCGACCCGGCCAGCTGCCGCAGATCGAGACCGTGCCGCCTCGCCAGCCGCCGCACCAACGGCGACACCACTGGCACCGGCGCGGTCGCATCGGCCAAGCTCCGTGCGCCCACGCCCTCAACGAGAGCGCCCTCAACGAGAACACCGTCCCCGGAAGCGCCGTCTCCGAGAGCGCCGTCCAGTGGGGCGCCGTGGGCCTGCAAGCCGTCGGGGGCCACCCGGCGGCGGCGTGCGGCGGGCGCCCCCGTGCCGTAACCGACCAGCACATTGCCCGAGGTATCACTCCCACCCGCCCCGGTTGAAGGACCGGACGGACCGGACGGGCCTGACGAGCCGAACGCCGTTTCCTCCGGCGGCATCGTGCCGGACACCGGCGCCGTGCCGTCGCCACCGACCGCGACCGTCATCAGCGGCGCCCCGACCGGCAGTTCACTGCCCTCCTCACCGAAGCGCGCCGTCACCACCCCGCCATACGGACAGGGCACCTCCACCCGCGCCTTCGCCGTCTCCACCTCCACCACCGGCTGATCCACCACGACGACATCTCCGACCGCCACCAGCCAGCCCACGATCTCCGCCCCGGTCAGCCCCTCGCCAAGATCGGGCAGCCTGAACTCGAGCACCTGGGCCATCAGCTCTCCGCCTCCCACTGAAGCCGCGCGACCGCGTCCAGTACCCGGTCCACCCCGGGAAGATGGTGCCGCTCCAGCATCGGCGGTGGATACGGAATATCGAACCCCGCCACCCGCAGCACCGGCGCCTCCAGGTGGTGGAAGCACCGCTCGCTCACCCGCGCCGCGATCTCCCCTCCAGGCCCACCGAAACCCGCCGCCTCGTGCACCACCACCGCACGCCCCGTGCGCTTCACCGACCGCACCACCGTCTCGTCGTCGAAGGGCACCAGCGACCTGAGGTCCACCACCTCCAGGTCCCAGCCCTCGTCGCGCGCCGCCTCCGCCGCCTCCAGACACACCGGCACGCTCGGCCCGTACGTGATCAGCGTGGCGCTGGAACCAGAACGCCGCACCAGCGCCCTGCCGATCGGCCCCACGACCGCCGGTGTCTCCGGCGACCACCGCGCCTTCGACCAGTAGAGCCGCTTCGGTTCCAGGAACACCACCGGGTCGTCCGAGGCGATCGCAGCCCGCAGCAGCCCGTAGGCATCCTCCACGGTCGCCGGGGTGACGACGTGCAGTCCCGGCGTGGCCATGTAGTAGGCCTCCGACGAGTCGCTGTGGTGCTCGACGCCGCCGATCCCGCCGCCGTAGGGGATGCGTACGGTCAGCGGCATCCGCATCGCACCGCCCGTACGGTTGCGCATCTTGGCCACGTGGCTCACCAGCTGCTCGAACGACGGGTACGCAAAGGCGTCGAACTGCATCTCGACCACCGGCCGCAGGCCGTACATGGCCATGCCGACCGCTGCGCCGAGGATGCCGGCCTCCGCGAGCGGGGTGTCCGTGCACCGGTCGTCGCCGAACTCCTTCGCCAGGCCGTCCGTGATGCGGAAGACGCCGCCGAGCGTGCCGACGTCCTCCCCCAGCACATGGACCGAGGGGTCCTCGGCCATCGCGTCGCGCAGGGCGCGCTGCAACGCCTGTGCCATCGTGGCCGGCTTCTCCGCCCGCGCGGCCGGCAGCGCCGCGACCGTGGTCACCGGGCGTCACCCCGTCCCGGCGCCGCGGCCGCGTCCGCCGACGCGTCCAGTTCCGCCCGCAGGCCCCGTGCCTGCTCCTCCAACTGGCCCGTACGTTCCGCGTACACGTGCCCGAAGAGCTCCATCGGGTCCGGCACCGGATCCGCGCTCATCCGCTCCCGCAGGCGCGCCGCCATCTCCTCCGCCTCTCCCGCGACACGAGCCGCCGCCTCGTCGTCCAGCAGGCCCCGGTCCCGCAGCGCGCCCTCCAGCAGGTTCACCGGGTCGTACGCGCGCCATGCGGCCACCTCGTCGTCCTCGCGGTACCGCGTCGCGTCATCCGCGTTCGTATGCGCCTCCACGCGGTACGTGACGGCCTCGACGAGCGTCGGTCCCCCGCCGCTCCGCGCCCGCTCCACCGCCCCGGCGAGGACCGTGTGGACAGCCGCCACGTCATTGCCGTCGACCAGCCGGCCCGGCATGCCGTACCCGACGGCCTTGTGCGCCAGCGTCGGAGCCACGCTCTGCTTCGCCAGCGGCACGGAGATCGCGAAACCGTTGTTCTGGACGAGGAAGACCACGGGCGCCCGCCACACGGCCGCGAAGTTCATGGCCTCGTGGAAATCGCCCTCGCTCGTGCCGCCGTCACCGACGAGGGCGAGCGCCACCACGTCGTCGCCCTTGAGGCGGGCAGCGTGCGCGAGACCCACAGCATGTGGCAACTGCGTCGCGAGCGGCGTGGACAACGGCGCGACACGGTGCCGGTACGGGTCGTAACCCGTGTGCCGGTCACCGCGCAGCAAGGTCAGGGCCTCCACCGGGTCCACACCACGGGCGACCACGGCCAGCGAATCGCGGTAGCTGGGGAACAGCCAGTCCCGCTCGGCCAGGACGGCCGCAGCCGCCACCTCGCACGCCTCCTGACCGGTGCTCGACGGATACACCGCCAGCCGGCCCTGCCGCGCAAGCGCCGTGGCCTGCGTGTTGAATCTGCGGCCCCGTACCAGCCCGCCGTAGAGCCGCAGCAACAACACGGGATCGGCGGCGG
The DNA here is from genome assembly GCF_041438865.1 of Streptomyces sp. NBC_01471. Classification (NCBI taxonomy): domain Bacteria; kingdom Bacillati; phylum Actinomycetota; class Actinomycetes; order Kitasatosporales; family Streptomycetaceae; genus Streptomyces; species Streptomyces sp. NBC_01471. Next base: position 295,167 of record NZ_CP109450.1, read on the forward strand.
CCTCGGCCGGAGTACCGAACACGCGAAACGGCCGCTCCTCAGGGAGCAGCGTCGCTGCGGCGGGACTTCCCCGCCGGTAGGGCGGTACGGGCCGGCCGGCCGGGGCGGGACCGATGCGCGACGGGGCCCTGCTGTTCTTCACGCGTGCGCCTCCTCTGCGCTGACTGGTTAACGGAGCACGATGCGAGAGAGGAACCAGTGGGACCGGATGCGCCGGTGCCCGCGACCGCGGGCCGTCGGCCGGCGACGGTGTCAGGCCGGCCCGGGCGCGACACACCGCAGCTGACCGCAGCCTGCGGTGCGGGCGGTACGCACACCGCAGGAAGTGCGGCGGTTGGCAGCGTCGGCGTCGATCCCCACCCCGGCGTACCTCAGGCTCCGGCCGGGTCTCGGCGCGACCGGTTGATCCAGGTTCGTTCCAGATTGGCGATGAGGTCGGGGCTGTACATGCGGACGGCCTGCTCGATCGCGTACGCGGCCATGTACTGGCGGAAGACGTCCACCGGCTCCTCACCGATCGCCAGCATCCGTTTGTTCGCCGCGACCGCCGGGTTGTCCAGGTGCGCCGCCGCCCGCTCCACCGCCGCGTCCAGCTCCCGCGCCGGCACCACCTGGTCGCACAGCGCAGACGTCTCCGGATCCCCGGCCCGCAGCCGTCGGCCCCAGAAGATCATCTGCCTGCTCGGCCGGCTGCCCATCGCATGGACCAGCCGCAGATTGGCGGCCCCGGGCACCAGCCCCTCGTCCATCGCGGGCAGGCTGAACCACGCGTCCTCGGCGGTCACCACCCGGTCGAGCGCCAGCAGAATCTGCGTGCCGCCGCCGATCGCGAACGAATCCACCGCCCCCACCCACGGCTTGACCACCCGCGAAGGCAGCCCTTCCGGTCCGTCCTCCCCGCGGTGCAGCCCGTGGACGAACTTCGCCAGGTAGCCGACTTCGCGCCGCAGCATGAAGCCCACGAGGGAGATCTTTCCCTGGAACAGGTGGGTCAGGTTGATGCCCGCGCTGAACACCCGCCGGCCCCGGTAGGCGGGGTGCGACATCACCCCTCCCCGCAGGACGCCCACCCGGCTGCCCTCGTCCAGCAGCACCAGGTCCGTCGCCGTCTCCAGAGCTTCGACGAGGGCGTCGTCCTCCGCGTTCAGGTACGCGTCATTGCGCACCTCCACCTGGGCGATCCCCTCCCTCCGGGTCACCGAGACGGCCCCCAGGTCCGCACGGCCGGTGGCACGGAACGCGGGCAGCGCCGCCAGTGACCGCCGTGTCGGCCGCAGCATCGAACGCAACAGGTGCGGCCCAGCGACAGCCGAGCCGAACAGGGCGTGGAAGAGGAGACCCTGGTCGATCTCCCACCCCTCCTTCTCCCACTGCGGCAACCGTGCCTCCGCCGCCAGGCGCTCGGGGCCCGGCACGAGCCCCGGACAGCGCTCGGCGGCGAGAACGGCGATCTCCTCCACGCGCAACGACCGGGTGAATCCCTCGGTCAGATCCTCGTAGAGCCGCTCGGCATGGCGGCCCAGGAATCTCCGGCGCAGCAGACGGGCCCGCTCGTGCAGGGCCTCGGCGCGCCGTCCCGGGCCCTGCGACCGCTTCGCCTTCGGCGGCAGCGCGTCCACCGCCCTCACAAGCTCCGTGAGACAACGGGACACTCGCTGCCGATCCGCTCCGAACACACCACTCAGTGTGGGGAGTTCATGGCCGTCGGCGACGCTGCCGTCCGCCTGGGCGGAACGCTCCGCCCCGCGCGGGGCTGGGGTGTCCCCTCCGGCCGAGAGCCAGGATGTGGACGGCTTGACCGCCTGTGACACCCGCACAGACGTGGCGTCCGAATCCGAAAGTTCCATACGTCCCACTCTCCGTCCGGTCGTACACCCCGGACCATCCGCGATCACCGCCGTTACGCGCGCGTGGGATTCCTGGAGAGGCGAGGCCGGGCACGGCTCGGGGACGCGGTGTCCCCGGGCGCGGCGAACCGGTCACCGGTGCAGTGTGGCGAGGACGTCGGGGCTGTAGGCCCTTAGCGCCTGTTGCAGGGCGAATTCGGCCAGGTAGGCACGGAATTCCCCGGCTGGTTCGTCCGCCAGATTCAGCATGGCCCGGTTGGCCACCACGGCCGGGCCGGCCAGCACCGCCACCGACTCGGCGACCGCGGCGTCGAGTGCGTCCGGGGCTGCGACCTCGTCGAAGACCAGGCTCGCCCCCGGCTCGCCCGCGTCGATCCTGCGGCCCCACAGGACGACCCGGCGTGCCTGACGGGCGCCGAGGAACCGGGTCAGCCGCAGGTTGGCCACGCCCGGCACGATGCCCTCCTGAGCGGCGGGGAGGCTGAAGTAGGCGTCGCTCGCCGCCAGCACCCGGTCGCAGGCGAGCAGGATCTGGGCCCCGCCCCCGATGGCGAACCCGTCCACCACGCCGAGCCAGGGCTTCTGCACCGCCGTGCCCGGCCAGGGCGCGTCCGTCCGCACGAGTCCGCGCATCAGCTTGCTGATGTAGCCCAGCTCGCGACCGAGCAGGAAATCCACGAAGGAGATGTTGCCCGCGCGGAGCTCCTTGAGGTTGATGCCTGCGCTGAAGACGCGTCGGCCCGCGTACCGGGGATGGGTCATGAAGCCGCCCCTGAGGACGCCGACGCGCACCTGCGGATCGAGCAGGACGAGGTCGACCAGGGTCTCCAGGTCGACGACGTGCTGGTTGTCCTCCGCGTTGAGGCAGTGGTCGTTGGTGATGGTCACGAAGCCCGCGCTGCGGCGGCGTTCGAGCCGCGCCGCCTTGAGGATCACCTCGCCGGTCTCCCGGAAACCGGGCAGCAGCTCCAGCGCACGCGGGGTCGGGCGCAGCATCGACTCCATGAGGTGGGCGCCCGGGCCGGGAGCGCGCAGCAGGGCGCGGAAGAGGATTCCCTGGTCGATCTCCCACCCCTCCTTCTCGGACTGGATACGTCCTGCCTCGTCGGCCATCTGCCGCGCGGACGGTGCGAGGCCGGGAAATTCCCGGCCGGCCGTACGGGCCAGTTCCGCCAGGCGGAGGTGTGCCGTCCGGCCGGCGGTCAGCGTGTCGTACACCCGCTCGGCGTGCAGGTCCAGGAAGTCGGTCCGCACCTGACGTGCCGCGTCGTGGGTGCGCTGCGCCCGGGTGTTGTCCGCCGGGCTCCTTCGCCTAGGCGAGGGCATCGCGGCCAGCTGTTCGGCCGCGCTCCGCAGACGGGCGGTGACGAGCTCACGGTCGGTGTCGAACAGACCGGTGAGGGGCGGTGGAGTGGCCGGGGGCTGTCCGCCCTCGGCGGTTGTTGACGAGGTCACTTGCCGTCTCCCGTCAGGTCGGTGCGGCGCAGGGCCCGGTCGCAGGCTGCCAGATGGGTTCCCAGCGCCTCCTCGAAGGAGACCGTTCCGGCGTCGAGCAGGAGTCGGCGGCGCAGGGCCGCCTCGGACCCGGCGGAGTCGGCGGCCCGCTTCAGGACGGCGGCCAGCGCGGCGCCGGCGTCCTGGGTCACCTCGTCGAGCACTCCGGCGACGCGCAGGGCCGGTACGTCGGTCTCGCCCGGAAACAGTACGAGCCGGCGGGCCGTCGCGAGGCCCACCTGCTGCACGAGGCGGTACAGGGCGGTCCCCGGCCACATGCCGTCGGTCCGCGTACCCGCGTCCAGCGCCATACCGGGTCCCGCGATGCGGTGATCGGTGGTCAACAGGACTTCCAGGCAGGCCTGGTTGCACCGGCCCACGCCGATCCCGACGGTCAGTGCGTCGAGCCGCTCCAGTCTCCTCAGCGCGTTCTCCCACTTGCCGACCAGGTGTACCTGCGCCGGGCCGGGCCATGCGGCGGGCGCGGCCTTCGACCCGGTCAGCCGCACCACGAGGACACGGCCGCCCCCGGTGTCCTCCACCCGGTCGCAGGCGTCGGTGATCTCTGCCACGAGGCCGGGCGTCAGCGGGCGGGACACGTCGATGTCGGCTTCCACGACCGTCTGCGAAATGGTGGCGTGCATACTGCGAACTCCTCCTGCGGGGTAGGTACCGGGCGCTGTCGCGGGCGCCGGTTCAGAAGCGGACGAGTGCGGTCTCGATGGTCGAACCGGGGCCCATCGTCATGAGCACGCCGTGATCGCCGGGCCGGGTCACGCCCTCGCGCACCAGGCGGTCGTACGAGAAGAGGAAGGACCCGCTGGACACGTTGCCGAAATCCCGCAGGACACCGGCCGTGTGGCGCAGGTCGTGACGGGACAGGCCGAGGTTGACCCGCACGGAGTCGATGACCTTCTTGCCTCCTGAGTGCACCACCCAGTGCGCGAGGTCGCTGCGCCGCAGACCGGTGCCGGTGAGAAGCCGGTCGATCGCGGTCTCGGCGTTCGCCCCGACGACGTAGGGCACGTCACGGTCGAGGAAGAAGCTGAACTTCCCCGCCGTGTCGTCCCAGTCGTAACGCATGGCCGGACACGCCTCGGGAATGAGGTGGCTGGTGAACTTGAGGAGGTCGGGGCCCTGCCGGGGGCCCGTGTCGTCCGCCGGGCCCGTGGTGAGCGCGACGGCCGCCGCGCCGTCGCCGAAGAGGCTGTTGACGACGGACGTACGCATCGTGCCGTCGAAGACATAGGCGGCGGAGCAGACCTCGACGCACACCATGACGGCCGCCCGGCCGGGGTTCGCGGTGCTCCAACCAGCCACCGCGTTCAAGGCGTTGAGGCCGGCGTTGCACCCCATGCCCACGACGTCGAGCCTGCTGGTGTCGACGGCGAGCCCAAGATCCTTCATCAGCAGGGCGCTGAGTCCCGGCGTCAGCAGGCCCGTGCTCGACACGCAGCACAGATAGCCGACGTCGTCCAGCGACAGCCCCGCGGCCGTCAGGCAGCAGCGCAGCGCGTCGGCGCCCATGGCGATCCCCTGGGCGGCGTGTTTGCGCAGCAGTTCGCCCTGGGTCTCGATGTGGGGGCGCCCCAGCTGGTCACGGGACGGGAGAGTGAGGCAGCGGCGGTCGATCGCGCTGTTGGCGAACACCGAGCGGACGCGTTCATCGGTGATCCCGAAGAAGTCGAGGACTTCCTCCTGCGTGTAGGAACGGGCGGGGACCGCGGTTCCCACTCCGAGAAGGGCCGGCCGGGCACGGCGGGGAGGCGGGGTGCCGCCCGGTCGGGGTGCACGGTCGGCCCCCGTTTCGGCGGTCGCGGCAAGCAGCGTGTTCATGGGCTGATCAACCTCCAGTCGGGGCCGGCGCAAGAGCCGCGCGGACGTGGAACCACGGGGCGTCCAACCGGTCTCCGGGACTCGGCGCACTCCGTCAGCGTGCGCCGGGTGATCCGCGGGCGTCATCGGCGGAGTCCGCACAGTTACGTAACCCGCTTTCCCTGCCCGGCCCCTGCGGACCAGGCGGCGAGGTGCGCCCGCGAGCGCAGTCCGAACCGCTCGCGAATGTGCCGGGTGTGCGTCTCGACCGTCCGGACGGACAGACTCAGCCGTTCGGCGATCTCCCGGTTCGTCATCCCCCGCGCGACAAGACCGACCACCTGCCGTTCCCTCGAACTCATCTCTTTCCGCGGCTCGTTCGGGGCTGAAGGGCTCTCGCCCAGGGCGTAGTCGACGGCTTGTCGGCCCGACATCGACCGGCCGGCCCGGAGCGCGGAGTCCGCCCGCGACCCAGACAGGTACCTCTCGCCCTCGGTACGGGTTTCGGCGACCGCACGCCGCCACCAGGGGGGCGCCAGGCTGCCCGTACGCTCCCGCAGCCCGTCGGCCGCCCCGAGCAGCCGCAGGGTGCGCTCGGGGCGATGGACCCCGACCGCGACCGCCGCCGCCCCTTCGAGCCCCCAGGGCACGCCCGCCCGGCCGGCACCGCCCAGCGCGAGGCCCTCGGTGAAGTGGCGCCCGGCGGTGTTCACGTTGCCTCGCCGCAGCTCCACGGCGCCCGCGGTGTAGAACAGCGCGGGAACGTGGGGAGCCTGCCCGAGCATGCCGCGCGCCGTTCCGGTACCGGCGATCCTGACCGCGTCTGCGGCGGCCTCGACGTCGCCCTGACCCAGGAGGTACCAGCCGAGCTCCGATGTACAGCACAGCCGTGCCGCCTCGTCCTCCAGACGCGCGCTGATGCGCAACGCGCACGCGGCGTCGGCGACAGCCGCAGGCAGGTCGCCCGCGTACGCGCCGACCGTGCCGCGCACGCGCAGGTACCGGGCGAGACCTCGCTCGTCGCCGTCCCGCCATGCGGTCAGTGCGGTCGCGCGGGCGAGGCGGGCGGCCCCGCAGGCGTCCCCCTGCTCGCTCGCGAGGTGCGCGGCCGTGGCCAGGGCGGCGCCCCGGTGCCGGGAACCTGCGGGGGTGTCCCGCAGGGCATCGGCGAGCGCGCGGCGCCCACCCAGTTCCGCGCCGTCGGCGTCCTCCACGGTGAGCACCGCGAGGGCGAGCACCAGCCTCCGCTCGTCGGCGGTACCGTCCAGCAGGTGCAGAGCCCTCAGCAGACTGTCGCGTTCCTCGACCAGCCGGGCCACGTCAGGACCCGCCACGACGATGGCGTTCCCGAGCGGGTCCGCCAGTTCGGCCAGGGCGGCGACCAGGCCCCCCTCGGCCGCCCGGCGCGCCCGCTCGCCGGCCGGCCGCGCGCGGGCGAAAAGTCGCACGGACTCCGTGAGCCGAAACCGGGCGGTGCTCGCCGCGCCCCGTTCCGCGACCAGCAGGGACTGGGCTTCCAGGGCACGCAGGACCGGCAGTACGGCGAAGGCCGCCCCCGGCGACGTTCCGTGGACGGGTGTCAGGCCCGCGCAGACCGCGGCGGCGGTGCCGAGTCCGAAGCCTCCCGGTAACACGGAGATCCGGCCCAGCACTGCGCGTTCCCCGGGAGTGAGCCGCTGGTAGCTCCAGTCGATGGCGGCACCGAGGCTCCGATGGCGCGGGTCGGCGGTGCGCCAGCCGGAGTCGAGCAGGGAGAAGCGTTCGGCCAGCCTGTCGAGGATCTCGGATGGTGACAGCACGCGGACAAGCGCCGCCGCCAGCTCGATCGCCAGCGCGTTGCCGTCCAGGCGTGCGCAGATTTCATCGACGGTGTCCAGATCCGGGCCGGTGTACTCGGCCCCGGGCCCGGCCGCGCGGGCCCGGTCGAGGAATAGGCGCAGTGCCGCACCGTCGAGACCGGCCAGGACCGGCAGGCCGCGCAACGAGTGCACGACCTCCCCGGGCAGGCGCAGCACTTCCCGGCTGGTGGCGAGCACCCGTAGCCGGGGGCACTGCGGGAGCAGCACGGCGAGCAGCTTTCCGCACTCCTCCAGCCGGTGCTCACAGTTGTCCAGCGCCAACAGCACATCTTGCTCGGTGCCGAAGGCTCTGATCACCGAGTCGACCGGTGGCGAGGAGGCGTCGGCCAGACCCGCGGCGGTGGCGATCCCCGCCGCAACCGCCGCGTCCGCATCCAGCGCCCCGATGTCGACGTGGAACGCCGGGGCGGTGTCCTTCCGCCGGGACAGCCGCTTCAGGAGTTCGACCACCAGCCTGGTCTTGCCGACGCCCGGCTCCCCCACGATCGTCAGCAACCTGCTGGACGAAATGAGCCGGGCCGCGGTGAGCAGATCGTCCTCGCGGCCGTGAAAGCTGCTCACATGCGCGCACAGGCCGACCAGGGGCTGCGCCGGCAGGGCTCGCGTTTTTCTGCGCCGCCGGTACGCCTGCTGTCGGCAGGCGTTGGAGCAGTAGCGGGACGGACGCGACGACACGGTCCGCGCCGCCGGTCCGGCGAGCCGGTTTCCGCATGTCTCGCACAGCGGGTCGGACGGCACGGGGTGGTCTCCTGCTCTGCGTTCGGGAGGTGTGGCGGAATCTCCCTCTGTTCGGGGGCTGTTGGGGCTCGGCCGGTTCGGGAGCCGGAAGGTCCCCAGCGTCCGAAGTGGAACGGGCCGTCGGAGACGTACGGAAAGAGGGGTCCAGGAGGCATACGAGAAGGAGGCGTGGCGGAAACGAGGTCCGGCAGGTGTCCGGCGGACCGGCAGCGTTGCCCGCGGTCTCACCAGAGCACGCGTGCCATCGGGTGCCGCACGGCGCGACGGTCCTCGACCGGGACAGCTCCCGAGACCGACGCCCGGCCGAGGGGGCGATCGCGTGACCGGTGCCGGAGCTCAGCCGTCCATCGCCTCGACCAGGCTCTTGGGCCGCGTGTCCGTCCAGTTCTCCTCGATGTACGCGAGGGCACCGGAACGGCTGCCCCGGGGGTGGCCCACGCGCCAGCCGTCGGGCTCGTCGAAGGAAGCAGGCCAGAGGGAATGCTGTCCCTCGTCGTTGACCAGTACCAGGAACTCACCGTCTGGATCATCAAAGGGGTTCATGCCCCCGAAGGTTCCAGACACCGAACGCTTCGGGTATCGGCGATGACCGCAGTTACGCCGGTTCGCCCTGCCGGGGCCCGTGCGCCCGGCCCCTGACGTACGCGTCAGGGATCGCCTTCGCCGGCGGTGTACCCGCCCCGGAAGGCCATGCCTCCGGCGTCGCAGGGAACGCCACAGGATCAGACACCCCCGCACGGATCCGGCGCCTCCTCAACGGAGACCGCCACCCAACGGAGCCCACCCACCGAACGTACTCACCACCCAGGAATCACTCTCCCGTGCCCCTTGTCCTGTCCGTCCATCCGCCGCGCACACAATGCCCCACGAAATCCACCGGCCACAGGAAGGGGTCAATTTCTCCATACCATTTCCTGGCTCCCATCGACAGAAGGACAGTTCAAGTCACTCGAATTTGTCAAATCCGCGCCGACTCGCGCCGGACTTTATCAGCCACTATCTTTCTGAGTGACCGAAACCAGCCCCACGGCTGCGCAGTCGACCCCGGGCGCGGACAGAATCCCTGGGGCGCGGCACCTGCCCAACCTCAGGACGACCGGGAGTGTTGTCATAATATTACGAAAAACGAAGCCCTTGAAACCCCAGGCGACGGTCCCTAAGATCAAAACAGCTGACCGCTTCTCACCGCTCCTGAGATCCCCCAGGCTCACCGCGTGAGACTTCCCCCTTTAGTGTCGTGGAGTTTTTTTCATGGCCCATCCGAATTCCACGTCGCATTCCTGTAATTCATGCGGCTCTCCCCTGGAAAAAGGATTGAAAACTGAAGCCTCATCTGCCCGATACTGCTCGAATGCATGTCGGCAGCGCGCCTATCGACGACGCATAAAAAGCGAGATTTTGGCCACGGAGACTTCCGGCGATCTACTGACCCCGCTGAGCAGCTTCGTCGGCCGTGTGGACGAGATGGTGGAGGCGAGCAGACTGCTTCGGGGCACCCGCCTGCTCACGCTGACGGGGACCGCGGGCGCGGGGAAGACGAGGCTGGCCCTGGAAGTGGCCAGGAAGGAACAACGGGGCGGGCGCCAGACGATCATGGTGGTCGAACTCGGGACGTGTGGCGAACAGGAGTCCGTGGCAAGTCGCGTCTCCGCGGCGCTGGACAGCCATATCGACACCGGCGTCCTGTTGGCGGAGGCGAGGGGGGCGGGTGCCAAGCTGGCCGGCTGGCTTCTGGTGATCGACAACTGTGAGCACGTGATCGGCGAGTGTGGACTCCTCGTGGGCCGGCTGCTCGCCCGGTACCCCGGGCTTCAGATCCTCGCCACCAGCCGCGAGGCACTGCGGATACCGGGCGAGACCGTGTATCCGGTGAACGGGCTGCCGCTGCCCGGCCCGGACGGCAGGTCCTCGGCCACCGAATACCTGCGATCGGACGCGGTCCGGCTGTTCGCCGACCGGGCGCGCGCCGTAGTGCCGGACTTCGAGCTCACGCAGGAGAACGCCGCGGACACCGGGGCCGTCTGCGAGCGGCTGGGCGGCCTCCCTCTCCCCATCGAACTCGCCGCACAGCTGATCCGGACGTTCTCGGTGGCCGAGCTGCGGAAACGTCTGGATGACCCGCTATCCCTGCTGGTCGGTGGGTGGCGGACGGCGTCCGCCCGTCACCGGAGCTGGCGGGCGGCGCTCACCTGGAGCTACGACCTGCTCAAGCCCATGGAGCAGCTGCTGTTCCGGCGGCTCTCCGTCTTCCCGGGCGGCTTCGGAGTGGATGCCGCGGCCGCCGTGCTCACGGACGAGGTCCCGGCGTCGCTGGTGCCCGAGCTGTTGACGGCGCTCGAATCCAAGTCCGTCATCCAGTTCCCCACCAGCCGGGGCCGAGAGGAGGCGAGGGCCGGCAGGTTCCGCATGCTGGAGCCGGTCCGCGGTTACGCCCACCAGAAACTCCTCGATCTGCATGAGGAGGAGCAGGCGTACGAGGGGCTCACACGGTGGCTGACGGCTCTGGTGAGTCCGCTGTGGCGGACAGGGATCGCCCCCCTTGACACGTGGCGCACAGCAGGGGCCGAACTCACCAACCTGCGACACGCCCTCGAAAGGCCGGCCGCCGACGATGACGAACGCCGACTGCTGCTGGTGGGCGGGCTGGTCACCCTGGACACGAGCCCAGAGGCCGGTACGGACGCGGCGCGCCTCGTCCACAGTGCCTTGCGCGCCGCGAACCCCGAGTCGCGCTACAGGGCCATCGCTCTGGAGGGAGCGGCGATGCTGGCCGTGCGGCGTGGTGCGCACATCGAGGCGCTACGCGTCCTCCAGGAGGCGGTCGACCGGGAACGCGCGACCGCACCGAGCCCCCTGCTGGGTCGTCTTCTGCTCCGGCTCAGCCTCTTGAAGGAACATTACGGCGACCGTTCCGGAGCCCTCGAAGACCTCACGGCGAGCGCCCGTGTCAGCGAACACCTGGACGACGGGCTGACCTTCGCGGTATGCGTGGGTCATCTCGCACGGCACGAGCTGACCTGCGGGGATCTCGCTTCGGCAGCCCAGCTGATCGACAGGGCGCTTCCCGCTGTGCACACCGTCCCGCCGGAATGGCAGTGCGACGTCATAAATGTGGCGGGGGCCCTCGCCGTCGAGCGTGACGACCTCTCGGCGGCGGAGAGATACTTCGCCGAACCCCTGCGGTCGGTGAGGGAGGGCCCCGGCCAGGCGGCCGGGCTGATCGAAGGGCTGGCCGTCGTGGCCGTCCGGCGCCTCCAGTTCGACCGCGGACTCCACCTGATCTCGGCTGCCGAGCAAATGGGCGAGTCGGTCACCTGCGGGCTGCGGTCCCATCCTTGGTGGCGTCACCGGGTCGAGGCGGCCAGGACCGCCGGGATGAACGGCCTGGCCACCCGGGCGGACCGCGAGCTGGCCTGGGGCCGTTCGCTCCGCTCGGACGATGTGGTGGCGTACGCGCTGGGCGACGGACAGCCATCGGCGCCGACGCGGGACGAGGCCCGTCACGGCCCGTTGAGCCCACGCCAGTGGGCCGTTGCCGCCTTGCTGATAAAGGGCCTGACGAATCGTCAGATCGCTTCGAGGATCCACGTGTCGGTGCGCACGGTGGAAACGCACGTCCGCAACATTCGCGGCACGCTCGGCCTGCGCTCGCGTTCCCACATCGCCGCCTGGGCCGCCCAGACCCAGCAGGAATAGTGGTTGACCGCCAGCACGGCCGAGCGGGCTCGCGCACTGAGGTCGCCACACGTATCCGCAGGGCGTTTGGCCCCATTCAGAGGCTTGGATGATGGCGGGCTTCGCTCAGCTGCGGGCAGGGCGGCGGTCGGGAGTGAGGAGATAGGCGATCGCCATGTCGCTGAGTTCGTCCGCGTACTGACACCTGGCCGCTTCGCCGGTCAGGGAGTCGGGACGCACCGAATTATGGAAGCAGGCGCCCAGGATGGCGCGGGCCACGGTGTCCAGCGCTGCCTCCGGTCGGGACCGCCGGATCTGGTCGGCGTGAGGAGCTGCCGCCTCAAGCAGCAGACGGTGGATTTCGGTGATGGTGCGGGCCCCCCGGTCCAGGGACTTCGTTCCCCGCGCGCGCAACAGCTCGGGGAAGAGACTGTTGCTGTCCGCGAAGGACTGCAGCAACGCGTGCGCATAGGCGTCCATGACGCCGGAGAGCGAGGGCTTCGCCGTGCGCAGTTGCTCGGCCATGTACTCCTCGCGGCGTTCCAGCATCCGCTCGGCCAGGGCGGTGATCAGCTGTTCTTTGTCCTCGAAGCGGCGGTAGATCGTGCCGACCGAGACCCCGGCGCGTTCCGCGACGCCAGTGATCGTCATCTCCTCCAGGCCGGCCGCAGAGGCGATCTCCTCGGCCGCCCGCAATACGCGAGCCAATGTCGCGGCACTTCGCGCCTGCCGGGGCTCCCGGTAGTGCGCTGGGCGGTTGGGCTCCTCGGTCATGTCCCGCATGGTATCGGCGACGGTTTCAGCAGGCCCCTTTGACAAGCGGTGCACTCCTCTGGTTACCCTCATGAAGCGAATGTGAATTCACATTCGCATCATACTGGAGGTTCGCCCATGACCGACAACCAGACGTCCCCGCCCGTGTCCGTGACGCTCGAGTCGGGGCCCACGGGGGCCGGGAGCATCGACGACTTCGAGCTGTTCTACGCGCGCCGCGTCCTGGACCGCTTCCGGACTCGGCTGGGACGCCAGGGGCTGCTCGACCTGCTGGCGGCGGACATCGAGGAGGGCAATGCCTTCCTGCGCGAGAGTGCTCGCACCTCGGACGGCACATTCAAGGCGGGCACGACCGTGCTCGCGACGCAGGGCCTCACCTCGGGCGAGTTCCTGACCTGGATGGACGGGGCCTTCGCGGGCGACGACGAGCGCGTACTCCTCGCGGCGCACCCCGAGCACTACGCGATGGGCGCCGACAGTGTCGGAGCGCGCGTGGTGGAGAACATCGGCCCCCACGTCTGCTCCTTCTACATGGGCGGCTGGGGAACGGACGCGATGGCCTGGGCCGAGGACGCGGCCGAACTCCTCCCGGAGTCCGAGTTTCCGCGCAAGATGTCCTCGAACCTCTTCCTGACCGACGGCACCGTCGTCGGACGGGCGTTGATCCAGTTCGGTGACACCGCCGACGGCTTCACGGCGAACCTGACGGTCTACTTCCCCGTCACGTGTCCGGACGACGTCCTGGACCATCACCTCCGGCACTACGCCGTCGAGTTCAGGAACTGGATCATCGCCGCAGCGGCCGCCCGCCCCTGAGGAACTGCGGCACTGCGGCATTGCGGCATTGCGGCATTGCGGCATTGCGGCAGGACACGTTCTCAGTGGTGCTGCACCGTGCGGAACTCACTGCACCAGGTGTGGTTCCGGCCAGGCCGGCCGCCCGGCTCGGACTTGCAGACGTCCGGGAGGTGCTGGAACCAGACGACGGTGAGGGCGGAGCGGTACAAGCACCGGGTCGTGGCCGGGGTCGACCACGGTTGAGTGGAAGGCACCGACGCAGGCCACGGCGGGCAGCACCTCGACAGGGCCGAACGCACCCGTGGTCCGGTCTGGATACTCACGGGCGGGCGGAACGAGATGGACAGGCGTCAAGGGAAAGGCGCACTCGGCCGCCCGCAGGAGCCCGCTTACCGTCACCAGGGGCCGTGGTGGACCAGGCCCAGAGCCAGGGCGGCCGCCGCGGTGGCGAGGAACACGATCCCGCCCACGATGTTGCGGGAACCCACTCGCAGGTGGGCGATGATCGCGCCGATGAAGTACAGCACGAGGCCGGAGGCGGCCAGGGTCCCCAGGAGCGGCACGGCGAGCCCGGCCAGCAGCCCCACGGTGCCCGCTGCCAGCAACATGCCAAGGACCGGTACCCACTTCCGGGGCAGGCCCTTCATGTCCGCCTGGGTCTTGGGGTATTCGTGGCCGATCAGGTAGGTGACGGCGGCGGCACCGTTGAAGACCGCACCGAGGATGGTGACCGTGACGTAGGCGGCGAACACGATTTCTCCGTTTCTGTGGGGAATGGCATTGCTGGGCACTCCGTCGTGGGCTGCTGTTCTCCTGGATGACGAGCGGGCGCCTCGATGTGTGACATCGACCGGCAGGATCAGACACCGACGCAAGGGCGATCCCGCCGACTGTTCACGACTCGGTACGCGCCCCAGCACTGCTGCACCCGGCGGGCGCACCATGTGGACACCGATGGCCCACCAGCCTGGCGAACCTGCGAGATCGGAGCGTTGAGGCATGTCCGGCTAACCTTTCCGAGCGCACGCAACCGGCACCTCGTCGGAGCGCGTCTCGATGTGCGGCGACGTCAGAGGTCGTTGCCTGCCATGGCCGTACGAGGTCGAACCGTGCGGCCGAGACGATCAGGAGCCGCTTCGATGTCGGATGAGATCACGGTCCACCCCGTCACCTGGCCACCTGCCCCGATCAGCACCGCGCGGCTCGTGCTCCGTGAGCCCGAGGCACGGGACCGTGGGGCGATCATCGAGCTGTTCACCTCGCCGGAGGTGGGCACCTACATCGGCGGCCCTCGACCGCGCGACGAATTCGAGCGCGCGTTGCCCGAGACGCCCCGGCGACGCCCCGGCCTCTTCGCGGTCGAGCTCGACGGAGCGATGATCGGCACCATCGAGCTCAACCGGCGCGACGCGGAGCACCGGAGTCAAGTCCGTCCTGATGCCGGAGAGGCCGAACTCGGCTACCTGTTCCTGCCACAGGCATGGGGACGCGGGTACGCAGCCGAGGCGTGCGCGGCGGCGCTCGGCTGGTTCGGCGACGCGCTTCCCGGCGAGCCGGTGGTGCTCTGCACCCAGACCGCCAACGCCCGCTCGATGCGTCTCGCCGCGAAACTGGGGTTCACCGAGGTGCAAAGGTTCGAGGAGTGGGGCGCCGAGCAGTGGTTCGGCGTGTGGACCTCGCAGACGCCGCCCGGTTGAACTCGTGACGACGGCGCGGATCCACGAGGGCGCCGTTCGTCCGGCGCGTCCGGCGGCCTCGGACTCGGCCCTGTCGCGATCGTCGGACACTCACTGGGCGGCATCACGGCTTACCAACTGGCGGCAAGACGAACGGAACTGGTCTCGGCCGTGGTCGTGGTCGTGGTGGACTTTCCGGCGGAATACCGGGCTCCGATCGGCGACGATCCGCTGCCCACACTGCCGACACATTTCCCGAGCATGCGCGCGATGCTGGACGCGCTCGCGTTCGTGGACGAGCCCCTGCCCTTCACCGAGAGCGCGGTGGAGGAACCGGAGGGCTGGCGGTTCCTGTGGCAGGCGGACGAGATCCACGCTGCCAAGGTCGCCGTCCGAGGCGACTGGTGGGACGACTTCACCGCCGCCGGACAGCCGCTGATGGCCGTGCGGGGCGGACGCAGCGCTGTCGTCCCGCCCGGGCACGCAGAGGAGATGGTCCGTCTTCGACCTGGCACAGAGGTCGTGACGATCGACGGCCACCACGACTGCTACCTCACTCACCAGGCAGAACTGGGCGCGACAGTAAGGGCATTCCTCGACCGCACGGCTCCATGGGCGGTGTGACACCCGCTCCTCGACTGCCGAGAGCAACCCTTCTCCAACAGATGGCCTCTCGACGGCCCCGGCCGGCAGCGTACGGCGGAGCCGACGCCCGGAAGTGCTTTCCGGCCGTCGTCGACGAGCTTCTGGAACCCGTCCTCCGACTGCCCTTAAGCTCGCGCGTCCTGCCGCTCGCGGCGAGGAAGGGGCATTCACCATCTCTGCCTCCGGCACAACTCCCCTTGACTGGCTGGTGATCGCCCATGGAACTGGACGTGCTCTTGTCAGGATCAATCAGCTTCGCGACAGTACCCCTGTCGTGTTCTGCAAGGGGGGACTCAGTCCACCAGCTGTTCAGTCCCCCGGGCGAAGAAGGTGGTCGTGTGAGGTATCCCGATGCAGTCGTCCGGCCAGGGATTCAAGGCCGAATCGCCGTAGTACTTGGTCTGCTGGCCCTGTTGGCCAGCGTGCTGGTCGTGTCGGCTGCGGCACCCGCGCGAGCTACCACCTACTGCGGGAAGTACGACGTCGTAGGGGACATCGAGCAGCGATACATCCAGATGGGCGGCCCCGGCGGGTCACTCGGGTGCCCCCTCACGGACGAGTTGGTCAACCCTGACGGGTTCGGACGACGAACTCAGTTCGACCACGGAACGATCTACTGGTCCGCGCGCACTGGTGCCTGGCCGGTGTGGGGAGCCATAGGCGACTACTGGTGCAGCCAGGGCTGCGAGGCGGGATGGACCGGCTACCCCACGGGCGCCGAGTACACCGTGGGCAACGAGATCCGTCAGAACTTCCAGTGCACGGTGATTCATTTTCAGGACCTTGGCGGAGGATCCACGAGGACCTGGTCGGAGGGCAACACCTGCGCCTGACAGCAGGGTTCCGGGCACGGGCCGCCGAGCACGGCGGGTGGCCCCTGTCGGGCCCGCGATCACCCACGCCTCGCTCGGCCGGGCGCCGAAATCTCGTCTGCGCAGGAGTGGGGAACTCTCGCTTCCTCGGCCGGTGGCCGAAGTCTCAACCGCGCTCGCGGAAGTACGCCTCCAGCTCCGCGGCCCCGGTCAGCATCGCGCGCCCACGGGTGGCCAGCCGGCCGTGCCAGTCGCACAGCGCGGCCTCCAGCGGCGCCAGCCCGCCGGCCGCACGCACCTGGGCGATCAGCGGGGCGATCTTCTCCAACAGGTAGCCTCCCCGCCGTAGTTGGTGGGCCAGCCGGGCGTCTCGTACGTCGCCCTCGTCGAAGACCCGGTACCCGGTCCGCGGGTCACGACGCGGGCTCACCAGACCGGCGCGCTCCCATGTACGCAGCGTCGCGGGCCGGATTCCGAGCCTGTCCGCCAGCGGCCCGATGAACGTACCGCCGGACCCGGACACCACAGCGGGCCCGGGCTCCGTGGTGCGCTCCAGGTCGCGGAGGGCGCTCTCCACGGCCTGGAGGGTCCGCCGGTCGTCGAGGAGCTGGGCGTGGCTCTCGTCGATGAGCCGGAACGCCTCATCGGCCGAGCCCTGGTTCACGGCCCGCATGACCGACGCCGATGTCCGGTGGCCATGGCCGGGCACCAGGGCGAGAAACGCGCGCAGGGCCCCCGCATGCAGCGAGGTATAGGTGCGGTAGCCGTGGGGTGTGCGACTGGCAGCCGGAAGGATGCCTGCCTCCTCGTAGTTCCTGATCGCCTGCGTGGACAGACCGTGCCCGCGCGCCAGATCAACCGGCCTGAGCCGGTCACCTCTTTGAAGGTTTCTCCCCATGAGGCCCACGATATCGCGGGAAAGCTTCAACCGAAGGTTCAACGATACCGTTGAAGGCATGGCTACTGACATCAAGGGAACGGCCCATGCCGTAGAGGCTTCCGCCGTCATGAGGCTGCTGCCGGGCCGGCCTCGGCTGCTCGCCCTGGGCGAGCCCACCCACGGCGAGGACACTCTGCTCGACCTGCGCAACGAGCTCTTCCGGCAGCTTGTCGAGCAGGAGGGCTACCGGACGATCGCGGTCGAGAGCGACTGCATGATGGGCCTGGTCGTCGACGACTACGTCACCGCTGGCACGGGCACTCTCGACGACGTCATGGAGCGGGGAATCAGCCACGGCTGGGGCACCTCCGCGGCCAACCGCGAGCTCGTGCGCTGGATGCGCGCCTGCAACGTCCGCGCCGACAGCGACGGCCGGCCCGTCTCCGAGCGGCTCCGCTTCGCAGGTTTCGACGGCCCGCTGGAGATCACCCACGCCGCGAGCCCCCGGCAGGCCCTCACGGCACTCCACGGTTACCTCGCGGCCGGGGTGGACACGGACCTGCTCCCCTGCACCGCGGACACGCTCGACCGGCTGCTCGGCGCCGACGGCCGGTGGACCGATCCCGCCGCGATGACGGACCCGTCCCGGTCCACGGGGCAGTCGGCCGAGGCCGGCCAACTGCGGCTGCTCGCCGATGATCTGGTCGCACTGCTCGACCAGCAGACGCCGCATCTGCTCGCGACGGCCTCGCGGGACGACTGGGACCGGGCGCACCTGTACGGGCGTACCGCGACCGGCCTGCTGCGGTACCACCACTGGATGGCCGACACCTCACCGGCCCGCATGACGCGGCTGTGCGCACTGCGGGACCAGATGATGGCCCACAACCTCCTCGCCGTCGCTGTCCGGGGCCCGGCACTCGTCCACGCCCACAACTCCCATCTGCAGAGGGAGAAGAGCACGATGCAGACGTGGCAGGGGCCGGTGGAGTGGTGGAGCGCGGGTGCGCTGGTGAGTGCCCGGCTCGGCGAGGAGTACGCGTTCATGGCCACGGCCCTCGGCACGATCCAGCACCAGGGGGTGGACACGCCGCCGCCGGACACCCTCGAAGGGCTCCTGTATGCCTTCCCGGAAGACCGATGCGTCATCGATACCCCTCGGCTGGCCACCGCCCTCGGTGACACACGGCCCGCACCCCGCGTATCCCCCTGGTTCGGTTACGCCCCGCTCGACCCGGCCCACCTGGCGGACAGCGACGGCGTCGTGTTCGTCAAGGACGTGGCGCGGGGACAGTAGATCAGGCCGGGGGGAGCGGATCGGACTGGCCAGCGGCGCCGGGCCACCGTTCGCACGCCCGTAGGTGTAGCCACCACCGACCTTCGGTCAAGCAGCACCGTCCCACCCCAAGTGGTCACCCCGCGGTTGTGCCTGCTCCGGGGACAGCGGATTCTGGAGGGGATGAACGGGGCTGATGTGGCGCCATGACTGCATGGAACACGGAGCAAGGTGGCGACTTTCGTGGTCCCCTCGACGTCACCAGGGCGGCCACGGCGGTCGTCGACGCCCAGGACTCGGTCATCGGATGGAGCTCCGCGGCGGAGCGGCTCTTCGGTTACCAACCGCACGAGATCGTCGGCCGGCCCCTGGCCGCCTTCCTGTCACCCGACCCGGCGCCCTCTGCGCCTCCGCTCCCTCCCCTGCTCCGTGGAAACGAGATCCGCGTCGCCCGGCACCGTGACGGGCACGAGCTGATCGTCGCCACCACGGCATGTCCCCTCCCGGGCGCGGGATCGGCGGAGCGCGTCCTCGTGGCGACGGAGCTGAAGGATCTCCGGCTGTGGGAGTCCCAGCTGGCCCTGTTGCACGGCTTGGCCACCCAGTCACCCGTCGGCCTGGCCATCTACGACACCGACCTCCACCTGACCTGGTGCAACGCGGCGTACGAACAGGAGATCGGACGACCGTTCGCCGAGTTCCGCGGCTCTCGGCCCGACGACATGTACTCCGAGGGAAGATTCGTGACCATGGGGCACCCGCCCACTCTCGACGCGGTCATGCGTCACGTACTGGACACCGGAGAACCATGTCTGGACCTGCACTTCCTGGGCCGGCCACCCAGCGACCCGGAAACGGACCACCTCTGGTCCTGCGCCTACTACCGGCTGCAGGACGCTGACGGACACGTATTCGGAGTGTGCGAGGACGCATTCGACATCTCCGATCGTTACAGAGCCCAGCGGCGGCTGGCCCTGCTCGTCGAGGCAGGCCGCGGCATCGGCACCGCCCTCGATGTGGTGGTCACTGCGGAGAAGATCACCGAGGTGGCGGTACCGGAGTTCGCCGCCACGGTCACGGTCGACATTTCGAGGGCGGTGCTGGAGGGCGAGGTGCCGGCCAGCAGCGACTCGGCGGTGATGTCCCTGGTGCGGGTCGCCCGCCGCTCGGCCGGGGAAGCCGGCCAGGAGAAGCCTGGACGGCAGCCCCCTCCCCTGGTGAACCACCCGCCCGCGGAGTACCCGTCCGGCTCGCCGCAGTACCGCAGCCTCTCGTCCGGCGGGCTCGTGCTCGACGGCGCGGCCCTGGTCGTGCCGTTGCGGACCGGAAACAGCATGCTGGGACTCGTCACCTTCATCCGCGACGCCACGTCGGCCACCTTCGACAGCGGCGAGGTGGCACTGGCAGACGAGTTGGCCGCCCGTACGGCGGTGTCCATCGACAACGCCCGCCGCTTCACCCGTGAACGCACCGCCGCCCTGGCCCTCCAGCGCCAGTTGCTGCCGCAGCACGTGCCGCAGCAGTCGGCGGTCGACCTGGCCTATCGCTACCTGCCCACCGACGACGTGACAGGGGTCGGCGGTGACTGGTTCGACGTCATCCCCCTGTCCGGAACCAGGGTCGGACTCGTGGTCGGGGACGTGGTCGGCCATGGCCTGCAGGCGGCCGCCACCATGGGACGGCTGCGTACGACCGTACGTGCCTTCGCCCAGTTGGACATGGATCCCGTCGAGCTGCTGTCACGGCTCGACGATCTGGTGGGACAGTCGGCGGAGGAGCAGGGGGGCGAGCTGGGCCCACCCGACGGCATCTACACCGATGTGACCACCGGAGCGACGTGTCTCTACGCGGTCTACGACCCGGTCTCGCGACACTGCGTCATGGCCAGGGCCGGACATGTGCCGCCGGCGGTCGTCGACCCGGACGGCCGGGTGTCCTTCCCGGACCTGCCGGCCGGCCCGCCCCTGGGCCTCGGCGGGCTGCCGTTCGAGTCCATGGAGATCGAGCTGCCGGTGGGCAGCCTGCTCGCTCTCTTCACCGACGGCCTGGTCGAGGCCCGCGACCGCGACATCGATCAGGGACTCGACACTCTGGGACGTGTACTCGGCGACCGCCACGCATCACTTGAGGAACTGTGCGACCGGGCGGTGGCAGAACTCCTGCCGGACGGGACAACGGCGGACGACACCGCCCTGCTGCTCGTCCGCACCCGCGAACTCGACGCTTCCCGGGTCGCCGAATGGGAGCTGCCCGCAGAACCGGTCGCCGTGGGCCGTGCCCGGGACCTGGCCACCGAACAGCTGCGCCACTGGGGACTCGATGAGTTGTGCTTCGCGACCGAGCTCATCGTCAGCGAGCTGGTGACCAACGCGGTCAGGTACGCCGAAGGACCGCTCCACGTACGCCTCATCCGCGACCGCACTCTCCTGTGCGAGGTCGCGGATACCGGCCACACCTCGCCGCACCTGCGCCACAGCAGCGAGGAGGACGAAGGCGGGCGCGGCCTGTTCATCGTCGCGCAACTCGTCCAGAGATGGGGAACGCGCTACACCCGCTCCGGAAAAACCATCTGGACCGAACAGGCCTTCCCTGAGACGGGATGAGACCACCGACGGCTGGAGATGCACCGCCGGCTGCCGGGGCTGTCCGCTCAATGGCCGCGCCGGCGAGCGGACAGCCCCGCGCACATTGCCTGTGCCGGAACCTGGGCCTGGGCCTGGGCCTGGGCCTGGGCCTGGGCCTGGGCCTGGGAGTCAGCGTTCGAAGACACCGGTCAGCCGGCCGCGATCGAGGACGGCTGCCGTGATGGCGGGCAGGAGGGCGCGGGGCCGTGCCCGGTCCACCGGCGTTGTGCCGGGGCCGCTGTCCACGGGGGCCGAGAGGGCGAACAGCTGGAAGACGTAGCGGTGTGGCCCGTGGCCCTTGATGGGCGCGGGACCGTGGTACCCGCGCCCGATGGTGGACCGCAGCACCCGCACGCCGGGGCCGGGCTGTTTCGCGGCCAGGGCGCCGGGCTCCAGCTGTCCGGCTGCCGGGTCGATCAGGGCGAGGCAGTGCACGGCGGGTCTGCTTGTGGGGACGTCGATGTCCTCGACGACCAGGAGGAGCTGTGCGGTGCCGGACGGAGGTGAACTCCAGGCCAGGTGAGGCGACCGGTCGTCACCGCCGACGTGCTTCGCGCAGTGCTCCAGCGGCATGGAGCCGCCGTCGCTGAACTGCCGGCTGGTGAGGGTCAGCAGCTCGGGGCCCTGCAGGTTGGGCAGGTTCCACGCGGTGTGGGTCCCGCCTGCTCTGCGGTTCTTCAGGAGTCGGCCGAGCAGAGTCATCGGGTTGCCTCGATCCTGTCGACGACCTCGGCCGTGGTGGCGGTTTCGCCGAGCTTGGGGAAGACGCGCTCGATGCTGTGGCGGTGGGCGTCGGCATCGGGGTCGGTCATGGCGTCGGTGGCCAGGACGACGTGGTAGCCGTAGTCGGAGGCCGAACGTGCGGTCGACTCGACGCCTGCACTGGTCGAGATGCCGGCGAGCACGGTCTGGGTGACTCCCAGATCCCGCAGGAGGGTGTCGAGGCCGGTGTCGTGGAACGCGCTGCGCCGCCGCTTGGTGATCAGGTGGTCGGTCGGCCGGACATCGAGTTCGTCGATGAGGTCGGCCCAGCCGGCCGGCAGTGCGGCGCTGCTTCCGGACCACCCGGCCTCGGTGCGCCCCGGCGCGCGTCCGGTGACGTTGACCAGGACCACGGGCAGGCCGTGCCGCCGGAATTCGCCGGCCAGGTGGGCCGCCTGCTTGACGACGGCGGTGACCTGACTGTCCGTGTGGGCCGAGACGATGCCCTTCTGCAGGTCGACCACGACCAGCGCGGCCGTGGGATCGATCGTTGTCAGTGCCATGTCGCTTGTCTCTCCTGTGGATGTCGGCTTGTTGACGGGGCCGGGACGGTGAGGTGGTGTCAGCCGCTGGTGTGCCTGTCCCGCCGGACGAGGGAGTCGCCGGTGGCGGCCTCCTGCGGTCCTGGGGCCTTGGCGGCGCGGCCGGTGCCGCGCAGGAGGGAGGCGATCGCGGCGAGGAAGGCGAGGGCCGCACCGAAGGCGAACACGATGACCAGGCCGGAGTGGAAGGGTCCGGAGATCAGCGTCGGGAAGAACTCGCTTCCGGTCAGGGTCTGTTGCTGCGCTGCCGTCAGATGGGTCAGGGCGCCGCTGGGCTGAAGAAGATGCTGGATCGGATTGACGCCCAGTTGGGCGGCGAACAGGGACGAGACCGGTGGCAGGCTGCCGACCTGGGCGGCGACGTGGGCAGGCACGCCCTGGTGTTGCAGTCCGCTCGTGAGGGTGTGCGGGAGGCTGCCGGCCAGTCCGGCGATCATGAGGGAGAAGAACACGCCGATGGATATGGCGGTGCCGGAGTTCTGGAAGGTGGCGCGCATGCCGGAGGCGACGCCGCGCAGCTGCGCCGGCACGCTGCCCATGATCGAGGAGGAGTTGGGGGAGGCGAACATGCCGCTGGCGATCCCGTTGAGCGCGATCAGCACCGCGAAGATCCAGTAACCGAAGTCGATCGGAAGGAGCATCAGCCCCAGGAAGCTGGCGCCGAACAGCAGAGCACCGCCGGTGGCAAGCCCCCGGGAGCCGAGGCGGTCGGACAGGTACCCGGAGACGGGGCCTGCGGCGAGGAACCCCGCGGTCAGCGGCAGCATGAAGATGCCGGCCCACAGCGGCGTGTCGCTGTAGTCGTAGCCGTGCAACGGAAGCCAGATGCCCTGCAACCAGATGATCAGCACGAACTGCATCCCGCCGCGGCCGATCGAGATGGCCAGGCCCGCCAGGTTGCCGAAGGTGAAGGCCCGCAGGCGGAAGAGAGTCAGTTGGATCATCGGCGCGGAGATGCGGTTCTCGATGGCGACGAACGCTGCCAGGAGAACCAGTCCGCCGGCTATCAGCCCGTCGACGAGCGGGTTGGTCCAGCCCATGGTGTGCCCGCCGTACGGCTGCAGGCCGAAGGTGACCGCGATCAGGACCGCGCTCAGCCCCACCGCGAAGGTGATGTTGCCCCACCAGTCGATCCGGCCGCCGCCGCGCTTGCCGGTCTCACGCAGGGTGCGGTAGGCCCACAGCGTGAAGAACACGCCCACAGGCACGTTCACCCAGAACACCGCCCGCCAGTCCCAGGCCGACAGCAGTCCCCCGGCGACCAGGCCGATGAACATCCCGCCCAGGCCGGCGACTTGGTTGATGCCCAGGGCGAAACCGCGCTGCTCCGCGGGAAAGGCGTCGGTCAGGATCGCGGCCGAGTTCGCGGTCAGCATCGATCCGCCGACGGCCTGCACCAACCGCCAGGCGATCAGCCACATCGCTCCGTGGCCGCCGTCGAAGGGGTCGAATGACAGCAGGATCGAGGCGAAGGTGAAGACCGCGAACCCGGAGTTGTAGATTCGGACCCGGCCGTACATGTCTCCCAGGCGGCCCACGGTGACGACCAGGACGGCCTGGACCAGCCGGTACCCCATGATCATCCACAGCAGATAGGCGATGTTGCCCGGT
The DNA here is from genome assembly GCF_041438865.1 of Streptomyces sp. NBC_01471. NCBI lineage: Bacteria > Bacillati > Actinomycetota > Actinomycetes > Kitasatosporales > Streptomycetaceae > Streptomyces > Streptomyces sp. NBC_01471. Next base: position 318,995 of record NZ_CP109450.1, read on the forward strand.
GCCAGGGGGTCCAGGTGCACGCCGCGGAAGATCGCCGGCAGGGCGATCAGCACGATGGAGCCGTCCAGGGCGGACATGAAGACCGCGGCGGTCGTGTTCGTCAGCGCTGTCCACTTGTACCGGTCACCGGTCGGGCGGCGCGGGGCGCGCGTCCCGGGAGGATCCGTCATCAGCCTGCTTCCCCATGGTTCCGTCGACGTCAGATGTTCTGGGCCAGCCGCTCCAGCAGCGGCGCGGCCGCCGCGAGCTGCTCCAGCTCCGCCGGGGTGAACGTGCCGCTGGTCAGGGCCCGGGCGATGAGTTCGGTCCGCGCGTTGCGCTTGTTCTTCAGGGCCTGCAGACCGTCATCGGTCACCGTCAGCACCGCGCGCCTGCCGTCGTCCGGATCCGGGCGGCGTTCGACCAGGCCCCGGGCTCGCAACGCACTGAGCGTCGCCCCCATGGCCTGTGCGGTGATCTGCACTTCGCGGGCCAGCGCCGAGGAGGTGGTGGGACCCGAGCGGTCCAGGTGCGACAGAGCGGTCCGCTCGGTCATCGTGAGCCCGCCGTCGATGGGGACTTGGCGCACCCGTCGCACCAGCACGCTGAGACTCGCCAGCAGCACCGAGGCGACTCCACCGGGGTCCAGGTCATCGTTCATATACTAAGGCTACCTTATAAACCTGCCTTAGTGAATCGCCGGCGCGGTCCACTGGTCGTGTCCGGAGCAGCCCAGACCGGGGTGGATGCCGCCGCAGGGCGCTCCCCCGGAACCTCTGCGACGTGTGCGCCATCTCCTACGGGCGGGCGAGCGGGGGCCCTACGCGTCCCGGACACCGGCGCCCCGGCGCGCTCTCAACTCGCCGCTCAGCTACGGGGAACTGCCACCGTACGGGCGGGCAACGTCCGAGCCCTCCGGGGGCCAGGGGCGCCCCGTCGGGGGTTCATCATTCAGCCCCGGCGAGGAGTTGCTCGATTCGGGCCGCGTTCTTCCAGCAGTCCGGGTTGCCGATGTCGGCGAGCTGTCCGCGCCGGAAGAGGTACCACTGCGATGCGGTCATATCGTGGTCGGCGTCGCGTACCAGATCGCCGTGCGCGCCGGCCCGGAGTACGCCGTCGGTGACCAGGCCCACGCCGGCACAGTCGACGAGGCCCTGCGGGACGGCGCCGGCCCGGATGAGGACGTCGACGACAGCAGGCATGCCGCAGTACACGGCGTGCGACAAGGCGGTGCCACCGCCGGGAATGGAGTCGCCACTGCTCTCCGGGTCGGCTCCCGCCGTTCCAGGCCTGGGAGACCGAACCCCATCCCTGAATGACCCGGTGCTCGCCGCCGGACATCACACCCACAGCCGTACGACCACGAGCCGCACGGTCGCAGTTCTTCACGTGAAGCCAGGAGCCGGCCGCAGGCCCCCAGCCCCGCGGCCTCTGCACATCAGGCCAAGCGCCCTACCGCTGTGGCCCCTGGACCGCGCGCCGCAGCAGTGCGAGGAACTGGTCGCGCTCCTGCGGCGAGAAGTGCGCCAGCATCTGGTCGCCCACCGCGACGACGGCGGGGGCGAGAGAGGTGGCCAGCTCCTGGCCGCTTTCGGTGACGCTCACCAGCTTCCTCCGTCTGTCGCTGTCGTCCTTGGTGATGTCCACCAGACCCCGCCGCCGCAGGCGGTCCAGAAGTGGCGCCACAGTCGACTTGTCGAGGTTGGCCAGCGCACCGAGCATGCCCTGGTCCATGGCACCGCGGGCGTGCAGCAGGCTCAGAACAGTGAACTGAGGCCCGGTCAGGTCCTGGTGGACCTGCTCGTACCAGAGTCGGGCGTGCACCTGGTTCAGCTGGCGCGCCAGGGGGCCGATTCCGCCGATCGCGGCGAGCAGGTCACCGGAGCCCTGGCCCTGGTTCCGGTTCTGGTCCCGGTCCTGCGATGACATATCCCGCCGCCGTTCTGTCGAATTGATTAGGACGTACACGTACTATATCGTCGATGGAACTAGGACGCACACGTCATAACTGTGTGCGACACGAACGAGAGGTGGCGACATGAAACTCATCGTCGCGATGACCGGGGCGACCGGCGCCCCTCTGGGGGTACGCCTGCTGGAAGCCCTCAGAGAGCTGGAGGTCGAAACGCACCTGATCGTCAGCCGCTGGGCGCGGGCCACGCTCGCGCAGGAGACGGGGTGCGCGCTGCGCGATGTGCAGGCACTCGCCTCGGTGTGCCACAGCCCGGATGATCAGGGGGCGTCGATATCCAGCGGCTCGTTCCGGGTGGACGGCATGGTGGTCGTGCCGTGCAGCATGAAGACTCTGGCCTCCATCCGTACCGGCTATGGCGAGGGCCTGATCGGCCGTGCCGCAGATGTGGTGCTCAAGGAACGGCGCAAACTGGTCCTGGTCGCCCGGGAGACACCGCTGTCGGCCGTGCACCTGGAGAACATGCTGGCACTGACGCGGATGGGCGCCGTCGTCATGCCGCCGGTCCCCGCGTTCTACAACCGCCCCTCGACGATCGCCGATGTCGTCGAACACATCGTCGCGCGCGTACTGGACCAGTTCGACCTGGACATGCCCACCGCACAGCGATGGCAGGGCATGAAGGGGGCCGCCCGCCGCACAGGGCCACCCCTGTGGGCCACCGACGCTCTCTGACGGCCCCTCACTCCACAGCGTCAGCCATCCCCGCGATGCCGCATGAGCGGTATCCAAGCTTGCCGGCCAAGAAAGGTTCTGTCATGACACAACGCGGCAACGCACTCAACTTCCGTGACTTCGTGGAGGATTCGCTCACCCTCGGCGACGCGGTCGACATCCGCGAACCGGTCAGCCCCACCCTGGAAGTCGGAGCCATCACCAGGCGCGTCTACGAGACGAGGAGCCCCGCCCCGCTGTTCAGCAACCTGACCGAGGGAAAGGCAGGATGCCGGATTCTCGGAGCCCCCGCCGGCCTGAGCGGCATCGGCGAGGGAACGTACGGCCGGCTCGCCGCACACTTCGGACTGGCGCGCGAGACCACGCCACGGCAGCTGCTGGAACGACTCATCTCCGCGATGCACGCAGCCCCCGTCGCCCCACAGGTGGTGGAAACAGGACCGTGCAAGGAGAACGTACTGACCGGTGACGACGTCGACCTGGAGCACTTCCCGGTGCCGTTGCTGCACCAGGAGGACGGCGGCCGTTACTTCGGGACCTACGGCTTCCATGTGGTGCGCTCCCCCGACGGGCGGTGGACCAGCTGGTCGGTCAGCCGCACCATGCTCGGCGGTCGCAACACACTCGTCGGCCCGGCCATGGCGCAGCAGCACCTCGGCATGATCCACGCCATGTGGCGCGAGCAGGGGCTGCCGACTCCCTGGGCCATGGTGCTCGGGGCCCCGCCGGCGGCACTGGCCGCGGCGGGTATGCCGCTGCCCGCCGAGGTGAACGAGGACGGCTACGTCGGGGCCCTGACCGGCAGTGCCGTCGAGGTGGTCCGGACCGAGCTGCACGACCTGTACGTCCCGGCCAACGCGGAGATCGTGCTGGAGGGATACATCAGCCCCGACGAGACCGCCCCGGAAGGGCCGATGGGTGAGTACCACGGATACTCCTTCGCCGGGAGCAAGCAGCAACCCGTCTTCCACGTCGAGGCGGTGACCCACCGCAACGACCCCATCCTGCCGGTCTGCGTGGCGGGCCTCCCCCCGGAGGAGAACCACACCATCTGGGGCACCATGATCTCCGCCGCCAGTCTGGACCTGCTGCGCTCCAGCGGTCTTCCCGTGGAGATGGCCTGGTGTTCCTACGAGGCCGCGACGTGCTGGATCGCCGTATCCATAGATGTCCAGCGGCTGGCGCAGATGGGACTCAGCGAACGGGAACTGGCCGATGCGGTGGCCCGCGTCCTCTTCGGCTCACACACCGGATGGCTGGTGCCCAAGGTCATCCTGGTGGCGAACGACATCGACATCACCGACATCAACCAGGTGGTGTGGGCCCTTGCCACCCGGTACCACCCGGGCACCGGTGAGTACGTCTACCCCGATGCGCCGGGCATCCCCATGGTTCCCTACCTGACTCCGGACGAGGTGCGCACCGGCCGGGGCGGCAAGTCCGTCATGTGCTGTCTGCTGCCGGAGCAGTTCGAAGGCACCACCCGGGGCACCACCGCGTCCTTCCGGCACTCGTTCCCCAGTGACCTGCAAGAACGGGTCGTGGGAAACTGGGTCGGATACGGCTTCCCCCCGGACAGGTCCACTGCGGCCTGACGGGCCGCCAGAGCGTCCCGGGCAGCCCTCCCCCCAGCCGGTCCGGGGGCTCGGAAGTCGAAGCGGGGCGGAGGCTGGTGCGGTGCGCGGAACGGGACTGTGCCGCCGCCCCATGGCGCGTCAGCATCCCCCGGCAATGGGCCAGTACGGGCTGCGAGGGCTCAGCCCTTGCGGGCGGTGACTTCTTCGGTGAGCTGCGGGACGACCTGGAAGAGGTCGCCGACAATGCCGTAGTCGACGAGGTCGAAGATCGGCGCCTCGGCGTCCTTGTTGACCGCGACGATGGTCTTCGACGTCTGCATGCCGGCCCGGTGCTGGATCGCCCCGGAGATACCGTTGGCGATGTAGAGCTGCGGCGAGACGGACTTACCGGTCTGGCCCACCTGGTTGGAGTGCGGATACCAGCCCGCGTCCACAGCCGCACGCGAGGCACCGACAGCGGCGCCGAGCGAGTCCGCGAGCGCCTCGATGATGTGGAAGTTCTCCGCACCGTTGACCCCACGCCCACCCGACACCACGATCGCGGCCTCGGTCAGGTCCGGGCGGCCCGTCGACTCACGCGCTGTGCGCGAGACGACCCTGGTGCCCGTCGAGTTCTCACCGAAGGACACCGTCAGCGCCTCGACCGTGCCCGCGGCCGGGGCCGCCTCGACCGGCGCCGAGTTCGGCTTGACCGTGATGACCGGGGTACCGCGGGAGACGCGGGACTTGGTGGTGAACGACGCCGCGAACGCCGACTGCGTGGCGACCGGACCATCCGCACCCGCCTCCAGGTCGGTGGCGTCGGTGATGATGCCCGAGCCGATACGCACCGCGAGACGCGCGGCGATCTCCTTGCCCTCCGCGGACGACGGCACCAGCACCGCGGCCGGGGACACCGCGTCACAGGCGGCCTGCAAAGCATCGACCTTCGGGACGACGAGGTAGTCGGCGAACTCGGGAGCATCAGAGGTGAGAACCTTCACCGCACCGTGCTCCGCGAGAGCGGCAGCGGTGTCGGCGGCGCCCGCGCCCAGCGCGACAGCGACCGGGTCACCGATCCGCCGGGCCAGCGTCAACAGCTCCAGGGTGGGCTTGCGGACGGCACCATCGAGGTGATCGACATAAACGAGAACTTCAGCCATGGGATTGCTCTCCTGCTGCGAATACGAAGAATCTGAGGGCGGTTGAGAGGCTCGGGGAGCCTCAGATGAACTTCTGGCCCGCGAGGAACTCCGCGAGCTGCTTGCCGCCCTCACCCTCGTCCTTGACGATCGTGCCGGCGGTACGGGCCGGACGCTGCGCCGCGGAGTCGACCTTCGTCCAGGCACCCTCCAGACCGACCTCACCGGCCTCCAGGCCCAGGTCCTCCAGGTCCAGGGACTCCACCGGCTTCTTCTTCGCGGCCATGATGCCCTTGAACGACGGATAGCGGGCCTCGCCCGACTGGTCCGTCACGGACACGACGGCCGGCAGCGAGGCCTCCAGCTGCTCACTGGCGGTGTCGCCGTCACGCCGGCCCCGCACCGTGGTGCCCTCGACCGACACCTCGGACAAAAGCGTCACCTGCGGGACCCCGAGCCGCTCCGCGAGGAGCGCCGGGAGCACGCCCATCGTGCCGTCGGTCGAAGCCATACCGCAGACGACCAGGTCGTAACCGGTCTTCTCGACGGCCTTCGCCAGCACCAGCGACGTACCCATCACATCAGTACCGTGCAGATCGTCGTCCTCGACATGGACCGCCTTGTCCGCACCCATCGACAGCGCCTTGCGCAACGCGTCCTTCGCATCCTCCGGACCGACCGTCAGGACAGTGATCTCCGCGTCGTCAGCCTCGCCCGCGATCTGGAGCGCCTGCTCCACCGCGTACTCGTCGAGCTCCGACAGCAGCCCGTCGACATCATCACGGTCCAGCGTCAGGTCATCGGCGAAATGCCGGTCACCAGTGGCATCGGGCACATACTTCACACAGACAACGATCCTCAAGCTCACGCCGGCTCTCCTACCTGTACCTGATGGCGGTCGTGGAGACGAGATTATGGCACTCAGTACCCCCTGTAAAGGTACGTAGTGCCAGCAGGCCGCCTCCGGTGCTACGTTCCCCGCATGACTGAGCCGCGCAGACCAGCCAAGAAGGCCGCCATGCGAGACGTGCTCGCCGAGGCGGCGTTCGAGCTCTTCCTCGAGCGGGGCTTCGAGCAGACCACGGTGGATGACATCGTCGCCCGGGCCGGGGTCGGACGCCGGTCGTTCTTCCGCTACTTCCCGTCCAAGGAGGACGCGGTCTTCCCCGACCACGAGCGCTGCCTGGCCGATATGACCGCATTCCTGGAGACCGCAGACGATGCCGAACCGGTGGGCGCGGTGTGCGACGCGGCCAGGATCGTCCTGCGCATGTACGCAGCGAACCCCGAGTTCTCCGTGCAGCGCTACCGCCTCACGCGGGAAGTTCCCGGGCTGCGCACCTACGAGCTGTCCGTGGTACGCCGTTACGAACGGACCCTCGCCGGGTACTTGGAGCGGCGTTGTGACGGGACCCGGGACGGGGCGCTGCGCGCCGAGGTGATCGCCGCGTCCGTGGTCGCAGCGCACAACAACAGCTTGCGATCCTGGCTTCGTTCGGGCGGCGACGGTGACGCCGAGGCTGCGGTGGACCATGCGCTCGGGCTCGTGCGGGAGACGTGGGGAAGCACCGTCGGGCACCCGGCCGCACCGGCGTCACCGACCGCACCGACCGCACCGACCGCACCGGCTGCCGAGAGCGAAGTGATCGTCATGGTCGCCCCGAAGGGTGCCCCGATGTGGCGCGTGGTGCAGAGCATCGAGACGGCCTTCGGAGAGGGGTGAGCGCGTCGAGACCAGCCCGTACAGCACTCAGTACCTTTACCGTCAGGCACTGGGTGCCATATGGTGCGGATGCGCTGACCTGAAGGGGCGGCGCACCCACGTCGAGCGCAAGGGGCTGCGGAATGTCCAGCACAGGATTCGGCACTGCGCCGGCGAAGCGCGAAGAGACCGGCCTGGTATTCCAGCGCTGTCGTTGGTGCCAGACGGCCTCCTTCAGGCGGCTGTTGTGCCCCGTCTGCGCATCGAGCGATCTTGAGTCCGAACGCAGTGACGGGTACGGCGTCGTCGTGCGGTCAGGCGTGGTGAACCGCTACACGGGCGCGGCGCGCAATGAATCCCTCGTACGGTTTCCCGAAGGCTTCGTGTTCCGCTGCCGAGTCGTGGGCGCCGCACCGCACCTGGTCCATGTCGGGGCCCAGGTCCGCCCGGTGTCCGATACGGGCCCCGACGCGGGCGAAGTGGTGTTCGAGCTGTGCGAGGAGGACCGGCCAGTCGGCTGGTAGTCAGCCGGCCTCGGTTTCCACCGCCCCCGGGCAGCCGCTGCACGGCAGCGGCCCCGACCCGGAGGCGCGGTGGCCCCTCAGGTTCAGCGGAATCGCCTCCCGGCACGACGGAGTTCCGAGAACGTCGCGAACTTGACGCGCGGACGGCCCGAGGCCAGCCCGTTCGCCCGCTCGGCCCGGTCGACCGCCAGCACCTCCCGGAGCCCGACGGCTTGCGGCTGCCTCCGTCTCACCAGGCGCGCGAAGTCCCTTCGCGTTCCGGTCGGCACGGGCAGCAGCCCGCCGGCTGCGTCATCCATCAGTGCCCCGACGGTCTCCGCGGCACAGGTGCGGTTGGCGCCGATCCCGCCCGACGGTCCGCGTTTGGCCCATCCCACCACGTACGTCGCCGGCCACGGGCTGTCGGATCCGACGTCAGTGACCCGCCCGGCGCGGTTGGGCACCGTGGCCGTCACGGCGTCGAACGGCAGGCCGACGACGGGGGCGCCCCGGGAGCCGATCGACCTGACCACGAGCGTCGCGGAGATCGTGCCCTCCTCCACGGAGCGTTCCGCGTGCGGAATTCCGTCGCGGACGCTGACCGTGTTGCGCACGACGCGGACCGACTCGACCCGTCCGTCGCCGGTCAACTCCGTTACCGAGCAGAAGAAGCGCAGGACGATCCGCCTCTCCCCGGACGGTGGCGCCGCCAAGTCCGTCGTTTCGATGGCGAGCCCGCTCAGGAGGGCCGCCTTGGAGGAGGAATCCGCGTCAGCGATGGCATCGCGCACTCCGGGGTGGTCGTCGACGACCACCGTCACGCCTTGAAGATGCTGCAGAGCCAGGAACTCCGGCCGTGTGTAGGCCGCTTGCCCGGGCCCTCTGCGCCCGAGCAGTACGACCTCACGGACCTTGCTCGCACGCAGTGCCTCCAGGGCGTGGTCCGCGATGTCGGTCCTGGCCAGCTCCTCCGGGTCCGACACGAGGATGCGGGCCACATCCAGAGCCACATTGCCGTTGCCCACCACCACGACACGTTCCGCCGACAGATCGACGGCGGAGGCCGGGACCGTGGGGTCCGCGTTGTACCAGCCGACGAATTCCGATGCGGCGATGCTGCCGGCGGTGTCTTCGCCGGGAATGTCCAGGGTGCGGTCGGACATGGCGCCCACCGCGTAGATGACCGCGTGATGGTGGGCGGCTATCTCCGCGTGGGTCACGTCCCTGCCGACCTCGACATTGAGGTGCATACGCAACCGGGGGTGACGGTAGAGACCCGTGAAGGTGTCGGCGATTCTCTTCGTCGGCTGGTGGTCGGGCGCGACGCCGTGCCGGATCAGGCCGCCGGGGACCGGCAGCCGGTCGATCAGGGTGACCTCGGCTCCGACGGCACGCAGGAGCGACTGCGCCGTGTAGCCGGCAGCGGGGCCGGTGCCGACGACGGCGATCCGCAGCGCCCCGGCATCGTGCGGCACGGAGCGGGGGAAGTGCGGCTCCGCCCACGCGTTGTCGGCCGGACGGGCCTCGTAGTACTGCTGGTTGAGCTCGGTGTAGGCACGGTCGGGTCCGGTCAGCCGGTCCACGGGGAAGATCGCGTCCACCGGGCACGCGTCCGCGCAGGCGCCGCAGTCGATGCAGGTCTGCGGGTCGACGTACAGCATCTCGGTGGTTCCGAAGTCCGGCTCGTCCGGTGTCGGGTGAATGCAGTTGACCGGGCAGACCGACACGCAGGAGGCGTCGTTGCAGCAGGTCTGGGTGATTGCGTAGGCCATGGCCCGGGTCGCACTCCTTACGGTGGCGGAAGCAGTTCCGTGCGGTGACGGCAGCCGGTCAGAGCATGTGGACGCGCTTGTAGATGGACATGGCGGGGCGTGTCAGGAGACCGGCCTCGGACAGGAAACCCATGAGATGGGCCGAGCTGGAGCGCATCATCGACTTGCGGTGTTCGTTGTCGCTGACCTCGGCCACCGCGCGCCGGGTGTCCAGGCCCACCGCCGCGTACACGTCCTTGTTCACCATGCTCGTGATGATGACCGCCGCGACCGTCGCGACGACCACGCTGCTCGCCTGCCGGCGGGCCGGTCCCGAACCCCGCAGCCGCTCGCGCATCTGCTGGCGGGCGAACTTCATGTGGCGGGACTCCTCGACGACGTGTATCCGCGACGTGGTCCGCACGATGGGCAGCACATCCTCGCCCCGCATCCAGTCCCGCTGCATCACGTCGAGGATCTCCTCGGCGACCAGGATCCCGCCATAGGCGACCTCGGCTGTGGCCAGTGTCTTGAAGCCGCGGGCGAGTTCGATGGCGCTGCGGGCGGGGAGATAGGCGGGAACCCCCATCTTCTCGCACGCTCGCGCGAACATGATGGAGTGCCGGCACTCGTCTGCTATCTCGGTCAGGGCGAACCGGAACTGCGGGTCCACAGGGTTCTTGACGTACTGGTCCCGGAGCACCATCTGCTGGAGGATCATCTCGAACCAGATGCCGGTGCTCATGATCGAGCCGACCTCGTGCCGGGTGAGTGCGACCTTCTGCCCGGACGTCATCTCGTCCCACAGCGGCGTGCCGTAGAGCGTGCTCCACTCGGGGTTGAGCCCGTACAGGTCCTCGGGGAGCGGCGCGTCCCAGTCGACCTCCACCGCCGGGTCGTACGACAAGGTGGCGGCCGACTCCAGCAGACGCTTCGCCACGTCCTCGTCGGCCGCGGTGCGCTGCTGAGCCCGAGTTCCCGTGTCCGTCATGATCAGTACCTCCGGTGCATCCGCGCGGTCAGGGGGTGGGGGGAATGCCAGGGGCCGTGTCGGGTCCGCAGGCTTCCCCGCCATCGCGACCCCTCGGACACTCTCACCACTTACCGTCCAGTAGTTAGACACTTCATCGACGAACCGTCAATACTTTGGGCAGCCATGGATAGCTAAAGTGGTGGCACGATGACACGTTTTCGAGAAAGTGTTCGGTCGCTGCTCCGCGAGCAGGTCCTGAACGCCGCCTACCAACTCGTTGCCGCGGACGGCTGGGGAAAGCTGCGCCTCGCCGCCGTCGCGCGAGTCGCCGGCGTGAGCCGGCAGACCCTGTACAACGAGTTCGGGTCGAAGGAAGCCGTCGGCGAAGCGCTCATCCAGCGCGAGCTGGAGGGTTTCCTGCTCGGCATCCAGCAGGAACTGGACGCCCACCCCGGCGACCTGGAGGCCGCGGCGACAGCGGGGGTCGGCTTCACGCTCCGGCAGGCCGTCGACAACTCGCTGATCAAAGCGGTGCTCGTGGCCGCCCGCGGCGGCGAGGACGACCTCCTGGCCTACCTGACCACCCGGGCCGAGCCCGTATTCGACACAGCCATGGCCATGCTCGACGCCTACGCGACCGAGGCATGGCCCGATGTCGACGCCGAGTCCCGCAGCCTGGCCGTCGAAACGATCGTGCGGCTCACCGTCAGCCATATCGTCCAGCCCGCGACATCCCCCCAGGAGTCCGCCCGGCGCATCGCGCGGATCACGACGAGGATCGCCTACCCCGGCGCGGGACGCTGAGCCGCCCGCCCACGGACGCCGGCCACCGGAACCCAGGTCGCCGAGTGGCCGCCGCGGCCGGGCTCCGGCCGACGGGAGGGGCACCCGCCGACCGGAGTACCGGGAACGGGTCGGTCAGCGGATCACCTGGGCCGGGCACAGCCGACGCGGTTCCCGGTCGCCGCGGAGTTTCGCGTCCACGCAACCGCCCGGCAGGCCGTCCCTCGCCGTCTTCCCGAAGTTCGCGGTGACCGTCAGGACACCGTGACCGAAGACCGTGCGCTGGACGCCGCGGTCGCCGGTCAGCCACCGGAACGAGGTGAGCTGCTCGGTACCCGCCGCGCGGTGCAGCGGGGCGAAGTACTTCTGGAGGGCGGCCATTTCGCTGCCGTACTGGTCGATCGACGGTCCGTCCAGAACGTAGTTGAGCGGGCTGTTATAGAGCATTGCCAGCAGAGCACGGTCGGTCTTCTGCGCCGGGAGCTTGTCGAAGGAGAGCTCCCAGCGCTCCGCGTTGATCACCGAACCGTGCAGCGCCGTCTCGTACAGCGGCACCCGGTACCTGGGGTCGTACATCGCCTTCGCGATATCGGCCGGCAGCGCGACCGGCTTGAAGAAGAAGGCGGGGGCCGTCTGCGGGTAGTAGGCGCCCCAGGTCTTCTTGTCGTGCTCCAGCGTCCACATGCGGTCGTCGACCGGAGTGGCCGAACCGTGGTCGAACGCGAGCGCCTGATTGGCCCAGGGCTGCGCGGACTCCGATCCGAGAACCAGGCTCCCGCTGAGGCGCTTCATACGGGCGAGCCGGTTGGCACGGTCCTGGGCCTTCGTCATCGGATGGTCCGCGCTGTAGTCGCGGAAGAGCGTCCCGGTCGCATCGACGTCGAGGAAGTAGCTGTCGGCGCCGTTGGCGACCGCCCGCCGGGTGCGGTCGGCGAGGTAGTGGTGCTGCGGCTCGGCCTGTTCGAAGGCCTGCGAACTGAGGTAGCAGCCGCGGTCCCCGAAGCCGCCCTGCGGTGTGCCGTCCGCCTGCTGGACACAGAAGTCGGGGTACACACGGTCGGGCCAGACCCCCGCCGGGCTGTCGGCGCTCGCGGGGTCCTGCCCGTTGGCGAAGCTGTCGTAGGGACCGACGAGGTAGCCCGCCTGCTCGGCGGCGCTGACAGCGGCGGAGCTCATCGGGGAGGCATCCGCGTCGTACCCGAGCCACATACGGTCGATGCCGAGCTTGCGCAGCTTCGCCACTCCCGCAGCCGTGCGCGCCTCGCCCCACCCGTAGGCGTGGAAGGCGCCCAGCAGTTTCGCGTTGGCGGGATTGGCCCTGATCTTCTGGCGCAGGCTGCCGAGTTCACCGCGCTCGGACAACGACTTGCGGTAGTCGACGGCGGGAGCGGTCGCACCGCCGTCGGTGAGCGCGAAGCTGATGTCGTACGCACGCGTGCCGTCCCCCTCGTCGAAGTCGTGGGTGGCTGTGGAGCGCAGCCTGCCGTGCTCCGACGCGAAGCCGAGCGAGGTGTTGATGTCGGTGGGGGTCAGATAACTGACCCCCCGCTTGCCCGAGCTGTAACCCCACAGCGGAAGAGTCAGGCCCTCCCCCATGTCCACCTCGGTGTTCGCGAGGTGCGCCGCCGCCGAGTTCCACCACGAATCGCGGACCGGGATGTCCAGCCCGGAGCCACGCGGCAGTTGGAGGCTCTCCGAGGCCGGGTCGCCCCCGGTGACGGGCCAGGCGAGCGACCCGTCCCGCTGCGACCGGATCCTGACCTGCAGACGGCCCTGCTGGGCCACGGCGGTGACCGTGAGTTTCTTTGCGGGATATGTCCAGCGTGCCCCGCCCGCGATCCGCCGGAGCGGGCCGGGCTCGCCGAGATCGCTCGCGGCGGGCGCGGACAGTTCCATGGCGTGCCCGTCCGCGGTCCGTGCTGTCACACCCAGTGAAGCGGTGTCCACGGTGACAGTGCCGCCCCGCACCCGCAGCTGGATGTGCCGGTGCCCGCCGGATCGCGGTGTGGCATCGGCCGTGGACACTCCGACGAGCGCCCCCAGACTGCCCAGGGCGACACATGCGGCAAGTACGGGGCGCCCTTTACGGGCGTGCCGGGAGGATGAGTTGGTTTTTGCCATGAGAGGTGGATACGGGGCAGCCGTAAGAACCTTCTAAGAATCGGGCCCGGGGGCCGGTCCTGCGAGCGCCTCCCACAGGCCCGACGCGACGCAGTCAGAGGCCGATGCCGCCGTCCGTGCGGGTCTCCGGCCGCCGGCCAGCCCATGCCCGGGCGGGCCCGCTGTGCTGTACTGGTCAGGTGGAGCGTAAGCACACACGGCCATTGGTCACGCGCCCCGGGCGGCCCGGCGAGACGGCTTCGGGAGCACGTGCCGAGCGGGCTGACCAGGTACGCAACCGGGTACGGCTGATCATCGAGATCACCGCGCGGGCCGGGGCGTACCGCAAAGGGCTGGTCGCCGCGGCCGAGCGCCTCAGTCCGGAAGAGGCAACCATCCTCTCCGACCTGGAGGATCACGGACTGCAGGTGCCGCAGTTGCACGACGTGCTGTGCGGTGGCCACGTACTGGTGGACGATCCGGAGCTGTACGAGCAGTGGCGGTTCGACAAGGTCAGTCATCCACGCCTGTCCAGCCACCATCGGGACATCGACAAGAGCATCTATCCCGACATCGGGATGCGCGGTCACGTGGTGCGGGAGAAGTTGCACGGGCGCACGGCACAGGGGACCTGGGTGCAGCTGGAGAAGACCCCGGCGGCCTTCGGCGGGAGCAAACTCCCCAGCCTGAGCGACCTCCGGCATCTCATGGACTATGTGGTGTACCGGTTCACCCGCAGCAATGTCGGCCCCTGGGGGCTCTCCCGGATGACCGAGCGGCGCCCCCTGTACCTGTCGCCGGTCCTGGCCGTACCCACGTCCCTGACACCTCCGGTCGCACGGTTGCTGACCCGGACGCTCCACCGGATCGAGGCGGCTGACGATGTCACCGCCGTTTCCCGGGATCTGGCGGCCAGGTTCCCGCCCCCGGACCGGGCGGACCCGGGCACGGAGCTGGGCCAGTCGCTGTCCGGCAGAGCGGGGCGGGGGCTGTTCGGCAGCTCCGAGGTGTGGGTCACCGAGACGCCTTCACGCAGCGCTGCCGCAGTTCTCCGTACGAGCCATGAGGCGCCGGCGGTGGGCTGGTGGCAGGCGGAAAGGCCGACATGAGCAACGAGCGGCACGACGTTCCTGACGCGACGCCGTCGGACCCGGGCGCGGCGTCCGTCCCCGACGGGCTGGTATCGGCCGTGGTGAGTCTGGTGCACACCGGGCCGGTGCTGCTCGGCGCCTACACCATCGCCGAACTCACCGCCGTGGACGCGATCGTGGACTTCCTTGAGGCCCGCCCGTCGGACGAGGTACTCGCCGAGGCCGTCCGCTCGCTGGCGGCACGCCAACTGCTCCTGGCGGGCTCGACGGGTGAGCAGGTCCAGGTGCAGGGTGACCTGGGGATCGCCGTGGCGTTCCAGCAGAGAGCCCGCAAGGTGCTCGATGCCCGCACGACCGGCTCGGGTCCGGGTGAGCCGTGGCGGATCCTGGTACTCCCCCAGCCCGAGCAGATCTGCCTGATGGTCCGCATCGACGCCCTCGGCGTCCACCAGCTCGGCCTGTACAAGCTCGACGAAGCACTCCGTACGCTCATCGAGTGGCTGCCGCGAGGCTCATCGGCGGACCACGATCCGGGACTGGACACCGAGGCCGTGCTCACCGGTTCGGAGCGTTCCGCGCTGATCACCGTGACCGACTACACCGCTCAGGGGTCTGCCGAGGTCGCCGGCACCAGCAGCGACCTGGTCCTCGCCCGCAGTGGCGGACGGCTGCACATGCTGACCCGGGACCCCCACGACCGGGAGAAGCTGGTGGCAGACCCTGCGGCGGGCAAGGACAGCGTCCACGACCGGCTTGCCGGGCTTCTGTCGTAGCCACTCAGAACGGTGCGTCGGTACGGCACCCCGGGGCCGCCCCGCACACCGCGGAGTCATGCGTCTTGTCAGGCGGTGCGGTGGTACCGCCGAAGATGTTGACGATCAGCCCGATCACCAGGAAGAGCGTCACCAGCACCGTGCCCGCGGTGCTGAGCCGCAGCGGCCTGGTGGCCGACACCGGCGCGGCCGAGTCCGGCGTTCCCGGGAAGTCCCGGTCGCCGAACAGGCGCTTCGGGTAGGCCGACGTCAGCATGGCCACATACGCGTTGTAGCGCATGGTGTACCGGAGCATGGCGGCGGTCGCCTCGAACAGTGGCCGGGGCATACGGCCCAGAATGAGTACGACCAGCCAGCTCACGACGCACACGGCGTACCAGCCGGAGGCGAAGAGGCTCTGCACGATGGCCGCGGGGATCAGCAGAATGATCCGGAAAAGTACGGCGAGCCGGTTGAGCCGTCCGGGGCGCACCTCGATCCGGACGGGATAGGCGGACACCGGCCGGAACACGAACGGCGGGTACACGTCGACAAGGAGCAGGGCGCTCGCGTGCACGCGGGTTTCGTAGGCGAGGAATCCGCTCAGATAGCGGGCGATGGGGTCGGGCAACCGGGCCGTGAACAGTGCGGCGAACCAGCCGATCACGGTGGCGAAGAACGCCACGATCCCCAGAATGACCAGCACGATGAACTGGGGGATCAGCAGAATCCAGCGCACCAGCACCGTGAGACGGCGCTGGGCCTGTGGTTCGGGAATGTCGAGTACCGGCAGCCACTCGTCGGCCTCGTCCGGCAGTTTGCTGGCCCACGTCGGCTGCGTCATTTCCGGTTGCTCCAGTCCTCGCTCCGCCCCCGCCGTCTCCAGCCTCGCGACAGTGCACGGCTTTCGCATGTTCAAGCGCATGTTCAAGGCCGCGCCCTCCGTTCCCTGAGCAGGGTCCGGATCCGTTCGCGGGGCTGACAGCCGACCCCGCCTCTGTGGGGCCTGCGGCAGGGGCAGAGGGAGGACACCGCGCCCGCTGGGCAGGCAGCAGGGCGCGCGCCCTCATGCATGGCTCAGGCGGTCGCGGCGTGCATCGCCGCGGACATGTTCGCGGCCCACTCCCAGGGGGCGGCCGTTCCGCCCGGATCCGAATTGAAGTACTCCCATCCCGCCACTCCGCCGAAGTCGCTGTACTTGCCCGACAGTTGGGAGACGGTCGCCTTGAGGGTGTCCATGGGCACGTATCCACTGCCGCAGTTGGCGGGGTTGGTGATGGTGCCCGCCACCACCTTCCCCGCCGGGACCACTCCGTGGTTCACGATGCCCTCGTATCCGCTGGTGTCGTCCAGCGATCCCCAGCCGCAGTAGAACTGGGCGTTGAACCAGCTGATCGACGAGCCCCGGTCGCGGTAGAGGGCGTCGTAGCCGAACCCGGAGAGGTTTCCTCCGCCGTTCAGGGCAGTGGCGACGGGTGCCAGAGTGACGAGGAAACCGTCACCGAAGTCGCTGTGCAGCTGGTCGATCACGCGTTCCACGCCGGCCAGCGACATCCCCTCCTCCACATCGAGGTCCAGACCGTCCAGATGGTGCGTGGAGACGACGTTCTTCAGCTTCGGGTAGTACGTGCCGAAGTCGCTGTCCAGCCGCTGGAAGCTGCCCGCCGCGGCGCCGCCGACCATGCCCAGCACGTGGACACCCTTGGCCTGCATCGCCGCCAGGTCGTTCCACATCGGGTCGAACTTGGCGTCGTCGGGCGATGTGTCGTTGAGCGTGACGCCACCGCCGTCGTTGAGGTGGATCGCGCCGACGATCACGTCCGTGACACCCGTGTCATGGTCGGTCAGCCCCTTGGGGGAAACGTACGAACCGCCCGCGAACTGGGTCTGGTAGTAGACGACGACGTGGTGGTCCGCCGCCGCCTCGGCCGGCGCGGCCGTCACCATGGGCGCCGCCAAACCGACGACCACCGCGCAAGACAACGTTGTCAACAGCTTGCTCAAGCGCATTGCACGTCTCCTCATGTGGGGGGAGGTGCCATGAAAGCGCCTTTCACTCCGGCCCACAAGGCCGCCAACCGCATTGCGACACAGCCGAGTTGGAAGTGAAGCGCTCTCTCACCGAGTCCGTCCGCACACCGATTTTTCTGCCGCCACCGGGCCGGGGACCCCTCCACCACGGCCGTCGCCTGGTGGAGGAGCCCCCGGCTCCCGGACCGGGGCGGCTCGCCCCGTGCGGCGTCCACACGGGGCGGACGCCGCTCGCCGGCACCGTTCAGCTCAGCCTGATGACCGGCTTGTGCAGGTCGAACCAGGTGGCCAGGTCGAGTGCCCGCTCGAGGTGGGAGCGCTGGCGCGTCGTGATCGTCGCCCCGTCGGCCCCGACGGCCTCCTGGAGCCGCCCGTGGTGGCACAGGTCCAGTGCGGGGTGGCCCGAGGTGAGCAGGTCGGAGGTCTGCGACTGGATGGCCGTCACGTAGTTCGGGTCGAAGCTGCCGGGGTAGCCGCTCTTCTTGCGCTGCACCACCGAATCCGGCAGCAGGTCGCGGGTGGCCTCTCGCAGGATGCTCTTCTCCCGCCCGTCGAACGTCTTCATCGACCACGGCGTATTGAAGACGTACTGCACCAGCCGGTGGTCACAGAACGGCACCCGGACTTCGAGCCCCACAGCCATGCTCATCCTGTCCTTGCGGTCCAGAAGGGACTGCACCATACGGCTCAAGTGCAGGTAGCACACCTCCCGCATGCGCTTCTCCAGACCGCTCTCCCCCTCCTTGACCGGGGCTTGCGCCAGAGCGGAGGAGTAGCTGTCATGAAGATAGGAGTCGAGTTCCAGAGTGCCGGCGAGGTCGTCGGACAGGGCGCCCGTCAAGTCGATCGGGGAGTCCCCGGCCAGCCAGGGGAAGGTCTGCGCCTGGCGCCGCTCGTCATGGAACCACGGATAGCCGCCGAAGACCTCGTCAGCGGACTCTCCCGACAAGGCGACGGTGGACTGTTCGCGGACCGCCGCGAACAGCAGGTAGAGGGAGTTGTCACGGTCCCCGAGCCCGATCGGCAGATCTCGCGCACCGACGGCCGCCCGCCGTACGGCCGGGTCCGACAGAGCCGCACCGTCCAGCATGATGTCGCTGTGATGGCAGTCGATGTGTTCCTTGACCGCGTGCACGAAGGGAGTGTCCTGTGTCGGACTGATGTCCATCGCCCGGAAGTTCTTCGCCTGGTCCGGGAAGTCGACGGCGAAACTGCGTACGGTCTCGCCCTGTTCACCGAGTTGCTTGGCGGCCAGGGCGGTCATCGCGGACGAGTCGAGTCCGCCGGAGAGCAAGGAGCAGCGGGGCACGTCCGCCACGAGCTGGCGGGCGATGATGTCCTCCAGCAGTTCCCGCACATGCGTGACGGTGTCCTGCTGACTGTCGGTGTGCTCGGTGGCCTCCAGCTGCCAGTAGGCGTGCTCGCGCAGACCGTTGCGGTCCAGAACCGCCACATGGCCGGGTTTCAGCTCCCGCATTCCCTCCCATATCGCGAACCCCGGGGTCTTGGCGAACGAGAAGATCTCCCGCAACCCGTCCGGCCCCACGACGGCCGGGGCCAGCGGGTTGGCCAGGATGGCCTTGGGCTCCGAGCCGAACAGCACGCCGTCGTCGGTCTCGTAGAAGTAGAAGGGCTTGATGCCCATCCGGTCGCGGATCATGACCAGCTTCTCCGTCCGCGGGTCCCAGATCGCGAACGCGTACATGCCGTTGAGCTTGCCGGCCACCTCCTCGCCCCACTCGAGGTATCCGCGCAGCACGACTTCGGTGTCGGAATCGGTCTCGAAGCGGTGTCCGAGGCGGCGCAGTTCTGCGCGCAGCTCGGTGTAGTTGTATGCCTCGCCGGAGTACACCATCGCGACGGTGCCGTTCTCGGTCCGCGCCTCCATCGGCTGGGCGCCTCCGGGGAGGTCGATGACGGCGAGCCGGCGGTGCCCGAGAGCGGCCCTCGGCGTCAGCCAGGCTCCCCGGGCGTCAGGCCCACGGCAGGACATCGTTTCGGTCATGGCCTCGACGGTCTCCCGATGGGCCGTCAGATCGCGTCGATAGGAGACCCATCCAGTTATGCCACACACAGGGGACACCTCTCCGTGGGGGTTAGGTGTAATAACCATCTCTCTTGTGGTGCCGATCACACCACCCAGAGCAACCACCCGGCAGAGTGCGGTTTCTCACCGGTAAACTCTTGTTAAGTTTGGGTTTCGAACGTGGCGTCGGCGAGGTTCCGGCGAAGCACGCGTGGGGGGCGTCCGTTCCGGACGTTTCCTCACCGGGGCCCGAGCGGTGACGCCGGAGTTCCCTCACGGCGACCCGGGCAGTGGCGCCGGCCCGTTCTACTTGTTCGGGTCCCGGAAGCGGCCGAAGACCTTCGTCAGGGCGCCCAGCGGCGAGCCGTCCGGCCTGACCGCACCCGGCGCGGACGACAGGGGCACGCTGTCCCCGCCGGTCGCCTCGGCCAGCGCGGCGTGCGCGGTCTCGGCCGCTTCCCGGTACAGGTCACGGGAGTTCGTCATGGCTTCGAGCGCCTCGGCGTACTTGGTGACCATGCCTTGAGCGTGGACCAGTTCCTCGTCCGCGGTGAGCAGGTGCCAGCCCTGGCGCAGTTGCGCCAGGGCACGCTCGGCGTCGGCCGTCAGCGGTTGCGGCAACGCGGCGAACTCCGTGATCTTTTCCAGGAGTTCGGTCGGAACCGAGCCGTCCAGGAAGACACTGCGGACGGTGAAGCGCTCCGCGTCGTACTCCGGTCCCTGCGACGCGGCGGGCAGGACGACGGCGCCCCCGCGCGGCATCCGCACACTCAGCTCCCGCTTCATCGCGACGTCGGCGATCCGTGCCTGCTCCGGCGTGGCCCGGTGCTCGACCACCCGGTGCCGCAGGCTCGGCGGCAGAAACGCCGAGACCGGCTGCTGCCCGCGCGCGTCCGGTGTCATCGCCTCGTGCACCACGACATGGATGAACCAGCTCTGCCGGGTGCACTCCCGCAGCAGGTGGCGCAGCTCGTCGTCGTCCTTCGGCAGGTGGTTAGCCGTCCGCAGACGCACGCCCGGCACGGTTTCGTGGTCCCAGGCAACCTGGTCGCTGTCCGGCCAGAACATGGTGGCGGGCGAGGGCCAGTGTGCCTCCCACGGCCGCTCGGCCTCGGCGGCGAGCACCCAGGTGACGCCCTCGCCTTCCTTGCGGCGGCCCTCGGGGTCGTACGTGGTCAGCTGCGCGCGCACCGTGACGTCGTCGGCCACGGGCCAGCGGGCCTCGAAGAGGCGGCGGGCCGACGGACCGGGGTCGGCGGACTCGTCCATCGGGTGCAGCGCGGTGGAACGCGCCGCCTCGACGGGGTCGAGGTCCAGGAAGTCGCCGAGCACCCCGGCCGCCTTGAGGGCGATCAGGTTACGCCGGACGTCCTGCTCGGGTTCGGGCCCGAGGTGACGCCCCCGCCCCAGCCATACGGTGTCCGGGACGGGGGTCGGGGAGGTGCTCTTCTTGGCCATGGAATCGTTCTGTAGGGGGTCGGGGCCCGACCAGTATGGTCCGTGGGCCTGTCGATGGAAGGTACCCCGTCCGCGCCTCACCACGCTCGACGAGCGGTATGAAGAACGCGTCGCCCGGGTGATCCACTACCGGCCGGCCCGCCACCGCGCTGCCCGTCTCAGAGCATCTCCAGCGGCTCCTTCCGCGTGGGAGGAGGGAAAGCGGCGTCGAGGGCCCGGAGGTCGTCGTCGGTGAGGCGCAGATCGAGCGCCGCCCGGTTTTCCTCCACATGGGCGATGGAGGACGCCTTGGGGATGGCGATGACGTCGCCGTGGCGCAGCACCCAGGCGAGCGCCACCTGAGCCGGGGTCCTCCCGTGGGCCGAGGCCACCGCGCGCAGTGCCTCGTGGCCCAGCAGCCGGCCCTGCTCGACCGGTGAGTACGCCATGACCGGGACCGACAACTCCCTGCACCGGGGCAGGAGAGCGTACTCGGGGCCGCGCCGGGTGAGGTTGTAGAGCACCTGGTCCGTCTCGGGCCGCGCCCCGTCGGGCAGGTCGGCCAGGTCGTCGGCGTCGAGGTTGCTGACCCCCCAGGAGCCGATGCTTCCGTCCGCCACGAGCGCCTCGAAAGCCTCGACCGTCTCGGCGAGCGGCACGCCGCCGCGCCAGTGCAGCAGATAGAGGTCGATCCGGTCGGTACCGAGGCGGCGCAGGCTCGTACGGCAGGCGTCGAACGTGCCGCGGGCGTCGGCGTTCGACGGCAGTACCTTGCTCACCAGGAAGACCTCGTCACGTCTGCCCCGGATCGCCTCGCCGACGAGCTCTTCGGCGGCGCCGCTTCCGTACATCTCCGCCGTGTCGATCAGCGTCATCCCCAGATCGATGCCTCGCCGCAGGGCGGCGAGTTCCTCGGAGCGCCGTGCACGGTTGTCCCCCATGTGCCAGGTGCCCTGTCCCAGTGCGGGCACCGCGGCGCCGGAGGGGAGTGTCACTGTGCGAATCGCTGTCATCGTGTATCTCTCTCCCTTGGTGCGCGCGTCACGGCCCGGCCCCGTACCAGGACGTACGGAGCGGCCGAGGAGGCTTGATCCAGGATCGCAGGCCACCGTACGGCAGGCTCGCCCGCCCTGATCACTGATCCGCGGGTGGTGCGCTACTGATCCGCCCGCCCGGTGGGCTCCACGGCCGAGTGGTGCAGCAGCCAGCCGCCGACCACCGCGGCGAACACCACCACACAGGCGGAGAAGACCAGGCCGGCATCGCGGAGGCCGATCCCCAGGGCGAGCGCGCCGACCCCGATCACCGGCAGCGAGATACCCAGATAGGCCACCACGAAGTACGCCGAAGTGGTCTCGCCACGCCGGTCCTTCGGTGTCCGGCCGGTCACCGCGGCCATCCCGGCCCGGAACGACAGCCCCTGGCCGAGGCCCGACACCACCGCGCCCACCGCCAGCAGCGCCAGCGAGGTGAACAGCAGCGAACAACCGATCAAGACCATGCCGACCACGAGTACGAAGCAGCCCGCGGGCAGCGCCCGGCCGACACCGACCCGGTTCATCGCCAACTGGCCGACGGTGGAGGCCGCGAACGCCGAGAAGACCACCGCTCCGGAGACCGCCAGATCGTGCACGCCGAGCGTCTTGGCCATGAAGCTCGGCGCGACCGACGTGAAGAGGCCGAACATGGAGAAACCGGCGAACGCCGCCAGGGCGGCGGGCACGAACACCCCGCGTACCTCCTGGGGTACGTGCGGCAGCCGGGGCCGCAGCACGGGGCGCGGGTCCCGGCGGGGGACGGTCTCGGGCAGCGGGAGCGTCAGGGCGATCGCGACCACCAGCAGTCCCAGGTGGACGAGGTACGGCAGCCGCAGCGGCCAGGGCGCGTAGGCCGCGAGGATCCCGGCCAGCAGCGGACCGCATCCCAGGCCGCCCATGTTGGCCGCGGTCGCCGCGAACCCGGCCCGGCCTCGCTTGTCCTCCGGGGCCAGTTCCATCACGGCGACCGTCGCGGTGCCGGTGAACAGCCCCGCGGACAGCCCGGACAGCACCCGGCCGGCGAAGAGCAGCGGCAGGCCCCCCTCGAAGACGAAGCACAGCGCGCTCGCCACCGAGAAGCCGAGTGCCGCCAGGAGTACCGGGCGGCGGCCGAGCAGATCGGAGAAGTTGCTCGCCAGGGTGAGTACCGCGATGACTCCGGCCGCGTACGTCGCGAAGATGACCGTCACCATCAGCGACGAGAAACCGATCTGCTCCTGGTACAGCCCGTACAGCGGTGCGGGCAGAGTCGTACCCGCCATGCCGATCGCGAAGGTGAAGGCGGCCGCCTTGTACTGCCAGGGACGCCCCGGCACCGAGCTCTTCGATCCTCTGTACATAGCGACCACCGTAACGACCGGGGCGGAACGGCGCGGGCCGGACCGTGGGGTGGGACGCGTAGGCCTCATCGCCCCCGGGGCTGCCCCACATCGTCACAGCCCCGGCCGCGGCCACCCGAACCCGCCCGAGCGTCCCCGTCCTCACGGAGGGGGCACGAGACTCACCACCCCGCGTGCGACGCCCAGCTCCACCAGATCGTGGGGACGCAGGCGCAACTGGTCGGCCGTCTCCCCGATCCGGTCCGGATCGCGCTTGAGGATGGCGGCGGCGGCCTCCGGTGCGATGACGGAGAAGTAACTGTCCGGCGTGGCCCAGGTGTTGCCCGGCGCGGCCAGCGCGAGCGCGCCGCCGGAGCCGCCCTCACCGATGAGGAGCGTCGTGAGCGGTACGCGGGCGGTGGCCATGGCCAGGAAGAGACCTGCGATGGCCGGGCCCGCGCCGGAACGCTCCGCTTCGGCGTCGTTGGCGGCGCCGGGCGTGTCGATGAGGGTGAGTACCGGGATCCCGAGGGCATCGGCGAGCGAGACCAGCCGGGTGGCGGTGCGGTAACCGGCGGGGCGGGTCGCCGTGCCGCACTGTGCGGCGTATGCGACGGTGCGGCCCTGGTGCATGCCGAAGCCGCAGCGCATGCCCGGGTCGGTGCCACCACAGCGGTCCCCGCTGATCTCCCGGACACGGCCGCCGAAGTAGGCGTCGAGGTAGGCGGCGGCGCGTGGGCGCTCAGCGGAGCGGGCCAGCGCGACCGCCTCCTGCCCGGAAGTCGCGAGGGGTGACCCCCCGACGGGCGCGCCGGGAGGTTCGGGAGTTCCGGCGCCCCGTGGCCCGGAGAGCAGCAACAGCCAGTCGGCGAGGGCGGCGCGCAGTTCCCCGGGGTGCACCAACGCGTCGATCTGCCCGGTGGCGAGCTGTGCCTCGGCGGTGTACGCGGCCGGGTCGGCGCCCGGTGGCCGCACCCGCGATCCGGCGAAGCCGACCTGCGCGCCGGGCAGCGCGAGGACGACATCCGCCGCCGCGCCGAGAGTGGCCCAGCCGCCGCCTGTCGTGGGGTCGCGTGCGACCGCGATCTGTGGGACTCCGGCAGCTCGCAGCAGAGCGGACTGGCGTGTCACGCGCTGCAGCTGGGTCAGCGCCCGCATGCCTTCCTGCATCCGGCTGCCGCCGGTGGCGATCAGCGAGACCAGCGGCGTGCGCCGTTCCCGGGCCGTGGTGAAGGCGGCTTCCAGGAGGTCACCGGTGGGCTCCCCGAGTGATCCGCCGAGGAAGCCGAACTCGAAGGAGATGAGAACGGCCTGTCTGCCGCCGACCGATGCGGTCCCGCAGACGACGGATTCGCGCTCCCCCGTCCTCTTCGCGGCCCGCGCGATCGACTCGTCGTACCCGGGCCAGCCGAGCGGACCGTCGGATTCCCTGGCGCGGGGCGAGTGCACCAGCTCGGTGAAGGAACCCGGATCCGCCACCGCGCCGGTCGCCTCGCGGGCCGTCCAGGTGTCAGCCATGCAGCGCACGCTTCATGATCTTGCCCATGTCGTTGCGGGGCAGTTCGTCCAGCAGCCGCACCTCGCGGGGCCGCTTGTGCGGGGCCAGCTGCTGCGCCACGTGACGGGCCAACTCCTCGACTGTGGGCGGGTGCTGCGTGTCCGTCGGGACGATCCAGGCGACGATGCGCTCGCCCAGGTCCGGGTCGGGCTCCCCCGTTACGGCCGCCTCTCGTACCGCAGGGTGGTCCAGGAGGGCGTTCTCGATCTCCCCCGCACCGATCTTGTAGCCGCCGCTCTTGATGAGGTCGGTGGCCTTCCGGCCGACGATGCGCACGGCCCCGTCGGGGTCGCGGGTTGCCATGTCACCCGTACGGAACCACGGGCCGTCGAATGCCGCAGCGGTCGCGTCGGGACGGTTCAGATACTCGGTGAACAGATTCGGGCCGCTCACCTGGATCTCGCCGACCGTCTCACTGTCGTACGCCGTGATCTCCTCCCCCGTCTCCTCGACCAGCCGCACCCGCACGCCGTCCAGCGGCACGCCCACCGTGCCCGGCCGGGGTTCGCCGTCGGCGCGGACGCTCGTGTTCATCAGGGTCTCGGTCATGCCGTACCGCTCGATGACGCGCCGTCCCGTCGCGGAAGCGATGCGCTGGTGGTCGTACACGGGGAGCGCGGCCGACCCCGACACCAGGAGACGGGCACCGGACAGGGCCGTGGCCAGCGCCGGGTCGTCGGAGAGCGCCTCGGCGATGCGGTGGTACATGGTGGGAACGCCGAAGAACATCGTGCCGTGAGCGGCCAGTTCCCGGGCGACCGCAGCCGTCTCGAAGCGGCCGAGATGGTGCACGGCGCCGCCCCGGCGCAGCGGGCCGAGGATACCGAGGATCAACCCGTGGACATGGAAGAGCGGAAGGGCGTGGACCAGGACGTCGTCGCCGGTCCACTCCCAGGCCTCGGCCAGCGCGTCCAGCGTCGAGGTGATCGCCCGGCGCGGCAGGACGACTCCCTTGGGCGGCCCGGTGGTGCCGGAGGTGTAGACGATCAGCGCGGGCGCCTCGGCGGCCGGCTCGTCGGGCAGCGGCGCGGGCCCGGACGCCGCCCGTACGTCGATGTTCACACGGTCCACCCCGGCGAGCACCGGGGGCAGTTCGTCACCGGGTGCCGCGAGAACAAGCGACGGTGTGCTGTCGGACAGGATGTGCGCCAGTTCGCGCTCACCGGTCCGGGGGTTGAGCGGTACGGCGGGCACCCCTGCGAGCAGCGCGGCGACCACGCCCACGGCGGTCTCCAGGGTGGGCGTGGCCCAGACGGCGACCCGTCCGGCCCCGCCGAGCAGAGCCGCCGACGCTCCCGCCGCAGCGGCCAGTTCGGCATGGCTGAGTGACCGGTCACCGAAGCTCAGCGCAGGACGGTCCGAGCCCGCGGCGAGGGCCGGGAAGAGAGGGGGCATACGTCGAAACTCCTCAGTTCATGGGGACAGCGGGTGAGCGGCCCTGGCAGCCGGCAGGGGGTGCGCGACAGGCTGCTCCGGGGGGCGGTTCCAGGTTCTCTCCTCTCAGGCCACCCCGACCCTCTCACCCGGTACGCCACCGGGCTCATCGCGGGACGGGCGGGACCGCACCACCAGTTGCGCCACGCCGGTGACGGCGAGGTTGGGCAGCAGCGCCACGAGGCCCGGGTCCATTGTCCCGAGATCCACGCCGCCGAAGGTCAGCCAGGTGAGGACCGCCACTCCGGTGAGGATGCCGAGCAGTACCGGGGTCGCGTCCAGGCGCACTTTCCTGGCCAGACCCATGGTGATGGCCGGGGCCAGCTGGCTGAGTCCGCCGAAGGTGAGCAGCAGGAGATTGGCGAGGAGGTCGGGGCGGGACAGCCCGAGACAGAGCGCGAGGGCTGCGGCAGCGACCGCGCACACATGGTTCGTACGCAGTTGGGTGCGCTCGCTGCGGACGCTCAGGACGTTGCGCGACAGCAGGCTGGAGATCCCCACGAGGATGGCGGCGGACGGCACCATCGCCGCCGATGCCGCGGCCACTGCGACCACACCGACCAGCCAGCCGGGCAGGGTCTGCCCCGCGAGGGTCAGGGCCACCGCGTTCCCCGGCGAGTCGGGCGACAGCATGAGGATGCCGGCGAAGCCGACGATGACCGGAATGCCCAGGGCTATCTGGTAGAGGGGCAGCCAGACGGCGTTGGAGCGCAGCGCCCGCCCGCTTCGGGCCGCGAGGACCGGGGGCCATAGATGGGCCATGGTTCCCAGGCCGCCCCCGATGCCGGAGATGATGACAGCACTGACGAAGTACGTTGCGTCATAGTTCTTTTGATGGAGTGTCAATAGATCTGGGCGTGTGTCCCGCACGGTCTCGAAGAGGCCGCCGATACCGCCCTTCACCGAGATCGCGACCCCGGCGAAGAGGACGAGGAGCCCGGCGACCATCAGCGCGTCCTTGAGGTAGGCGACGCGGGCGACCCCGCGGATACCGGACCACAGGACGAAACCGACGGTGAGGACGGTCGCCAGGATCATGCTGAGGTTGCCGCCGGTGCGGCTGCCCGTCGCCAGCTGGACGATCAGGCCGAGGCCGGTGATCTGCAACTGGAGGTAGGGCAGCAGGAACACGGCCCCGACGATGGCGACGGCCTTGCCCAGGAGCGGGCTGCGGTAGCGCTCGGCGAAGAAATCCGCCTGGGTCAGATAGCCGTGTTCGGCGCCGAGTTGACGCATTCTCGGAGCGGTGAAGTACTGGAGGACGAAGTTGATGGCGAGGTAGCACAGGGCGTACGAGGCCGCGACCCCGCCGCCGAAGGCCAGGCCCGCCAGGCCCAGGAAGCTGAAGGTGGTGAAGGACTCGCCCGCCTGCAGGAACCAGGTGGTGAAGGTCGAGAACTTCCTTTCCCCCACGGTCCATTCACCGAGTGGGCCCTTGGCCGGGCGGTGTCTGCCGATACCGACCACAGCGATGGCCAGCATGCCGATCGTGGCGATGACGCTGGTGCTGTTCATGCCGCGGTCTCCGTCTCGGGGCAGTCCTCGCGCGCCTCTGCGGGCGGCGCGAAGCGGTCGGTCAGCGCGAGCCCGGCTGTCGTCCCGGCCGTCCACAGCAGGCACCAGGCCAGCACCGAGGGGACGCCGAGCCATAGGTACGGACCGTTCACGAAGGGCAGGAACGGTGTGCTGAGGAATGCCATGACGGGCATGACAGCCCAGATCACATGCAGTTTTCTCATGAGAGCTCCCGGGGGTGCGACAGCTTCAGGCAGGGGAGAGGACCGGTCGCCGACGCCCGTGCCGGGTCACGGCCTCGTAGGCGGCACCGACTTCGAGCACGGCCGCATCGGCGCGCGGCGGGCCCACGATCTGCAGGCCGACGGGGAGCCCGGCGTCGGTGAAGCCGGCGGGCACCGAGAGGGCGGGTGCGCCCAGCACGGAGAGGAAGTAGGCGGAGCGCATCCAGTCGAGGTAGCTGTGCAGCGGCCGACCGTCGATCTCGGTCGGGTACTCCTCCTCGACGGGGAAGGGAGAGACCTGGCTGACGGGGGCCAGCAGCACGTCGTACCGCTCGAAGAAGCCGGTCGCGGCGAGATGGATACGGGTGTGCTCGGCGGTGGCGCGGGCGAGGTCCGCGCCGGTGAGACGCCGCCCCTCTTCGATGTTCCGGACGAGGCTGGGCTTGAGCGCGTCGCGCCGCTCATCGAGGAACGTACCGAATCCGAGACTGAACGCCTGGGCACGCAGGGTCCGGAAGACGTATTCGGCACCATCGAGGTCCGGGCAGTCCTCTTCGACGCGGCACCCCAGCTCCTCGAAGACCGCCACCTGCCGGTCCAGTACGCCGGACACGTCCCCGTCGACGGGAACCCGCCCGCCGAGGTCGGGTGCCCAGGCGACCCGAAGCCCCGTCAGATCGGCGCGTACCGGAGGCGAGCGGAAGGTGTGACCGGGCGACTCCAGTGAGACGGGGCAGCGGGGGTCGGGGCCCGCCATCACGGACAGGAGCAGGGCGGTGTCCGCGACCGTACGGCCCATGGGGCCCGCGACCGCGAGGGTGTCCCACACGTCGCCGGACGGATGGGACGGCACCCGGCCGGGGGTGGGCCGCAGCCCCACGACGTTGCAGAAGGAGGCAGGATTGCGCAGCGAGCCGCCCATGTCGCTGCCGTCGGCCAGCGGCTGCAGCCCGGCGGCGAGCGCGGCAGCGGCGCCGCCGCTGCTGCCGCCGGCCGAGCGCCCGGTGTCGTACGGATTGCGGGTCGCGCCGAAGACGGGGTTGAAGGTGTGCGAACCCGCCGCGAACTCGGGCACATTGGTCTTCCCGATCCGGATGGCACCCGCCGCTTCGATGCGCTGGACCAGGAGCTCGTCCTCGTCCGGCACGTGGTCGGCGAAGAGCGGCGACCCGTGGGTGGTGCGCATTCCGCGTGTCAGATGGGTGTCCTTGAACGCGATCGGCAACCCGTGCAGGGGGCCGGTCGCCTCGCCCCGTGCCATGCGTGCGTCGGCTGCGGCTGCCGCGAGGAGGGCGCCTTCCTCGTCCAGCGTGACGATGGCGTTGACAGCGGGATTGATCAGCGCGATCCGGTCGAGGTGGGCCCGGACGACCTCACGGGCAGAGAGGTCGCGGCTGCGCAGACGCTCCGCGAGTTCGGTGGCGTCGAGTATGCAGAGGCCATCGGTCGCCTCATCGGCCGTGTCATCGATCATGACGCACAGACTGAGGGCGGTTGACCATATAAGTCAACACCCTTGCAGTGGTGAGCGTTTCAGACGTGATGATTATTTGGATGCACATTATGGTCAAGCAAGGAGAGGCCCGTCAGGTGCGCTGACGCAGGAGCGATGTAGCCGTCCCACTCCGCTTCAGCGCCTCGACCACCAGATGGGACTGGACCGCCTTCACCCGCCGCACCCACGGCGCCGCGGTCAGGAACTCATGCAGGGCGGCCTTCGAAGGCTGCGTCACATCGACGAGCAACTGGTACTCCCCCATGACCACTGCCGCGTACCGCACGAGCGGCGACTCGACCAGCAACCGGCCGACCGCCTCCACCTCATCGGGGCGCGTCTTGATCCACAGCAGCGCCTCGACCGGAAGTCCGAGCAGCGCGGGTTCCACACAGGCTCTGATGCTGACGAGTCCGTCGCGGGTCAGCGACTCCACCCGCCGCCGCGCGGTCGCCAGCGAGACTCCCGCCACCGCGGCCAACTCCTCGTGCGTGCACCGCCCGTCCTCGGCCAGCGCCCGCAGGATCGCCTGTTCCTCGGGGCCCACCTCGGAGTCCGGCACACCGACGCCGTCCGAGACGGGAGACCGGCCACCGAGCGCCGTGATCTCGTCCTCGTCCAGGATGTCCGGCTGCCACTCGTGCACCGTGCGGAAGTACCGCAGGACCGGCGAGACGTTCTGGGAGAGCAGTCCCGGCAGCGCGGGCACCTCGTCGAGCATCAGGTGCGCCAACTGGCCCTGTGAACACTGCAGTTCGGCCACACAGTCGACAGCCCCCGCCAGCACGTAACTGAAGATCGCGTCGTCGCGCGCGGCCGCCGCCGCCGCCGCGTCCCGTACCGCGCCCGGGCGGCAGTTCATCCGCAGGATCACGGTCTCGCCGCGCACCACGAGCCCCGTGACGGACACCCGCCCGCTCTCCAGGAGCCGCAGGCCGCGCCGCGCCACCTTCCGCTCCGGCTCGCCGAGCGCGGAGGCGATACGTCGCCAGGGCGCCCGCCCGTCGACCTGGAGCGCGGCGGCGATACGGCGGTCGAGGGAGTCGAGTTGCTCGACGGGCGAGGTCACAGTCGTCGGAGGCGTCACCACGCGACCCTATGCGGTCCACGCAGGGGGGCGCCGTCTCGTCGACGGGGTGGACCGGCAACACCCGTACCGGCTACGACATGCCGTCGGGGCCCGGCGGAAGGCACTTCTCCGCCGGGCCCCGGACCGCACGTTGGGAGGGCTGCCGGTCGGCCGGGGCAACTTGCCCGGCCGGATCCGCCCGGGCCCTTCCTGACCAGCGTCTTCGCGCAGTGGGGTGACCGCGCGGAGTTGAGGTCAGAAGGAGCGAGACCGGAAGCAGCGACGTCAGAAGTAGTGCTTCCGACCACCGACCGCGCGTCCGGTCGCGCCGAGGATCCACAGGAGCGCGCCGACCACGACGAGCACCCCGCCGACTGTCGTGAGCAGCGGGACACCGACCAGCAGGCCGATGACGAGCAGAATTGCACCGAGAATAATCATTTCAGTTCCGATCTTCACGTCTCTGTGGTGCGTGCAGGTTCTCGCCTGGCGAGCCCCACAGCGCCTCTTCCAGCCCGCTGCGTAACCGGGACCGGATCACATCCCGGCCGGTCACGCGATCGGTTGCTGCTGGATCTTTGTCGTGCTCACTCCGTGTGCCCGGCTCTCGGCCACCCATGCACGCGTGATTCATCGACTCTGCGAAGAGACGCGATGCCGCCCCGGCCGCCTGCCCCGTTCTGCTCGTCGCGGGCGGCGCCATCGGGGCCTCACACCATCAGGCGGCCGACTTCCTGAGGGTCGAGACCGGTCAGCTGGGCGATGCGCGGCGCGGAGATTCCAGCGGTCAGCGCACGGTGCACGAGAGCCTCCCAGTCGTGGACCGTGTCACGGAACTCCAGAAGCTCGCTCTCCATGTCCGTGACGGACTGGGGCGCACACTCCTGGTGCAGCCGCAGCGCTTCCTCCTCGCTCAACGGAACGGACAGGCGCTCCGCGTCCTGCGGAATGAATGCCTCAGCGTCGGCGGGAATGATTCTGACCTGCTCCGAGGAGCCCGAGACTCCGTGAGCCTGCAGCCAGCCGTGTACAGCAGGTGTCTGCACACACTCCAGCGCGCCGACGGCGGCAAGGGCTGCACCCAGCCGGGGTCCCCGGTCAGGGAGCAGAAACAGGTAGGCCTCGTCAGCCATCGCGTGAATTCGCCTTCTCGATCGGACATCGGCGGCCTCAGGTTATCGCCCCTGAGCGAGGTCAATTCCCACCGGCCTGTCGCCCGTTGCACGGGTCATGGCCGAAGCGCCGCAACCGGGTCCGGCCGGCGCACCGTGCGGGCGCCGGCCGGGATCGCACTGATGTCCTCGGTGACGGTTACTTCACGAGGACCACCGAGTTGATGGGCGTCATGTCGTACGGCGAGAAGGTGCCCTTGGCACGGTCCACCGCGGAGCAGCGGGTGCCGTTGGACCCGAAGCAGAGCTGGAAGCCCGCACCGCCGGTCTGGTTGTTGATCAGGACACGCTTGCCGGTGACGTTGGACAGGTTGTGGCTGCCGTAGCTGTAGAAGATGTTCTTGCTCAGGATGGTGCCGTTCGTCTCGCGGATGCAGAACGCTCCGGAGGGACAGGCCGTCGCCGCATCGGCGCTGGGAGCTACGGCGAGTCCGGCACCGAGCACGCCTGCGGCCAGGGACAGCCCTGCGGCGGTCATTGCGATCTTGCGCATACTTTCTTCCCCCTGTTTCTCGGCGCTCCCGTATGGAGCACCTTGCATTCGAAAGTAGCTCTCGCGGGCGGCCAGCGTCCGGAAATCAGTGGAAATCATGACCCCTGTGCCAATTCTTCGGCGAGTCGTTCGACAACGGCTTGAGAGTCTTTGTCAGGCCACCGCCCTGAGCGTCCGGCCGTCTCGTCCGCCGGCCCGGACGGGGCGTCCGGCCACCGTCCACCTCCGCACGAAAGTCAACATATTCCGACCAGTTCCACAGAGGGAAGGAAAACTGAAGCAACAAATATTGACGCGACCAACCCGTGCGCGTAGCTTCCCGGCGAAGGCGCCGAGCGGCGTGAACTCCATTGCCGCGACGGCAGGTTGAGCTCCACTCCCCCACCACGTCACCGGGAGCACACCATGCGTGAAGAGAGATCCCCAGCCGTACGAGCCGTTCCGCGTCTCCCCGACGGGCCGCCGGCCCACCGTCTCCGGAGACGGCTGCTGTCGGCCGTGGCGGCCCTCGGCCTCGTCCTCGGCGCCCTGATCGGCCTGCCCGCGATATCGCAGGCCGCCGGCTCGCTGCCCTGCGACCTCTACAGCGCCGCGGGCACCCCCTGTGTCGCGGCGCACAGCACGACACGCGCCCTGCTGTCCTCCTACGACGGCCCGTTGTATCAGGTCACCCGTGCCTCGGACGGCGCCCGGGCCGACATCGGCCTGCTGGCCCAGGGTGGCTATGCCGACGCCGCCCAGCAGGACGCGTTCTGCCAGGACACCACCTGCCGGGTCACCAAGATCTACGACCAGACCTCTCGCCACAACGACCTCACTCCCGGACCGGCCGGCACGTCCGGTATGGGCGCCGACCGCGGGGC
Organism: Streptomyces sp. NBC_01471; assembly: GCF_041438865.1. Taxonomy (NCBI): domain Bacteria; kingdom Bacillati; phylum Actinomycetota; class Actinomycetes; order Kitasatosporales; family Streptomycetaceae; genus Streptomyces; species Streptomyces sp. NBC_01471. The sequence continues at coordinate 351,647 of NZ_CP109450.1, forward strand.
CGACGCCGGCGAGATCGCCGTCACGGCCGGCGGCCACAAGGTGTACGGCATCTGGGTCTCGCCCGGGGTGGGTTACCGCTCCACCGGGGCGGCCCCGGGTGTCGCCGTGAACGGTCAGGCCGAGGGCGCCTACATGGTGGCCAGCGGCACTCATGTCGGCTCCGCCTGCTGCTTCGACTACGGCAACGCGGAGAGCACCCCGGCCGACACCGGCAACGGGCACATGGACGCGGTGAGCATCGCGACCACGTGTTACTTCGAGCCCTGCACCGGCTCGGGCCCCTGGGTCGAGGCGGACATGGAGAACGGCATGTTCCAGGGCGACAACGGTTCGAACACCGCGAACGCCGGGAACAGGAGTCCGTTCGTGACGGCCATGCTCAAGAACAACGGGCAGACGACGTACGCACTCAAGGGTGCCAACGCCCAGTCGGGGCCCCTGTCCACCTGGTGGAACGGCTCGCTGCCGACCCGCGGCGGCTACCTGCCGATGCACCAGGAGGGCGGCATCGTCCTCGGGACGGGCGGGGACAACAGCAACTGGAACATGGGCACCTTCTTCGAAGGCGTGATGGTCGCCGGCTACCCGACCGACACCGCCGAGAACGCGGTGCAGGACAACGTCGTCTCCGTCGGCTACTCGGGCGAAACCGACGTCCCCAACGGCCCGCAGGGCACCATCACGGGGCCGGGCGGTCAGTGCGTCGACGTCGCCGCCGACGACACCGGCACCAACGGCACGGCTGTCCAGCTGTGGAACTGCCAGTCCTACGCCGAGGACCAGTACTGGCAGCACCATGCCAATGGCTCCCTGAGCACGATCGGCAGATGCCTGGACATCGACGGAAACGGCACGGCCAACGGCACTCAGGTCGAACTGTGGGACTGCAACGGTGTCGGCGGGCAGGTCTGGCAGCAGCGCTCCGACGGCTCGCTGTTCAATCCCCAGTCGGGCCGCTGCCTGGACTCCCCCGACGGCGCGACCGCCAACGGCACCCACCTGCGGATCTGGGACTGCAACGGCGCGGCCGCGCAGAAATTCACGCTGCACTGAGATCCGGTGAGGCGGGGAACTGATCCGCCCGCACAGCAGGAGAGCTGGTACGTAAGGGGCGCTCGCCGAGCACGAGAAGAGCCGCTCGCACCGTGGGGGTACGGGAACCGGTGGTTCCCGTACCCCCTGTCCGGTATGTGGCAGCGGACGCCTGCGGGTGGTCAGTTCACATAGACCTCCGCCCGGTCCACGCTCACGTACGACGCCTGGGACTGCCCGTCGTGTTCGCCCGTCACCCGTACCTGGAGCGTGTGCTTTCCGTAGGGCAGGTGCGGGCTGAGGAACTGGAGCGTCTCGCCCGTACGGATCGCCCCGTAGTAGTCCAGCCGCTGCTCGGGGCCGCCGTCGATACTGAGGCCCGCATAGCCGTTTCCGGTGTCGCGGACGGACAGCAGGGCGATCCGGGTACCGGTGAAGGTGAACGTGGCGGTGTTCCCCGCGCGGTCGATCCAGTGGTCGTCGCCCCAGAAGCACTGGGCCGCGCAGCCTGTGCCCGAGTTCCAGTCGCCGGTGTAGGTGACGGTCCCGTCGCCGCTGGAGCGGCCGTCGTCATTGATCCAGTAGGCGCCCGGGCCCGGGTCCCCGGACGGGAGATCCTGGGTGGCCCCCGTCGCGAGCGGGCGGCCGAGGGCGGGGCTTCCGTCGGCGTTCCAGCCGATGCGCTGAGCACGGCTGGTGCGGTCGCTGTAGGTGACGGCCGAGGTGGTCTTGGCGTGGTAGACCATCCAGTCCTCGGTACCGTCGGGCGAACGGAAGAAGGCGTGGTGGCCCGGGCCGAAGACGCCGTGGTCGTCGGCGCGGGAGAAGACCGGCCCCTGGTGCTGAGTCCAGTTGCCGGGTACCAGCGGGTCGGCGTCGGACGGGAGCGACATCATCCAGATCTGGTAATCCGGTTTTCCGGTGTCGCACGTGGAATAGGTCAGCCAGGTACGCCCGTTCCGGTACAGAAACTCCGGCCCCTCCCGGACTTCGGGGCAGCCCCCGGCCGCGTCGATGGCGACCGCATCGCCCGAGACGGTGTAAGGATTCGACAGAGGCGCGAGATTCAGCCCGTTGTGCTGGTACTGGTTGATGCCGCTGTACGCGAGGTAGAGCCGGCCGTTGTGCTGGAGGATGCCGGGGTCGATGGCGAAGTCGGCGGCGTGGTTGGGCGGCGCCAGCTCCGCCTTGAAGTGGTACGAGCCTGCCGGGTCGTCGCCGTCGGACTCCGCGACGTAGATCCGGTGGTGGTCGTCGACACCGTCGTCAGCGGTGTAGTAGAGGTACCAGCGGTCTCCGAAGCGGTAGAACTCGGGGGCGAAGATGTCCCTGTTACGGGAGCTGTCGCTGTCGGTCCAGATGGTGATGGGATCGGCGGTGAGCAGAGTGCTGAGGGACGGCGAGCGCCACATGCGGACGCTGCTGCCCTGAGTGGTGGTCAGGTAGTAGTTCCCGTTCCAGTACGTCATGAACGGGTCGGGGCCGGTGTTGAGCGGGTTCCGGAACGAGCCCGCGGCGGCGGTCTGCGGGACAGCCGCAGGGGCAGTCGGGGCAGTCGCCGCAGTGGCGGGCCGCGCGGTGCACGTCACGGCGAGGATCAGCCCGAGCGCGGTCAGGACGCCGAGCAGGCGCACGAGGCGCAGTGGACTTACGGGTCTGTGGAGTTGCGTGCCCATGAGGGACTCCTTCTCTGCGGACCGCTTTCGCACAGTGGGGGCGGGTGGAATTGCGGGGCGGGTGGAGTTGCCGGGCGACCGGATGAGGCCGGTCGTGAGGTGCGCGGGACTGCGTGCAGGCATCGGCGCGCACCCTGCCGCAGTGCGCCGGGGCGCCTCTTTGCATCGATGTAATCCCGATGGTGCGTCACCGTAGAGTGGAGCTGACTCAGCGTCAAGGTAGTTGGCTTGCCCGGCACTTGCCGCGGGGACTTCGGGAACACGGAGCGCGCCGGGGCCACAGCCACGCTCCGGACTCGGGCCGCACCACGGAAATCGCACCTGTTTCGCGCCGAAAGCCTGCACTTGAAAAAGAAACCAAAATCTCATCCATGCAGGCCAGAAGGCAGTTTACGATGAGACCAATTCATTTCGTCCACATGTTGGACACTCTTTCATCGCCTCTCCCGCCCCCGTGAGCTGCTCAGACCTCCGCTTCCGTCACGGTCAGCGGACACTCACGTCCGAAAATCGATCGGCAACGTGCGGCAACTCTCCGCACCGGCCAGACTCCTGTCCGCAACCAATCACCCCCTTCGACAGGAGTTTCGAAATGCGGCACAGCCTCAAGACGCTCGGCGCTGCGGCACTCGCGGCGGCGGCCTGCGTGACCACCCTCGCCGGAACGGCGCACGCCCAGTCGACGAGCATCTACGCCCCCTCCGCCCTGGTGCTCACCGTCGGCCGCGGAGACGAGACGGCGTCGACGGTCGTCCGTGCCGTCACCCTGAGCTGCGCCCCTCAGCCGCGGGGGACCCACCCTGCGAGCCAGGCCGCCTGTGCCGAACTGAAGGCCGTGGGCGGTGACTTGGGCCTGCTCTCCGCCGTCCCCACGGACCAGCGGTGTTCGTTCCTGTGGGCTCCCGTGACGGTGACCGCCGACGGCGTCTGGCAGGGCCGACGCGTCGCCTGGCGGGCCACCTACGGCAACGCCTGCCAGATGGAAGCGGCTCTCTCCGAGAGCTCGGTCTTCAACTTCTGACCTGCCGTCTCCGATCTGCCGCGCACCTGTGCAACCCCGAAAGCGGGGTTGCACAGACCCGGCAGCGACTGCGATCGGCGCGACGATGTCCCTTGTCAGGTCGTGGCGTTGGGGTCGTGGCGTTGGGCCTGCGAGTACCGCGCCTGACCGCTCGGCGACTTGGGTGTTTCATGCCGGAGTGACGCCTTTTTCATTCCTTCTGATGAACACCCAATTTTTCCCGGTGCGCCGGATTCCACAGCCCGCATAGTGACAGCGCGACGGCTCCGGCACGCGACCGGCCGCCGGGAACACCGGGCCCACCCCACACGGGTGTTCACCACACCTCCCGGCCGCTGACCAGCGTGCCGCAGGGCCGTCGCGCACCGTACGGGACGGCCGCCACACACGGCCGTCCCGTCTCCTGGCCTGACGAAAGGTGAGAGCCCATGCGGATCGAAGCGGTCAACCGGGTCAAACTCGTGTTCACCCTGTTCGACGCCGACGGCAACGGGGTCCTGGAATCCGACGACTTCAACCTGATGAGCAGCCGGGTCGCCACGGCCGTGCCCGGAGCCGACACGGCACGGAAGCAGGCGATGCGGGCCGCCTTCACGCGCTACTGGACCACGTTGGCCGGTGAACTCGACACCAACCACGACGGCCGGATCACCTACGACGAGTACCAGGCGTGCGTCCTGTCGCCGGAGCGCTTCAGCGGTGCGATCGACGAGTTCGCGGCCGGCTTCGCGCGCTTCGGCGACGTGGATGGCAGCGGTACCGTCACCCGCCAGGTGTTCACCGGCATGATGAGAGGAGTCGGCTTCGACCTGCCGAACATCCATGCCCTCTTCGACGCCTTCGAGCCCGACGACGCCGACCGGGTCAGGGTGGACGTCTGGGAAGCCGAGATCAAGAACTTCTACGCCCCGGACAAGGGCGGTATCCCTGCCGACCTGCTGGCGGCCCTTCCGGCGGCCTGATTCGGCCCCGTCCGGCGACTCGCTCCGTACCGGACGAGCCGCCGGACTGCCCCGCCCCCGCACCCGATTCGGCACAGGCGCGGGGCCGGGGCCGGGCGGGCCAGTCCGGGCCGGGGCCCCAGCCGGTCAGCCGGCGCACGTCGCCGAACCCCCAACTGCCATACGCTGGGCCGGGTTCACATCTGCCGCACGACAGGAACCGATTCGCAGCCACGGAGCCCGGCATCCCTGCGTGCCTGTCCTGGCGACCCCCCGCTGCCCACCACCCGGCCGTCGAGAACCGCCAGCCAGTCGCCCTCGGACGGCGCTGCCGACAGCCCCTCCACGCCGGCCGGTTCGAGGGCCCGCAGCAGCGCCGGGTCGGGTCCCGTCGGTGTGGCGGCCTCGGGCGGTGCGCCCGCGCGCCACTCGGCGATGGTCCGCTCACCTCCTCTGGCGCGTACCCACAGCACGTGCTGCAGCACGATCAGCGGCCCCAGTGCGGTCAGGAGCGGAAACGCCCCGGTCAGCATCCCGAGCGCGAACAGCAGGCTGACGGAGCCGGAGACCACCAGCCCGACCCCGGCAGCGAGAAGCCCCGCGGCCCGCCCGAACGCCTTGACCATCGCCAGCGGGAAGAGCACCAGGAGCAGCAGGTCCCCCAGGCCGAGCGCCACCGGCGGACTGTCCCGTGTGATGGCCAGCAAAGGGGCGAACGGCAGCCCCCTGACCTGGGCGGCGAACCGGTCCGTGACCGAGGTGAGTACGGTCGCCACGAGGTCGTAGCAGGCGAGTGTGCCCGCGAACCACGCCGCATGGGCCGACCGCATACCGCTCTGCACCCACATGTTGGCCACCCCCACCACCGCGACGGCGAGCAGCACATCGGTGAGCACCATCACGGTGAGCGGCCGCTCCGCCCAGGCGAATCCGGCGGTGGCCGCGACGGCGGCGCACGCGATCACCCAGGCTCGCCCTGCGCCGCACAGCGGCGCGAGGGCGAACTGGAGCGCCGCGCAGAGGACCAGGCCGAAGGCCACTGCCACCGCGTCCCGGGGCAGGGCGAGATACACCAGGGGAGCCGCCACCACCACGGCGCACATCACGGCGACATCGGGCAACTCGTATCTGCCGACAGGGGGACGGGGCATCCGGACCCGGGCGAAGTAGGCGGCGCCTCCCGCGGTGACGGCGGCGACGCAGCAGTTGAGACCCACCAGGGCGGCGGCACTCATGCCGGGCTCGCGACGCGTACCGCGGCCGGGCGGGCCGACTCGAAGGTGTGCTCCCGCAGATCGGCCCGGACCGGGCCGGTCGGCGGCAGCGCGGCCGGGTCGTCATGGAGGACGATCGCGTCCAGTGCGAGGCCCGCAGCGGTGGCCCGGTCCTCCAGCCTGCCGAGCAGGGCGGCAGCGGGCAGCCGGCGGACCAGGACGTGGAGCCGCGGCCCCGGGGGGTGCTCGACCAGGGCATGGCGCGCAGGCAGCGGAATGTCCGGCTCCGCCTCCAGCAGGTTCAGCACCGACCGGGTGGGGACGGCGCGGCTCAGCGGACCCGACCAGCGGCCGAGTACGGGCGAGGTCGCCGGCAGGTGGGCGAGTTCGCACCTGGGCGCGGCCTCCGGACGCGCGACCAGATCACCGGTCGCGTAACGCAGCAGCAGGGTGCAGTCCCGATAGGGCACATACGGGGTCTGGACGATGGTGCCGATCGCGCCGGGCGGCGTCGGCTCATGGGTCACGGGATCGAGTATCTCCAGGTGCCCGAACTCGGTGGTGTGGTGCAGATGCCCCTCGGTGCACGGCGTCCCGCCCGACGGCAGGGTCTCGGTCATCATGTACGCCGTGGAGATCCGGGCGCCCAGGGCGGCGGCTGCCCGCTCCTTCAGCGGCTCGGACAGCACTTCTCCGCCGACGCCGATGGACTCCAGGCCGAAGTCCGAAGCCCGCCAGCCGCTGCGCTCCGCCTCCTCCACCAGGGCGGACAGGTAGGACGCGGAGATCGTCAGGTGGGTGATCTGCGGGGCCTTGCCCCGCAGCCCGAGCGGGGTGGCGAGCCGGTCCAGCGCCACCACCGGGTCGACGGTGCCGATCTGGACGAACGAGGCGCCGATCCGGGTCACCGACTCCTCCACGTTGATCAGCGGCAGGGTCGCCCGGGAACAGCCCGCGTACGCCATGGTGTGGCGGGGCCGCAGCCCCATGCCGAGCACGGCCGAGACGGTGCTCATGGCGACCGCGATCTCCACCTCGGCCCGGGAGTACCAGACGGTGGTGGGCGTACCGCTGGTCCCCGTGGTGAGTGCCATCAGCGCGGGAGTGGAAGCAGCGGACACGAAGGCAGCGGGCAGGCCGCGCAGAGCCGCCTTGGGCGTGACGGGGATCCGGTCCCAGGTGTCCGGCGTGAGGGTGAGGGGATCGAGCCCCAGGCCGTCGAAGGTCCGCCGGTAGTAGGCCGTGTGCTGGGCGGCGGCCCGGGCCGTGGCCCGGAGACTTCGTTCGGTGACGGTCCGCCGTACGGCGGGGTCGACGGCACCGGCCTGACCGGGCAGCAGAGCCGAGTCCGCTCCGGGCTCTCCGAACTCCGCCAGAGTCGCGACCAGGTCGCGGGCGATACGTTCGAGGTCCTGTGGCCGGATCCGACGATTGCGCAGGATCGCCAGGCCGTAACGGAGTTGACTGAGGGCGGTGCCGAACAAGGGGGCCTCCTGGTGCCTGGACCGGGGATGACTTCCCGGTCCAGGCCGGGGCCGATCGTCAGACCATGCTGGCGAACATCGCCGCGGTGAGCGTGCTGAAGGCGTACTTGATGTAGTGCTTGACCATTCTGGATCTCCCTTGTCCGGGCCGCCCAAGGGGCGGCTGGGCTCCTCGTGGTGCACTCCCGGCCGAGGGCGGCCGTTCGATGAACGAGACATTAGAGCAAGGGAGTTAATGCCTCAACGGTATCGCCGGACTGAACCTGGCCCCTGCGCCGCCGGCCGGCACTCACCGGCCCGCCGACGACCTTCCCGCCCTGCCTGAGGGGCTGCTTCGCCGCCGTGGAGTACGCGGTCACACGAGAAGCACGGGAGCTGCGGGCAACGGTCTGACGCCGCCGGTCCACGGATCTCGACGGCTGAGCCTCGCCCCAGCTCCAGGCCTTCAGGGCCGGATGCGGCCCCGCGGTACGTGGTTGACAACCAGTGCCCAACACGCCCAGACACCCCCGGGGCGAAAATGTTTCCACGTCATCCGAACGGCTCTCACGTCGAAACGATTCTGCACAGACACACAAAGGGACTCCGTTACCTCTTTCCGTCGGACGAGCGGGTCATGAGATCACCGATCGGAGATTCAAATGTCTGTAAATTTACGGTCAAGCGAAGGGTGATCCCCACCCTTTCGACATCGGAACCCTGGAGGTTCGATGCGTTACGGACCAGCGCTGCGCGAGGACATCTCTGCGCCCGGCACCACACCGCTCATCGGTATCTACGACATGTATTCGGCTTCTGTCGCCGCCGAACACTACGACGGGTTCTTCGTCTCCGGATTCGGTTTCGCGGCTTCGCACTACGGCCTTCCCGACATCGGCTACATCGCCTGGCCGGACATGGTCGCGTTCGTGGAGCGGCTGCGTCTGGCCTTCCCGGGCCGGCACCTCCTCGTCGACATCGACGACGGATACGTGGACCCGGAGGTCGCGTGCCACGTCGTGCAGCGCCTGGACCGGGCGGGCGCGTCCGGCGTGATCCTGGAGGACCAGAAGCGTCCCCGCCGCTGCGGGCACGCCGACGGCAAGCAGGTCCTGCCGTTCGAGGAGTACCTGGACAAACTCAACATGGTGCTGGAATGCCGGGGCGAGATGGTCGTGGTGGCCCGCACGGACGCGGTCGAGGAGGACGACATCCTCTACCGGGCCGCGGCGCTGGCCAAGACCGACGCCGATGTGGTCCTCGTCGACGGCGTACGCAGTGTGGAGTGGATCCGCCGCATCCGGGACGTCATCGGGGACAAGCCGCTGCTCTTCAACCAGATCGCCGGCGGCAAGTCACCGCGCCTGTCGCTCCCGGAGCTGGACGCGCTGGACGTGGACGTCGCGATCTACTCCACTCCGTGCCTCTTCGCCGCTCACGAGGCCATCGACGCCGCGATGCGGAGTCTCAAGGCAGCGAACGGACGTCTTCCCGAGGTGAGCGGCCCGCGAAGCATCGGCGTGCCGGAGTCGACACAGCTGCTGGAGCGCAACATCAGCCGCCACCACGATTCCTCCTCGCGCCTGGGTGTCTGACGGGTACCCGCGGCTTCCAGCCGCGGGTACGCCCTTGACCCGTCCGGCCGCCCGCAAGCCCTGACTGCCGACGGCCACCGCGTCGTCGCGGTGGCCGAGAGGAGCGCCACACCATGAACCACCCTCTCGAACCCCACGTCGTTCCCGCGTGTACCAGGTCACCGCGCGACACGGATCGCCCGGACGTGTCACGGGTGTTCCAGGGGCCCTTTTCCTCATGTTCCTCGCGTTCCTCGCGACTCCGGAGTGTCCTCACGGTTGCCGCGGGCCTGGCCATGAGCGCCGCCTGCGGCCAGGGGGTCTCGGTCGCGGCCACGGAGCGCCCGCTGCTCGTGTCGACTCTCACCCTGCCCACCCACATCGCGGCGATCGAAGTGGACAACTCGCACGCGGACTCATGGCTGGAGATCGACCGCACGGCCAACGCCCAGACCGGAGCCGGCGACGCGGGCAGTGATCACGAGGGGGGCGACTGAGACCGGGAAAGGAGAAAGGGACCACCTCTTCGTGAATTCCTCAGTTCCTGATGCGTAAAGCAGGTCGCGCCGCTGCCGATCCGGTAAATCCACTCGCTGACGGCGAAATGCATCGCACAGTTCGGTGCATTCAATTGGCCAGCTCTCCCAGAATTTCCCAGGTCCGGCGCCGGGCGGCGTCTCCTGCGATCTCCGTTGCCGCGAACACCACCTCGGTCGCCCCGGCATCCCGGTAGCGACGCACCTCGGCGGCGACCGTCTTTTCGTTGCCGATCACGGCCACGTCGACAGCGCGCGTGCCGCCGGACAGCTCAATGACGCGCGCGTACGACGGGATCTGTTCATAGAACGCCAACTGTTCACCGGCTTTCTGTCGTACGGAGTCGGCGTCGTCGGTCACCACGCCGGGCACGATCGCCACGATCCGGGGCGCGGGACGGCCCGCTGCCTCCGCCGCAGCCGTGACGGCCGGCACGATGTGCTCGGCCAGGGCCCGGGGACCGGCGAGATAGGGCAGGATCCCGTCCGCCAGCTCACCACTGGCGCGCAGCGCCTGCGGCCCCATCGCGGCCACGAGCAGGGGCACGCCCCCTTCAGCCCCGGGCACCCGCGCGGAGACCGGCGTGGTCGCCGTGAGCAGTTCACCGTGAAAATCAGCGGCGCCGGTCTCGGTCAACTGGCGCAGCGCCACCAGGAATTCGCGCAGCCGGGCGATGGGCCGTGTATACGGGATACCGAAGCCGCCCTCGGTCAGGAGCTTGGTGCCGAGCGCGAGTCCGAGGTGGTAGCGGCCGTGCGTGGCGGCCTGCGCTGTCTGTGCCTGGCTGGAGACGACGAGAGGGTGGCGTCCGAAGACAGGGATGGCGGACGTGCCCACATTCAGACCGGATACCTCACGCCCGACGATCGCGGCGAGTTGAGGCGAGTCGGCGCCGAAAGTCTGCCCGAACCAGGCGGATCTCAGCCCTGCGCCCGCGGCTTCCCGGGCGAGTTGCACCGTGGCATCGATCTGGTTGACGGCGTCAGGCGCGTTGAGTGCTACTCCCACAGTCATGACGCTGCAAACGACCGGCGGACAGCCGCGCATTCCGTTTCTTGTGTGACAGCTTCTTGTCGGCCGCGTGTACGCCGCCGCATCCCGCCAGGCCCAGCCTGGTCTCGCACCGGGCCGCGGCATGGCCACGGCAGGTCCGGCGACCGTCGTCGCCGAGAAGAAGCTGCACGCCGAAGTGGCGAACGCGACGCCTCGGCGACGAGCTCGTATCAGGGGCGCATGGCAGGCGTACCGGCGCACACTGTGGGGCGTTGAGGCACGCGATCACCTCATTGCGCCCCCGACAGTGAACACGGACTTTCTCCGGCGGGGCTGAAAATCACTCACGCAGCAAGCGCCAACAGCATATTTCCGCACCTCATCCACCTGTTATGCCAGGTAGTCGAGGGGCGCCCCGACTCCACCGCAAGGGTTGACCGTCCGTAGTGGGCGCATGGAGTGACATTCACCGGGAAGATGTCAGCCGAAGTTGGTTTTATGTGAAGGTCTGACGGGTGTAACGTACTGACGCTCGACTGAAGTCGAACGGATAGTTGGGGAAACGACGTTCGATTACAGGTAAATGCGCGACCGGGGGTACACATGGTCTCGCTTGCCCGTCAGTCCACATGCCAGAAACAAATGGGTAGGGGGAAGTAGTGCTCAATCCTTTCGATGACGGTTCGGCTCGGTTCGTGGTACTGGTCAATGAGGAGCGTCAGTACTCGCTCTGGCCTGCCGCTTCCGAGGTACCGGGTGGATGGACCGCCGCGCGGGCCGAGGGCTCGCGTCAGGAGTGTCTGGACTTCATCGAGACCAACTGGTCCGACATGCGGCCCGCCAGTCTCGTCGCGGCCATGGAAGCCGTGGACCAGTAGAACGCCGGCGCGCGATCAGTGAACACAGGGCAGAGGTGGGCCGTCCGACGATGGCCCACCGACGCCACCTCTCGACGCCGGGAGCCACCCGCACATCAGCTTTCGCAGGCCCATTAGTCGGCCACTGAGTTCGGCGCGACCCCGTCCGAACCCACGTGGGCCGAAGGGCCCGGCGCGGCTTGCTTTACCGTCTCCGACGCACTGAGCACAGGGGATGGCTTGTCATGCCCTCATGGATTGACTCAACACCCTTCGAAAGGGCGGCATCACCATGCCAGAAAACCCTGCTCGGCTTCTTCCTCTGACGGCAGCACAGCAAGGCGTGTGGTACGGGCAGCTGTTGGACCCCAAGAGCCCCAAGTACAACATAGGTGAATGCATTGAAATCCGCGGACCGCTCAACGGCAGATTATTTCAGGCCATGCTGCGGCGAGCGAGTGACGAATACGAAAGCCTCAACACAGAATTCGTGACGGAGAACGACACGGTTTACCAGCGAGTCGTGCGGAAGCCGGCCGAACGGTGCCGCACGGTGGACCTGACCGGCGCACCGGACCCCATCGCCGCAGCCGAGCAGTACATGGCCGAAGACATGGAGAGGGTCGACAGTCTGACCGCCCCGTGCCACACCTTCGCCCTGCTCCAGGTCGGTCCCGACCTGCATTTCTGGTACACCCGCTACCACCACATCGCCCTGGACGGACTGAGTGGCTCCGCCGTTGCCCGCCGGGTGGCAGAGCTGTACACCGCCGCAGTGCGGGGCGAGCCGGTCGCCGAACTGCGGGAATCGCTGAGCGAGTTGGTGGAGGACGAGGCGGACTACCACCGGTCATCGAAGTTCGAGGCCGACCGCGTCTACTGGACGCAGAAGTTCGCCGCTCCCCCGCACCCGTCACCGGACGGCAGCGAAACGAGCGCCACGCTTCAGTCGGCTCACGACGGCGCTTTCATTCCGCGACGCCCCGCAACGCACTCCGCTCGCTCCGACCAAGCGACGCCCACAGCTCCCGGCGCCCACCTGCACCGGGGTGACTCGCTGCCTCCGCAGGTCATGGAGGGTCTGCGGAGGGTGGCTTCGGAGACCAGGACCACGTGGGCCGCCGTCTTCGTGAGCGCCGTGGCGGCGTACGTCAGCCGGGTGACCGGCTCCCCCGATGTCGGCATCGGACTGGCGTCGAACGGCCGCCGCAACAGCATGCGGCGCATCGCCGGTATGACGGCCAACATCCTGCCGCTGCAGATTCACCTCACGCCGGGGATGAGCGTGGAGAGCCTGGTCCGCACCGTCGCGGCCGAGATGCGGCCGGCGCTCCGCCACCGGCGCTACTCCAGAGAACAGCTGGCCCGTGACCTCATGAGCACCGGCGCCACGGCACAGCTCTCCGACATCGTCGTGAACGTCATGCCCTATGACTACGACCTCGACTTCGCGGGAAGCGCGGGAGTCTCACGACTGCTGTCCACTGGCCCCGTCGATGACGTCTCCCTCTTCCTCTCCGAACGCTCCGAGGGCAAGGGGCCGCTGATCGGCTTCGATGTGAACCGGGATCTCTACCGGCCCGAGGATGTCCTCCCCCATCAGCAGGGCATCACCCATCTGATCGCGGAATTGTCGCAGGCGGACCTGGCCTCTCCGGTGTCGCGCCTCCGGATGCTGGACGACTCGGCCACCGACAGCATGCTGGAGACGGGTCGGGGTGGGGATCTTGGGGTGGATGTGTCGGGGGCGTCGCTGCCGGAGCTGTTCGCAGCCCGCGTCGAAGCACACCCCGACGCGGTCGCCGTATCCGGCGCGACGGGTTCTCTCACCTACGGCGAACTCGACCAGGTCTCCGGTGAACTCGCAGCCTGCCTCGCCGGCCACGGTGTACGCACCGAGGACGGAGTGGGCGTCCTGCTCACCCGCGCACCCAGCATCGTCACCGCCTCACTCGCCGCCGTCCGGGCCTCAGCCATGTACGTCCCCCTCGACCAGCAATGGCCCACCCAACGACTCCACCAGACCGCAGACGTCGCCGGACTCCGCGCCCTCATCGTCGACGAAGCGACATCCACTCATCCCTGGGTGGCGGAAATGCGGGCCAAGCTGCCGGTCCTGATCGTCGACACCATGGGACACCCCACCGACGGCACACCCGCCACACCCGCCCCGCTGCCCAAGGTCTTCGGCGGCGCGCAGCTGGCCTACATGATGTTCACCTCCGGATCCACCGGCGTACCCAAAGGCGTCGGCATCTCCCACACCGACATCACCGCCCTCACCACCGACCACGCATGGGAAAACGGCGGCACACCCCACAACGTCCTCATGCACTCCGCCTACGTCTTCGACGCCTCCACCTTCGAAATCTGGATGCCACTCCTCACCGGCGGACACATCACCACCGCACCCCCCAAACCCCTCGAACCACACACCCTCCACCACCTCATCACCACCCACCACATCACCGCACTCTTCCTCACCACCGCACTCTTCAACGTCATCGCCGACACACACCCCCAACTCCTCGGCGCAGTACACCTGGTAGCCACCGGCGGCGAAACAGCCGCAGCCGGAGTACTCCAACAACTCGCAGCCACCCACCCGAACACCACCTTCCACCACGTCTACGGCCCCACCGAAACCACCACCTTCGCCACACGCTTCACCCTCCCCGCCATGCCCACAGAAGGCTCCCCCACGGGCGCACCGCCCATCGGGCAACCCCTCGACGGCATGCGCGCATACGTACTCGACACAGCCCTCCACCCCGTACCACCCGGCGTCACCGGCGAGCTCTACCTGGCCGGACCCGGCGTCGCACGCGGATACATCGGACGCCCCGCACTCACCGCCACCCGCTTCACCGCCGACCCCTTCACCACCACCGGCCACCGCATGTACCGCACCGGCGACCTCGTCCACTGGAACCACAACGGCCAACTCGAATACCTCACCCGAGCCGACAACCAAATCAAACTCCGCGGCCACCGCATCGAACCCACCGAAATCGAAACCGCACTGCGCTCCATGCCATCGGTCACCACCGCACTCGTCCTCCTGCGCGAAGACCGCCCCGGCGACAACCAACTCGTCGCCTACGTCGTACCAGCCAACAACACCCCCCTCCACCACGACACCCTCGCAACCGAGCTAGGACGATCACTACCGCCCTACATGGTCCCCTCCGCCTTCGTACTGCTGGAGTCGCTACCGCTGACCGCGAACGGCAAGGTCGACCGCAAGGCCCTGCCCGCGCCGGAAAGTGCCACTGCCTCCGAGAGTCGCGGTCCCAAGTCGGCACGCGAAGAGATCCTGTGCGGGCTCTTCGCCGACATCCTCAACCGCGACCACGTGACCGTCGACGACAACTTCTTCACGCTCGGCGGCCACTCGCTCCTCGCCACCCGCCTGATCAGCCGCATCCGCTCCACCCTGGACGTGGAAATCGAGATCCGCACCCTCTTCGAGCACCCGACCGTCGCCACACTGGCCACCGCACTCGACACCGCCGACCAGGCCAGAGCACCCCTGATGCCCGAGAAGCGGCCCGCACAGATGCCACTCTCCTTCGCACAACAACGCCTCTGGTTCCTCAACCGGCTCGAAGGACCCAGCGCCACATACAACATCCCACTCGTCCTGCGCCTCGACGGAGCGCTGAACACCGACGCACTGCGCACAGCCCTCACCGACCTCGTAGAACGCCACGAAACGCTGCGCACCGTACTGGCGGAGGAGGGCGGAGCCCCCCGACAGGATGTGCACTCCGCAGCGGAAGCCCGTCACCTGGTACCGCTGATCATGGAAAGTGCGCCGGTCGGCGCGGCCGAGGACGAGGCCACACGCTGGGCGGAGGACGCCGTTGTCGCAGCGGCGGCCGAAGCCTTCGACCTGTCGCGCGACCCCGCAGTGCGGGTGAGATTGCTGCGGTTGGGCTCCGAGGCGCATGTGCTGGTCATCGTGGTGCACCACATCGCCGCCGACGGCTGGTCCCTCGCGCCCCTCGCCCGCGACCTGGGCCAGGCCTACCGCGCCCGCGCACAGGGCGAATCGCCCAACTGGGCAACGCTCCCCGTCCAGTACGCCGACTACACCCTCTGGCAGCGCCGCACCTTGGGTGAGGAAGCGGACCCCGACAGCCCCATCAGCCGCCACCTCGACTTCTGGCGGAAGAGGCTCGCCGGTCTGCCCGAACTCCTCGAACTGCCCCTCGATCACCCGCGCCCGGTAGTGGCGCAGCACATGGGTGGTGCCGTGCCCTTCCTGCTCGGCCCGGACGAGCACCAGGGACTGGCGCGACTGGCCCGGTCGTCGGGATGCAGCATGTTCATGGTTCTACAGGCTGCCCTTGCCGTGCTCCTCGCCCGCCACGGCGCAGGTGATGACATCCCCCTCGGCACCGCGGTGGCCGGCCGGTCCGACGAAGCCCTGGAAGATCTCGTCGGGTTCTTCGTCAACACCCTGGTGCTGCGTACGGACCTCTCCGGCGACCCCAGTTTCCGCGAACTCCTCGACCGGGTACGTGAATTCGACCTCGCCGCCTACGCGCACGAGGACGTCCCGTTCGAGCGACTGGTGGAGGCGCTGAACCCGGAACGCTCGCAGAGCCACCACCCGCTGTTCCAGACCATGCTGGTCCTCCAGAACCAGGCCACAGCCAGGGTCGACATGCCCGGGATCGCGGTCACGGACCAGTCCGCCCACACCAACGTCAGCAAGTTCGACCTGACGTTCTCCCTCACCGAGACGCACGACGACGGCAGGCCCGCCGGGATCACCGGGTATCTGGAGTTCTCCACGGAGCTGTTCGAAGCGGGCACCGCCCAGTCACTGTCCGAGCGGTTGTCAGGCCTGTTGGCCGCTTTCGCCGACGATCCCGAGCAGCGTGTGCACCGTATGGACCTGCTCACCGGGCATGAGAAGTCACAGCTTCTCGCCGCAGGGCGCGGGCCGGTCAGACAGGTACCACGGCTCACTGTTCCGGAGGCGTTCCAGGCGCAGGCGGCCCGCACTCCCGACGCCGTAGCGGTGCGCGATGCGGACGGTTTCTTGACGTACGGGCAGCTCAACGCCCGCGCCAACACCCTCGCCCACCACCTCATCCACCAAGGCATCCGCCCCGAACACCTCATCGCCCTCGCACTCCCCCGCACCAACGACCTCACCACCACCACCCTCGCCATCCTCAAAACCGGAGCCACCTACCTCCCCATCGACCCCACCTACCCCACCACCCGCATCACCCACATCCTCAACACCACCCAACCCACCCACCTCATCACCACCACCACAACCCAACCCCAACTCCCACCCCACACCACACCCACCACCACCCTCGACACCCCAACCTGGACCCACCACCCCACCACCAACCCCAACCCCACCACCCACCCACACCAACCCGCCTACGTCATCCACACCTCCGGCTCCACCGGACAACCCAAGGGCGTCGTCGTCACCCACGCCTCCCTGACCAACCACATGGCCTGGATGGCCGACCACCTCACCCTCACCGCCGATGACCGGGTACTCGCCCGCACCTCACCCAGCTTCGACGCCTCCGTATGGGAGACCTGGCTGCCACTCCTGCACGGAGCGTCGGTGTGCGTGATGCCGGCCACGGCCAATCAGGACCCCGACCTCCTGATGCGGTGGATGGAGGAGTTCGGCATCACCGTGGCGCAGTTCGTTCCCTCGCATCTCTCCGCGATCCTGGACACCGCCACGGTGCCCGCGCCCGCCGGGCTCCGGGCAGTGATGTCGGGTGGGGAGGCGCTTCCGGTCTCGCTCGCGAAGCGTGTCGCCGATGCCTGGTCGGTCGAGGTGCACAACCTCTACGGGCCGACCGAGGCAACCATCGACGCGACCGCCCGTGTGGTGCAGCCGCTTCCCCGGAGTGCCGTGTCAGGGAATGTCCCCATGGGCGTCCCGGTCTGGAACGTGCGCTCCTACGTTCTCGACTCAGGAATGCAGTTGGTGCCGCCCGGAGTGACCGGCGAACTGTATCTGTCCGGGGACTGCCTGGCCCGTGGCTATCTCGGACAGCCCGCTCTCACCGCAGCACGCTTCGTCGCCGACCCGTTCAGCACCACGGGCGAGCGCATGTACCGCACCGGCGACCTCGTCCGCTGGAACCACAACGGCGAACTCGAATACCTCTCCCGCACCGACGACCAGATCAAACTCCGCGGCTTCCGCATCGAACTCGGCGAAATCGAAGCCGCACTCACCGACCTCCCCGGCATCAGCGCCGCGCGTGTCACTGTCCGCGAGGACCAGCCTGGGGACAGTCGCCTGGTCGCCTACACCGTAGGCGCGGAGGCCGCTACGCATCCCAGCACGCTACGGGGCGAGCTGGCCAGGACACTGCCCGAGTACATGGTGCCCGCCGCTTTCGTCACCTTGGAAGCACTGCCGTTGCTGCCGAACGGGAAGGTGGACGGGGACAGGCTGCCCGCGCCCGAAGCAGCCGCAAGCACCGGCCGCGACCGCAGTAGGCGTTCGGTCCCGGAAGAGATCCTCTGCGGTCTGTTCGCCGATCTGCTGGGGCTTCCGGAGGTCGGGGTCGACGACAGCTTCTTCGCTCTCGGCGGCCACTCCCTCCTGGCGACACGGCTGGTCAGCGGTGTGCGTTCACTCCTGGGAGCGGAAATCCAGGTCCGCACCCTGTTCGAGCATCCGACGGTCGCCGGTCTCGCCGCCGCGCTCGGCGGCGCGGACCGGGCCAGGGCCGGAGTGGTCAGAGCCGTACGTTCCGAATCGATCCCGCTGTCCTTCGCGCAGCAGCGGCTCTGGTTCCTCAACCGGCTCGAAGGCCCGAGCTCCACGTACAACATCCCGCTGGTACTGGAGCTCGACGGCCTGCTGGACACCGATGCGCTGCGCGCTGCGCTCCGTGATGTGGTCGCTCGGCACGAGACGCTGCGCACCGTCTTCCCGGAGAAGGACGGTGTCCCGTACCAACGCGTGCTGGAGGGCGCTGCGGTGGACGTGGACCTGACTGTTCAGGAAGTCGCCGTCGAGGGGCTTGAGACGGCTGTGTTCACCGCGGTGACCACGCCGTTCGACGTGGCCGCAGATCTCCCGCTACGAGCGTGGCTCCTCCGGACCGAGACCGAGCCCACCCGCAGTGTGCTGGTCGTGGTCCTGCACCACATCGCTGCGGACGGCTGGTCCCTCGCGCCGCTCGCCCGCGACCTGGGCGAGGCCTACCGGGCCCGCACCGGGGGCACGGCCCCGGTCCGCCCGGAACCGGCCGTGCAGTACATCGACTACACGCTGTGGCAGCGCGCCATGCTCGGCGACGCAACCGACCCCGACAGCGTCACCTCGCGTCAACTCGCCTTCTGGAGCGATGCGTTAAGGAGCCTGCCGGGCATTCTCGACTTGCCCTTCGACCGGCCCCGCCCCGCCGTCGCGGACCACGCGGGCGGAGCGGTCACGTACACGCTGGACGCCGACCTGCACAGACGGCTGCTCGACCTGGCGAAGAGCTCCGGCAGCAGCCTGTTCATGGTGTTGCAAGCAGCCGTGGCCACCACCCTCTCCCGGCACGGGGCGGGGGACGACATTCCGCTCGGCTCACCGGTGGCCGGTCGCACCGATGATGCTCTGGAAGAGCTGATCGGGTTCTTCGTCAACACCCTCGTGCTGCGCACGGACGTGTCCGGCGACCCCACCTTCCGCGAACTCCTTTCCCGGGTGCGCGAGTTCGACCTTGCCGCATACGCTCATCAGGACGTTCCGTTCGAGAGGCTGGTCGAGAGCCTCAACCCGGTCCGCGCGCGCAACCATGCCCCCCTGTTCCAGACGATGCTGGTGCTGCAGAACCAGGACACCGGCGATATCGAGCTGCCCGGGCTGTCGGTGAACAGCCGGCTGGTGCACAACGGAGTCAGCAAGTTCGATCTGACCTTCGCCTTCACCGAGGACCACGAACATGGCGGCATCACGGCGGGAGTCGAGTACGCGGCAGCCCTCTTCGACCGCTCCACCGTCGAAACCCTGACGCATCGGCTCACCCGGCTGCTCACGGCTGTGGTTGCCGACCCCGACCGTCCCCTGCACAGCTATGACCTGCTGTCCGACACCGAGCGGGGCGCAGTGGCCCGGTGGAGTCGGGGTGGGGATCTTGGGGTGGATGTGTCGGGGGCGTCGCTGCCGGAACTGTTCGCAGCCCGCGTCGAAGCACACCCCGACGCGGTCGCCGTATCCGGCGCGACGGGTTCACTCACCTACGGCGAACTCGACCAGATCTCCGGTGAACTCGCAGCCTGCCTCGCCGGCCACGGTGTACGCACCGAGGACGGAGTGGGCATCCTGCTCACCCGCGCACCCAGCATCGTCACCGCCTCACTCGCCGCCGTCCGGGCCTCAGCCATGTACGTCCCCCTCGACCAGCAATGGCCCACCCAACGACTCCACCAGACCGCAGACGTCGCCGGACTCCGCGCCCTCATCGTCGACGAGGAAACGTCCAACCACCCCTGGGTGGCGGAAATGCGGGCCAAGCTGCCAGTCCTGATCGTCGACACCATGGGACACCCCACCGACGGCACACCTGCCACACCCGCCCCGCTGCCCAAGGTCTTCGGCGGCGCGCAGCTGGCCTACATGATGTTCACCTCCGGATCCACCGGCGTACCCAAAGGCGTCGGCATCTCCCACACCGACATCACCGCCCTCACCACCGACCACGCATGGAAAAACGGCGACACACCCCACAACGTCCTCATGCACTCCGCCTACGTCTTCGACGCCTCCACCTTCGAAATCTGGATGCCACTCCTCACCGGCGGACACATCACCACCGCACCCCCAAAACCCCTCGAACCACACACCCTCCACCACCTCATCACCACCCACCACATCACCGCACTCTTCCTCACCACCGCACTCTTCAACGTCATCGCCGACACACACCCGCACGCCTTCACCGGCCTCACCCTGCTCTGCACGGGCGGCGAACTCGCCTCACCCACCGCCATGCAACACCTCTCCCAGCTCCTCCCCCACACCCGGATCCATCACGTCTACGGCCCCACCGAAACCACCACCTTCGCCACCCGTCACCCCATCACCTCCCACACCCCCACAGGCGCACCGCCCATCGGGCAACCCCTCGACGGCATGCGCGCCTACGTACTCGACACAGCCCTCCACCCCGTACCACCCGGCGTCACCGGCGAGCTCTACCTGGCCGGACCCGGCGTCGCACGCGGATACATCGGACGCCCCGCACTCACCGCCACCCGCTTCACCGCCGACCCCTTCACCACCACCGGCCACCGCATGTACCGCACCGGCGACCTCGTCCACTGGAACCACAACGGCCAACTCGAATACCTCACCCGAGCCGACAACCAAATCAAACTCCGCGGCCACCGCATCGAACCCACCGAAATCGAAACCGCACTGCGCTCCATGCCATCGGTCACCACCGCACTCGTCCTCCTGCGCGAAGACCGCCCCGGCGACAACCAACTCGTCGCCTACGTCGTACCAGCCAACAACACCCCCCTCCACCACGACACCCTCGCAACCGAGCTAGGACGATCACTACCGCCCTACATGGTCCCCTCCGCCTTCGTCGCCCTCGAAGCGCTCCCTCTCACCACCAACGGAAAGATCGACCTCGCAGCCCTGCCCGCGCCGGAAGTCGCGACGGCCTCCGAGAGCCGGCGGCCGAAGACCGCACGTGAAGAGATCCTGTGCGGCCTCTTCGCCGGCATCCTCGGCGTCCACCAGGTCGCCGTCCACGACAACTTCTTCGCACTCGGTGGCCACTCGCTCCTCGCCACCCGCCTCGTCAGCCGCATCCGCACCGTACTCGGCGCCGAGACCGAAGTCCGCACCCTCTTCGAGCACCCGACCGTCGCCACACTGGCCACCGCGTTGGACACCGCCGACCAGGCACGGCCCGCTCTGTTGCCCGAACCGCGTCCGGAGGAGCTACCGCTCTCCTACGCCCAGCAGCGTCTGTGGTTCCTCAACCGGTTCGAGGGGCCGAGTTCGACGTACAACGTGCCGCTGGTCCTGCGCCTGGACGGGGTGCTGGACACGGAGGCACTGGGATCCGCGATTGCCGACCTGGTCGAACGGCACGAAACGCTGCGCACCGTCTACCCCGAGACCAACGGGGTGGCCCGGCAGCTGATCCTCGACACCTCGGCGATCGACGTCGCCCCCAGGCTGCAGGAGGTCGATCCCGCGGAACTGGACACCGTGCTCAGCGCGGCCGTCTCGCACTCATTCGACGTGGCATCAGATGTCCCGGTCCGCGCGAGTCTGTTGCGGTTGGGTGCCCAGGCACACGTCCTGGTCCTCGTCGTGCACCACATCGCCGCCGACGGCTGGTCCCTCGCACCCCTCGCCCACGACCTCAGCCACGCCTACCAAACCCGCACACAAGGCGAATCACCCAACTGGCCACCACTCCCCGTCCAATACGCCGACTACACCCTCTGGCAACAACACACCCTCGGCCAGGAAACCGACCCCAACAGCCCCATCACCCAACAACTCACCTACTGGAAACAACAACTCACCGACCTACCCGAACTCCTCCAACTCCCCACCGACCACCCACGACCCGCCACCACCCACCACCACGGCGACACCCTCACCTTCCACCTCACCCCCCACACCCACACCCAACTCACCCACCTCACCAAAACCACCGACACCAGCATGTTCATGCTCCTCCAAGCCGCCCTCTCCGTCCTCCTCTCCCACCACGGAGCCGGAAACGACATCCCCCTCGGCACCGCCGTCGCCGGCCGAACCGACGAAGCCCTCGACCACCTCATCGGCTTCTTCATCAACACCCTCGTCCTCCGCACCAACCTCAACGGCAACCCCACCTTCCGCCAACTCCTCCACCGCGTCCGCGACACCAACCTCACCGCCTACACCCACCAAGACCTCCCCTTCGAACGACTGGTGGACGCGTTGTGCTCGACCAGGGCGCAGAACCGCCACCCGCTGTTCCAGACGATGCTGGTCCTGCAGAACCAGGCCACAGCGCCCATCGAACTGCCAGGAATCACCGCCTCCGCCCTGCCCGTCCACACCGGCATCAGCAAGTTCGATCTGACGTTCACCTTCGTCGAGAAGCACGACGAGGCCGGCCGGCCCGACGGGATCGAGGGGAACCTGGAGTTCTCCACGGAGCTGTTCGAACCCGCCACCGCACGGTCGCTGGCCGACCGCCTCACGCTGGTCCTGGCATCCGTGGTGGCCGACCCCGACCAGCGCGTACAGGATGTCGAGTTCATCGGCGAGGAGGAGAAGTCGCAGCTCGTCGCGGCAGCTGAGGGCCCGGCCAGACAGGTGCCGCGGCTGACGGTTCCGGAGGCGTTCCAGGCGCAGGCCGCACGTACCCCCGACGCCGTAGCGGTCCGTGACGGCCGGCGGGTGCTGACCTACGCCCAGCTCGACGCGGAGGCCAATGACCTCAGCCACCACCTGGCCGACCGCGGTGTGGGGCCGGAGGATCTGGTCGCCCTCGCCGTCCCGGGCACGGTCCACACGGTCGTCACCATGCTGGCGGTACTCAAGGCCGGGGCCGCCTTCCTGCCGGTCGACCCGGAGTATCCCGCCTCCCGGATCACGTACATGCTGGAGGACGCCCGGCCGACGCTGCTCGTCGTGACCCGCGAGACGCTCGGACAGCTGCCGGCCAGCACGGTGCCGTCCGTCACGCTCGACGACACCGCGGCCTGGTCGACCGGCCGCACCGAGAGTCCCGGCACCACAGTGCTCCCCGCTCATCCGGCGTACGTCATCTATACGTCCGGCTCCACCGGGCAGCCCAAGGGTGTCGTCGTCACCCACGCCTCCCTGACCAACCACATGGCCTGGATGGCCGACCACCTCACCCTCACCGCCGATGACCGGGTACTCGCCCGCACCTCACCCAGCTTCGACGCCTCCGTATGGGAGACCTGGCTGCCACTCCTGCACGGCGCGTCCACCTGTGTCGTCCCGCCGGAGCTGAACCGGGACCCCGCCCTGCTGCTCAGCCGCATGCAGGAGTTCCAGGTCACGGTGGCCCAGTTCGTGCCGTCGCATCTGTCGCTCGTCCTGAACAACGCGTCAGTGGCACCGCCACGCAGCCTCCGGGCGGTGCTGTCGGGCGGGGAACCGCTTCCGGTGGCGCTGGCGGCACAGGTCGCCGATGCCTGGTCGGTCGAGGTGCACAACCTCTACGGGCCGACCGAGGCAACCATCGACTCCACCGCCCACGCCGCGATCCAGTCGCCCGAGAAGGCCAATGCGGATGTCGTCCCGATCGGTGCGCCCGTCTGGAACGTTCGCGCGTACGTGCTCAACGCCGGGCTGCGGATGGTGCCGCCCGGAGTGACCGGCGAACTGTACGTGGCGGGCGCCGCGCTCGCCCGCGGCTACCTGGGACGCCCCGGACTGACGGCAGCCCGTTTCGTCGCCGACCCCTTCGGCCCGTCCGGGGAACGCATGTACCGCACCGGTGACCTCGTCCGCCGGAACCACGACGGACAGCTGGAGTACGTGTCGCGGGCCGACGATCAGGTCAAGCTCCGCGGCTTCCGCATCGAACTCGGCGAAATCGAAGCCGCACTCACCGACCTCCCCGGCATCAACGCGGCGTGCGCCGTCGTCCGCGAGGACCAGCCGGGCGACAGACGGCTCGTCGCCTACACCGTTGCTTCGAGTGACCACCCGGAGGCGACAGCAGCCGATTTGCGGGCCGGGCTCGCAGCCGTACTGCCGGAGTACATGATCCCGTCGGCGTTCGTCGCGCTGGACGCACTGCCGCTGCTGCCGAACGGCAAGGCCGACCGCCGGACACTGCCGGCACCCGACCTGTCCGTCGTACGGGCGGCCGGGCGGGCCCCGGGCACCGAGCGGGAAAGGGTTCTCTGCGAGGTGTTCACGGAGACGCTCGGCGTCCCGGACGTCCACATCGACGACGACTTCTTCGCGCTCGGCGGGGACAGCATCCTCTCCATCCAGGTCGTCAGCAGGGCCCGCAAGGCGGGGATGGTCATCACCCCGCGCCATGTTTTCGAACACCGCACCCCCGAGGTGATCGCCTCGGTCGCCGTTCCGCTCGGCGAGGCGCCGGAAACCCCGGCGGATCCGGGCGTGGGCGAGGTGCCTCCGACCCCCATCACGGCCTGGTTCCTCGACCGCCCCGGGCCTTCGGACGGCTACAACCAGTCCAGCGTGCTGCGGTCCCCTGCCGGGGCCGCTGAGGAGGACATCGTCGCGACGCTCCAACTACTGCTGGACCATCACGCCACCCTGCGCCTGCGCGTGGTCGCGGGGACGGCCGATGGGCAGCCGGGACTGGACGTCCTCCCGCAGGGAGCGGTGCCCGCCCGGGAACGGCTGACCCGCGTCGACATCACCGGACTGGACGAGGAGACCACCATGGCGGTGGTCGCGGAGGCGGCGGAGGCAGCTCGCCGACGGCTGCGCCCCGACGCCGGCGCCGTGCTGGCGGCCGTCTGGTTCGATGCGGGTCCCGACCGGCCCGGCCGACTCCTGCTCGTCGTCCACCACCTGGCGGTGGACGCGGTGTCCTGGCGGACTCTCACCACCGACCTGGTGACCGCCTGGAAGGCGGTCACAGCGGGCCGGCCCGGCGGGTCCCAGGGAAGTGCGGTACCACCCGGACAGGAACTGCCTCCCGTACCCACTTCGTACCGCCGCTGGGCCGAACTGCTGGTGGCCGAGGCGCACAGCCCGACGCGGGCAGCGGAGTTGCTGCTCTGGCGGGACATCCTGCTGACCCAGGATCCGCAGCTGGGCAGTCGGCCGCTCGACCCGGCCAGGGACACCGCCGCCCGTACCCGGACCCTGACGGTCAGCCTCCCCGCCGAGTGGACGCTTCCCCTGCTCACCACCGCACCGACCGCCTTCCACGCGGGGATCAACGACGTCCTGCTCACCGGGCTGTCCGCCGCTGTCGCCGGATGGCGGACCGACCGCGGGACCCCGGGGAGTTCGGCCGTGCTGCTCGACCTCGAAGGACACGGCCGGGAGCAGATCGGTGAGCACACCGACCTGTCCCGGACGGTGGGATGGTTCACCAGCATGTATCCGGTGCGGGTCGATCCGGGGCCCGTCGGCCGGGCCGGGGAGCGGACGTACAGCAGTGCGTTCGTCGACGGCGCGCTCAAACGCGTCAAGGAACAGCTGCGGGCCATCCCCGACCACGGCATCGGTTACGGCCTCCTGCGCCACCTGAATCCGACCACCCGTGGTCAGCTGCGGGACGCGGTCACCCCTCAGATCGGCTTCAACTACCTCGGCCGGTACACCGGTTCGCTGGACGGTGACGCCGCTTCGGCAGGTGACGACTGGCAGTTGCTCTTCGACGGCGGCGGCCCGGTCGCTCAGGACCCCGACACTCCGGTCCATCACGTCATCGACATCAACGCCTACACCCAGGACCTGCCCGAGGGGCCCCGGCTGATCGTCAACTGGACCTGGCCGACCGACCTGCTCGAAGAAGGCGACGTCGGGAGACTCGCCGAGGAGTGGCTGCGGGCGCTGCGCGCCATCGCGGAACACGCCCAGGCGCCCGACGCCGGTGGTTACACGCCTTCCGACCTTCCCCTGGTCTCACTGAACCAGGCTCAGATCGACCTACTGCAGAACACGTGGGGTGGACGCAAGTGACCGGGTTCCAGCTTCAGGACGTCCTACCGCTGACGCCCTTGCAGCAAGGCATGCTGTTCCATGCCCTGTACGACTCGACGGCGGTGGACGTCTACACCGCGCAGTTCGTCTTCGACATCGAAGGCCCGGTGAACGCGGCCGTACTGCACGCGGCCGTGCGGGGGCTGCTGCGCAGGCACGCCAACCTGCGGGTCGGCTTCCTTCACGAGGGGCTGGACGAACCGGTCCAGGCCGTCGCCGCCGACGTCGCACCCGACTTCGAGGAACTTGACCTCAGCGCCGGAGAGGAGGGCCCGCGCGCCCGGCAGCTCGCCGCGTTCCTGGCCGCCGACCGTACCCGGCGCTTCGACCTGTCGCAGCCACCACTGCTGCGGTTCACCCTGATCCGGATGGGCCACCACCAGTACCGCCTGGTGATGACCAACCATCACATCCTGCTCGACGGGTGGTCGATGCCTCTGCTCGTACGGGAACTCTTCGAGCTGTACGCACGCGGCGGCGACGACAGCGCCATGCCGCGCGTCGCCCCCTACCGGAACTATCTGGCCTGGCTGGCGTCGCAGGACCGCACGGCGGCCGCCGACTCCTGGCGGAGTGCGCTGGCAGGGGTGGCGGAGCCGACGCTGCTGTCCGGGGCCGGGCCGGCCTCCGCGGCCTCGGGTGAACTGCCCGAACAGGTGGTGATGAGTCTCGGCGAGGCCACCACCGCCCGCCTGCGCGACACCGCCCGTCAGCACCGGCTCACGCTGAACACCCTGGTGCAGGGGGCCTGGGGTGTCCTGCTGCATCACCTGACCGGTCAGAACGATGTGCTGTTCGGGACCACTGTCTCCGGCCGCCCACCGGAGATCGTCGGCATCGAGTCGATGGTCGGCCTGTTCATCAACACCATTCCGGTCCGGATCGGCATTCGCCGCGACGACACCCTGGCCGCACTGCTGAACCGGGCGCAGGAGGAACAGACCCGCCTGTTGGGCTGCCAACATGTCGGACTCACGGAGATCCGCTCGCTCACCGGCCTGGACGAGCTCTTCGACACGCTGGCCGTCTTCGAGAACTACCCGATGGACGCAGCAGCGCTGCGCCAGGCCCAGGAAGGTCTGCCGGGCCTGCGGATCACCGGTTTTCACGGGACTGATGCGGCCCACTACCCGCTGACGCTCACCATCGCGCCGGGCGATGACCTGCGGATCACCTTCGGCCACCGGACGACCGCGTTCGGACGCCAGGCCGTCGAGGTGATGGCCGAACGGCTGCGCCTGCTGCTCGAAGCGTTCGCGACGGACCTGGAGCGGCGCGTCAGCGACCTTCCGGTGCTGCTCGACGGCGAGCGGGAGCGCCTGCTCGGGCAGGGGCTGGGTGGGGATCTTGGGGTGGATGTGTCAGGGGCGTCGCTGCCGGAACTGTTCGCAGCCCGCGTCGAAGCACACCCCGACGCGGTCGCCGTGTCCGGCGCGACGGGTTCTCTCACCTACGGCGAACTCGACCAGGTCTCCGGTGAACTCGCAGCCTGCCTCGCCGGCCACGGTGTACGCACCGAGGACGGAGTGGGCGTCCTGCTCACCCGCGCACCCAGCATCGTCACCGCCTCACTCGCCGCCGTCCGGGCCTCAGCCATGTACGTCCCCCTCGACCAGCAATGGCCCACCCAACGACTCCACCAGACCGCAGACGTCGCCGGACTCCGCGCCCTCATCGTCGACGAAGCGACATCCACTCATCCCTGGGTGGCGGAAATGCGGGCCAAGCTGCCGGTCCTGATCGTCGACACCATGGGACACCCCACCGACGGCACACCCGCCACACCCGCCCCGCTGCCCAAGGTCTTCGGCGGCGCGCAGCTGGCCTACATGATGTTCACCTCCGGATCCACCGGCGTACCCAAAGGCGTCGGCATCTCCCACACCGACATCACCGCCCTCACCACCGACCACGCATGGAAAAACGGCGACACACCCCACAACGTCCTCATGCACTCCGCCTACGTCTTCGACGCCTCCACCTTCGAAATCTGGATGCCACTCCTCACCGGCGGACACATCACCACCGCACCCCCCAAACCCCTCGAACCACACACCCTCCACCACCTCATCACCACCCACCACATCACCGCACTCTTCCTCACCACCGCACTCTTCAACGTCATCGCCGACACACACCCCCAACTCCTCGGCGCAGTACACCTGGTAGCCACCGGCGGCGAAACAGCCGCAGCCGGAGTACTCCAACAACTCGCAGCCACCCACCCGAACACCACCTTCCACCACGTCTACGGCCCCACCGAAACCACCACCTTCGCCACACGCTTCACCCTCCCCGCCATGCCCACCGAAGGCTCCCCCACGGCCGCACCGCCCATCGGGCAACCCCTCGACGGCATGCGCGCCTACGTACTCGACACAGCCCTCCACCCCGTACCACCCGGCGTCACCGGCGAGCTCTACCTGGCCGGACCCGGCGTCGCACGCGGATACATCGGACGCCCCGCACTCACCGCCACCCGCTTCACCGCCGACCCCTTCACCACCACCGGCCACCGCATGTACCGCACCGGCGACCTCGTCCACTGGAACCACAACGGCCAACTCGAATACCTCACCCGAGCCGACAACCAAATCAAACTCCGCGGCCACCGCATCGAACCCACCGAAATCGAAACAGCGCTCACCGCACACCCCGGGATCGGCACAGCACACGTCATCGTGCGCGAAGACACCCCTGGAGACCGACGGCTCGTCGCCTACCTCACCCCCACCACCGGCGCAGAGCCCGACCCCGCGGAACTCGCCGCAATGATCGGCCGCACGCTGCCGCCCTACATGGTCCCCTCCGCCTTCATCACCCTCGAAGCACTTCCCCTCACCACCAACGGCAAAATCGACGACACAGCCCTGCCCGCACCGGAGAGTGCCACCACATCCGATGGCCGGCCCCCGGAGACCGCGCGTGAGCAGGACCTGTGCGGGCTCTTCGCCGACATCCTCAACCGCGACCACGTGACCGTCGACGACAACTTCTTCACGCTCGGCGGCCACTCGCTCCTCGCCACCCGCCTGATCAGCCGCATCCGCTCCACCCTGGACGTGGAAATCGAGATCCGCACCCTCTTCGAGCACCCGACCGTCGCCACACTGGCCACCGCACTCGACACCGCCGACCAGGCCAGAGCACCCCTGATGCCCGAGAAGCGGCCCGCACAGATGCCACTCTCCTTCGCACAACAACGCCTCTGGTTCCTCAACAGGCTTGAAGGACCCAGCGCCACGTACAACATCCCACTCGTCCTGCGCCTCGACGGAGCGCTGAACACCGACGCACTGCGCACAGCCCTCACCGACCTCGTAGAACGCCACGAAACGCTGCGTACCGTCTTCCCCGAGAGGGATGGAGCACCCGAGCAGGTCGTCCTCACCACTGCTCTCAGTCCTCTCGACTTCCGTATCACCGATGTCACGGAGTCAGAGCTGGACGGCCTTGTCACGCACGCGGCGACCGAGCCGATCGACGTGGAGAACCATGCGCCGGTCCGCGCGAGTCTGTTGCGGTTGGGTGCCCAGGCACACGTCCTGGTCCTCGTCGTGCACCACATCGCCGCCGACGGCTGGTCCCTCGCACCCCTCGCCCACGACCTCAGCCACGCCTACCAAACCCGCACACAAGGCGAATCACCCAACTGGCCACCACTCCCCGTCCAATACGCCGACTACACCCTCTGGCAACAACACACCCTCGGCCAGGAAACCGACCCCAACAGCCCCATCACCCAACAACTCACCTACTGGAAACAACAACTCACCGACCTACCCGAACTCCTCCAACTCCCCACCGACCACCCACGACCCGCCACCACCCACCACCACGGCGACACCCTCACCTTCCACCTCACCCCCCACATCCACACCCAACTCACCCACCTCACCAAAACCACCGACACCAGCATGTTCATGCTCCTCCAAGCCGCCCTCTCCGTCCTCCTCTCCCACCACGGAGCCGGAAACGACATCCCCCTCGGCACCGCCGTCGCCGGCCGAACCGACGAAGCCCTCGACCACCTCATCGGCTTCTTCATCAACACCCTCGTCCTCCGCACCAACCTCAACGGCAACCCCACCTTCCGCCAACTCCTCCACCGCGTCCGCGACACCAACCTCACCGCCTACACCCACCAAGACCTCCCCTTCGAACGACTGGTGGAAGTACTCAATCCGGCCCGTTCGCAGAACCATCACCCGCTGTTCCAGACGATGCTGGTCCTGCAGAACCAGGCCACCGCGCCCATCGAACTGCCAGGAATCACCGCTTCCGTCGTGCCGGTCCACACCGGAGTCAGCAAGTTCGATCTGTCGTTCACCTTCGTCGAGAAGCATGACGAGGCCGGCCGGGCGCTGGGCATGGAAGCGAGCGTGGATTTCTCTACGGAACTCTTCGAGGCCGCGACGGTTCAGCGGCTCGTCGAGCGGTTCTCACACCTGCTCACGGCGGTGGTGACCGCTCCCGACCAGTGTGTCCACGCCTACGACCTGGTCACCGACCAGGAGCGGTCGCAGCTCACCGCGTGGGGACAGGGCCCGGTCCGGGAGCTGTCGCACGCGACGGTGCCTGAGATGTTCGAGGACTGGGCGCGGCGGACGCCCGACGCACCCGCCGTACGCGACAGTTCGGGCGTCCTGACGTACGGGCAGCTCAACGCCCGCGCCAACACCCTCGCCCACCACCTCATCCACCAAGGCATCCGCCCCGAACACCTCATCGCCCTCGCACTCCCCCGCACCAACGACCTCACCACCACCACCCTCGCCATCCTCAAAACCGGAGCCACCTACCTCCCCATCGACCCCACCTACCCCACCACCCGCATCACCCACATCCTCAACACCACCCAACCCACCCACCTCATCACCACCACCACAACCCAACCCCAACTCCCACCCCACACCACACCCACCACCACCCTCGACACCCCAACCTGGACCCACCACCCCACCACCAACCCCAACCCCACCACCCACCCACACCAACCCGCCTACGTCATCCACACCTCCGGCTCCACCGGACAACCCAAGGGCGTCGTCGTCACCCACAGCGGGGTCGAGGCGATGGTGCGGACGCAGGTGGAGCGGCTGCAGGTGGGTCCCGGCAGCAGGGTGCTGCAGATGGCGTCGGTCAGTTTCGACGCCGCGTTCTGGGAGATCTGCATGGGGCTGCTGACCGGTGCCTGCCTGGAGATCGCGGATCCTTCGGAGCTGGTACCGGGGCCGCCCCTGGCCCGCCTGCTCGCGGAGCGCGGCGTCACCCATCTCACGCTGCCTCCTGCCGCCCTCGCCGTGATGCCGGCGGACGCCGTACCGCGGAATGTCACGCTGGTCCTTGCCGGGGAGGCGTGCGCGCCTGCCCTGGTCCGGCAGTGGGCCGCGGACCGGCGTGTGGTCAATGCGTACGGCCCGACCGAGACGACCGTCTGCGCGACCGTCAGCGCGTTTCAGCAGGCCGACGGCCCGCAGGCACCAGTACAGACCGTGCCGATCGGTGTGCCGGTGGACAACGCCCGGGTGTATGTCCTTGATGGCGGGCTCCAGTTGGTGCCGCCCGGGGTGACCGGCGAACTGTACGTGGCGGGCGACGGGCTCGCCCGGGGCTATCTGAATCGCCCCGGGCTGACGGCGACACGCTTCGTCGCCGACCCGTTCAGCACCACGGGCGAGCGCATGTACCGCACCGGCGACCTCGTCCGCTGGAACCACGACGGCGAACTCGAATACCTCTCCCGCACCGACGATCAGGTCAAACTCCGCGGCTTCCGCATCGAACTCGGCGAAATCGAAGCCGCACTCACCGACCTCCCCGGCATCCGGGCGGCCTGCGCCGTCGTCCGCGAGGACAAGCCGGGCGACAGGCGACTGGTCGCCTACACGGTCGCCGGGAAGGACCATCTGTCAGCGACGTCGGCCGATGTGCGGGCCGAGCTCGCCACCGTGCTGCCCGAGCACATGGTGCCGTCCGTGTGCGTGGCGCTCGAAGCGCTGCCGCTCACCTCGAACGGGAAGGTCGACCGGCGGGCGCTGCCCGCGCCCGATCTGTCCGCCGCGCGGGCGGCGGGACGGCCGCCCCGCACTGAGCGCGAGAAGATTCTGTGCGAGGTGTTCGCGGACACCCTCGGCATTCCGGACGTCCATATCGACTCCGACTTCTTCGGCCTCGGCGGGCACTCCCTGCTCGCGGTGAAACTGGCCCAGCGCATCGAGGAGAGGCTGGGCGTGCGGTTGTCGATGCGGGACGTGTTCGCCGCCCCGACGGTCGACGGCGTACAGCGTCTGCTGGACACACCCGGCGGAGCCGGCAGCCGGCTCAGCGCCGGTCAGCCGGATCCGCAGGATGATGTGCGGCTGGCATCCGGCATCGCGCGCCGGACCGTGCCCGGCCCCAGGTCACCGGCGGGCGGACAACGGCCGCTGCTCACCGGTGGATCGGGGTTCCTCGGAGCGTTCCTGCTGCGCGATCTGCTGGAGTCCACGAACGGCCCGGTGGACTGCCTCGTGCGGAGCGCCGACGCACCGGACGGCGCCCGCCGGCTGCGTGCCAATCTGGAGCGGTACGGGCTGTGGCAGGACCACTACACACCCCTGATCCGCCCGCTGCCGGGCGACCTGTCGGCGCCGGGCCTCGGCCTGTCGGACAGCGACCGTACGGCGCTGGCGCGCAGGGTGGGGGCGGTTTATCACAACGGCGCGCGCGTCAACTTCGCCGCACCCTACGCCGAACTGCGCGACGCGAACGTGCGGGGCACCCAGGAACTGCTGCGGCTCGTGGCCGACTCGGAGTCGAGCGGGATGCACTACGTCTCGACCACGGGCGTGTACACACCGACGCCGGGGTCCGGTGGAGGGCGCGGCATCACGGAGACGACGCCGCTGGGTCCCGTACTGGACCTGCCGGACGGCTACGCGCAGAGCAAATGGGTGGCCGAGAAGATCGTGGAGATCGCACGGCACCGGGGGATTCCGGTGACGGTGTACCGCCCGGCACGGATTTCGGGTGACTCCCTCACCGGGGCCTGCCAGGACCGTGATCTGCTGTGGCAGTTCATCAAGGGTTGTCTGCAGGCGGGCGCGGTTCCCGAAGGTCCCGAGGAGTCGACGGGCTGGGTACCGGTGGACTACGTGAGCGCGGCGGTCGTGGCGATCGCCCGCCGCCGTGCGGATCGGGCCACGGCCGCCCGGGACGGCCACGTCTTCCACCTCACCAACCCACTGGCGCCGGCTCTCTCGCAGGTGTTCCGGGCGGCCGATGCCCTGGGCTACCAGTTGCAGCCGCTGCCGGCCGACGACTGGACGAGCCGGGTGGCCGGTCAGCCGGACAACGCGGCGCAGCTCTTCCTCGGCGGTGACCGACGCCGGCCCGGCGGGCCGGACAGCGGTGTACGGCACGCTGCGGACATCTTCGATTCACCGGCCACGGACCGCGCTGCGGCCGAGGCGGGGGTGCGGCGGCCCGAACTGACGGAGGAGACGCTGCGGACGTATCTGACGTACTTCATCAGGACCGGATTCCTTCCGGCTCCCGGAGCACGCGTCGGCCGCTGAAGCACATCCGGTGGACCGGTCCGCTGCGAGGGCACCTCGTGTCCGCGCAGCGGACCGGCGTACGGAGTCCCACGAGATGCTGTACGGGACGCTCCTGGGTCGGGCTGCCGCCAAGCGCGTCGACCGTGCCCCGGGTCCGGCGCGCCACATGCCTGCCGGCCTGCACCGGCGCGGACAATGGACGGCGGCCGGACCACCGGCAGTGACCCGGCCTCGGGCGACCGGGCCGGCGGGCCGGAGCCCGCCGGAAGACCAGCGACGAAGGAGCCGTATGAAGTTCGGGATCTCCACCTTCATCACCGACCGGAGCATCCGGCCGGCTCCCCTCGGGCGGGCCGTCGAGGAGCGCGGATTCGACTCGCTGTTCATCGCCGAGCACAGCCACATCCCGGTGGACCGCCGTTCGCCCTACCCCGGCGGCGGCGACCTGCCGGACATCTACTACCGCACGCTCGACCCCTTCGTGGCACTGACCGCCGTCGCCACCGTCACCGAACGCCTCCTGGTGGGCACCGGTATCGCCCTGGTCTCGCAGCGCGACCCGATCCACACCGCCAAGGGCATCGCCTCACTCGACCTGGTCTCCGAAGGCCGGGCCGTCTTCGGTGTGGGCGTCGGCTGGAACCGTGAGGAGATGGCCAACCACGGCACCGACGCCGCCACCCGGGGCCGGCTCGTCGACGAGCGGCTGCGCGCGATCATCGCGCTGTGGACCATGGAGAAGGCCGAATTCCACGGCGAGTTCGTCGATTTTGACCCGGTCTACTCCTGGCCCAAGCCCGTGCAGCGGCCGTATCCGCCGATCTACGTGGGTGGCGGCCGGGGTGCCTTCCCCAGGGTCGCCGAACTCGGTGACGCCTGGCTCGCCAACAGTGTCCCGCCCGAGGCACTGCGACCGCAGATCGAGGAGGTGCGCGCCGCAGCGGGCCGCGAGGTCCCGGTGACGGTCTACGCGGTGCCCGACACCCCCGGATCAATCGAGGAGTACGCGGAACTCGGCGTGGAGCGGGTGCTGTTCTCCCTGCCGTCCGATCCCGAGCCCGGCGCCCTGGCACAGCTCGACCGGCTCGCCGAGGCCGCGGAGCGCTTCCGCTGATGCCCCGCCTGACCAGGTCGGAGGCGCGTGAGCGGTTCGCGGCGTCCCGGGTCGCCCGCCTGGCGACCGCCGACGCGGCGGGGCGCCCGCACCTGGTGCCGGTGGTCTTCACGGTGGCCGGCGAGACGCTGGTCATGGCCGTCGACCACAAGCCCAAGCGGTCCCCCCACCTCAAACGGCTGGCCAACATCCGCGCCAATCCCGAGGTCTGCCTGCTCACCGACTCCTACCGGGAGGACTGGGACCAGTTGTGGTGGGCCCGCGCGGACGGGCAGGCCCGGGTGCTCCCACCCGCCGCGCAGTCCGCCGACGCGGCGCACTACGCGGCGCTGCTCGCCGAGAAGTACCCACAGCAGTACGCGGGACGCCCGCCGGCCGGTGAGGTGGTGGAGGTCGCGGTCACCGGCTGGACGGGGTGGCGGGCCACGTAACACCGGGCCGGTCCCACGACGACGAGCGGGAAGAGCACCACTACCGGGCTCGTGAGTGAAACCCCACGTCACCCTCGAAGGACTTCCGCGCTTCCCCCCGCCAGCAACCGTGGGGACATGCGGGCCCGGTTCCCCTATGTCGCCCGAGCGGGGCCGGGTGCCGTGCGCCTCGGCTGCCGGCGTTGGACATGCTGATCGATCAAGTTCACTATCGTCCACAAGCGTTGTGACCTGAGGGAGAGATTTCGTTGTCGTCACCGGACGAGTGGATGAACCGTGCGGACGCACGTGCGCCGATCGACTTGCGTACCGACAGGGCGCATCCAGCACGTATCTACGATGTATTTCTGGGCGGCAAGACGAACTATCCCGCCGACCGGGCCATGGCCGCGACGGTGGCGGAGAAGATGCCGTCCGTGCAGCTGGCCGCGCGGACCAACCGGGAGTTCGTCCTGCGTGCCGTGCGATACCTCGTCGGCGAGGCGGGGATCCGGCAGTTTCTCGACATAGGCACCGGTATACCGACCTCGCCCAACCTGCACGAGGTCGCGCAGGAGGCAGCACCGGAATCCCGCGTCGTGTACGCGGACAACGATCCGATCGTCCTCGCGCACTCACGTGCCTTGCACGTGAGCAGTCCCGCCGGCCGCACCGCTTACATCCAGGCCGACTTCACCGATCCGGACACCATTCTCGGGTCAGCGGAACTGCGCGACACTCTCGACCTCGGGCAGCCGGTCGCCCTGACGATGGGTCTGCTGCTGCACTGGATCGACCCGAAGGACGAGCCGCATGCCGTCGTCCGGCGTCTGATGGACGTGCTGCCCGCAGGCAGCTGTCTGGTGATATCCGTGTTCGCGAGGGAACTCGCAGGAGGTTCCGCCACTCTGCAGGACGATTTCGCAGCCGAGGGCACGGCCCTGCGGCCCCTCACCAGGGACGAGACGCTCCGGTTCTTCGACGGCACCGACCTGATCGATCCAGGGCTGGTCGCGCCCCATCAGTGGCGGCCCAGGACGGACACGCCGGACATCGGCAGCCCGGACGCCGGGCCCGGCGCCGCCTCAACCCCGATCTGGGCAGGCGTCGGAGTGAAGAGGTAGTGCCGGTCGCCCCGTCGGACGGGTGACCCGCTCGCCCGCGGGCGGGGCGGCCTCAGCTGTCGCAGGTCCCCCGGTCCGCGGCCTCAAGGGCGAAGTCGGACACGAGGTTCTGCTCGTCCACGGCGAAGCGGTAGCGCTCGGCCGGGGTACCGCCGGGGACGGGCGTCTCGAAGATGTAGTCGCCGACCTTCGTCAGCCGGGGGTAGGCGGCCTTGACCCTGGCCAGGCCGGTGCCCATGGTGATTCCCTCGGGTGTGCGGATCAGGTTCGTCCCGGTGATCACCACCACGCCCTTGCGGGGCTCGACGAAGACGCCGCCGCCGAGGTTCGGCTTGCCCTCGCTGGGAGCGAGGCGGTAGAAGTCGCACCCGGGGGATGTCTGCTTGTTCACCAGCAGACCGGTCTTCTCCGCATCGCGTTCGGACTGTCCGAGCTGAATGCCCTTGTAACCGTTCGGACCGAGGACACCACCGGGATCCCTGGGAACGCCCGTCGCGGCCGTGGCCGTGGCGGTGCCGAGCGTTCCGAGCAGCAGCAGTCCGGCTGACACCGCGGTCGCGGTCCTGGTGAGGCGTTTCATCGTGAGAGCTCCGTCCGTCTCGGGGCGTGGACCGTACTGTCTGCACGGCCGGGTCGCCCTGGGTCGCCGGCGGCCCGGGCCGGAAGGCAGTCCGGGGCAGGGCGCACGGCGGATAGCACCTGCCCAGTATCATCCCGAATGATCACGGGATAGGCGCATGTGAGCCATCCAGCCGCCATGGCACGGCCGATGGCGTGGACCGAACGGTTGACGGAAGCCGGCGATCCGGCCCGGCACGAGCCCCGCTCCGCTGCGGCGGACCAGGATGTACGCGGTCGTCCTCCGTGTCTCACGTCACCGTCCGCAATGTGGGCGGACGCCTCCGCGGAAGGACGTCTCCCTCTAGGCTGGCTGGTGCAACTGGTTCGCCCCGTCCGCCAGACGGGATGCGTCGTAAGAGGGAACCCGGTGGAAATCCGGGACTGCCCCGCAGCGGTAAGTGGGAACGACCGCCGTCATACGCACTGGGCCCGGCCGGGCCTGGGAAGCGACGGCCAGTAGAGGGAAACCCTTTCCGAGGGTGACCGCGCCCGCAAGTCCGAAGACCTGCCCGTTGCCCGTGCGCGACCGATCGCGTACGGACATCCCGGTGACCTCGTGGGCGGGTCGGCGCGTATACCGGCGGACGACCGTGCCTCGTGGCACGCGTGGACCGTCCGGTTCGTCACCCCTTCGCGTTCGCGTCCCGTCACCGGGATCTCAAGGAGTCATCTCGCGAAGGAGATTTCCGTGACAGCGAAGTCCGCAGCCGCGGCAGCACGGGCCACCGTGTACGGCTACCCCCGCCAGGGCCCGAACCGGGAACTGAAGAAAGCCATCGAGGGCTACTGGAAGGGCCGCACCAGCGCCGACGAACTGCGCGAGACCGCCGCAGGTCTGCGCCGGTCGAACTGGCAGCGCCTGGCGGAGTCCGGCATCCACGAGGTGCCCACCGGTGACTTCTCGTACTACGACCACGTGCTGGACACCAGTGTCATGGTCGGCGCGGTCCCGGAGCGGCACCGCGGGGCCGTCGAAACCGACGCGCTCGACGGTTACTTCGCGATGGCACGCGGCACCCAGGACGTGGCGCCCCTCGAAATGACCAAGTGGTTCGACACCAACTATCACTACCTGGTGCCCGAACTGGGCCCGGACACGGTGTTCACCACCGACTCCACCAAGCAGACCGGGGAGCTCAGGGAGGCGACCGCACTCGGCCTCACCGCCCGTCCCGTACTCGTAGGCCCGGTCACCTATCTGCTGCTGGCCAAGCCGGCGCCGGGCGTCGCGGCGGACTTCGAACCGCTGACCCTGCTGGACCGGCTGCTGCCCGTCTACGCCGAGGTCCTCGCCGATCTGCGTGCGGCAGGCGCGGAGTGGGTCCAGCTGGACGAGCCGGCTCTCGTCCAGGACCGCACCCCCGCCGATCTGAACGCCGCCGCACGCGCCTACCGTGAACTGGGCTCGCTGACCGACCGTCCCAAGCTGCTGGTCGCGTCCTACTTCGACCGGCTCGGCGACGCGCTTCCCGTCCTGGCCAAGGCCCCGGTGGAAGGCCTGGCGCTCGATTTCACCGAAGCTGCGGCGGCCAATCTCGGCGCGCTGGCCGCGATCGGCGGACTCCCCGGCAAGCGCCTTGTCGCCGGTGTGGTCAACGGGCGCAATATCTGGGCCAACGACCTGGAGAAGTCGCTCGCCACGCTGGGAACCCTGCTGGGGCTGGCCGACCGGGTGGACGTATCCGCCTCCTGCTCGCTCCTCCACGTGCCGCTCGACGCATCCGCCGAACGGGACGTCGACCCGCAGATCCTGCGCTGGCTCGCCTTCGCCCGGCAGAAGACCGCGGAGATCGCGACCCTCGCCAAGGGGCTCACCCAGGGGACCGGTGCCATCGCGGCCGAACTGGCCGCCAACCGCGCCGACCTGGCCTCCCGGGCAGGCTCGGCGATCACCCGCGACCCCGCCGTACGGGCCAGGGCCGCCGCAGTGACGGACGCCGACGCGCGCCGCTCCCAGCCCTACTCCGTGCGGGCCGCGGCGCAGCGCGCCCATCTCGGGCTGCCGCTCCTGCCGACCACCACCATCGGCTCGTTCCCGCAGACCACAGAGCTGCGCACGGCCCGCGCGGACCTGCGGGCCCGGCGTATCGATGCCGCCGGGTACGAGGAGCGCGTCAGGGCCGAGATCCAGCAAGTGATCGCCTTCCAGGAGAAGGCGGGGCTCGACGTCCTGGTGCACGGTGAGCCCGAGCGCAACGACATGGTGCAGTACTTCGCCGAGCAGCTCACCGGCTATCTGGCCACCCAGCAGGGCTGGGTCCAGTCGTACGGGACCCGCTACGTCCGCCCGCCGATCCTCGCGGGCGACATCTCCCGGCCGGAGCCGATGACGGTGCGCTGGACCACGTACGCCAACTCCCTGACCGACCGCCCGGTCAAGGGCATGCTCACCGGGCCCGTCACCATGCTCGCCTGGTCCTTCGTCCGTGACGACCAGCCGCTCGGCGACACCGCACGCCAGGTCGCACTCGCCCTGCGCGACGAGGTCAACGACCTGGAGTCGGCAGGGACCTCGGTCATCCAGGTCGACGAACCCGCCCTGCGCGAGACACTGCCGCTGCGCGTCGCCGACCGCGCCGCGTACCTGGACTGGGCCACCGAGTCCTTCCGGCTCACCACGAGCGGCGTCCGGTCCGACACCCAGATCCACACCCACATGTGCTACGCGGAATTCGGCGACATCGTCCAGGCCATCGACGACCTCGACGCCGACGTCATCAGCCTCGAAGCGGCCCGCTCCCACATGCAGGTCGCCCGCGAACTCGCCGAGCACGGCTACCCGCGCGAAGCCGGACCCGGCGTGTACGACATCCACTCCCCGCGCGTGCCGGGTACGGAGGAAGCGGCAGCACTCCTCCGCAAGGGACTTGAGGCCATCCCGGCCGAACGGCTGTGGGTCAACCCCGACTGCGGCCTGAAGACCCGCGGCTGGCCCGAGACCCGCGCCTCCCTGGAGAACCTCGTCGCCGCCGCCCGCGAGGTCCGCTCCGAACTGGCCGCCGGGGACGCCTGACCGGTGGACGGGGCCGGGCCGGACACCTTGCGGTCCGGCCCGGCCCCGCAGAACCGACACGTGTGCTGCTCCCCGGAGCCGTCCCCGCTCAGGCGGCGGAACGCTCGACGGCCGGGCGGCGGCGCAGGGCGGGCTGCTCGACGGCGGGCGGGTTGTAGATCATGTCCAGCGTTCCGACGTCGGTGCCCGGCGGCACGATGGCGTCGATCCGGTCGAGGACGTCGTCGCTCAGGATCGTCTCCGCGCCCGCGAGCAGGTCGTCCAGGTGGTTCATGGTGCGCGGGCCGATGATCGCGGAGGTGACGCCGGGGTGGGCGATCGCGAAGGCCGTCGCCAGATGCGTCAGCGGCATCCCGGCCTCCTCGGCGACCGGGATGAGCTGCTCGACGACGTCGAGCCGCCGCTCGTCGAGCAGGTGCTTGAAGCCGAAGCCGGACCGGTGGGTGTCGGCCTGCTTCCCCTTGCGGTAGCGGCCGGTGAGCATGCCGCCCGCGAGAGGGCTCCATACCAGGGCGCCCATCCCGTAACGCTCGCAGACCGGCAGCACCTCGCGCTCGATGCCCCGGTTGAGGATCGAGTACGGCGGTTGCTCGGTGCGGAACCGCTCCAGGCCGCGCCGCTCGGCGACCCACTGCGCCTCGACGATGTCCGACGCGGGGAAGGTGGAGGCGCCGATGGTGCGGACCTTGCCCGCGCGCACCAGGTCGGTGAGGGCGGAGAGGGTCTCTTCCACGTCGGTGTCCGGCGCGGGCCGGTGGACCTGGAACAGGTCGACGTGATCGGTCCGCAGCCGGCGCAGCGAGTCGTCGAGTGCGCGCACCAGCCAGCGCCGCGAGTTGCCCCGCTGGTTGGGGTCGTCCCCCATGGGGAGGTGGGCCTTGGTGGCCAGGACGACGTTGTCACGGCGGCCCTTGAGGGCCTTGCCGACGATCTCCTCGGACTCGCCGCGTGCGTAGGCATCGGCGGTGTCGACGAAGTTGATGCCCGCGTCCAGCGCCTTGTGGATGATGCGGACGGAGTCGTCGTGGTCGGGGTTGCCCAGGGCCCCGAACATCATCGCGCCGAGGCAGTAGGGACTGACCTTGATCCCGGTTCGCCCCAGTGTGCGGTACTTCATGTGTACTCCTTCTGGGTGTGGTTTCCGCCGCAGCGCGCTACGCTCACATAAGCGGAACGATGTTCCATCAT
Organism: Streptomyces sp. NBC_01471; assembly: GCF_041438865.1. Lineage (NCBI taxonomy): Bacteria > Bacillati > Actinomycetota > Actinomycetes > Kitasatosporales > Streptomycetaceae > Streptomyces > Streptomyces sp. NBC_01471. Next base: position 392,659 of record NZ_CP109450.1, read on the forward strand.
CACGATACGGAACGTTGTTCCGGTTGGCAAAGAGGGGCACCCATGAACGACGGCACGACGACTGGAGCACCGACGGCCGGACAGCAGTCGCGCCAGCCGGTGCGCGCCGATGCACAGCGCAGCATCGACGCCCTGCTCACCGCCGCAGCGGAGGTGTTCTCCACCTCCGGCGTGGACGCCCCCGTCCGGCAGATCACCGCCAGGGCGGGAGTCGGCGCAGGCACTCTCTACCGGCACTTCCCACAGCGCTCGGACCTCATCGCCGCCGTCTTCCGCAACGAGGTCGACGCCTGCGCGGCCGCCGCCCCCGCCCTCGCCGTCGAGCACGAACCGGCCGAGGCGCTGGCCCGGTGGCTGCAGCGCTTCGCGGGCTTCATCGCCACGAAGCGCGGGCTGAGCGCCGCCCTGCACTCGGGCGACGCGGCCTACGACAGCCTGCCGTCCTACTTCCGGCGACGCTTCGAGCCTGCCCTCGGAGCACTCCTGAACGGCGCGGCGCAGGCCGGCGAAATCCGCTCCGACGCCGAGCCCTGGGACCTGCTGCGCGCCGTCGGCAACCTCACGCTGCCCGCCGGTGAGGACAACGAAGGCCACACGCAGCGCATGATCGCCCTGCTGGTCGACGGACTCCGCTACGGCACCCCGAAGAGCTGACGGCTTCGGAGCCTCTACCCGAACGTGAACGAGCAGTCCTGGATGCCGGCAGCCGGCCGGACCTCCACCGTCGCCCGGCGGGCCGTCTTGTGGCGCGCGGCGTCGCTGTCCTCGACCTTCTTCCGGGCGGCGGATGTGTAGTCCGGCAGGGCACGCTGGATGGCGTCGGTGACGTTGAAGGCAAGAGCGAGCGCCAGGACGATCATCGGCGCTCCGGCTGCGATACGCAGTCTGCGGGCCCGGGTACGGAACGCGCTCACCCGCTCGGCGACCCTCCGGCCGGCCAGTGCGAAGATCAGCAGCGGAACCGCGGTCCCGACGGCGAGGGACACCGTCAGCGCGACGATGTCGGCATTGATCTCCCCGCGTGCACCGGCCACGGTGATCGCCGCGAGCACCGGCCCCGCACACGGGACGAACAACGGCCGGCGTCTTGGAGGTTCAACCAAGGTCTGCGGAAATGAGGCAGGGCCGCTTTGGGCGGTCGGCCAGAATCCGGAACCGGGCATTTACATGCTCGCAGCGCTTCCGCCACCGTGTGACACACCGTCAGTGAAGAGATTCGCTGTCCCCCACCCGCACGGATGGAAGTGCCGCGATGGCCGAAGGACCTGCACCCCACGGCGACTTCGAAGTTCCCGCCATCGATGTCTCGCGCTGGGCCGGGGGCGGCGCGGCGGAACGCGCCGCACTCGCCGCAGCCGTGGACGCGGCGGCCCGCACCGTCGGCTTCATGCAGATCACCGGTCACGGCATCCCCGCCGCTGCCGGGCGGGATCTGGCCGACGCCATGGACGCCTTCTTCGCCCTCCCCCAGGAGGAGAAGCGGACACTGGTGGCACCGCCCGAGATCAACCGGGGCTACACCCCGCCCAGAGCGGAGAAGCTCAGCCTCAGCCTGGGCGTCACCTCGCCGGAGGACCTGTTCGAGGCGTTCAACGTCGGCGTGGACGGCACCGGGCACACCGGCGTGGCTCTGCCGGCGACGCACTTCCCCGCGAACCGCTGGCCCGACCCGCGACGCGTCCCCGGTTTCCGGGAGGCCGTCGACACCTGGTTCCGGCACGCCGGAGCCCTGGCACGGACGCTGACCGGAGTGTTCGCCCACGCCCTGGGGCTCGACGAGAGCTTCTTCCGCCCGTACACCGACCACTCCGTCGACGTCCTGCGCATGAACAACTACGCGCTGCCCGCCGGGGAGACGCGGGTCGACCGGGGCCGGATGGGCATGGGCGCGCACACCGACTACGGAATCGTCACCGTGCTCTGGGCCGACCAGGTACCCGGGCTGCAGATCCTCGGCGACGCCGGGCAGTGGCACGACGTACGGCCTGCCGAGGGCGCTCTGCTGGTCAACCTCGGTGACGCACTGGCCCGTTGGACCAACGACCAGTGGCGCTCCACGCTGCACCGTGTGCTGCCGCCGACGGACGCCGACGGGCGGCTGGTGCGCCGCAGGTCCGCCGCCTACTTCCACGACGGCAACCACGACGCCGTGATCAGCCCGCTGCCCGGCTGCGTTCCCACGGGCGCCGACCCCCTCTACCCTCCGGTCACCATCGGCGACCACATCACGGCCAAGCTGGCGGGCTCGCGCGCACTGCGACCGCACGACGACGCCGCGCGGGAGAGCGCACGGCTGCTCGCCGCCACCGAACCGGCCACCGCGACCACCCCCGACCCCGGCAACGAATCCGCCACCGAATCCACCTCCGGATCCCGGCCCCACTCCGGCGATCGCTGACCCACCCGTGGTCGGAGCTCCCCCGGCCGCCCGCGCCCCACAGATCCGGGCTGTCATCCGGCCAGAGGTCCGGCCCCCGGTCTGCCACCGGCACCGCGTGCCCCTTCGCCCGCCCGGAGCGGCCCGGCGAAGGGCGCCCGCCGGGCTGCCCAAGGAGAGGTCCCGTCCCGTGGAAGACTCCGGTCCACCCCCGCGCCATCCCGTCGACGAACGTCCCGCGTGGGGTGCGCTCCTGCTGCTGGGTGCCCAGCACGTGCTGGTCATGTACACGGGATCCATCGCGGTGCCGCTGCTGTTCGGCGCCGCGACCCATCTGTCGCACGCCACGGTGACCCTCCTCATCGACGCCGATCTGCTGGTAGCCGGGGTGGCGACACTGCTGCAGAGCGTGGGGGTGGGCCGGGTCCTCGGCGTGCGGCTGCCGATCGTGGCCGGGGCGGGCTTCAGCGCCGTCTCACCGATGATCCTCATCGCGCAGCAGTACGGCATGGCAGCGGTCTACGGGGCGATGCTGGCCGGCGGAGTGTTCGGCCTGCTCGTCGCGGCACCGTTCGCCCGACTCGTACGCTACTTCCCGCCGTTGGTCGGCGGCACCGTGATCACTGTCATCGGGCTTTCCCTGCTCGGCGTGGGCACGCAGATGGTGGCCGGCGACAACCCGTCGGCCCCCGGCTACGCGGCTCCCGTACGGCTGCTGCTGGCCGGCGGGGTTCTCGTCCTGATCGTCGTCGTAATGCGGCTCTCGCGCGGCTTTGTCGGCCAAGTCGCCGTCCTGGTCGGCATGGTGGCCGGAACCCTCGCCGCCGTCCTGCTCGGGCAGACCGACTTCTCGGAGGCTCCCGGGGCCTCCTGGGTCGGGCTGCCGGAGCCCTTCCACTTCGGCGCGCCGCACTTCCCGGTGGCCGCGGTGGTCTCGATGTGCGTGGTCATGCTGGTGATCTTCACGGAGTCGACCGCGAGCATGCTCGCGGTGGCGGAGATGACCGAACGGCCCCTGAGCACCGGTGACCTCGCCCGCGGGCTGGCCGCCGACGGGCTCTCCGGGGTGCTCGGCGGGGTGATGAACTCCTTTCCTGACACCGTCTTCGCGGAGAACCTCGGGCTGGTCGAGATGACCCGGGTCCGCAGCCGCTGGGTCACCGCCGCCGCCGGAGCCCTGCTGGTCGTGCTCGGCTGCGTCCCGCGGCTGGGCTCCCTCGTGGCCTCGCTGCCCGATCCGGTGGTGGGCGCGGCGGCGCTGGTCATGTTCGCCATGGTGGCCGGGGTCGGGATCCGCATCCTGCGCCACGTCGACTTCGACGGCACGTCGAACCTGCTCATCGTCGCCGTCTCCCTGGTCGCCGGGATGGTTCCGGTGACCGCCCCGCACATCTACGACCGGCTGCCCGCCGGGGCGCGCATCATCTTCGGCAGCGCCATCACCTGTACGGCGGTCTGTGCCTTCGCACTCAATCTGCTGTTCAACCACGCCCCCCGGCGCCGCACCACGCCCTGACGCCCCAGGCCGAACACACCGAAGCACCGAAGAGGGGAACGACCGTGCCGGACAGCCGACTTGTCATCGAGAACTGCGCTCTCGCCACCATGGACGCGAGCGGCACCGAGTACGCCACCGGCCACGTCGTGGTCGCGGGCCACCGTATCGAGTCGGCGGGCCCCGGTCCCGCGCCCGGGGACCTGGCGGACGTCGTCCGGCGGATCGACGGCGACGGTCATCTGGTGACCCCGGGGCTGGTCAACACGCACCATCACTTCTACCAGTGGCTCACCCGCGGTCTCGCCCAGGACTGCAACCTCTTCGACTGGCTGGTCAGCCTCTATCCCGTCTGGGCCAGGATCGACGAACCGATGGTGCACGCCGCGGCGCAGGGCTCGTTGGCCGCCCTGGCGCTGTCCGGGGTCACCACTGCCGCGGACCACCACTACGTCTTCCCCCGCGGCGCCGGTGACCTGCTCGGTGCCGAGATCCGGGCCGCCGCGGACATGGGCGTACGGTTCTCGCCCACCCGCGGCTCCATGGACCGGGGTGCGTCGGACGGAGGCCTGCCGCCGGACTTCGCGGTGGAGAGCACCGAAGAGGCGCTGCTCGCCACCGAAGCGGCGATCGACCGCTGGCACGACCCGTCCCCCGCTTCCATGCTCCGCGTCGGCGTCGCACCCTGCTCGCCCTTCTCGGTCTCGTCCGGACTGCTGCGATCGGCCGCGACGCTCGCCCGCGCCAAGGGAGTCCGGCTGCACACCCATGGCAGCGAGACCCGCGAGGAGGAGGAGTACTGCATGCTGCGGTACGGCATGTCGCCGACCGAGCTGCTGGAGTCCACCGGGTGGCTCGGCCCGGACGTGTGGATGGCCCACTGCATCCACATGTCCGACTCCGACATCGCCCGATTCGCCGACACCGGTACGGGCGTCGCGCACTGTCCGTCGTCCAACGCACGTGTCGCCGCCGGTCTCGCCCGCGTCCCCGACCTGCTCGCCGCCGGTGTCCCGGTCGGGCTGGGTGTCGACGGCTCCGCGTCCAACGAGTGCGGCCGGCTCGGCGCGGAACTGCGCAACGCACTGCTGATCAACCGACTCGGCGCCCACCGGGAGAAGGCTCTCACGGCCCGCCAGGCGCTCCGGATGGGCACCATGGGCGGTGCGCGCGTGCTGGGCCGGGAGGACGAGATCGGCTCGCTCGAACCCGGCAAGCTGGCGGACCTCGCGCTGTGGAAGCTGGACGGCCTGCTCCACTCCTCCATCGCCGACCCGGTCGCGGCCCTCGTACTCGGTGCTCCCGCCCCGCTGACGCTGCTCCTGGTCAACGGTGAACCGGTCGTGGAGGACGGCCATCTCGTCACCGCCGACGAGGACGCCATCGCCCGCGACACCCGCACGCAGGCACGGCGTCTGGCCGCGCTCGCCGGACTCGGCACGCCGGCACAGAACACCTAGGTGTGGCCCACAGGGGCGGGAGGAGCTCAGGACACCTCCAGTTCGGTGATGTCCGTCGGCTTCCCCGTGGGACCGGTGAGACGCAGGCGGACGCCCGACACCTGACCGGAGGGACGCAGGTGAAGAGCCAGGTCACCCGTCTTCGGGACAGTGGCCGTGGTGAGCGTGGTCCAGCCCCGTCCGCGTACCCGGCCCTCCAGCCGCACGGTGCCGGGACGCCCCGCGCCGAAGGCGATGTGCGCCGTGCCGACCTCGGCCGGGTGCCGCAGAGCGACGGTGAGTGCGGGGTCCGCGACCGTTGCCGTCCAGGCGGTGGCGGTGCTCCCGTCGACAGCGGCCTCGGCGTAACCGCCGGCCGTCTCGGAGTCCGCGGTGGCCGGACGGCAGCGGACGAGGTCGTCCGTCGGGTCCAGGTGGGGCTGTCGCGTCGCGGTGGTCAGCGTCGTCCCCGGACGCAGCCGGTGGTCGCCGTCGGGCAGGTGGACCGTCAGCGCCTTGCCCGTGTGCAGACTGATCTTCGTCCGGGCGGGTTCGATGCCGACCGACACGGTCCTGCCGTGCCAGGCCAGGCCGGTCAGCTGGACGCCGAGGTGCAGTTGAGGCGTGAGCATGGGGTCGAGCCGGAGCGTGCCGGGGTCCCAGCGCAGCCCGGCCAGTCCGTAGGCGAAGGTCTGGAGGAATCCGCCGGCCCCGGTGAGGAAGCTGAAGGCGGGCTCTCCCGCGTTGTCCCCTGCCTTGTCGCCGCGGGCCTCGGAGAACTGCTGGAAGGGCGCTTTGGCGAAGGGCCGCCAGGCCCGGTCGAGATAGGTGTCCGTCTGGCAGCCGGGGGCTCCCACTTGCGCCGCGATGACGGCGTGCACGGAATCGGTCATCGCGGGACCGTCAGGGTCGGTGACCGGTGCGTACCGGTCCAGGTCCGCCTGCGCGCCGGCGCGGTCGGTGACCAGACCGTACGGGTAGGTGAGCAGCACGGTGTCCGCCTGTTTGATCTTCTGCCCGGCGTAGCCCCGGTATTCGGGATGCGAGCCGTCCGCGTCCGTCGGCAGGTCCAGGTGGTCCGCCACGTCCTGCCAGCCGGCGGGGGCCTTCCTGCCGAGGAGCTTCGCCGCTTGGATCGCGTGTCGCAGGGAGACGACGGCCCCGCCGTTGGTGAGGGCGTGATCGTCGACACCGCTCGCGTACTCGTCCGCGCCGGAGACGCCGTTCACGTGGTACTTGCCGTCCGCGCCCTTCGTGGCGCGGTCCGCCCAGAAGTCCGCGACGGCCGACAGGACCGGGTAGCCCCGGGTGGAGAGCCACTGCTTGTCCCCGGTGGCCGCGTAGTACTGCCACTGGGCGAGCGCGATTTCGTTCTGCAGGTGGTCCTGGTAGCCCTTGCAGGGGCCGACGTCGCTGCAGAGACCGCTGGGGCCCGCGGTCCAGGGCCAGACGGCGCCCTTGCGGCCGTTGCCGGCGGCATTGCGCCGGGCCTGGTCCAGGGTGCGGTAGCGGTAGTCGACCACGGTGCGCGCGAGTTCGGGGTGGAGTGCGAGCAGTGTGGGGTACATCCAGGTGTCGGCGTCCCAGTAGACCTGACCCGCGTACGTCTCACTGCTCAGCCCCGACGGTCCCAGGCTCCAGGCCTGACCGGCGCGGACACTCGAATACAGCGCATAGAGCGAGGAGTTGACCGTCGACTGGAGCGCGGTCCTGCCCGGCGTCGTGATGGACGGCAGCCACAGTGCGTTCCAGGCCTTCTCGTGTTCGCTCATCAGCCGCTGCCAGCCGGTGTGCTGGGCACCGGCAGCGGTCGCGGCGGCCTCGTCGGCGTCCCCCGATACGCCGACGTACTTCACGACCTCGTATGTGTGCCCTGCCCTGACCGGCACCGTGACGCGCTCACCCGCGGTCTGCGCGTCGCCCTTCGGAACCAGCGCCTTCCGGCCGGTGAAACGGGTCCCCCGGCCGGCCACGAGGGTGGCCGACTCCGTGAGTGCGGTGCCCGAACCCTGAGCTGCGACGGTCACCCGGCTCGTGTCCGCGGAGACATCGACTCCCCGCGAGACGGCCTTGGTCCGCCGGGCGCCGGCACCGTCGAGGAGCCCGGTGAGGTCGAGCGTCCCCGACCAGGACGGGGTGATCTTCGCCCGTACGAGCGCGAGATGTTCCCGGGAGCGGTGGCTGAGGACGTCGAACGCGACCTGTGTGGCCCGGCCCGCGGACGGCGTCCAGGTCATGGATGTGGTGACAACAGCCCGGTGCAGGTCCACGACCTGGTGGTAGTCGGAGATCTGCGCGGCCGGGGTGCCGGGGTCGAGCGACGCCCGGCCGGTGCCGAGCGTGAGCGTGGACCAGGTCGGGATCGCGGCGATGTATTCGAGGTTGTCGGCGCGGTGGTAGAGGCCGGCGACGAAGGCCCCGGCATAGCGCTCACCGTAGATCGGCCATCCCGTGCCGCCCAGATCTCCCTGATATCCGGTACCGGTGGCAGGCAGCCGCTGACCCAGATACCCGTTCCCCACGTACGGCTGGCTCTGATAGTCGGCGGCCCGGTACGTGCTGGTGGAAAGGCGCCAGGCGCTGTCCGCGGAGGACCCGGGGGTCCCGGTGGGCCTGGTTGGCCTGGTTGGCTCCGTGGCCAGGCTGGGGTGGGACAGCAGACCCAGGGCGAGGGCCGTTCCCACCACTGTGCTGAGGACACGAACCCGCCGAAGGCTACGGAATCCAGTCATGGGGGCCACTCTCCCGGCCGTGGATCCCACGAGTCCATGGACGATACGTCGGGCGACTTGGACTCCCGCATGCCGCCGTCACCGGGCCCGGCAGCCGTCCCCGGTGGCCGCCTCCGTCAGCCGGTGCCGGTGAGGTGGGCGTAGACGACGACGTTGCCGAGGTAGTGCTGGTGTTTCGTGTCGAATCCGCCGCCGCACGTGATGAGACGCAGCTCCGGCCGCGAAGCCGCGCCGTAGACCTTCTTGTCGGGGAATGCCTCTGCCGTGTAGACCTCGACGGCGTCGATGGTGAAGACGGCGGTCGCGCCGTCGGTCCGTACGACCTGAACGGTGTTGCCCTTATTCAGCGACCCGAGACCGTAGAAGACGGCCGGACCGTGCTGGTTGTCCACGTGACCGGCGATGACGGCGGTGCCGGTGGAGCCGGGGCGGGTGCCGTCCTTGTACCAGCCGGCGAGATTGCGGGCGTCGTCCGGTGGGGCCGCGAGGCTGCCGTTCTTCTCCAGGCCCAGTGGCATCAGCGGCGCGTCGACCCGCAGCGCGGGGATGCGCACCCGCTCGGGCACCGAGGACGGCAGCGGCGCGGCCGACCCGTCCGGGCCGGGCGAGCGGCCGGGGGCGGCGAATCCCTGGGCGGCTCCGGGCTGGGGCGGCGGTTTCTGTACCGTCAGGCCGTTGCTGATGAGCGCGACCGCCAGACAGACCACCATGGTGACCACCATCGCGACGGCGCCGCGGCGCACAGTGCCGGTGGTCTCCGCAGGTGGGGGACGGACGCCGGCGGGAACGTTTCGGTCCACGGTGTGCCTGCCTGACATACGGGCCGGGGCGGGCCGGAGCCTCGTGTGCCCCAGGACAGCGCCCGGGGCACACGAGGCGCGGCGGTGTCCGCGGACGGACCCCGGTCAGGCCTGGCTGTCACCGCGGCGGCGCAGGAGCAGTGACCCGGCCGCGACGGCGGCGAGCAGGCCGGCGCCCAGCGCGATGTCCGTGCTGTTGACCCCCTGGCTGGTGCTGCCGCTTCCGGTGCGCATGGTGCCCGACGGCATCTTGGCGTCGGGGCAGATGCGGGCGGCGTCCGAGGCCAGCGCGTTGGCGTTGGACTGGAGCTTGTCGAGGTTGTCCTGCTCGGCCTTGCCCGGGTGGCCGCCCTGGGCGACCTGGTCCTTGTAGTCCTTGAGCGCGGCCCGGTAGTCCGCCTCGGCCTTCTGGGCGTCCGAGGTGGCCTTCGAACAGGCCGCGCTGGTCTGCGGAGCCCGCACCACCGCGGCCTGGGCCGCCGGGGCGGTCAGGACGACGGCCGCACCGAGAGCGGCCGTACCCAGAAGCGCGTGTATAGAACGCATGATCCAACCTTCCGCGCGTACGGATGCAGCACCTGTGCGCCGCAGACGATCGGGTCCGTACCCACAGAACCGATCACAGCGCAGCCACTCCCCCGTAGCCCCCTGACCATCCCTCAGGCGCAAGGCTCTGCTGGTCCGGCTCATGCACAGTCAGATCGATCGCCGCAGTTCAGAGGGGTACGCGGAGGCCCATCGAGGGCACCGGCGACAGCCCGGCCGAACGGGTGACCGCGGAGTCGGCGGCGCAGAGACGACGAGGGGGTGACGGGCACGTGATCGCTCCGCCGGTACGAGGGCGGGCCGACGGTACCGCGCCGTACGGGCTACGAGAGCGGGCTGCGGTACCACGCCGCCCGGCGGATGCCGCCGCCTGCCGTTGGGGTGCATTGCGGGTGGCCCGGTGGCGTGGCGCACCCGGGGGTGGAGCGCCGGTTCCTAGGGTCGCCGCCTACGGACAGCAGTCGGGCCGGGGCAGCCCGGCCGCTCCCCGCCCGGTCGCTGTCCACTGACGGAACGTCACATAGGTCATGCGTCCTCGCCCTTCCGCGTACTGCGGCGCGAGCGGGGGTGGCAGTCTCAGCCTCCCCCGGACCCGCGCCGGGGGGGGGGTGGCAGACACTCGGCCCGCCGGGGCGCCGGCGATGAGCTGAACGCGGGGACACAGCGGCCGGGCCGGGCCCGCCAGGACGATCAACACCGTACGGAAGCAGGAGCCGAAGATGACGATCCCCTCCACCGCGCACGGCCCGGCAGACCCCGGCCGCCGCTCGGTCCTGCTGAGCGCGGCGGCGCTCGCGCTCACCGCCTCCGGATGCTCGGGCAGGTCCGACGGCACCCGCGGCCCGCGGCTCTCCGCCCCGACCGCCTCCGTGTCGTCGGCCTCGGCAGGTGCCACACCGTCGTCGGCCGCACTGCCGCACACGACGGCCTGGCGGCCGAACGCGGCGGACGTGGAACCGGCCGTGAAGCTGCGCGCCGTACAGCTCGTCGAGGCACTGGGCACCTGGCGGCCGGGCGGCGGCGGTACGTCGAAGGCCCGGGCCAGAGTGACCGCGCTCGGCCTGCCCGGTGCGCTCGCGGATCAGGCGGGGCCGTTGCTGTCCGGCGCGGACGAGTCCGTTCTGCAGGTCATCGACGCGCAGTACGGCGGCATCCTGACCGACTCCGCCAGCGTCCTGGTCGTGTGCAGGCAGTGGACTCGTTCCGGCGGCGGCCCGGTGGCAGGCGGCGGTACGACGGTGGACGTACGGCTGAGCCGGGCGCGGCCGCGCTGGTCGGTGAAGGCGCTCCACCCGGCCGCTCCGGGGCCGGCCTCGACCACGCTGTCCGACACGGCCCGCAAGGTTCTCGCCGACCGCCGCATCAGCCTGCCGCCGGCCTCGGCGGCCGACATCCGCAGCGGTGCGGTCCACCCCAGCGCGCTCACGGCACTGCTACGGCTGGCGGACCGCTACCGCATCGATGTGAGCGTCGTGCGGTCCGGACATCCGCTGGACGTCTTCGGCACCGACCGGCCCAGCGATCACCCGCTCGGCCGCGCCTTCGACGTATGGCGCATCAACGGCCGGCCCGTGGTCGCCGCGTCGACGCCCCGCTCCCTGATCGAGTCCTTCATGCGCGCCGCGGCGGCGGCCGGTTCGTACAACGTCGGCGGACCGGTCCAGCTCGGGGGCGGCGCCACGGCCAACCAGTTCTTCTCGGACGCCACCCACCACGACCACGTCCACGCCGGCTTCAGCAGCTGAGCCGGTCCGGCGGACCGTCACAGGGCGGGCGCAGCCGGCTTCCTGGCTCTCATCGGCCGGCCATCGGCGGGCCGGCGGCCGCGCCAGATGTCGGTGAGCCGCGCGACCACGACCACAGCGGCGAAGAGGACACCCGCCCAGGAGATCCAGCTGCCGTGGGTGGTGAGCGCCCCGCCGCTGACCGCTCCGCCGCTGCCGGGGATGGCGTGGTTCAGTACACGCGCCTCCCAGAACAGCCAGGCGAGGGGCAGGGCTCCGGCGAGCGTGAGGGCCGTGTCGATGACGGAGGTCACCGGGCTCCAGCGGCGCAGCCGCACCTCGACCGCCCGCAGGACGACGGCGAGCGCGATCAGGGTCATGAAATACGGGATCCACCCGCCCCACAACGCGGGGTCGATGACGGGTACGGCCGCACCCGAACCCCCGGTCACCGGCGAGACCCACCTCTGCACGAGGAGCAGCGCGATGACGAGTGCGGCCTTGCCGACCAGACCGATCAGGTCCCGCCGGCTGGCCTCCCGGCGCACCTGCACGGGCGCCAGCCGGTCGGGTGTCCACCCGGTGCCCGCCGCAGTGCCGGACGCGGCACTCACGGCCCGGTCCACGGCTGCGAACAGCACGGTCACCCCGACAGCGAGGTAGAGCGCCACCGTCACCGTGTTCCCGATCGGCCGGAAGAGCGTCACCCAGATGTTCTCCCCGCGGGCGTGGTGGACGATCGCGAGCACCGCATACACCGGGGGCAGGACCGCCAGTGACACCCCGCGCAGCGCCTGCTTGTAGTCCGGGTACAGGTCGGGGCCGATCAGCGCGACGGCCCGGCGGGCGTAACGCGCGGCGAGTCGCGCCGGGTTGCCCAGGTCGCTCAGCGCCGCGTACTCGGCCTCGTCCGGAGTCTGTCCGCGGGCGACACGGGCGTCGGCGTCATCGCCGATCGCGGCGCGCAGCTCCCGCTCGATGTCGCTCCGCTCCTTGTCCGGCACGCGTCGCACGACGGTGCTGACGTAGCGGTCGGTCAGAGTGGCGGTCACGGCTTTTCCCCTTTCGTGGTTTCCGGGTCGAGACATGCCAGAGCCGTGCCGATCGCCTGCCACTCGTGCTGGAGCGCCTCCGCCAGGAGGACGCCGTCGCCGGTGGTCCGGTAGATCTTGCGCGGCCTGGCCTGGCTGGTGTCCCACTCACTCAGCAGCAGCCCCTGGCCCTCCAGCCGGCGCAGCAGCGGATACAGCGTGTTGGCCGCGACCGGCACTCCCGCGCGTTCCAGCACATCGAGCAGCCGGTAGCCGTACTCGGGCTCTCGTAGTGCGAGGAGGCTCGCCAGCACGACGGAGCCGCGACGCAGCTCCTGCCGGTGCGCGTCGAGCAACTCAGATTCAGTCACGACCGACACGATACTGTGTGACACACACTATCGTCCAGAGCCGATGACGGGCGACCAACAGCAGCTGCCACCGGGCCGCCGACCGCGTAGGCTCGGTGGATGGCGAAGTATTTTGACGTGCACCCGGACAATCCGCAGCGGCGCACCATCAGCACGGTGGCCGAGAGTCTCCGCTCCGGTGCGCTCGTCGCGTATCCGACGGACTCCTGTTACGCGCTGGGCTGCCAGCTGGGCAACCGCGAAGGCATCAGCCGCATCCGGTCGATCCGGAACCTCGACGATCGTCACCACTTCACCCTCGTGTGCCAGGACTTCGCCCAGCTGGGGCAGTTCGTCCACATCGACAACGACGTGTTCCGCGCGATCAAGGCGGCGACCCCTGGCAGCTACACGTTCATCCTCCCGGCGACGAAGGAGGTACCGCGTCAGCTGCTGCACCCGAAGAAGAAGACGGTCGGTGTCCGGATCCCCGATCATGTGGTCGCTCAGGCGCTGGTCGCCGAGCTGGGCGAGCCGCTCCTCTCCAGCACTCTGCTGCTCCCCGACGAGGACGAGCCGATGACACAGGGCTGGGAGATCAAGGAACGGCTCGACCATGTGGTGGACGCCGTGGTCGACTCGGGCGACTGCGGGACCGCGCCGACCACGGTCATCGACTTCTCCGACGGTGAGCCCGAGATCGTACGCCGAGGGGCGGGCGACACCGCACGATTCGAGTAGTCAGGCGTGCAAGCGGCCACCGCACCAACGCAGTTGGCGCCTGCACACGGTGGACGTGTTCACCAGGTTGCCGCCGTCACGCGGTGGCCGTGAGCGCCCCGGCCACGAGTGCGGCGGCCCTCGCCACGAGCGCGTCGTCCGCGGGCGCCTGCGCGTCGCGCTTGGTGGAGAGCACCGACAGCAGCAGCGGCGACCGACGTGGGGGCCATACGACCCCCACGTCGTTGGCGACGCCGTAATCCCCGGTCCCCGTTTTGTCCGCCAGGATCCAGTCGGCGGGCAGGCCCTTTCCGAAGCGTTCGCTGTCCGTGGTGTTCGCCGTCAGCCAGCCGGTCAGTTTCTCGCGGTGACCGGGGGTCAGTACACGGCCCACGACGAGGCGGCCGACCGTGGTCCCGATGGCACCGGGGCTGCTGGTGTCGGTGACCCGCCAGGGCTCCGCCGAGTTCAGTTCCGGCTCCCACCGGTCGAGCCGGGTCGTCCTGTCCCCGATCGAACGGCTGAAGCGGGTGACCGCTGCCGGTCCGCCGAGCTGGGTGAGCAGGAGGTTCGCCGCGGCGTTGTCGCTCTCACCGAGAGCGGCAGCGCACAGCTCGGCGACGGTCAGGCCGTTGGCGATGTTCTCCGGCTTTCCGGTGACCGGGGCGTAGCCCGACTTCTTGACGAGTGCTTCGGTGTACCGGATGCGCTTGGCCAGGAACCGGCCGTCGTGGTCGAGGTCACGCAGCACGGCCCCGACGGCCACGGCCTTGGACACCGAGCACATCGGGAAGCGTTCGTGGGCGCGGTACAGCACCGTCGCGCCCGTGGCCGTGTCGCGGGCGAACACTCCCAGCCGGGCCGCATGCTCCTTTTCGAGCGCCCTCAGCTGCGGGGAGATGTCGGCCGGCCGCCGGGAGACACCGGCGCCGGGCGATGAGGCGTAGGCCCGGCCGGCGGCGGGCGTCAGGGCGGCCAGGGCGGTACCGGCGCCGAGGGCCAGTACGGTCCGGCGGGACGGAACAGATTCGGTGGTTGATTCGGTGGTGTGCACGGTGGCCTCGTTCCTTGTCGCGTGGTCAGGAAGGTCCGGGCCGCGCCGGAGGTACCGGGCGGGCCGGATCCGCACGGCGCACAGTCAAGTCGGCGGCGCGGATCCATGTCGAATACACTCTCGACCTCAGGGCGATTCGATATGGATATCTGCGCACGTCGGAGGGCATGTTGCTGACCGAACGGCATCTGGAGATCTTTGTCGCGCTCGCGGAGGAGGAGCACTTCGGCTCCGCCGCGCTGCGCGTGGGGATCACCCAGCCGCCACTGTCCCAGGGGCTGCGGCGGCTGGAGGCCCTGCTGGGCGTCCGGCTCTTCGACCGCGACCGGGGTGTCACGCTCACCGATGAGGGGGCGCTGCTCCTGCCGCACGCCCGCCGGGCGCTGACGGCGCTCACGGAGCTGCGGGAGGCCGGGTCCCGCGAGCAGGCCGACGGCCGTCGGCTGAGACTGGGGCTGGCGCCCGAGGTGCCGGCCCGGGTCGCGGCCGCCGTGGCGGCCGCGCCCGTCCGCGCCGGCGAGCGGAGCCGGATCGCCGTGACGACGGCGCCGACCGTCACTCTGCTGTCCGAGACCGCTGCGGGGCGGCTCGACCTCGCGGTGGTCCGGCACCCGGCCGTCCTGCACGGTCTGGCGGCGGACCGGGTGGTGCTCTTCCCGACCTGGCTCCTCTCGCCCGCCGACCGGCCTGCGGGCGTCTCGGGAGCGGCCCGGCGCCTGCCCGTCGCCGTACGCCCGCGGCACGAAGCGCCCGCGGCGCACGACCTGTTCGTCGACACCCTGGCCAGCCGCGGGCGCCGGGTGGAGACCCTGGTGGTGACCGACGAGCGCGCGGGACTGGCGCTGGTCGCGGCGGGGCAGGCGGTGCTGGTCACGGCCGACGACACCCTGACGGCCGACGGCGTCGAGCGGGTCAGGGCGACCGACCCGGCGCTGCCCCTGCGGCTGCGCGTGGTGTGGGACGCGCGGCGTCCCGACTGCGAATGGACCGCACGGACCGCGCAGTTGGTGGTCGAGGCTCTGTCCCTGCAGGCGGCGAAATGACCGGGTCCCGGAGCGAGAGCGGTGTGCAGCGCACGATCCGCGGCATGTTCGCCGACGCGGGGGTCCGCGGCTGGCTGCACGTGGCCGAACTGTGGCGTCCGGATGCGCACATCGCGCTCGATCCCGGCGAGGCGGTCCCTGTCGGCTCCGTCTACAAGCTGCCGCTGATGGTCGCGTTCTGCCGGCTGGTGGACGCGGGAGCGGTCGACCCGCGCCACCGGGTCACGCTCGAAGCGTCGGACCGGATGCCCGGCCCGACCGGCATCTCCGTCCTGCGGGACCCGGTGTCCATGTCCCTGCGGGACCTGGTCGCGCTGATGATGACCATCTCCGACAACACCGCGGCCGACGCGGTGCTGCACCGGATCGGAACCGCGGCCGTCGACGAGTTGTGCCGGGACCTCGGCATGCGGGACACCACCGTGCACGGCGGGGTGGCCACCACGTTCGCGCAGTTGGTGACGGAGACCGGGGCCGATTCGCTGAGCGAGGCGCTGGAGCGCATCGCGGACAACGACACGACGGTGCCGCCGGTCGTCTACGACCCCCTGTCCAAGGCATCGGCCACACCTGCGGACATGGCCCTGCTGCTGAGGGCGATCTGGACCGGCCGGGCGGCCTCCGCCGAGAGTTGCGCGTTCATGCGTGACGTCATGGGCAAACAGCTGTGGAAGCACCGGCTCGCGTCCGGATTCCCCTACGACGACGTGACCGTGTCGGGCAAGACCGGCACGTTCGGATCGATGCGGCACGAAGCCGGAGTGATCGAACTGGCCGACGGCAGCACGTACACCGCTGTGGTGTTCACCCAGGCGGCCCGAGCCGACAGCACACTGCCGCGCGCCGACGCCGTGATCGGCGCGGCCGCCCGTATCGCGGTGGAGGAACTGCGCGGCAACGCGGGGGTGTGACGGCGCCGGTACGCACGGCCCGGCCGGACAGTACCGGCGTCCGGACGCGTCCGGACGCCGATACCGCAGCCGCCGCTCGGCGAACGGGAGATCTAGGGCGTCCGGCCTGCCACCGAACGCTGGTACGTCTCGCCCGTCATCGACTCCAGCTCCAGCTGCTTCGTCTCCGGGACCTTGCCCCGTACGAAGAAGAACGAGGCGAGGGCGAAGAAGGCGAACGTGCCGTACAGCCACGAGAGGCCGACCTGGCGGGTCATCGGCTCGAACGCGAAGGTGACGATGAAGTTGAAGATCCAGTTCGAGGCCGTGCCGATGGCCAGCGCCATCGCGCGCATCCGGTTCGGGAACATCTCGGCCAGCATGATCCACAGAATCGGGCCCCACGAGAGCGCGAAGAAGACGACGAAGGCGTTCGCACCGACCAGGGCCAGCGGCCCGTAGGGGCTGGGCAGCGACACGTTGTCTCCGCTGCCGTGCTGCTGGGAGAAGGCCACGGCGGTGAGCAGCAGTGACAGGAACATTCCGATGGAGCCGATGGTGAGCAGCCGGCGGCGGCCTACCCGGTCCACGAAGAACATGGCGACCACGGTCATCACCACATTGATCCCGGCGGTGATCACCGAGGTGGTGAACGAGCTGGACTCGCTGAATCCGACCGACTTCCAGAGGGTGGTGGAGTAGTAGAAGATCGCGTTGATGCCGACCAGCTGCTGGAACGCGGCCATGATGATGCCGACCCAGACCAGCGGGTGCAGGCCGAACCTCTTGCCGCGGATGTCGGCGAACGTACTGCGGTGCTCGTTGCCCAGGGTCTCCCGGATCTGCTCGACCTTGCCCTCGGGGTCGCTCTCGCCGGTCACCCGCTCCAGCACACCGGCCGCCTTGCGGTACTCGCCCTTCAGCACCAGGTAGCGCGGGGATTCCGGGATCAGCATGGCCAGCAGGCCGTACACCAGGGCCGGGATGACACCGACCAGGAACATCCAGCGCCAGGCCGGCATGCCGAACCAGAGGTCCTGCGAGGCGCCGCCCGCGGCGCCGGCCAACCCCTTGTTGGAGCTGAGCACCACCAGCTGACCGACGGTGATCGCCAGCTGCTGCAGGGACCCCAGGGCGCCGCGCCCCTTCGCGGGCGCCACTTCGGAGATGTACGCCGGTGCGATCACGGAGGCGACGCCGATGGCCAGACCGCCGACCACCCGCCACACCATGAGGTCGGGAACGGAGAACGCGGTCGCCGACCCCACGGAGCTGATGATGAACATCACCGCGCCCAGCACCATCACGCGCCGGCGTCCCCAGCTGTCCGCCAGCCGTCCCGCGTACCAGGCGCCGACCGCACAGCCCAGCAGAGCGATGGAGACGACGAATCCGGAGAGGAAGGAGCCGAGATGGAAATGTGAGCCCAGCGCGTCGACCGCGCCGTTGATGACGGACGAGTCGAAGCCGAAAAGAAAACCGCCGACCGCGGCGGCAATGGAGATGCCTACAGCCTTACCGCCACGTTGGGGTGCGTCTGCGAGGGGAGCCGTCTCCGCCATGAACACAATCACCTGACTGACATCGTTGTCTGCTATCGCTTCCACTCTTCGTGAAAGCGCCCTTTGCTTCGGTGTACGGAACACCTTCACGGCGCTCGCGTACCCACGCAAAATCGCGGCAGTCTCCCTGAAACCTGTGATTTCCCTCAAGGCCGGGCGGGAAGGGGACCATGACGCGGCTGTGAGATCGGTGACGAGAGGTCTTCAGGCAGTGGAGCCACGCGGGTCACTTCAGCCCGGTGGCCCCCACCCCGTGGGCAATCAGCTGCCGCAGAGCTCGGCGAACCGGCGGGCGCCGATGTTGCCGCCCGAAATGATCACGCCGACGCGCCGCGGGAGCCGGTCGACGCGGCCTGCCAGCAGGGCAGCCAGCCCGGTGGCACCGCTGGGCTCGATGACGATCTTCAGGCGTTCGAAGGCGAACCGCATGGCGTCGCGGATCTGGTCGTCGGTCACCAGGTCGATGCCGTCGACCAGCCGCTGGTTGACGGAGAAGGTCAGTTCCCCGGGGATGTCGGCCGCCTGGCCGTCGGCGATGGTGCGCGGCACCGGGATGGACACCCGCCTGCCCGCCTCCAGGGACCGCTTCGTATCGTCCCCGGCCTCCGGTTCCACGCCGGTCACCCGGATACGGTCCCGCAGCCCCTTGGCCACGGTCGCGCTGCCGGCCATCAGTCCGCCACCGCCGACCGGCACCACCAGCGCGTCGAGCTCCCCCGCCTCCTCGATGAGTTCGAGTGCGGCGGTGCCCTGCCCGGCGATGACGTGCCGGTGCTCGTACGGCGGGATGAGCGCGAGACCGCGGTCGGCGGCCAGGGCCTCACCGATGGCGACGCGGTCGCCGGTGTAGCGGTCGTACGTGACGATCTCCGCACCGTAACCGGCGGTGGCGTCCAGCTTCGACTGCGGAGTGTCCTCCGGCATCAGGATCACCGCGGTGGTGCCCAGCTCCCTCGCGGCCAGGGCGACGGCCTGCGCGTGGTTGCCCGAGGAGTACGCGGCGATGCCCTTGCCCAGTTGCTCCGGGGAGAGGCGGGAGGCCGCGTTGTAGGCGCCGCGGAACTTGAAGGCCCCGATTCGCTGGAAGTTCTCGCACTTGAGGAGTACCTCGGCGCCGACGAGCCGGTCCAGGGTGCGTGAGCGCAGCACGGGGGTGCGGTGGGCCACGCCCTTGATCCGCGCGGCGGCGTCGCGGACGTCGTCGAGGGTGACCGGCGGTGGGTTCGTCATGCGGGGGCTCCGTCTGGGCTCGCGGTATCGGGCGGGCCGTCCGGCCGGGACCCGTTGGACGTTGACATGGGCGTGGGCGCGGGGGCTCTGGCCTCGGAGAGGTAGTGGTAGGCGGAGGCGCGGGAGATGCCGAGCCGCGAGGCGACCTGCTCGACCGCGCGCCGCACGGCGAAGACTCCACGCCCGTCCAGACCGCGGAACAGCTGGACGCGCTGGGCCCGGTCCAGCTCGGCCCAGCTCTTGTTCTGCCGCAGCTGGTGGTCGTCGACGAGTGCGTCCACGACGGAGTCGATGTCGTTGCCGAAGGTCGTGGTCGGCACCCCGGCGGGGCTGCCGACGCCCGCGATGTCGCCGAGCAGGGCGTGCGCCTGACTGACGGCGGTGATGTCGAGGTTCACGCACAGGGCCCCGAACACGGTGCCCGCCGAGTCGCGCAGGACCATCGTGGAGGACTTGACCAGCTTCCCGTCCCGGGTGCGGGTGAGGTAGTTGAGCTGGTTCTCCGCCGCATCGCCGCGGCCGAGGAGGCCCATGCCGATCTCGCTCATGGCGCCGCCGACCGCGCGCCCGGTGACCGAGCCCGCGATGGCCACGACGGACTCCTCCGGATGCCGGAAGTCGTGGACCACCGCTTCACAGCAGGAGCCCAGTGTCGCGGCGATGCCGTCGACGACGGGGAGGAGCGCGGCGATGATCGCGTCCTGCTCCCCCGCCCGTTCACTGCCCGTGCCGGTGGTCCGCCTCGGCTCCGCCATCCGTCCTCCACCAGGAATCGGATCCCCGGCGGAGGCCCCGCCGAGAGTCTGGACGAACAGTCTAGTAGATGGACGGATCGTCCAGACCTCGGGTGCGGAGGTCAGGCTTTGCGGGCCACTCCCGCGTACATGTTCGTCTCGGTCTCCGGCGGTACCACGCCGTCGGCGGGCCGCCACGACGTCATCGGCACCACGCCGGGTCCGACCAGTTCGAGCCCGGTGAACAGAGCCTCCACCTCGGTCCGGGTGCGCAGGTACATGGGGATGCCGCGCTCGGTGTATTCACGTGCCAGCGCCCCGGACTCGGGTGCGAGGTCGCCGGTGGCGAGGGTGAGCGCCAGATAACTGCCCGGTACCAGCGATCCCATCAGCGTCTCGATGAGACCTTGCGCGTCCTGCACGAACTGCAGCATGGCGATCACCGTCAGGCCCACCGGCTCGTCCATATCGAGCGTCCCGCGGAGGGCGGGATCGGTGAGGAGCGTGCCCGGCTCGGTCATGTCCGCCTGGATGTAGGCGGTCCGCCCCTCGGGGGTGCTGCGCATCAGCGCGTCCGCGTGGGCGAGGACGATCGGGTCGTTGTCCACGTAGACGATCCGCGCTTCCGGAGTCTGCCGCTGGACGACCTGGTGCAGATTGGGCTCCGTCGGAATGCCCGTACCGATGTCCAGGAACTGGCGTATCCCGGCCTCCGCTGCCAGCCAGTGGGCCATCCGCCGCATGGTCGCCCGGTTCGCCAGCATGCTCGTCCGCAGCCCCGGCCAGGCACGCAGCGACGCCTCGGCAGCCACCCGGTCCACTTCGTAGTGGTCCTTACCGCCCAGGATGTAGTCGTACACCCGCGCCGAATTCGCCCGGTTGCCCCGTACGGCCACTCGGTCGTTCCGCTCGCTCATCCCTACCGCCCTTTTCGCTTCTCGGTGTCGCGCCCGGTGTGCCGCGCCCGTGAACACCCGTCCGGCCTGCGGCGAGCATAGACGCCGGAATCCGCCGGATGATCTCCCCGGAGCCCATCGCCCGTGCGGACGAACCGAGTTGGGCCCCCTCCCCCGCCGCCCGGTGTCACGGACCGGACCGGCAGGAGCCGGGCTTCTGCGGCGACGGGGCCACCGAACCTACAATGGGAAGAAGGTCACGACGGAAGGACCTCCCATGACTGAGTTGCAGGACAAGGAGTTCTACGCGCAGGACAGGCCCGAACATCCGATGCTGCCGGAGGACCGGCCGCGTGGCGGCGGCCCGAGGGCGCCGATGAAGCACCGGGGACCCTGGGTCGGCGCCGCCCTCGTCGTCGGCATCATCGTATTGATCATCGTCGGCGTGGCGCTCTTCCCGTAGAACCGGCCAGGACCGGCCGGACACGGCTGCCTGAGAGCCGCGCCGTGGACGGCCCACCGTCCGAGCGCACGGGACACCCGTGCCCCTCGTTCACGGATGCGTTCAGCTGACGCCGAACTCCCGGACAACGGCCCGGCAGAAGGCCGGAAGGTCATCCGGGTTACGGCTGGTGACCAAGGTGTTCGGGCCGCCCGTGCACACCTTGACCTCCTCGTCCACCCAACTTCCCCCGGCGTTGCGGATGTCGGTACGAAGGCTCGGCCACGATGTGAGTGTGCGGCCGCGCACGACGTCGGCCTCGATGAGGCTCCAGGGAGCGTGGCAGATCGCGGCGACCGGCTTCCCCGCGTCGAAGAAGCTCCTCACGAAGGCCACCGCCCGCTCGTCCGTCCGCAGCGCGTCGGGATTGGCCAGCCCGCCGGGGAGCACCAGAGCTCCGTAGTCCCCGGTGCGGGCGGTGTCCAGATCCACATCGACGGGGAATTCCTCCGCCCTGTCCAGGTGGTTGAAGGCCTGGATCTTCCCGGACCGCGTCGACACCAGGTGGGGTGTGCCCCCGGCCGCGGCCACCGCGGCCCAGGGATCGGTCAGTTCGACCTGCTCCACGCCCTCCGGCGCGACGAGAAACGCAACCTTCATGATGGTCGTCACCTTTCTGGTCTCGTGTGCCCGCGGCCTGTTCGCTGCCGACCGCGGGAAGACCGTCCGCCTACCCGCGTGACCGGCGAATCATCCCCACCATGAGCGCACCCGGCAGGCCGCCACGCATCCGGGAGGCCCCGCCCGCCCTCAGCCCTCCACGGCCGGCGCGAGTCGCGCCCTGATGCCGTCGAAGTGGGTACGCATCGCGGCGCAGGCCCGCGGACCATCGCCCGCCGCGACGGCCTCGACGATCTCCCGGTGCTGGGCGACCGTGACAGCCGGGTCCTGATGCCCGTCGCCGGTGTCGCCGCGCACCTGGTCGAGAGCGGCCCAGAAGGCGTCGAGCACTTCGCTGAGCAGATGGTTCCCGAGGGACCGGTACAGGACCAGGTGGAAGGCCCGGTCCGTGCTCCGGGCGATCCGTCCCCGCGCGGCCTCGCCCTCCATTTCCGTCACGATCCCCCGCAGCACCGCGAGGTCCTCGTCGGGCACCGACACCGCGACGCTGTCGATCAGCCCTGCCTCCAGCGCCTCACGCACCCGCATGAGTTCGAACAGACTCGCCTCGCCGTTGCGGTGGCGCACCGCCGCACGGAACGCCAGGCCCTCGACCAGCGGAGCCAGCGAGAGCGAGCCCACGAAGGTGCCGGCACCGCGCCGGATCTCCACGACCCGCAGGGCCTGGAGCGCCTTGAGCGCTTCCCGGACCGTGACCCGGCCGACCCCGAAGAGTCCGGTCAGCTCGGTCTCGGTGGGCAGCGGGCTGCCGGGCGACAGTCCGCGATCCAGGATCAGCCGGCGGATACGGGCTTGGACGTCCTCCGACGCCGTGCTGCGGACCACTGGGGGTTTCCTTCCTGGGACCTGCTACCGGGAGGCCTGGAACGTGACCGGGGTCACTTTGACGATTCACACCAGGTGGGGACTATTCTAACCTCAAGACATAGGACATCTGATGTCTCATGTCATGGAGAGAATCTCCAGCCCCCCACTTGCACCAGGAGTAGCCCCATGGCTCTGACCGCCCCCCTCCGCGGGGTCGTACCGCCCGTCTGCACCCCGCTCGACGCCACCGGGGAGATCGACACCGATTCGCTCTCGCGCCTGGTCGAGCACCTCATCGGCGGAGGTGTGCACGGTCTGTTCGCGCTGGGATCGACCAGCGAGGTCGCCTATCTCACCGACGCGCAGCGCGCGACGGTCCTGGAGACCGTGGTCCGGGCGACCGCCGGCCGTGTCCCGGTGCTCGCCGGTGTCATCGACACCACCACCGCCCGCGTGATCGACCACGCGCGGGTCGCGGCCCGGCTCGGCGCGGACGCGCTCGTCGCCACGGCGCCCTTCTACACACGCACGCACCCCAAGGAGATCGCCGGGCACTTCCGGCGGATCCGGGCGGGCGTCGACCTCCCGCTGTTCGCGTACGACCTTCCGGTCTCGGTGCACAGCAAGCTCTCCGCACCCCTCGTCCGCGAACTCGCCGAGGACGGCACCCTGGCCGGACTCAAGGACAGCAGCGGCGACGAGGGCGGGCTGCGCCGCCTGCTCGTCGAACTCGGCGGCCGGGACGGCCGGAGCCAGGGCCCCGTCCCCCGCTTCAGCATCCTCACCGGCTCGGAACTCACCGTCGACGCCGCCCTGCTGGCCGGTGCCGACGGCGTCGTACCCGGCATCGGCAATGTCGACCCCGCGGCCTATGTGCGGCTGTACGAGGCGGCCCGCGCCGGTGACTGGACGCTGGCCGCCAAGGAGCAGGAGCGGCTCGTCTCGCTCTTCGACATCGTGGACGTGGGCCCCGAAGGCGACATGGGGCGCAGCTCGTCGGCGCTCGGCTCCTTCAAGGGAGCTCTGCGGCTCCTCGGTGTCATCGCGTGCGGCGACACCGCGTTCCCGCAGATCCAGCTCGGCGCCGCATCCCTCGCGCTCATCGCCGAGCCGCTGCGCGCGGCCGGACTGACCCCTCCCCGATGACGACACGGACCACGCACCCGGGCCCCCCTCCGGCGACGGGTCCCGTCATCGGCCTCGACCTGGGCGGCACGAAGATCGCTGCCGCCCTGGTCGGGCCGGACGGGGCGGTGCTCGCCCGGCACACCCTGGCGACTCCGGCGACCGAGGGAGCCGGCGCCGTGCTCGACGCGCTGTGCACCGCAGCACGCGCCGTCGACCGCGGCGCGGTGGCGGTCGGTGTCGCCGCGGCCGGTGTGGTGGACCCCCTTTCGGGCACCGTCACCAGCGCGACGGACTCGATCCGAGGCTGGGCGGGCACCGCGCTGGGAACCGGCCTCGCGGACCGCACGGGCCTCCCGGTCGCCTGCGACAACGACGTACGCGCCACCGCGGGACCCGAGCTCGCCGCGACCGGCGGCGAGCATGCCTCCCTGCTGTTCGCGGCCGTCGGCACCGGGGTCGGCGGCGCACTCGCCTGCGACGGGCGGATGCTGCACGGAGCCGCGGGCATCGCGGGTCATCTCGGGCATCTGCCGAGCCCCGATGCGGACGGGCTCGACTGCACCTGCGGCGGCACCGGGCACCTCGAAGCGGTGGCGTCCGGGCCCGGCATCACCGCCCTGTACGAGCGACTCACCGGACGGGCCGCCGACCGGCTCCAGACCGTCGCCGAGCGCGCCGCGGCGGGTGACGGCGGTGCGGTACGGGCCATCACCACCGGAGCGCGGGCGATGGGCCGTGCGCTCGGCGGCCTCGCCAACGCGCTGGGCCCCGACCGGGTCGTCGTCGGCGGCGGCGTACCGGGAATCGGCCCCCTCTACTGGGACGCCCTGACCGACGCCTTCACGGGCGAGCTGATGCCGCCGCTGCGCCGGCTGCGCCCGGCGGCGCCACTGCACGGCGCCGACGCCGCCGTACTCGGCGCCGCCGCCCTCACCACCACCGTCCCCCTGCACAGACCGGGAGCCCAACCATGAGCACACCGTCCCGTACGCCGTCCAGCACACCGGCCGCAGCACTGGCCGGGGCACTCCGGGGCCGGCTCATCGTGTCCTGTCAGGCCCCTCCCGGCGACCCGATGCGGGAGACCGGCACCCTGGTCCGGCTGGCCCGGGCCGCCGCGGCGGGCGGCGCGGCAGCCGTACGTGCCAACGAGCCCGCAGTGGTGGCGGCGATCCGGGAATCCGTGGACCTCCCCCTGATCGGTCTGTGGAAGGACGGCGACACCGGTGTGTACATCACGCCGACCGTCCGGCACGCCCTGGCGCTCGTGGAGGCGGGAGCCGATGTGGTCGCCGCCGACGCGACCGCACGGCCCCGCCCCGACGGCAGCACCTTCGCCGCTCTCGCCGGGGCCGTCCACGCGGCGGGCGCCCTGGTGATGGCCGATGTCTCGACCCTCGACGAGGGCGTCGCCGCGGCGGCCGAGGGCGCGGACCTGGTGTCGACCACCCTCTCCGGGTATGTTCCCGGCTCACCGCGGCAGGAGGGGCCCGACCTCGCCCTGGTCGCCGCCCTCGCCGGCGCGGTGGACGTCCCGGTCGTCGCCGAAGGCCGTATCCGCAATCCGCACGAGGCCGCGGCCGCCCTCGCGCACGGCGCCCACAGCGTCGTCGTCGGCACCGCCATCACCGCTCCCACCGCCCTGACCGCCACGTTCGTCTCGGAACTGGCCCAGCGATAGCGCATCAGCGCCTGCCGGACGGCCCCAACGCCGAGTCCGTCCGGCATTCTGGAGGCACCGTGCACCACACCACTCAAGTTCCGCTCCCCTGGTACCGCGAGGTATCCCGCACCCAGTGGAAGTCGTTCTTCGCCGCCTGGATCGGCTATGTCCTGGACGGCTTCGACTTCGTCGTGATCACCCTGGTCCTCACCGAGATCAGTGACGACTTCCACCTGAGCACGGTGCAGGCCGCCAGCCTGGTGTCCGCCGCGTTCATCACCCGCTGGCTCGGCGGGGCCGTACTCGGCGCCCTGGGCGACCGGTACGGGCGCAAACTGTCGATGATCGTGAGCATCCTGCTCTACTCGCTCGGCACCTTCGCCTGCGGTCTGTCGTGGGACTACACCAGCCTGTTCGTCGCGCGCCTGGCGATCGGCATGGGCATGGCCGGCGAGTACAGCGCGAGCGCCACGTACGCCATGGAGAGCTGGCCCGCGCGGCTGCGCAACCGGGCGAGCGGCTTCCTGATCTCCGGCTTCTCCGTGGGTTCGGTGCTGGCGGCCCAGGCGTACAAGTGGATCGTCCCGGCCCTCGGCTGGCGCTGGATGTTCTACATCGGCCTGGTGCCGATCGTGGTCGCCCTGTGGCTGCGGCGAGCCCTGCCCGAGGCCCCCGAGTGGAGCGAGTCGGTCAAGGCGAAGACCGCCAGACCGAATCCGTTCCGTCCGCTCTTCTCCACTCCGGCCCGGGCCGCGGTCAATACGGGGCTGGTGGTCGTCGCGACCGTCGCCCTGTTCGCCGTCTTCACCCCGACCGGTGCGGGACTCGTCCCCGTCCTCTCGGTCCTGGCGGGCATCAGCCTCCTCGTCCTCGCGGTACAGCTGGGCGGGCGGCGCAGCTGGCTGCTGTACGTGTCGATGATCGTGACCGTCTTCTTCGCCTTCCTGTACACCTGGCCCATCCAGGCGCTGCTGCCGACGTACCTCAAGACCGAACTGGGCTACTCGCCGGACCAGGTCAGTGACGCCCTTTTCTTCGCCGGGTTCGGCACGATGGCCGGCTGCTGGCTGGCCGGATTCGTCGGCGACTGGATCGGTACGAGGAAGGCCTACGCGTTCACCCTGCTGGCGTCGATGGTCTTCGTGTTCCCGGTGTTCGCCGTTCGCGACAACATGCTGCTGCTCGGTGGTCTGCTGTTCGTGCTGCAGGCCCTCAGTTTCGGCATCTCCGGGCTGCTGCCGCGCTACATCGGCGGCCACTTCCCGACCGAGAGCCGTGCCGCCGCGCTCGGTTTCACCTACAACGTCGGAGCGCTGGGCGGCGCGGTGGCCCCGGTCCTGGGCGCGCATCTGGCGTCAGGCATGTCGCTGGGCCGGGCCCTCGCCGTGCTGACCTTCGCGGGCACGGTCCTGGTCGTCCTGCTGGTCGGCTTCGATGTGCCGGCCCGGCTCAACCGGCTGACCGACCCGGACGGCATCCACGACCACCTGGCCGCGGAGCTGCCCGGTGCGCCGTCCTCCCCGCTGCCCGAGCAGGAGCGGGCCCGGACCTGACCTCCGTACCCGGAACAGCACTCCGGCGGGCGGCCATCGATGGCTGCCCGCCGGAGTGCTGTTCCGGGGCGGCGGCCCGGGTGCGCGGACTCAGGTGGTGAGCAGGACGCCCGCGTAGCTCACCGACGCGACCACCCCCCAGGAGGCGAGGCCGAGCAGTGCCGTCCTGGCTCCGGAGCGGGCGAGCGACGGCAGATGGACGGCGCTGCCGAGGCCGAAGAGCGCCATGGCCAGCAGGAGCTGCTGCGCGGTGTCGGCGGCGTCGAGCAGTCCGGTGGGCAGCAGGCCCGTGCTGCGCAGGGCCGTCATCGCCAGGAAACCGATCACGAAGAGCGGCACCACCGCCGGGCGGCGGGTGCCCACCGCCTGCTCGCCGCCGGCCGCCTCGTGGGCGCGGCGCCGCCGGTGGGCCACCGCGACCCCGGCGACCAGCGGTGCGAGCATCGCCACCCGGATCAGCTTGACCATCACGGCCTCGCCGAGCGCGGTCGGGCCCGAGGTCTGCGCGGTGGCCACGACCTGGCCGACATCGTGGACGCCGGCGCCCACCCAGCGGCCGAACTGGACGTCGTCCAGGCCGAGCGGATGGTGCAGCAGCGGAAGGACCGCGATGGCGAGGGTCCCGCACAGGGTGACCAGGGCGACCGAGGTCGCCACGTCGGCCGCCAGCTTCTCGTCGTCCTCGTCCTTGCCGAGCGCTCCGCTGACGGCGCCGATCGCCGAGGCACCGCAGATGGAGTACCCGGTGGCGATCAGCAGCGGCTGGTCGCCGGGCAGGCCCAGCTTCCGGCCGAGCCACCAGGTTCCGGCGAAGGTCGCGAGCACCACACCGAGCACCATCGTCACCGTCGCCCAGCCGAGGCCGAGGACGTCGCCGATGCTGAGCTTGAGCCCGAGCAGCACGATGCCGCCCCGCATCAGCCGCTTGCCGGCCGTCGAGAGCCCGGCACGGCCCCGGCCCCGTACGAACGGATGCACCCCGGGTACGTGTGCCGCCACGACTCCGAGCACGACGGCGGCCGTCAGCATCGGCACGGCGGGCAGCAGGGCGTGCACGCCCTCGGCGAGGCCGAGTCCGACGACGGCGAGCGCGAGGCCGGGGGCGTTGCGGCGCACCGGTCCCGGTACGGACGCGCCGGCGCCCGGTGACGGCTTCGCCGACTGCCGACCGGGGGGCGGTGAGTGGGTGCGCTCCGTACTCAGTGTCATGATCACCAGCGTGTGACGGATCCCCGCGGCCCGGTAGACGCGAATCCGGCACCAGGCCATAGGGTTCCCCTATGAAGGTTTTCCTATGACGTCCGACCCGGACGAGGGGCGCGGAACGAGCGCGCCGGATCACATGTTCCGTACGGACGAGCGCCGTATGAGGGAGCACCGGTGAGTGAACGCGGCGAGACCCGGGACAGCGGGCAGCGGCCCCTGCCCGATCTGCAGTCGCTGCAACTGCTGGTCACCGTGGCGGAGACCGGAAGCCTGGGCAGGGCCGCGGCCCGGATGCTCATCAGCCAGCCGTCGGCCAGTGCGCGGATGCGCACACTGGAGCGCCACCTCGGGCTCCATCTCCTCGACCGCTCCACCGCGGGGTCCCGGCTCACCCCGGCCGGGGCGGTGGTGACCGACTGGGCCCGCGCGGTGCTCGAACAGGCCTCGGCGCTGGTCGAGGGGGCCGCGGCGCTGCGGTCGCGACAGGACAGCCGGCTGCATGTCGCGGCCAGCCTCACCATCGCGGAGGAGCTGATGCCGGGCTGGCTCGTCACCCTGCGGGACAGCGCACCGGACGCCCACGTGGGGCTGACGGTGACCAACAGCTGGGGAGTGGTCGAGGCACTGCGCCGCGGGAGCTGCGACCTGGGTTTCGTCGAGGGGCCCCGGGTCCCCGACGATCTGCACCGCTCAGCGGTGGGACGCGACCGGCTCGCCGTCGTGGTGGCGCCCGGTCACCCCTGGACGCACCGGCGCAGCGCCCTCACCGGGCGCGAACTGGCCGACACCCCGCTGCTGCTGCGGGAGGCGGGCTCCGGCACCCGGGAGACGCTGGAGCGGGCGCTGCGCCCGTACGACGGAATCGCCGTCCCGGTCCTGGAACTCGGCTCCACCGCCCCGCTGCGCAGTGCGGCAGCCCGCGGGCTGGCCCCGGCGGCACTCTCCGCCCTGGCCGTGCGCGAGGACGTGGCGTCGGGGCGGCTGGTCGAGGTCGAGGTCGATCCGTCCGTCCGGCTGCACCGGGTCCTGCACGCGGTCTGGCCCAAGGGCCGCGAACTGCCTGAGCCGGCGCTCCACCTGCTCCGGGTGGCCAAGCACCGGTAGCGCGGGCGGTGGGCTGCGGCTCAGCTGAAGTGGCGGTCGGGGCGGTCTTCCCCTCACCGCCAGGGCGCCCTTGGAGGATTCTCCATGAAGCAGCCCTCGTCGAGGTGATCCCGTTGTCGCTGCCGCCGGTAGCGGAGGTGCCTCCACGGTCCGTAGCGTCCACGGCACAGCTGTCCGGAAGGGGAACATCGGAGTGCCGCCGACGAACGGGACGATGGGCCGGTCAGCGAAGTGGTGGCGGGCAGACCCCTGTTCGGCTGCGAACCTATCGTGAGCGGGCCAGGAGGAGAGACGGCGGCGGTGCCGGTCGTCGCCCGGTTCCGCGAGCTGCTGTCGGTGATCGGCCCCTGGCTGCCGGCCGTGGCGTTCCTCGGCAGAATGCCCGCCGCGATGTGCCCGATCGGCACTCTCCTGCTGGTCGGCACGGAGACCGGCAGCATCGGGGACGCCTCGCTGGTGAGCGGGGCGCTGGCACTGGGTGAGGCAGCCGGCGGGCCGGTCGTCGGGCGGCTCGCCGACCGCCGGGGCCAGCGGACCGTCATCCTGGCCGCATCGCTGGTCAACGCGACGGCCATCCTGGCCCTCGTGACGGCGGCTGTCACCGGCCGGCCGGTGGTGCTTCAGATCGCCTTCGCCGCGGTGGTGGGGCTGACCGTCCCACAGGTCGGGCCGCTGGCACGCGGCCGCTGGCTGTCGATGGTGAGGGGGAAGCCCGGAGAGGAGCGGCTCATCGGTTCGGCGCTGTCCTTCGACGGCACCGCCGACGAGGTCTCCTTCACTCTCGGACCCGCGGTGACGGGCGTCCTGGCCGCCCTTGTGGCACCGGCGCCCGCCCTGGTGCTGGCCGCGGTGCTCGTCGGGGTCTGCGGCACCCTCTTCGCCGTCCACCCCTCGGCTCCGGCGGGCAGTGGCCCGCCCGCCGGCGGCCGGGGGCACGCCCCGCTGATGTCGCCCGCGCTGGCCCTCCTGATGTGCAGCATGTCCATGCAGGGCCTGCTCTTCGGCTCGGTGCAGGCCGGAGTGTCGGCAACGGCCACTCACCTCGGCAGCCCGGGTGCGGCGGGGCTGCTCTACGCCCTGTTGGGTGGGGTCAGCGCCCTGGCGGGGGTCGCGACCGCCGCCCTGCCCGCCCGGATCGGGCTGCCCCTGCGCCTTCGCCTGGCGACCGCGGCCATGCTCGCGACCTCGCTGCCGCTGCTGCCGGCGGACTCCATCGGCTCCCTCGCCCTCGCGGTGCCGCTGGTGGGCGCGGCCATCGCCCCGCACATCATCACCGTGTTCGGTCTCACCGAGCGGATCGTCGCCCGCGAACGGATCGGCGAGGCCATGGCCCTGCTGGTGAGCAGTGTTCTGGTGGCGCAGTCCGTGGGCGTGATGGTCGCTGGCCGCCTGGCGGACGCCTACGGTCCGGGTGCGCCGTCCGTCGTCAGCTGCGCGGCGACGGCGACGGCAGCCCTCGTAGCGGCGGCGACCGCGACGAGCGGACGGTACCCGCCCGCGGCGCCGGCTCTCCCCGTACCGCACCGCACCGGCCCGCCGGCTGCCTCGCCGCCGGCCCGCCCAGGGCGCTGACCGCTCGCGCGTACCCGCGTACCCGCGTGACCGCGGAGCCGATCCGGGAGCGGTTCAGCGGTACGGGGAACACACCGATTCGGCTCCCGATCGTCCTCGTGCAACCTCCTCGCAACGTTGCCGGAGGTTGACTGGGCGGAGCCCGGCCCACTCGGGCGCGGGCCGGGCGGCCCATTGCCGGTCGAGCGACAACCGGGAGAGTGCGATGTCCGACGCCCCGCGGGTGGAGTTCACCTCCGCCGCCGCCGATCTGATGCGCAGACTGCGCGGTATCCACGGCCCGCTGATGTTCCATCAGTCGGGCGGCTGCTGCGACGGCAGCGCCCCCATGTGCTATCCGGCCGGGGAGTTCCGTACCGGAGGCTCGGACATCCTCCTGGAGTCGCTCGTGGTGGACGGCGTGGCCGAGCCCGTCCCGTTCTGGATCTCGGCGAGTCAGCAGGAGGTGTGGGCCCACACCCGGCTCATCCTCGACGTCGTGGAGGGCCGGGGCAGCGGCTTCTCGCTGGAAGCCCCGGAAGGGGTCAGGTTCCTCATCCGGTCCCGGCTGATCTGACCGGCGGGGGCCGCACGCGCGCCCGCGACCGGCTCAGCTCCCGGGAAGTGTGCCGTCCGGCTGCCGGCGTCCGCCGGGCCGCCGCGGTCACCGCACTCGCCGGCTTGGCCCTGTCCGGACCCAGGCGTCCGGGAGCCTCAGGGCTTGATGTTGGCGACCATGTCCGCGGTGCCCGTGACCCCTTGCTGGATGGTCGGGGCGAGGCTGGTGCTGGCCAGCGTGAAGCCGAGAAGAGCGCAGACGATCGCATGGGAGAGCTTGAGTCCGCCGCCACGGAGGAAGATCCCCGCGAGGACCACGAGCAGCAGCACAAGTGAGATCGAGATGGCCATGGTCGTCCTCCTCCGCCACACCGGGTATGCGGCATTCGGCCGTAAGTGTGGCGGAGGGGACCCCTGTTTCGGGCGTAAGACCTGTACGCCGTACGGGTGTTGACTCGCTGTAATGGTCGGGCTCCGGCTACCGCGGCCCCGGCAGGTCGACCAGCTCCGCCAGCGCCTCGCGGTGCGCCCCCGCCGAACCGAGCGCCACCGCATCGGACTTGGCGCGCTTGAGGTAGAGATGCGCGGGATGCTCCCACGTCATGCCGATACCGCCGTGCAGTTGGACGCACTCCTCGGCGGCGTGCACCGCGACGCGGCTGCAGTACGCCTGCGCGACCGAGACCGCGAGAGCCTTCTCAGGGCTGCCGGTGGCGAGCGCGTCAGCCGCGTTACGGGAGGCGGCGCGAGCCGAGACGATCTCCAGCCAGAGCTGCGCCATCCGGTGCTTGAGCGCTTGGAACCCACCGACGGGCCGGTTGAACTGGTGGCGCTCGCGCGTGTACCGGACGGTTTCCTCCAGACACCACTCGGCGAGCCCCAGCTGCTCCGACGCGAGCAGTCCGGCCCCGGCGACCAGCCCCCGGTCCAGCGCGGCCCGTGAATCCTCCGCGCCCGCCAGGAGGTTGCCCTGCGCCCCGTCGAGAGTGACGGTGGCGAGCGGGCGGGTGAGGTCGAGCGGGACCAGTGGCGTGACGGTGACGCCCGGGTCACGCGCCCCGACCGCGTACAGACCGTCGGCCGTCGGGACGAGCAGCACCTGCGCCGCTGCCGCGTCGGCGACCCCGCTCACCGAGCCGGTCAGGCCGGGCAACGGGACCACGGAGCCGGGCGCGGTGCTCAGCGGCACGGCGAGCACCGCGACGCACTCCCCGGAGGCGAGCGTGGCCAGCAGTTCGGTGGCCGCGGCGTTGCGGGCCCCGAGCGCGGTGAGCACCTCGGTCGCCACGACCGAACTGGTCAGATAAGGCACCGGCGCGACGCTGCGCCCCAGCTCCTCAAGGACCACCGCGGCCTCCCGGTGCGTGGCGCCCTGACCGCCGAGCTTCTCCGGTACGAGCAGTCCGGCCAGCCCCATCTCCGCGGCCAGGCCGGTCCACAGCCGCAGTTCGCCGGGGGCGCCGGACTCCACGGCGGCCAGCAGCTCCGGTGCGCCGCAGTGGTCGGCGAGCAGCGAGCGGACGGCGGAGCGCAGGTCGTCCTCGGTCTCGGAGTACAGGAGGTCGGTCATCGGGCCAGGTCCTTCCAGGCGGCGTCCTTGTCGTTGCGCGGCTCGGAAGGCAGCCCGAGCACGCGCTCGGCGACGATGTTGAGCAGCACCTCGCTGGTGCCGCCCTCGATGGAATTGCCCTTGGAGCGCAGATAGCGGTAGCCGGCGTCGCGTCCGGTGAAGTCGACCATTTCGGGGCGGCGCATGGTCCAGTCGCCGTACAGCAGCCCTTCCCCGCCGAGGAGTTCGACTTCGAGGCCGCTGATCTCCTGGTTGAGACGGGCGAAGGTGAGCTTCATGCCGGAGCCCTCGGGGCCGGGCTGGCCCGCGACGAGCTGCTGGCGCAGCCGTTCACCGGTGAGGCGGGCGACCTCGGCCTCCACCCAGAGTCCGAGGAGACGTTGGTGGAGATCGTGCGTGCGCAGTTCGGGCCGCTCGCGCCAGGTCGTGACGACGGGGCCGATCATGCCGCCCTCGCGCGGGACACGGGAGCCGCCGATGGAGACCCGCTCGTTCATCAGGGTGGTCTGGGCGACCTTCCAGCCGTCGCCCACCGGACCGAGCCGGTGGGCGTCGGGGATCCGTACCTCCGTCAGGAACACCTCGTTGAACTCGGCCTCGCCGGTGATCTGGCGCAGCGGCCGCACCTCGACGCCCGGGTCGGTCATGTCGCAGATGAAGTACGTGATTCCCCGGTGCTTGGGCACGTCGGGGTCGGTGCGGGCGATGAGGATGGCCCAGCGCGCGAGATGGGCGCTGGAGGTCCAGACCTTCTGTCCGGTGACGGTCCAGTGGTCACCGTCGCGCACGGCGCGGGTCGCCAGGGCCGCGAGGTCGGACCCGGCGCCCGGCTCGCTGAAGAGCTGGCACCACACCTCGTCGCCGACCCAGAGGGGGCGCAGGAAGCGGCGCTTCTGCTCGTCCGTGCCGTAGCGCAGGATCGTCGGCGCGGCCATGCCGAGGCCGATGCCGATCCGGCGCGGGTCGTTGTCGGGTGCCTCCGCGGCCTCCAGCTCGGCGTCCACGACGGACTGGAGCGCGCGCGGCACGCCGAGACCGCCCAGCCCCTGCGGGTAGTGCACCCAGGCGAGCCCGGCGTCGAACCGGGCGCGCAGGAAGTCGGTGCGGCCGGTGGACGCCGGAGGGTGCGCCGCGAGCAGTTCGCGGGTACGCAGCCGCAGTGCGTCGGCGTCCGGCTGTGCGGCGGTGTCGGGCAGCGGGCTGTTCTCCGTCATCGGGCCGCCCCTTCCGGGACGATCACGACACGTCCTGTGGTGATGCCGTCGGCGACCCGCTGGACCGCTGCTGCCGCGTCCTTGAGCGCGACCCGCTCGGAGACCAGCGGCTTGACGGTCCCCTCGGCGGCGAGCGCGGTCAGCTCGGCGTGGCAGCGGCCGATGGACGCGGGGTCCTTCTGCGCGTACAGGCCCCAGTGCAGGCCCATGATCGTGTAGTTCTTCACCAGCGCGTGGTTGAGCGCGGCGGTCGGGATGACGCCGCTGGCGAACCCGACGACCACGATCCGGCCCTCGAAAGCCACGCACTTGACCGACTTGGCGTACGCGTCGCCGCCGACCGGGTCGTAGACCACGTCAGCGCCGCGGCCCCCGGTGAACTCCTTGACCTGGGCGATGATGTCGTCGGTGCGCCGGTCGATGACCAGG
This sequence comes from Streptomyces sp. NBC_01471, assembly GCF_041438865.1. NCBI lineage: Bacteria > Bacillati > Actinomycetota > Actinomycetes > Kitasatosporales > Streptomycetaceae > Streptomyces > Streptomyces sp. NBC_01471. Next base: position 427,188 of record NZ_CP109450.1, read on the forward strand.
TCGCACCCCAGCTCCGCGGCGATGCGGGCCTTCTCCGGGCCGCCGGCCACACCGATGACCCTGGCACCGGCGGCCTTGCCCAGCTGGACTGCGGCGCTGCCGACACCGCCCGCCGCCGCGTGCACCAGGAGCGTCTCGCCGCTCCGGAGGTGTGCGCGGCGGTGCAGGCCGAACCAGCCCGTCTGATAGCCGATGTGCAGCGCGGCGGCCTCCGCGTCGTCCAGCGCGGGAGGTGCCGGGAGCACAGCGGCCTCGTCGACGACGACGTACTCGGCGAAACCGCCGTGCGGCAGCGCCGGGTTGGCGATCACCCTGCGGCCGTCGGCGGTCTCGCCGCAGACCTCCACGCCCGGCGTGAACGGCAGCGGCGGGCGCACCTGGTACTGGCCCCGGCAGAGCAGCGCGTCGGGGAAGTTGATGTTGGCGGCCAGGACCTTCAGCTTGAGCTGACCCGGGCCGGCCTGCGGCTCCGCCACCTCGTCGAGGCGCATGACCGCGCCGGGCTCGCCGTTCTCGTGCACTTGCCATGCCTGCATCAGAGGCCTCCACACACCGTAGGCTGTACTGCGCTCAGCGCATACTAAGCGGTCGCTTGCTCCGCTGTGAACCGTCCCCGCCGACCGGTTCCGCACCGCCGGGGCTCTGGAGGTTTCAGGGCGCAGGCGGTATCGATGCCCCATGACGGACTACGGCTGCCCGGGACTGCCCGCCCCTCCCCCGCCCGGCGTAAGCGCACTGCCACCGGGCACCTACGAGGGGAGCGTAGTGATGGTGACGGGCGGCGGCTCGGGGCTCGGGAAGGCGATGGCCGCCGAGTTCGCGCGGCTCGGCGCCGCGCTGGTCGTCGTCGGACGCGACGCGGAGCGGCTGGAACGGGCGCGCGAGGAACTGGGAGCGCTGGGCGGGCGCGTGGTGAGCGCCGTGTGCGACATCCGGGAGCCGGAGCGGGTGGCCGGGGCGTTCGACGCGGCCGAATCGGCTGTCGGACTGCCCACAGTGCTGGTGAACAGCGCAGCGGCCAACTTCCCCGTCCCCGCCGAGGACATGTCGCCGAACGCCTGGCGCGCGGTGCTCGACACCACGCTCACCGGCACCTGGTTCATGACGCGCGAGTTCGGCCGCAGGCACCTGGCGGCGCGAACCGGCGGATCGGTGATCAATGTGGGTGCTTCCTACGCCTGGACCGGCGGACCCGGATTCGCGCACTCCGCCGCCGCCAAGGCGGGGGTGAAGAACCTGGTCGAGACCCTGGCGGTGGAGTGGGGGCCGTACGGCATCCAGGTCAACGGCCTGGTGCCGGGGCTCTTCCCGCACGCGGATCTGCCCGGAGCGATCCGCGGCCATCTGGACGGCGCCGACGACAAGGGCGTACGGCAGCCGGCCCTGCGGGTCGGCGAGCCGCACGAGCTGGGCTGGGCCGCGACCTTCCTGGCCTCACCGTACGCACGCTTCATCTCCGGGCACACCCTGGTGGTGGACGGCGCGAACTGGCAGCGGCGCGGGCTGGTCGGCGCTCCGGTGGTGACTGTGCGCGAACAACTCGGGCGGGGACCGTTCACGCCGTGAAGCACCGGGCGGGTACGCCCTGACGGCCCGGTCCCCCGATTCGGGCGAGCCCTGCGGTCCGGGCCTGATGGCGGCACCGGGCCTGGGCCCTAACGGCCCTCGAACCCCGGCTCCCGGCGGGCCGCTCCGGCCGCGTACCCCTCCCGGACGTCCTCGGATGTCAGCGTGAGGGCGGCAGCCATGGCCGTACGGTCCAGAGCGGCGGCCAGACCCGCGTCTGCGAAGGCGTCGATGTCGCGCTTCACGGCGCGGACCGCGAGCGGTGCGTTGGCCGCGATCCCGGCCGCGACCTCCCGTGCGGCGGTGTCCAGCCGCGCGCGTTCCACGACCAGCTGGACGAGCCCGAGGCGTTCCGCGGTGCGGACGTCGATACGGCGCCCGGTCAGCGCCAGGAACTTGGCCCAGCCCGCCCCGGCCTCCCTGGCGATCCGCAGGTCTCCGCCCGCGTCGACGGCGACGCCGAGCTGCGCTTCGGGGAGCGCGAACACCGCGTCGTCGGCCGCGACCCGGATGTCCGCCAACAGGGCCAGCTCGAAGCCGAACCCGAGGCAGTAGCCCTGCACGGCGGCCACCACCGGCTGCGGGAGTCCCGCGAAGACCGCGAAACGCTCGTGCACCCAGCGGATGCCCTCGTAGTAGCGCTGGGTGCGCTCGGCCGGGGACCGTCCGGTGATCGCGCCACCGGGGGCCGTGACGTCGATGCCCGCGCAGAACGCGCGCCCGTCCGCACGCAGCAGCACGACCCGGACCGCCGGGTCGAAGCGGATACGGTCGGCCAGCAGACCCAGCTGGCGGCTCGACTCCCAGCTCCAGCCGTTGAGCCGCTCGGGGCAGCAGAGCGTGAGGACCGCCACCCCGTCCTCGACCCGCAGAGTGATGCGCTCCTCGCCGTCCGGGACGTCCGTGCTCAGCGTGTCAATCATCCGCACCCCCTGGGCCGCTGCCCCGGTCCCCCGCCCGGCCCGGGACGCCATAACTGACGGCCCATCAGACTAGGGGGTGCAGTTCAGCGCCGGAAGACCTCGAAGGGGACCGCCGGCCTGCCGCCGAACCGCGCGCTCGCCGCCTTGGTGTTTGCGGTCAGGAAGGTACGACCGTACGTCCACCGCGTGCGTGAGTGAGACCGGTCCGGCGACCGCCACCCGGCGCACGCCGTTCCACGGCTGGAGCCCCCGCGTGGCCCGCTCGGGGAAGATCCAGCGGTTTCCCGCCTCGCCGCGCGTGGCGATGAGACGGAAGGATGTCCCGCCCCTCGACCGTCCACCCCGCGACGGCGGCGGCACCGGCGTTGGCACGGGTTCCAACTGCTCAGTCCTCACCGTATGATCGCCCACCGGTCGCCGGTGGCAACGCTCAGATCTCGCCCCGGACGAGGGCGAGCAGCCGGTCGAGCACCCGCGGCCCGCCGGCCCTGAGCCCGTCGTGCTCGAACTCGTCGGTGACCCAGGTGCGCAGCCCCCGGATGGACCGGGCGGTGCGCAGCGCCTGTTCCGTGTCGACGTACATGTCGTCGTGGTAGACGGCGGCGGCGACCGGCACCTCGTTCGCCGCGAGCCGGTCCCGGTCGTAGAGCCGGGGCCAGTCCGCACGAGCGGCGAGCAGGTCGGCGGTCTCGCGCAGCGGGCGCAGGGCCGGATCCACCTCGAAGTGCCAGGGGTGCACGGACTCGCCGGTGAAGGGCAGCGGGACGTCGCCCGCGAGGGCCACGTCCGCGTCGAAGGCCGGGAATTCGGTGCGCACCCGCTCGGCCGACCAGGCGGTGGGGCCGCTGTCCTGCCCGTAGGCCGACTCGTGCACCAGCGCGTACAGCGGGTGCGCGGCGAAGGAGAGCGCGGCGTGCACCCTCTCCTGGAAGGCGTCGGAGAGCTGCGGGCCCTGCGCGGTCTCGACGAAGGCGTCCTCGATGAGGTAGTGCAGGGCGTGGCTGCCCTCCCCGCCGCCCAGTGCGATGCCCAGGGACTGGAAGGCTTCGACGGTAAGGGTGTAACCGCTGTTCAGCACCGGGCGGTTGGCGCGCAGATGGGCGGCGATGCGGCGGGCACCCGCGACATCCTGCGGGTAGCGGGCGTAGTGCGCGGCCGTCTTGCGGGCGATGCGGGGGTAGGCGGCCCGGTAGACGTCGTCCGCGTGCCCGTCGAGTGTGGGAAGACCGCCGGTGATCAGTGCGGCGGCGAGACCCTCGGGCGCCGCTGAGAGGTAGCGGACGGCGCAGAACCCGCCGAAGCTCTGGCCGAGTACGGTCCACGGCGCACCGCCGGTGAGCCGCGGGCGGATGCGCTCGCAGTCCCGGACGATCGAGTCGGAGCGGAAGTGCCCGAGATAGCGGGCCTGCTCGGCGGGGCCGCCGCGCAGGGGGAGGGTCTGGCGGTTGACGGGCGTGGAGGATCCGGTGCCGCGCTGGTCGAGCAGTAGCACCCGGAACTCCTGTACGGCGCGGCCGAGCCAGGCCTGCTTCCCGTGGAACCGGTTCGCACCGAATCCGGGGCCGCCCTGGAGGTACAGCAACCACGGGAGGCCGGCGTCCGCCTTGTCGGATGCGACGACCTCGCGGGCGTACAGCTCGATCTGTTCCCCGTCCGGCTGCGCATGGTCGAGGGGAACCTGGAACCGGTGGTCGGTGAGGACGAGGCCGGGCTGGTGGTAACGGGTCATCGGTACTCCTGGTCGGACGTGCGGCACCCTCATGATCCACCATCCCGGTCCGCGATACGCCATGCCCGGCGGACCGGATCAGACGGTGACCTCCACCAGTTCCGGACCGCCCAGACCGGCCAGCGCCCGCAGGTCGGGCAGCAGCCGCCCAGTGGCGAGCGCCCAGTGGTGTCCGACACCGCTCGCGCTCCAGGCGTCGGTCCACTCCCCCGGGTCCACCCCGAAGTCGACCCGGGACGTGGTGTTGCCGATCTTCAGCCGCGGGCCGCCGACGACCTCGCCCTCGGCGGCGACGATCCGGTAGCGGCCGTCGCGGGTCTGCCCGAGCCCGACCAGGGTGACCGGGCCGTGCCGCACGTCGAACTCGACGGAGACCCCCCAGCCGCGCTTGCCGTGAAACACCCCGAGACCGCGCAGCAGCGGGCGTCCGTCGCTGATGGCGAGATGACCGGGGCCGTCGTGGCCCATCTCGACGATCCCCGCGCGGAAATCGAGCGCCTGGAGTTCGGTGAAGGAGCCGCCGGCGCCGAGCCGGCCGGCGATCAGCATGGCCAGCGAGGTGCGCAGTTCGTACTCGCCGCAGACCGGGATCCCGCGTGCGGTCAGCAGTGAGGCGCCCAGGGTGAGCCCGGCGCCCAGCCGTTCGTGGATGTCGCCGTCGAGTCCGCGGTGGTAGTACGCGAGCGAGTCGAGGTCGAAGTCGGCGACGAGCCGGTCGAGACCGGCGGACACCCTGGCCGCCCAGGCCAGATCGCCGGGTGCGACGGAGCCGTCGATCTCGAAGAGCCGCCGGGTCTCCGCGAGCCTCGACCCGGTCGCGTCGTCGTCCGCCTGCTCGACCCGGACCCGCAGGTCGTCGATCTCCAGCACCTCGACATGTCCGCCGAGAGTGCCCGGGACCATGGTGAGGTCGGTGGACACGTCGTACATCCCCGGATAGAGGTGCCCCAGCAGTCCGTGCCGGCCCTGCCGCAGCACGGCCCGCACACCGGCCGCGCGGACCCAGCGGCCGATCCGCTCCCAGGCCCGCTCGTCCTCCAGGTGTCCGGAGACCGAGCGGAACTCCACCCCCACCCGCTCGAAGGTGCCGGCCATCTCCGGCAGCGGACAGGCGCCGCAGTACGCCAGCCAGTCCCCGGTGCCGAAGGAGCCGTGGTCCATCGCCTCGGTGGGCTGGAGGTTGACGAGCAGGACGGGAGCGCCGCTGCGCTGGGCCACCGGGACCAGCATGGTGGCGGTCAGATACGTCGCGAGGAAGCAGACGATGAGGTCGCATCCCGCGGCGCGCAGCCGCTCCGCCGCTTCGGCGCCCTCCTGCGCGTCGGAGACGAATCCGGCATCCACCACCTCCGCGCCGAGTCCGCGCAACCGCTCCGCCACCCTGGCGGCGGAGCGGCGCAACTGCGGGAGCAGTTCCGGGAACTGCGGCCAGTACGCGCCGAGCCCGCCCGCTACGAGTCCGACCTTGGGCCTGCGGGCGACGGCGGGTGTCCGTGCGGTCATGCGGTCCAGTGCTCCCGTCCGGTCCGTGCGGTGTGATCGCTGGGTGCGGGGTGCTGTGCCTCAGGGTTCAGAAGGCCCGGCAGGCCCGGCGGGATCGGAAGTTGAACCGGTCGATGTTGGCCTTGTCGAAGACGGTGGGCGGTCCGAGGATGACCTCGCCGTCCTTGCCGACGGTGTAGTCGCCCAGGTCTCCGGCCTTGAACTTCTCGCCCTCGGCCCCGGTGATCTGCCCGGAGGCGAGCGCCGCCGCCGCGTACGACGCGAGCTTGCCGAGCTTCTTGGGGTCCCAGAGCGCGAACTGCGCGACGGTCTCGTCCTTGACGTACTTGCGCATCTGGTTGGGGGTGCCCAGACCGTTCACGACGACCTTGCCCTTGTACGAGGAGGCGCTGATGTACCGGGCGGCCGCGGCGATGCCGACCGTCGTGGGCGAGATGATGCCCTTCAGCTTCGGGTAGGCCTTGAGCAGTCCCTGCGTCTCCTGGAAGGACTTCTGGTCGTCGTCGTCCCCGTAGGCGACCTTCACCAGCTTCATGTTCTTGTACGCCGGTTTCTTCAGCTCGTCCTTCATGTACGAGATCCAGGTGTTCTGGTTCGTCGCGTTCTGGGTGGCCGAGAGGATCGCGATCTGGCCCTTGTGGTGCAGCTGCTCGGCGATGTGCTGGATCTGGGTACGGCCGATCTGTTCGGAGCTCGCCTGGTTGATGAAGATCTGCCGGCAGTCCTTGGCGGTGTCCGAGTCGTACGCGACGACCTTGATGTTCTGCTTCATCGCCTGCTTGAGCGGGCCGCACACCGCGTTGGGGTCGTTGGCCGCGATGAGGATGGCGTTCTGCCGCTGCTGGGTGAGGGTGTTGATGTACGAGACCTGGGAGGACGCCTTGGCGTCGGACGGACCGACCTCCTTGCCGCCGGCGGCGAACTCCTTGGCGGCGGCGATTCCCGCGTTGTCGACGATCTGCTCGTACGGGTTGTTGATCTGCTTCGGGAGGAAGGCCAGCTTGAGCCCCTTCTTGAGCGGGGCGTCCGGGTTGGCCTTCTGGCCGCTCTCGGCCGGCTTGTCGTCGTTCTTCACCGAGTCCTTGGTGGTTCCCGAGCAGCCCGCGAGAGCGAGGGAGCAGACCACGGCTGTGACGGCGAGCGCGCGGGTGCGCGGACGCGTGGCACGGAGGTTCCGGTTGCGGAGGTTCATGATGTGGAGGGCCTCTCGAATGGTGTCTGGTCGGGGAGTTGGTCGGGGATGCTGCGCCGTTCGGAGACCGCGGTGATGACGCGCGGAGTGAGGACGGACGCGATGAGCAGCAGGCCGGTGACGATCACCTGGACCTCGTTGGACACATCGTTGAGGGTGAGCAGATTGCCGAGCAGTCCGATCAGCAGGACCCCGGCGACCGCGCCGCCGAGCGTTCCCTTTCCGCCGTCGAAGTCGACTCCGCCGAGCAGGACCGAGGCGATGACGGTGAGTTCGAGGCCGATGCCGTTGTCGGCACGGGCGCTGCCGTAGCGCAGCGTGTAGACGATCCCGGCGAAGGAGGCGACGAGCCCGGACACCGCGAACAGTGCGATCTTGATGCGCCTGACCCGGATGCCCGCGAAGTACGCCGCGTCCTCCTGGGCGCCGATGGCGAAGAGCGAGCGCCCGAACCCGGTGCAGTGCAGCACCACGGCGGTGATCACGGCCAGCACGATGAACAGGGCGACGGGGTACGGCACGAACGTGCCGGGCACCGTCCTGGTGTACGCCGCCCACTTCGCGTACGCGTCCGGGAAGTCGGCGACGGCCTTGTCCCCCAGGACCACCGACGCGAGGCCCCGGTAGAGGGTGAGCGTTCCGATGGTCACCGCCAGCGAGGGAAGTCCGATGCGGGTGACCAGCCAGCCGTTCAGCACGCCGCCCGCCGCACCGACCAGCAGGCAGACGGGCACGATCAGTTCGAAGGTCCAGCCCGCGTCCCACAGGGCCCCGGCCAGTGCGCTGGAGAGCCCGAGCATCGACGCCACCGAGAGGTCGACCTGCCCGGCGACGACCAGCAGCGTCATCGGCAGGGCGATGAGCGCGATCTCCGCGGTGTCGTCGAGCGCGGCGGAGAGGTTGGAGGTGTCGGCGAAGCCGTCGGTGGTGCCCGCGCCCGCCAGGAAGACGGCGACCAGGAGGACGGTGACGACGGTGTCCCAGCGCACGTATTTGGTGAGGGTCGTCATCGCCTGCTCCTCTTCCGCAGGGCGCTCGTGGTGCGCACCTGCACGATGCGGTCGGTGGTGATGGCCGCCAGCAGCAGCACGCCGGTGATGGCCTGCTGCCAGAAGGAGTCCACCTTCAGCACGACCAGGGCGCTGCCGATGGTGGTGAGCAGCAGCGCGCCGAGCGCCGCTCCCCATACGGCGCCGGTGCCGCCGGTGATCGCGACCCCGCCGACGACGACGGCGCTGACCACGGTGAGCTCCCAGCCGTTGGCCGCGTCCGCGACGACGGTGCCGAAACGGGCGAGCCAGAGAGCTCCGGCGAATCCGGCGACCGCGCCGGAGAAGGCGTACGCGCCGAGGATCCTGCGGCGGACCGGGATGCCCGCGAGGCGGGCGGCCTCGGGGCTGGAGCCGATGGCGTACAGCTCGCGCCCGCTGCGGTAGGTCCGCAGGTAGTACGCGGTCCCGGCGAGGACCGCGGCGGAGATCAGGGGCAGATAGGGGATGCCGAGCACGCTGCCGGTACCGAGCGAGAGCACGCCGTCGGGGACGTTGACGGCGTTGATCTGCTCACCGTGCGCCCAGGCGTGGTCGACGCCCTGGACGACGTACAGCATGCCGAGCGTGACGACCAGCGCGGGCACCCGTCCGAAGCTGACGAGCGCTCCGCTGACGAGGCCGCAGACGACACCGAGCCCGAGTCCCAGCAGGACCACGGTGATGGCGCTGTGGTCGGTGCCGGAGGCGAAGTGGCCGCAGGCGAAGGCCGTCAGACCGGTGACCGAGCCGACCGAGAGGTCGATGTTGCGGGTGATGACGACGACGGACTGGCCGACGGCGAGGAGGACCAGGATCGAGGAGTTGAGCAGCAGGTCCTTGATGCCCTGGTCGTCGAGGAAGCCGGGGTTGGCGAGCCAGGTGCAGAGGATGAGGAGCACCAGCGCGCCGCCGATGCTCAGTTCGCGGGCCCGGAAGACGGTGTCGAGCAGCGAGCGCGCGGAGTCCGGTGCGGGCAGGGGCTTGTCGAGGGTGGTGGTCATGCCGCCGCGTCCTCCTCGGTGCCGCCGCGTCCCGCCGCAGCGGCCATCACCGACTCCTCGGTGGCGGCCGTGCGGGGTATTTCGGCCACCAGCCGCCCTTCGCGCATGACCAGCACCCGGTCCGCCATGCCCAGGACCTCCGGCAGATCGGATGAGACCATCAGGACGGCGAGCCCTTCGGCGGCGAGCCCGGAGAGCAGCCGGTGAACCTCGGCCTTCGTGCCCACGTCGATACCGCGGGTGGGTTCGTCGATGATGAGCACCTTGGGCTCGGTGGCCAGCCACTTGGCGAGCACGACCTTCTGCTGGTTGCCCCCGGAGAGCACTCCGACGCTGTCGCCGAGCCTGCAGTACTTGAGCTGGAGCCGCACCGCCCAGTCCGCGGCCCGCGCGGTCTCCAGCGTCCGGCGGACCAGCCCCGCGCGGCCGAGGCTGCCGAGTCCGGTGAGGCCGATGTTGCGCTCGATCGACATCTCCATGACGAGACCGCGCTGGCGCCGGTCCTCGGGGACCAGGGCGATCCCGGCGTCCATCGCGGCGGTGGGTGAACCGGGTTGCAGCTTCCGTCCGTTCACGGTCACCTCGCCCGCGTCCGCCCGGTCGACCCCGAAGACCGCCTGGACGACCTCGCTGCGCCCGGCGCCGACGAGCCCGGCGAGCGCGACGATCTCGCCGCGGCGCACGTCGAAGCTGATGTCACGGAAGACGCCTTCGCGGGTCAGTCTGCTGACGGACAGGGCGGTCTCGCCGAGCGCGGCCGGCTGCTTGGGGTAGAGCTCGCCGAGGTCGCGGCCCACCATCCGGCGTACGAGGTCGTCCTCGGTCAGTCCTTCGAGGAGCTCGGTGGCGACCAGCCGTCCGTCGCGCAGCGTGGTGACGCGCCGGCAGAGCCGGAACATCTCCTCAAGCCGGTGCGAGATGAAGAGGACGGCGGCGCCTTCACCGCGCAGTGTCTCCACCACCGCGAAGAGCCGGGCGGCCTCGCTCCCGGTGAGGGCGGCGGTCGGCTCGTCCATGATCAGGACGCGGGCGTCGAAGGAGAGCGCCTTGGCGATCTCGACGATCTGCTGGTCCGCGATGGACAGCCCGCGCGCGGGCCGCGCGGGGTCGAGTGCCACACCGAGCCTGCGCATCAGTGCGGCGGTCGCCTCGTGCACGGCCCTGCGGTCGATACGGCGCAGCGCCCGGCGCGGCTGACGGCCCATGAAGATGTTCTCGGCGATGGACAGATCGGGGAAGAGCGTCGGCTCCTGGTAGATGACGGCGACACCGGCGTCGCGGGCGTCGGCCGGTCCGTGGAACTCGACGGGTTCGCCGTCCAGCAGGATCCGGCCGGAGCCGGTTCTGTACACACCGGCGAGGATCTTGATGAGGGTTGATTTGCCCGCCCCGTTCTCACCCGCGAGGGCGTGGGCCTCACCGGCGAACAGATGCAGGGAGACGTCCTGGAGGGCCCGAACCGCGCCGAAGGACTTGGAGACGTCCTCCAGCGCGAGCACGGGAGCAGGGCCCGCGCCCGGGTCGGACTGGGTCATGGAAGCTCCTCGGTTGCTGAGGGCATGCGTCTCGAACACATGAAAGGTTTCAACTCGATTGCACGGAAGCTAGGGGCGCCGTTCGCCCCACGTCAATGGGCGTGCAACAGAAAATTTCGCCGCGTCCGGCACGTCGGGGTGCCCATGGAATCCGCTCTGGACAAACAGCCATCCCCTCGGGATACTGAAACGATTCATACGGTCGGCCGACAGGACCATCAACCGGACAGGCCCGGTCCGGTGGCGGGCACCGCGCACCGCGGCCCGGTCCCCCGCAGGTGCCGCTGGTGAGCGCGGTACGGCCGCGGCGGTTAGCGTTGATCCATGATCGAGTTCGAGCGGGTCGGCAAGGTCTACCCGGACGGCACGGCGGCCGTGAACGATCTGTCGTTCGAGGTCGCGGAGGGCGAACTGGTGACCCTCGTCGGCCCGTCGGGGTGCGGCAAGACGACCACGATGATGATGGTCAACCGGCTCATCGAACCGACCTCCGGCCGGATCCTGGTGAACGGCGAGGACATCTCCGGCATCGATCCGGTCCGGCTGCGGCGCGGCATCGGCTACGTCATCCAGCAGGTCGGCCTCTTCCCGCACCGGACGGTCCTCGACAACACCGCCACCGTGCCCGCCCTGGTCGGCTGGAAGAAGGCCAGGGCCAGGGAGCGCGCCGCCGAACTCCTCGACCTGGTCGGACTGGACCCCGGTACCTACGGGTCCCGCTACCCGTCGCAGCTGTCCGGGGGCCAGCGGCAGCGGGTCGGGGTGGCCAGGGCCCTCGCCGCCGATCCGCCCGTCCTGCTGATGGACGAACCCTTCGGCGCGGTCGATCCCGTGGTGCGCGAGCGGCTGCAGAACGAGTTCCTCAAGCTCCAGGCGACGGTGCGCAAAACGGTGCTGATGGTGACCCACGACATCGAGGAGGCCGTGCGGATGAGCGACCGGATCGCCGTGTACGGGGAGGGGCGCATCGAGCAGTTCGACACCCCGGGAGCGGTGCTCGGTACTCCGGCGACTCCCTACGTGGCCGAGTTCGTGGGTGCCGACCGCGGGCTGAAGCGGCTCTCCGTCACCCGGATCGAGACGGACGACCTGGAACAGCCGCCCGTGGCCCGCATCGACGAAACGGCCGGGACGGTCGCCGGGCGCCTGCGCACCGAAGGGGCACGGTGGGCCGTGGTCCTTCGGCAGGACGGCGGACTGCACGGCTGGGTGGCCGCCGACTCCCTCCCGGGGGCGGGTGGCGCCGTGGGCCCGCTGGCCCGCCGGATGGAGGCCTGGGTACCGGTGGGGGCGCCACTGAAGCAGGCGTTCAGCGAGATGCTGCAGCACGACGCGGGGTGGGTGGCGGTGCTGGACGGCGACCGCTTCCTCGGCGTGCTGACTCCGGCCAAACTGCACGAGGCGCTGCGGCGCTCGGTGGACGCGGACGCGCACGGCGTCACGCGGGACGAGGTGGAGTTCAAGTCCGTCTCGGACGCGTGAGCGGGCGGGAACCTCCCTGCGGGGAAAGGCCGTTCAGAGCAGGTGTTTCGCCCGCAGGTAGTTCTTGGCGACGTCCTGGGGCAGCCGCCGCCAGCTGTCCACCTGCTGGTTGAGCGATGCCAGGTCCTTGGTGGTCAGCACGGAGTTGAGCCGGTCGAGCGCGCCGGCGACCCCGCGGCTCCCGGCGCGGGACCGGTTGACGACGGGCACGATGTAGTCGGCGTTCTGCAGGTGCTTGTCGTCCCGGAGGATGACGAGTCCGAAGGCACCGAGGGTGGCGTCCGTGGTCGTGGTCAGCACCATCTGGTCCTGACCGTTCTGCACGGCCTGTTTGGCCGGGGTGGTACCGACGCCCTTGGGGTCGATCCCGGTGATGCGGATCCCGTAGGTCTTCTTGAGCCCGGGCTCGCAGTAGGGACGCTGGACGCATTCGTCACCGGCGGCGAGCCTCACCGGGAGCTTGGACTCCCCCAGATCGCTGAGGGTCCTCAGACGGTGGCGGGCGGCGTAGGGCGCGGTGACCGCGTAGGCGTTCTGGTCGACCGCCCGGCCCGGATCCAGGACCGTGAGGCCGCGCGGGGCCGCCAGGGCGCGCAGGGCCTTCATGGTGGCCCTGAGATCGGGCGATCCGGCGGGCGGCGCTCCCGAGCCCTTCACCTTGGTGTTCAGCCAGTCGGCGAAGGTGGCGGCGTACTCCGGTACGACGTCGATCTGCCCGCTCTCCAGGGCCGGTTCGTAGAGTTCCCTGTTGGTCACGGACAGGATGTCCGTGCGGTATCCGGCCCGGTGGAGCAGCAGCGCGTACATCTGGGCGAGCAGATCGCTCTCGGTGAAGCCCGCGGTGCCGATGGTCAACTGCTTGCTGTCGCCGGGCGGCGCCGTGACCGTTCCGCGGTTCTCCAGGGTGGGTCCGGTGCTACAGGCCGCGACGGTCAGCAGGAGCACGCCGGGCACCAGCCGGGGCACGGCCTTGCGCGCCCTCACTCCGTACTGCCTCTCGCCCACGCGGGCGCCAGCCGCTGGCCGATCACGAACAGGGTCTCCACCAGCAGCGCGAACACTGCCACCAGCAGCGCACCCGCGACGACCTGCGGCGTGGAGGCCAGATTGAAGCCGGCGGTGATGATCCGTCCGAGACCGCCGCCGCCGGCGAGCGCCGCGAGGGTGGCCGTGGCGACGAGCTGCACGGCGGCGATCCGCATCCCGGTGAGGATCAGGGGCGACGCAAGCGGCAGTTCCACGTGGAACAGCAGTTGTCGTCCTGTCATCCCCATCCCCCGGGCCGCCCTGACGACGTCCTGGTCGACTTCGCGCATCCCGACATAGGCGTTGGTGAGCAGCGGCGGTACGGCGAAGAGCACCAGCGCGATGACGGTCGGCCAGTCGCCGTGCCTGCCGAGCGGGGTGAGCAGGAGCAGGACGAGCACGGCGAAGGTGGGGACGGCACGCCCGACGTTGGAGATGTTGACGGCGAGCGCGCCGCCTTTGCCGATGTGACCGAGCACCACGGCGACCGGCAGGGCGATCAGGCAGCTCAGCGCGAGACAGACGACGGTGAGGTAGAGGTGCTGGGTGAGCCGGTGGGTGATTCCGCCGTCGCCGGACCAGTTGGCGGAGCTGGTGAGCCAGGACCAGGCGGAGGAGAGGGTGTTCATACGCGGGTCCACGGCGTGAGCAGCCTCTGCACACCGAGGAGTACGAGATCGGCGGCGACGGCGATGAGTACACAGAGCACGGAGGCGGTCAGTACCTGGGCCTTGAAGAAGCTGTTCATTCCGCTGTAGATGAGGTTGCCGAGGCCGCCGTATCCGACGATGGCGCCCACCGTGACGAGCGAGACCGCCGAGACGGTCGCGATACGCAGTCCCGCCATCGCGGCCGGGAGCGAGAGGGGGAGCTCGACGGCGAGGAGCAGCCGGATCGGCCCGTATCCCATCCCCCGGGCGGCCTGCCGGGTCTCCTCGGGAACGGCGCGCAGCCCGGCGAGGATGTTCCGCACCAGCAGGGTGAGCGAGTAGAGGACGAGACCGGCGATCACGAGCGAGGCGGAGAGGCCGTACACCGGCAGGAGCAGCGAGAACATCGCGAGGGACGGGATCGTGTAGAGCACGGTGGTGACCCCGAGCACCGGACCGGCGGCCCACCGCCAGCGGCGGGCCGCCACCGCGAGGGGAACGGCGAGCACCAGCCCGACCAGCACGGAGACCGCCGTCAGCTGGAGGTGCTGGAGGACCGCGTCCCAGAGGATGGATCTGCGGGTCGACAGATAGGCACCGCAGATCCACTCGTTGCGCGCGAGGCAGTCGTGCGGAGGCGCGGTCATCCGTCCATTGCAGTCGGCCGCCGGGGGTGGTGCCCGTCGTGATGGCCCGTTCGGGTGTGCGGGCGAGGGCCGGCCGGGGCTCCGGGGCAGGGCGGCCGCGGGCAGTCCGGAGTCCTGGGCCGTTCGGGCGCGGCCACCGGGGCGAACTCGCCGGTGAAGACCGGGTCAGGGAACCCGGGGTCCGCGCGGCTCCCGGCACGCAGGACCGGCAGTACGGCGAAGGCCGCTCCCGGCGACGGTCATGGCCACAGCAGGCGCCTGTCCCATCCTTCGCCGTCACGGTGGTAGCTGAGCCGGGTGTGCCGGCGGTCGCCGTCCCCCTGCCAGAACTCGACGCTCTCGGGACGCAGCGCGTAGAGCGTCCACTCCGGCGGAACGAGGCCCGGTTCACGATCGACCTGTTCCAGGGACTTCCGGGTCGCCTCGTCCCGTTCCGCCAGGTCCTGGAGCGGGCTGCTCTGCCTGCCGAGCAGCGCTTCGGCGCGGGCCGCCGGTGAGCGGGCCAGGAAGTCCGCAGCGCTCTGCTCGGCGGACTCACCGGCCACCGGCCCCCGTACCCGCACCTGCCGCGCCTGGAGGGGCCAGTAGAAGGTGAGCGCGGCGCTCCGGCGGGCGGCCAGCTCCCGGCCCTTCGGGCTCTCGTCGTGCACAGCGAACTTCCAGCCGTTCGCGTCCAGGCCCTTGAGGATCAGCACGCGTGCGGAGGGATTGCCCTGACGGTCCACGGTGGAGAGCGTCATCGCGTGCGGTTCGGGCACCCCCGCCGCCACAGCCCCCAGAAGCCATTCGGTGAAGAGCGCGGCGGGGTCCGGCGGGGCGGCGCCCGGGTCGAACACGGGCAGCTCGCCCGAGAGGACGTCGAGGCCCCGGAGCAGCTCGCGCAGACCGCCCGCGGGCAGCCCTCCCGCACCGGGTACGACCGTGCCGCCGCCGTCCGCCGCCGTATCCGCGAGGTGCTGACCCACTGTCACTCCATCCGTCGGTGTGCCGGGTGTCCGGTGCGGTTAGTTCCGTCATTGAACATACCTCCGTGGAGAGGCTCCACACGTCCCCGTCGGCGGCCCTTCGTCCCGTTCGAGTCCGGTGGTGCCCGGGCGGAAGCCGCAGCGCCCCACCGGATCCCCACGGCTGTGGGGAGGCCGGTTTCCGCTCGTACCGCCCGGTGGGCCAGAATGTACGACCATGACTTCTCTTAGCCAGTTGGCTCCCGGCGTTCACCTGTGGGCACCGGAAGGCCACCGGACCTGGGGCCTGGCCAACTGTGGCCTGATCTCGTCGGGCGGGGACGCCCTGCTGGTCGACACCCCGTACTCCCTGGACCTGACCGACGAGTTCCTCTCGGCGGCCCGCAGCGCCGCCGGCAGCGGAGCCCGGATCCGCACGGTTGTCTCGACCCATGGCAACGGTGACCACACCTGGGGCAACCAGCGGGTCGTCGGCGCCGAGTTCATCGCCACCCGCCGCACCCTCGAACACCAATGCTTCGAGCCCACCCCCGAGCAGTTGCGGGCCCTGATCGAGAACACCGACCCCGACCACCCCCTGGGCTGGTACTTCCGGCAGCACTTCGGACGGTTCGACTTCAGCGGCATCACAGTCCAGGCTCCGACCAGGACGTTCGACGGCCGGCTGGACCTGCGCGTCGGTGACACGCCCGTCGAACTGCACGAGGTGGGCCCCGCCCACACCGTGGGCGACCTGGTGGTCCACCTTCCCCAGCAGAGAGTCGTCTTCGCCGGCGATGTCGTCTTCGCCGGCGACCACCCGTGCCACTGGGCCGGACCACTGGAGAACACGGCAGCCGCCTGCCGAAGGATCCTGGATCTGAAACCCGAGTGGATCGTCCCCGGCCACGGCCCCGTCCTGAACCCCGGCGGACTCATCGCCTACATCGAGTACCTCGAAGACCTCGCCGGACAGGCCCTCTTGATGCACGGCCAGGGCAGGACCCCCGTCGAGGCGGCGGAGATCCTGATCGACGAGGACCGCTATCCGGGGCTGGGCCTCGCCGAACGGATGGCCATCACCCTCGCCGGCGAGTGGCGCCACCTCAACGGCGACACCTCCGATCCCGACCTCGTGGGCCTGGTGGGATCCGCGGCGCGGATCGCCTGGAGCCGCTCCGGCACCGCTCCGACGACAGCCGAGGCAACAGCGGCAACTGCCCCCTGAATCAGCACGGCAGACGCCTCTTCGACCTGCCGAGGGCCCCGGAGCAACGCGTGAGCCGCGGCGCCATGACACGAAGAGCCGGCACCGATGGGAGCACGGGGGCGGGGCGCCGCCCGCCGACGGCGCGGGCCGTCAGTGGGCGGCGCCCCGCCTCACCCCTGCGTACCGGGCAGGTCGGGGTGGTCGGCCGGCCGATGGCCGGTGACGGCGCGGGCGTATCCCCGTAGCGCCCCGATGACTTCGGTGCGGGTCCGGCGGCCGGCGAGCACCTCCATCTGGTAGCCGTCCTCCATGGCGACGAAGTTGGCGGCGAGGAGACGCGGCGGATCCTCCAGGGTGAAGTGACCCTGGGCCTGACCCAGCACCAATACGCTGGCGTAGACCGCGATCTGACGTTCAGTCAGCGCGCTGTCGAGAGCGGCGGCCCTGGCGTCCCTGAGGCAACGTGGCCAGTACTCGAACATCAGCCGGGTCAGCGCGTCGTCGGGCCCGGTGGCCACACCGTGGTCGATGCACGAGCGGAGCTTGTCGCGGGCGTCGGCGAACCGGTCCGCGGCCTCCTCCCGCTCCTGGCTGTAGCGCTCGATGGCCCGCTGATAGGCCTCGTGGACCAGGGAGTCCAGATCGCCGTAGTAGAGCACGGCGGCAGGCGTGACACCCGCCTCGTCCGCGATGTCACGCAACCTCAGGCCCTCCAGACCGCGCGCCAGGAGCGCACGCTGCACGGCCGCGCCCAGCTCCGCCCGGCGCGCTTCCTTCCCGCCGCCCTTCTTCGCCGCCACCGCACAGCCTCTTCCACTCGGTTTTGTTATATCTGAGTTTAACAAACCGAGGTGCGCCTCTTGACGGCTCGGACCAGCCCTCTCTTAAATTCAAATTTAACAGGAGCCGTCCATCTCAGGAGTCCACGCCGTGACGAAGCAACCGACCGATGCCGGCGCCATGGCCGGTACTCCCCCGGCCCCGCCCCGCACCGGCGTCCCCAGCCCGGCCGCCACCGCCAAGGGGCTGCACCGCGGCTCGGTCAGCCTGCTCGGGGCCGTCGCACTGGGGCTGTCCTCAGTGGCCCCCGCTTACAGCATCGCCGTCACTCTCGGACTGGTCACGCTCGTGGCCGGCCATCTCGCTCCGGCCGCGCTGCTGCTCGGCTTCGTGCCGATCCTGCTCACCGCCTTCGCCTTCCGCGAGTTCAACCGGCAACTGCCGGACTGCGGAACCACCTTCGTGTGGACCACTCGCGCGTTCGGCCCGCTGGCCGGGTGGCTCGTCGGCGGCTGGGTGGTGCAGATCGCCACCCTGATCGCGATGACGGCGCTCTCCCAGGTCGGGGCCGTCTACCTGCTCCAAGTACTCGGCCTGCACACGTGGGAGCAGCGCCCGCTCGCCGTGACCGTGACGGCCGTTCTGCTGCTGGCGGCCCTCACCGCCGTCGCCCGCCGGGGTCTGAGGATCGCGGCCTCGGTCCAGTACGTACTGCTGGGGCTGCAGCTGACCGCGCTGTTCGGCTTCGGAGCCGCCGCCCTGGTCCAGCGGCACTCGGTCCGCCCGTCGCTGTCCTGGCTCAACCCGTTCGCCTTCGGCGACCCCGGGTCCTGCGCCCAGGCAGTGCTGCTGTGCCTGTTCATCTACTGGGGGTGGGACTCGCTGATCACCGTGAACGAGGAGACGGACAGCGACCGTGTCCCGGGACGAGCCGTACTCATCTCCACCTTCACCCTGCTGGGCACCTATCTGTTCACGGCCTTCGCCGCGATCAGTTTCGCCGGCACCGGCAGCACCGGGATCGGACTGGGCAACGCCGCCACGGCCACCGATGTGCTGGCCACCCTGGCTCCGCCCGTCCTGGGCAGCGTCCTGGCGAAGGCCGTCCAACTGGCTGTCTGCGTCTCGGCCGTCTCCGCGCTGCTCACCACTCTCATCAGCAGCTCCCGTACCACCTTGTCCATGGCGGCCCACGGCGCGCTGCCCGCGGCGTTCCGGCGGATCCACCCCCACCACCGCACGCCGGCGTTCGGAACCGTCTTCTTCGGAGTCGCCACCGCAGCGCTGCTCGTCCTGCTCCAGCTCCTGTCACCGCGGTTCCTGGGCGACGCCATCCTGTCCATCGGACTGCTCATCGCCTGCTACTACGGCACCACCGCGCTGGCCTGCGTCTGGCACTTCCGCTCGCAGCTGCGCGACTCCCCCCGCGACCTGCTGATGAAGGGCGTCCTGCCCCTGCTGGGCGCCGTGCTGATGCTGGCGGCCTTCGCCCGCAGCGCATACGACATGTACGCCCCGGCCTACGGCAGTACTTCCTTCCACGGCGTCGGCGGGGTGTTCCTGCTCGGCTTCGGCTCCCTGGCGCTGGGCGTCGCAGCCGTACTGATCGCCCGCGCCCGCTTCCCCCGTTTCTTCCGCGAAGGCCGCACGGCCGTCACCCGCATCACTGTCACCGAGGACTGATACGCCCATGCGCACACTCACCGTCGCCGCCCTGCAGACCGCCCCCGTACCGCACGACCTCGAAGCCAGCTGGCAGCGGTTCGCCGCGCAGGTCCGCACCACCCGCGAGCTGTTCCCGCACGTGCAGCTCGTCACGGTCCCCGAACTGTTCCTCGCCGCCGAAGGCCCGCTGCTGAGCCCCGCCCCCGCGGACTGGATGGACCGGGCCGCCGTCACCGTGCCCGGCCCGCTCACCGACCGGATCTGTGCCCTCGCGATCGAGACGGGTCTGTGGCTGGTCCCGGGGACCGTCTTCGAACGCGCCACCGACGGCCGTATCCACAACACCGCCCTGGCCGTCTCCCCCGAAGGCGAGATCACCGCCCGCTACCGCAAGGTGTTCCCCTGGCAGCCCTACGAGAAGACAGCCCCCGGAACGGAGTTCACGGTCTTCGACATCCCCGGCGCCGGCCGGGTGGGGCTGGCCATCTGCTACGACGGTTCCTTCCCGGAGACCATGCGTCAGCTCGCCTGGCTGGGCGCGGAGGTCGTCATCCAGCCCACCCTGACCACCACCCGGGACCGCGAGATGGAACTGGTCTGTGCCCGTGCCAACGCGTGGACCAACCAGCTCTACGTCGTCAACGTCAACGCCTCCGACCCGGCCGGAGTCGGCACCAGCGCCATCGTCGACCCGGAGGGCATCGTCCGCCAGCAGGCAGGAACAGGCGAGGAGATCCTCGTCGACGTCCTGGACCTGGACACCGTCACCCGGGTCCGCCGCTACGGCTCCTCCGGGATCAACCGGCCCTGGAGCCAGCTCGCCGGCTACGGACACACCGTGGAACTCCCCGCGTACGGCGGCGCCTTCCGCAGCCCGGAATGGCTGAAGAACGGAGTGGACGGCACCGGCGACTGACCGGCGGCTGCCGGTCCACTGCGCCGGAGCGGGGATTTTCCGTGTCCGTCGACACTTCGGCGCGTTTGCACAGGTATGAACCCAACACGACGCATTGCCACATGTCTCGCCCTGGCTGCCGCACTCCCGTGCCTTGCCATGTCCTCGGCACACGCCGCAGACGCCGCCGGCCGGGTCGCCCCGAAGGTGAATCCTGTCGGCGAGCTCGATGCCATCGCCACGACCGGAATTCCTGCGGAGTACGCCGCCCGGCTTCCCAAGGTGAAGGACCAGCTGGCCGGCCTGAACCACCTGAACGAGCTGAACCAGCTCCACCAGCTCACGGACCAGGCGGCGCCGGTCCTGGCCCTGGCGTCCGCGGTGGAGTGAGGTCCCCCCGCCGTGCGGGATGCGCCGCCCTGTTCGGCACGGCCCTCACGACTCGCGGCCGCCCCCTCCTGCGGCGATAGCCCGGCCGGGCCTGGGATCCGTCGAATTCCGACGGATCCCAGGCCCGGCCGCCTGCCTCGTCGCGCAGGCGCCGCACCGAGTGCGTGGCCGTGGCCGCCGAGCCGGTCCGGCGTCCGGGAGGGATCCGCCGCTGACCGTCGGCCCGGTACGGCGGTCAGCGGCGGTCAGCCGCGGTGGCTCGCACGGGCGAGGGCCGGCACGAACCGGGACGCGTCCACGGTGCCGACGCCGGTGGCCATGTCATAGCCGTCGGCGGCGGTGTACCCGGTCACCCCCTGGTAGCTGTTGTTCGTGCCGTCGTTGACATCGACGATGCCGGACGACGTGTGGTGGGACAGGGTGTACAGCGCGTCGTTGATGTTCCCGACCCGGTGCCCGGCGGCCTGGTCGGCCAGGGCGACGACGCCGGAGAACAGGGGGCTGGCCTCGCTCGTACCACCGGAGACGTCCCAGCCGACGGCGGTCGGGTCGTAGCTGGAGTACACCCAGGCACCGCCGTTGACCGCGGCAGCCATGGAGACGTCCGGGGTCCCGCGACGAGTGCCGACGGCGGCCTTCTCGCCGTTCTGGAACGCGGGGCGGCCGAACACGTGCGACTGGCCCCCGCCCCCTGCGCCGTTGTCGTTGTACACGCTCTCCGGCGCGGTGCGGTCACCCTTGGCGTCCAGGTGCAGCTGGGTGCCGCCGATCGAGGTCACCAACGGGTCCGACGAGGGCCAGGAGTTGACCCGCTTCTTGTAGTAGCCCTTGCCGTCCGCGGTGCTGTCGGTGGCTCCCCCGTCACCCGACGAGGCGAGGACGGTCACCCCGTGCTCGGCGGCGTCCTTGAACGCGTAGCGCAGCTTGCCGATGCTGGAGAAGTCACCCTTGTCGAAGCCGGGGAACGTGTTCTCCGTGGCGCCGAAGCTCTGCGTGATGACATCACCCACCCCGTGGTCGATGAGGGACTTCTCGGCGGACATCATCTCCGGCAGCCCGGTGACGCCCTCGGTCTCGGCGACCGCCGTCTCGACCAGCACGATCCTGGCGTCGGGGGCGACGGCGTGAGCCATCTCCACGTCGAGCGTCGTCTCGCCGGCCCAGCCGGTCATGTCGGAGTTCTTCGGGTCGAACTCGGGGACGTGGCCCCACTTCTTGACCTGCACCTGGGCGCTCTTCATCCCGAACTGCTTGCTATAGACGTCCAGATCGTGCTGGACCGTCGGCGAGCCGAACGAGTCCACGATGACGATGGTGCGGCCCTTGCCGGTGACGCCGGACTTGTACAGCGGGTTGAGGTGGTACGCCTGGCGGTACTGGATCGGCGTGTAGCAGGCGATCTTCCACTTCGCCTGGCACTGCTCGGTGGGCAGGGGGCTGCTCACGCCGCTGACCAGCTGATGACCTGCGACGGCGGGAACCGCCTTGGTCTGCGGTGCGGCGTGGGCGGATGCGGCGGTGGCGCTGCCGCTCAGGGGGGCGGCTATCACCGCGGCGGCAACGAGGGTGGTGACCCCCGCCGCTGCGGCCCCGGTACGGAGCCGGGTACGGGCTGTGCGCATGGATTCTCCTTGTACGGAGCGGAGCCGTACGAAGCGGCTTCCGTGATCACATCCGCGAGGCATGCTCAGAACAAGAGCATTGATTCATTAATATCGAACGCTTTGCCTAAGGGTGAATCCTTGGCGCATCCATGGCGGATTCATGGTCAACCTCCCGAACCGGAGACCGGGTTCCTGCCGGATCAGTCACGGGCGCGGGCGGACCGCACCGCCTGCCGCAACAGGCATCACCGGGCACCACGCCACCAGTAGCGCCCGACGACGAGCTCCTCCAGGTCACGGAGCCTGTCGGCGGCCATCCAGCCATGGGCGTCGGGGTGTTCGAAGGCCAGCCGGAGATCGGACGTGAGGTGGGCGGCTTCGCGAATCTCGCACTCCGCACGGAGCGTTTCCGGCGAGGTCCCCGTGGCACGTGCGATGACGTCGAGAACGGTCTCCATGTGGGGGCCGCTGAACCGGGCCAGGAAGAACCAGTCGTCGGCCGGTTCGCCGAAGCGGGCCCATTCGAAGTCCAGCAGGGCCGTCACGCCCCGGTCGCGGGCGAGCCAGTTGTCCCAGTGGCAGTCCGCGTGCACCGGGACGACGGTCCGCGCCCGCAGCGGCGCGCGCTCCGCGATCGCCGTCAGCCCGTCGAGCAGACGCCGGGGGACGGCCCGGTGCCGGTCCAGGGCGGCGAGGTCCTCGACCCCGGCACGGAAAGCGGCGCGGCTGACGAACCCGCCGTGGTCGAGCGGTTCTCGAAGCGTCTGTTCGGCCTCACCGGTGGGCACCCAGCCGTGCAGTCCGTCGAGCCGCTGGACCGCGTTCTCGGCCAGCAGGCGTGCGGTCTCACCGTCCACACCGGGCATGCCCACACCGGGGGTGGCCCCTGGTACGCGGGCGTAGCAGGCATAGCGAACGTCACCCGTCCCCAGCCGGTGGAGTCCACTGTCGAGCAGCGGTGCGGCGAGGCCGGTGGGCAGGTGCGGCGCGAGTGCGATCTCCCGGTTCAGTCGTGTGTGGCCGACGGCATCGATGATCTTCACGACGATGTCCGGGCCGACGAACACGTGGTGAGAGCTGCTCTCGACGGCGTTCATGGGGCCGGGGTCGCGCCCCAGGGCCGCCACGACGATCGCGCGGGCGGCATCGTGGGCATGCCGCAGCTCGGGCATCGGCACTCCTGGCATGGACGGTGATGATGATCTTACTGCGGGGTCGGCCGAGACGGGAAGGGCTCACGGAATCCGAGCAGGCCAGCCCCCTGATCGTGCTGTCAACAAACTGTTAGCGTGGCCGGATTCCGACACCCCTCATGTTCCGAGGCTCTCGATGAATCATCTTTCGCGGAGGCAGTTCGCCGCTTCGTCGCTCGTACCGGTGGGGGCCGCCCTGCTCCCGGCGGCTCCCGCTCATGCCCAGGAGGCCGCGCCACAGGCGCCACCACACCACGTCCCCGGGGACTCGTTCCGGACCGGACTCTCCGACGTGCTCGACCTGCACGGCCTTCCCGGAGCGGCCCAGCCCCCGGGAGACAATCCGCTCAACGTCTTCGCCGATCTCGGGGCCTGGCACGCCTACGGGCTGCCCTCAGCGGCGGACCACGCGTACTTCGGAGGTTTCAGCGGGCCCCTGTACATAGCCGAGGAGTACCCCTGGTACCTGAGCCGGGCGTTCAGCCGGTTCGGACTCGTCGACGAGCGGTCGGGGCGGGCGGTCGACCTGTCGGCGGACCGGTCGCCCCGCCTGGAGGCCCGGCCGGGCGTCCTGACGCAGTCGTACGCCATGGACGAGCTGCGGGTGACCATGGAACTGCGGTACGCCGGCCACCGCACCGCCCTGATCCGGGCGACGGTCCAGAACCGGGGAACCAGGGACCGCGAGCTGCGTCCCCACTGGACGGGAGCTCTGCTGCGCCACACCAGCGAGCCGGTGCGCAGCGCACCGCGGCTGCACGCGACCGATGACGGCGTCGCGGTCCGGTTCGCCGAGGTCCGCTCGTTCAAGGACTTCCTGACCACCGCGCAGACCCGGTTCGAAGTGGCGCACGCCGGATCCGTACGCACGACCGTGCACGGCGATGAGTACCGCACCACCGCGCACCGTCCGACGCGGCTGGCGCCGGGTGCGACCGCCGCGTTCGCCTGGACCGAGTCGTACACGTTCACCGACACGGAACGCCGCACCAACCGCCCGGCCGTGCGCGAGGCCCTGGCGCACCCGGATCGCGTCGCGGACCGTGCGGACCGGCGCTGGCAGCTCTACCTGACCCGCGCACTCGACGGAGTGGCCCCCGGGCGCCGCCGGACCGCGGCGAAGGCGGTACAGACACTGGTGACCAACTGGCGCAGCCCGGCCGGTGCGCTGCGTAAGGACGGGATCACCCCCTCCGTCACCAACACGTCGTTCGCCGGGGGCTTCTGGGCCTGGGACTCGTGGAAGGAAGCCGTCGCGACGGCGGTCTTCGATCCTCAACTGGCCGTCTCGACCATTGAGTCGATGTTCGACTACCAGATCCGGCCGGACTCCCCGGACCGCCCGCAGGACGCGGGGATGGTGCCGGACGCGCTGTTCTACAACGACGTGCGTCACGGGGGCCTGAACTGGAACGAACGCAACTCCAAGCCGCCACTGGCCGCGTGGGCGGTGTGGCAGGTGTATGAGCGCGGCGGAGGCCGGGCGTTCCTGCGCCGGATGTATCCGAAGCTCAGGGCGTACCACGCGTGGTGGTACCGCGACAGGGACCACGATCGGGACGGCCTGGCCGAGTACGGCGCCACGGTGGACCCGGCCAACAACAGCACCGAGCAGCGGAGGCTGGCCGCCGCCTGGGAGAGCGGGATGGACAACGCTCCCAGGTTCGACGACACGCAGGTGCGGACCAACACCGACCGGACGGGGCGCACCGTCGGCTACTCACTCGCCCAGCAGTCGGTCGATCTCAATTGCTTCCTGTACGCGGAGAAACGCTTCCTCGCCCGGATGGCCACCGAGCTCGGCTGGCAGAAGGAGGCGAAGGACCTGAACCACGGGGCAGACGTCCTGCGGGACCGGATCAGGACCCGTACCTACGACCCGGCCACCGGATTCTTCTACGACTGCGGACCGGACGGCAGCGGCCCGCGCACGGCGGCCGGCAAGGGCATCGAAGGAGCCGTCCCGCTGTGGGCCGGCGTCGCATCCGCACGGCAGGCCGCCGGGGTCCGTGCCGCGCTCACCGACCCCGCGCAGTTCGCCACCCCGATGCCCCTCCCCACGCTCGCACGCAACAGTTCCAAGTTCGACCCGACCGGCTACTGGCGCGGTCTCGTCTGGCTGGACCAGGCGTATTTCGCCCTCCGCGGCCTGTCCGACTACGGCTACGACCGGGATGCCCGGGCCATCGGCGAGAAGCTGCTCCAGCACGCGGAGGGCCTGCTCGGTGACGGACCCATCCACGAGAACTACCAGCCGCTGACCGGTGAGGGTGAGAATTCCGCGAACTTCTCCTGGTCCGCGGCGGTCGTTCTGGAGATGCTCCGCGACGGGTGAGGGAGCCGGGGCCGGGGCCGGTCGGAGAGGTCCCGGCTGCCCGGTGGCGCACCGCCGGGCCCCGTCACGGGCCGGCGGTCGCGACGGGGGGAGGTGACTGCCGGGGCCCCAGGCGCCCTGTCCCCGCGTACCTCCTCCCCCGCTTGCGGGGCGACTGGCACAGGGTTTGAGTGGGGAGTGTTCCCCACCCATCTGGAGCTGTGATGTCGATGGCGTTCGGTTCACCCCTCGGTCCATCTGATCCGTTCAGCGATCTGCTGAACCGGTTCTTCGGTATGTCGCCGGCGTCGTCACCCCCGGCAGTGCAGCGGGTGCCGATCGGACGGCTCCTGACCGAGTCGTCGCACGAACTTCTCGACCTGGCCGCGCGCAAGGCGGCGGAGGACGGAACGTCCGACCTCGATACCGAGCATCTGCTGTGGGCGGCCACACAGGTCGACTCCTCACGTGGACTGCTCTCCCAGGCCGGTGTGGACCCCGGCGCGCTCGCCTCCCGGATCGCCGAGGTGCTTCCCCGGGAGGCGGGCGAGCCTTCCTCGGAGCCCGGACTCACCCCGGCGGCCAAGCGCACCCTCGCCGCCGCGTACGCCGATTCGCAGGCGGCCGGTGTGTCGTACATCGGCCCCGAGCACATCCTCGGCGCGCTCCTCGGCGACTCCGACTCCGGTGCCGGGCGGTTCCTGCAGGCGGACGGCCCCGACGCCGAGAGGCTGCGCGGCCTCACGGACCGGGCGGCGCGCGCGGACGGTGCGCCACCCACCCCGAAGGGGCCGTCCACGACCCTGGACGAGTACGGCAGGGACCTGACCGAGGAAGCGAAGGCGGGCAAGCTCGACCCCGTGGTGGGCCGGGCCGAGGAGATCGAGCAGACCGTCGAGATCCTCTCGCGGCGTTCCAAGAACAACCCGGTACTCATCGGCGAGCCCGGTGTCGGCAAGACCGCCATCGTGGAGGGGCTGGCGCAGCGCATCGTCGGGGGCGAGGTGCCCGACACCCTCAAGGACAAGCGGGTCGTCTCGCTGGACCTGTCCGGGATGGTGGCCGGGGCGCAGTACCGGGGGCAGTTCGAGGAGCGACTGAAGAAGGTCATCGAGGACGTCCAGCAGGCGAGCGGCGACATCATCCTGTTCATCGACGAACTGCACACGGTCGTCGGCGCGGGCGGAACGGGCGAGGGTTCCATGGACGCGGGCAACATGCTCAAGCCCGCCCTCGCACGCGGCGAGCTGCACGTGGTGGGGGCGACCACGATCGACGAGTACCGCAAGCACATCGAGAAGGACGCCGCCCTGGAGCGCCGCTTCCAGCCCGTGCTGATCCCAGAGCCGTCCGTCGAGGAGACGGTCCAGATCCTGGAGGGACTGCGCGACTCCTACGAGGCCCACCACCAGGTGCGTTTCGCCGACGGCGCCCTCACCGCGGCCGCGGAACTGTCCGACCGCTACATCAGCGACCGGTTCCTGCCCGACAAGGCCATCGACCTGATGGACCAGGCCGGTGCCCGGGTACGGCTGCGCAGTTCCGGCCGTTCCACCGAGGTCGTCAGCCGCGAGGACCGTCTCGCGAAGCTGCGCCGTGAGAAGGACCAGGCCGTCGACGCCGAGCAGTTCGACAGGGCATCGGAGCTGAAGGGCCAGATCGCCGAGGTGGAGGGTGAGCTCGCGGGCATCGAGGAACGGCGCGAGGGCGTCGTCTCCGTCACCGCGGCAGACATCGCGGACGTCGTCTCCCGCCGTACCGGGATCCCGGTCTCCCAGCTCACCTCCAGCGAGAGGGAGAAGCTCCTGAGGCTGGAGGAGGAGATGCACGCCAGGATCGTCGGCCAGAACGAGGCGGTCACCGCGGTCTCCGAAGCCGTACGCCGCAACCGCGCGGGCATGGGGGACCCGAACCGCCCCGTCGGCTCGTTCCTCTTCCTCGGGCCCACCGGAGTGGGCAAGACCGAACTCGCCAAGACACTCGCCGAGTTGCTGTTCGGCGAGGAGGACCGCATGATCCGGTTCGACATGAGCGAGTTCCAGGAGAAGCACACCGTCGCCCGGCTCGTCGGTGCTCCTCCCGGTTACGTCGGCTACGAGGAGGCCGGTCAGCTCACCGAGAAGGTCCGCCGCCATCCGTACAGCGTGCTGCTGTTCGACGAGGTGGAGAAGGCCCATCCGGACGTCTTCAACGCCCTGCTGCAGATCCTCGACGACGGACGCCTCACCGACGCCCAGGGCCGCACGGTGAACTTCAGCAACTGCGTGGTCATCATGACGTCCAACATCGGCGCCCATCGCATCCTCGCCCACAAGGGCGAGATGTCCGAGCTCAAGGATGAGCTGATGGACGAACTGCGGGCACGCTTCCTGCCCGAGTTCCTCAACCGCATCGACGACATCATCATCTTCCACAGCCTCACCGAGAAGGACCTGTCGGAGATCGTCGATCACCTCCTCGACCGCAGCAAGCACCGCGTCCACGCCCAGGGCATGACCCTGGAGGTCACCGAAGCGGCCAAGAAACTGCTGGTCGCTCACGGTCACCAGCCGGAGTTCGGCGCCCGTCCGCTGCGCCGCACGATCCAGACCGAACTCGACAACCGCATAGCCACCCTGCTGCTGAGCGGCGAGGCCGAGCCCGGCGACACGATCACCGCCGACGTGAAGGACGACTCGCTTCACTGCACCATCAGCGGCGAAGCCGACCAGGACACTGCCCCCGGCCGCCCGTCGGCGGTGGCAGCCGACGCACCCTGACAGGGGGCGGCGCGTTCGACCAGCCCGCACCGCACCTCCATGCAAGGAGAGAGTGATGGCACACCACAAGTCGAACCACGAAGTCGAAGGCGACCCGGAGACCGGGCACGGACGCGGCCTGCCACGGCGCCCGGACGAGAAGGAACTCGAACAGCGCGTCGAGGAGGACCGCGACGACGTGGGTCTGCCCCCGGCCCCGGACGCCGCAGACGAGTAGCAGAACGACGAAGGAACGCGCCGCGTACGAGCTTGCGTACGCGGCGCGTTCCGTCGTGCCGGGCCTCGGTCGGCGGTCACACCCGAGGGAGGGTGCAGACCGGTTCGATCAGGAGGTGAGCGCCACCACGGCTTCATCGGTGTAGACCAGGAAGGTCAGCGTCTGGCGGAAGTACAGCTCGATCTCGTTCGTGTCGTGCGCGGTGTAGCCGATCGAGAGATCCTCGCTGAGACGCAGCTCGAAGTCGCCGCCCCGGGTGGAGACAAGAAAGGCGCCGTTGAGCGCGGGTGCCCAGATGGGCGGAGCGTCCAGGAGCCGGCCGAGGTGCGCGGCGACGGGGTACCCGTGATCGGACGTCTCGCTGACCTCCGTGTACGCGTCGGCTCCCAGAAGCAGTGAATACGGGCCCGCGACGCCGGCGAGGCGCAGCGTCGTCAGAGCCCGGCTGACGGTGTCCGGGTACTCCCTCACCTCGGCCGGCAGGCTGTGCACCGGGTTGGAGGTGCGCTCACGGAGCCCGCTGATGCCCGCTGCCGCGTATCCCTCGAAGACGGCCCGGTCCTCGGCGAACGCCATGGCGCGTGCCCCGTCCTTGACGGGCTGCCAGTCGGAGTCCTGCGCGCCGCGCTCGACGTCGTCCACCGCTTCGCGGGTGACCTTGAAGGGGACGCGGAGCTCGACCAGGGGCTGCACCTGACGCAGTCGCGCGGTGACACCCGTGGCCGGGGCCTCGATGGCGGTGAGATGGCCGGTGCCGACACCGGCCAGCGCCGGATCGTCGGGGCCGGTCA
Source organism: Streptomyces sp. NBC_01471 (assembly GCF_041438865.1). Lineage (NCBI taxonomy): Bacteria > Bacillati > Actinomycetota > Actinomycetes > Kitasatosporales > Streptomycetaceae > Streptomyces > Streptomyces sp. NBC_01471. The sequence continues at coordinate 456,235 of NZ_CP109450.1, forward strand.
CGTCCACGACGCGGCGGCCCCCGACGTTGCGCTGAAACGTGCGGCGGGCCTCGTCCTCGATCTGCGCCCATGCCTGGGAGGTGATCGGGGCGAGTTCGCGGTGGAGGTTGTTCATACCGGTGGGCACGGACATGAGGATCAGACTCCTTTGAGGCTGCCGATACCGAGAGAACCTTCGGTCGTCGTGGCGCCCGCGGGTGGGTCCGGCGGATCGTCGAGGAAGTCGGCGGTGGGCACATGGAAGAGACAGCCGGTGACCGCGGTGGAGAAGTCGAGGATCCGGTCATGAACGCTGGGCCGGTCTCCGAGGAACATATTGCGCAGCATCTGCTCCGTAACCTCGGGAGTGCGGGCATAGCCGATGAAATAGGTACCGAACTCCCTTTGCCCGATACGACCGAACGGCATGTTGTCCCGCACGATCTTCTGCTCGTTTCCGTCCGCGTCGGTGACCGTGTTGAGGGCGACGTGGGAATCCGCAGGCTTGACGTCGTCGGGCAGTTCGACGTTGTTCAGCTTCGTGCGGCCGATGACCAATTCCTGCTCGTGCGTGGGCAGCGCGTCCCATGCCGCGAGATCGTGCACGTACTTCTGCACGATGACATAACTGCCGCCCGTGAATTCGGGGTCCTCGTCGCCGGTGAACACCGAATCGGCGGCGAGCCTGCCTTCCGGATTCTCGCTGCCGTCCACGAAGCCGAGGAGGTCACGCTCGTCGAAGGACTTGAAGCCATGCACCTCGTCCACCACGGTGACCGCTCCCCGGAGGCGTTCCCCGATCAGGCGGGCCAGCTCAAAGCAGAGGTCCATGTGGCGGGCCCGCAGGTGGAAGATGAGATCGCCGGGCGTGCACGGTGCACAGTGACGGGAGCCCGCCAGCGGCACGAAGGGATGCAGATCGCGCGGGCGCGGCCCGTCGAAGAGCCGGTCCCACGCGGCGGAGCCGATGCCGACGACGCAGGTGAGCCCGGCGTCCGGAGCACGGAAACCCACCGATCGCTTCAGCCCGGCCACATCGGGGAGCAGGTCGCGGACGACGGATTCGCCGCCGGGCGCGATGGTGCACACGAGGAACAAAGCGGATTTGGCCGGCGGGGCGATCACGGATTGCGACTCGACCACAGAGCCTGCCTCCTAGCTGTTTTCGCTATGGCACGACGCCCCGCGGGCAAGGTCAGGGGCACTCGGAATACTAGCCTCCAGCCGAATTCGCCGCCCTGCGTCTCAGTTCATCGGCGCTTTCCGGACGCCGCCCCGGTGGTGCGCCGTCTGCCCGACGGAGGACGGGGCCGGGAAAGCGCGGGCGGATCACCGCTCATATACGGCGACCCGCCCGTTTTCCGAACAGCGCTGCCGCGGATCCTAGGACTGCGGTCGCCGTCCGTGGTTCGCGGCGTGCTTGCGGCGAGCCCTCTTCTTCCGGCGTCGCTTCGATGACATGGGCCACCTCCCGCGCATAGACGGATCCAGGACGCACCGTGGTTTTAGGGAGCCTCCTGAGTAACTGACCATTCCACGTTTCCACACGGCACGGAGCGGCGCGATTCGAAGCGCTGTCGCGCGGTGACAGCCCCCTCAGTGATGCCCTCCTCGGTCACCGCCCCGGCGACAGGTGACCTACGACGCACCCGAGGGGCGGGTGTCCGCCGTGGTGGTGTCGCTGAGCGGTGGGTCGGTCGGCGGTACCGGATCGGCGAGCGAACGCGCCGCGCCCCGGGTGCCTGAGCCTCGCACGGGGAGGTGCCCCGTCAGCCGGTGACGATGCCGGTCACAAGGTTGATGGTCGTGGCCAGGATGCTCGTTCCGAAGAGGTAGGACAGCAGGCAGTGCCGCAGCGCGACGGAGCGGATCGTCGAACTGGAGACGTCCGTGTCGGACACCTGGTACGTCATGCCCAGGTTGTAGCTGAAGTACATGAAGTCACGGTACGAGGGCGGCTTGTCGGAGTTGAAGTCGATGCCTCCGTCGGGCGACCGGTAGTACAGGTACGCGTACCGCGCCGTGTACATCAGGTGGAGCGCCGCCCAGCACATGAATACCCCGGCGAGTGCGAGGGCGGCGGCGGTTCGGCTCTCCCCGGAGGAGTTACCGAGCAGGAGCAGCAGGACGATGGCGAAGAGTCCGGCCAGAGCGGTCCCCACCACCGCCAGTTCCTCCGCCACGGGCCGGAAGTCCTCACGGCGGGCGTTGTGCCGGGTGCCGGCGGCGTCCATCGGCCACAATGCCAGCCAGCCCACCACCACGAAGGCCAGCTCCGTGACGGAGATCCCGGTGAGAAGGCCCAGCCTCGCATCCACCAGAAGGCCGAGAATCATTCCGGCGACCGCCCCGGTGGCCAGCGCGACAAGCAGCCGGGGTACCGCGGACAAGGGAACGCAGGGCCTCACGGCGAACGACCTCGCTACGGGGTGAACGGTCCGGCCGCCCGGGAGCGGAGGAGCGCAGACGTGGGAGAACACCGGCGGACCGCTGCGGTCGGCGCGGTGACTTTCGCCCAGATTAGTGGCAGATCTCCAGGGCTCCCCGACGCCCCGCCTGCGCTCCGGCCCGGTGCGCCCATTCGAGGGGCCCAGTTCACTGCTGCAGCGGACGGATCTCCGTCGCCACTACGCGGCCGCCGATGTCGATCCACCCCTCATCGGAGACCCGGGCCAGGATTTCGGAACCCCGGCCCTGGCTGATCCGTACGTCACGACCCAACTCGCCTGCCAGGACAGTGCAGTTCCGTCGCGCACCACACCCAAGGGGCTGCTCCCTGCCCCGTCCGGACGTACGAACACGTGCACCACATCAAGATCAGTCATGCGGGAACTGAGACATGTGAACCGACGGCCTCGGACAGAGCGGCTTCGATCGTCGCCGGGCCCGGAACTGACGCCTGCGGTCGCGGCCGTGCAGCTGCAGCGAAACGAAAACCGGTCGTCGTGTCCGCTGCCGCGCTGGTAGGAAGGGGCATGGCTACCGAAACCCTTGATCCACTGGACCGGCTGACGGCTGAGCGAGCCTGCGAACGGCTGATCACCGATTTCGTCCACCGGCTCGACCTGGGTGAACCGGGCGACGTGGCTGACCTGTTCACAGCTGACGGGGTCTGGGAGTGGCTTGAGGGCGACCGCAGGATCCAGGGCCGTGAAGCGCTCCGCACCTACTTCGGTTCTCGGCCTGCCGACCGGCTTTCCCGGCGCATCTGTACGAACATCCGGGTGACCCTCACATCCGGGTCTGCGGCGACGGCGACCACCTACTTCACGACCTACCGTGTCGACGGTCATACCGACAGCATGGAGTCCCCACGACCGCCCACGCAGGTGGGGCATTACGAGGACACGTTCCACAAGATCGACGGCCGGTGGCTCCTCAGTACGCGTGCCACGTTTCTGGCTTTCGCCGGACCGACCGAACGCCTCGGGCCGCCCGAACACCTCGGGCAAGCCGAACACCTCGGTCCGGCCGACTGACAAGCCGGCCGGACCCGCACACGAAATCCACTGTCCTCATCGTCCCCGTCGGCCTGACGGCAGACCCGTCTGTACGGCTGGTCGGTAAGCCTGACCGGGGCGCAGCGTCCACGGCACCGGATCCGTGTTGGTCAGCCACCCGTCGGCGATCAGCCCGCCGACCACGAGGACCCGGAGCGCGCGCGGCTGCTTCCCCCAGCCCATCCCCTTGCACAGCTGCTTGAAGGACGGTCCGTGGCCGTGGTCCGCGCGGAACGCCGCAGCGAACTCCGCCGCGCGCGGGCCTCGGTCCGGCTGGGTCCTCTCCCACTCGACGCAGGCGGAGCGCGTGTCCTCCCCCCGCTGGACGGGAACGGCCTTCCGCATGAACGCCTCCGCCACCCGCGCCGTGGAGAACGTGCAGAGCGGACAGCCTTCGACGTTCTCGACGTGGCGGCGCAGGGCCGTACTCGCCCGAGCCTTCCAGTCGTCCCAACTCATCTGCTCCGAAGCCGAGTTGTTGCCAGCTCCGTGCGAAGGCGGTTGGCCGTCGGGTTCGAGGTAGCGTCCCGACAAGTGCCGTACGGCCTCGGAGAGCTGGTATCGGTCGCCCGCCAGCTCGGCCAGGAAGTTCTTGGCCAGCAGCTCCGGCAGGGCCGCGTGGCACTGTGCGGGGAGGCCGGCGGGAAGAATGCCGTCACGGTCGGACGTGCTGTACGCGGCCAGGAACAGTGCGGCCAGCCTCGCCGATGAGGAAGTCTTCTTGACCGGTTTGGCGGCCAGGGTGCGGGTGGTCCATCCCGAGACCCGGGACCGCTTCGACTTGCCGAAGAGCAGGCTGCGGCCGGGGCGGGCTTCGCCGGAGAGCTCGGGCACGGTGACGGGCACGGGTGTGGACGGATCGCCAGCCAGCAGGTCCCCCTGCGGCTGCCACCCGAGGCCGGACAGCGCAACGAGGGCGCCCTCGGCATCGCCCAGGCGCAGGGCGCGCAGGTCCATTCCCGTCAGGTTGCCGGAGCCGTCCCGGGCGGCGCGGATGGCGATGACAGCGGCGAGCAGCTGTGCGTCGGATGATTCCCCCAGCGGAAGCGAACCCACGAAGGCCAGGAGACTGCGGGCCGCTTCCCCCTGACAGGGTGTCAGCAGGTGGGGCAGCGGCGCGCGCTGCGCCGTAGGCACGGCCGCGGCGATGGAAGGGGCGGGCAGAGTGTTCGGCACACCACCTACAACGTACGTGGATCGCTGAAGTCACCCCGGTGCGGTTGCCCGTAGTGGAATTCACAGCATGCCGCCAACCGGGCTCCGGGTCTGCCCGGCACGGCCAACGCGACGTGAGGTCCGTCGGAGCGGTTCCCTCCGATTTTCGTCCGGTACGTGGCCGTACGGGAGAGACCCGGCTCCCCCCTGGTGAACCCGCGCGCTCTGACCGGATGCGCCGCTCCTGTACCGGTGCTGTACGCGCTGCTGTACGGTCGGGGTATGTCGAAGCCAGTGACGATCCGGGTCGATGACGAGTTGCACATGTTGCTCAAGGAACGGGCCGAGGCCGAGGGAACCACGGTGACCGCGCTCATCACCCGTGCCGCACACGACGCTGTCCGCGACCCCCGTCTCGAAGGCGCCGCCGAAGTGTTCCGTGCGTTCGTCACCGACAACGCCGACGCGTTCGACAGTGCCTTCCCCGAGGACGCGCCGTCCTTGCTCGACGCATCGGGGCGGGCCGCCTGAGGTGGAGCTCCACGTCGACATCCGCTGGCTGCTGGAGCGCCAGGCGGAGGCCCTGCCGAAGCATCCGCACATCCACGACTTCTCCAGCCTGGTGGCAGCCGTCGGCCGGCACCGCGTCAACACCCCGAGGGTCGGCGCCACGGTCGACAACTCCTGGCGCGCCGCCGCTCTGATGCACGCCGTCATCCGGCTGCGTCCACTGCCCGCCCGCAACGCGTTGTTCGGCGTGGGCCTGGTCGTCGCGTACATGGACGCCGCCGGTGAAGGCATCGACGCCCCCTACGGCGCGCTGATCGACCTCGCCCGCGACATCGACACCGGCCGCTGCGACGCGTACGACGCGGCCGACCGCATCCGGTCCTGGCGGATCTGACCGCATCGGCGTCCCCGTCGCAGCGCAGGTGATGTCGGACAGAAGCGTCAGGCAGAAACGCCCTGCCGGCCGCCTCCTGTGACGTAGGACGTCAAGTCGCTGCCCAGGATCTCGGAGACGAGCCGGTGACCGGCCTGGTTCGCCGGACCGGACGGCCTGTGCGGTCCGGATGCCGGACCCGAGTCCGCGGCCGCCGCGGCGGCGCTTCCCAGAACGGCCTGAGCGATCAGTGCACTTGCGGCCAGGAGCTTGGGGAACGTTCGCATGCGACACGCCTTTCTTGGCAGAGGTCGGGACGGCGGGACACGGCCCGTGGCCCACCGCTGCCCGCGGGGAGACGTCCAACGGCGCCTCCGGGACGCCCGTTGGTGTCTGTTCGCCCGCGGTCTGCCTCCCAGTGTGTGCGCGTATTTCGCCGGGACCGGTCGCTGGGATTGGTCTCGGCACCTCGTTCACTCGAACGGGGCCGCGTGCTCTGCGCACGGTCACCCCCGGTCTCCACGTCAGAACGGCCACCGGGACGCACACGCGGCGGTGTACACGAGAGACTGAAACACGCGGGCGCGAGACCGACGATCATGGTGATAGCCGTGGACAGAGCAGGTGGCGGGGACGCCCTGCCGACGCTGGGCGAGTTCATCTCGCCCGCACCGCGCAGTTGCTCGGACTCGACCTGCGACACCTGGGCGACGCCTGAGCGGCGCCGAGGGGCGGGGAACGCCGTGTCCACCGACAATGGGGTATTCGGGCCCGGAGAAGGCGGCCGGGCACGCGGCACAGGGTGCGGAGGTGCGGCATGGAGGCGAGCGGACAGCAGGAGCGAGCCACCGGCGACACGGAGCGGACGGAGCGGCCTGGGCAGTCCGGTCAGCGGGACCGGGCCGCGCACGGCACGGTGGCCCATCAGCTGATCGCGGACCATCTGGTGGAGGGCCGGATGGAACCCGGGACCGAGATCGGGCTGCGGGTGGACCAGACCCTCACCCAGGACGCCACCGGCACGCTGGTCATGCAGGAGCTGGAGGCGCTCGGACTGGACCGGGTGCGCACCGAGGCGAGTGTGCAGTACGTGGACCACAACATCATCCAGACCGACGAGCGGAACGCCGAGGACCACGCGTTCCTCCGCTCGGCCGCCCGGCGCCTCGGCGTCTGGTACTCGAAGCCGGGCAACGGTGTGTCGCACCCCGTCCACATGCAGCATTTCGGCGTTCCGGGCCGGACACTCGCGGGTTCCGACTCGCACACCTGCGCCGCCGGGGCGCTGGGCATGTTCGCGGTCGGCACCGGGGGGCTGGAGGTCGCACTGGCCATGGCGGGCCGTCCGTTGCGCATCACCATGCCGCACATCTGGGGCGTCCGGCTGACCGGAGCCCTGCCGGAGTGGGTCAGCGCCAAGGACGTCGTACTGGAGATGCTGCGCAGACACGGTGTGAAGGGCGCGGTGAACCGGGTCCTGGAGTACCACGGTCCGGGGCTGGCGTCGCTGTCCGCGATGGACCGGCACGTGATCGCCAACATGGGTGCGGAACTGGGCGCCACCACCACGGTGTTCCCCTCCGACGGTGCCGTACGTGACTTCCTGCGCAGCGAGGGCCGCGAGGACGTCTGGAGGCCCCTGCGGGCAGCGGACGACGCGGTCTACGACCTGGACGAGGAGATCGACCTCGCGGCGCTGGAGCCGCTCATCGCCCGGCCGACCTCGCCGGGCAATGTGATGCCCGTGCGCGAGGTCGCGGGCGAGCCGGTGGGGCAGGCGGTGATCGGCTCCTCCGCCAATCCCGGTCTGCGCGACTTCGCCATGGCGGCGGAGATGGTCCGCGGGCGGCAGACCCCGCCCTGGGTGAGTTTCGACGTCAATCCGACCTCACGGGAGATCCTCCAGGACCTCAGCCATTCCGGCGCGGTCTTCGATCTGATCGCGGCGGGGGCACGGATCCATCAGGCGGGCTGCCTGGGCTGTATCGGCATGGGCCAGGCACCGGCTGTGGGCCGCAACTCCCTTCGTACGTTCCCGCGCAACTTCCCCGGCCGTTCGGGTACCCAGGACGACGCGGTGTGGCTCTGTTCACCGGAGACGGCGACCGCCTCCGCGCTGAGGGGTGTCATCACCGATCCGCGCGACTGGGCGGCGGAGACCGGACTGGCGTACCCGGTCGTCGGGACGCTGCGGGCGGAGCCGGTCAACACCGCGATGCTCGAACCCCCACTGCCGCCCGATGAGGCTTCCCGCGTGGAGCTGGAACGCGGTCCCGGGGTCTCCGCGCTGCCCGAACTGGATCCGCTTCCGGACACCGTGTGCCTCCCGGTGCTGCTGAAGATGGGCGACAACGTGTCGACCGACGAGATCTCACCGGCCGGCGCCAAAGCGCTGCCGTACCGCTCCAACATCCCGCGCCTCGCGGAGTTCACCTTCACCCGGATCGACCCCGACTACCCGTCCCGCGCGGCGGACTGCCAGGACGCGGGCGGACACCTCGTAGTGGCCGGGGACAACTACGGGCAGGGCTCCTCCCGCGAGCACGCGGCGCTCACGCCCCGGTATCTGGGGCTGCGGGTGGTGATCGCCAAGTCGTACGCGCGGATCCACTGGCAGAACCTCGCCAACTTCGGTGTCCTCGCTCTCGAATTCGACGATCCTGCCGACTACGACCGCGTCGAGCAGGGCGACGAGATCCGGCTGGAAGGTCTGCACGCGGCCCTCGCACCGGACGCCGAGCCGTCGTTGACAGCCGTCAACGCCACACGGGACGAGAGCTACCGGGTACACCACCGGCTGCCGGACCACCGGCGCCGGACCGTCCTGCTCGGCGGCATCATTCCGGCGGTGGCGGCGGAGGAGGCCGGGCGCTGAGGGGCGCGGGCTCGCGACCGGCTCACCGGCATCGCGGAGCCGGACCGGCGCCAGGCCCCTGCGCCACTGCTGCCCTGACGCGTTGACGATCCGTGGCCGTGCGGCGGACTGCCGGACGCGGGCGGACACCTCGTAGTGGCCGGGCGGCGCACAGCTCCTCCTCACGGCTTCGTCACTCTTCGAGGCGGCGGTTGCGTGGCGGGGCCAGCCCCTGCAGCAGCAGGGTGAGGGTGAAGGTGAACCGGTCGTGTCCGATGCCTGAGGTGAGCTCCCGCGCATGGGCGACGGTATGGGGGAACTGGTCTGGCGGCAGCATCCGGAGCCGCTCCGTGATTTCGGCGCGGTCGATCACACGGCCGTCGGCATCCTCGCTCTGCTGCCGGGCCGCGGATGCCTCCAGGCAGTAGCCCGTGATGTAGAGGAAGGCCGCGTCGCTGGTCCACGCCGCCTGCCGGGCGGGCGCGTCACTGGCGAGCAGGATCGCGAGCATCCCCTCGCCGACCCGCAGAGTGGCCAGATCGGCGGGCACCACGGTGAGAGCGGCCTGCGCGATACCGGGGTAGCGCAGAAACTGATCGCGCAGCTGTGCGCACACGTCCATGAACTGGTCCCGCCAGCACGCGGGGTCCGGTGCGGGAAGAGTGACCTGGGAGCACAGCCTGCCGATAAGCAGGTCACCGAGCTCCGCCCTGTTGCGCACGTGCGCGTACAACGACGCGGGGCCGGTCCCGAGCCTCGTCGCGACCACGCGCATCGTCAGGTCCTCGAAGCCGCCCGCCTCGATGGCCCCGAGAGCGGCGTCGATGATGCGCTCCACCGTGATGGGGGTCTTCTCCCGGCCGGCGGCCCGGCGCGCTCCGGTTTCCGAGTCGGCCTTCCTGGCCGAGATCAGCGCCGCCCACTGATCCCGGGAGATTGCGTCACGCACTGCCCGTCGTCCTGCCACGACGCCACTCTACCCGTTGACGAACAATGATCCCCGACGGAACAATGTTCGTCGTAGAGTGGAGAGCGAACCAACCCGTAAGGAATCACCATGACGACCTCGGTCTCGATCATCGGCGCCGGCCTCGGCGGGCTCACGCTCGCCCGGATCCTGCACCTCCACAACATCCCCGCCACCGTCTACGAGGCGGAGAAGTCCGCAGACGTCCGCACCCAGGGAGGACAGCTCGACCTCCACGAAGACGACGGCCAGCTCGCCCTGGAGATGGCCGGGCTCACCGAGGAGTACCGCTCGATCATCCACCGAGGCGGCGGAGCACGACGTGTCGTCAACGAGCAGGGCCGCGTCGTCGTCGACCGGCCGGACGTCGGCTCCCTGGCACGGCCGGAGACACTGCGCGGTGACATCCGCCGGATCCTGCTCGAATCGCTGCCGCCCGGCACGGTGCGATGGGGCAAGAAGCTCGTCTCGGCAAACGCCGTCGGAAACGGACGACACCGGCTGTCGTTCATGGATGGATCGTCGGCCGTGTCCGATGTCCTCGTGGGCGCCGACGGGGTCTGGTCCAAGGTCCGGGCGCTCCTGTCGGACGAGCGGCCGGTGTACTCAGGCATGAGCTACGTCGACACCTACCTGCACGAAGTCGGCACGGCCCACCCGCGCGTGGCCGGCCTCGTCGGGAACGGCGCCCTGTACGCCCTGGTCCCGGGCAAAGGATTCCTCGCCCACCGTGAAGCCGGTGATGTCGTCCACACCTACGTCGTACTGCACCGCCCGGTGGAGTGGTTCGACGCGATCGACTTCACCGACGCCCCGGCGGCGAGGGCACGGACGGCGGCAGAGTTCGAGGGCTGGGCACCGGAACTGCTGGCCCTGATCACCGACGGCGAGTCCGCCCCCGTCCTGCGCAGCATCTACGAGCTGCCGGACGACCATCGCTGGGAGCGGGTCCCCGGCGTCACACTTCTCGGCGACGCGGCACACGCGACCGTACCCGGAGGGGACGGAGCCAATCTCGCGATGCTCGACGGCGCCGAGCTCGGTACGGCGATCGCAGCCCACCCCGACGACATCGAGCAGGCCCTCGCCGACCACGAGAGCAGAATGTTTCCCCGGAGCCAGGAGGCGGCTGCCGCCGCCCACCGCACCATCGACTTCATCTTCGGCGCCAACGCCCCCGCCGGGGTCATCAGCCTGTTCTCAAAAGGCGAAAACACGTCCGCCTGAGCCAGTACGGCACCGCCCGGCCCGCTGTCTGCCACCTTCTCCGGCGCCCGGCACCTGCCTTCCCGCACTGCCCGTGGTCAGTGCCACACCGGTCACAGCATGCGCGAACCCCCTTCCGGCCCGGTGGCGTTCGGCCTCGCCGAGGGCGCTGCGGACGGTACGCCGGAGCTCACACACGGCATCCGTCATCCGACGATTTCCGATGCCGGATGACGGGACACGGCGAACCGCGGTGTCCCGCAAGGCCTTCTCGGCGATCGGGCCGTTGAGCGTCACCGGCGCGCTCCGTCCAATCCACACATGGAGGCCCGGCCCTGTTGATAATGACGCTGTGGCTCCCAAGGACAGGAAAATCCTGGCGCCCCTGACGCTCGCCGTCGTCGGGGCACTTGTGCTGCTCGGTTACGCCTCGCAGGCCGAGACCAGCAGCGCCCAACGGCACGTCGGCGACAGCACCGGAATGCCGGGTGCGGAAGTGACCGATCAGGACCAGTCACCTTCGGCGCCGGTCGGTGACGGCACCGCGTACACCCCGCTCAGAACGCAGCAGAACGCCCGCGTGGGCGCGCTGTTCCAGAAGGACGACACCGGTGATCACTTCTGCACCGCGAGTGTCGTCGCGAGTCCGGGGCGGAACATGCTGATCACCGCCGCCCACTGCGCCTTCGGCGGTGACGGCACACCCAAGGACGACCTCGTCTTCGCCCCCGCCTACCGGGCCGGCGAGAAGCCCGCCGGTCTGTGGAAAGTGAGAAGGGCCGTGGCGGACGACCGCTGGGCCAGGAACGCGAACCAGGACCTCGACGTCGCCTTCCTCCTCCTCGACAGCAACGACGGCAAGCAGATCCAGGACGTCCTCGGCGGTAACACGCTCGGCATCAGCCAGGGCTTCCACAACAGGGTCAAGGTGACCGGCTACCCCAACAACAGGGATACGCCGATCTCCTGCCGCAACCGCACCACGCGGCTCAGCGCCACGCAGATGCGTATCCACTGCACGAACTTCGCCGGCGGTACGAGTGGCAGCCCCTGGGTCACCGACGGCACCTCGAACACGCCCGCCGGCACGGTGATCGGCGTCCTGGGCGGTTACGAACGCGGTGGCGACGAGGACGACGTGTCGTACGCGTCCTACTTCAGCAACGACATCGCCGAGCTCTACCAACAGGCAAAGAGCGAGGACTGAGCCGGCCGGGCCCGGCGCGGTGCGAATCGCCCAGGTGCCGTGCCAGGCGTCGCGGGACCGCGAAGACCGGCCGGACGGGGCCTGAGGGGCGGACCGAACCGGTCCGCCCCTCAGGCGTGGGGCCGCAGCCTCCGGCTCCTCAGGTCGCGGAGATGTACTGCCGCTCGGAGGCGACCGCCAGGTCCGCCTCGATCCGTGCGACCGCCGACGCCAGCGGAGGCAGCACGGTGTCGAGGAACTGCTGCCGGGTGGCGCGGCCCGCGTGCTGCGCGACGTTGACGGCCGCGACGGTGTGCCCCAGACGGTCCCTCAGCGGCATCGCGACGGAGCGCAGGCCCTCCTCCAACTCCTCGTCGACCAGCGCATGGCCGTCGCGGCCGACGGATTCGAGGATGTCCGCCAGGGCATCGGCCGTCGACACGGTGTGCCGGGTGAGCGGCTGGAAGTCGGTGCGCGCGAGACGGGTGGCCCGTTCCGGCGCGGGCAGGCCCGCGAGGAGGACCCGGCCCATCGAGGTCGCGTAGGCGGCGAACCGGGTGCCGACGGTGATGTCCACGCTCATGATCCGGGCGGTGGGCACCCGCTCCACATAGCGGATCTCGTCGCCCTCCAGCACCGCTACGGACGCCGACTCGCGCACCTCACGGGTAAGTTCGGCGAGATGTGGCCGGACGATCTCACCGAAGGTCAGGCGGGACAGCCGGGCGTAGCCGAGTTCCAGTACGCGTGGCAGGAGGGCGAAGACGCCTCCTTCGGCGCGCACATAGCCCAGGTATTCCAGGGTGATGAGGGCGCGGCGCGCGCTGGCGCGCGGGAGAGCGGCGGCCCCGGCGACCGCCGTCAGGCTCAGTCCGCCCCGGGCCCGGCCCAGCACGCGCAGGACGGTGAGCCCCCTGGCCAGCGACTGGAGGAATTCCGGGCCCAGTTCCGCCTTGAGCCCGCCGTCCGCCTCTCCGGGGGCGAGGGTGGCGGGCTGCGGCCCGGGGCGGGACGGCGTACGCAGCGCCTCTTCCATGGCTGCCGCGGCCCGCCGCAGACGTGGCAGGGCGTACTCGCGGAGCGACTGCGCGCTGTGGCGGCTGGTGTGGCTGACGACGCTCAGCGCGCAGACCGCTGCCCCGGTCCGGTCACGGACGGCGTGGGCCACGGCGACCAGACCGGGTTCGATGAACTGGTCGTCCAGGGACCAGCCGAGGCCTGCCGCCTCCCGGACGCGTGCGCCGAACGCCGCCTCGGCCAGGTCCGGATGCGACGACGCGACGCGGGGCGGCACGGCCGGGAACGCGGTGTCGAGCGGGTCCTCCCGGCGGCGGGCCAGCCAGCGCCCGCGGTCGGTCTCGTCCCATCCGGCGGCGAAGATCGCGCCGGGCGCGCAGCGCTCCGCGGGCAGCAGATCGCCGATCCGGAAGGCGAGTGACATGGCGCGCCTGCGGGTGGCCTGGGTGATGAAGCGGACCCCGTCACCGTCGGGTACGGCGATCGAGACGGACTCGTCCAGCTCGTCGGCGAGGGCGGCCGCGTAAGGCTCCAGCGCGTCGGGCAGGCCGCAGGAGGCGAGGTAGGCGTTGCCGAGCTCCATCAGCCGGGGGGCGAGCAGCAGGTCACGGCCATCGGAGCGGAGGTAGCCGAGCCGGACCAGCGTGATCGCGATCCGGTCGACGGTGGAACGCGCGAGCCCGGTCGTGCGGGCCAGATCGCTGGCGCGCTGGCGGGGGTCCGGTTCGGCGGCCATCGTGCGCAGCACGGTCAGGCCGCGCTCCAGCGGGCCGACCGCCTCACCGGGCGCGGCGAGTGCCGCTGCGGACTCCCGCATGGCCTGCGGCATGGGCCTTACCTCCTTGGAGCGGTCACCGGACGGTGACGCTGGGAAAACCGTACCCGGAGGCGTTGACACGGCCGAAAGCTCGGCGGAGACTCAAGCCCAGGCGATTCTGAACAAAAGTTCATTGGGCGAACAGGGGCTTTGCATGGACAAGTTGACGGCGACCGCCGGTGAAGCGGTGGCGGACATCCCGGATGGCGCGTCCCTCGCGGTCGGCGGATTCGGGCTGAGCGGAGTTCCGGACGTGCTGATCCAGGCCCTGTACGCCAGGGGCTCGACCGGGCTCAGCGTCGTCTCGAACAACTGCGGCGTGGACGGCGGAGGCCTCGGCACTCTGCTCGCGGCCGGGCGGATCGCCCGGGTGACCGGCAGCTATGTCGGCGGGAACAAGGAGTTCGCCCGCCGCTATCTCGGTGGCGAGCTGGAGCTCGAACTCGCGCCCCAGGGGACCCTGGCCGAGCGGCTGCGGGCCGGCGGCTGCGGCATTCCGGCGTTCTTCACTCCGGCGGGTGTCGGCACACAGGTCGCCGAGGGCGGGCTGCCCTGGCGGTACGCCCCCGACGGCGGCGTCTCGGTGGCTTCCCCGCCCAAGGAGGTGCGTACGTACGACGGCCACGACTACGTACTGGAACGCGCCATCACCACCGACTTCGCCCTGGTGCGCGCCGCCCGCGGCGACCGGCACGGCAACCTGGTCTTCAACAAGGCGGCCCGCAACTTCAACCCGCTCGCCGCGATGGCCGGGCGGATCACCATCGCCGAGGTCGAGCAGCTGGTCGAGCCGGGCGCGATCGGACCCGACGAGGTCCATGTCCCCGGCGTGTTCGTCCAGCGCGTGGTCGCGCTGACCCCGGCGCAGGCAGCCGACAAGGGCGTCGAACGACGGACCGTCGCGGTGTCCGCCGCCCCGGGCACGGGGCGCGGCTGATGGCCTGGACACGGAACGAGATGGCGGCGCGCGCCGCGCGCGAACTCCGGGACGGCTCCTACGCCAACCTCGGCATCGGCCTTCCGACGCTGGTGCCCAACTTCCTGCCCGCAGGGGTCGACGTGGTGCTCCACTCGGAGAACGGGCTGCTGGGCGTCGGCCCGTACCCGGCCGACGACGAAGTCGACCCCGACCTCATCAACGCGGGCAAGGAGACCGTCACCGTGCTTCCGGGGGCGAGCTTCTTCGACTCCGCGCTCTCCTTCGGCATGATCCGCGGCGGCCACATCGACGTCGCGGTCCTCGGCGCGATGCAGGTGTCCGCCGCCGGGGACCTCGCCAACTGGGCCGTTCCCGGAAAGATGATCAAGGGGATGGGCGGTGCGATGGACCTCGTCCACGGCGCCCGTACGGTCATCGTCCTGATGGAGCACACGGCCAAGGACGGCTCAGCGAAGATCCTCCCGGAGTGCACACTGCCGCTGACCGGCCGCCACTGCGTCGACCGGATCATCACCGACCTCGCCGTCATCGACGTGACCGGCGACGGCCTCGCCCTGGTCGAGACGGCCCCGGGCGTGAGCCCCGGTGAGGTCCTGGCCCGCACGGCCGCACCCGTACGCCTCCCGTCCGACCGCACGGCGGCCCGCTGATGGCCGGCCGGCGCACCGCTGCCCGGGAGGACCCCAAGGCTGTCCCGCCATCCCCGGTACCGGAAAGGCAACCGTCCGCCATGTCGCCCACCCAGTCCGACATTTCCCGCGAGATCGACCAGGAGTACGAGGCGTACGTCAGTGGCGGCACGGTCCGGCACCACCCCTCCCGCGGCTACGCGCCCTACCGCAGCACCGTGCTGCGCCACCCCCGGCAGCCCCTGACCGCCGTGCGGGACCCGGAGGCCGTGGAGTTGTCGGGTCCCGCCTTCGGCGTCACGGATGTCACAGCGCTGGACGCCGACCTGACGCGGCAGCACCCCGGCGAGCCGCTGGGCGAGCGGATCACCGTCACCGGCCGTGTCCTCGACCGTTCCAGCCGCCCGGTGTGCGGCCAGCTGGTGGAGATATGGCAGGCCAACGCCTCCGGGCGCTACGCCCACCAGGGCGACCGGCACCCGGCGCCGCTCGACCCCCACTTCACCGGGGCGGGCCGCTGTCTGACGAGCGACCAGGGCCGGTACTCCTTCACCACGGTCAAACCCGGTGCCTACCCCTGGCGCAACCACGCCAACGCCTGGCGCCCGGCGCACATCCACTTCTCGCTCTTCGGCAGCGCCTTCACCCAGCGGCTGGTCACCCAGATGTACTTCCCCGGCGACCCGCTCCTCGCCTACGACCCCATCCTGCAGTCCGTCACCGACGACGAAGCCCGGGGGCGACTGGTCGCCCGGTACGACCACGGACTGTCCCGCCCGGAACAGTCGCTCGGCTACCACTGGGACATCGTCCTCGACGGCCCCGCCGCCACCTGGACCGAGGAGGGCCGATGACCGTGCTCCCCACCCCATCGCAGACCGTGGGCCCCTTCTACGGTTACGCGCTGCCGTTCCCCGGCGGCGGCGAGATCGCCCCGGCCGGACACCCGGGCACGATCACCGTCCACGGCCACGTCCTCGACGGCGCCGGGGAGCCGGTCCCCGACGCGGTACTGGAGTTCTGGCAGCCCGCACCCGACGGTTCACGGACCGGGGCTCCGGGGTCGATGCGCCGTGATCCGGTGACCGGCGGCCATCTCGGCCGTGACGGTCTCACCTTCACCGGCTTCGGCCGGGTGGCCACCGACGCCGACGGCCGGTGGGTGGTGCGCACCCTGCCGCCGGGCGGCGTCCCGTACCTGTCCGTCTGCGTCTTCGCCCGCGGACTGCTGCACCACCTGTACACCCGCGTCTACCTCCCCGGGGATTCCGCCGGGGCCGACCCCCTGCTCGCCTCCCTCGAACCGGACCGCCGGCGGACCCTGGTCGCCGTCGAAGCGGCGCCACGTACCTACCGCTTCGACATCCGCCTCCAGGGCGCCGAGGAGACGGTCTTCCTTGACTTCCGCTGAACAGCCCACCGGTGAGGCCGGCATGTGCGAGGACCCGGGCGAGCGGGCCGCGGCCGATGTGGGCCTGCTCGACCCGGTGCGGGCCGGGTCGCCCACCGAGGCGGCCACCGGCGACCGCGCCCTTCTGCAGGCGATGCTCGACGCCGAAGCGGCGCTGGCCCGCGCGCAGGCGGCGCTGGGCCACGCACCGGCGCGGGCCGCGGCCGAGATCTCGGCCGCGGCCCGCGCCGAGCGGTTCGACGTCCGCGACCTCGCGCTGCGCGCCCGCCGGGGCGGCAATCCGGTCATCCCGCTCGTCGCCGACCTCACCGCCGCCGTGTCCGGCGAGGCCGCACCGTACGTGCACCGGGGCGCCACCAGTCAGGACATCCTCGACACGGCGGCCATGCTGGCCGTGGCCCGCAGCCTGCCGGTCATCATCGGGGACCTGCACCGGACGGCCCGCGCGCTCGGGCGGTCGGCCGCCGCGCACCGGGCGACCCCGATGGCCGGCCGCACCCTCACCCAGCACGCCGTGCCCACCACCTTCGGGCTCAAGGCGGCAGGCTGGCGCAGTCTCGTACTGGACGCCGCGGACCGGCTGTCCGCCCTGCGGCCACCGGCCCAGCTCGGCGGCGCCGCGGGCACCCTGGCCGCCTTCGATGTGCTGGCCGACGAGCCCGGAAGCGGCCTCCGGCTGCCCGCCGCCTTCGCCGGTGAACTCGGTCTGGCCACACCCGTCCTGCCCTGGCACACCCTGCGCACCCCGGTCGCGGACGCGGGCGGGGCGCTCGCCTTCACGACGGGCGCACTCGGCAAGCTCGCCGCAGACGTGCTCGTGCTCTCGCGCACCGAGATCGGTGAACTGGCCGAGGGCGGCGGGGGCGGATCGTCCGCGATGCCGCACAAGAGCAACCCTGTCCGGGCCGCCCTGATCGCGTCCGCGGCCCGCAGAGCGCCGGCTCTCGCCTCCGTACTGCTGGGCTCGCTGGCCGCCGAGGACGAACGGCCCGCCGGTGCCTGGCACGCCGAGTGGCAGCCCCTGCGCGATCTGCTCCGCCTGACCGGCGGGGCAGCCCGGCTCGCCGCCGAACTCACCGAGGGCATCGTCGTGTTCCCCGATCGGATGGCCGGGAACCTCCGCCTCACGCGGGGCCTGGTGGTCAGCGAACGGATCGCCGCCGGGCTGGGCCGTCTGCTCGGCCGCGGCCCGGCCGGAGAGCTGCTCACCCGCGCCGCCCACCGGGCTGCCGCCGGCTCGCTCAGCCTGGTGGACGCGCTACGGGACGAGCCCGTCCTCAAGGGCCTGATCAGCGACGACGAACTCCGCGAACTCACCGACCCGGCCCGGTACTCCGGCTCCGCCGCCGACCTGGCCGACCACGCACTGCGGCGCACGCCCGCCGGAAGGACCCAGCCGTGAACCGTCTTCCCCACCACCTGCTCGACGGGCCGGCCGACGGCGCTCCGCTCATTCTCGGGCCGTCGCTGGGCACCTCGGTATCCGTCTGGGCGGCCCAGGCCGCCGCCCTGTCCCGTACCCACCGGGTGCTCCGCTTCGATCTGCCCGGCCACGGCGGCTCCCCCGCCGAACTGCTCCCGCAGGACGGGTCCGCCACTGTCGGCGTCCTGGCCGGACTCGTACTGCGGCTGGCCGACGCCCGGGGCTGGGAACGCTTCGGGTACGCGGGGATCTCACTCGGCGGAGCCGTCGGCGCGTACCTCGCGGTGCACCACCCGGAGCGGATCGGGACCCTCGCGCTGGTGTGCTCGTCCGCCCGCTTCGGCGACCCGGCAGGCTGGCGGGAGCGCGCCGCCGAGGTCAGGGCGGAAGGGACCGGGGCGCTCGCGCCGGGTGCGCCCGGCCGCTGGTTCACCCCGGCATTCGCCGGATCGACCACCGCCGCCAGTACGGTCGCAGACCTGCGCGGTACCGACCCCGGCGGGTACGCGGCCTGCTGCGACGCGCTGGCAGCGTACGACCTGCGGGGCGAACTCCACCGCATCCGTGCACCCGCCCTCGTGATCGCCGGGCGCGAGGACCCCGCGACTCCCCCGGCCCATGCCAGGGAACTCGCCGACGGGATCTCCGGTGCGACGCTGCTCGAACTGCCGGGCGCCTCCCACCTCGCCCCGGTCGAACAGCCGCAGCCCGTACTCGCCGCGCTCCAGGCCCACTTCGCCGCCCCACCGCACGACGACGACACGCGCCGCGCCGCGGGGGCCGCTGTCCGCAGGGCCGTGCTGGGTGATACCCATGTGGACCGGGCCGCCGAACGCAGCACGCCGTTCACCGCCGCGTTCCAGGACCTCATCACCCGCTACGCCTGGGGCGAGATCTGGACCCGGCCCGGCCTGGACCGGCGCACGCGCAGCTGCATCACCCTCACCGCGCTGGTCGCCCACGGCCAGCTGGACGAGCTGGCGATGCATGTCGGAGCGGCGATCCGCAACGGCCTCACCCGCGGCGAGATCGAGGAGGTCCTGCTCCAGAGCGCCGTCTACTGCGGCGTCCCCGCCGCCAACGCGGCCTTCGCCACCGCACAGCGCGTCCTGGCGGAGCTCGACCGGACCGGCTGACGCCACCTCGCTCCTCCTGCCCTCCACCGCACCTCTCCACCTCTGCCTCCACCGCACCTCTCCGTCCCAGGAGTCCGTATGCGCACACGCGTCGGGATCATCGGCGCCGGCCCGGCCGGCCTGCTGCTGTCCCATCTGCTCCACCGCCAGGGCATCGACACGGTCGTCCTGGAACTCCGCACCCGGGAACACGTCGAGCAGCGCCAGCGCGCCGGCATTCTCGAACACGGCACCGTAGAGGTGCTGCGCGCCTCGGGGGCCGGGGCGCGGATGGACCGCCAGGGCATCCCGCACCGGGGCGTGGAGCTCCGGTTCGACCGCCGGTCCCACCGCATCGACCTCGCCGCCGGCAGCGGGGGGCGGTCGGTGATGGTCTACGCGCAGACCGAGGTGGTCAAGGACCTCATCGCACTGCGCGAACAGGCAGGCGGCGCCGTGCTGTTCGAGGCCGAGGCGCTCTCCGTCGGCGGGACCGACACCACGGCCCCTGCCATCCGCTACCGCCACGAGGGGGCCGAACACACCCTGGACTGCGATGTCGTCGTCGCCTGCGACGGCTTTCACGGCGTCGGGCGCCGCTCCGTGCCCGAGGGCGTGCTCACCGTCTCGGAGCGCACCTACCCGTTCGCCTGGCTCGGCATCCTGGCCGATGTGCCGCCCTCCTGCGACGAGCTGATCTACGCCCGTCACGAGCGCGGTTTCGCCCTACACAGCATGCGGTCCCCCCACGTCAGCCGCCTCTACCTGCAGGTCGATCCGTCGGACAGCACGGACAACTGGCCGGACGAGCGGATCTGGGACGAACTCGACGCCCGCTTCGAGACCGACGGCGACTGGAAGCTCGGGCGCGGCCCCATCACCGAGAAGGGCATCACCCCGATGCGCAGCTTCGTGGCGGAACCCATGCGCCACGGCCGCCTGTTCCTGGCCGGCGACGCGGCCCACATCGTTCCGCCCACCGGCGCCAAGGGCCTCAACCTCGCGGTCGCCGACGTCACCCTGCTGGCGCGCGCCCTCACCCAGTGGCACACCCACCAGGACGAGACCCTGCTCGACGCGTACTCCGAGACGGCGCTGCGCCGCGTCTGGCGGGCCGAGCACTTCTCGTACACGATGACCGGCCTGCTGCACACGGACCCCGCTGCCACCGAATTCGACCGCCGGCTCCAGCTCTCCCACCTCCGTTACCTCACCTCGTCCGACGCGGCGTCGGCCTCACTCGCCGAGAACTACACCGGGCTGCCCGTCGTCTGACAGCGGCGCCGCCGTCACAGGGGAATTCGCCGAGGGCGGAACGCCACCGGCAGCCTGCCGGGCGCGGGGCTCCTAGGCTGAAGAGGTGAGCAGCCACGCGCCGAACCAAGCCCGCGTCCTTCCTCTGCGCCCGGTTGCAGCCGCCGCTGCGCCGGTCCCGCAGGCCGAGACGAAAGAGCCCCTGTGGCGGGACGTCGTGGGAGACGTCCTGCGCCGCGAGCGACTCGCGCAGGAGCGCACGCTGAAGGATGTGGCCGACGCGGCCAGAATCTCGATGCCGTACCTCTCCGAGCTGGAGCGCGGCCGCAAGGAGGCCTCGTCCGAGGTCCTCGCCGCTGCCGCCCGTGCGCTCGGTCTCGGCCTCGGCGATCTGCTCGCCCGGGGCCAGCGCGAACTGGCCCGCCACGCCCGGCCACGGCCTGCCGGGCCCCGTGCCGCACCCGCGCCTGCCACCACGGCGCGCGGCCTGGCCGCCGGGCGGTCCCCCGCCCGCGCCGGGGAGGACGGTGCGGCGGTGTCCGTGGCGGAGCTGAGCTCCCGCCGCACGGCGGTCGCGCCGGTCGTCGCCCCCGCCGTTCCTCCGGTCGCCTCCTTGGTCTCGCGCCGGGGTGAAGTGCGCCTGGCCGCCTGAGGATTCAGCCATCGGAAGGACCGGATGGGGGGCGCGGCCCGCGCCCCCCATCCGGCCTCTCCCCCGCCGGTCCCGGCCCCCGGTCTGCTACGCGGCGGCGTTCCGGCGGCTGAGCACCTGGTCGGCGAGCCCGTACGCGACGGCTTCCCGTGCGGTGAAGACCTTGTCCCGGTCCATGTCCGCGCGCAGTGCGGAGATTTCGTGGTGGGTGTGCCGGGACAGCACCTCCTCGATCTCCGAGCGGATCCGGAGCATCTCCTTCGCCCGCAGGCTGAGGTCGGAGACGGTGCCCTGCTGGCCGCCGCTGGCAGGCTGTCCCAGCAGGACCCGCGCGTGGTCGAGGACGAACCGCCGCCCGGGGTCTCCGCCGGCGAGCAGCACCGCCGCGGTCGAGGCTGCCTGGCCGACGCAGAAGGTCGAGATGGGTGAGCTGACGAAGGTCATCGTGTCGTAGATGGCCATCAGCGAAGTGACCGATCCCCCGGGCGAGTTGATGTAGATGGAGATCTCGGTCTCCTGGCCGGCCGACTCCAGGTGCAGCAGCTGCGCGATGACGACATTGGCCACACCGTCGTCGATCTCGGTGCCGATGAAGATGATCCGCTCGGAGAGCAGCCTGCTGAAGACGTCGTAGGACCGCTCTCCCTGCGGGGTGCGCTCGACGACGTTCGGAATCGTGTAGTGGCCCATGTCCATCGGGTACCGGTCCATCTCAGAGCCCCGTCCGTCGCCGCGGACCGGCCGGCCGGACGTCGCTGAGCGACTCCACGACCCGGTCCACCATGCCGTACTCCCTGGCCTGCTCCGCGGTGAACCAGCGGTCCCGGTCGCCGTCGCGGGAGATCGTCTCCTCGCTCTGGCCGGTGTGCTCCGCGGTGATCCGCTCGATGGACTTCTTGGTGAATTCGAGGTTCTCCGCCTGGATGGCGATGTCGGCGGCGGTCCCGCCGATGCCGGCCGACGGCTGGTGCATCATGATCCGCGCGTTCGGGAGGGCGAAGCGCTTGCCGCGGTCTCCGACCGTGAGCAGGAACTGGCCCATGCTGGCGGCGAATCCCATCACGAGCGTGGAGACGTCGTTCGGGATGAGCCGCATGGTGTCGTAGATCGCCAGCCCGGCCGTCACGGAACCGCCGGGGCTGTTGATGTACAGGCTGATGTCGGTCTTCGGGTCCTCCGCCGACAGCAGGAGCAGCTGGGCGCAGACCCGGTTGGCCGACACCTCGTCGACCTGGGTGCCGAGGAGAACGATGCGCTGCATGAGGAGCTGTGCGGCCAGGTGGTCGTCGAAGCGGGTGGCCGGTGTGCTGTCGTCGTCGGACGCGCGGGGGGCGAGCAGGCCGAGGGGGGTGCCCCAGCCGGTAGGGGGAGTTGGCATCGGTCCTCCTTGTCGGGGCGCGGACGGTGGCTCCGCGCTCTTCCCCCCACTGTCGGTCCGGCCGTGCGCCCCGCCGGGCTTTCTCGGCCCGCAGCAGATTCGCTGACGGCAGAGCAGGACCGGCCCGCCCCGGGGAGCCGGGGCCGGCCGGTGCGGTACGTCAGCCGAGCGAGCGGTAGAGACCGAACTCGGCGATGCGGGCCGGCCGGCGGGAGCCGAGTACCCGCAGCCGCCACTGCCGGGCGGCCACCGGGGCCGGCAGCAGGACGATGCGGCTCGCTCCGACGGTCCCCGCCCTCGCGACCCGGGTCCACCCCTTCGCCGTCCGTGCCTCCACGACGACCTGTTCGACCTGCTGGCCGTGGCGGATGTCCTCGGCCAGCCGGATCCGGTCCACCTCGCGCTGACGGCCGAAATCGACGTACAGCACACCCTTCGAGGCTGCGGGCGCGGTCCATGCGGTGTCGGGGTCGCCGTCCACCGCCAGGGCCGGGTGGTGTCCGTCGCCCCAGGTCCGCGCCGTGCGGGCGAGGTTCGTGGGGAGTTCGGCGCCGATGCGCTCGTCGAAGGCGCGGAGCACGGCGACGTCGGCCGCGGGGAGCAGCCCCCGCTGGTCCGGCGGAATGTTCAGCAGCAGCACGGAGTTGCGGCCGACCGACCGCATGTAGATGTCGGTGAGCTCGTCGACCGTCTTGGGCTGCTGGTCCGCGTGGTAGAACCAGCCGGGCCTGATGGACACGTCGCACTCGGCCGGCCACCACTGGAGGTACTGGGCCACCGGCCGGGAAGCGGCGAGCGCCTCGCGGCTTCCCTGGTCGGGGGCGTCGTAGGGCAGCGCGTAGTCGGTACGTCCGTACTCCGCCCCGGCGACCGGGACCGCGCTCCACTCGTCCTCGCGGGCCAGTCCGCCCTCGTTGCCCACCCAGCGGACGTCCGGTCCTGACACCGCGATGGAGGCGCCGGGCGCGAGGGCCCTGACGATCTCGTACCAGCTGTCCCAGTCGTAGTGCTCGACCTTCTCCGGGGGGATGCGGCCCTGCGCGCCGTCGAACCACACCTCGTCCACCGGCCCGTACTCCGTGAGCACTTCGTAGAGCTGGTTGAGCATGTGGGCGCCGTAGTCGGTGGCCTGGAGTTCGAAGCTGCGCGGTTTCCTTCCGGCGCGGTCGTCGCCGTGGACGAGGGTGGGCACCGTCCGGGTGGTGCGGGCACTGCCATTGGCGTAGACACCATGCAGGTACTGGTTCTCGTCGGCCGGGGAGATGTAGACGCCGACCTTGATCCCGTGGGCACGCATCGAGTCGGCGAACGAGCGCAGTACGTCGCCCCGGCCGCCCTCCCAACTGCTGGAGGCGACACCGTGGTCGGTGTAACGGGAGGGGTAGAGCACGAAGCCGTCGTGGTGCTTGACGGTGAGGATGGCGAGTTCGAAGCCCCCGTCGCGCAGCGCCCGCGCCCACTGGTCGGTGTCCAGCTCGGTCGGCTGGAAGACATCGGGGCTTTCGTCGCCCGTGCCCCACTCCAGGCCGGTGAAGGTGTTGACGCCGAAGTGCAGGAACGCCGTCTTCTCCAGCCGCTGCCAGGCTATTTGACGCTCGGTCGGGCGCAGGCCGGCAGCCTTGGCCACCAGTTCGTCCGGGGTGTCACCGGGACTGATGGCAATGCGGTAGCCCGGCTCGACGGGTACGGAGGGACGTCCGGACGCGGCCAGGGCGTCCGGAGCGAGCTGAGGTGAGCCGGCGGAAGCGGTGACGGCGGCGAGCGCGGTGACGAAGAGGCGTCGGCTGAGAGGCATGGGTGGGTCCTCCGGTTTCGGGGGCTTCGGGTGCGAGCCACGGTTCACGGCCGCACCTTCGTCCAGTCATCCGATGTTCTGCGGAGCCCAGACTCTCAATTTTGTTCCCGCACCGGTGAGTTGAATGATAAGAGTCCATCCGTCCGTACGGAAAGTCCATCCCGGGCACGGCAACGGGCCGGCAGGACCGGTTGATGAGGACCCACCGCACACGTGGGTCCTCATCAACCGGTCCTGCCGGCCCCGCACCCTTCCCGTCAGTCCGCTGCGGGAATGCGCCCGGCCTCCTGCTTGCCGAGTCCCGGCAGGTAGCGCCCGATGAACAGCTTGTACAGCCCCGCGCCGAGGGCGCCGCCGATCAGCGGCCCGACGATCGGCACCCAGAAGTACAAGTTGCCGTACTGATCTCGCCAGGCCGTGTGATAGCCGGTGATGAAGCTCGCCAGCCGGGGGCCGAAGTCACGCGCGGGGTTGATGGCGTACCCGGCGTCGGCACCGAACGCCATCCCGATGGCCACGATGAGCAGACCGATGAGCAGCGGCCCCAGATTGGCACCGGGCGGGTCGTTGAGCAGGTCGGTGAGCGCGAACAGCACGAAGAGCAGGATCGCGGTACCGAGGATCTGGTCGCGCAGGGCTCCCCACTCGCTGACCGGGAGGGTTCCGTTGCCGGGCAGCGTCGAGAAGACGAACTGCGTCTTGAACGTGTGGCCGGGGTCGAACTTGGCCAGCACTTCGGTGTAGTTCCACCGTACGAGCAGCGCGGCCACGAAGGCACCGGCGGTCTGCGCCGCGATGTAGGGCACGACCTTCGCCCAGGAGAAGCCCCGGTAGAGGGCGAAGGCGAGCGTGACCGCCGGATTGATGTGGGCCCCGCTGATCCGGCCGGCGACATACACGCCCAGGGTGACTCCCAGGCCCCAGGCCCAGGCGATGCTGTCGTGGTCCCCGAGACCTGCGGCCGCCACCTGCGCCACCACCCCGCACCCGAACAGGATGAGGATGAGGGTGCCTGCGAATTCGGCGGACAGTTCAGCGACCAGACCGGTTCTCTTTACGCCTTTTGACATGGACACCTGCCTCCAGACAGTCCGGGCTGAGACGTACGGCCGGCGGCACGGAGCCGTGCGGGGCGGCAGACTGACGCACCGTACGACCGGAAGACGCACACCGGCATACCCATACGACGTGCAGTGGCGTACCTCCGCAAGCCGTGGCGGGCGACCGGGTGTGACAGGGCGCGCGGCCGCCAGGAAGGGGCAGCGCCCGGCCGAAGGCACCCGGCCGGGCGCCGACGGCGTCCACAGAGCCCCCACACGCGCACTCTTGACGCGGACACGCCGACCCTGAAATGGTCTGGACCAAGTTGGTGGAGACCACTGATGCCGGTGCCGTATCACTCGTTTTCCCGCCGGTACGGAGGTGGTCCGCACCGCGCCCTTCGCGCCTCTCGGCCCCACCCGCGAGAGGCCGACCTGCCGCAGCCGGCCCCCCACAGACCGGTCGCGCGCAGGAAGACCTGATGTGAAGGAGTTCTCATGCACGCGAAAAGGAAGACAGCCTCGATCCTCGGCGCGATCCTCGCGCCGGTACTCGCGGTCAGCCTGCCCGCCGGCTCCGCGAGTGCGCACGGATATGTGTCGTCGCCTCCCAGCAGGCAGGCGCAGTGCGCCGCACACACCGTCAGCTGCGGTGCCATCACCTACGAGCCGCAGAGCGTGGAAGGACCCAAGGGCCTCCAGAGCTGCAGCGGTGGCAACGCCCAGTACGCCGAGCTGGACGACGACTCGAAGGGCTGGGCCGTCACACCGGTGTCCTCGACCACTGAATTCAAGTGGACGCTGACCGCACAGCACGCCACCAGCACCTGGCAGTACTTCGTCGGCGGGCAGAAGATCGCCGAGTTCGACGATCACGGTGCGAAGCCCGGAGCGACCGTCACCCACTCGGTGAATTTCGGCGGCCTGAAGGGCAAGCAGAAGGTCCTGGCCGTATGGAACATCGCGGACACCAGTAACGCCTTCTACACGTGCATCGACGTGAACGTCGGCTGACGCGGACACCGCACCGGCACCGTACGCCCGGTAGCGCGCGGGTGGGTCCCTGCCCAGGACAGCCAGGGGCCCACCCGCGCCGGGCCGGTACGAGACCCTCCGGGCCCCGAACCCTCACAGCAGTCGGGGGCACCCGCCCACGGTGCCCGTCCCATCCCACGGACGAGGAGTGGCAGAGAATGTTCCGACGAGGTCTGCGTGGTCTTCTGGCCCCTGTGCTGGCGCTGGCGTGCCTGGGACTCGTAGCGCCCGCGGCGAGCGCGCATGAGGGGCGTCGGCCCGCGCCCTTCGTGGTGAGCGAGGGGCAGTTCGAGCGGATGTTTCCCGACCGGGACCCGTTCTTCACCTACGACGGGCTCGTCGAGGCCACCCGTTCCTATCCGGCGTTCGCCCGTACGGGGCGCCTGCCGGTGCGGCGGCAGGAGGCTGCGGCCTTCCTGGCCAATGTCAGTCACGAGACCGGCGGGCTCCACTACAAGGTCGCCCAGGACGAGTCGACGTACCCGGTCTTCTGCGACACGACCCAGCCGTACGGCTGCCCCGCCGGGCAGGACGCGTACTACGGGCGCGGCGCGATCATGCTGAGCTGGAACTTCAACTACAAGGCCGCCGGTGACGCCCTCGGGCTCGACCTGCTGGACAATCCGTGGCTGGTCGAGCAGGATCCGGCTGTCGCCTGGGCCACCGCACTCTGGTACTGGAACACCCAGGACGGACCCGGCACCATGACCGGCCACCAGGCCATCGTGCGCCACGCCGGGTTCGGTGAAACCATTCGCAGCCTCAACGGGACCGCCGAGTGCGACGGCGGCAATCCCGCCCAGATGCAACACCGCGTCGGCCTCTACCTGCGGTTCACCCGGATACTGCACACTCTTCCCGGCCGCCGGGTGAGCTGCTGAAGCCTGCCGTGCGACAGCCCGTGCACGGCGGACGCGGCTGCCGCCCTGCGGACTCCGGGGCGCTGCCGCCGGGCGGTGTGAAAGGCATTCACCGCTGTTCATGAGCCGTCCGCCCCTGCATGATGCTCAAAGAAATCACGAGTCACATTCTTGAGCAGCACGCACCAGGAGAGGTCATGGAGACTGCCGAACACTTCCGTACTGCCGTGGAAAAACGCGATCTCGCAGCGCTGGAAGCCCTGTTCACCGAGGACATCTGCCTCCACAGTCCGGTCAAGTTCACCCCGTTCGAGGGCCGTGCCATGGTGCTGGGACTCTTCGGGGTCCTGCTGCGCACCTTCGAGGACTTCCGCTACGTCGGAGACTTCGAGGGCACGGCAGAGACCAGCACCGACGGCGAAGAGGCCCCGTCGGCGATCCTCGTCTTCCGGGCCACCGTGAGCGGCAAGCAGATTCACGGTATCGACCTGCTCCAGTTCGACGAGGCAGGCCTCATCAAGGAGTTCACCGTGATGGTCCGCCCACAGTCGGCGGTGCACGCCCTGGGTGAGGCGGTGCTCGCCGGCCTGGTGGCCGACGGGCTGGTTCCCCGGCCCGGCGGCCACTGAGGCGGCCCCGCGAGCCGGGCCCGATCGGCCTCTCATCTTGACGTTTACCCCCGACCCATCTCGCGCCGGGATTAACCGTCAAGGTCACAGGAGACGCACCGCGGGGCTGCGGTACCGAACTCATCGACGAGGTCCTGGACTCCGATGGGCGCCCTTGGGTTGCCGCTACTTGCGTGAACCACACTGACGGCCCGTCACCCGAGTCGGCGCCGAACCTGCGCACAGTCGTCGATACCAGCATTGACAGAATCGACAGCCCACATCGTGACGCGTTCCCCGTCAGTGACTCGTACCTCAGGGCGAGTGACGCAGCGCCCTCGCCCAGCCCGGAAGCCGCTGTCCATGCCATCGGCGCAATACTTCTGTCCGTTCTGACTGCCCGATGGAAGGACCCCAGGCCAGACCACGGGCACCGGTCTCAGCCCTCTCCACAGCGTCGGTCGGCCCGTCGGCGATGGCGCGAACGTTGGAACAGACAGTCGCCATTGATGAGGCCGCTGTCGAACAAGTTCGCGAGCTAGCTCGGCTCGATCCACGCACCTACGGTCCCGAACTCGCGATAAGCCTCATGAGATTGTCCGGTCGCCTGGCCGCCATGGCAGCAGTTCCCGACTCCGGGACGTCGTGCGCGTCGAGCCCACCGGCTAACCCCGAGCGACCTCGGCGGTGTGCACGGGGGTGTAGCGCTCGCCCGTCACCTGGTTACTCAGCGGGTCCAGCGCGGCCAGCGCCTCGGCGTCCAGGGTGAGTTCCGGCGCGGCCGCGTTCTGCTCCAGCCGGGCCGGGCTGCGGGTGCCCGGAATGGCTGCCACCGCCACCCCGAGCCGCTCGGCCTGGGCGTACACCCAGGCCAGCGCCACCTGGGCCGGGGTGGCACCCAGCCGGGCGGCCACCTCGCGCACGGTCTGCGCGATCTTCTCGTTGGCCTCGCCCGCCTCGCCGGCGAAGCGGGGGTTGGCGCGCCGGAAGTCCTTCTCGCCCAGCGTGGAGCGGTCCAGGGTGCCGGTCAGGAACCCCCGCCCCAGCGGCGAGTACGGCACCAGCCCGATCCCCAGCTCGGCCATCACCGGGGTGACCTCCTCGACGTCGCGGGTCCACAGCGAGTACTCGCTCTGTACCGCGGTGATCGGGTGCACCGCGTGCGCCCGGCGCAGCAGCTCGCCGTCGACCTCGGACAGGCCCAGATGGCGAACCTTGCCCGCCTCGACCAGCTCGGCCATCGCTCCGACTGTCTCCTCGATCTCCACATCCTGGGGCGGGCGGTGGGCGTAGTACAGGTCGATCGCCTCGACGCCCAGCCGCAGCAGCGAGGCGTCGCAGGAGCGCAGCACGTAGTCCCGGGCACCGCGGATGCGGCGTGCCCGGTCGCCGGCGCTGCGGTCGATGCCGAACTTGGTGGCCAGCTGCACCTGGTCCCGGCGGCCGTGGATGGCCCGGCCCACCAGCACCTCGTTGTGCCCGGTGCCGTAGGCGTCGGCGGTGTCCAGGAACGTGATGCCCAGCTCCAGGGCCCGGTCGATGGTGGCCAGGCCGCCGTCCCAGTCGGCGGCGCCATAGCTCTCGCTCATCCCCATACACCCCAGGCCCATCGCGCTGACGGTGAGACCGGGCGAGCCGAGCGTGGTTCGGGTGATCATGCGCGGATACTCCTCCTGCCCGGCGGACCGGGCTGACCTCAAGGACTGACGAACGCCTCCGACACTAGGATTTGGAGCGCGCTCGAAGTCAAGACGGAGGATCGGTCCCGTCGGCGGGTCAGGCGCGGCGGGGACGGGTGAAACGGTCCACCGGCAACGGGTCGCCACAGGGCTGTCCTCCGGGGCACTGCACATCGCGGTGGACATCGCGCCGGCCCGGTTCGGCTTTCACGCCACCGCATACCTCTGGCTCACCGTCACCCCGGGCGATCTCGATCCGACCAGCACCGCACTATCGCTGCATCCCGAGACCACGTTCACGGCCGCTGTCACCGGCGCGCCCAATCTGCTGGTCACTGTCACCTGCACAGGGACACCAAGGACCTGCAGCGCCGGCCCTGAGTGACATCGCTCGTACGGGCACCCAGGCGACACCCTCGCCCCTCGGAGCGAAGCAATGAGGTCTGGTGTTGCCGTCGGTGACCATCCGAATCATGTCTCGTCGGTGAGCAGTCCGGGCTTCGACGCTGTTCCTTGACCAGTCTGCAGACGCTCCTGTGGTCAGCGGAAGGGCAGGGAAAAACCCGCCACGCGATCATTCGCTGCCTCCAGCGGAATGTGGCTCGGGAGGTCCGTCGCCCCGGACACCTCCCAGTCGTCCGCCCAGGCAATGACGTGCCCGCCGACGGACGCGACGATGTCCGGCACGTTGTGGCGTTGCCTCCGCGGGGACGACGTGGCTGCTGACATCTGGGACAGCCGAGGACCCCGACGAGGCATCGACCGCCTCCGTCGTCGGGACATTCGGTCAGGCCTCGATCCGTACCAGGCGCTTTGACCTCGGCCGTTTGTACTCAGCGGCGGTTCCTAACCCCTATAAGCCTCCAGCAGCCGCAGCCACACCTCGCTGATCGTCGGGTACGCCGGGACCGCGTGCCACAGCCGCTCGACGGGGACCTCCCCCGCGATCGCGACCGATGCCGAGTGCAGCAGCTCGCTCACTCCCGGGCCCACGAAGGTGGCGCCGACAAGGACCTCGCGGTCGAGGTCGACGACCATCCGGGCACGGCCCCGGTACCCGTCGGCGTAGAGGCCCGCTCCCGCGACGCCCGCCATGTCGTAGTCCACTGCCCTGACCCGGTACCCGGCGCTCTCCGCCTCCGCGAGGGTGAGACCGGACGATGCCGCCTCCGGGTCCGTGAAGACGACCTGCGAGACCGCGGCGTGGTCGGCGGTGGCGGCGTGGGCGCCCCAGCGGTCGGTCTCCAGGAGCGGGACGCCCTGTGCCCGTGCGGTGATCGCAGCGCCCGCGATACGGGCCTGGTACTTGCCCTGATGGGTCAGCAGGGCCCGGTGGTTGACGTCCCCGACGGCGTACAGCCAGTCGCTGCCGTCGACCCGGCAGCTGTCGTCCACGGGCAGCCAGGAACCGGCGGTCAGCCCCACCGTGTCCAGGCCGATGTCATCGGTGCGCGGGGCGCGGCCGGTGGCGATGAGGATCTCGTCGGCCTCGATCCGCCCGCCGTCCTCCAGCACCACGGTCACCGGACCGTCGCCCCGCTCGACCGACGCGGCGGACGTGTGGAACCGGAGGTCCGCCCCGGCCTCCCCGAGCGCCTCGGCCACCAGCTCGCCCGCGAAGGGCTCCATCCTCGGCAGCAGCCCGCCGCCGCGCACCAGCATCGTCACGCGGGAGCCGAGGGCCTGCCAGACGGTGGCCATCTCGGTCGCCACCACTCCCCCGCCGACGATCACCAGACGTCCCGGGACCGCCCGTGCGCTCGTCGCCTCACGGCTGGTCCAGGGCCGGGCGTCGGCCAGTCCGGGCAGCTCGGGAACGACCGCCCGGGATCCGGTGCACACGGCCACCGCGTGCCGTGCGGTCAGCTGCCGCTGCTCCCCCGAGGGACCGGTCACGACGACGGTCCTGCGGCCGGTGAGTCGCCCCTGGCCCCGGTAGAGATCCACTCCGATGTTCTCCAGCCAGCTGACCTGGCCGTCGTCCTTCCAGTGCGACGTGTACTCGTCCCGGTGAGCGAGCACCTCGGCCACATCGAGCGGCCCCTGCACCGCCCCGCGCAGCCCGGGGACCCTGCGGGCGTCGGCGCGTGCCGTCACCGGGCGCAGCAAGGCCTTGCTCGGCATGCACGCCCAGTACGAGCACTCGCCGCCGACCAGCTCGCTCTCGACCACCGCCGCGCTCAGGCCGCCGGCGCGGGCGCGGTCCGCCACGTTCTCGCCGACCGGGCCCGCGCCGATCACCACCACGTCGTACACCGTGTTCTTCATGCCATCGGTCATGGTGGCCAGTCTGGTACGGGGTGTGCCGCGCGGCCACATGGGCAGTCGGAATACGACAGCGCACACCACGGTTGACGCGGGCGGACACACCGGTCAGCCACGAAAGGCGGGCACAGCATGAGCACGGTCGAGCTCACCAAGGAAAACTTCGACGACGTCGTGACCGACAACGACTTCGTCCTCATCGATTTCTGGGCTTCCTGGTGCGGGCCGTGCCGTCAGTTCGGCCCGGTCTACGAGGGCGCGTCCGAGCGGCACGACGATCTCGTCTTCGCGAAGGTCGACACGGAGGCCCAGCAGGAGCTGGCCGCGGCCTTCGAGATCCAGTCCATTCCCACGCTGATGATCGTGCGAGACAATGTCGCGGTCTTCTCGCAGCCCGGCGCTCTTCCGGAGGCCGCGCTGGAGGACGTGATCGGTCAGGCCCGCGCGCTGGACATGGACGAGGTCCGCAAGTCGGTGGAGAACGCGAAGGAGGCGTAGCGCCTCGCGTTCGGTTCACGAAAGACCCCGGGGATCAAGGGCTCAGGCCCGGTTTTCCGGTGGGCGGGTCCCATGCCTGTCCACCGGAAAACCGGGCCTGAAACCGTCCGCGGCAGGGCTCCGGCGTCGTCGTGGATCCCGGCGTTCCGCGTTCGAGTCTCAGCGTTCGAGTACGAGCGCGAGCCCCTGGCCGACGCCGATGCACAGGGCCGCCAGACCCGTGCCGGACCCGGCCGCGGCCAGCTGGTGCGCGACGGATCCCGCGAGCCGCGCCCCCGAGGCACCGAGTGGGTGGCCGATCGCGATGGCGCCGCCGCGCGGGTTCACGACGGCCGGGTCGAGTTCCGGCCACTCGGCCAGGCAGCCGAGCGACTGGGCGGCAAAGGCCTCGTTCAGCTCGAAGGTGGTGAGGTCGGCGAAGCCCCTGCCCGCCTTGGCGAGGGCCCGCCGGACCGCCTCGACCGGGCCGAGCCCGAAGAGCTGCGGCTCGACACCGGTCACCGCTGACGCCCGGATGCGGGCGAGCGGTTCCCGGCCGGTGGCCCGCAGCCCCTCGTCGTCGACCAGCAGCAGGGCGGCCGCGCCGTCGTTGAGCGGGGACGCGTTGCCCGCGGTGACGGTGCCGTCCTTGCGGAAGACCGGCTTGAGCCGGGCGAGCGCCTCCATGCTCGACCCGGCCCGGATGCACTCGTCGCGTACGAGGTCGGCACCGTCGTACGGGACGACCTCACCGTCGTGGAGTCCCGCGTCCCAGGCCGCGGCGGCCTTGCCGTGGCTCGCCAGGGCGAAGGCGTCCTGCTGCTCCCGGCTGATGCCGTGCTTGTCGGCGATGAGTTCGGCGCCCTCGCCGAGCGGGACGGTCCACTCGCCGGGCATCCGCGGATTGGTCATCCGCCAGCCGAGCGTCGTGGAGTACAGCTCCTGGTGTCCGGCCGGAAAGGCGCGTTCGGGTTTCTGCAGCACCCAGGGGGCCCGTGACATCGACTCGACCCCGCCCGCCACGGCCACCGAGGCGTCGCCCACCGCGATGGCGCGGGCCGCCTGGATGACGGCTTCGAGTCCGGAGCCGCAGAGCCGGTTGACGGTGACACCGGGGACGGAGACCGGAAGGCCGGCCAGCAGCACCGCCATCCTGGCCACGTCGCGGTTGTCCTCACCCGCGCCGTTGGCGTCACCGAAGTACACGTCGTCGATACGGGACGGATCGAGGTCCGGGGCCCGGTCCACGAGCGATCTGACGACATGGGCCGCCAGGTCGTCGGGGCGCACCCCGGAGAGCGCCCCGCCGAATTTCCCGACCGGCGTGCGGACTGCGTCGACGATGTACACGTCGCGGATGCTCATCGGACCTCTCCCAGGCCACCCGGCTGTTCGCCAAGTGAACAATCGTTCATGACGGGTTACCGCCCGAGTCTCTGCCCGCCCTCCCTCCGTGTCAACGCCCGCCCCGGATCACTGCTGGGCGAGCACGTTCCAGAGGCCCGGGTCCTCGAAACCGAGCGCCCAGAGGGACGTGTCGCGCACCCCGTACTTGCGTACCGCCGCCAGATGCGCGGCGGTTCCCCGCGCGTCCTGGTACCAGACGGTCCTGGGCTCCGTCCCGTCCCGGTAGGTGAAGTGCGGGGTGGCCGACTCCGGGTCCAGCGCATAGGGCGCGCCGACCTTGCGGCGCAGCGCCTCCGCCTGTTTCCAGGTCACGTGCCGGGCCGGGCGGCTGCCGTCGGCCGGCCAGTCCCAGCCGTAGCCGGGCAGCGCCATCTCGATCTTTCCCGGGGGTACGAGTGCGGTAGCCCGGCGCAGGATCTCGTCGTACCAGGCCGTGCTGGAGAGGGGGCCGGGCGGGCCGCCCGACCAGTGGAGGTCGTACGCCATGATCCGCATCCGGTCGGCGGCCCGGCCGATCGCGGCGTAGTCCCAGATACGGCCGGTGGCGGGTGTCTGCGGCGAGACGGTGACGACGCACTGCTTCCGGACGGCGTGCAGCTTCGCGCAGAGGCCGGTGACGAAGTCCGCGTAGGCGGACCGCACCTTCCGGTAGTCCGGCGTGGCGGTGGTGGTGATGGTCTCGTAGTCGAGGTCGATCCCGTCGTAGCCGTGGCTGCGCGCGAGCCGGACCAGGGCCGCGGTGTGTGCGGCGCGCCGCGCGGGTGTGGTGAGGATCCCCGCCAGCTCGCCCGGCTTCATCGTGTCCATGTCCATGACCGTGGGGACCACGTGGATCCCGGCCTTGTGCAGTCCGTCGATGATGCGCGTGTCGCCGGCGCCGGGGTGTCCTTCGATGCGGTCGGCCGCTGCGGCCTTGTACCAGAAGGGGCTGACGGTGTGCAGCCGGCCGGCGTGGCGCAGGGCGTCCTGGTAGCCGTTCTCCTGGTCCCAGTAGGGGAGCCAGGCCGAGGCGGTGCGGGTGTCGGCCCGGGGAGCCGGGGCGTCACGCGGGTCCGCCGGGGAAGCCTGCGCCGGGAGCGCCGCGGCCAGGGCGCAGACAAGAACCGCCGCCGGGAGGGCAGCCCGGAATGTTCGCGAAGTGATCATGGCCAGAGAGTGGCGGCGGTTGCCGGGCCCCGCTCTGCGGGATGGTCCGTCCAGGTCCTAACGTGACCCGGATGACGACGTATCAGGGTGATCACACCGACCTGCCCGGCAGCACGGGCCCGACCGCGACGACCGACGCCGAACCGCGTGACATCGGCCCCGTCAGGACCTCGTACGCCCCCGCCCACGACGGCGAACCCGACCCCGGCGAGATCGTCTGGACCTGGGTGCCGTACGAGGAGGACGACGGCCGCGGCAAGGACCGCCCGGTCCTGGTGGTGGCCAGGGAGGAGACCGGGACCCTGCTCGCCGTACGCCTCTCCAGCAAGCCGCACGACCGGGACCGGGAGTGGCTGGCGATCGGCGCCGGGCCGTGGGACCGCGAGGGGCGCGAGTCCTGGGTCGATCTGGACCGGGTGCTGCGGGTGCACGAGGACGGGATGCGGCGCGAGGCCTGCGCGCTCGACCGGCCGCGGTTCGACGCCGTCGTGGGGCGGCTCAGGGAGCGTTACGGCTGGAGCTGACCGCACGGGTCGTGACAGGGGCGCCCGGGTGGACGAGCGTCACCCGGTGGATCGGGGCCGTCCGTGAAGGTCGCGGGAACTCCCGGAGAACGGTGTTTCCGGCCGCCCGGGGCGCTCTTGTGCGGACCGTCCGCAGTGGCTTAGGTGGAACGGAGCATTTTCCGTAAGGCACCGGACAACGGCGGAAGGTATCTTCGCCACGAGGAGCCGATCATGACCATGCCGCTGCTGACCGAGGTGGATGCGGAGCACCTGCTCCGATGTATCTGCTTCAAGACAGGACCGCCCCGTACCGTCGGGGTCGAGCTCGAATGGCTCGTCCACGACCTGCACCGCCCCGAATCGCCGGTGTCCGAGGACCGGATCGGGCGGGCGCAGACGGTGGTGCGCGCCCTGCCGCTCGTCTCGGCGCTCACCTTCGAGCCCGGCGGGCAGCTGGAGCTCAGCTCGCAGCCCGCCACATCGCTGACCGAGTGTGTCGACTCGGTCTCCGCCGACCTGGCCGCGGTGCGTGGAGCACTGCGCGGTGAGGGTCTTGTACTCACCGGTCTCGGCCAGGACCCCTGGCATCCGCCGCGCAGGCTGCTGCGCGAACCGCGGTACGACGCGATGGAGAAGTATCTGGACCGGCACGGGACCGCCGGCCGGTCGATGATGTGCGGTTCTGCCTCCATCCAGGTCTGCCTGGACGCGGGGCACGCCGAGCCGGGGCCGCTGGGCTACGGCAGGCGCTGGAAGCTGGCGCATCTGCTGGGCGCGGTACTGGTGGCCGCGTTCGCCAACTCGCCGCTCCGCCAGCGCCGTACCACCGGCTGGCTCTCCACCCGGCAGTCCCAGTGGGCCGACCTCGACCCGGTGCGGTCGCTCGCACCGGACGACGGCCCGGAGCCCCGCGAGGCGTGGGCCGCGCATGTCCTGGACGCTCCGGTGATGTGCATCCGGGCCGACGCGGGGCCCTGGCCGGTGCCGGACGGCCTCTCCTTCCGGGAGTGGCTGCGTACCGGCCGCCCCAGGCCACCGACCCGCGAGGATCTGGACTACCACCTGACCACGCTGTTTCCTCCGGTGCGGCCGCGCGGCCATCTCGAACTGCGCATGATCGACGCACAGTCCGGCGACGACGGCTGGACGGTGCCGCTCGCGGTGACCACCGCCCTCTTCGACGACCCGGCCGCCGCCGAGACCGTGTACCGCGCCGTCAAACCCCTCGCCGAGACCGCGGGCAGGGCGCGCGCGCCGCGCAACCCGCTCTGGGAGGCGGCGGCCAGGTCCGGCCTCGCCGACCCCGAGCTGCGCACTGTCGCCGCGCTCTGCTTCGCCGCCGCGCAGGAGGCACTCCCCCGGCTCGGAGCCTCCACCGCCGTGCAGGACGCGGTCGCCGCCTTCACCGACCGCTATGTCGCCCGGGGCAGGTGCCCCGCCGATGATCTGCTGGATCCCGACCACGGGAAGGATCACCGCCCATGACCGCCGACCCCGCCGCCGTGCGCCGCAGCGCGCTCGACGCGCTCACCACGGCCCGCAGCCGCACCAGCGCCCTGACGGACTGCGTCGAGGACAGTGAACTCACGGCGCAGCACTCGCCGTTGATGTCCCCGCTCGTCTGGGATCTGGCACACATCTCCAACCAGGAGGAGCAGTGGCTCCTGCGGGCCGTCGCCGGCCGCGAGGCGATGCGCCCGGAGATCGACTCGGTCTACGACGCCTTCGAGCACCCGAGAGCCACCCGCCCCTCACTGCCGCTGCTCCAGCCCACCGAGGCGCGGCGCTACGCCTCCGAGGTACGGGGCCGGGTCGTCGACGTACTGGAGAGCGCCCCGCTGCACGGACGGCCGCTGGTCGACGCCGGTTTCGCCTTCGGCATGATCGCCCAGCACGAGCAGCAGCACGACGAGACGATGCTCATCACCCACCAGCTGCGCACCGGACCCGCCGCGCTGACCGCCCCGGCGCCGCCCCGCGCCGACAGCGCCGGCCTGGCGGACGAGATCCTCGTGCCCGGGGGCCCGTTCACCATGGGCACATCGGACGAGCCGTGGGCGCTGGACAACGAACGGCCCGCGCACCAGCGGCTCGTACCGGCCTTCCACATCGACACCACCCCGGTGACCAACGGCGCGTTCCTGCGGTTCATCGAGGACGGCGGGTACCGCGACGAGCGCTGGTGGACGGAGCAGGGGTGGGACCTGGTCCGCGGACACGAGCTGGCTGCGCCGCTGTTCTGGCACCGGGAGGGCGGTCAGTGGCTGCGCCGCCGCTTCGGCGCCGTGGAGCCCGTGGCGCCGGACGAGCCGGTGCTGCATGTGAGCTGGTACGAGGCGGACGCCTATGCCCGCTGGGCGGGCCGGCGGCTGCCCTCGGAGGCCGAGTGGGAGAAGGCCGCACGCCACGATCCGGCGACCGGCCGATCGCACCGCTACCCCTGGGGCGACCAGGACCCCACCCCCGAGCGGGCGAACCTGGGGCAGCGGCATCTCGGTCCTGCCGCGGCGGGCAGCTACCCGGACGGTGAATCGCCGCTCGGTGTACGGCAGTTGATCGGCGATGTGTGGGAGTGGACGTCCAGCGACTTCCTGCCCTATCCGGGCTTCGTCGCCTTCCCCTACCGCGAGTACTCGGAAGTGTTCTTCGGCCCGGACCACAAGGTGCTGCGCGGCGGCGCGTTCTCCGTCGGCGAGGTGGCCTGCCGGGCGACCTTCCGCAACTGGGACCTGCCGGTGCGCCGTCAGATCTTCTCCGGGTTCCGGACCGCGAGGGATGCCTGATGTGCCGTCATATCGCTTACCTGGGACCGCCGGAACCGCTCGGCGACGTGCTCGTGCGGCCCCGCCACGCACTGGTCCGCCAGTCCTGGGAGCCGCGCAGACAGCGCCACGGCACGGTCAACGCCGACGGGTTCGGAGTCGGCTGGTACGCCGATGACGACCCGGTGCCCGCGCGCTACCGGCGCGCCGGACCGATCTGGGCCGACCTCTCCTTCGCCGATCTCGCCCGGGTCGTACGCAGCGGGGCAGCGCTGGCAGCGGTCCGCGACGCCACCGAGGCGGGGGCCGACGGCGAGGCCGCGGCGGCCCCGTTCGCCGCTGGGCCCTGGCTGTTCAGCCACAACGGCGCGCTCACCGGCTGGCCCGCGAGCGCGGCGCCCCTCGCCGCCACGCTCCCGGCGGCCGAGCTGCTCGGGCTGGCGGCGCGCTGTGACTCCGGGTTGGTCTGGGCGCTCCTGCTGCACCGGCTGCGGGAGGGCGATCCGCTCGGCCAGGCTCTGGCCGACACGGTCACCGATTTCGCCGCGGCAGCGCCCGGCTCGCGGCTCAACCTGCTGCTGACCGACGGCGCCACCGTCGCCGCCACGGCCTGGGGCGACACTCTCTGGTATCTCACCGAGCCCGGTACGCCCGCCGCGGCGGGCGGCCGCACGGTCGTCGCATCGGAGCCGTACGACGACGGTCCGGGCTGGCGGGAAGTCCCCGACCGCACCCTGCTCGTGGCGACCCGCACCGATGTCCAGCTGACTTCACTCAAGGAGCCCACGGCGTGAGCCCGTTCCAGCTGACCCGCACCCTGCCCGAGGACGCGACGGACGCCGCACTGCGCGCGGACGTGCTCCAGGGCCTGACCAGCTCACCCAAGACGCTGCCGCCCAAGTGGTTCTACGACGCGCGGGGCAGCGAGCTCTTCGAGGAGATCACCGCGCTGCCCGAGTACTACCCGACCCGGGCGGAGCGGGAGATCCTGCTCGCCCGCGCGGGCGACATCGCGGACGCCACCGGCGCGCGCACGCTGATCGAGCTGGGTTCGGGGTCGTCGGAGAAGACCCGGCACCTGCTCGACGCGCTGCCCGCGCTGGAGATGTACATCCCGGTGGACGTGAGCGGGAGCGCGCTCACCGCGGCGGCGGACGCGCTGCTCGCCGAGCGGCCGGGCCTCTCCGTGCACGCGCTGATCGCCGACTTCACCCGCGAGCCGGCACTGCCGCCCGCTCCGGGCCCCCGGCTCGTCGTCTTCCTGGGCGGCACCATCGGGAATCTGCTGCCGCCCGAACGGGCGGCGTTCCTGCGGTCCGTCCGGGGTCTGCTGGAGCCGGGCGACCATCTGCTGCTGGGCACGGACCTGGTGAAGGACGAGAGCGTGCTGGTCCCCGCGTACGACGACGCGGCCGGTGTCACCGCGGCGTTCAACAAGAACGTGCTGAGCGTCATCGACCGGGAGCTGGGGGCGGACTTCGATCCGGCCGCCTTCGACCATGTCGCGGTCTGGGACCGCGAGAACGAGTGGATCGAGATGCGGCTGCGGGCCCGCACGGCGTTCACCGTGAAGATCCCGGAGCTGGATCTGGCGGTGCCGTTCGCGGCGGGCGAGGAGATGCGGACGGAGGTGTCCGCCAAGTTCCGTGAGGAGCGTGTGCGGACCGAACTGGGCGCGGCGGGACTGTCGTTGCAGCACTGGTGGACGGATTCCGGTGGGCGGTTCGCCCTGTCGCTCAGCGGTCCACCAGCTCGTCCGTGAGGAGCTTCGACGCCTTCTTCGCGGCCGTTTCGGCGTCCTGGCCGGTGAGTACGTCCGTCATGTAGGGCTTGATCGGGTTGTCCGCCTCGACCGCCGCCCACCGCGGCGAGTTCGGGGTGGCCCGGCCGCGCGCCGCGCCCGCGGCCATCGCGGCCGTCCCCTCCTCGCCCTTGACGACGCCCGCGAGCGTCGTCTTGTTGGGGACGTAGCTCATGGCCCGGGCCAGCTCGGTCTGCCACCTGCGTCCGGCCAGTGCTTCCACGACCCCGACCGCCGCGTCACCGTGGCGGGCCTTGTCGGGAATGATCAGGTCGGAGCCGCCGGTGAAGACCGCCGACGGCTTGCCCGCCGTCCGCCCGGGAATCGGGAAGAAGCCGAGCTTGCCCTTGAGCTGCGGATTGTTCTTCAGGATGGTCTGCGCCGTGCCGGGCACCGCGATGATCTGCGCGACGTCGCCGTCCGCGAACACGTCGGCCTGCTGCGGATGGGCCTCGTCCGCGTTCCTGGGCCCCTTGCCGAGGCTCTGGAGCTCCTTGTAGAAGTCCATGCCTCTGATCGCGGCCGGGCTGTCGAGGGCGCCGGTGAAATTACCGCCGGCCTCATCGGCCAGCTCACCACCCTCGTCCCAGATGAAGCCGGAGAGGGTGTACCAGTCCTGCCCGGCGAGATAGATCCCTTGCCGGCCGTTCCCGTTCAGCTCTTCGGTGTCCTTGATCCACTGCGCCCGGGTCCTCGGCACCTTGGTGATCCCCGCCCCCCTGAACAGGTCCTTGTTGTAGATGACGACCCGGTTGGCCGCGTACCAGGGGATTCCGTACTGGGCGCCGTTGATGCTTCCGGGATCCGCGAGACCGGGCAGCCAGTCCTTGGAGCCGAGGTCGCGGACCGATTCGAGGGTGAGGTCACGCAGCCCGCCGCTCTCCGCGTACATCGCGACCTGGGTGTTGCCGACCTCGATCAGGTCGGGGCCGTCGCCGGTC
Source organism: Streptomyces sp. NBC_01471 (assembly GCF_041438865.1). NCBI lineage: Bacteria > Bacillati > Actinomycetota > Actinomycetes > Kitasatosporales > Streptomycetaceae > Streptomyces > Streptomyces sp. NBC_01471. The sequence continues at coordinate 496,923 of NZ_CP109450.1, forward strand.
CGGAGGGCCGCCGTGACCTTGGCACCGATGCCGCCCCACTCCTGGATCCGGACATCCAGCTTGGTGTTCTTGTGCTCGCTCTCGTACTCCCGGGTGAAGCGCTGGACGAATCCGTCGGACGCGCTGCCCTTCATCAGCCACACCGTGACCGTGGTGGTGCTGTCGCCCGTGCCGGGAAGATACCCGCAGCCGGTGAGCGCGGTGGCGGCGAGCGCGGTGGCGGCGAGCAGGGCGGCGCAGCTCAGGCCGGGACGGTTCTTCACGGAGGTCACCTCTGTCGTACGGACACGGCAGTTCATGACCCGACGTGGGGGAAGCACAGACGGCTTGAACGGGTTGGCTGGAGTTTGGTACAGACCAATCCTCGGGGTCAAGACCCCCGGCGCCCGCACCTGCCCTGCGCGCCCGGGGTCCCGTGACCGGCCGGCACCGCGCGGAGTACGGCTCCGTACGGCACCGTGGAGGGAGGCGACGAAAGGAGCGGGTCATGACGGACCACACCTACCGGGTGACGGAGATCGTCGGCACCTCCCACGAGGGCGTGGACCAGGCCATCCGCAACGGCCTGGCGCGCGCGGCCGGCACACTCAGGGGCCTCGACTGGTTCGAGGTCACCCAGGTGCGCGGGCAGATCGTGGACGGACAGGTCGAGCACTACCAGGTCGGCCTGAAGGTCGGCTTCCGGCTGGAGGACGGCGGGTGACCCCGAGGCCCCGGGGAATGCACGGCGGGCCCGGACGTTGAACCTTTCGTGAGCTCTGCGATCTCCTCGACCCCGTTCTCCGTACTGGACCGCTCCCGTACCCGCGAGGGGCGCGACGGTCCGGAGGCCCTGCGTGACACCGTGCGCTTCGCGCAGCAGGCCGAGGCCCTCGGCTACCACCGGTTCTGGGTCTCGGAGCATCACAGCGTGCCGGGGGTCGCGGGCTCCGCACCCACCGTTCTCGCCGCGGCCGTCGCGGCCGCCACCTCGACGATCCGGGTGGGTACCGGCGGGGTGATGCTGCCCAACCACCGGCCGCTCGTCGTCGCCGAGCAGTTCGGGGTGCTCGAAGCGCTCTTCCCCGGCCGGATCGACATGGGGCTCGGCCGGTCGGTGGGGTTCACCGACGGAATCCGCCGGGCGCTGGGGCACGGCAGACAGGACGCCGAGGACTTCGCCGCCCAGGTGACGGAGCTGCTGGGCTACTTCTCCGGCGACCAGACCGCGCACCCCCAGGTCCACGCCCGCCCGGCGGAGGGGCTGCGGGTGCCCGCGTTCCTTCTTGCGACCGGCGCGGGAGCACGGGTGGCGGCCGCGGCCGGACTGCCGCTGGTGATCGCCGCGGTGCGCGGGGAGGACGAGATGCTGCGGGCCGTGGACGGCTACCGCGAGTCGTTCCGGCCGTCGGCCTGGGGTGAGCGACCGTACGTCGTGCTCTCGGGCACCGTGGCCGTGGCCCCCACCTCCGAGGAGGCCCGCCGGATCCTGCTGCCCGAGGCCTGGTCCACGGCCTACTCGCGCACCCACGGCACCTTCCCTCCGCTCGCCCCCGCCGAGCGGATCACCGGTCTGCGGATGACCGAACGGGAGCGTTCCCTCTTCGAGGAGGCGCAGCGCGGTCAGCTGCACGGCACCGAGGACGAGGTGGCGGACGGCCTGGAGAAGGTGCTGAGCCGCAGCGGCGCCGACGAGTTCCTGGTCACGACCAGTACGTACGACCGCACGGCGCTGCTCGACTCCTACCGGCGACTGGCGCGGATCACCGGCTGAGCAGGCTGCCCGCGCCTGCCCGAGCCGCTATTCGGCGACCGTCCGGCCGCCCTCCAGCAGGGTCTTCAGCGCCGAGAGCATCATGACCCAGCCGTCGCTGACGCCCTCCAGCATCTTGCTGTCGGGGCTGTCGAAGCCGTCGTGCGTGATGGTCAGCCTCACCCCCGCGGACGGCACCTCGGCGGGCTCGATGTCGAAGGTGACCTTCGAGCGCTCCTGCCGTGCCGCCTCGGACTCCTCGTCCGACACCTCGTCGAACAGCTCCCGGTGCATGGACTGGAGTGTGTGCCAGGTGTACGAGAGCCGCCTGCCCGGTTCGGCCTCCAGGACCCGCTGGCCGAGGTCCTCGAAATCCCCGTCGGCCCCCATCTTCCACTCGACCACCGAACCGGGCCCCCAGTCCGAACGGGGCCCCCAGCCGCCCATGTACCGCTTGACGAACTCCCAGTCGGTCAGGGCCTGGTAGAGCTTTTCGGGAGTGGTCTGGATGTACGTGACGTAGACGAATTCCGGCTTGTCCATGACTGGTCCTTCCAAGGTCCGCTTGAGCTCCGAGAGCGCCGTCAGCCGCCCGCGTTCGTACCGGCCGATCCAGCGGTCGGCCATCTCCTGGATGGGCACGGGGTTGAGGTAGTGCAGCTTCTGCCTGCCGTGTCTGACGGCCGTCACCAGATGAGCCCCGGCCAGCACTGCGAGGTGTTTGCTCACCGCCTGCCGGCTCATCTCCAGGCCCTCGCTCAGCTCCCGCAGGCTCTGCCCGTTCCGGGTGTTGAGCCGGTCCAGCAGCCGCCTCCGGTTCGGATCGGCCAGGGCCCGGAACGCCTCATCCATGCTCACCCCGACAGCATAGGCAACCAATCGGTTGCCTATCAAGCGGAAGCTGCCCGCCCGGGCGCTGCTCGGGCTCTGCTACGGTTTCCGCATGTCAGTGATCCGTTGGTATCAGCGCTATGAGCCGGCTCCGGGTGGAGCCGGAGGTCACGTGCGCTGACCGACCGATCACCCGGAGCCAGCAAGGCAGAGACGCGTCGTCTCTGCCTTTCGTCGTACAGGCGGGCTGGTACCGGGCGGGCGTGCACCGCACGCACAGGGCCTCCCGCCGCAGCAGAACGGGAACCCCCATGAACACCCCCACCACCGACGCGCCCGACACCGGCGACCTGCGGGTCACCGGCTTCCAGCGCCTCGTCGCACCGTCCGCCCTGCGGAACGAACTCCCCCTGGACGCCGAGCGTGTGGCACTGGTCCGCGACAGCAGGGAGGCGGTGCGGGCCGTGCTCGCCGGGGAGGACGACCGGCTCCTCCTCGTCGTCGGCCCCTGCTCCGTCCACGACCCGGCGGCGGCGCTGGAGTACGCCCAGCGGCTCGCGGCGGCCGTCGCACCACTGAGCGGTGAGCTCTGCGTCGTCATGCGCGTCTACTTCGAGAAGCCGAGGACGACGCTCGGCTGGAAGGGGCTCATCAACGACCCCGACCTGGACGGCACCCACGACGTCGAGCGGGGACTGCGCACCGCCCGTCAGGTGCTGCTCGACGTGCTCGGCACCGGGCTCCCGGTCGGCTGCGAATTCCTGGAGCCGACCGGCCCGCAGTACATCGCGGACGCCGTGACCTGGGGCGCGATCGGCGCGCGGACGCCGGAGAGCCAGGTGCACCGCCAGCTCGCGTCCGGGGTGTCGATGCCGGTGGGATTCAAGAACGCGACGGACGGGGACGTGCAGGCGGCGGTCGACGGCTGCCGGGCGGCCGCGGGCAGCCATGTCTTCTTCGGAATCGACGGTGAAGGCCACGGCTCGGTCGTCTCGACGTCCGGCAATCCCGACTGCCATGTCATCCTGCGCGGCGGCCGCGGCGGGCCCAATTACGGCCCCCAGGACGTCAGCGACGCGCTCGCGCTGCTGGACAAGGCGGGGATGCCGGGCCGTCTGGTCGTCGACGCGAGCCACGCCAACAGCGGCAAGGACCCGGTGCGCCAGGCGGAGGTCGTCCGCGAGATCGCCGGCCGGGTGGCCGCGGGCGAGCAGGGCATCGCCGGGCTGATGGTGGAGAGCTTCTTGCTGGAGGGACGCCAGGAGCCGGGCCCGCTCAGCACACTGACGTACGGTCGGAGCGTCACCGACGCCTGCGTCGGCTGGGACGAGACCGAGCGCCTGATCGGCGAGCTGGCGGCAGCCGTCGTACGCCGGCGCGGTCGCTCGTCGCAGCAGGCCGGGTGACGATGTGAGGGACACCGCTGCCCCTCGGCCGTGAGGGCGACCGCCCGCCGGTCACCACAGACCGCAGACCGCAGACCGCAGACAACAGACAACAGGGGGATCCCCGCATGACCGGCAGCCAGGCCGCGCCCCCGCCGGAGCCCGCGCGCCCCGCGGCACGCGGGCGGGCCTGGCTGCTGGAAGGGCTGACCGAGCAGTCGGCGCGGCACCCGGGACCGCACGGCACACCACCCGCCGAGAACAAGGGGCATGCCTGGTGGCGGGTGATGTGCCTCACCGGTGTGGACTACTTCTCCACACTCGGCTACCAGCCGGGGATCGCCGCGCTTGCGGCCGGCCTGCTCTCGCCGCTCGCCACCCTGGTGCTGCTCGCCCTGACTCTCGGCGGCGCGCTTCCCGTGTACCGGCGGGTGGCCCGTGAGAGCCCGCACGGCGAGGGTTCGATCGCCATGCTGGAGCGGCTGCTGCCGTGGTGGGCGGGGAAACTCTTCGTCCTCGTGCTGCTCGGCTTCGCGGCGACCGACTTCATGATCACCATCACTCTGTCGGCCGCAGACGCCTCCGCCCATGTGGTGGAGAACCCGTTCGCACCGCACTGGCTCCAGGGCGCCAATCTCTGGATCACCCTGGCGCTGGTAGCCGGTCTCGGCGCGATCTTCCTCAAGGGCTTCAAGGAAGCCATCGGCATCGCGGTCGTCCTGGTCGGGATCTACCTGGGGCTCAACCTGGTCGTCCTCGCCGACTCGGTGTGGAACGTGGCCACCCACTCGGTGGACGTGTCCAACTGGTGGCAGGCCGCGAGGGCCGCGCACTCCTCGCCGCTCGCGATGATCGGCGTGGCGCTGCTCGTCTTCCCCAAGCTGGCACTCGGCATGTCCGGTTTCGAGACCGGCGTCGCCGTCATGCCGCAGATCAGGGGTGACGCGACGGACACGTACGCGAAGCCCGCCGGACGGATCCGGGACACCCGCAGGCTGCTCACCACCGCCGCACTGATCATGAGCGGTTTCCTGCTGGTCTCCAGCCTGGCCACCACCATCCTCATCCCCGCCGCCGAGTTCAAGGCCGGAGGGCGGGCCAACGGGCGGGCGCTCGCCTATCTGGCGCACGAGCACCTCGGCGAGGCCTTCGGGACGGTGTACGACGTCTCCACGATCGCGATTCTGTGGTTCGCCGGCGCCTCGGCCCTGGCCGGACTGCTCAACCTCGTACCGCGCTATCTGCCGCGCTACGGGATGGCGCCGGAGTGGGCGCGCGCCGTCCGGCCGCTCGTGCTCATCTTCGTGGCGATCGCCTTCTTCGTCACCTGGCAGTTCGACGCGAACGTCGACAAGCAGAGCGGCGCGTACGCCACCGGGGTGCTGGTCCTGATGCTCTCCGCGTCCTTCGCGTCGACGGTCGCGGTCCTGCACCGGGGGCGCCGGCGGGCCGCGGCCGGGTTCGGCCTGATCACCGCGGTCTTCGCGTACACCCTGGTCACCAATGTGATCGAGCGTCCCGACGGGCTCAAGATCGCTTCCCTGTTCATCGTCGCCATCCTGCTGACCTCGTTCGCCTCGCGGGTGCACCGCGCCTTCGAACTGCGCGCGGCCGACGTCACCTTCGACGACACGGCGGCCCGGCTGGTGGACGCGGCCGCCCGGCTCGGGCCGCTGCGCGTCATCGCCAACGAGCCGCACGAACGCGACGCGGCGGAGTACCACGCGAAGGAGGGCAGCCAGCGCGAAGAGACCCACATCCCCGAGGGGAGCCCGGTCCTCTTCCTCGAAGTCACCGTGCAGGACTCGTCCGACTTCACGGTGAGCATGCCGGTGACCGGCGGTGAACGGTACGGGGTACGGATCCTGCGCGTCGTCGGGCCCGGGGTGCCCAACACCATCGCCGCGGTGCTCCTCCAGCTCAGGGACCGCACCGGCCAGGTGCCGCACGCCTACTTCAACTGGACCGAGGGGAGCCCGGTCGGCCATCTCCTGCGCTTCCTGGTCTTCGGCCACGGCGAGGTGGCCCCGGTGACCCGTGAGGTCCTGCGCCGGGCGGAACCCGATCCGGCCCGGCGGCCCCGCGTCCACGTGGGCTGACCGGCACCGGCCGGAACCGCACTCGCGCCCCGCGCCCCGCGTCAGCATCGCGTCAGTACCGGGCGGCCGCGCGTCAAGTGTCCGTCAGCGGCCCGGCGGCCACCTCCCCCTGCGGGCATAGCGTCATCGATGCGCCCGCGATCCGACCCGGACGGGGCGCCGACCGCCTTCTTCCACCAGGAGAGCCGCCATGTCCACGAGCGCCCGGGCCACCGCCACCGAACCTCCCGAACAACCCCCGGCCGGACCTCTCTACGTCCCCGTCCGGCCGGGGCCCACAGGCTGCACGGCCCGTGTCTTCCGCACCCCTCCCGGCGTGCGCACCGCGGTCGGCTTCACCTCGGAGGCGCGGCTGCGGGACACGCTCGGCCGGAACCAGGCGTGGATCAGGCTCTCCGAACCGGCGCTGCGCGCGCTCGTGGGGCCGCTGGGGATCGCCGTGCTCACCGTCGACCCGCAGTTCTCGGCGCCCACCGCGACCCGCTCCGGCCGCGACGAGCGGAGCGCCGGGGCTCCCGGCCGCACCGGAGAGAGCGCCGTCACCACCTGTCTCGATCTGCTGATCGGCTGAGGGGAAAAACATGTCCGCTCCTGTCGCTGTATCCGCCGCCACCGCTCCCGCCTCCGCGGCCGAGACCGTGGAGCCCGCTCCCGCGGATCCCGCCGAGTCCGCCGCGCTGTCCGTCTGGCCGGCCTCCGCCCGCCCCCAGCCCGACGGCGACGTCACTGTCGGCGGGGTCTCCCTCACCGAGGCCGCCGAGGAGTTCGGCACGCCCGTCTACCTGCTGGACGAGGCCGAGGTCCGGGAGCGCTGCCGTGCCTACCGGGCCGCCTTCCCCGAGGACGACGTCATCTACGCGGCCAAGGCGTTCCTGTGCCGGGCCGTCGCCCGCTGGGTCCACCAGGAGGGCCTGGGGCTCGACGTCTGCTCCGCGGGCGAACTCGAACTGGCCGTCGGCGCAGGCTTTCCGCCCGAACGGATCGTGATGCACGGCAATGCCAAGAGCCCCAAGGACCTCGGTGCGGCGGTCCGGCTCGGCGTCGGACGGATCGTCGTCGACAGCGCGTCCGAGATCGCCCGGCTCGCCGCGACCGTGCCGCCCGGCCCGCCCCGGGCGGTCATGGTGCGGGTCGTCCCCGGCGTTTCGGCCGGCGGGCACGCGGCGGTCCGCACCGGAACGGACGACCAGAAGTTCGGTCTCTCCCTCAGCGACGGGTCCGCCGCGCACGCCGTCGCCAAGATCCTCGGCCAACCGGCGCTGGACCTCGTCGGGCTGCACTGCCACATCGGCTCGCAGATCGCGTCGGCCAAGCCCTATGCCGCCGCCGTCCGGCGCATGGTGGGGCTGATGGCCCGGATCCGGGACCAGCACGGTGTGACCCTGCGTCAGCTGGACATCGGCGGCGGCCATGCCATCGCCTACCGGCCGGGCGAGGAGAGCCTCGGCCCGGACACGCTGGCAGCGAGGGTGCGCGCGGAGCTGGCCGACGGCTGCGCACGGGCCGGACTGCCGGTACCGCGCCTCACTCTGGAGCCGGGCCGGGCAGTCACCGGACCCGCCGGGGTGGCCCTCTACCGGGTGCTGTCGGTGAAGCGCACCGGGGAGCGCACCTTCGTCGCGGTGGACGGCGGAATGAGCGACAACCCGAGGCCCGCGCTGTACGGGGCCGGGTACGCACCCCGGCTCGTGGGCCGCCGCTCCGCCACCGGGCCGGCCGAGGCCACCGTCGTGGGGCGGCACTGCGAGGCGGGCGACGTCGTGGCGGACCGGGTGCCGCTGCCCGCTGACGTACGGCCGGGCGATCTGCTGGCCGTACCGGCAGCGGGGGCCTACCACCTCTCCATGGCCTCCGGCTACAACCTGATCGGCCGCCCCCCGGTGGTCGCGGTGCGGGACGGGGCCGCCAGGGTGCTCGTGCGCCGGGAGTCGCTGGACGACGTACGGCGCCGGGATGTCGGCCTGTGAGAGCCGCACTGCCGGACGGCTGCCGCCTAGAATTCCGGTATGCAAAGCCCTCATGACCCGTATGTCCGTGTCCGTGGCGCCCGCGAGCACAATCTGCGCGGCGTCGACGTGGACATCCCCCGTGACTCCCTGGTGGTGTTCACGGGGGTCTCGGGTTCGGGCAAGTCGTCGCTGGCCTTCGGGACGGTCTACGCGGAGGCCCAGCGGCGCTACTTCGAGTCGGTCGCTCCGTACGCGCGGCGGCTCATCCACCAGGTCGGCGCGCCGAAGGTCGGCTCGATCAGCGGTCTGCCGCCCGCGGTCTCGCTCGAACAACGCAGGTCGGCCCCCACGTCCCGGTCCTCTGTCGGGACGGTCACCACGCTCTCGAACTCACTGCGGATGCTCTTCTCGCGTGCGGGCGACTACCCGGCGGGAGCCGAGCGGCTCGATTCCGACGCGTTCTCACCGAACACCGCGGCCGGTGCCTGTCCGGAGTGCCACGGCCTGGGACGGGTGCACCGGACCAGCGAGGCGCTGCTGGTGCCCGACCCGTCGCTCTCCATCAGGGAAGGCGCCATCGCGGCCTGGCCCGGGGCCTGGCAGGGCAAGAACCTCCGGGACGTGCTCGACGCGCTCGGGTACGACATCGACCGGCCGTGGCGCGAGCTGGAGCAGCAGGACCGCGACTGGATCCTCCTCACCGACGAGCAGCCGGTGGTGACCGTGCACCCGGTGCGGGACGCGGGGCGGATCCACCGCCCGTACCAGGGCACGTACATGAGCGCACAACGGTATGTGCTGCACACCTTCGCGGACTCCAGGAGCCAGTCGCTGCGCGCCAGGGCCGAGCGCTTCCTGACCAGCGACCCGTGCCCGGTGTGCGGTGGCCACCGGCTGCGCCCCGAGTCGCTCGCGGTCACCTTCGCGGGCCGTACGATCGCGGAGCTCGCGGCGCTTCCGCTGTCCGGTCTGGCCGGGGTGCTGGCCGGCGAGGACGGCGGCGAGACCGCGACGGTACTGACCGCCGATCTGCTGGCGCGCATCGCGGTCGTCACCGAACTGGGCCTGGGCTATCTGAGCCTGGACCGCAGCACCCCGAGCCTTTCCTCAGGTGAACTGCAACGGCTGCGGCTGGCAACGCAGTTGCGGTCGGGCCTCTTCGGCGTCGTGTACGTGCTGGACGAGCCGTCGGCGGGTCTGCACCCCGCCGACACCGAGGCGTTGCTGGTGGTTCTCGACCGGCTCAGGGACACCGGAAACTCGGTCTTCGTGGTCGAGCACCAGCTGGATGTCGTACGCCGTGCGGACTGGCTGGTCGATGTGGGGCCGGACGCCGGTGAGCACGGCGGCCGGGTGCTGCACAGCGGGCCGCCGGGACTCCTCGCGGACGTGGCCGAGTCGGTGACCCGGCGTTATCTCTTCGACGCGTCCCCGGCGCCGGCGCGGGCGGTGCGGGAGCCGTCCGGGCTGCTGGAGATCGGCCCGGTGACCCGGCACAATCTCGACGCCCTGCGGTCGACGGTTCCGCTCGGCGTGCTCACCGCCGTCACCGGCGTCTCGGGCTCCGGAAAGTCCACTCTCGTCGGCGAGATCACCGAGGAACTACCCGGCGTGAAGCGTCTGGTGACGGTCGATCAGAAGCCCATCGGCCGTACGCCCCGTTCCAACCTCGCCACGTACACCGGTCTCTTCGACACCGTACGGAAACTGTTCAGCGCCACCGACGAGGCACGGGCGCGCGGATACCGGGCGGGCCGGTTCTCCTTCAATGTGCCGGGCGGGCGGTGCGAGACCTGCCAGGGCGAGGGGTTCGTCTCCGTCGAGCTGCTGTTTCTGCCCAGTACGTACACGCCGTGCCCGGACTGCCACGGCGCGCGCTACAACCCGGAGACGCTGGAGATCAGGCACCGGGGACTCAGCATCGCCGAGGTCCTCGACCTGACGGTGGAGGCGGCCGCCGAGTTCTTCGCCGGTTCACCGGCCGCCGCCCGCAGCCTGCGGACCCTGCTCGACGTGGGCCTCGGGTACCTGCGGCTCGGGCAGCCCGCGACCGAGCTGTCGGGCGGTGAGGCGCAGCGCATCAAGCTGGCGAGCGAGCTCCAGCGCGCACGCGGGGCGCACACGCTGTACGTCCTGGACGAGCCGACCACCGGGCTGCATCCGGCCGATGTCGAGGTCCTGATGCGGCAGTTGCACGGCCTGGTCGACGCGGGCCACACAGTGGTGGTGGTCGAGCACGACATGGCGGTGGTGGCCGGGGCCGACTGGGTGATCGACCTCGGGCCGGGCGGGGGCGGCGACGGCGGCCGGATCGTCGCCGCCGGCCCGCCGGCCGAGGTGGCCGCCGCGCCCGGCAGCCGGACCGCGCCCTATCTGATGCGGGCGCTGAGTGGCGGGTGACCGGACGCACCCCGGCCGGCCACCCATCAGGACCGCTGAGAGGTCAGCGGCCGACCTTGCGGGTGGCCCGCAGCCACTCCTTGTTCATGGCGGTGATCGACGGCAGCGGGATGCCCTTGGGGCAGGCGGTGGCGCACTCTCCGGTGAGGGTGCAGCCGCCGAACCCCTCGTCGTCCATCTGCGTCACCATGTCGAGCACCCGGGTCTCACGCTCGGGAGCCCCCTGCGGGAGCACGTTGAGATGGTTGATCTTCGCCGATGTGAACAGCATCGCCGAGCCGTTGGGGCAGGCCGCCACACAGGCGCCGCAGCCGATGCACTCGGCGTGCTCGAAGGCGTAGTCGGCGTCCGGCTTCGGCACGGGCGTGGCGTGCGCCTCGGGCGCCGCGCCGGTCGGGACGCTGACGTAGCCGCCGGACTGGATGATCCGGTCGAAGGCCGAGCGGTCCACGACGAGGTCCTTGACGACCGGGAAGGCCGAAGCACGCCACGGTTCGACGTCGATGGTGTCGCCGTCCCGGAAGGAACGCATGTGGAGCTGGCAGGTGGTGGTGCGCTCCGGGCCGTGGGCGTCGCCGTTGATGACCAGGCTGCACGCGCCGCAGATGCCCTCGCGGCAGTCGTGGTCGAAGGCGACGGGCTGGTCGCCCTTGAGCGTGAGTTCCTCGTTGAGGGTGTCGAGCATCTCCAGGAACGACATGTCCGGTGAGATGTCTTCGACTTCGTAGGTCGTCATGGCGCCGGCGGCGGCCGCGTTCTGCTGGCGCCAGACGCGCAGGGTGAGCTTCATGCGTAGCTCCGCTGAGTGGGGTGGACGTAGTCGAAGACCAGGTCTTCCTTGTGCAGGACGGGGGCGTCGCCGGTGGCGGTGAACTCCCAGGCGGCGGCGTACGAGAACTCCTCGTCGCGCCGCGCCGCCTCCCCGTCCGGGGTCTGCGACTCCTCGCGGAAGTGGCCTCCGCAGGACTCGGCGCGGTGCAGGGCGTCGAGGCACATGAGCTCGGCGAGCTCCAGGTAGTCCACGACGCGGTTGGCGCGCTCGAGCGACTGGTTGAACTCCTCGCCGGTGCCCGGCACCTTGATGCGGCGCCAGAACTCCTCGCGGATCTGCGGCAGCCGGTCGAGCGCCTTGCGCAGGCCGTCGGCCGTACGGGCCATTCCGCAGAGCTCCCACATCAGTTCACCGATCTCCCGGTGGAAGGAGTCGGGGGTGCGGTCGCCGTCGACCGAGAGCAGCAGATTGAGCCGGTCCTCGGTCTCGGCGACGGCCTCGGCCACCGCCGGATGGTCGGCGGTGACCTCCTCGTGGTGCGGGTTGCGGGCGAGGTAGTCGTTGATGGTGGACGGCAGGACGAAGTAGCCGTCGGCGAGCCCCTGCATCAGCGCGGAGGCGCCGAGCCGGTTGGCGCCGTGGTCGGAGAAGTTGGCCTCACCGATCGCGAACAGGCCGGGAATGGTGGTCTGGAGGTCGTAGTCGACCCAGAGTCCGCCCATCGTGTAGTGCACGGCCGGGTAGATGCGCATCGGTGTCTCGTACGGGTTCTCCGCGGTGATCTGCGCGTACATGTCGAAGAGGTTGCCGTACTTCTCCTCGACGGCCCGGCGGCCCATGCGCTTGATCGCGTCGGCGAAGTCCAGGTAGACGCCCTGGCCGCCGGGGCCGACACCGCGTCCCTCGTCGCAGACGTTCTTCGCGGCGCGCGACGCGATGTCGCGCGGCACGAGGTTTCCGAACGAGGGGTAGGTGCGCTCCAGGTAGTAGTCGCGCTCCTCCTCGGGGATCTCGTTGGCGGGGCGGTCGTCGCCCTTCGCCTTCGGCACCCAGATCCGGCCGTCGTTGCGCAGCGACTCGCTCATCAGGGTGAGCTTCGACTGGTGCTCGCCGGTGCGCGGGATGCAGGTGGGGTGGATCTGGGTGAAGCACGGGTTGGCGAACCAGGCGCCGCGCCGGTGGGCGCGCCAGGCCGCGGTGGCGTTGGAGTTCATGGCGTTCGTCGAGAGGTAGAAGACATTGCCGTAGCCCCCGCTGGCCAGCACCACCGCGTCCGCGAAGTAGCTGGAGATCTTCCCGGTGATCAGGTCGCGGGCGACGATCCCCCGGGCCTTGCCGTCGACGACGATCAGATCGAGCATCTCGGTGCGCGGGTGCATCTCGACGGTGCCCGCCGCGATCTGCCGGGACAGCGCCTGGTAGGCGCCCAGGAGCAGTTGCTGCCCGGTCTGGCCGCGGGCGTAGAAGGTACGGGAGACCTGGACACCGCCGAAGGAACGGGTGTCGAGGAGTCCGCCGTACTCACGGGCGAACGGCACGCCCTGCGCGACACACTGGTCGATGATCTCCACCGAGATCTGGGCGAGCCGGTGCACGTTGGACTCGCGGGACCTGAAGTCGCCGCCCTTGACCGTGTCGTAGAAGAGGCGGTGCACGGAGTCGCCGTCGTTGCGGTAGTTCTTGGCGGCGTTGATCCCGCCCTGCGCGGCGATGGAGTGGGCGCGGCGCGGTGAGTCCTGGTAGCAGAACTGGACGACGTGGTAGCCCTGTTCGGCGAGGGTGGCGCCCGCGGAGCCGCCCGCGAGCCCGGTGCCGACGACGATGACGGTGTGCTTGCGGCGGTTGGCCGGGTTGACGAGCTTGGCCTCGAAGCGGCGGGTGTCCCAGCGTTCGGCGACCGGTCCCTGCGGGGCCTTGGTGTCGGCTGCCGGGGTGCCGGTCGTGTACTGCGTGTAGTCGGTCATGTCAGCTCACGACTCCGGTCATGACGGCGACGGGTACCGAGATGAAGCCCACCGTCAGCACCAGCGCGAGGATGTTGGCTATGGCCTTCAGCGCCCGGTCGCGGGTGGCTTTCCCCGCGCCGAGGGTCTGTGCCGCGCTCCAGAACCCGTGCCTGATGTGCAGGCCGAGCGCGAGCATCGCGACGATGTAGATGACGTCGCCGTACCAGGTGTGGAACGTCGCCACGACGTTCTCGTACGGGTGCCCGGGCTGGGCGTTGGTGTTCACGGTGAGGGTGGTGAAGTCCAGCAGGTGCCACACGATGAACAGCACGATGATGATGCCGCCCCAGCGCATGGTGCGGGTGGCGTAGCTGGCACGCGCGCGCTTGTGTGCGTACGCGACCGGGCGAGCGCGCAGATCACGGCGGCTGAGCTGGTAGGCGCAGACCGCGTGCAGCACCACGGCGGCGACGAGCACGACGCGGATGATCCAGAGCGCCCACTCGTAGTGCAGGAAGGGCTCGCCGATGGTGCGCAGCCAGTGCGCGTAGCTGTTGAACTGCCCGGAGCCGAAGAAGATCTTGAGGTTGCCGAACATGTGGACGACCAGGTACAGCAGCATGATCAGACCGCTCACGGCCATGATCGTCTTCTTGCCGACGGTCGATCCCCAGACCGATCGCGCCATGGACGGCCGTTGGTCCGTCTTTGTTGCCAGTGCCATGTCAGAAGACGTTACGGCTCCGGATGGCCAGAGGTCCAAGACATGGAACAGCTCATATCCATAGGCAGTCGCTATCGCGATCGGCTACCGTGGCAGACATGCAGCTCCAGCAGCTCGGCTACTTCGTCGCCGTCGCCGAGACCCGCCACTTCACCCGCGCGGCCGAGGAGCTGCATGTCGCCCAGCCCTCGCTGTCCCAGCAGATCAGGGCGCTGGAGAAGGAGCTCGGCGCCGAGCTGTTCAGCAGGGCCCGGGGCAACATCACCCTCACCGACGCCGGCGAGACCCTCCTGCCGCTCGCCCGCCGGATCCTGGCGGACGCCGAGACCGCCCGCCACGAGGTGCAGGAACTGGCCCAGCTGAGGCGCGGCCGGGTACGGCTGGGCGCGACGCCCAGCCTCTGCACCGGTCTGCTCCCCGACGTCCTGCGCACCTTCCACGAACAGCACCCCGGTATCCAGCTGATGATCGAGGAGGGCGGCTCGCACGACCTCGTACGGGAACTGGCGCGCGGCGCGCTCGACCTCGCGCTGGTCGTCCTCCCGCTGCCCACCCCGTCGCCCGCGCTCACCACCGTCGAGCTGCTCCAGGAGGACCTGGTCGTCGTCTCGTCGCCCACTGCCGCCACGCCGCGCTCACCCCTGCGGATCACCGATCTGGAGGGCGAGCCGATGGTGATGTTCCGGCACGGCTACGACCTCCGCGACCTCACGCTGTCGGCCTGCCGCGCCGAGGGGTTCGAGCCGTACTTCACCGTCGAGGGCGGCGAGATGGACGCGGTGCTCGGTTTCGTACGGGCCGGGCTCGGCATCGCGGTGGTGCCCAGCATGATCGCGGCGCGGGCCGGGCACGGGCTGCGGGTCACCCCGCTGGCCCGGCCCGGACTGCGCCGTACGATCGCGCTGGCCCACCGCAGCGATGTGGCGCCGCCGCGGGCCGCCCGGGTCCTCCAGGACGTACTGCTCGCCAGCGCCCCGGCAGGCACCGGTTCCGGTCACACGGCGTCGGCCAGCGACAGGGTGTGAATCCGGTCGGGGGCGCCCGGCCTCGCGTAGTACCAGCCCTGGGCCGTGTCACAGCCCAGCTCCTTCAGCTGGTCGGCCTGCGCGCCGGTCTCCACGCCCTCGACGGTGACCGCCAGCTCCAGGCTGTGTGCCAGCGCGACGATCCCCTCGACGATCTTGAGGTCGACCGGGTCGGCCGGATGCTGCTGCATCGACTGCGTGAACGACCGGTCCAGCTTCAGCACGCTCACCGGCAGCCTGCGCAGATTGGCGAGGTTGGAGTAACCGGTGCCGAAGTCGTCCAGTGCGATGTCCACACCCATGTCGGCCAGTTGCCGCAGCGGCTTGAGCAGATCGTCGTCCGCGCCGATCAGCGCCGACTCGGTGACCTCCAGGCAGAGCGCGCCCGGATCGAGACCGGTGCGCTCCAGGACCGCCACCGTGTCGGCGACCAGGCCCGGGTGGTAGAGCTGGGTGGGCGAGAGGTTCACATTGATCCGCAGCGGCCCGCCGTCGCTGTGCGCGGGGTGCAGTCGCTGCCAGCCCCTCGCCTGCCGTACGGACTCCTCCAGGACCCAGCGGCCCAGCGGCACGATCAGCCCGGTGTGTTCCGCGAGCGAGATGAACCGGTCGGGCCCGAGTATGCCGTGCTGCGGATGCGACCAGCGCACCAGCGCCTCCGCGCCGTGCACGGTGCCGTCGCCCAGGTGCACCAGCGGCTGGTACTCGATGAAGAACTCACCGCGCTCCAGAGCCGCGGGCAGCGCTGTGGTGAGTCCGTGCCGGGTGATGGCGCGGGCGTCCGCCTCGGCGTCGGCCAGCTGGAAGCGGTTGCCGCCCGCGGCCTTCGCCCGGTACATCGTGATGTCGGCGCTGCGCAGCACCTCGGCCGCGCTCTGCGCCCCGGACAGCCCTTCGACGACCCCGATGCTCCCCCGGACGGTCAGCTCCCGGCCGTCGATCCGGATGGGGGCCGCCAGCACCGACAGGATGCGTACGGCCAGTTCCTCGACCTCGTCGGCACACTCGTATCCCGTGGTGAGCGCGACGAATTCGTCACCGCCGAGCCGGGCCACCATCTCACCCGACGCCGTTGCGCAGCTCTGCAGCCGGTCGGCGACCTCGACCAGCATCCGGTCGCCCGCCGAGTGCCCGAGGCTGTCGTTGATCGCCTTGAAGCCGTCGAGGTCCAGGTAGCAGAGACCGAAGCGCATCGCGTCGGGTGCGGTGACCGCCTTCTCCAGCCGCTCGAAGAAGAGCGTGCGGTTGGGCAGTCCGGTCAGCGCGTCGTGCGTCGCCTCGTACCGCAACCGCAGATTGAGCAGCCGCCGCTCGGTGGTGTCCTCGATGAGCGCCAGCTGGTACTGCGGCCTGCCCTCCGCGTCCCGCAGCAGCGACACCGTGAGATTGGTCCACAGGACGGTGCCGTCGTTGCGGTAGTACGGCTTCTCGACGCGGTAGTGCTCACGGTCGCCACGCACCAGTTCGGCGTGCATCCGCCAGACGTGCGGGGCGTCGTCGGGGTGCACCCACTCGTTCACCCTGCGGCTGCGCACATGGTGGTCGACCCCGCCGAACATCCGCAGCAGGGCGCCGTTGATCTCCAGGATGTTCCCGTCGAGGTCGGCGATGCCGATGCCGACCGCCGCGTCCTCGAACACCGCGCGGAACCGCGTCTCGGTGACATGCAGCGCCTCCTCGGCCGCGCTGCGCGCGGAGAGCGCCGAGCGGGCGATGGCCTCCTGCTCCGCGAGCGTGCGCTCGCGGAGCGCCTGGGAGAACCCGGCGGCCAGGGAGTGCTGGAGGCGGGCGCAGCGGTTGCGGATCTCCTCGGCGGTGAGGTCGGGTCCCGTGATCCTCGCCCCGCAGTACAGCACCAGATACGAGTCGACCACCCCGAGCGTCCGGCTGAGGGCGTCCGGGTCGGTGCAGTGGGCGGCCACCAGATCGCTGCCGACCCGGTGGGCCGGTGCCGGGTCGAAGGGCCAGGCGTGCAGCGCGTCGCGGAGGCCGTGCGCGAGCGGCAGCAGGTGCTGCTCGAACTCGGGCCGGGTCAGTGAGGTGGCGGTGGACGGGAAGATGGCCCGGCTCCAGATGGTCGCGAAGCGGCCGATTCTGTCCTCGGGACTGTCCTGGTCGGCCGAGGACGCCGACTTCTGCCTCGGCACGTTCACGGCCTGAGTCCCACTCCTGCGACACCCGCGAAGGCGTACGGGTCCTCCTGTTCGGCCGGGGCGTCCGGCCGCCACTCCGGCATGGCGACCAGGCCGGGCTGCACGAGCTCGTACCCGTCGAAGAACCGGGCGACCTCCTCGCGTGAACGCATCACGAGCGGGTTGCGGATGTTGCGGTAGACGCCGACCGCACCGCCCGCCTGCTCCTGGAATACGGGGATCCCCTCGTACGACGCGTGGGTGAGGATCAGCAGGCTGCCGGGCGCGAGGGCGTCGCGCAGAGCGGCGACCGCCGTGTCCGGGTCGTCGGCGTCCTCGATGAAGTGGAGTACGGCGACCAGCAGCAGCGCCACCGGGCGGTCGAGGTCGAGTACCGACCGGACCTCCGGACTGTCCAGGATCTCCCGGGGCTTGCGCAGGTCGGCGGCGGTCACGGCGGTCAGCTCGTTGCCTTCGAGCACGGCCTTGCTGTGGGCGACGGCGACCGGGTCGTGGTCGACGTACACGACCCGGGAGTCCGGATCGACGGACTGGGCGACCTCGTGCACATTCCCGAAGGTCGGTATGCCGGACCCGATGTCGAGAAACTGTGTGATTCCCCGTTCCACGGCGAACCTGACCGCGCGGCGCATGAAGGCCCGGTTCGCCTGCATCACCTTGGGAAGTCCCGGCATGAACTCCATGGCTTTGCGGGCGGCCTCGCGGTCCACCTCGAAATTGTGCGAGCCGCCCAAGTAGTAGTCGTAGATCCGCGACACGCTCGGCACCGAAAGATCGATGCCCTGCGGGGCCCAGGCAGGACGCTCCATCAATGTCTCCAACAAGTCGGCACGACGGTCCGGCCATGTCCATGGCCACTGTTCGGGCCGAATCTACTGACCACCCGGCAAGAGAGCGAGCAAAAACGGAAATTGGCGGTCCGTTATTGGTCACACGCCGCTGGCAAGTGCTTCCGGCCTGCCGCCGCGCGCTCCGTGCGAGCGTGGCGGAGCCCATCGTAAGCACCGTCCTCCGCGGCAATTCCCGCGGGTGACACGTGAGATGGCGGGCTCAAACACAAAGACGCAGATATCCCCCCTTCCGGCGAATCAGTGACAACGCCGGGGTGCTGCCGCGCAGGGCGGATCATGCTGCTCGGCATGTACCGATCGCCGCGGACCCTCGTTCCGCTCACCGGCCGGCTGCTGGCCGTGGCGGGCCTCCTCTGGTTCCCGCTGATACCCGTACCCGCAGCCGCGGCCGACTGCTCGTACGCCTACATCTCCCAGTCGGGGCACGGTGTTTCGGGGACAGCGGTCGTCGTCTCCGGGAGCGGCAGCTGCCGGGCCGGGCACACCCATGCGCCGAAGCCCCCGCCACCGCGACCCCCGAAGCCGAAGCCCGAACCACCTCCGCCGCCACCGCCGCCACCCCCGCCGCCACGGCCGGTGTACCACCCGCCGCCCGTCCAGCACCGCGCGGCGCCTCCGCCGGCCCCCGCGCCACGGCCCGAGCCGCCGAAGCCGCCGAAGCCGCCGAAGCCCTCGGTACGCCCGCGGCCGCCCGCGCCGAAGCCCGTCGCCCTCCCGGCGTACAAGGCCCCCGTGCGGAAGAAGCCGCATACCGGGCCGCCCATCGTCACGCTGATGCTTCTGGTGACGGCTCCGGCCGTCTTCGCCGTGGCCGTGCTGCGCCCGCGCTCCTCCCGCTGATCCGCCCGCTGACCGACGGAGACACCCGTGTCGGAATGGCTTGTTCTCACTCTCGCGATGGTGGCCGCCTGTGCCGTCGTCCTGACCATCACCCTGCTCAGCAACCGCCGGATCGCCGACGACGACGACCCCTCGCAGACACCCGACGTCATCGAGTACATGACGATGATGATCGGCGTGATCTACGCGATCGTGCTGGGTCTGGCCATCGCAGGCGTCTGGGAGGGCCGCGGCGCCGCCCAGGAATCCGTACGCCTGGAGGCCCAGGCCCTGCATGAGGTCGACGCCCGCTCGGCCGTCTATCCCCCCGCGGTCCATCAGCGCATCCACACCGATGTGGAGACCTACGTCAGTTACGTTCTGGACACCGAGTGGAAGCACATGGGCGAGCACGGCGACCTCACCGACCGGGGTGCGCAACTCCTCGGTCAGGTACGCCGGGACGTCACCGACTACAAGCCGGCGAACGATCACGAGGGCGAGGCCTACCAGCCCCTGGTCGACCAGGTCTCGGCAGCGGACGACGCCCGCAGCTCGCGGGCGCAGGCCGCGCAGGCGACGATGCCGGGGGTGGTCTGGTTCGGCCTGATCGCCGGTGCGGTGATCACCGTCGGGCTGATCTTCACTCTCCAGATCCGGCGCTCCCCGAAGGAACTGCTGCTCGCCGGGCTCTTCAGCGCACTGATCGCCTTCCTGCTGTTCCTGATCTGGGACTTCGACGCGCCCTTCGGCCGGGGCGCCATCTCCGCCACGGCCGGACCGTTCCTCGATCTCTTCCCGCACGCGAAATAGGAGCCCGAACGCCGGAGCGATAACCTCTCGGCGTGACAGATCAGCAGCCTCACCAGTTCGAACGCGGTACAGACGGTCCCAAGGTGATCGTGGTCGGGATGGACGGTTCACAGCCGTCACTGCGGGCCGCCTCGTATGCCGCCGGGCTCGCCCGGCGGCAGAACGCGCTGCTCGCCATCGTGTACGTCCAGCCGGTGCTCTCCGCCGGGGTGTCCGTGGGCGCCCCGGTCGGGGACACCACCGAGGAGATCGCCGAGGGGCTCGTCGCCGAGATCCGGACCGCCACCGAGCGGGTCAAGGAGATATTCGCCGTGCGCTGGGAGTTCCACACCTTCCGCGGTGATCCCTACAACGGTCTGGTCACCGCGGCCGACGAGCTCAAGGCGGACGCCGTGGTGGTCGGGGCCTCCGAGTCGGCCGGCCACCGGATCGTGGGATCGGTGGCCGTCCGGCTGGTCAAGTCCGGCCGCTGGCCGGTCACCGTCGTCCCGTAGCCGCCCCTGCCGCCCGTCCGGTACCACCGGCGCAGTCCCATGACAGGGCACGGCGGCAGGGCGCGCGCGGCACTCCGACCGCTCACCGTGCCGTTCGTCGCACCGTTCAACCGCTCGCCGCAGAGCCCCGCCCGGCCGCTGTCCCTTCCCGCCGCGCTGCGCTCGTATACGAAGGTGACCTCCACACAGACATCCCGCGGGGCGGACGAGCGGGATCTCCTCGAACTCCAGCGCAGCCACGGCGGTGCACTGCTGCGGTTCCTGCTGCGTCTGACGTACGGCGACCGGCAGCGCGCCGAGGACCTGGTGCAGGAGACCCTGGTGCGCGCCTGGCAGCACCCCGAGGCCTTCGAAGCCCCGTACGAGTCGATACGGCCCTGGCTGTTCACGGTGGGCAAACGGCTGGCCATCGATGCCCGCAGGTCCCGGCTGGCGCGCCCGGCCGAGGTGAGCGACCGGCTCCTGGAGTCCACCGCCGCCCACGGCGACCCCGCCGAGCGGTCGGCCGCGGCCCTCGACGTCCGCGAGGCCGTACGGACGCTCAGCCCGGAACACCGGGCGGTGCTGGTGCAGATCTACTTCCGGGGGCTGAGTGTGCACGAGGCCGCCTCGGCGCTGGGGATACCGGCGGGGACCGTCAAGTCCCGTTCGCACTACGCTCTGCGCGCCCTGGGCCGCAGCCTGCCCGGCTATCCGGACGGAGTTCGCTGAGGTCCGTGCTCGGGGGCATTGCTCAGCCTCCGTCCAGGTGTCCGTGCTCAGCCCGAGTCAAGCCGAGTCTGCCCGAACGCATGGCGCCGCTAGGTGAATCCTGGGTTTCTGGCCACGTGGGGCATCCGGCACGGGTTCAATGCTCCCTGGAGCGTCTGACGGCGCGCCTGCCGACGTGTCGGAGAACTGCCCGGCCGAGAGATGAAAGAGGCGAGACGGGATGCGTCCCGAGAGCACCAACGGGACCAGTGGTGACGAACTGCTGGTCCCGATGGACTGGATGTACGCCGAGTACATCGCGGATGAGCTGCTGCGCACCGGCGACCTCATGCCGCCGACGACGATCGAGTACCAGGCGGGGCGCGACGCGCTGGCGCTGACGGTCTTCCTCTCGGACGGCCCGGTCGGCGGGGCGCGGGTGATGGCGCGGCTCGACGAGTGGCTGTCGCTGACCGCGTACGACTCCCGCTGGCGGGAATGGGTGTGCGGCCGTATCGGGGAGCTGGTCTCGGCAGGCGGACAGGGGCCCGACCTGCCGCTGGCTCTGACGGCCTGGCGGTGGCTGGAGGACACCGAGCTGTTCGCCGCCGACCTCGACGCGGTCACGCCGGGAGCGGTGCCGGGCCAGGACGACGAGCCCCGGGTGTGGACCCCGGCCTGGCAGCTGGGCCTGCCCCTGGGCCATCTGGCGATACATCTCTTCTAGGGCACACTCCCTTCCGGACTCCTCCGGAGCCTTCCGGTGACGGAGGGATCATGAACCGTGCACGCCCGCACGGTATTTCGGGATGCGCAGGGTCACCTTCATGCCCGCGCCACGTGCAGTCTCGATCACCAGCCCGTAGTCGTCCCCGTACACCTGACGCAGCCGGACGTCCACGTTGAGCAGCCCGACGCCGGACGAGACCCCCGCCTCGCCGCGCAGAATCCGGCGCAGCCGGTCCGGCTCCATACCGACGCCGTCGTCCTCGACCACCACCTCGGCCTCGGCGCCCGCGTCGAGTGCGCTGATGGTGATGCGGCTCTGTCCCGCCTCCCCCTCGATGCCGTGCTTGACCGCGTTCTCGACGAGCGGCTGCAGACAGAGGAACGGCAGCGCGACAGGCAGGACCTCCGGTGCGACCTGGAGCGTGACGCCCAGCCGGTCCCCGAAGCGGGCCCGCACCAGGGCCAGGTACTGGTCGATGGAGTGCAGTTCGTCGGCGAGGGTGGTGAAGTCCCCGTGGCTCCGGAAGGAGTACCGGGTGAAGTCGGCGAACTCCAGGAGCAGTTCCCGTGCCCGCTCTGGATCGGTGCGGACGAACGAGGCGATGGCAGCGAGGGAGTTGAAGATGAAGTGCGGGGAGATCTGCGCCCGCAGCGCCTTGATCTCGGCTTCGATCAACTGTGTTCGGGATCGGTCAAGTTCGGCGAGCTCCAGCTGTACGGAGACCCAGCGGGCCACCTCACCGGCCGCCCGGGCGAGCACCGCCGACTCGCGTGGCGCATAGGCGACGAGCGCGCCCAGCACCCGGCCGTCGACGGTCAGCGGGACGGCAACGGCCCAGCGCAGTGGGCAGTCCAGATCGTCGCAGGCGCTGCTGAACGCCTGGTCCCGGCCGGCCCCCAGGAGGACGCCCAGCTGTTCCATGACCGGGGCGCGGTGGTGTTCCCCGATGCCGTCCCAGGCGAGGACGCGTTCTCCGTCGGTGAGGCAGAGCGCGTCGGTGCCGAGCAGGGAGCGCAGCCGTCGCGCCGCCTTGCGGGCGCTCTCCCCGGTGAGCCCGGCCCGCAGCGGCGGCGCGGCGAGCGATGCGGCGTGCAGTGTCTCGAACGTCGCGTGCTCGACCGGCGTGCCGACGCCGCTGCCGCGCGCGGGGCGGGTCCGTCGGCCGAGCAGGAACCCGGCGCCCAGCAGCAGCGGCCCGAGCACGATCAGCGCGGCCAGTGCGGCTCCGCTCACCGGCCGCCGCCCCGTGCCGCGGCCAGCGCCTCGGGCAGATGGAACCGGGCCATGGCGGCGCTGGTGCCGGGCGGAATACGGCCCGGGGTGGCCAGCGACACCAGGATCATCGCGAGGAAGCCCACCGGCACGGACCACACGGCGGGCCAGGCGAGCAGGGTGTGTGCCCAGCCCGGCCGCACTCCCCCGCTCAGGGTCACCGCGACGGCGATCAGTGCGGAGCCCCCGCCGAGCAGCAGTCCCGCGACGGCGCCGGGCGGGGTGAGGCGGCGCCACCAGATGCCCAGGACCAGCAGGGGGCAGAAGGACGAGGCGGAGACGGCGAAGGCCATCCCGACGGCGTCGGCGACCGGTAGGCCGCTGACCAGCAGGGCGACGGCGAGCGGTATGCCCATGGCCAGCAGAGTGGCCAGGCGGAAGTGCCGTACGCCGCGGGCCCCCTGGGTGAGGACCCCGGCGACCGCCATGGTCAGCCCCGAGGCCGTGGAGAGGAACGCGGCGAAGGCGCCGCCCGCGACCAGCGCGCCGAGCAGTGCTCCTCCGGTGCCGCCGATCACCCGGCCCGGCAGCAGGAGCACGGCCGCGTCGGCGTCGCCGCCGAGGGACAGCTCCGACGTGTACAGCTGTCCCAGCGCCCCGTACACCGGCGGGAGCAGATAGAAGGCGCCGAGCAGTGCGAGGACCACGACGGTCGTGCGGCGGGCGGTGCGGCCGTCCGGGCTGGTGTAGAAGCGGACGACGACATGGGGCAGGCCCATGGTGCCGAGGAAGGTCGCGACGATCAGTCCGTAGGTCGCGTACAGCGGATGGCCGGCCCGGTCGAAGCCCGCGGCGACGGCCAGTTGGGGGCCGGCGGACGGCACCCGGGGCCGTCCGTCGCCCTGCCAGGCCAGGATCAGGAAGAGCGCGGGGACCAGCAGGGCGGTGAGCTTCAGCCAGTACTGGAACGCCTGGACGAAGGTGATGCTGCGCATGCCGCCCGCGGCGACCGAGAGCAGGACGACCGCGGCGACGATCACCGGGCCCAGCCAGCCGGGCGCTCCGGTGAGGATCTCCAGGGTCAGCCCCGCGCCCTGGAGCTGGGGTACCAGATAGAGCCAACCGGCTCCGGTGACCAGGATTCCGACCAGGCCGCGGACCTGCCTCGACTCCAGCCGCCCTTCGGCGAAGTCCGGCAGCGTGTAGGCCCCGGAGCGGCGCAGCGGTGCCGCGATGAGCACCAGGAGGACCAGGTATCCGGCGGTGTAGCCGACGGGGTACCAGAGCATGTCGGGGCCGTGGACGAGGACGAGTCCGGCGACCCCGAGGAACGAGGCGGCGGAGAGGTACTCGCCGCTGATCGCCGCGGCGTTGAACCGCGGGCCCACGGTCCTCGACGCCACGTAGAAGTCGGACGTCGTACGGGAGATCCGCAGGCCGAAGCCCCCGACGAGGACGGTGGCGAGGACGACGGCGGTCACCGCCACCACGGCGTACGTCCGGCTCACCGGGCGGAGTGCCCTTCCACGAGACGGGCGAAGTCCTCTTCGTTGCGCTCGGCCCGGCGGACGTACCACCAGGCGACGGCCACCAGCAGCGGGTAGGCGCAGAGGCCCAGGACGACCCAGACGGCCAGGTCGCTGCGGAGCGCGGCGAAGGCGAGCGGCAGGGTGCCGGCGAGGAGCGCGACGAGGGTGAAGGCGCCGAGTCCGGCGCGGAGCTGTCCGCGCATCAGGGAGCGTACGTAGGCGTCGCCGAGCGCGGTCTGTTCTTCGATCTCCGACTGCGCCCGGCGGCGGGGCAGCGGCCGCACCCGCCGGGGCTCGCCCGTCACGGTCTCGCGTCGGGGTAGCTGCTCTGCGGACATGGCGCGGAGTGTACGCAGCGCGGCGAGCCGCCGGGAGGGATACGGAGAAGGAGCACTCGTGCGGGGTCAGGGGGCGGGCCGCCGCATGAGACGGTCGCGCAGCGCCCTGGTATGGCGCCGGCTCACCTGGAGTTCGGCCGGGCCGACCCGGACGCTCATGGAGCCCGCGTCCAGGCGCAGTTCGTCGATGCGGTCCAGGGCGACGAGATGGCTGCGGTGGATCCGGACGAACCCGCGTGAGCGCCAGCGCTCCTCCAGGACGGAGAGCGGGACGCGGACGAGATGGCTGCCGTCGGCGGTGTGCAGTCGCGCGTAGTCGCCGTGGGCCTCGGCGTAGCTGATGTCGGCGACGGCGACGAAGCGGACGACACCGCCGAGTTCGACCGGGATCTGGTCGTTGGCCGGGTCCAGGACGGGGGCGGCCCGGTCACCGACGAGTTCGGCGACCCGGCGGACGGCCTCGGCGAGGCGTTCCCTGCGGACCGGTTTCAGTACGTAGTCGACAGCCTTGAGGTCGAAGGCCTGCACGGCGAAACCCTCGTGCGCGGTGACGAAGACGATCAGCGGGGGCCGGGTGAACCCCGCGAGCAGCTGGGCGATGTCGAGGCCGGTGAGCCCGGCCATGTGGATGTCGAGGAAGACGACGTCGACGGCCGCCGCGTCATCGGCCCCCGCGTCGAGCGCGCCACCGATGCGGCGCAGCGCATCGGTGGCGCTCAGCGCGCCCTCCGCACTGTGGACCCGGGCGTCGCTGCGGAGCAGATAGAGAAGCTCCTCAAGAGCGGGCTCCTCGTCGTCCACGGCCAGTACGCGCAGCATGGCCCGGAGTGTACGGCCTCCCGGACATGCGGCATCCCGGGGCGCCGTGGCGGATGCGGGCTCAGATCCCGTAGACCCGTGCGGCGGTGGACCCGAAGATCTGGGTGCGCTCGGCGTCGCTCAGCCGGCCGGTCAACCGGTGTGCGGTGTCGACGACTTCGCCGTAGGAGGCACCGAGGGTGCAGACCGGCCAGTCCGAGCCGAACATCAGCCGGCCGGGGCCGAAGGCTTCGAGCACCGTGTCGGCGTACGGACGGAGTCCGTCCGTCGTCCAGTCCGGGCCCGCTTCGGCGACCAGACCGGAGAGCTTGCAGACGGTGTTGGGGCGGGCGGCCAGGGCGCGTACGTCGGACGCCCAGGGCTGGAGCGCCCCGCCGGCGATGGGGGGCTTGCCCACATGATCGAGTACGAAGGTGAGTTCGGGAACCTGCGCGGCGACGGCGGCGGCGACGGGCAGCTGGTGGTCGAGGACGATCAGGTCGTAGGCCAGCCCGGCCGCCGCGACGGCGGCGAGCCCGCGCCGGACGTCGGGACGCAGCAGCCAGCCGGGGTCCGGTTCGCCCTGCACCTGGTGGCGGATGCCCACGAGGCCCGCGCCGCCGGGCAGTTCACGCATCGCGGCGAGGGTGTCCGCGATGCCGGGGTCGGTGAGATCGGTCCAGCCGACGACTCCGGCCACCAGGTCGTTCCGCGCGGCCAGGGCCAGGAACTCGGGGGTCTCGTCGGCGACGGTGACCGTCTGGACGAGGACGGTGGCCGCCACGCCCGCGGCCCGGGCCTGCGGCGCCAGTTCACCGAGCGTGAAGTTCCTTCGCAGCGGGGCGAGTTCAGGCCCGGTGATCCAGTCCTGGTCGCGCACGGTGAGGTCCCACACGTGGTGGTGGGCGTCGATGATCCGCATCCGCTCTCAGTCCTCCCGCAGCCCGAGGAGCTCGTCCCAGAGCGCCTCCGGTATGTCGAGCCGCAGCATCTCGGCCGCGTCGCGCACCTCGGCGTCCGAGCGGGTGCCGACGAGCACGCTCGCCACCGCCGGGTGGCGCCGGGGGAACTGGAGGGCTGCGGCGCGCAGGGGAATCCCGTACCGCCCGCAGAGGGCCTGCATCCGCAGCGCCCGGTCGAGGACGCCGGCCGGGGCTGCGCCGTAGTCGTACGGAGCGCCCGGTCTGGGGTCGGCCAGCAGTCCGGAGTTGAAGACTCCTCCGACGACTACGCTCCTGCCGCGCGCCTGTGCCTCGGGCAGCAGGGCGTCGAGGGCGGACCGGTCGAGCAGGGTGCAGCGCCCGGCGCAGAGCATCACGTCGGCATCGGTGTCGCGGAGGAAGCGGGTGAGCATCGCCGTCTGGTTCATCCCCGCGCCGATCGCGCCGAGCGTCCCCTCCGAGCGCAGCTGCTCCAGCATGGGGTAGGCGTGCCGGAAGGCGTCCTCGGCGTGGTCGTCCGGGTCGTGCAGGTAGGCGATGTCGATCCGGTCGGTGCCGAGCCGGACCAGGCTGTCCTCGATGCTGCGCCGCACCCCGTCCGCGCTGAAGTCCCAGACGCGGCGATGGGTCGCGGGCACGGCGAACCCGTTTCCGAGGTCGTCGCCCTCGTCCGGTCCGGGTTCCAGCAGTCGTCCGACCTTGGTCGAGATCACGTACGCGGAGCGGGGCCGGTCGCGCAGCGCGTCCCCCAGCCGCCGCTCGGAGAGGCCGAGCCCGTAGTGCGGAGCGGTGTCGAAGTACCGGATACCCGCCTCCCAGGCAGCATCCACCGCTCTCGTGGCCTCCGCAGAGTCCACCGGGGCGAAGAGATTGCCGATCGCCGCTGCCCCGAAGGACAGTTCGGTGACGTCGACCGTGCCATTTCCGATCTTGTTGCGCCGCATGACACGAATATTCATCGGATCACTTCAGGGCGTCAACACCCGTGCGTGATCTCTCGCCCGTTGCTTTCAGCAGTTCGGCCAGCTCGTCCGAGAAACACTGGGCGAGGCGTCCCGCATCCGGCACCGCCTTGCCGTCCGCCACCAGGCCGACGTGAACCCGCCCACCGTGGGCGGAGAGCGCGACAGCGAGGGACTGCCCGTGCGCGAGCGGCGCCAGCGGATACAGCTCGCGGAGCGGGCAGCCGCCCAGCGACAGCGTCGAGCGCGGCAGCGGCACGCTGGTCACCAGGACGTCGAAGAGCATCCGCGCCGCGTTACCGGCCAGTTGGGCGCCCACCCGGTGAGCCAGCGGGGGGAGCCGGTCCGCGAGGACGGCCACCGCACCCGCACCGCGCGCGGGTCCCGCCGCCTTGTTGCGGTCCATGGCGGCCCGGACCCGGGCGAGCCTCCGCCAGGGGTCGGGTTCGGACACCGGCAGCCCGAGCAGATAGGCGGACAGCTTGTTGCCTGAGCCGGGCAGGGAGCCCGGCCGGCGCCGGGACACCGGCACCAGGGCGCGTGGATCGGCTCCCGGCAGCCGCTCGCCGCGCTCCAGCATCCAGCGGCGCAGCCCGCCCGCGACCACCGCCAGCAGCACGTCGTTGGCGGTGCCGCCCGCCTCCCTGCGCACCCGCAGCACGTCGTGCTGGTCGAGCACGGCGGTGGCGAGCCGCCGGGTGCCGCTGGAGCTGGCGGCCAGCGCGGATCCGGCCCACAGGTCGATGCGACTGGCCCGCATGACGGAGGCCCCGATCCCCACGGCCCGGCCCAGCTCCTCGATCCGCTCCCTGGCGAATCCCGCGAACTTGCCGGGCCCCGGCACCCGTGAGCGGGGCGGCACGGGACGCACCGGCCCGCCGCCGGCGCCGCGTCCGCCCGCGATCTGGTCGAAGATCCCTGCGCCGATCGCCACGGCCCGCATCCCGTCGGCCAGCGCGTGGTGCAGTTTCACCAGGACGGCGAACGGGTCACCGGGGCGCCCGCTCAGGACGTACATCTCCCAGGGCGGGCACCCGCGTTCGAGCGGCCGCTCCATCAGCTCGCCCGCCAGCCCGTTGGCCGCGGCGGCGAAGTCGCCGTCCGGCAGGGCGGCGTGCCGCACGTGACGGCGTACGTCGAAGCGCTTGTCCTCGGACCAGGCCGCGCCGCCGAGCGGCAGCAGCACCGGACGTACGCACATCCGCAGCCGGGGGATCGCGGCGGCGCGCTCCGCCAGCAGGTCCATGACCTCCTTCGGGCCGGGCCCCGGGGCGGGGCCCGGCCCGAAGACCGCGAGGGCCCCGAGGTGCATGGGGTGCTCGGGGGATTCGAGGTGCCAGAACGCGAGATCAAGCGGGGCCAGCAGCTCGGAGCTCAACAGATCCTCGATGTCGTCGGGAGCCGGTGCCGCGCGATGCCATGGACAGACACCCGGGATGCAGCAGTCAGGCCCCATAGGTCAGTTACGATCAAGTACGATCTCTATACTGACAGTTACCATCTCGTATCCCTCACATCGACGTCCTGTCCGGTACCGCGAATTCACTCCAGACACACTTGCCGCCACCCCGTGACTCGACCCCCCACAGGTCCGCGAGCCGGTCCACCAGCAGCAGCCCCCGCCCGGACACCCCCGTCTCCCCCGCGTCCCGGCGGCGCGGCAGTGCGCTGGAGCAGTCGTCGACCTCGACCCGCAGCCGGCGGTGCGGCCGGGACAGCACCCTGAGGGTGATCACTGCCCCGCCCTCCGTGTGCATCAGGGCATTGGTCAGCAGCTCGTCGGCGGTCAGCTCGATGTCGTCGGCGCGCTCCGCCGCACCCCAGGCCCCTACCGCCGCCCGGATCATCTGGCGCGCGGCCGTGAGCGCGCCGGGATCGGACTGCGCCACGTGCTGCTGGAGCCTGCCACCGCTCTGCGGCGCGTCCAGCCCCTGCCTGCGCACCAGGAGCAGCGCGACGTCGTCGGCGCCGCCCCAGTCGTCGACCACGTCGCACAGCTGGTCGGCGAGGAGCTGGAGATCCCGGGGGCCGCTCCGGACCACCTTGGTGAGGTGCCGCATCCCGTCGTCCAGGTCGGCCCCCGGCTGTTCCACGAGCCCGTCGGTGAAGAGCAGAAGGGTGTGGCCCGGGTCCAGTTCCAGCGTGGTGACCGGA
Source organism: Streptomyces sp. NBC_01471 (assembly GCF_041438865.1). Lineage (NCBI taxonomy): Bacteria > Bacillati > Actinomycetota > Actinomycetes > Kitasatosporales > Streptomycetaceae > Streptomyces > Streptomyces sp. NBC_01471. The sequence goes on from NZ_CP109450.1 coordinate 526,270, forward strand.
TAGTCGAGCTCGGCGAACTCGGCCGAGAGCCCCAGCGGCAGCCCGCCCTCCACCGGTACCCGGCGGCAGGTGCCGTCCGGTGCCCGCAGCAGCGGATCGACGTGCCCGGCGCGGACCAGCTGGACCACTCCGGTGGCCAGATCCACCTCCGCGTACAGACAGGTCGCGAAGCGGTCGGTGTCCAGCTGGTGCAGGAAGTCGGAGGCGCGCGCGATCACGGTCGCCGGGCTGTGCCCCTCGGCGGCGTACGCCCGCAGCACGATGCGGAGCTGGCCCATCACGGCGGCCGCGTGGGTGTCGTGGCCCTGCACGTCCCCGATGATCATGCCGAACCTGCCGCCGGGCAGCGGGATCACGTCGTACCAGTCGCCGCCGATGTCCCGGCCCATCCCGGCGGAGCGGTAGCGGACCGCGACCTGTCCGCCGGTGACCTCGGGTATCCGGCGCGGCAGCATGGCCTGCTGGAGCCCCTGGGCGAGGTCGTGCTCCTGCTCGAAGAGCACGGCCCGCTGGAGGCTCTGCCCGATGGAGCTGCCGAGCGCGATCAGCAGATCGCGCTCGTCCGGGCTGAAGCCGACCTTGTCGCGGTAGAGCAGCCCGATCGCGCCGATCGGCCTGGCCTGCGCGATCAGCGGCAGATAGGCGGCCGAGGTGATGCCGAGGCCCTTGATGTGCGGCCACAGCCCGGGGTACGAGACCGCGAAGTCGTGCGCCGACTCGATGAAGCGGGGCGCGAAGGTCCGGATCACCTCACCCATCGGGAACTGCTCGTCCACCCGGGTGTAGCGGGTGCCGGGCACGAAGCTTCCCTCGGGCCCGTCGGCGACCAGACGGATCCGCCCGCCGTCGATGAGCCCCACCACCAGGCTGGTCGCGCCGAGGTATTCGAGCCCCCGGGCGTCGTTGAGCACATCGATGACGTCCTGGACGGTACGGGCATGGGCCAGGGCCGCGGTGGTGCCCGCGACCACGCTGGTTCTTCGCCGGCCCTCGTCGTCCAGGGCGATACGGACCGCGGCGTCCGCGAGCTCCTGGGCCGCGTGCCTGACGATGCCGATGATCCGGTGCGGACGGCCGGAGACATCACGCCGGACGGCGCCCTGCGTATGGGCCCACCGCAGCGAACCGTCGCGGCGGCGCAGCCGGAAATACACGCCGTAGAAGGTGGCTCCGCTCTTGAGTGCCTGGGAGACCATGACATCCAGGCGGGACGACTCGTCGGGCGGCACCCGGCGGGCGAGGGTCTCCGGACGGCCGTCGTACTCGTCGGCGTAGAGGTCGAACACGTCAAGGGCGGCCTGATCGAGGTGCATCAGCCCGGTGTCGAGGTCCCAGTCGAAGCTGCCCATGCGGTTGAGGGCAAGGCTCAGATCGGGGTGGGCGGGCCAGTCCGACGGTAGGGACAGGGCGCCCTCTGCCCGTTCAACCATGCGATCACTCTGTCATGGTTTGCACCATTCTTCGAGGGGTCCCACCACCGAATACGGGAATGTCTGTTCTATTTGCGAGCCGCGACCGGCGCGAGGAGCAAGGGGCAAGGTCCGCCGGAATCGGCACCCCGGCGGACCCCGGACCGGTTACCCGCTCTGCTCGACCTTGAAGACCCAGGCGTACTCACCGGCGGAGCGCGCGCCCGCGGGCACGTCGATCACCAGCTTGTCCCCCCTTGTACGCCAGGTGAGCGGCCGCCGGTAACCGAGCATGGTCACCCGGTCCCCGCTGCGGATCGGCACCGGCGCCTCGACGGTCAGCGCGGCACCCGGCCGGACCAGCGAGTGGATGTAGAACGCCTTGCCGGGCCGGACCGTGAACCGCAGATCCTCGCCGAGCTGCGGCATCCGCGCCCAGTAGGTGCTGCCGTGGATGGCCTCGCCGTTGACCTCCAGCCACTTGCCGGTCTGGCGCAGCCTGGTCTGCATGATCTCCGGGATGGTGCCGTCGGCACGCGGCCCGATGTCGAGCAGGAAGTTCCCGTTCTTGCTCGACGTGTCGATGAGCGTGTGGACGATCTCCTCCGCCGACATGTACATGCTGTCCGGCGTCGCCTGGTTGTAGCCGTAGCTGTAGGGGTCGAGTCCCCGGCTGGCCTCCCACTTGTCGGTGACGATCGAGTCGTAGGTCGCGTACTCGGGGGTCGTGAAGTCGTGCGGCCCGATGCCGGACCGGTTGTTGACGGCGACCCCGATCGGCCGCGCCCGGTCCTTGGCGTTGTTGTAGTACTCGGCCAGCACCCGGTGACTGTCGTTCGGCCCGCCGATGTCGCACCAGAGCACCTCGGGGTCGTATCCGTGGATCAGCTCCAGCATCTGCGGCGCCTGGTAGTCCTTGATGTAGTCCTTGCCCGCCGTGTAGCCGGTGTACGGAACGGGGTCGAGGGTGTACGGATTGCGCGGCGGATAGAGCTCCCCGCTCCAGGGATTGTCCGGGTTGAACCACTCGGGCATCGAGAAGTACAGCCCCCGGTGCAGCTCCGGCGCGTACCGGCGGGAGGCGTCGAACAGCTCCTTCACCAGGTCGCGCTTCGGCCCCATCTTCACGGCGTTGCGATCGGAGACCTTGGTGTCCCACAGCGCGAAGCCCTCATGGTGCTTGGAGGTGAGGACGTGGTACTGCGCACCGGCGTCCCGGAACAGCTCGACCCAGGAGCGCGGATCGAACTTCTCCGCCGTGAACCTCGGGATGAAGTCGTCGTAGTTGAAGTTCTCGCCGTAGACGTCGCGGTGGTGGGCGTATGTGGGATTGCTGGGGTCCTGCATCTGGTTCCAGTACCACTCGGCGTACTGCTTGCCGACCGGGGCCCAGGCGGGCACGGAGTAGACACCCCAGTGGATGAAGATCCCGAACTTGGCGTCCTGGAACCAGTACGGCGCCCGGTGCGTGGAGAGCGAGGCATCGGTGGCCTCGAACTCCGGCACACCGAGGGTGAGCCTGCTCGCCGCCGCGGCCGCGTCGGAGCCGCGGCCGTGCGCCACGACGCGGCCGTCGCGCGCGGTGCCCGGCTTCACCCCGGGCTTGCTGCGGATACCGATCCGCACCCGCGCCTGATCGCCGGGGGCGAGCCGTGGCACCCGGGCGGGGACGACCGTACGGGCGCCCTGGACCTCGACGGAGAGGGTGAGCGCGTCGGAGCCGCGCACGGCGACCGTGCCCGCGTTGACGACGGTGGCCTCGACGCTCTGGGCGCCCGATTCGAGCAGGCTGGTGGTGGAGTGGGCATCCCGCACGGCCAGCGCCCGGCCCTCGGCCGCGGGCTGGAGCGAGAGGGCGAAGACGTGCAGTGCCGACTTGTCAGCCTCGGCCGGATTCGTCTTCGGCAGGGTGATCCCCACCAGTTCCCTGGTGGCGTCGACGGCCAGTTCGGACACCCCGAGAACGACCTGATGCTGATCCTTGCCGCCGGACGGGGTGTATCGGTACGGGGCGGTGAGCGGGCCGCTGCCCGCGTACCAGTCGGGTCCGCCGAGGCCGGCGCTGCCGGTGGAGCCGTCCGCGTAGTGCAGGGTCGCCTGGCCGGACACCTCCCCGTAGCTGCACGCGACGAGGAACGCCCCGGACAGATAGCGCCCCCGGGGCACGTCCAACCGCTGCCCGAGGGCGACGATGTTGTTCTTGGCACCTGCGGTCGCGGCGGGGAGATCGAATCCGATGCCGTTCAACTGCACGGTGCCGGACGGCAGTTCCTCACCGGGGAAGGTGTAGCCGGAGCCGTCGAAGTCACCGCCGCGGGCGTCAGCGGTGTCGATGCCGTCGTTGTCGAACCACTGGTCGAGCGGTACGGGGACCGCGGCCGGAACCGCTCCCCAGCCGCTCTTCGTTCGTGTGCCGGGAACCGCCGTTCCCGTACCGGGGGTCCGGGGCCCCGGGGTGCCGGTGTCCGCGTCGGCCGTGGCCGGGGCGAGCAGGGCGGCGCCGACTGCCGCCCCCGCCGTCATTCCGAGTACATGGCGTCTTGGAAGTTCGGTCATGAGGTCCGATGATTGGAGCATGACGAGTGCCTGTCAATACACTCGACAGCCTAGAACGCAACACAGAGAAATAATCCCCCCATCAGACATCGGATGCCTGACGGGAGCCGACCCACGCCTTCGGTGGAACCTCCGCCCGCGCAACGCGAACGGCCCGCTCCAGATGCGGAGCGGGCCGTCAGGGCGTGCGTGCAGCGGTCAGTCGATCCCCTGCAGGATGTGGGGCTCGGCGAGGTCGTCCTCGTAGCCGGCCAGCCGGATCGGGGCCGACCTGGCCCAGACGTCGAGATTGAGGAGCTTCTCGGGCCGGACAGTCCCGGTACGTTCCGCCGGGCGCTGCTCGCGCTTCGTGATGGTCTCTGATGTCACCGCGCACTCCTTTGTGTCGCGTAACCGCATGGACAGGGGCAGTTCGGACGCGGTGGCGCCGGTTTCCTGGCGGGACCGCGGCCGTGGTGCGTGCCTGTCCCAGGACGGGACGAGAGATTTGGTGGGACCTCATCGACTGTCCGTCTGCATCAGAGTAACCAAATGAGCGGGGTTCCGCTCGATAGGGGCCCCAGTCCGATGGCCAAGTTTTCTTTGCCTTCTGTTCAGAAGGCCTTCCATCCGGCCATGATCCGCTCGAATCCGCCCGACGGCACTCCGGGGAAGGACAGACCGGTGGCGTCGGCCGACGGATCGGAGCCCGCGCCCCTACCAGTTCGCGGGGGCGTAGTCCTTGAGGAAGACGCTGTGCAGGTCCTCGCCCGCCTCGCCGCGCACGATGGGGTCGTAGACCCGGGCCGCGCCGTCGATCAGATCCAGCGGGGCATGGAAGCCCTCGTCCGCGAGGCGCATCTTGTCGGGGTGCGGGCGCTCGTCGGTGATCCAGCCGGTGTCCACCGCGGTCATCAGAATGCCGTCCGACTCGAACATCTCCTGGCCGCTGGTGCGGGTCAGCATGTTCAGCGCGGCCTTGGCCATGTTGGTGTGCGGATGGCCGGCGCCCTTGTAGCCGCGGCTGAAGATGCCCTCCATCGCGGACACGTTCACCACATAGGTGCGGCCGGCCGCCGCTGCCGCCATGGCCGGGCGCAGCCGGCTGATCAGGATGAACGGCGCGGTGGAGTTGCAGAGCTGGACTTCGAGCAGCTCGACCGCGTCGACCTCCTCGACGGTCTGGACCCACGTGTTGGTGTCGTGCAGGTCCGGCACGAGTCCGCCCGCGTCGATCGCGGTACCGGCCTCGATCCGGGCTGGCGACGCGGAGCCGGTGACCAGCGCGAGCTCGGCCACGTCCTGGGCGCTCAGCCCACCGGGCCTGGCGCTGGGCAGCGAGACCTGCGCCCCGCTGCCGAAGGCGCCGATGACCTGCGACGAGGGCAGCTCACCCGCGGGCAGGGGCGCGGTCTCGGCGGCGATCAGTTCGCTGTACGCCTGCGGGGAGCGGCGCACGGTCTGCGCGGCGTTGTTGATCAGGATGTCGAGCGGTCCCTCGGCGGCGACCGAGTCGGCGAGTGCGACGACCTGGGCGGGGTCGCGCAGGTCGATCCCGACGACCTTCAGACGGTGGATCCACTCGTCGCTGTCGGGCATCGCCTTGAAGCGGCGGACCGCGTCCTTCGGGAAGCGGGTGGTGATGGTGGTGTGGGCGCCGTCGCGCAGCAGCCGCAGCGCGATGTACATGCCGATCTTGGCCCGGCCCCCGGTGAGCAGGGCCCGCTTGCCGGTCAGATCGGTGCGTGCGTCGCGGCGCGAGCGGTTCTCCGCAGCGCAGTCACGGCAGAGCTGGTGGTAGAAGACGTCGACCTCGACGTACCGGGTCTTGCAGATGTAGCAGGACCGGGGGCGCTGGAGTATGCCCGCGATCTCCCCGACGGCGCTCGACGACGGCAGCACCCCCTGCGTCTCGTCGTCGATGCGCTCGGCGGAGCCGGTCGCGGTGGCTTCGGTGACGGCCTTGTCGTGGGCGGTCTTCGCGGCGCGGCGCTCCTGCCTGCGGCGCTGCTTCACGGTGCGGTAGACACCGGCGGTGGCACGGCGCACCGCGATGGCGTCCGGATGATCGACGTCGATCTTGTCCAGCTCGTCGAGCACGCTGAGGCAGAGGGCAAGCCGCTCCGGATCGATGCCGGGGCCGAATGCCTGGCTGTCCTCTGTCACCGTCATCGTCGTTCCTCTGTGTTCCGTAGCCCCAGGTCAGCAGTCGGCCATCGACCAACTGACGAAGATATACGCAGCCGGGCGGGATGCCAAAAACAGCGGCCGCGCACCCAGCTCGCGACGCCGGCGGCGCACCGGTCTCCGCCGGTCAGCGAAGGCGGAATTCACCCTCACACGTTCGGCCCAACACCGCGTTTCCTGCAACTCGTTGGGCACTTTGCGGCGTAATGTCCCAGTTGCGCCAATGAGTGTCATTGCGCTTCAAGAAACAGGAGACCGTCTTGTCCACAACCGCTGTCCTCCGAACCGTGCGCGGCCGCAACATCATCGCGGGCGCAGGCGCGCTCACCACGGCCGTGGCCCTCGGAGCCACGCTGATGGCCGCCGCCCCGGCCCAGGCCGCCCCGCCGCGCCCGTACGGGACGGTCACTTCCCCCACCGGCCTGATCGAGCGCCAGTTCCCGAGCACGGACTCGTCGGAGAAGGGATCCCTGCCTTACCACCGGCAGGTGGGCCTGAAGTGCAAGGTCCGCGCCCAGAACATCGACGGCAACACCGTCTGGTACCTGCTCCGTGACTCCAACGTCTGGATCTCGGCGCGCTACGTGGACAACACGGGTTACGTGAACTACTGCAAGGACGTCCTGCGCAGCAGCCCCGACCTGATCAACTCGGTGCCGAAGGGTGCCAAGGGCTGATCAGCCTCATGGGCGGAGCGCGTCCGGATTGCCCGGCACGCTCAGCACTCCGGGGCGAAGTACCCGGTGGGACTCGTACCGAGTGCACGGCGGAACATCGCGGTGAAGGCGCTCGGTGTCGCATAACCCAGCGCGCCGGATACCGAGGTGACCGGCACCCCCCTGGCGAGAAGTGTCACCCCGTGAATGAGCCTGGCCTGCTGCACCCAGCGGGCCAGGCTCATTCCGGTTGCGGCCGGGAATCTGCGCTGCAGGGTGCGCGGGCTCAGATGCGCGAAGGCCGCGGCCTCCGTCGTCCGCCAGATGGCGCCAGGGTCCTGTACGACCGCCGCGCAGAGCGGGGCGAGAGCGGCGTCCGCGGGGGCGGGCAGGTGCAGCGCGGGGACCGGGTGCGGGGTCAGCTGGAGGAGCAGCAATTCCATGACCTTGCCGTCGCGGCTCTCCGGGTCGTACTCCACCGGCAGCCGCGTGGCCTCCTCGATCAGTTCGCGCAGCAGCGGCGACACCGAGACGACGGTCGGCTCCCGGGGCAGGTCCGGCTGCGGCTCGATGTACAGGGTGCGCATCGCGACCGCCCCCGCGCAGCTCATCTCATGAGTCAGGCCGGCCGGCACCCAGACGCCGCGGGTGGCCGGGACGACCCAGGCCCCGTGGCCGGTGACCACGGTGATGGCTCCGGTCGTGCCGTAGATCAGCTGGGCGCGCCGGTGGTGGTGCGGCGGGATGTGGTGGCCGTCGGGCAGGTCCCTGGCCATGGCCGCCAGCGGTCGGGGAACCGACTGGTAGTCGTCGCGCTGCTCGCTCTTCCCGTACATTGGCGCATTCTCGATAGACAATGGCGTAGCGGAGAAAGTATGCCATCGGGTGCCCGCCCTAACGTCGATCCATGTGATCGAACCCAACGTTTCAGCAGGCCAGAGCCGCGCGAGCGGCAACCGGGCCCGGCGGCTGACCCTGCTGCTCACGGCCACCAGCGCCGTCACTGCCGCCAATGTCTATCTCAGTCAGCCGCTCATGGGAGCGGCGGCCGCGTCGCTCGGGGCCCGGCCCGACGCGCTCGCGGCCGTACCCGTGGCCACCCAGCTCGGCTACGCGGCAGGGATCCTGCTGCTCGTACCGGCCGGCGACAGCCATGACCGGCGGAAGCTGATCCTCGGACTCGGCACGGCCTCCGCCGTCGCGCTCGCCGGGTGCGCGCTGGCCCCTTCGGTGGGCTGGCTCGTCGTCGCGTCGTTGGCCGTCGGTCTGCTGTCGCCGGTCCCGCAGCTGGTCACTCCGCTCGCCGTGGCGCTGGCGGGTGACGGGCGGACCGGACCGGGTGCCGGGCGGATCGTCGGCACGGTGCAGGGCGGCCTGCTGATGGGCGTGCTCGCGTCCCGCGCCTACTCCGGCTCCCTCGCCGAACTGGCGGGCTGGCGTGCCGTGTTCGGATGCTCCTGCCTGCTGACCCTGCTGCTGGTGCTCGTGCTGCGCCGGGCCCTGCCGTACGTCCCGGTCTCCAGCGGCGGGGCCTCGTACCGGGCCACCCTCTCCTCGCTGCCGCGGCTGTTCCTGGCCCATCCGCTGGTCCGGCGCATCACCGTGTCGGGGGCGCTGGTCGGTATCGCGTTCGGCGCTTTCTGGACCACGCTGACCTTCCTCCTTGAGCAGCACTACCGCGTCGGGCCGACCGGCGTCGGGCTGTTCGGTCTTGTCGCGGCGGCCAGTGCTCTCCTCTCGCCGTTCGCCGGGCGGCTGGCCGACCGGATCGGCCGTCGCGGTGCGCTGGCCGCCCTGATCGGGCTGGTCGTCGCGGGGTGGCTGGTCCTGTTGCCGGGCGGCACCCGGTTCTGGTGGCTGGTGGCCGGGGTGGTCGTCCTCGATGTGGGGGTCTGGGGCGGTCAGGCGGTCAGCCAGACCGTGCTCTTCACCCTGGACCCGCGTATCCACAGCCGTCTCAACACCCTCTACTTCACCTTCCGTTTTCTCGGGATCGCGCTCGGATCGCTTGCGGGTTCGCTGGCATGGGCGGGCGGCGGCTGGGCCGCCGTGGTGGCCACAGGAGTCGTCGCGGCCGTGGCCGGTCTGATCGTCGGTGTCCTGCCCGCACGCGAAGGAGACCGCCCGCCCCCTGGTGCGGGAGCGGGCGGTCCCGGTCGGCCGGTCAGTGAACGGCGGGCGGGGCTGCGGAGGCGTCCGTACCCCAGTCGGACGGCTTGGCTCCGACGGTGAAGGAGAGGGTGCGGCCCGAGCGGATCTCGTCGGTGGTGAGATACGTCTTCGCGTGGACGGCGCCGTCCACGGCGGCCGACTGGATGTACCGGTCGGTGTCGGAGGCTCCCGGCGCCTTCACCGTGAAGCCGCCGTTCGGGTAGTAGCGGCGGTCGAGCTTCAGATCGACGCGCTGGAAGGCGGGCGTCGACAGACCCCAGGTGTCGGTGCCGGGCTGGACCGGGAAGACACCGATGGAGGACAGGACGTTCCAGGCGGACATGGTGCCCAGGTCGTCGTTGCCCGTCATACCGGTCGGAGCGTCCGTGAAGAGCGTCAGCGCGGCGTGGACCACATCGGTCGTCTTCCACGGCTGGCCGGTGGAGAGATAGGTGTACGGGGCGATCAGGTCGGGCTCGTTCTGCGGGTTGTACTTGTCCGCGTTGTAGTAGTCGTACGGGCCGTTGACCCACACGTCGGTGGCCGTCTTCGCCGGGTCGGCGAGCAGCTGGTCGTAGGCGAAGAAGGAGTCGAGGCGCTTGTTGGCCGCGTCCTTGCCGCCGATCAGGTCCACCATGCCGGACAGGTCCTGCGGGACCATCCACTGGTACTGCCAGGCCGTGCCCTCGTGGAAGCCCTCGCCCTGCGCCGGGTCGGCGGGTCCGGTGAAGTTCCCCTTCTCGTCACGGGCCCGGAAGAATCCGGTCGAGGGGTCGAAGATGTTGCGGTAGCTCTGAGCGCGGGCCGCGTAGCGCATGGCGTCCGCCTTGTGTCCGAGGTCGCCCGCCATCTGACCGAGCATGGCGTCGGAGAGCGCGTACTCCAGGGTGGCCGATGCACCGTGGTCGAAGTCCGAGTCGCCGGGCTTCACATGGGTGCGGTCCTTGATGTACGGCGCGAAACCGTCCTTCAGATACTGGACGTTGGCCTCACGGCCGACCGCCGGGGAATCGGCCGGCGGGGTCCCGTCGGCGTTCTTCTTGAGGGCGCGGTAGGCCTGCTCCTCGTACCCCTTGAGCAGCCCCTGCCGGTAGGCGTTGGTGAGGAAGGGGGTGACCGGGTCACCCGTCATGATGTTCGTCTCGACCGTGCCGTAGCCCCACTTGGGCAGCCAGCCGCTCTGCTCGTCGATCTTCAGTACGGAGATCGCCATGTTCCTCTCCTCGCGCGGGGCGAGGAGGGAGAGCAGCTGGGTCTGGGTGCGGTAGGTGTCCCACAACGACCAGTTCTGGTAGTAGTCGAACCCCTTGGCCCGGTGGATCTTCTGGTCCCAGCCCGTGTACCGGCCGTCGGCGTCGCTGCCGATGTTGGGCGCGAGGAACGACCGGTAGAGCGAGGAGTAGAAGGTACGGCGCTGGGTGTCGCTGCCGCCCTGCGCCCGGACGTCGTCGAGCCGGTCCTCCCAGCTCGTCTGCGCCGCGCGCCGGACACGGTCGAAGCTCTTGCCGCCCTCGGCGCGCAGATTGCGGGCCGCGCCCGTCGCGTCGACGTAGCTGATGGCCGTGGTGGCTTCGACCGTGCGGTCCTTCGACGTGTCGAAGCGCACCCAGGCGCCGTTGCCGCCGGTCCCGGTGGACTTCCGTGAGCCCTTGGTGACGGTGCCGTCCTTCCAGGTGCCCGAGGTGGTGAAGGGCCGGTCGAAGTGCGTGACGGTGTACAGGGTGTACGGCTTGGTGTCCTGGCAGAATCCGCTGCCCGTGATGGCGGTGCGGATGGTGCGCGAGTCGAGGACCTCGACGGAGGTGGAAACCGTCTTGTGCAGCGACTGGCCCGCGTTCAGCAGGACGTTGGCCTTGTCGGTGGCGGGGAAGGTGTAGCGCTGCACCCCGGTGCGCCTGGTCGCGGTGAGTTCGGCGGTGATGCCGGAGTCGAGGCCGACCTTGTAGTAGCCGGGGCTCGCCTTCTCGGTGTCGTGGCTGAACTTCGCCGCGTACTTGGCGTAGTCGGTCTCGGTGACGTCGCCGGTGGTCGGCAGGGTGGGCAGATCACCGCCGAGGCCGCAGCCCACCCCCGAGATGTGCACGCTGGAGAAGCCGCGGATCTCGTTCTGGGCGTGGTCGTAGCCGGTGTTGTGCCCGGTGTCCGGCGAGAGCTGGACCATCCCGAAGGGCACCGCCGCGCCCGGGTAGGTGTTCCCTTCGTTCTCCGTGCCGATGAACGGGTTGACGAGATCGGTCAGTTGACCGCCGTGACGGGCGCCGGCGGCCCCGGCCGCCGGCACGGCGAGAACCCCGCCGATGAGCGCGGCGGCGGCAACGGCCGTCCCTGCGCCGCGCAGCCGTTGTGTCCAGTACATGGGTGGAGACCTCCACGAGTAGGAAGGGCGAACCAGGCGTGTCCGGGTCTGGGGGGGGCGGTCGGGATGGAGAGCGCGGGATCAGGAGACGCTGAGCGAGACGAGCGTCGCGTCGCCGTGGCGCCAGCCGGGGACGGCAAGGGCAACATAACGGGCGGAACCGTCCGTGCTCAGTCCGCTCTCGTGACCACGGCGGGTGAGTTCACCCGCCGGCCGGTAGCCGGTACCGTCGGCGCTCAGCTCCGCGTGCGCGACCGGTGTCCGGCCACCGGTCCACGCGGCCCGCACCGCGCTCACCCGCCGCACGGAACCGAGGTCGACCACCATCCGGCCGCCGGGCCCCGGCGTCCACGACGTGTGGCGTGCCCCGTCGACCGCGGCCGCCGGGTCCGACATGCCCGGCGGGAGCGGAGCGGTCGGGAAGGTGGTCCGGCCCAGCGCGGCATCGGTGAGCGGGTACGGGATGACTCCCGCGACCCTGACCTCGTACCGGCGTCCGGAGCGCAGGGTCACCCGGGCACTTCGGCCGCCGGGAGCGGTGACGGTGTAGCGGGCGCACCGGGGCGCCGGTGCGGGCGCGCCACTCGTGCAGCAGATAGCTGATGGCGATCTCGGCGCGGGCCTCGGGCTCGTACTTGGGCTCCCCGGAGAACTTCGCCATCCGGTACTGCGGCGGATACGCCTGGTACGCCAGGAGCCGGCCGGCCAGCGCGGCTTCCGCGCGGGCCGCAGCCCGGTCCCCGGCGACCTGGGCGAGGAAGGCGAGCGGAATGACATCGCGTCCGTACAGGTGCTCGCGGTCCTCGACCATCGGCATCAGCGGTTCGCCCGCGTCGCTCATCACCATGAGCAGGGTCTCCCAGAGCGGGCCGGCGTTCGGCTGGGCGGTGAGGACCTCGGGCAGCGGTTGTCCCGCGGTGATGAAGTGGGCGGCGTTGCGGCCCGATGTGCGCCACAGTTCGGCCTGGTAGTGCGGCCCGAACGAGCCGTGGTTCTCGACGATGAAGGTGTCGTACAGGTTCTGCGCGGTGTTGTCGCCGACCGGGACGCCGTCCACCCGGGCCGGGTTGGCGAGGTCGGCGGCGGGCAGCCCGGCCTCGTTGCGGCTCCAGCGGCCGAACGCGGCGCGCCAGTCGTCCCGTTGGGGGTCGCCGGGTGCCCAGGCGATTCCCGGTGCGAGCGACTGGGCGTAGACGCCCATCTCCTCCAGTTTGGTGTCGCCCTGGAAGCCACCGGAGGCACCGTGCGGGGTCCAGCTGCCCGACCCGGGGTCGTCGCCGGTGCCGAGGGCGGTCGTGTACCGGGCCTGGGCACGGGCGATGGTGTCGACGTTGCGCCGGGTCTCCGCGTCGAGGCTTGTCCAGAGCAGCCGGGCGGCGAGGATGAAGTACGACTGGAAGGTGGTGTCGAAGAAGAGCGTGCGACCCCATTCGGTGCCACCGGTGAGCCGGTTGGACGCGGCGAAGTGCCGGATCGTGGCGAGGGTCCGCGTGCGCAGGGTCTCCCGGTCCGTCCCGGCGGCGTCGGCATCGTAGTGTCCGCGCGTCAGCAGGACCGCGTTGCCCAGGACGACGGCGAAGCCGAAGTCGGTGGCGGTGTAGTGGCCGGACTGCGCGTCCCACTGGGTCTCGGACCAGCGGGTGTGGGCGAGCAGGACCCGGTAGTAGGTGCCGGCCACCGCGTCGGGGGGATCCGGGTGCCCGGGCTGTGCGCCCCGGGCGGGCCGGCCGCTGTCCGCTGCGGCGGGTGGCGCGCCCGTGACCAGCGGAGCGGCCGCCAACGCGGCCGACAGGCCGAGCAGTTGGGCGAATCGGCGTCGGCTCGGTTCGTACGGGTGGTGCGACACGCCGCTCCGCCTCCCTGGACAACGTTGTCAGAACGCGATCATTGTTGGTTCCTGTCGGGCTCGCGTCAAGAGTTCCGACCGGACCACGCTGGAGATGACCAATCCCGAGATGGCGATGGCTCTCACCGCCGACATGCTCATCGGCTCGCTCGCCGTACCCGTCGACGGGCCACGCGCGTGGGACGAGAAGCTCTCGATGACCTGGAACGTCACCGACGAGGGCCGCACCTGGCACCTGCTGCTGCCCAACGGGGCCCTCACCCACCGCAGCACCGACACCGCGTCAGCAGCCGGCGATGGGGCCCGTCGGCTTCGGATCCTTCGCATTCACCGGTGGGGGCACGTTCATCAACCTGGTCGCTGCCACCACCAACGCCCTCAACGGCGCGCTGCTCGCCCGCCGCCCGGACCACTACAAGAACTTCACGGTGGTCGGCATCCTGCTGATGGCGCTGCTCGGCGGCATCGGTGGCGGAGTGAGCCGCGACGTACTGGTGGGTCGCGTCCCTGCGGCGCTGACCAACTCGTCGCACATCGCCCTGTGCCTGCTCGCCGGGTTCGTCGGCTACCACCTGGCCTACGACAAAGGGCAGCTGTTCCGCGAAGGGCTCTTCCAGTTCGTCACCTCCTTCGCGCTGCCCTGGTACGCCATCGTCGGCGCGCAGACCGGCGTGGATGTCGGCCTGCCGGTCCTGGGATCCCTCGCCCTCGCCGTCGTGGGCCCCACCACCGGGCGCTTCCTCATCGACATCTCCTGCGGTGTCCCGCCCAAGCAGTTCGTCCGGGCGAGTGGTCCGTGGCCATCGCCGCGCTGACCGGAGCGGTGTGGATCGCCCTCGACCAGGCGGGGCTGCCGCGCGCCGCGAGCGCGCCGCTCGCCTTCCTGGCGGGTTTCACGATCCGCCTCACCGCCCTGTACCGGGCCTGGGAGGAACCGCTGGCCGCCGAACCGGTCGGCGTCTACCGCCACGACGACGGCCGCCCGCTCCTCGGCCGCAAGATCGCGGGCAGATCCACCCGCGAACTGCGGCTGCTCGGTCTGACGGTCGAACCCCACGAGGAGCCCGGCGCCGGCGCACCGTCCGGCAGGCCGGCACAGAGCGACCGTCACGACCAGTCGTGACATGAGCGGCCGGGCAGGCTCCAGGAGCCCCGGACCACACGCGGTCCGGGGCCCCCGGACCGGTCAGGAGGCCGGGCACCCTGCCGGAACCGCCTGTGACGCGTCGTGGATCAGCGCGTCCTGGGCGGCCTTGACCCGCTTCACATCGGGCTTGACGATCTTCCGGTCGTAGGTCATCAGCCCGTTCAACTCGCCCTCCACATCGGAGATCTGGGTGTAGACGGCGCCGTTGCTGCCCTGGCAGGCGAGCTTGCGCACCTCGTCGAGCTTGGCGAGGTAGTCGTCGGTGTACGTGGCCGGGTCGACCGCGACGTACGACTGCTGCACCGCCCAGGCGTGCCCGGGAACGGCCAGCCCGAGTCCGCCGTACTCACCGCTGACCAGCGCGCGTCTCCCGTCGGGCGCCGGCAGGGCCGGGCTCGGATAGCCGTGCTCGTCGATGATGTCGCCAGTGCCGCCGTCGGCTCCCAGGTTGATGCCGGACATGCTGTTGACCAGCCGCGTCGGGTCCCACGCCTTGGCCTGGTCGGCGATGCGCGCCATGTCGTACTGGCCCCAGCCCTCGTTGAACGTCACCCACATGACGACCGACGGGTGACTGCTGTGCTGGTCGATCATCTGCTTCATCTCGTGCTCGTACTCGGTGCGGGCGGCCGGGGACGGGTTGGTGCCCGCCTCCATGGCCGGCATGTCCTGCCAGACCATCAGACCGAGCTTGTCCGCCCAGTAGAACCAGCGGTCCGGTTCGACCTTGATGTGCTTGCGGACCGCGTTGAAACCCATCGCCTTGTGCATCTTGAGGTCGTACGCGAGGGCTTCGTCGGTCGGCGCGGTGTGCAGGCCGTCCGGCCAGAATCCCTGGTCGAGGGTGGCCATCATGAAGACCGGCTTGCCGTTCAGGACGGTGCGCGGGGTGCCGTTCACCTTCTCGACCGCGATCGAGCGCATTCCGAAGTAGCTGCCGACCCGGTCGGATCCCACGGTGACCTTGAGCTGGTAGAGGTGTGGATCGTCCGCGGACCAGAGGTGCGGCTTGGGCACGGGTACGTCCAGTGCGGCGCCGGTACGGCCGGTGGCGGTGCCCACCTTGCGCTTCCCGTCGTATGCCGTGGCCGTGACGGGCACCCCGCTGCGGACGCCCTGCACATCGACGGCCACCTTCTGCGCCGTGATGTCCGGGGTGAGCTTGAGCGAGTCCGCGTGGTCGGCAGCGACCGGCTCCATCCACACGGTCTGCCAGATGCCGGACGACGGCGTGTACCAGATGCCGCTCGGGTCGAGGCGCTGCTTGCCCATGGGCGGATTCTCGCCGCCCTTGGCGTCGGTCGGGTCGTAGACCCCGACGATCACTTCCTGAGTGCGGCCCGGCTTCAGCGCGTCGGTGATGTCCGCGCCGAACTTGTCGTAGCCGCCCTTGTGTTCGGTGACCTTCGTGCCGTTGACGTACACCTCGGCCTGCCAGTCGACCGCCCCGAAATTGAGCTGGAGCCGCTTGCCGGAGCCGACCTTCCAGCCCTTGGGCACGGTGAACGTACGCCGGTACCACATCCGGTCCTCGTGCCGCTCCACCCCGGAGAGCTGCGACTCCACCGGGTACGGAACGAGGATCTTCTCCGCGAGCTTCTTCCCGACCGGCGGCTTCTCGCCCGCCTTCGCGGCGGCGAACTGCCAGCTGCCGTTGAGGTTCCGCCAGTCGTCACGGGTGAGCTGGGGCCTCGGGTACTCGGGGTGGGCGTTGGAGGGGCTGACGTCGTCGGCCCACTTGGTGCGCAGTTCGTACTCGGAGTTGTTGGCACCGCTCGACCAGAAGGCTCCGACCGCCTTGCCGTCCTGGCCCTTCAGCGCACCCTGTCCGTCGTAGCTGACGTCCGCGAGACCATTGGCTCCGCCGCCCTTCTTGCCGACGACGGGTTGCCTGAGTGCGACCGTGAGGCTGTGCGCGTCGGCGGGGTCCGCCTTGACGGCGCCGAGCGGCCAGGTCGCGCCGCCTATGACGGCATCGAGATGGCCCGCCAGCCGGGCGGGCGGGGGCGCGAGCTTCTGCGCGAAGTCCAGCTTGAGGGTGCGGCCGGACTTCAGGACGGTGGCGGCGATGGCACCGTCGTAGTCGTACCCGTCCGGCAGCCGGAACGCCGACTGCGGGACCGGCGTCTTGGTGCCGCCCGGCGGGGTCCACTTCAGATGGAGATCGGAACCGCCCTCGTGCTCGAAGTACTCGATCTTGATGTCGTAGGCCTTGCCCGCGGTCAACTCGACTGGCTGGGAGGTCTGTTCCTTCTCCCAGTCGTCGACCCAGTGGTCGATGACGGGTTTCCCGTCGATCCAGAGCCGGAAGCCGTTGTCGCCGATCATCGAGAACGTGTGGGCGCCGGACTTCTCCGGGACGATCTTCCCCGTCCAGCGGACGCTGTCGTTGTCCGACTGGCCGGTGGCGGACTGGAGCCGTGACTCCAGGGTGGGGAAGTCGATGTCCGGATCGAATCCGGTGGCCTTGAGCTGCGCGAAGTCGAAGGCTCCCGGGGCCGATTGGGTGTAGTACTCCCCCTTGAGCCCGTGGGCGGTGACGGCGGGGCTCGGGTGTGCGGGAGCGGCGGACGCGGCGGGAGCGGCGGACGCGGCCGGTATCGCGGAGAGCCCCGCGAAGCCGGTGACGGCGGCGAGAAGTAGGGCCAGATTTCTTCTGGTGCGCACGGATCCTCCTTTGGTGAGGAAGGGTGGCGGCTCGTTGCAACAGTCTGTACAACGTTGGAAGGAACGGCAGTTGGCATGAGAGCACGACTCCTGCCTGCTGTCCAGCGGCAGGACCACTCGGAGGGGAGACTCAGTGGGCGTAAGCCTCAAGGACGTCGCCGGGCTCGCGGGCGTCTCGATCAAGACCGTCTCGAACGTGGTGAACAACTACCAGCACGTCACTCCGGCGATGCGGGCGAGGGTGCAGGCGGCGATCGACGAGCTCGGTTACGTACCGAACCTCACCGCCCGCCACCTGCGGAAAGGCCGCACGGGAATCCTCGCGCTGGCCGTGCCCGAACTGGGCAACCCCTACTTCGCTGAGCTCGCCGGGGCCGTCATCGACGCGGCGGCCGAGCACGACTACACCGTGCTGCTCGACCACACCCGGGGCGAGCGCGAACAGGAGATCCTGGTCAGTCAGGGGTTCCGGGGGCGGGTGATCGACGGCCTGATCCTCTCCCCCATCGAGCTGGAGGCCGACGACCTGCGCAGCCGGATCCACGACGCCCCGCTGGTGCTGCTGGGCGAGCGCGAGTACGACCTCCCGTACGACCACATCGCGATCGACAACATCGCGGCATCACGCAGGGCGGTGCGGCACCTGATCGGACTCGGCCGCACCCGCATCGCGTACCTCGGCGCACGCACCGACCGCATCAACAGGCCCGCCCAGCTGAGGCTTCGCGGCTGGCGCGACGAGCTGACCGCCGCCGGACTGCCGGCGCCCGACGCGCTGGTGGCCCCCACCAGCGGCTGGGACCGCGGCGACGGAGCGCAGGCGATGGCCTGGCTGCTGGACTCGGGCCAGCGTCCGGACGCCGTCTTCGCCTACAACGACCTGGTCGCGGTCGGTGCGATGCGGGTGCTCTCGGAGCGGGGGTTGCGGGTGCCGTGGGACGTGGCGGTGGTGGGCTTCGACGACATCGCTGAGGGCAGATTCGGCGCGGTCACCCTCACCACCATCGCGCCGGACAAGCAGTCGATCGCGCGGCTCGCGGTGGAGTCGGTCATCGGCGGTCTCCAGAGCACCGAAAGCGGTCCCGACCAGCAGCCGGAACACGTGGCCGGCACACCGGCAGGTCGTGAACTCATCGCGGAATTCCGGCTGGTGGAGCGGGAGAGCACGCTGGGGCGCCGGTGACGCGGTATCGGGAGCGGTATCGGGTTGTCAGGTACGCGGAGGGTTTACAGGACCCTTCTAACGTTGTAAAAAGTGGCCCGGAACGCTGAGTCGACTCGTACGAGCCCGCCTCCCGTGCCTCGTTGCCACGGGCCTGCGCCAAATCTGGGGACGCCATGAATCCGAGCATGCTCCTTCGACGTACCACCAGCAAAGCCCTTCTCGCCACCGGCCTCGCCGCGAGCCTCGCGCTCGCGTCCGGCTGCGCCAAGTCCGAGGACGACGGCTCGAAGGACACCTCCGCATCGTCCGGCAAGGGCGATTCGGGCCAGGTCGTCGCCACCCCGTCGGCCGGCGACACCAAGACCTGCACCATCGGTCGGTTCGGCGGCAAGAAGCTCGACATCAAGAGCGCCACCATCGGCTTCTCGCAGTCGGAGAAGGAGGCCAACCCCTTCCGGATCGCGGAGACCGCGTCCATGAAGGCCGAGGCCAAGAAGCGCGGCCTGAAGCTGCTCACCGCCAACGCCCAGTCGCAGTTCTCCAAGCAGATCAGCGATGTCCAGGACCTCATGGCCAAGGGCGCGGACCTGCTGGTCATCGCCCCGCTGAACTCGGACGGCTGGGGCCCGGTGCTCCGTACGGCGGCCGCGAAGCACATCCCGATCGTCACCGTGGACCGCAAGATCAACGCGACGCCGTGCAAGGACTACGTCAGTTTCATCGGATCCGACTTCGTCCAGCAGGGCAAGCGGGCGGCCGACCAGATGATCGCGTCGACCGGCGGCAAGGGCAAACTCGCCATCCTGCTGGGCTCCGCGGGCAACAACGTCACCACCGAACGCACCAAGGGCTTCAAGGACGAGATCAAGGCCAAGGCCCCCGGGCTCAAGGTGGTCTTCGAGCAGACCGGTGAGTTCGTCCGCGAGAAGGGCCAGCAGGTCACCGAGCAGCTGATCCAGTCGAATCCGGACATCGCAGGGATCTACGCGGAGAACGACGAGATGGGCCTCGGTGCCGTCAACGCGCTCAAGGGTGCGGGCAAGAAGGCCGGTGCGGTGAAGATCGTGACCGTGGACGGCACGCGCAACGGCGTCCAGCAGATCGTGGACGGCTGGATGAGCGGTGACGTGGAGTCCAACCCGCGCTTCGGACCGCTCGCCTTCGAGACGCTCGACAACTTCACCAAGGGCCAGAAGGTCGCGCAGGACATCATCATCCAGGACAGCGAGTACAGCAAGGACAACGCCAAGTCCGACATCGGCAAGGCGTTCTGAGCATGGGGGCGCCCGCACCGCCGGTGCTGTCCGTCACCGGTCTGACCAAGACGTTCCCGGGTGCCCGTGCGCTCGACGGGGTGGACTTCGCGGTACGGCCCGGCGAGGTGCATGCGCTGATCGGTGAGAACGGCGCCGGGAAGTCCACCCTCATCAAGGTGCTGACCGGCGTCTACCGCCCCGACGACGGCCAGTTGACCTACCGTCAGGAGTCAGTGGGCTTCGCCACCCCGCTCGCCGCGCAGCACGCCGGCATCTCCACGATCTACCAGGAGGTGAATCTGGTCCCGCTGCTGAGCGTGGCCCGCAACCTCTTCCTCGGCCGCGAACCCCGCAACCGCATCGGCCTGATCGACTTCCGCCGGATGCACCGCGAGGCGGAGGAGGCACTCCGCTCGCTGGGCGTCCGGACCGACGTCCGCAAGCCGCTGCGTACGCTCGGCGTCGGCACGCAGCAGATGGTGGCGCTCGCCCGGGCGGTCTCGGTCGACGCGCGGGTGGTCATCATGGACGAGCCGACATCCTCGCTCGAACCGGCCGAGGTCCAGACCCTGTTCGGGGTGATCCGGATGCTGCGGGAGCGCGGGATCGCGGTGATCTACGTCAGCCACCGCCTGGAGGAGCTGTACGAGGTCTGCGACACCGTGACCGTGCTGCGGGACGGCGAGGTCGTGCACACCGGTCCGATCGCCGGGCTCGACCGGCTGCGGCTGGTCTCCATGATGCTCGGGCGCGAGATGGGTGAGGTGCGCAGCGAGGGCCTCACCAAGTTCACCGGCGGTCACGCCGACGATGCCGCACCTGTGCTGAGCGCTGAAGGACTGTCGGTCCGTCATGCTCTGCACGATGTATCGATCGCCATCCGGCCGGGCGAGGTGGTCGGTCTCGGCGGGCTGCTCGGCTCGGGCCGCAGCGAGACGGCCAAGGCCATCGCCGGAGCGCTGCCGCCCGAAGCGGGGCGGGTGCTGGTCGCGGGCGGCACTGTCCGAACCGGCTCCACTCCGGCGGCCATCCGGGCGGGCATCAGCCTGCTGCCGGAGGACCGCAAGGCCGAGGGCATCGTGCCGGGGCTCTCGGTCCGGGAGAACATCGCACTCGCCGCGCTGCCGGGGCTCTCGCGGTTCGGCCTGGTCGACGAGAAACGTATCGACAGCATCGTGGCGACCTTCATGGCGCGGCTGCGGATCAAGGCCGCGGGTCCGCATCAGAAAGTGGGCGAACTCTCCGGCGGCAACCAGCAGAAGGTGCTGCTCGCCCGCTGGCTCGCCATGCAGCCCAAGGTGCTGCTCCTGGACGAGCCGACCCGGGGCATCGACGTCGGCGCCAAGGCCGAGGTCCAGAAACTGATCGACGAACTCGCCGAGGACGGGCTGGGCGTGCTGCTGATCTCCTCCGACATGGAGGAGCTGATCGAGGGCTCCGACCGGGTGGTCGTCCTGCGCGACGGCGCCGTCGTCGCGGAGCTGTCCGGTGACGCCGTCACCGGGGAGCGGTTGCTGCGGGCCATCGCCGCGAAGGGCGGGGACCATGACTGACCTGGCGCTCCGGCGCACTTCCTACGACCGTGACCGGCTGCTGCGGCTCCTCCAGGAGTACGGGGTGTACGCCGGGGTGGCCGTACTGATCCTGGCCAACATCGCCTTCACCCCGCACTTCCTGTCCGCCGAGAACTTCCGAACCCAGGCCGTACAGGTCGCGCCGGTCCTCATCGTGGCGCTCGGAATGGCGCTGGCGATCGGCAGCGAGGGCGTCGACCTCTCCGTGGGCTCGGTCATGGCCCTCTCGACCTCGCTGGTCTCTCTCTATCTCGGCTACGGGGTGTGGATCGCGCTCATCACGGCCGTCATCGGCGGGATCGTGGTGGGGGTGGCCAACGGCTCGCTGATCGCGTTCATCGGTGTCCAGCCGATCGTCGCGACACTCGCCCTGATGGTGGCGGGACGCGGGGTCGCCCTGGTCCTGCTCCCTCAGCTCAAGGACATCCACGACCCGGGCATGGCGTCGCTGGGCTCGGGCGACGTGCTCGGCATCCCCTATCTGGTGCTGATCGCGGCCGCCCTCGCCCTGGTCGTCGCGTTCACCGTGCGGCGTACGACCTTCGGCAGGCAGTTGCTCGCCATCGGCGACAGCAGACCGGCCGCGCAACTCGCGGGCCTTCCGGTCCGGCGGGTGCTGATCCTGGTCTATGTCTGTTCCGGGGTGCTGGCCGCCTTCGCGGGTGTCCTCGCGTCGGCACGTCTGCAGGCCAGCGATCCGACCTCGCTGGGCAGTCTGATGGAACTCTCCGCGATCACCGCGGTGGTCGTGGGCGGCACGCCGCTGAGCGGCGGCCGCATCAGGATCGGCGGCACCGTGGCGGGGGCCGTCCTCATCCAGCTGCTCACCGCCACGCTCATCAAGCACGATCTGCCTCCGTCCTGGACGCAGATCGCCCAGGCCGTGGTGATCGTGCTCGCGGTGTACGCGGCACGGGAACGGGGGAAGCGGTGACCGCCGTGCAGACCATCGGGACCGGTCGTTCGACCGGAGGGGACGAGCCGGCCGGCCCGACCCGCGGCGAGCGGATCAGCGCCCTCGCCCAGCAGCACGGCGCCCTGGTGACACTGGTCGTCGCCGTGATCGCGGCCTCGCTGAGCTTCGGCACCTTCCTCACCACCGACAACCTCGGCAACATGGCCGTCTCCTCGGCCTTCCTCGCCGTCGTGGCCCTCGGTATGACCTTCGTGATCATCACGGGCGGAATCGACCTGTCGGTGGGCTCGCTCTTCGCGCTGGGAGGCGTGCTCGGAGCCTGGGGCTCACGGTACGGGACCCTGGTGGCCCTGCTTCTCCCGCTGGCGGTCTGCGGGCTGATCGGCCTGGTCAACGGGCTGCTCATCGCGAGGGCCAGACTGGCGCCGTTCATCGTGACACTCGCGTCCCTGCTCGCCGCGCGCGGCATTCTGCTGGCGATCACCCATGAGGGGGCGACGACCTACCTGGTCGACGACACGTCGTTCTTCGCCCATCTCGGCCAGGACAAGCTGCTCGGCGTCGGGGTACCCGTCTGGATCACCGTCGCGCTCTTCGTACTGGGCGCGGTGGTTCTGCGCCGCAGCCGCTTCGGCCAGTACGTGTACGCGGTCGGCGGGAACGAGGACGCGGCCGCGCTGATGGGCGCCCCCGTCGCCCGTACGAAGACGGCCGTGTACGCGCTCTCCGGGGTCTGCGCGGGGCTCGCGGGAGCGCTCAACGCGGCCTGGCTCGTCTCCGGGGTCACCATCCTCGGCTCGGGCATGGAGCTGGAGGCCATCTCGGCGGTGGTCATCGGCGGCACCCTGCTGACCGGCGGATTCGGCTTCATCAGCGGCTCGCTCGTCGGTGTGCTGCTGCTGAAGGTCATCCAGAACGTCATCAACCAGATCGGCTCGCTGGACTCGGCGTATCAGCAGGTGGTCAGCGGCGCCTTCCTGGCGGCCGTGGTCATCGCCCAGACCTGGCTGGGCAGGCGCCGCAGGATGCTGTGAGAGCCGGGCCCGCCCCGCACGGGCTGCGGCTGCCGTCGCAGCGGGCGGATCCCGGCCTGTCGCACGACCACCGCGAGTACTACGTCCCGCGCAGCCGCGTACTGCTCTGGTAGTACGAAGGATTCGGTGCCTGGGTACGACGACATTCCGGCCGAAAGGAGAGATCGTTGATACATGAGTGCCCTCGCGCTGTCCGTGCTGCTGTCGCTGGTCTCCGCGGTCGCGTATGCGGCCGGGGCCATCGTGCAGGAACGCGTCGCCACGGCCACGCCCGGCAGCCCGTACGCACCCCTGCGTCAGGGCGGCTGGTGGGCCGCCATGACGCTGAACGGCCTCGGGGCGGGGCTGCACGTGGTCGCGCTGGCCTACGGGCCGCTGAGTCTGGTGCAGCCGCTCGGCGCGCTGACCATCGTCTTCGCGCTCCCGATGGCCGCCGTGTTCGTACGGCGCAGGGCGGGCGCCGCTGCCTGGCGCGGCGCGATCATGGCCACGGTGGGCCTGGCCGGGCTCCTCGCGCTGACCGGCGGTGCGGACAACGGGTCGCTGCCGGGCGGTGAGCGGACCGTCCTGGCACTGGCGACCTTCGGCGGGATCGCGGTGCTCTTCCTGGTGGCCCTGCGCATGCGCAAGCCGGTCGTCCGGAGCATCGTGCTGGCGACGGCGGCGGGTGTGGCCTTCGGCGCCGCATCCGTCTTCACCAAGACCGTCGCCGTGGACTGGACCTCGCACGCCCCGACCGCCGAGTGGGCGAGCCTGCTGGCCATCGCCGGGTTCGCGGGGACCGGGGTACTTCTCTCGCAGGCGTCGTACCGGGGAGCCGGGCTCGCGGCCCCGCTGGCGACGGTCACCGTCGTCAACCCGGTCCTGGCCGCGGCGATCGGGGTCACGCTCTTCGGCGAGCAGTTCCGTTACGGGGTGACCGGTACGGTGCTGGCCCTCGCCTGCGGTGTCGTGGCGGCGGGCGGCCTGATCCTCCTGACGACGGAACGGCTCTCCGCAGACCGGCTCGGGCCCGGGGACCAGCACGGCTCTGAGGGCCGGCACGGGTCGGAGGACGAGCAGGGGTCAGAGGACCGGCAGACCTCCGCGCCGGTCCCGCCACCCGGCGGACCGCAGGAACCGGCTCCGCGGCTGGTGGCCGCGCGCACCCGGTCCAAGAAGGGCAGTCAGACGGCGACGCCGCCCGCCCTGAGGTAGGCCAGGGGGTCGATGTCGCTGCCGTACTCCGGGCCGGTCCGCGCCTCGAAGTGCAGGTGCGGGCCGGTGGCGTTGCCGGTCGACCCGGAGCGGGCGATGCGCTGCCCCCGCTGGACGTTCTGGCCCATCCGGACCGTCAGTGCGGACAGATGGGCGTACTGGGTGTACTTGCCGTTCGCGTGCCGGATGACCACCTGGTAGCCGTAGGCCCCGCCCCAGCCCGCGGCGACGACCCGGCCCGCGGCGACCGCCTCGACCGAGGTGCCGGTCGGGACCGGGAAGTCGATACCGGTGTGGTGGCCGCTGGACCAGGAGCCGCCGGACGCCCGGTACGACGTGGTGTGGTGGCCGGGCACGGGCGCGACCAGGGCCGTCGATGTCGCGGCCGGCGCCGGGGAGTGGGGTTTCGCGGCCGGTGCCGTCCGGTGGGGTTTCGCGTGGGGTGCCGCGGGTCCGGCGGGCGCCGCGTCCGTTCGCGGCGCGTGCTGCTTGGCGGGGCGCGTCTTCGCGGCGGACTTCCCGGGTCGGGCCCGGTGCTCCGCCGGGGCCTTCTGCCGCTGCTGCCCGCCGATGCTGAGCCGCTGGCCGGGCTGGATCAGGTCGGGGTCGGCACCCACCACCGCGCGGTTCCCCTCGTACAGCCGGTGCCAGCCGCCGCTGACGTTCTCTGCCTCGGCGATGCCGGAGAGCGAGTCGCCGCTGACCACCGTGTACGCGGCGTGGTGCGCACCGGCAGCGGTGGCGGCCGCCGGTCTCGCGGACGGTGCGGGCCGGGATCCGGACCGGGCCGCGGCCCCGGATCCCGGTTCGCTCCGGGGCTTCGGGGGCGACGCGTGCTCCGGCCTGGCGGCCGGGGGCTTCGGTGTCGGGGGCTTCGGAGCCGCCGCACGCGCCGCGCCGTTCCCCGCCCCGGTCCGTACGACGGCCTCCGGCGCGGCGTCATTCCTGCTGAGCCCGGCCCGCACCGAGCAGACCGGCCAGGCTGTGGGCCCCTGCGCCCGGAGCACCTTCTCCGCGACCGCGATCTGCTGCCGCTCGGTCGCCAGGTCCGCACGCGCGGCATAGACGCCTCCGCCGTACGCCTGCCAGGTGGAACGGCTGAACTGGAGCCCGCCGTAGTAGCCGTTGCCCGTGTTGATCTGCCAGTCGCCGGTGGATTCGCAGCGCGCCACCTTGTCCCAGACGTCCACCGAGGCCGCGCCGGCCGATCCCGCGGTGAGCAGCGGCAGCGCGAGTCCGGCACCGCCCGCGGTGACCGCGAGCGAGGCTCGGTTGATCCGGCTCGGCTCGTAACGGCGATGACGACCGGATGCGGCCATGCTCGGCTCCCCCACTCGCGCGTCGGACACGTCCGTCGGACACGTCGCAGGGCGCAAAAGTAAGGCCGCCGTGGAGGGAATGACAAGAGCGCGTGTGCACCGTAACCTTGCAACTGATACGGGAGAGCGCTCTCCGAGCGGTGGGCGCGGAGGGGTCTTCATGACGGACGAAGAGCTGGACGCCCTGGTCGCCGCGATGGGCCAGGCGGCCAAAGTGCGTCTGCTGACCGGCGCGTCGGGCTGGCGTACCCACGCCGAACCGGCGGCCGGGCTGCGGGCGCTGGTCACATCCGACGGCCCGGTGGGCGTACGAGGCGAGTCATGGGACGAACGGGAGACCTCGCTGGTCCTGCCCTCCCCGACCGCGCTCGCGGCGGCCTGGGACGAGGAACTAGCCGCGGAGCTCGGCGGGTTGCTCGCCGCCGAGGCCCGGCACAAGGGCGTCGACGTGCTGCTGGCCCCCACGCTGAACCTGCACAGGACACCGCTCGGCGGCCGCCACTTCGAGTGCTACTCCGAGGATCCGCTGCTCACCGCCCGTATCGGCGCCGCGGTGATCCGCGGTGTACAGGCGGGCGGAGTCGCCGCCACGGCCAAGCACTTCGTGGCGAACGACGCGGAGACCGACCGCCTGACGGTCGATGTCCGGGTGGGCGAACGGGCCCTGCGCGAGGTCTATCTGGCGCCGTTCGAAGCCGCTGTCGAGGCCGGTGTGTGGGTGGTGATGTCGGCGTACAACAGGGTCAACGGCGCCACCATGTCGGCGAGTCCGCTGCTGGCCGAACCGCTGAAGGGCGAGTGGGGCTTCGACGGCGTGGTCGTCTCGGACTGGGGCGCGGTGCGCACCACCGTGGAGACCGCGCGGGCCGCCCAGGATCTCGCCATGCCAGGACCGGGCGGTGTCTGGGGTGACGCGCTGCTGACGGCCGTACGGACAGGGGCGGTTGCGCAGTCCGCGGTGGACGACAAAGTGCGCAGGCTGCTGCGGCTGGCCGACCGGGTGGGCGCGCTGGGCTCACCGGCGCCGGTGTGGCGTCCCGTGGTGCCGGAGGCCGGGCGGCGTGCGCTGCTGCGCCGGGCGGCGGCGGCCGGGACGGTGCTGGTGCGCAACGCGGGGCAGGTGCTTCCGCTCGACCCGCGCGGGCTGCGGACCGTCGCGGTGATCGGACCGCGGGCCGCCGGGCCCCGTATCCAGGGCGGCGGCAGCGCCGAGGTGTTCCCCGCGTCCGTCGTCTCCCCGCTGGAGGGGATCCGGGCGGCGCTCGGTTCCGCGGTGCGGGTGCTGCATGCGCCCGGAGTGCCACCGGAGCGCAGGCCCGCGCCGCTCACCCGGGACGTGTCCCGCGACCCGGAGACCGGTGAACCGGGCTTCCTCGTAAGCCTGTTGGACGCCCAAGGGGCCGTCCTGCACTCGGAGCACCGGCTGTCGGGGCGGATCGTGGAACCGGCCAGGGTCGACGGCGCGGCCACCGTGGAGATCCGCACCCTGCTGCGGCCGGGGACAACGGGTGAATGGACCCTGGCGGTCGGCGGATTCGGTCCGGTATCGCTGACCGCCGGCGGACGGACCGTCGTGGAGGGCGTGTTCGCCCGGGACACCGACGATCCGACCCATATCCACGTCTCGCCCCCGTACCGGTCCGGGCGGATCGCCCTGGCCGCAGGTGCGGAGACCGAGATCGTCGCCCGGCGCGGGCTGGCCCCGGACACCGGCATCGCCACGATCCTCGCCGCCGCGCCACCGCCCGCCGCCCGGGCCGGCGCACTGGCCGACGCCGTCGCCGCGGCCCGCGCCGCCGACGCCGTCTTGGTGGTCGTCGGGACCACGGAGGAGACCGAGTCGGAGGGCAGCGACCGGGTGTCACTGGCGCTGCCCGACGGGCAGGACGAGCTGGTACGTGCGGTGGCCGGTGCCCGTCCCGACACGGTGGTCCTGGTGAACTCGGGAGGTCCGGTCACCCTGCCCTGGCGCGACGAGGTGGCGGCGGTACTGATCGGCTGGTTCCCCGGCCAGGAGGCGGGCCACGCGGTGGCGGACATCCTCTTCGGCAGGACGGAACCGGGCGGGCGGCTGCCCACCACGTGGCCGGTCCGGCAGGACGACGTACCGGTGCTCGGTACCACCCCCCGGGACGGCGCGCTGCGGTACACCGAGGGTCTGCACACCGGCTACCGGGCCTGGCTGCGGGGGCGGGTGGAGCCCGCGTACTGGTTCGGGCACGGCCTCGGGTACACCAGCTGGGAGTACGAACGGCTCGACGTCCCCGAAGCGGTGTCCGGCGACGGCTCGTTCGAGGTGCGGGTTCGGGTCCGCAATACGGGTGACCGCGAGGGTCGCGAGGTCGTCCAGCTCTATCTGGCGCGCGAGGCGTCGGCCGTGGAGCGCCCGGTCCGCTGGTTCGCGGGCCACGCCGCCGTACGGGCGCGGCCCGGCGGGACGGCGGAGGCGATCGTCCGGGTGTCCGGCAGGGCCCTGCGGCACTGGTCGGTGACGGAGGGGTGCTGGCGCGTCGAGCCGGGTGCGTTCACGGTGTACGCGGGACGGTCGGCGGGGGATCTGCCGCTCGGCGCGGAGGTAACCGTTCCGGTCGCCGCGCCGATGGCGAGCGCACTGCGCCGACCGGGCAGCCCGGGCCCGGCAGCGGCCGCACGGCCAGGTCAGGCCCGTATCCGGGCGTCCGACCACTCCCCCCGCACGGACGGGCGCGGGAGTGACAGACTTCGAGGTGGGACCGGACGGCTGAGCGGTGCGTGAGCGCCGCGGCTCCGCCGCCCGGCCCGCCCGTTTCCTCGCCATGTTCGGACCGCAACGGAGCACCCATGACGGCAGGCACCCCCAAGCACCAGATCGACACCAGCAAGCCGCACCCCGCGCGCGTCTACGACTATCTGCTGGGCGGCAAGGACCACTACCTCGTCGACCGGGAACTGGGCGAGAAGCTGGCCGACTTCATCCGGGTCGGCGCGGAGCAGAACCGCGCGTTCATGCACCGCGCCGCCGCCTGGGCCGCGCACCAGGGCATCGACCAGTACCTGGACATCGGCACCGGGATTCCGACCGAGCCGAACCTCCACCAGATCGTCCAGGAGATCATTCCGGCCGCGCGCATCGTCTACGCGGACAACGACCCCATCGTGCTGCGCCACGCCGAGGCCCTGCTCGTCAGCAGCCCGGAGGGCGCCACGCACTACATCCAGGCCGACGTCCGCGAACCGGAGCTGATCCTCGAACACGCGCGTACGTTCCTGGACTTCAGTCGGCCCGTCGCCCTGTCGCTCATCGCGATCATGCACTTCATCCTCGACGAGGAGGACCCGGGCGCGATCGTGCGGGAGCTGGTCGGCCACCTGCCGTCCGGCAGCTGCCTGATCCTCGCGCAGGCCAGTCTCGACGCGTTCCCGGAGGCCGAGGAGCATGTGGCCAGCACCTATTCCAGCAAGATCTCCTTCCGGCCCCGGTCACGCGCCGAGATCGTGCGGTTCTTCGACGGGCTCGATCTGGTGGAGCCCGGCGTGGTGACGGGGCCCGAGTGGTTCAAGGACACACCCGCGCCCGAGCTGACGCCGTATCCGGGCTATGTCGGCGTGGGGCTCGTGCCGTAGGCGGACAGCCCGGCAGACGGGCGGACACCCGGCGAACGCCGTCGGTGCGGCGCGCGGACACTCACCCTCTCGCTATATATCGGAAGCCGATATAACCTGACCCTCATGGCTTCCCGAGGCATGACCCAGGCCGCGTTCTTCATACTGACCGCGCTGATCGACGAGCCGAGACACGGCTACGGCATCGTGCGCGAGGTCGAGGAGCTCTCCGACGGCGAGGTCCAGCTCCGGGTCGGGACGCTGTACGGCGTCCTGGACCGGCTGGCGGCGGACGGGCTCATCGAGCTGGACCGCGAGGAGGCCCAGCAGGGCCGGCTCAGGCGGTACTACGCGCTCACCGACGACGGCGCCGCCGCGCTCTCGGCCGAGGCGGAGCGAATGGCGGCCGGAGCGCGTACCGCGACCCGCCGGATGGCCGCGCACCGCCCGGCGGACGCCCACCCGCAGCCCACCGCCCGGCCGGGACGCCCGGGCCTCGCCGGAGGTGCCGCGTGACCACCCTGCTCGAACAGCGCTACCGCACGGTGCTGCGGCTGCTGCCCGCTTACTACCGTGCCGAGCGGGAGGAGGAGATGGTCGAGACCTATCTGGACGACATGGACGAGGCCGACCAGGATCTCTCCCGCCCGGCCTGGGGAGAGGTGGCGAGCATTGCCGCCCTCTCGGTCCGCACCAGGCTCGGCAGCTCGGGCGCTCCGCCCCGCTACGCGGCCATCGGGTCGGCCGTGCGCCTCTTCGCCCTGCTGAGCGTGGCGTTGCTGGCAGCCGACGCCCTCACCGAACGGGCCCTCCCGGCGGCCTGGCTCACGGGCGCGGGCCCCAGGGACCGGGCGGACTACCTGAGGACGTTCACCGGCGACGGAGTGCTCATGGGGGTGGTCCAGGCCCTGCTCTGGGCGCTTCCGCTCGCCTGGCCGGTGGCGTACGCGGCGCTGCTGCGGGACCGCCGGCGGGCGGCATCCGTACTCGCCCTGCTCGCGGCGGCACCCTGGCTGTCGTATCTCGTCGGGTGGCCGACGGGACAGGGGCCCGGCGTGGCCCCGTCCGCACTGACGGTCGTGGCGGCGGCGACGGCGTGGCTGACGGTCGCGGCCGTGCGGTGCGGGTACCACTCGGACGCCCCGCCCGCCCGGCTGCCCTTCGCCCCGGCGGGCCCCGCGCTCCTGGGTGCCTGCGTGCTCATGGGCGCCTCGATGGTGGTGTGGCCGCAGGGTGCGGACTCGGTCTGGGGCAGCGGCACCGCTGTCGTCGCGGCGGGGGCCGCCTGGTGGGTCGTACGGATCCGGTCGGCCCGGAGCGGTGCGGGGGCCGCCGAGCCCGCCCTGCCGCTCGCGCTGGCGGCGCTCTCCGCAGCCGTGCTGGCCCAACGGTGCGCCCTTCAGGACCTGTTGGCATCGGCGCAGGCACCGCGTGCCCTCGTCCTCGGCGGCTGGATCCAAGCAGCGGCCCTGACCGTGCTGGTGGTGACGCTGGCGGTCAGCGGCACCCGCGGTCTGCTCGCACGGACGACGGCCACCGCCGCCCGCCCCGTCCCGCGCGCCTGACGCCTCGCCCGCCCGGCGGCGGGGCGGCCGGGCGCAGCACCTACCGCCGCTCGACCACTACGGGCCGCCAACTCCCCTGCCGCAGCAGGGCGGCAGGGTCGGCCCCCGGGTCCGGAGCATCGTGTCGGCGGTGCCTGCCGCCGCGGGCGAGGAAATCGGCGAGCGGCAGGGTGGCCGCCCCCAGCGTCACCGCGTCGGCGCCCAGCGTGCCCAGGTCGATGGTGACGTGCTCGGCCGGGTGGCGCATCGCGTACTCCTTCGCGTACCGGCGCACGGCGGGCAGCAGCGCGGGCCCGAGGAGCAGGCCGGCCCAGCCGCCCACCAGGATCCGTTCGGGGCGGAACAGGTTGATCAGGTCCGCGATGCCCGCCCCCAGGTACTCGGCGGTCTCGTCCAGGAGTCCGGCAGCGGCCGTGTCACCCGTGAGGCCCCCGGCAGCGGGCAGCGCGGCGGCGAGCAGCGTGGCGAGCGCCGTCTCCTCGTCGGCCGCTTCCGCCGCCGGGCCGCCCGACTCCAGCCACCGTTCCCGGATGGCCTCGGCGCCCACGTACGCCTCAAGGCAGCCGGGCGAACCGCAGCGGCAGCGCCGCCCGCCGACCCGCATGGTGGTGTGGCCCCACTCGACGGCCCTGCTGTCCGCGCCGCCGTAGAGCTCACCGTCGACGACGATGCACGCGCTCACTCCGGAGCCGAACAGCACCACGACGGCGTCGCTCGTCCCGCGCCCGCCACCGAACCACATCTCCGCCTGACCGAGGGTCTTGGCCCCGTTGTCGATGAAGAACGGTACCCAGGAGGGGAGTTCGGCCGACTCCCGGAGCATCGCCTCCAGCGGGACGGCGTCCCAGCCGACGGTCTGGCCGTGCACGACGACCCCGTCGGGCCCGCCGCGGTCGATGATCCCCGGTACGCCGACTCCGACACCCACGAGCCGGCCCGCGCTCACGTCCGCGTCCCGCAGCACATCGGCGACGGCTTCGCGGATATGGCCGACGATGCGGCCGACGTCATAGCCGTGGTGCACCAACGGGCGCTCTGCGCGCGCCAGTTCGCCGAGCGCGAGGTCGAAGAGCTCGACCCGGACACGGGTCTCCCCCACGTCGATACCGATCAGATGGCCGCTGGCGGGGGCGACGCGCAGCAGGGTGCGCGGCCGGCCGCCCTCCGAGTCGACCACCCCGGCCTCTTCGAGCAGTCCGTCCGCGGCCAGTTCAGCGACCACGTTGCTGATCGAACCCGAGCTCAGACCGGTGGCCGAGCCGAGCTCCTGGCGACTGAGCGGCCCGTCGAAATACAACCGTTGCAATACCTCAGCGCGGTTGCCGCGCCGCAGGTCACGCACAGTTCGTCTGCTCTGTTCAGCCATGTGACTCCTTCCCGGTAGGCAACATACCCCTGTGAAAGCTCTTGACGCGACCTTCTCTCACTACTTAACTCACGATCTGAATTAAGTCGTGAAGGCCGTTCGAATCCTGAACGCAGCCCTCCCCGGGAAGGGGCCAACGCACATGCGCAGTATCAGAGCCGCAGCAGCAGTCGCCGTCACCATCTCCACGCTCGCCGGCGCCACGGCGTGCGGAGGAGGCGGTGATTCCAGTGGCGGGGGCAGCAACACATCCCCCAAGACGCTCACCTACTGGGCGTCCAACCAGGGACCGAACATCCCCGCCGACAAGAAGATCCTCACGCCCGAGCTGAAGAAGTTCGAGCAGCAGACCGGGATCAAGGTCAACCTGGAGGTCGTGCCCTGGGCCGACCTGCTGAAGCGGATCCTCGCGGCGACGACCTCGGGCCAGGGCCCCGATGTGCTCAACATCGGCAACACCTGGTCGGCCTCGCTGCAGGCCACCGGCGCTCTGCTGCCCTGGAACAAGGCCAACTTCGACGCGATCGGCGGCCGCGACCGGTTCGTCGACGCGGCGGTCGCCTCGGCGGGCGCCGCGAAGAAGGACCCCGCGGCCGTCCCGCTGTACTCCCTCTCGTACGCGCTCTACTACAACAAGAAGATGTTCGCCGACGCGGGCATAGCCAAGCCCCCGGCCACCTGGGACGAACTGGTCGCCGACGGACAGAAGATCTCCAAGAACGGCACCAGCGGGAAGTGGGGCCTCGGCGCCGAGGGCGGCAACCTCTCCGAGAACATCCACCAGGCGTTCGTACTCGCCCAGCAGCACGGAGCCGACTTCTACGACGCGTCCGGCAAGCCGACCTTCACCTCACCCGGCGCCGTGGCCGCCGTGAAGCAGTACGTCGACCTCATGGGCAAGGACAAGATCATCGCTCCGGGCAACGCGGAGTACAGCCAGAACCAGTCGCTCAGCGACTTCTCCAAGGGCAAGACCGCCATGGTGCTCTGGCAGGCGGCCGCGTCCACCTTCGCCTCGCAGGGGATGAAGCCGCAGGACTGGGGGGCCGCTCCGGCGCCGGTCGCCTCCGGGACCCCGGGGCAGGGCAAGAACGTCAACTCCATGGTCGCGGGCATCAACATGGCCGTCTTCAAGAACACCAAGAACACCAAGGGCGCGCTGAAGTTCGTGAAGTTCATGACCAGCGACGACGAGCAGAAGATCCTCAACAAGGCCTACGGCGCCGTGCCGCCCGTCACGGCCGCCCAGTCGGACCCCGCCTTCAACGTGCCCGGTGTGAAGGTCCTGAAGGACACGCTGATCAAGAGTGCGGCGCCACTGCCGCAGGTGGCTTCGGAGTCGCAGTTCGAGACGACCGTCGGGACGGCCATCAAGGACCTCTGGGCCGACGCCGCAGGCGGCAAGCCCATCACGACGGCTTCGGTCAAGGACGAACTCACCAAGGCGCAGCAGCAGATGACCGAGTGAGGCACTGATTCCGATGACCTCCCACCCGTCACCCGACCACCACTCCCTCACGAGAGGCCCGGCCTCACCCGTCCTTCTGGAGGCCACGTCCCAGGTGCCCCCGGCGGCCGGCGGTGACGTTCTGAAGTCCGGGGGTGCGCGGCCACGTGTCCCGCGCATCCCCGACCGGATCCGCCGCGGCGGCCTGCCGTATCTGCTGCTCCTGCCCGCGCTCGTGCTCGAACTGCTCATCCACATCGTGCCGATGGCCATCGGTATCGTGATGAGCTTCCGCGGCCTCACCCAGTTCTTCATCCGCAACTGGGGCCAGGCCCCCTGGACGGGGCTGCACAACTTCAAGGTCGCCGTCGACTTCAACGCGCCGATCGGCAAGGCCCTCCTCCACTCCTTCTATGTCACCTGCGGGTTCACCGTGCTGGCCGTCGGCCTCTCCTGGCTGATCGGCACAGGTGTGGCGATCCTGCTCCAGGAGAACTTCCGCGGCCGCGGACTGCTGCGGACCGTCTTCCTCATCCCGTACGCCCTGCCGGCCTACGCCGCGATCATCACCTGGGCGTTCATGTTCCAGCGGGACAACGGCCTGGTGAACCACGTCCTCCACGACCAGCTGGGCATCACCGCCAAGCCGTCGTTCTGGCTCATCGGCGACAACAGCTTCTACGCGCTGGTCATCGTCGCCATCTGGAAGTCCTGGCCGTTCGCCTTCCTGATGGTGATGGCGGCGCTCCAGAACATTCCGCGCGAGCTGTACGAGGCGGCGTCGATCGACGGCGCCGGAATGTGGCAGCAGATCCGGAAGATCACCCTGCCGTCGCTGCGCTCCGTCAACCAGGTCCTGGTCCTGGTGCTCTTCCTGTGGACCTTCAACGACTTCAACACGCCGTACGTCCTGTTCGGCAGGTCGGCACCGGAAGCCGCCGACCTGGTCTCGATCCACATCTACCAGTCCTCGTTCGACACCTGGAACTTCGGCAGCGGCTCGGCGATGTCCGTACTGCTCCTGCTCTTCCTGCTCCTGGTGACGGCCGTGTACCTGATCTTCACGTCGCGCGGGAGGAAGAGCACCGATGTCTAGTACCAGCACCGCGCCGCGCTCCCCCGCGGCACCACGCCCGGCCACCGTCCACCGCTCCCCCACCGCGCCGCCGCGGTCCTTCCTCTGGACCCGGCGCGTGGTGCTCACCCTGGTGTCGCTCTTCACGCTGGTGCCCGTGTACGTCATGATCAGCAGCTCGCTGAAGCCGCTGGGTGACGTGTCGGGCAAGTTCTCCTGGATTCCCACCAGCTTCACCATCCGCCCGTACATCGACATCTGGAGCACGATCCCGCTCGCCAGATACTTCCTGAACTCGCTGATCGTGGCGGGGACGGCGAGTGTCTGCTCGGTGGTGGTCGCGATCTTCGCCGCGTACGCCGTGAGCCGCTACCGCTTCCGCGGCAAGCGCGTCTTCACGGTCACGGTGCTCTCCACCCAGATGTTCCCCGGCATCCTGTTCCTGCTCCCGCTGTTCCTGATCTTCGTGAACATCGGGAACTCGACCGGCGTCAACCTGTACGGCTCACGCGGCGGTCTGATCCTCACGTATCTGACGTTCTCGCTGCCGTTCTCGATCTGGATGCTCATCGGGTACTTCGACTCCATCCCGAAGGACCTGGACGAAGCGGCGATGGTGGACGGCTGCGGGCCGCTCGGCGCGCTCTTCAGGATCGTCGTGCCCGCGGCGATCCCCGGCATCGTCGCCGTCACCCTGTACGCGTTCATGACGGCGTGGGGCGAGGTTCTCTTCGCTTCGGTCATGACCAACGACACGACGCGGACGCTCGCCGTGGGGCTCCAGGGCTACTCGACACAGAACGACGTGTACTGGAACCAGATCATGGCCGCCTCGCTCGTCGTCAGCGTGCCGGTCGTCGCCGGGTTCCTGCTCCTCCAGCGGTACCTCGTCGCCGGTCTGACCGCCGGCGCGGTGAAGTGACCGCCCGGCCTCTCCGCACTCGGACCGCCCAGTACCATCCCGCACCCTCAGCAGCGCTCAGCACCCCTGAGCACTCCTCAGCACCCTCAGCACCGCGCAGCAGAAAGGCAGCCCGTGAACGAGTACAACTCCCTTCCCGCGGAATTCACTTGGGGAGTGGCCACGGCGGCGTACCAGATCGAGGGAGCCGTGGCCGAAGACGGCCGTTCGCCTTCCATCTGGGACACGTTCTCGCACCTTCCCGGAAAGATCGACAACGAG
Organism: Streptomyces sp. NBC_01471; assembly: GCF_041438865.1. NCBI lineage: Bacteria > Bacillati > Actinomycetota > Actinomycetes > Kitasatosporales > Streptomycetaceae > Streptomyces > Streptomyces sp. NBC_01471. The sequence goes on from NZ_CP109450.1 coordinate 561,903, forward strand.
GACAACGGTGATGTGGCCTGCGACCACTACCACCGCTGGCGTGAGGACATCGGGCTGATGAAGCAGCTCGGCGTGGACGCGTACCGGTTCTCCGTCGCCTGGCCGCGTGTCGTACCCGGCGGCGACGGACCGGTCAACGAGAAGGGGCTCGCCTTCTACGACCGGCTGGTCGACAGCCTCCTCGAAGCCGGCATCACCCCCTTCCCGACCCTGTACCACTGGGACCTCCCCCAGACCCTCCAGGACCGCGGCGGCTGGCCGGCCCGGGAGACGGCCGAGCACTTCGCCGAGTACGCGGCCGTGGTGGCCCGGCGTCTCGGCGACCGGGTGAAGGACTGGACGACGCTGAACGAGCCGCTCTGCTCGTCGTGGATCGGCCACCTGGAGGGCCGGATGGCGCCCGGCCTCACGGACATCACCGCCGCCGTCCGCACCTCGTACCACCTGCACCTGGGCCACGGGCTGGCCACCCAGGCGATACGTGCGGCCGTCCCCGGGGCCCGGGTCGGCATCGTCAACAACCTCAGCCCCTGCGAGGCGGCCACCGAGCGCGAGGAGGACCGGGCCGCGGCGGTCCGTGCCGACGGCCACACGAACCGCTGGTGGCTGGACCCGATCCACGGGCGCGGCTACCCGCAGGACATGGTCGATCTGTACGGTGTCGACCTCCCCGTCCGGACCGGTGACCTCGACACGATCGCCACCCCGCTCGACTGGCTGGGCGTGAACTACTACTTCCGCAATGTGGTCACCGCCGACCCGACGGGTCCGCTGCCGCACGCCAAGCAGGTCTATCTGCCCGGCGCCCGTCACACGGCGATGGACTGGGAGGTCAACGCCGACGGGCTGGAGAACATCCTGCTGCGGCTGACCGACGAGTACGGCGCGCAGAAGATCTACGTCACGGAGAACGGCTCCGCCTATCCCGACGTGGTCCGCGCCGACGGATCGGTCGACGACCCGGAGCGGGTCCGGTACCTCGACGAGCACCTGGCCGCCTGCGCCCGCGCCGCCCGCAAGGGCGTCCCGCTGGCCGGATACTTCGCCTGGTCGCTGCTGGACAATTTCGAGTGGGCGTACGGCTACGACAAGCGCTTCGGCCTGGTGCACGTCGACTACGCGACGCAGCGGCGCACCGTCAAGAGCAGCGGCCACCGGTACGCGGACATCGTCCGCTCCGCCCGCGGCCGGGGGCGGAGGGCCGCGTGAGCGTTGACCGCACCGGCCAGGTGAAGCGCGTGAACCGCTGAACCCGCATGACCGAGGGGGCTCCGGTGCCGCGGGGCCCCTTCGGCGCGGCACCGGAGTCGGGAGAGCGCTCTCCGATCTGCTCGCAGTCCGGCTCCGCTCCCGAGCGGGCGGCAGGCGTCACTGAACGGGGATACGACCCGGTGGAGTTGGGCAGCCGTGTTCGGAACGACCTGGGTGCCCGGTACGCCGCGCGGCCCGCAGATCCCGGCAGGATCGCGGCGCCGGACGTACGGTCAGGTATACGACCAGGCGTGGCACCCCCCCCCGATTTCCGAGGAGCACGGCCAATGAGTGGAACAGCCCAGATCGGCGTCACGGGACTCGCGGTGATGGGCCGCAATCTCGCCCGTAACTTCGCACGCAACGGGTTCACCGTCGCGCTGCACAACCGCACCGCGGCCAGGACGCACGAACTGGTGGAGGAGTTCGGCGAGGAGGGCATCTTCGTACCCGCTGACAGCCCGGAGGAGTTCGTGGCGGCCCTGGAGCGACCGCGCCGGCTGGTGATCATGGTGAAGGCGGGCGATCCGACCGATGCCGTGATCCAGGAGTTCGCGGCGCTCCTGGAGGAGGGCGACGTCATCATCGACGGCGGCAACGCGCACTTCGCGGACACCAGGCGCCGGGAGAAGGAACTGCGCGAGCGGGGAATCCATTTCGTCGGTACCGGGATCTCGGGCGGTGAGGAGGGCGCACTGCACGGGCCGAGCATCATGCCCGGCGGATCGGCCGAGTCGTACGAGTCGCTCGGGCCGATGCTCGAAAAGATCGCCGCCAAGGCCACCGACGGATCCCCGTGCACCACACATATCGGCCCCGACGGGGCCGGCCACTTCGTGAAGATGGTGCACAACGGCATCGAGTACGCCGACATGCAGCTCATCGGCGAGGCCTATCAGCTGCTGCGGGACGTGGCCGGCTACTCGCCCGCCCAGATCGCGGACGTCTTCCGCACCTGGAACACCGGGCGCCTGGACTCCTACCTCATCGAGATCACCGCAGAGGTGCTCTCACACGTCGACGCGGCGACCGGCAAGCCCTTCGTGGACGTCGTACTCGACCAGGCGGAGCAGAAGGGCACCGGCCGCTGGACCGTCCAGATCGCCCTCGACCTCGGCGTGCCGGTCTCGGGCATCGCGGAGGCGGTCTTCGCCCGCTCCGTCTCCGGCCACGCCGACCTGCGCGAAGCCTCGCGTCACCTCGCAGGACCCACCGCCCAACCCCTGGGCAAGGACGAAGCCGCGGCCTTCGCCGACAAGGTCGAACAGGCCCTGTACGCCTCGAAGATCGTCTCCTACACCCAGGGATTCCACGAACTCGCCGCAGGCAGCCGGCAGTACGACTGGAACATCGACCTCGGCAGGATCGCCGCGATCTGGCGCGGCGGCTGCATCATCCGCGCCGCGTTCCTCGACCGGATCACCGCCGCCTACGAAGCACAGCCCCAGCTGCCCAGCCTCCTCGCCGACAAGGGCTTCGCCGACGAGATCGCCGCCGCACAGGACGACTGGCGCGCGGTCACCGCCACCGCCGTCACCCAGGGCGTACCCACCCCCGGCTTCGCCGCCGCCCTCGCCTACTACGACTCCCTGCGCGCCGAACGCCTCCCCGCAGCCCTCACCCAGGGCCAACGCGACTACTTCGGCGCCCACACCTACCGCCGCACCGACCGCGACGGCACCTTCCACACCCTCTGGGGCGCAGACAAGACCGAAATCGAAAGCTGACCCACCTGACCCACCACCAGCTCACCGGCACCGACCCCGCGACACGGCGTGCACGCACGGAAAGGCGTCTCGACCTTGAGGAGGTGATCGAGGGACTCCTCGACGACGTACAGCTCATGCGGGAGCTCCGGCCGCCGGGCCGGCGGCGGGTCAGGACGAGACGTTCGTATTCCTCGGGTGTGAGCACGACGGGCGGCGCGCCGTCGAGGACGATTCTGCGAGGCTCGGGACGTCGGCCCGCGGCGATTCCTCCACCGGTGCGAACGGCAAGGCGAGCAGCCTGGTCAGCGGGACAGTACGCAGTCCCCGCACAGAGCTCCCTCGCCGCCGGGGGCAGCGCGGTAGATCAGACAGCAACTCCGGCGCCGGAACGCTCCGTTGGGCGTAGTGGTGCCGGCGTCGCGCAGTGGGGGCCGCTCCAGGAGAAGCGAGGTGATGGCGCGGGTCCGTGCGGTGAGATCCGGACGGGTTGTCGTGATCATGGTCGCGGCTCCGTTGACGGCCGATGCGGTATTGCCCCACAGGATGTGCCGGGAGAGCGAGAACTCCGCCATGGCATCGGCGAGTTCGCACAGCGGGCCGTCCAGCAGACGGGTGCTCAGCTCGTCGGCGAGCTGGGCCGGCACATCCGCGGAGCCCTCGGAGGAGGCGTCGCCGGCAAAGGCGTCGCCGGGCAGGGACAGGGGAACCGGGCCGCCGATCACGGGCTGCCATCGGAGATCCGCGAGGGAAGGAGCGGGGACCAGGCCGTGCAGTACGGCGGCGGCCAGCGCCGGTGAGACCAGCCGGGCGGCCAGTCCCAGGTGGGCGACTGATGCCGCGACCCGGGTCTCGACCGCGTCCGGCGGCTGCTCGCCGGCCGCGGCCAGCCAGTCCCGTACGCCGGTCACACGGGCTTCGAGCAGCGGGCGGGTGATCCGCTGCCAGGGTCCCGGCAGCTCCGTGCCGGGCGGGTGGACCTGCACGGCGAAGAACGGGCCGAGCGCGGCGACCTCCTCGATCACCGCGCTCGCCGCAGGAGGGCTGCTCATGCCGGAACGGGGTCCGGCTCCGGCGAGGGGGCCGCGGCGTCGGGCCGCGCGGGGCGGAGCAGGCGCTCGGCCAGCGGGGCGAAGACCAGGCCGATGGCCGTCCAGAGGATGAACTGGGCTGCGACCGAGGAGAAGCGGAAGGCGAACAGCACGTCGGCCGGGAAGCCCGGGTAGACGATGTGGCCCTTCGAGTCGGCCAGCGGCAACGGGGTCTCGGTGGCGTGCTTGCCGAAGTTCTCCTTGTCGGACGCGAGGTGGCCGAGCTGCGGCAGGAGCAGCATGACGATCCCGATCGCGACCACGAGCGCGGCGCCGGTGCGGAGGGTGGCGTTCCAGTCGCCGAACACCGACACGGCGCCCTGGTCGACGCCTATGAAGTGGTAGACGGCCGGCGCGATCAGCGCGGTGCCGACCAGCCAGCGAACTGACGTGGAGATCGGCAGGACAACCGGTGTGGCCACCGGAAGGGATGTGGAAACGGCGCTCAAGGCGAGCCCTCCCTCTGGGATCGTGCGTCCCTTGCGTATGCGGGCGGAGTGAGGGCTCAGTGTCTGACTCGCCGACCACCTTCCGGTGGCCTGGCTCACAGTGGCGCGACCGTGCTGGAATCTCACCAGCTTCCTTATGCCATCACTACACGGGGGAGCGTACGGATCGGTTCTCCAGCTGGTCAATCAAGCCCACGGCAAATCCGGATCAGAGCCGCGGCACCGCGGAATCCGGCCACCCGACCAGGGGGGCCTCCACCATCCGGAGACTGGCGCGGTGTTTCAGGACGGCCGGTCGGTGTGACACGACGAGTGCACCGAGTGGTGACTGAGGCGCGGGCTGGGCGCTCCATGACCGGTGGTTGGTCCTCTGAAGGCTGACCCCTGCGCCGTTGCAGCCATGACCCGACGGCGTACCTTATTGCACATCGGTTGCAACTGCGGTTGGTGTGTGAAAGAGGTTGTCGTGGGTTCTCCTGTGGTGCTCGGGATCGAGTCGTCGTGCGACGAGACGGGCGCCGGGCTGGTGCGGGACGGGCGGCTGCTGGGGCATGCGGTGGCGTCGAGCATGGACGAACACGCCCGTTTCGGTGGAGTGGTCCCGGAGATCGCCGCCCGTGCGCACGTGCACTCGTTCGTTCCGGTCGTGCGGGAGGCGCTGGAGCGGGCCGGGCTGCGGATGTCGGACATCGGTGCGGTGGCGGTCACCACGGGGCCGGGCCTCTCGGGGGCGTTGCAGGTGGGGCTGGCGGGGGCGAAGACGCTGGCCTTCTCGCTGGGGGTGCCACTGCACGGGGTGCACCATCTGGCCGGGCACGTCGCGGCCGACACCTTGGAGCACGGGCCGTTGCCCGACCCGTGCATGGTGTTGATCGTGTCGGGCGGGCACACGTCCTTGCTGCTCGTGCGGGATCTGGCGAGGGATCCGATCGTGCACCTGGGCGACACCATCGATGACGCGGCCGGTGAGTGCTTCGACAAGGTGGCCCGGGTGTTCGGGCTGCCGTATCCGGGTGGGCCGGCTATCGACCGCACCGCGCGGGAGGGCGACCCACGGGCCGTGGCGTTTCCCCGGCCGCTGACGGGGACGAGGGATTCGCGCTACGACTTCTCCTTCTCGGGGCTGAAGACCTCCGCCGCCCGCTGGGCCGAGCGGTACCGGCTGCGGGGCGGGGAGTTGCCGGTCGCCGACGGGGCGGCCTCGCTCCAGGAGGCCGTGGCCGATGTGCTGACGCATAAGGCGGTGGCCGCCTGCCGTGAGCACGGAGTGGGGACGCTGGTCGTGGTGGGCGGGGTGGCCGCCAACTCCCGGGTGCGGGCGCTGGCCGAGGAGCGCTGCTCGGCTGCCGGGATCGTGCTGCGGGTGCCCCCGCTCAAGTTGTGCACCGACAACGGCGCGATGATCGCCGCCGTCGGTGACCTCCTGGTCCGGGCGGGCGCCAAGCCGGCCCCGCTGGATGTCTCGATCGACCCGTCCGCGCCGCTGGAGTACGCAGCCCTGCACCCCGTCTCCCGCACCGGCGCGAGAGCGGCATGAACAACGCCATCGCCCTCCGGCGCGTCTCCGGCCCGGAGCTGCTGGGCCGCGAGGCGGGCGGGCGCCAGGTGTATGCCGAGGCGTTCGGCGCCGCGCCCTGGTCGCAGGACGATGAGGCGGCGGGCCGGTTCGCGGGCACCTGAGGGGTCCGGATGCGGGGCGTTCCTCGGCCCCCGGCATCCGGACCCATCAAGTGCCCCGGCTGGCGGCGGGCCGTGCCCGCCCCGGGTCGTGGCCGTGGAATGACTCGACCCGCTGTGGCCGGTCACCGGCTGCCCGAACAGATCACCCGCCGTCGTAGCCGCTGATGCCGGGAGGGCCGGACCACGCGGCGGGCAACACGTGGTCCACGGACCCACGGCGTACACAGCGGCCCCCGTCGAACAGTGCGGCCTCCTCGGCGATCGCCCGCACGGCGGGCAGGTCGTGGCTGATGAACAGCAGGGCGGTTCCGGCCGGGGCGAGCAGGCGGGGCAGCGCGTCGAGGACGCGCTGCCGGGATGCGGTGTCCAGGGCCGACGTCACCTCGTCGCATATCAGCAGTGCCGGACGAGCGGTCAGGGCCCGCACCAGCGCACACCGCTGGAGCTGGCCGCCGGAGAGCCGGTCCGGGGTCCGGTGGAGCAGCGTGTCGTCGAGGCCCAGCACAGCGCCGGTCTCCATCGCCTCGGCCGTCGCCTCCTCGCTCCGCAGCCCGCGCAGCAGCCTTGCGGTGTCGGCGAGTTGCGCGAGGACCGGACGGTGTTCCTCGAAGGAGCCGGCGCTGCTCTGGTGCACGTACTGGGTGACGCGGCGCTGTGCTGCGGTGCGCCGGTCGATGCGGCGCGGGAGTGGTCGGCCGTCGAACCGTACCTCTCCCAGGGACGGTGTGGTCAGTCCGGCCAGCACCCGGGCGAACGTCGTCTTGCCCGAGCCGGAAGGACCGAGCAGTGCCGTCCTGCTGCCCGGCGGGAACGCCATCGACACGGGTCCGGCGAGCGGATCACCGGACCTGCGGCGCACGACGATGCCCGTGGCGGCGACCCCGTCGCGGACCTCCGGAGCCGGGCCGGGCCCGCCGGGGCCTGCCTGTTCGCCCACGCCGGTGGGGTGTTCCGCGGTGAGCAGCTCCCGGGTGGCCCGATGGCGGACGGCGGACAGCCGGACGGCGGTCGGTACGGAGTCGGCGACGGGGCCGCCCGCGCCGAGGACGTCGCCTGCCGGACCGTCGTCCACGGCCCGGCCGTCCTCCAGCACGATGACCCTGTCGGCCGTCTCCCGTACCAGCCGCAGGTCGTGGCTGAGCAGCAGCACGCCCGCGCCGTCGTCGGCCAGCGCCCGCACCGTACGGCCCAGGGCGTGCGCGAGCGCCGGGTCGAGGCCGCTGGTCGGCTCGTCGAGGACCAGGAGCCGCGCCCCCGTCGCCAAGGCGGAGGCGAGCGCCAGACGTTGCTGCTGGCCGCCGGAGAGCTGATGCGGGAAGCGACGCCGGACGGCCGCCCACTCCAGACCGGCGGAGGTCAGTGCCCGGAGGGCGGCGGGCTTCCGCGCGGCTCGTCCCGGATGGCCGAGGGCGGCCAGCTCCGTGAGTGCGCCGCCGGCCCGGCGTACCGGATCCAGCACCGTCTCCGGGTGCTGCGGCAGATGCGCGGCGAGGCCCGCCCGGACCGCGGGACGCCGGGACGGCGCCAGGAGAAGCAGGTCCGTGCCCGCCAGCAGGACGCGTCCGGCCAGCCGCACGCCGCTCCGGGAGGTTCCGAGGGCCGCCAGGCCGAGCGTGGTCTTGCCGCTGCCCGACGGGCCGACGACGGCGGTGACGGCGCCCGCCGGAACGGTCAGTGCGACCCGGTCCAGCAGCGGGCGCTCCGCCCCGTCGGCGTGCGCGGAGAGCTCCGGGACATCCAGCAGCGGCCCGGGCGCGGAGCCGGTCAACGGCCCGTCCTCTTCCGTGCGAGGGCGCGGTCCACGAGCAGGTTGCCGCCGACGCACAGCGCCGTCAGCAGACCGGCGGGCACCAGCACCGCGGCGGGCTGGGTGAACAGGGCGTCGCTGTTGCGCTCGACGAGCACCGCCCAGTCCGGCGAGGACACGGGCAGACCCAGGCCGAGGAAGTTGGCGGATGCCAGCAGGTACAGCACCACGGAGAACCGGCCCCCCGCGTCGGTGGCCAGCGGGGCGGCCAACTCCCTTGCCAGGTGCCGGAGATGGATGTACGCCCAGCCGCGCCCCTGCATCCGCAGCGCCTCGACGACCGTGCGGGAGCCGGGCGCGAGCGCGGCCCCGCGTACCAGGCGTGCCACGGCCGGGACCTGGAGCACCCCGGCGACCGTCACCAGCCAGTACCAGTCACGGTGCCCCGTCGCGGCCAGGGTCATCAGCACCAGCAGTCCGGGGAACGCAAGCAGCAGGTCGAGGCCGCGCATCACCGTCTCGTCGAGGCCGCGCCGCGGGCCGGCGGCCAGGAGCCCGAGCGGCGCCCCCGCGGCCATGCCGATCAGCAGGGCCCCCAGGGCGCTGCCCAGCACCGAGGCACCGCCGTGCAGCACGAGCCACAGCACGTCCCGGCCCAGGACATCCGTACCGAGCGGGTGCCCCGCTCCGGGCGGCTGCGACGGCAGCGCGCCCTCCGCCGACGGCGCGTTACCGGCCACCCACGGCCCCAGCAGGGCTGCGAGCACCGGCACGCCGAGCAGCACCAGAGCGATCCACGGCCGGCGGGGCCGGCCGGTGCGCACGGCGCCACCGGTCCACCGGCCACGGCTCCCGCCGGCGTTCACGGCATCGGACTTCTCCCACAAGGTCACGCCGCCACCTCCCGGTACGGCGCCAGCCGGTGGGCGGCCAGGTCCCCGAGCAGGTTCACCGCGACGGCGGTGCCGGTGAACAGCAGCGCGTACGTCTGCACCTGGGGCAGGTCCCGGTTCTGCACGGCCTCGACGAAACCGCTGCCAAGACCGCGGAAGCCGAACACGGCCTCCACCAGCACGGTGCCGCCCAGCAGCCCCTCCACGCAGCGGGCGAACTGCTGCGCTGCGGGACCCAGGGCGCCCGGCAGTACATGGCGCAGCACCACCGTCCGCTCCCGCATCCCCAGAAGCCGCAGGTGCCCGGCGACGGCACCGTGCCGCCCCGCCGCCACACCGGCCCGGATCTGCCGCGCCAGATCACACAGGTGCCGGGCCGTCAGTACGGTGACGGGCAGCACCAGCACGGCCGGCTGCGCCAGCAGCGCGCCCGTGTCCATGCCGACCGCGGTGGCGGGCAGCAGCCCGGCCGCCAGCGACACGGAGGCAACCAGCAGCAGCCCGAGCACGAACTCCGGTACGGCGTGCAGCAGAACAGTCGCCGTGTTCAGCGTCCGGTCGACGCGGCTGCCCTCCCGCAGCCCCGACACCGTGCCGAGGAGTGGCGCCAGGACCGTGACCAGTATCAGCGCCGGAACGCCCAGCAGCAGCGTCACCCCGATGCGGCGGCCGATGTCGTCGCCCACCGGCAGCCCGGTCGTCAGGGAGTGCCCGAAGTCGCCGGTGAGCAGCTGGCCGAGCCAGTGCCAGAAGCGGGCCCAGGCCGGCTCGTCAAGCCCCAACTGGCTTCGGAGCGAGGCGACTTGTTCGGACGTGCCGAGTTCACCGCGGAGCACGTCGGCCGTGTCCCCTGGCAGCAGCGAACCGACGGCGAACACGGTGACCAGCACCATCAGGCACTGAAGCACTGCCAGCAGTGAGCGCCGCAGGACATAGGCGCGCACGTCAGCCGATGCGGACCCGGTCGAACCGGGCCCAGTCGTGCGAGTTCGGCGGTGCCGCGCGCAGTCCGCGGACCGACGGGCCGATCGCGTCGTTGGCATCGGAGAACGCCCACACCAGCAGCCCGGACTCGTCCCGGGCGATCTTCTGGGCGCGCGCGAGCAGCGCCGGCCGGTCCTTCTCGTCGCGAGTGGTCCGGGAGCGCTCCAGCAGCGCGTCGAACTTCTTCGATGCGTACTGCGTCTGGTTGCGGGCCGCTCCACCGCGGACCCTTTGCTGGAGGAAGTCGGACACGGGCAGCGTGGAGGTGGTGTTGAAGGCGGCGACGCCCTGCGTCCTGATCTCGCTGAAATACGTGCTGGCCGCACGGGTGTTGGCGGTCAGCTTCAGCCCCACCTCGCGCAGCTGCCGCGCCATCAGGTCCGCGGCTGTCTCCCACGTGGCGTCGACGGAGCTGGTCTCCACGGTGATGTGCAGCCCCTCCGCGCCGGCCGCCTTCACCAGGCTCCGCGCCTCGCCGACGTCCCGTTCGCGGGGCCTGAGACCTTGCGGGTAGCCGCGCAGGCCCATGCCGAAGAGGTCGTTCCCCGCCTCACCGTGCCCGGCCAGCGCGACCCGGACCAGCGCCTCGCGGTCGAGCCCGAGCTGCACGGCCCGCACCAGCCGCGGGTCGTCGAACGGCTTCCGGCCGGTGCGCAGCAGCAGCTGCTGGGCGGTGGCCCGTTCCGCGGTGAGCAGTCGCGTCGAGCCCTCCTTCTTCAGCCGGTCCACGGAGGCGCCGGCCATGTCGGAGGCGTAGTGGACCTGTCCGGACAGCAGCGCGTTGAGCCGCGCCGACTCCTCGTTCGCGGGGACGATCTCCAGCTCGGCGATGTGCGGGGCGCCGTCCCAGTGGTCGGCCCAGCGCCGGTAGCGGGCGGTGCCACCGGGCGTGAAGGACACAAAGGTGAAGGGCCCGGAGCCGACGGGCTTGCGGAAGTCCCTCGTACCGTCGGGGATGATCTCGGTACCGGGGCCGGCGAAGACAGTGGGGAACTCGAAGTTCGGCGCCTTCAACACGAAGAGGACGGATCGCGCGCCCTCGGCCCTGGTGGCGTCGAAGTCGATCGCTGACAGCAGTACCTGCGAGGGGGAGCCGGTGGCGGGGTCCGCGGCACGGCGGTAACTGTAGAGAACGTCCTTCGCGGTCACCGGTTTCCCGTCGTGGAAGTCCGCCTTGCGCAGACGTATTCGCCAGCGGGTTCCGGAGGCGTCGCTCTCCCAGGACTCCGCGAGACGCTTGCGGACGGACATGTCGTCCGCGTACGTGCCGAGCGTGTCGTACAGGGCCTTGGCGCGGGCCTGGTCGACGAAGTTCGGGGCGATGTGGGGGTCGAGGGTCTCCTGCGAGCCGCCGGCCGTGAACGCGGCGCGGAACCGGTCGCCGCCTCCCCCGTCCTTCCCGTCCGCGCCGCAGCCGGTGAGCAGGCCGGAGGACGCGGCAAGTGCCAGGGCGCCCCCGGCGGCCAGCACGCTCCGCCTGCCGGGGCCTGGCCGGTTGCCGAGTTCCGGCCGGTGTACCGGCTCCGTCCGGGCATGCGTCATCACAGTCGATCCTCTCCGGGGTGTCCTCGCCCCTGCTGTCGGACCGGCGACGGGTCAGTCTCCTGGCTCCCGGATCATCGCTCGCCTCCGCCTTCCCATCCGCAGCCGCGGACAGTGACATGCAGGAGGACCGCTTCCCGGTCACAGTGGCGGGACCGCGCCGGACTCGCACCGGCTTCCTGATCCCCGTCGCCTCGTGCACCCATTGTGGCGCACGGGACGAGCGGAGCCGGACCCGGCTCTGCTCCCGGCTCCGGGGAGTGCGATCAGCTGGTCCCGGCAGCGCTGACGCGCAAGGTGCGGAGGAACGTCTTGTTCACGGCGCGCGCCAGGGGGCCGGTGGGTTGCGGCGACTTCCCTTGGTCGACGCGGAGGCTGCACCGCAGGCCAAGTCCCGGAGCTGACCACCTCGCGCAACCACGATGCGCCAGAGCCGCATGACCGGCCAGAGCGGGCCGGTCATGCGGCTTCGGCTCGCTCGACGCACAGGAAGGTCAGGTCACCGCAGTGCGGCGACCACCGCGTCACTGGGTGAACACCAGATCGGGCGTGCCTCCCGGAAACCGGCCTCCCGCAGGGTCCGCGTATGCCAGTCGGTGGTGGTGGGCCGCGCCGGGCGAGGGGCGTCGAGCGGCACCCGGGGGTCGCCCAGCAGGACGAACCGCCGTCGTACGGGTTCCGAGAGCGCCGGGTCCTCGGCGACCGCGCTCCACCAGGCGGCCCAGTCCTGCGCCCCGGCGGCCTGTTCACGTTCCTTGCGCGCCTCGGCGTGGGCACGGGCCGCGGCGTTGAGGATCGGCGCGGACTCGTCCACCATGTGGTCGGCGTTGAGGAAGACACCTCCTTCCCTGAGCACTCCCGTCAGTTGGCGGTAGAGGGCGCGCAGCGGCTCGGTGTCCAGCCAGTGCAGCGCGGTAGCCGTGAGGACCGCGTCGTAGGAGCGGCGCGGCAGCGCCCGGGTCCAGCCCGGATCGGTGAGGTCCGCCGTCACGAACTCCACCCGCCGGTCGTCGGCGAATGAGTGGGCGGCAATGGTGAGCAGCGCGGGGTCCAGGTCGACTCCGGTGCACCGGGCATCGGGAAAGCGCCGCAGGACGCGGTCCGTGATGGTGCCGGTGCCGCAGGCGAGGTCCAGAATCACGGGGGCTGGGCCGATCAGGGCCTCGGTCATGTCGAGCATGGCCCGGAACCGCTCTTCACGGTCGGGCATGTACCACTCCTGCTGCCGGTCCCAACTGGCCTGCCATGCAGGCCAGTCCGTACCGGCTTTCTTCTCCGTCATGGATTCCTCCGGTGGTGGAGCTGTGATTCACGCGTCCGCTCCGGAGAAGTCGCGCTCCCAGCCCGGCTCCCGGACGCACCCGGCACCCCGCCGTCGGGCGACGGTGGGATCCGGCCGTGGGCACCGATCCAGCAGACCGTGACGTGGTCCTCGCCCCCTCCAGCACGCGCAGACAGCCGCCGTCGCCGAGCTCCCGGACCTGCGCCACACCGTTGGAGCGGTATGCCCGCCCCGGCGTCGAGGAGGTCGCCCGGCTCGCCGCCGGACGCGCCCCCGCCGCACGGGGCGGAACGTAAATCCGAGTGGATCAGGCCTTCACATTCTGCTCGTTGCCTCGTTGCCGCGTATCCCGGTCACGCCTTCGTCCACGCGGCGCGCAGCGCCTTCTTGTCCACCTTGCCGACCTTGGTCGTCGGCAGCTGGTCCAGCAGGACCGTCTCCCGGGGCGCGTACAGCTCTCCCAACTCGGCGGTCACCGAGGCGCGGACCGCATCCGGGTCGATCTCGGCGCCCTCCGCCACGGCCAGGAAGATCTGTACGGCCTCGCCGTACTCCTCGTCGGGTACGCCCAGGGCCGCCGCGTTGCGCACACCGGGCAGCGTGAGCAGGAAGTCCTCCAGGACCCGGGAGTAGACGTTGTCGCTGGTGCTGCCGGTGACGATGATGTCCTTGGCCCGGTCGACGAGGTAGAGGTACCCCTCGGCGTCGAGGTAGCCCAGGTCCCCGGTGCGCAGCCAACCGTCGTGCAGCGCATCGGCGGTGCGCTCCGGGTCCTCGTAGTAGCCGAGCATCACGGTCTCGCCCCGGACGCACACCTCGCCGACCTGCCCGACGGGGAGCGCCGCGGCGCTGCCCTCACCACGGATCTCGATCTCGGTGTCGTGGATCGCACGACCGCAGCTGCCCCAGAGCTCGGGCCGCAGGGCTCCCTCCGACGCGAGGGCCTCCGCGCCGAACGCAGCGATCCCCAGCGCCTCGGACTGCCCGTACCCCTGGCTGAGCACGGGCCCGAAGACCTTGACCGCCTGCTGGAGCCGGCTGGGCGACGAGGCCGCGCCTCCGACGGCGATCCGCCGCAGTGCGGGAAGGGCCCCCGGCTCGCACTCCGGGTGGTCGAGGAGCGCGTACAGCATCGGCGGTACGAACATGGTGGCGGTGATCCGCTCCTCGCGCAGCACCGCGAGCGCCGCACCCGCTTCGAACTCGGGCAGCACGACGAGGGCGGATCCCGTCACCAGCGCCTGAATGGTGGTGAGATGGCCACTGCCGTGGGTGAGCAGTGTGGAGGCGAGTACGCGGTCCGTGCCCGGATCCATCGCCGGGAAGGGCGTCGGCCGGGCGCCTTGCTGGGCGCCCTGCATCAGGTTCACCAGCGCGTCGTAGAGCCGGTGGCTGTGCGCGGCGAGCTTGGGACGGCCCAGGGTGCCGCCGGTGTAGAGGACGGTCACGGCCTCGTCCGGTTCCGGCGCGGGCACGCCGTCGGGACGCACCGCCGGGCACTCGGCCTCCAGCGCCAGCAGGTCCACACACCCCTGCTCACTGGGCCCGAGGCTGAGCAGCACGGGAGCGTGGACGCTGTGCTCGGCCGCCGCGGCTGCCCGCTGCGCGAACAGCGGGTCGGTGACCACGGCGCGCGCCCGGGACTGCTCGACCAGCGCGGCGAGCTCGCCGGGGCCCGGCTCGGGCGGCAGGAACACGACGCGGCAGCCGATGAGATGGACCGCGAGCTGCACCAGGACGGAGTCCACCCGGTTGGCCAGGAACAGCCCCACTCCGTCGCCGGGCACGAGCCCCTGGCTGCGCAGCGCGTGCCCCAGACGGAACAGCCGCTGCCGGGCCTCCCCCCTGGTCAACCGCTGCGCACCCTGGACAAGCGCCTCGGCGTCCTCGTCCTTCTGCCAGTGCTCCAGGATGTGGTCCACGTAGGTCCGTGGCTCGTACGGGTTCTGTGTGCTAATGATCATTGACATATGCAAACATGCCCCTCAGGAGCCGCAACCTCCCAGGGGCCTCCTCCGGTTTTCACCTGGCGGGGTATCATGCCCCGTTCCAGCAGGGGTGGTTGACCCTCCGCAGCCCGTGTCCGCGCAGTGCGAATCCGCACGGTGGGGGCCGGAGCGGCAGGGACGTGGCACCTCGTCCGTTGCCCCCCGGAAGTGCAGGGGTCCGACCCCGGTGACCGCCCGTCTGCGGTTGGCGCGAACACCAAGACCTGGAGCCCGCCCGGCCGGGCGGGCTCGTTCCACACGCCCCGCCGGGGCGGGACCGCACCGAGGTGAGCACCACCTGACCGGTGGTAGCCACAGCGTCAGCGTCCGGTCGGCGCCCCGGCCGGCGGTCCTACACCGGGCCGGGCTGCGGCTCCGGCGTCGGGTCCGGGCCGGGTACGGGACCCGGTCCGGGCGACGGCGTCGGCTCGGGGCCGGGCGGCTGCGGTACGGGGTCGGGCAGCGGATCGGGCAGCGGTGGCGGCAGCGGGCCGGGGCCCGGCGGCGGAGTCGGCGACGGCGGCACAGGATCCGGACCGCCCGGATTCGGCGTCGGCGGCACAGGGTCGGGATAAGGATGCGTCACGGTTGACCTCCCACACTTCGGCTGCGTGTCCTGACCAATGTCTCCCGCTGCGCCTGCCCACGCCCGCCGGGTCGAATCAGCCCTGCTGCGGCCCGCAGCCCGGGAAGCGGACTCGACAGCACCGGTATCGCAGTGGCGGTACGGCCGGCCGCGTCCGCCGTGGGCGTCTGGGCCTGCACGATCACACGGGCGTCCGTCACGGCGTCGGCGGTGCGGGCCACGGCGACCGGAGTCCGCCGCGGTCCGCCGCATCGAAGCGCCCCCAGGCGCCTACCGCCAACAGGGGGAGGACATCGACGCCGGGCCCGCCCCCGGCGTCGGCGTCGAGTGGCAGGGCACAGTCCGGCTTCCGCAGGTGGTCCCGCAGTCAGGCCCCGGCGGCGAGTGGCCGGGCGTGCGGGGCACGCACCTGGTCGGTGCCCGGTACGGGCGCGGACGCGTCGGCGCCGAGAGCGACGATCCGGTTGTCCGCGTCGACGTGCACGACGCTCGGCCGGAGCGTACGCGCCTCGGCGTCGTCCACCTGGGCGTAGCTGATGAGGATCACCAGGTCGCCGGGGTGCACGAGATGGGCGGCGGCGCCGTTGATGCCGATGACGCCCGAGCCGCGCTCGCCCTCGATGACGTAGGTCTCCAGGCGGGCGCCGTTGTCGATGTCGACGATGTGCACGAGCTCGCCGGGCAGCAGGTCGGCGGCTTCCATCAGGGCGACGTCGACGGTGACGGACCCGACATAGTGCAGGTCGGCCTGGGTCACCGTGGCACGGTGGATCTTGGATTTGAACATGGTGCGCATCATCGAGTAGCTCCTGGACATAGGCTCCCTGCCTGCATTTTTGCAGGTCAAGGGCTGTTTCCTCACCCTACAACGAGTCGCATGTCAGGGCAGCGTTCCCCAGGTTTTTCAGGACTCATGCTGACCACTTGCTAATTTTCCGGACGTGTCATCAGGTTATGGTGGGAGCGGTTCCGCTCGCCCTCCCGGACCCCATCGCGACGACTTCCCAAGCCTACGCAGCGCTCCCCCTCGGGTATCCGTGATTGCCATCACCCCGACGAGCTGACAGCGGTTCCATGACTGTCCGCGAAGAAGAACCGGGCCAGAACCGAGGCGACGGCGGAGACGGACCGTGCGGTCATGGGCGATACGGCGGAGCGCCAGTACGGCCAAGCCATGGATATCCTTGTCCAGTTCAACAAAAAGATGGAGGCAGGGGCCGGTGCGCCAGAGCCTGTCGCCGCCGTCGTGGAGCGAGCGCTCACCGCGAGCCGACCCCGGCCGCGCTACCTCGTCGGCACCGACGCACGCACGACTGTCGCGCTGAAGCGACTTCTGCCGACCCGAACCGTAGACGCCCTTCCGACCAGGACCATGGGCCTGCCACGGCGCTCGTCGGACGGACGCTGAACCGCTTCTCGCCGACCGACGACGGGTCAGTCGGTGCTGGTCGCCGCCAGGCGGTGGCGCTCATCGATCCGAACAGGTCGGGCGCTCGGGCCGAGGCTGTCCCGGGTCGGGCGTGCGGGTGACGAGCATCCGGTCGGGCGACGCGGGTGCACCGGACGGAACCGCTGACGACCGTGCCCGAACCCGCCGCCGCGCCACTCCACCCAGGCGGGACGTCCAGAATGGCGTCGGGGTCGGCGAAGCCGGCGCCCTGAAGGAACACGACCAGGCCGTGGTCGCTGTGGGTGGTGCCGGGTCTCGCCCCTCCCGGTGCCGCTCCGGCCGCCCGAGAGGGCAGAACCGGGGTCACGACGATCGGCGCGCTGGTCTTGCTCCCCGGCGGCGGGAAAACGACCGTTTATCTTCCTGGGCACGGGGTAACCGCAGCCCGAACCACCTTGTCCGGGCGCGGACGCCTCCGGGCAGCCGCGCGGATGGCACGGCAGCATTTCGAGACCCGGCTGCCGAGACACATATCCGCCCGACTGGGGCGCTGCCATGGTCATGTGCCGCGCGC
Organism: Streptomyces sp. NBC_01471; assembly: GCF_041438865.1. Lineage (NCBI taxonomy): Bacteria > Bacillati > Actinomycetota > Actinomycetes > Kitasatosporales > Streptomycetaceae > Streptomyces > Streptomyces sp. NBC_01471. The sequence continues at coordinate 579,066 of NZ_CP109450.1, forward strand.
CCGTACGTCCCACACCACCAAGGGGCCTGGCGGTGCTATGTCTCTTTCGCCAGGCCTCAGGTCAACGCGAAAGGTACACGTGACCAGGCTGACGACAGAACACCCATGCAGGTACGGCGTCGGCGGGAGGACCGGGCGAACCACAGCTGAGCCCGGCACTGTCGGAACGGACCGTGAGGGCCTGCGGAAGGCGCGAAAGGCGCCGGTGATGTTCGAGGTCCCCCGCCGTGCGGATGAGGAACACCCGCCAGGCGCCCAGGTGTCACGGAGACCGCACGGTCCCGACGGATGGGAGAAGCCCTGCGGCGATGAGCTCGCCGATGGTGCGCAGTACCTGCTGGGACTGACCGGTCCGAGCAGCGGAACACCGGTGATGAGGGCCGGTGTCGGCATCGCGGACACCGGTGCGACGAAGGCGGAGAGCCGTGATTAGACTCCCCATAGGGGCCGGCGTCAACAGTGCCGTCAACTTTCTGGAAGATCGACTGCCCTGGCTCTTCGACTTCCTGCACTCCGTCGGCCAAGGCATGTACGACGGCGTGTACTTCGTCCTCTCGGGCCCCGACGCGCTGATGATGGCGGCGATCCTCGCGCTGATTGCCTGGTGGCTGCGGGGCACGGTGGCGGCTGTCCTCACTTTCGCGGCCTTTTTCCTGGTCGACTCGATCGAGTTGTGGGAACAGACGATGCAGACGCTGTCGCTTCTCATCGTGGCGGTCACGATCACCATGGTGATAGCTGTCCCCCTCGGCGTCTGGGCGGCCCGTAACAAATCGGTGAGTGCGGCCCTCCGGCCGATTCTCGACTTCATGCAGACGATGCCGGCCTTTGTCTACCTGGTTCCCGGTATCACCTTCTTCGGGGTGGGCGTGGTGCCCGGCATCGTCGCCACGGTCATCTTCGCGATGCCGCCGGGCGTACGGATGACCGAACTCGGTATCCGGCAGGTGGACGAGGAACTGGTGGAGGCCGCGTCAGCGTTCGGAGCCACCCCGCGCTCCATTCTGCTGCGCGTACAGCTGCCACTGGCCCTGCCGACCATCATGGCCGGCATCAACCAGATCATCATGCTCGCCCTGTCCATGGTGGTCATCGCGGGCATGGTCGGCGCCGACGGTCTGGGTACCGTCGTCTTCCAGGCCATCAGCTCGGTGGACATCGGCCTCGGCTTCGAGGCGGGCCTCGCGGTGGTCATCGTCGCCATGTATCTCGACCGCATGACCGGTGCGCTCAATCAGCGCATCTCGCCCCTCGGTCGCCGTGCGTTGGCGAAGGCGGCCTCTCTCAGGTCGGGCAATGCCCTGCGGTGGAGGCCCAGCACGACATTCGCGGGCATCGGTGTGCTGGTCCTCGCGCTCCTCGCGGGCGGCCTGCAGTTCGTCTCGGGCTCGGATGACGGCCACCCGGGGGTGAAGGAGAAGGACCTGGGGAAGGAGGCCGGCGCGGCTCCCGACATCGGCTTCTTCCCGTGGGACGAGGACGTCGCCATGACGTACCTGTGGAAGAACATCCTGGAACGGCGCGGCTACAAGCCCAGCATCCACCAGTACGACGTCGGGTCGATGTTCACCGCGATGGCCGGCGGCCAGGTCGATGTGGAGTTCGATGCCTGGCTTCCGAACGCTCAGAAGCAGTATTGGGACAAGTACAAGGACGACCTGGTCGACATCGGCCCGTGGTACGACAAGACCACGTTGGAAGTGACGGTGCCCAGCTACGTCAAGGGAATCCACTCGATGGCGGATCTCAAGGGAAGGTCGAAGGAGTTCGGCGGCAGGATCATCGGCATCGAGCCCGGGACCGGCCAGATGAACATGCTGAAGAACAAGGTGCTTCCCGGGTACGGGCTCGACAAGGAGTACAAGGTCACCGACGGCAGCTCCCCCAGCATGATCCTGGAGCTTCAGAGGTCGTTGCGGAAGCATGAACCGGTGGCGGTCGTACTGTGGTCGCCGCACTGGGCTTACAGCAAGTACAAGTTGACCAAGCTCAAGGATCCGAAGAAGCTGTGGGGCGATGTGAACCAGATCCGCTCGCTCGGCCACAAGTCGTTCCCGCAGAAGTTTCCCGAGTTCTACGGCTGGCTCAAGAAGATGCATATGTCGGACGGGCAACTCGCGGACCTGGAGGCAACCATCCAGGACGAGGGCACCGGCCACGAGGAAAAAGCCGTGGAGAAGTGGATCGCCAAGAATCCGGGCATAGTCGACAAGATGGCCCCGCTCTCCTCCTGACCCGGAGCCTGCGGTAACGAACCGGGGCGCATACCACCGGGCCGTTACATCCCCGGAGGTGGTCAGCCGCCCCCGGAGGGGGCGGGCGCCGTGCCGCGCCCGCCCCCGGCAGCCACCGTCCGCTCAGAACGGGCGGTCTCCCGCGATGGCGACCCGCTCGGCGACCCGCCGGTGCGAGGCGTAGTCGTTCACGGCGTAGTGCTGGGTCGCCCGGTTGTCCCAGAAGGCCATGTCGCCCGGCTGCCAGCGGAAACGCACCTGGTACTCGGGTACGTGCGCCTGCTGGAACAGGAATCGCAACAGACGGTCACTCTCCGCGCTGTCGACGCCGACGATCCGGGTCGTAAATGAGGTGTTGACGAACAGCATGCGCCGTCCCGACTCCGGGTGCGTGCGCACGACCGGGTGCTCGACCGGCGGGAACGCTTCCTGGTGGGGGGCGAGCTGCTCGGGCGGGTAGAAGCGTGCGAAGCCGGGGATGAAGTCGTGGACGGCGCTCGCCCCGTCGATACGGTCCTTCACCTCTTGCGGCAGGTTGTCGTACGCGGCAGCCATGTCGGCCCACATGGTGTCTCCCCCCAGCGGAGGCACCTCTCGCAGTTGCAGGACGGCACCGAGAGCCGGGCGTTCACGGAAGGTGACATCCGTGTGCCATACGTTCTCGAACGTTTTCGGTGCGCCCGCCGCCTTGTCGAAGCGCACGACGTCTTCGCTGTCTCCCCTGGCCAGCAACGGGTTGACCTCCAGCTCGCCCCAGTTGCGTGCGAAATCGCGCTGAGCGGCCGACGTGAGGTTCTGGCCCCGGAAGAAGAGCACCTTCCACTCCAACAGGGCACGGTTCAACTCTTCGCGCAGTGCGGGCTCCAGCGGCTGCGAGAGGTCCGGTCCGTGGATCTCGGCGCCGATCGTGCGGGCCTGCGGGACGACGTCGAAGAGGGTGTACGGGCGCGCCGTCGCGTCGGCCGGCAGCCGTTCCAGGACGCGGTGTCCCTCGTACAGGCCGTCCTGCGGGATGCGTGCCTCACGCAGGACAGGTGGGGTGGCGGCGGGCCGGTCGGTGGTCGTGGCGGCGCCGGGCGCAGCGGTCACTTGGGAGGTGGCGGTGGAGGTCATACGGCTCCTTCTTGCAGGAGGGCGAACCGCCATGGGCTCCGGTGAGCGGGTCCCGGGCATCCGGAAAGACGGGGCCCGCGACAACGGCCGAGGGCTTCTGGCGGTGCGGTGAGGGCAGCGAGCGATGAGGTGAGTCATGCACATCCGCGCCGGGTGCCAGCCGGGCAGGTGCGGGACAAGGTGGGGTCGTCCACTGATCGTGAGAGGCCGGAGAGAGACAACACCGACGTTGAGGTCTCGGCCTCATTCTGGGAAGCAGCCGAGTGGTTGACGATCGCTCAGCGCGAGTGGACGCCGTCCCGGGCGGGCGGCGAGCCGATACGGCCGCGGCGGCGCAAACAGGTGGTGGACCGCGGAGCGCACTCGCCGCAAGGCTCCGTCATCCGCAGGGCGACGGTGGTCAGCGAGTACAGGATCATGTACGCATTGTGGGTGGCCCCCGTCAATGCGGTCAAGCCCGCCCGAGCACGACCCGCTTCGGGACATCGCAGTCGGTCACCATCCCGACTCCGGCGTCGTCGCCACCAGTTCCAGGCGACCTGCCGCAAGCACATGGATGCCGGTGTCTGTGGCCATCGCTGTGGTCCTCTCTCCGGCCCGGCTGCCCGGTCTCCCGTGTACGCGGAGTCCGGACGGAGCACGCTTGTTCGAAACTGATCGCCGCCCCCGCTGGAACGGCGGGGGCGGCGAGGCGACTTGGGGGCTCTGCGTCAGTTGGCCGGGACGCAGTCGTTCCCCTTCACCCACAAGCCGCCCTCGGCCCAGCCGTTCTCACAGCGGTACGACTCACCCGAGGCGGCGTCGGTGAGAGTGAAGCCGGAGAGCGGTCCCCACTGCCTGGCGGTGCATTCCCGCCCGAACACGCCGGGCAGGTCCGCGTCCACTTCCTGACAGGTGATCGTTTCGCCCGCCCGCATCGCCGTGGTGTGCGATGCGGCCGCCGCCCCGGCCGCCGGGGCGGCGGCGAGGAAGAGGGCGGCGGCCGCGGTGACCAGGGTTCGCAGGCCGGTCCGGCGCAGGCGCTGGGTGGTGGTCATGCGACTCACTCCTTCATGGTTGCCGGGATTGTCCCGGGGACCGGTGTGGTCCTTGCGGCGAAAGTCCCCCGCGTACGGCGTCCCGAATGCGGTACTGAGCGCGGGAACGATCCGCCGGGGCCCAGGACGCCCGCAACGGCGGAGCGCAGTCCGACCGCGCCCACCACCAGGCTCTGCGCCCCTCCAGCGGCGGGCGAGGCGGCGGGCATGCGGCGAGGCCCGCACCGGAAGAAAGCGGTGCGGGCCACACGGCCTCATCGACCACGTTCTGCGCCGGCCGGCACCCCGCTGAGAGCTTGTCCGACCCGGTCAGTACTTCTCGGCTTCCAGGCCGTCCTTCCCGTGCACGAGGGCCACCTGGTTCTCTCCGGTGGGCCGGGCCAGGACGAGCACGGCCTCGGGGTCCATGTGCTCTCCCGGTAGAAGTCGTACGCGTCGAAGCCCGGGTGACGGCCCGCACATTGCTCCGGGCGGCGGCCTGGAAAGCCCGCGTGTCCTTGCAGTTGAACTTCAGGCGGTCGCCGAGGCGTTTGAGGTGGGCCGTGATGTCGACCCCGAGCCTGCGGTCACCGCGGTGGCCGCCGTGTCCGCCGTCACCGCCGTGGCCGCTTTGTTTCCATGAGGAGGCGTGGCCCGCCCATCCCGAACTCACCGGGCCGGCCCGCTCCCTCACCTGGCCGCCGCCGTGCGGGTGTGGTGCGCCCGCACGGCGGAGTGGTCAGACGGTCTTGACGAAGGCGCCGGCGCCTTCGAGCGCGGCTACCTCTTCTGCGGATGCGGTGGTGTCGGTGACGAGGGTGTGCAGGAGCGTGGCGGGGCCGACGTAGGCATAGGCGGTGCGGCCGAGTTTGCCGCCGTCCGTGGCGACGATGGTGCGGCGGGCGGAGGCGATGCTCGCCTTTTTCACCGCGGCGTCGTCGAGGTCGTACGCGGTCAGGCCGTCGGCCGCACTCAGTCCGCAGCAGCCTATGACGGCGGTGTCGAAGCGCAGGGCTGCCAGGGAGGCGAGGGTGAGGGGGCCGGTGAGGGCTCCCTCGGCGGCGCGGGGCTGCCCCCCGGGCACCACCAGCGTGGCAGGTCCGGGTGTCTCGCCGAGCAGGTGGACGGCCTGGAGGGACAGGGGCATCACGGTGACGGGCCGCTCGCGCAGGAGGCGGGCGACCTCCAGGCAGGTGGTGCCGCTGTCCAGCAGGATGCTCTCGCCGTCGGCGATGCGTGCGGAGATCTCGGTCGCGATCCGGCGTTTGGCGTCGATCGCCTCGTAGGCGCGCAGCGCGAAGGGCGGTTCCTCGCCGCGGAGCAGCAGAGTGCGCGCCCCGCCGCGGACGCGTTCGAGGACGCCCTGGGCGGCCAGGGTGTCGAGGTCGCGCCGGATGGTCATCTCCGAGGCGCCAGTCAGCTCGGCGAGCTCTTGGACTGTGGCGCCGCCCGAGTCCCTGACGGCCTTGGCGATCAGCCCGTGCCGGTCTGCGTTGCTCATACCGCGATTGAACACCACCGGTTAACGAACATCAAGAATGTTCAAAACTGCCACTTTCAAACAGCAATTATGTTCGTTATGGTGAGTGGCATGGAACGTTCACTGCGAACCGCCCGTGTGGCGACCTATGTCTACTTCGTCCTGTGCGGCACCTTGATGGGCACCTGGGTGGTGCACATTCCTGCCATCGAGGAGCGCGTGGGCATCAGCCACGCGACGCTGGGCGGCCTGCTGGTGCTGCTCGGGCTCGGGGCCTTCACCGGGATGCAAGTCGCCGGTCGTCTGACCGACCGCCTCGGCGCACGTGTCGTGATCCCCGCAGGCGGCGTGCTGTGCGGCGCGGCCCTGGTGCTGCCCGGCCTTGCCCGGGATCCGTGGACGCTGGCAGCCGCCCTGCTGGTCTTCGGCTTCTGCAACGGCTGCCTGGACGTGAGCATGAACGCCCACGCCGTGCACGTGGAGAAGGCGTACGGCCGCCCCGTCATGTCGGGCTTCCACGCCACCTTCTCGGTCGGCGGCGTCCTGGCCGCGCTCGTCGGAGCGGGTGCGGCGAGCGCCGGCCTGAACCCGGCCACGGGCATGGCTGCCATGGGAGCCGCGGGCATCGTGATCGCCCTGGCGTCGGCACGCGCCCTGTTGCCGACCGCCCCCGCTGCCGCCGACACCGACTCAGCGGAGGAGACCGAAGCGTCACCGGTCGACACGCGCCACAGCATCGCGGGGCGCGTCCGGCTCCTCGCCGTCCTGGCGCTGATGGTCATGCTGTGCGAGGGCGCCGCCAACGACTGGAGCGCCCTGCACCTGAAGGACGTCCTCGGCGCGTCCGGCAGCACAGCCGCCTTCGCGTACGGCACCTTCGCGGCGGCCATGACCGCCGGGCGACTGCTCGCCGACCGCCTCGTCTCCCGGTTCGGCTCCATGGCGATCCTGCGCTACGGCGCCGCCACCGCCGCCGTCGGCATCACGTTCGTGGCCCTCGGCCCGTGGATGTGGACCGCGTTCGCCGGCTGGGCACTGTTCGGCCTGGGCCTGTCAGGGTGTGTCCCGCAGCTGTTCAGCGCGGCCGGGCACGCCGATCCCACCGCCGCCGGCGCCAACGTCTCTCGCGTCGCCGGACTCGGCTACGTTGGCATGCTCGCCGGCCCCGCCGTCATCGGCTGGCTGGCCCACCTCGTCGCCCTCAACCACACCTTCATCCTGCTGACCCTGCTGTGCGTGACCACCGCTGCGGCCGCCGGAGTCCTGCGCGCCGGATCCGACCGCACACACCGCAGCGAGATGGCACGCAGCAGCCACTGACCCACCTGCGCGGCACAGTCCCGAGCGGATACGCCTCTCCCCCTGACCAACCCCCGCCACGCGACTCCCGACCACCCCCGTCCCCATCCGCTGACACGCCCTTCCGGAACCAGGGAGCCCCCGCCATGTCCACCGACCGGCCCATCGTGCTGTTCGACCTCTTCGGCGTCATCGCACGCCATCAACGCCCCGGCGCCATGGGGGAGATGGCCGGACTGAGCGGCGCACCCACAGACGCCTTCACCACCGCCTACTGGACCTTCCGCCAGCCCTACGACGCCGGACAGTGGACCGCACCCCAGTACTGGACAACCGTCCTGGACTCGCTGTCACTCACCGCGGGCCCCGACACGATCGAGAAACTTCGCCTGGCCGACATCGCCGGCTGGTCACGCGTCGATGACCGCATGGTCGCCTACGCGCAATCCCTGCGAGAGCGCGCCGAGGTCGCCCTGCTGTCCAACATCCCCGCCGACCACGCCGATGCTTTCCTCACCGCCCAGCCCTGGGTCCGCCACCTCGACCACGTCACCTTCTCCGGAAAGATCAAAGCGGCCAAACCTGACCCGGCGGCATTCCGCCACTGCGTCGTCGCCATGCACGCCGCCCCCGCCGACTTCCTCTTCATCGACGACCGCGACGAGAACGTGCGCGCAGCGCAGGCCACCGGCATGAACGGACACGTCTTCACCGGGCGCGAGGAACTGGCCCGGGCTCTCGACACCTGGCTGCCGACACCTGGCTGCCGACACCCTGACCCCACACCGTCCAGCGGCGGCCAGGGCCGAGACACGCGCCACGAGCCCGGCGGCTCAAAGTCCTGGCCGAAGTCCGGCCGTCATCCCGGCTACTCCTCCTGGTCGCCGAGGGGATGAGCCGTGCGGAGGCGAACCGGAAAGCGCCCAGGGTCTTCGTTCCGCGTGGTGCGGATGTGCAGCGGATCTTCCTCGCGGTCCGGGACGAGCCGTGCGGTCCGTTGCGGGAAGGCGGGGACCGAGCGCGGCCGGGCCGATACCGAGTAGCGGCCGAGAGGGTACGCAGTGCCAGCGGAGGTCTCAGTCGCTATGGGCGACAGACGCAGGGTCGGCGTCGAGCGCATCGAGCACTGCGTCGCCGTTCGCCCTGGCCCACTCGGTCAGCATGTGGATCGGCTCGATCAGCGTGGCCCCGAGCGAGGTGAGCTCGTACTCGACGCGGGGCGGCGCCTCGGCGTAGGCGTGGCGGCGGATGAGTCCGTGCGCCTCGAGCCGTCGGAGCGTCTGGGTGAGCATCTTGCGGGAGATGCCGCCGATCAGCTCGATCAGCTCGCCGTGGCGCACCGGGCCCTTGCTGAGGCCGTAGAGCACGACCACCGTCCACTTGTCGGCGATCACCTCGACCGCCAGCCGCGCCGGACAGTCGGCGAGAAAGGGATCGCCGGGACAGAAACCGCTCATGCGCCAAAGGTACCTGCGCCGAAGGTACCTGCTGGTTCCTGTCAGATTCATAGCCTGGGTTCTCTCCCCCAAGAGCCAGGAGAGTCATGCGAGTCATCACCCAGCAGACGTTCGGCGGTCCCGAGGTGCTCACCATCGTGGACGCGCCCGAGCCCCAACCCCTCCCGACCGAGGTTCTCGTCCGCGTCAAGGCGATCGGGCTGAACCCGCTGGAGGCGCTCCTGCGCGCCGGCGAGTTCCCCCCGCTGCTCGGCCAGCCGCCGTTCATCCTCGGCTGGGACATCAGCGGCGTGGTCGAGGAGGGGCCGCTGACGTACAGGTTCAGGCCCGGCGACGAGGTGTTCGGGATGCCACTGTTCCCGCGGGCGGGGAGCGCTTACGCCGAGGTCGTGGCGGCGCCGGCGTTGCACCTGGCACGCAAGCCTGCGTCGCTCTCGCACGTCGAGGCGGCGGCCCTGCCGGTCGTCGGGCTGACGGCGTGGCAGGGGCTCGTCGACCTCGCCGGCGTGACCGAGGGCGACCGCGTCCTGGTCCACGGCGGTGGTGGCGGGGTCGGCCACGTCGCCATCCAGATCGCGAAAGCACTCGGTGCGCACGTGATCGCGACCGCCAGCGGGGGCAAGCGGAAGTTCGTCGAGGAGTTCGGCGCGGACGAGGTGATCGACTACACGGCGGCCGACTTCACCGAGGCGGTCCGCGACATCGACGTCGTGCTCGACACGATCGGCGGCGACACCGTCGAGCGGTCGCTCGAAGTACTCCGCCCAGGCGGTCACCTGGTGACGGCGGTCGCCGAGGGGGATTCGGCCCTTGCCGCCAAGTACGCGGCGGCCGGCATGCGCTTCAGCGGCATCGCGGTCGACCCTGATCCGGTCGCCCTGCGAGGGCTCGTCGAACTCGTCGAACAGGGCAGGCTCCGGATCCACGTGCAGGAGACGTTCCCGTTCGAGCGCGTCGCCGTCGCGCACCGGGTGCTCGACAGCGGTCACCTCCAGGGCAAGCTCGTCCTCACCGTCTGATCCCGTCGTGGGCCTCACCTGCTTCCGTTCTGGTGGTCGTCGCAACACCCCAGCTCAAGGGGTGCGATGGACTTCGAGAACCGGTCCGAGCGAGGGAACTACGGCCGCAGGCCTCAGGCCCGTGAGCGGGAGGAATACCTTCGCCTCGTGGATCTCGGGAAGCAACACGGAAGCCTGCCGGATCGTCGGCATCAACCGCCGCACTGGCACGCGGAGGACGTACTGCTCGACGGCCCGGAAGTTCTTCAAGAGCGTTGATCATCCCCTCGGCTTCGTTACGGAGCTGTGGACCACCTGATTGAAGTCAGCCCCAACCCGGTCTCGTGGCAGGTGGACTGGGAGGCCGGCTGCACCGTCAGTCGCGGCAACGGCGGGAGGGCAGGGGCTGTGGATCAAGGCATAGCGACGCTGTGGGCTTCATCGCTGGCGGTGCTGGGCACTCTCGGTGGCACCCTGGGCGGTGCCCGGGTGCAGCGGAAGGCAGCAGTGCTGCAGGTGCGCGAGGAAGCCGGGGCGCAGGCCCGTGCGCGGCTGTGAGGGGAACGACGTGCGATGTATGCGCGGGTACTGGACCGGTGCGACGACTCGCACGCGGCCTTCGCGCAGGTGTGGGAACTGCGCCAGGAAGAGGCGGGCGAGGTATCCCTGGCCGCGGGACCCGGTCCCGTCCGCGATGCCGAGCAGGATCTGCGGCGGACACTCACAGAGCTGCGGCGAGCCGTGGCGCATTGGCTGCCCCTCGGCCCGCTGGCGGTGGCGTTCGTACGACGGCTGCCAGAAGCCGCGAGCAGGATTACGCCCTTCGGCTCGTGCAGTGAGGACCAGTCGCAGTTCGTGACCCAGGTCCGCTTCACCGCTTTGCCGAAGCGTCGGTGGCTGTGGCTGTGGCTGTGGCTCGCGAACGGGATGAGGTGGTGGTGGCAAGGTCGCGGTTGACACGGATCTCGTCGTGATGGTCGGCGGCCCAGCCGATCAGCTGCATGACGATCTCGTGCAGGCCGCGGCCGAGCGGGGCGAGGCCGTACTCCACGCGCGGCGGCACCTCGGCGTAGGCGGTCCGCGTGATCAAACCGTCCTCCTTGAGCTGGCGCAGGGTGTGGGTGAGCATGCGCTGGGAGATGCCGGGGATCTGGCGCTGCAGGTCGGTGTAGCGCAGTGGGCCGTCCTCCAGGACGGCGACGATCAGCATGCTCCACTTGTCGCCGACCCGGTCCAGGACCTGCCGGATGAAGGCCATGTGGTCGGCGGGAATGCTCGCGCACGGACCGATCGCCGCCGCCATGTCCGTACCTGCGCTGTCCTGCATGGCGCCCATTCCTCTCCGTCGCGCACACCGATGTGCCTTTTGTAACGCCTTCCATACTGGCGCATCATGGCGTTACGAACAAATGAGAGGAATTGGAGGTCGGGCCGTGAAAGTCGAAGTCTGGGCCGAGATCACCTGCCCCTGGCGGACTCGGCAGCCACCGCGTGGACCGCTCCGTGGAACGCTTCGCGCACAGCGACCAGGTCGAGGTGGTCCACCGCTCCTTCCCGCTGGGCGGCAGCTTCCCCGCCGACCGCACGGTCAGCGTCCGCGAGGCCCTGCTGAGCCAGTACGGCATCGGCGGAGCCCAGGCCGAGGCGACGACCCGGCAGATCGAGGCGCTGGCCGCCTCCGAGAGCCTGAGCCCCTACCGGGTCCTGGACAACGCCGTCGGCAACACCGGGCCGGCCCACGAGTTCCTGGCCCACGCCTCCGCGCAGGGCGAGAACCGCGAAGCCTGGGAGACGGTCTTCCGTACCTACTTCGGCAGGGCCGAGCCCGTCTTCGCCCTGAACGACCTGCTCAAGCTCTCTGACGAGCTGGGCCTGGACCGTGACCAGACACGCCAGGTCCTCACCGAGCGCCGCTACCGCACCCAGGTGCGCACCGCCTGGCACGAAAACCACCCGGTCACCCTCACCGCTGCGGGCGCCACCCAGAGCTGTGGCCCCGACGGCTGCGCCGTCCCGGCCCGCCCCTGACTCCTCACTCAATCCCCCCACTCACTCATCTCGTTCTCTTCGAAAGGCGCAACCGCCATGTCATACCTGCTCCACATCGACTCCTCCTCGCTCGGCGAGGCCTCCGTCTCCCGTCAGGTCGCCCAGTCCTTCCGCGACCAGTGGCAGGGCCCCGTCGTCCACCGCGACCTCGCCGCCTCCCCGGTACCCCACCTGACGGCAGCGGGCGTCACCGCCCGCATCACCGACCCCGACCAGCACACCCCCGAGCAGGCCAAGGCCGCAGCTCTCCAGGACGAGCTGATCGAGGAGTTCCTCGGCGCCGGCGCGTATCTGTTCACGGTGCCGATGTACAACCTGTCGATGCCGTCGGTGTTCAAGGCATGGCTGGACCAGATCATCATCAGCGAACGCACCATGAGCCTCACCGGCACTCCCCCCGCCGCGGGCCGCCCCGCCCTGGTGATCTCGGCCCGGGGCGGCGGCTACGGGCCCGGCACCCCCAGGGAGGGCCTCGACCACGTGGTGCCCACGCTGGAAGCCGTGCTGGGCCGTGCCGTGCTCGGACTGGACGTCACCACCGTGATACCCGAGCTGACCATGGCCCCGGTCGCTCCGGCCCTGGCCCCTCTCCTCCCCTTGCACGAGGCGTCCATGACGGCCGCCCACGACAAGGCCCGCACCCTCGCCACGACCTTCGGCACACCGCGTGCCGCCTGACATATCGGCTGGTTGACGCACCATCCCCTGTGGGCTGTGCAGCGCACACACCGCTCCACGCCCGCAGGCCGCCTTTCAAGCTGTACGGAGCGCCGGCCCTCCGCAGTGCGACACGACCTGCGGGGGGGGGCACGGCGTTCGCAACGACCAACCCGCGTCTGCTGCCGATGCTGATCCTCATCGCGGCGCCGCGCGGCTGGGGGCCATGCGAGTCGCGCGGGAGCGCTACGTGTCGGTGATGAACTGGATCGAGCATGTGCGTGCCGGTCGCCTCACCGGCAATCCGCTCACCGAGCGCACCGGCGGCCCAGGAGGTGCGGATCCACGCCGTCGGCGAGCCGGCCCCGGTCCGGATCAGTCCCTGTCGACATTCTCCCGCAGCACCTTCCCGCTGTTGACGTCGACATCGAACGTGGTCTTGTTCCAGTCCACGTGCGTCACGACGTCGACCTTCCAGACCAGCGCACCCTTCTCGTCGTCCAGCTCGGCGGTGCTCACCGTGCCCTTCCTGCGACCCGTGGCGGTGGCGGCGGCCTGATACATCGTCACCTTCGTCTTGCGCAGCCGGGCGGCCAACTTGGCCTTGTCGTCGCTGTCTTCGCCGGTGTCGGTCCGCGGCTGCCCCGCCTTGCCGGTGGTGACATCCACCGGGACCTTGCTGCTGGCGCCGTCACTCGCGGCGACCTCCGTCTTCCACACCGGCTTTCCGTCCGCGCCCCGTTCGAGCTCGACGGACACCGGCTTGGAGCCGGGCACCGCCTTGACGGCGGCCTTGACGGCTTTCTCGTAGCCCACCGCGGCCGCCGGGATCAGTGCCTTGCGCTCGGCCTGGTCCTCGGTCAGATTCCCCGAGGGGCTGGCCGAGCCACTGGGTGACCCGCCGGGGGACGCCTGTGACGCCGCGGTGCCGCGCGACGGGGCCTGACCGCCGGAACCGGCGCACCCGCACATCAGGAGTGCGCCCGCCACCGTGACCGCCGAGAAGGAACCCACACACCTGATCCACGCCATGAGTGACCCCTTTGCAAGAAAAGCCCGTTTTGGTGGTGCAACAAGGGACTCTAAACGCGTGGTCCACGCGGGTACCGGAGCGACGCGGGCAGCCCGGCCCGTACGGAGCGGCCGGTGCGGGGGCTGTTCCGGCGGGCTCGGCGCCCGGCGGGGCCGAACGTGACCCGGCCCCGCCGGAATCCGGCTGTGTGCGCGCTGCCGGTGTCAGGCGGAAGACCCGTTCGGGTGGAGCACGACCTTGGTCCAGCCGTCCTCCCGCGCGTCGAACTTCTCGTACGCGGTGGGCGCCTCGGCGAGGTCGAGTTCGTGGGAGACCAGGAAGCTCGGCTCGGCCTTCCCTCCCGCGATGAGGTCGCGCAGGGCGCGGTTGTAGCGCTTGACGGGTGCCTGGCCGGTCCCCATCCGCTGGCCCTTGAACCACATCAGGCCGTAGTCGAGAGCGACCTTGCCCTGGCCTTCGAGTTCGCCCTGGGCCTCGACGCCGCCGGGATCCTCGGGCAGGAATATGCCGACCACTCCCAGCGATCCGGTGAACCGCACGGCGTCGATGAGGCCGTTGAGCGTGAGGGCCGCGTCCTCCTTGCCCTGGGGGTCGTGGGCCTGGTAGCCGACGCATTCGCAGCCGTTGTCGGCGCCCAGTCCGAGTGTCGCTTCCTTGACGACCTCGGCCGGGTCCTCCCGGCGTGTGTCGATCGGAATCGCCCCGATCTCCTCGGCGATACGCAGCCGGTCGGGCTGGTGGTCGGCGACCCACACACGTCCCGCGCCCTTGAGGAGCGCCGAGTAGGCGGCCATCAGGCCGACCGGACCGGCACCGTAGACGAGGGTCTGGTCCCCCGGCTTGACGTCAGCCATCTCGGTGGCGTGGTAGCCCGTGGGGAAGATGTCGGACAGCATCACGTAGTCCACCTGCCGTTCGGCCGCGTCCTCACCCAGCCGCAGGGCGTTGAAGTCGCCGTACGGGACGCGCAGCAGCTCGGCCTGGCCGCCCTGGTAGGTGCCCATCTCCGCGAACCCGTACGCGGCCCCCGCCAGGGCGGGTTCCGGCTGCATGGTCAGGCAGTAGCTCGTCAGCCCCTTCTCGCACTGCTTGCAGAATCCGCAGGCGATGTTGAACGGGAGGACGACGTACTCACCGACCTTGACCTTGCTGACACCGGGCCCCACCTCCACGACCTGCCCCAGGTTCTCGTGCCCGAGCGTGCGCCCGGTCTCGAACGAGGTCCGCCCCTCGTACATGTGGAGGTCGGAACCGCAGATGTTGGTGCTGGTGATCTTCACGATGATGTCGCAGGGGTGCTCGATCCTCGCGTCCGGCACGTCCTTCACTGTGACCGTCCGCGGTCCTTCGTACACTGCTGCCCGCATGTCGAGACCGCCGCCCTCTCTTCTGCTCACGTGCCGGCGCAGAAGCCGCGACCTGCTGAAGTCCACTCGCGGCGCGTCCCTGCGCCGGTCTGTCGGCAAAGGCACGGCCCAGGGCGCTTCGGGGCTGCCGCACGGGCCGTCCCTCGCGCACCGGATGGGATCCTCCCGGGGGAGACCGCCGAACCGCGCGCCTCCTCAACCGTCCCACCGCAGGTCGCCCTGTCAAATGCTCGGCACCCGCGGTGAGCGGCGCGGATCCGGCAGGGCGACCTGAGGGCCACGCCGGTGGGCCCGTTGTACGTGCGGCAGGACAGAACGGGCATCAAGATCATGGGGCGCGGGCGACTCGGCCTCCGGTCCCCCCTCTCCACCGTGCCCGAAAGGAAGAATTCTGTGGCTTCACAGCCCGTGAGCGATGCGGAGTCCGGCCAGGGCGACCCGTCCGGAGCCCCGGACCCGCGGCGCTGGACGGCGCTCGGGGTGTGCCTGATCGCCGGCTTCATGACCCTCCTGGACGTGTCCATCGTCAACGTCGCGCTGCCCTCGATCCGCGAGGGACTGCACACCCCGGAATCCGATCTGCAATGGGTGCTGTCCGGGTACGCGCTCGCCTTCGGTCTGTTCCTCGTCCCGGCAGGACGACTGGGCGACGCGCGGGGCCGCCGCGCGGTGTTCATGGTGGGCCTCGCACTCTTCACGCTCGCGTCGGCGGCCTGTGGTGCGGCCCAGTCAAGTACGTGGCTGGTGATCGCACGGCTGGTGCAGGGCATGGCGGGCGGCCTGATCTCTCCGCAGATCTCCGCACTGATCCAGCAGATGTTCTCCGGCGACGAGCGCGGCAGGGCCTTCGGGATGTTCGGCACCGTGGTGGGCATCTCGACAGCCGTGGGGCCGCTGTTGGGCGGCCTGCTGATCCAGGCGGCCGGTCCGGAGGAGGGCTGGCGGTGGGTCTTCTACGTCAACCTCCCGCTGGGCGCCGTCTGCCTGCCGCTGGCCCGGCGGCTGCTGCCCGACACCCCGACGGCCGGTCATGTGCGACCGCGCGACCTCGACCCCCTCGGGGTGTTCCTGCTCGGCGCCGGTGTGCTGGCGCTGCTGCTGCCCTTCGTCCAGGCCCAGCAGTGGCACAGCTGGCAGAAGTGGCTGCTGCTCCCGCTCGCGCTGCTGCTGCTCGGCGGTCTCACCTGGTGGGAGTACCGCTGCTCCGGGCACGGCATCCAGCCCGTGCTGAACATGGCGCTCTTCCGGGTGCGTTCGTACTGGCTGGGATGTCTGTTGATCCTGCTGTATTTCGCCGGGTTCACCTCCATCTTCTTCATCAGCACGCTCTATCTGCAGAGCGGGCTGCACTACAGCGCGCTGCTCGCCGGGCTGGCCATCACCCCCTTCGCGCTCGGCTCCGGAGCCACGGCCGCCCTGGGAGGCCGGCTGGTGAGCCGTTTCGGCCGGCCCCTCATCGCCACCGGGCTGACCATGGTGGCGATCGGACTGGGCGGCACAGCCCTGGCAGTGCACATGGTGCCGGGCCGCGGGGCCGGGTGGGCGATGGCAGCGCCGCTGCTGCTGGCCGGGCTGGGGAGCGGCCTGGTCATCGCCCCCAATCAGACCTTGACGCTGTCGGAGGTTCCGGTGGCGATGGCGGGCAGCGCAGGAGGCACACTCCAGACCGGACAGCGGGTGGGCTCGGCGATCGGCATCGCCGCCGTGGGTTCCGTCTTCTTCGCCCAGGTGACAGAAGGCTGGCCGACCGCTTACGACCACGGCCTGATCGTTTCGGTCGCGTTCGTGGCCGCCGCGCTGATCGCCGCGGTGGCCGACATCGGCGCGAACCGCATCAAGCACGAGTGAAGGAGGGCTGCCGGACTTACGGGGCGGCGGCGCCTGCCTGTTCCGGGAGGTCCACGGCGAGGGCTCGCGGCCCCCGGCCGCGCGCCGGGAAGCCGAGCCCGGCCAGGGCCCACCAGCCCGTCCGTTCGGGTCGGTTGCGGCTCGAAGTTCCGGTGACGCGCACATAGGGTGATCCTCGTGCCGGATGCCACGCCCCGCCCTGAGCCGTTCACTCCGCAGGCCTCCCCCGCTGCGCTGGAGGATCTCCGTGCGCGGCTGCGCGCGACGCGCTGGCCCGATTCTCCGGAGGACGCCGGGTGGTCGCTCGGGACCGACCTCACGTACCTCCGAGAGCTCGTGACCTACTGGGCCGACGGGTTCGACTGGCCGGCCCAGGAGGCGGCGCTCGCCCGGCTGCCCCGCTTCCGCGTCCCGCTCGGCGGACTCGGAATCCACTTCGTACACGCCCGGGCCGCCGCACCGGCCGGGTCCGTCCTTCCGCTGGTCCTCTGCCACGGCTGGCCGGACTCGTTCTGGCGGTACGCGAAAGTCATCCCGCTCCTGACCGACCCCGGCGCCCACGGGGCCGACCCCGCCGACGCGTTCGACGTCGTCGTACCCGACATGCCGGGTTACGGATACTCCGACCGCCCCACCGGCCCGCCCCTCGCTTCCCCCGCCGTCGCGGGCCTGTGGGCCGGCCTCATGGACACCCTCGGCTACCGGCGGTTCGGCGCGGCGGGCGGGGACATCGGCAGCCACGTGAGCCGCTACCTCGCGCTCGACCACCCCGACCGGATGGTGGCCGTTCACCGCACCGACGCGGGCGTGCCCGTCTTCACCGGCGACCCGGCGGACCTCGCTCCCGAGGAACGAGCCTGGCTCGACGGCGCCGCGGCCTGGGGCGCGACCGAGGGCGGCTACGCCGCCATGCACCGGACGAAGCCCCAGACCGCCGCCGTCGGGCTCACCGACTCGCCGGCCGGGCTCGCCGCGTGGATCGTCGAGAAGCTCCGGGCCTGGAGTGACTGCGACGGCGACATCGAGCGGAGCTTCACCAAGGACGAGATCCTGACGAACGTCACGCTCTACTGGCTCACCGGGACCATCGGCTCGTCGATGCGCATGTACCGGGCGAACGCCGCGATCCCGCCCGCGCAGCACGCCCGCCGGGTCGAGGCTCCGGCCGGCTTCTCGCTCTTCCCCGGCGACATCGTCCGCCCGCCGCGAGCGTGGCTCGATCGCACGGCGAACACCGTACGCGTGACGGAACCCCCGCGTGGCGGACACTTCGCGCCCTTCGAGGAGCCCGAGCTCTACGCGGAGGAACTGCGGGCGTTCTTCCGCCCCTACCGGTCAGCGATGTGAGGGCCCGTCACCTGTGTGCCCGGACGGTCGGCCGCAGGCGCATGCTCACCCGGAGGCATCCGTGACCACACCCTGCTGGGACGATCTGCCGACCGCCCTGCGTGCGCTCCTCCTGGGCCGGTTCACACCCACGGGACCACCGGAGCCCGTCGACGGCGGGTTCACGCCCGGCGTCCGGGTGCGCCTTCCGTCTCCGTACGGCGGCGGGGTGTTCGTCAAGGCGATCAGGGCCGACAACGCGCAGGCTCCCATGTACCGGAACGAGGCCACTGCGAACGCGGTGCTTCCCCCGGGAGTCGGGCCACGGATGCTGATGTCCGTGGAGAGCCACGGCTGGGTGACGCTCGTCTTCGAGTACGTCAACGGCCGCCACCCCGAACTCTCCCCCGGCTCACCCGATGTGGACGCCGTGATGAGCGCGCTCGGCGGACTCCACGAGCGGCTGACCCCCTGCCCGCTGGCCACCGCACCGGACATCACCGACGCGGTCACCGGATTCGCCCACGCACTCACCGATTACTGGACCGGCCGCGCGCAGCAGGGCGGCCCCGCGCTCCGCGCCTACCGCGCCCGCGCGGCGAAGGCCGGAAGGGCGTGGACAGGACACCGTACGGGCTGACTGATCGGCAGGCCGTCCCGGAGCGCCCGCGATCCGGCGTCACAGCGGGCGCAGGCCTGCCGCCCGCCGGACAACAGCTCGCGGACACACGGCAGTTCGGGACGATCGCCACCGGACGGGATCGCCCCCGGACGAGACCGTCACTCGGACGGATAGATGTCCCCGGCCGCCATGCTGCTCTCCTGCTCGCTCTGCCGGTCCAGCCTGCTCGCCTTCTCGTTGAGCCGGCGCCGCTCCTCGGGGTCGGCGCTCCGCTCGGCCGCCTGCTTCAGGTCCTGTGCCTTGGCGCGCATCTGCTGTACCCGGCTGCCACTCTCGCCCGAACCGCTCATCACAGCTCCTGGTGTGTTCTGGAAGGGGTCCCCTCAGCGAACCAGGTACCGCTGCGCCCCGCATCCCAGGTGGTCACGCACCGTACGGGAGGGGCGCGGTCTCCCACGCTCCGTGCGGCCCGGCGTGCGCGGCCGGGCGAAACCCGGCATCGTGGTGGGTACGGGGTTCCCGTCGGCGTGCCGGTGCACGTACGGGGGCGTACTCGGAAAGGCGCAGCTCAACCGGGAAGTGTGAGCCGACCATGAACACATCTGAATTTCCGGAAAGCTACGAGCTCGTGTTCAGCACGCCCGGCGATGGGAGTGACACCGTCCTCGTGCGGCGCACCACGATGAAGGGCGCGGGCGGCTCCCCGGTCTACGCCGACGGAACGGGCATCGTGCGCGCGGAGATCAGCCAGGGCGGCGAGGTGCGCATGCTGGCATCAGGAGGCCACCAGGCGCACGTGGCTCCGCTGGAGGTCCACCCGCACAGAGCCTGAGACCGGCGGTGCCCGTGCTCTCGGTGCACCGGCGGGGCACCCGTGAACCATCGGCAAGGAGCAGCAGATGCAAGAGGACAAGCACCCTTCGTACGGGCCGGTCGTCTTCCGCGACCGCTCCGCCGGATTCGCGTTTCTCACCAGGTCCACGGCGGAGAGCGACCAGACCATCGCCTGGGACGACGGGCAGACGTACCCGGTGGTCGATGTGGAGATCTCCGCGGAGAGCCACCCGTTCTACACGGGGAAGGCGCGGGTGGTCGACTCGGAGGGCCAGGTCGCCAAATTCGAGAAGCGGTACGGGGACGGCGACGGGAAGCAGGGATAACCGCCCGACCGAATGCGGAAGCCGGACGGGCGTGCCGGCCATCCTGCGAACCGTACGCCTGCGGGAGGACCGAGCAGTCGGCCAACTGCCTCCGGCTGTCGGTGCGTACGGCGTGCGGCGTGCGGCCGCCCGGCCCCCGGTTGCTCCAGCGCCCGGACGGCGCGGCCGTGTTATGCCCCGGCGCCCGGCACCGCGTCGGCATCGGCTTCGGCCTTCGCCTTCGCGGCCTGTGCCCTGCTCCGCTTGCTGACCACCGCGGCGCTCGCCAGCGCGCTACCGGCGAAGGCCAGGGCGAGCATCCACGGCCGGTCGAGGCGGCTGCCGGTGGCGTGGTCGAGGGAGTAGCGTCCGGCGCCCGCGACACCGATGGCCGCCGCGGTGAAGCCGAGGAAGGCCGGGTACTCGTAGCCGCCCGACTGAGCGAAGAAGCCGGCGGGCGCGTGGACGGCGACCGCTCCCGCCATGGTGCCCGCGACGGCGGCGCCTGCCACGGGGGTGCCGAGGCCCAGCGCCAGCATCGCTCCGCCGCCCGCCTCGCCGAGGCCCGCCGCGACCGCGTTCCGGTGCCCCGGCAGGAATCCCATGTGCTCCATCCCCGCCGCGGTGCCCGCGAGCCCGCCGCCGCCGAACCAGCCGAACAGCTTCTGCGAACCGTGAGCGACGAGCACCGCCCCGGTACCGGCCCGCAGGGCGAGCAGTCCGAGGTCACGTCGGTTGATGCAGGTCATCGGAGTCTCCAGATCTGTGGCAGCGGATCAGCGGCGACGGCCGCCCGCCGGGCAGCGTGAGCCGAACCGGCGGCGGACGTACGTACCCACTCTCCTCGCCCCGCCCGGCCCTCCCGCAACGGGGTTGGCCCATCCGGGCGAAGCCGCAGGTCACCACGGTTTCGCCCGGCGCTGTGCCGCCCTCATAGGGTGAGGCCCATGGAGACACCCGCCGACGAGACGGCAGCCCGCGCGGTCCAGGACGAACTACGCACCCGTGTGGTGCTGGACGAGCCGGGTCCCGCCCCGGGCACCGGGCTGATCACCGGGGTCGATGTGGCGTACGACGACGAGCGGGACGTGGTCGCCGCGGCCGCCGTGGTGCTCGACGCCGCGACGCTGGCCGTGGTCGACGAGGCCACCGCGGTCGGCCGGGTGACGTTCCCGTACGTCCCCGGACTGCTCGCGTTCCGGGAGATCCCGACCGTGCTGGCGGCTCTCGAAGCGCTTTCCGCCGGTCCCGGTCTGGTCGTCTGCGACGGGTACGGACTGGCGCATCCGCGGCGGTTCGGCCTCGCCAGCCATCTGGGGGTGCTGACCGGTCTGCCGGTGATCGGGGTGGCGAAGAACCCCTTCACCTTCTCGTACGAGCAGCCCGGCGACCGGCGCGGCGACGGGGCGCCGCTGCTGGCCGACGGCGGCGAGGAGGTGGGCAGGGCGCTGCGCACCCAGGACGGGGTGAAGCCGGTCTTCGTGTCCGTCGGGCACCGGGTCGGCCTCGACAACGCCTGCGCCCACACACTGCGGCTCTCCCCCGACTACCGGCTGCCGGAGTCCACCCGGCGCGCCGACGCGCTCTGCCGGCGGGCGCTGCGCGAGGCGGTGGCGTAACGGGCGGCGCCCCGCGCGGCGTCCCGGCCGGGTCAGGCCGCAGCCTCCCGTACCAGCGGGAAGTGGCAGGCCACCTGGTGGTCGGCGCGGCCGGGGGTACTGGCCGGCGGTTCGGTCTCGGCGCAGATGTCCTGCGCGATCGGGCAGCGGGTGCGGAACCGGCAGCCGGAGGGCGGGTTCGCCGCTGAGGGCGTCTCACCGCCGAGCGGGGCGCGGCCGGGGCCCGCCGTCTCGGGGTCCGGGACGTTGACGGTGTCGAGGAGGCCGCGCGTGTACGGGTGGAGGGGGTTCGCGTACACCTCATCGGCCGGGCCCGACTCGACCAGTTTGCCGAGGTACATCACCCCGACCGTGTCGGCCAGGTAGCGGACCACGGCCAGGTCGTGCGAGATGAAGAGGTACGTCAGCTCGCGGTCGCGCTGCAGTTCGCGCATCAGGTTGAGGATCTGGGCCTGTACGGAGACGTCGAGCGCGGACACCGGCTCGTCGGCGACGATCAGGTCCGGGGAGAGCGTCAGCGCGCGGGCGAGCCCGAGGCGCTGGCGCTGACCGCCGGAGAACTCGTGCGGGTAGCGGTCGACGGCGCCGCGCGGCAGCCCGACCGCGTCGAGGAGTTCACCGACGATCCGGTCCTGCTCGGCCCGGTCGCCGACGCCCTGGATGACGAGCGGTTCGCGCAGGATGGTGCCGATCCGCATGCGCGGGTCCATGGCCGCGGCGGAGTCCTGGAACATCAGCTGGATCCGGCGGCGGTGGGCGCGGCGCTGGCCCCGGTCCATGGTGGCCAGGTCCTGGCCATCGAAGACGATCGATCCCGCCGTGGGGTCCTCAAGACCGGCGATCATGCGCCCGATGGTGGTCTTGCCGCAGCCCGACTCGCCGACCATGCCGAAGGTCTCGCCCTTGCGCACCGTCAGTGAGACACCGCCGACGGCGCTGACCGTGCCGCGCTTGCGCGAGAAGGGGCCGCCGGTGAGCGGGAAGTCCTTGCGGAGGTCGACGACTTCGAGGAGGGTCGCGCCGTCCGGTACGACGGGGGCGGCCTGTCGCTCCTGGGCGAGCGCCTCGCCGAGGTTCGGCTCGCCCTCCTCCGGTACGGGGTGGAAGCAGGCGAACCGGTGGTCGCCCTCGGTGAGCTGCGGCTCATCGGTGCGGCAGACGTCGGTGGCGAACGCGCAGCGGGCTGCGAACCGGCAGCCCTGCTGCGCGGTGGCGAGGTTGGGCGGCAGACCGGGGATGGTGCGCAGTTCGGTCTCGCCCTCGACGGCCTTCTCGGGGAGCGCGGCGAACAGCGCCTGGGTGTAGCGGTGCCTGGGGCGGGCGAAGAGGTCCCGCACGCCGGAGGTCTCGGCGACCTTGCCCGCGTACATCACGGCGACCCGGTCGACCCGGTTGGCGATGACACCGAGGTCGTGCGTGACCAGGATCATCGCCATGCCGAGGCGGGAGCGCAGCCCGTCGATGAGCTCCAGGATCTGGTGCTGGGTGGTGACGTCGAGGGCGGTGGTGGGCTCGTCGGCGATGAGGAGCTTGGGCTCGCAGACGAGGGCCATGGCGATGGCGACGCGCTGGCGCATACCGCCCGAGAGCTGGTGCGGATAGGCCTTCATCCGCTCGGACGGCTGCGGCATGCCGACCAGTCCGAGCATCTCCTCGGCCCGCGCCCAGGCCTCCTGCTTGCTGATGGGGCGGTGCAGCAGGAGGGGTTCGGCGACCTGCGCGCCGATGGTCATGGTGGGGTTGAGCGAGGTCAGCGGGTCCTGGAAGACCATGCCGATGGTGTTGCCCCGCACATCGCGCAGGACGGGTTCGCCGGCCGACGCGAGGTCGTGTCCGTCGAAGAGGACACGGCCCGACGCGACGGCGCCGCCGGGCGGCAGCAGCCCGAGGACGCTCAGCGCGGTCATGGTCTTGCCGCAGCCGGACTCACCGACCACGCCGAGGGCCTCGCCGGGAGCGAGGTCAAGGCTGACGCCGTCGAGGGCGTGGACGGTGCGGTTGCGGGACGCTATGTCGACATGGAGATCGTCGATCCGCAGCAGCGGCTCGGTCATGGGAGTGTCCTCCGGGCAGTGCAGGCAGGAAAGCAGGCGGGGGTGTGGCTACTTCTTCTGGAGCCGTACTTCGAAGGCGTCCCGGAGGCCGTCGCCCACGAAGTTGAACGCACCGACGACGAGCACGATGGCGACGCCCGGCGGGAAGATCAGCCACCAGTAGCCGTTCTGGGTGTAGGTGATGCCCGAGGAGAGCATCGACCCCCAGTCGGTGGCGGGCGGCGGGATGCTGAGGCCGAGGAACGCCAGGTAGCTGACGTAGAGGATGGCGTCGGCGATCTGGAAGGTGCAGTTGACGATGACGGTGCCGATGGCGTTGGGCACGATGTGCCGGAACACCGCGCGGGCTCCGCCGCCGCCCATCATCCGCATGGCCTGGACGTACTCGCGGTCGCGCAGCGAGAGTGCCTCACCGCGCACGAGCCGGGCCGGGGACAGCCAGGCCACCGCCGCGATGATCACGATGAGCACGCCCTTGCTGGGCGTGATGATCGCGGCGACGACCACCAGCAGGAACATCGCCGGGATGGCGAGTGCGGCGTCCGTGACGCGCATCATCACGGCGTCGGTCCAGCCGCCGAAGTAGCCGGAGACCGCGCCCCAGAGCGTGCCGAAGAGCGTGGCGAGCAGCCCGGCGGCGAGGCCGACTTCGAGCGAGGACTGGCCGGCCAGCATCAGCCGGCCGAGCAGGTCGTAGCCGAGGTCCGTGGTGCCCAGGACGTGTCCGGGGCTGCCGGGGGCCAGGTTGGCCTGTGCCAGGTCGGTGTGGACCTGGTCGGTGGAGTGGATCAGCGGGCCGAGGTAGCAGAACGCGAGCAGCAGCACGAGCACGATCACGCCGGTGAGGGCGAGCTTGTTGCCGGTGAAGACCTGCAGCGTACGGCGGGCCAGCGAAGGCGTGGCGAGGTCGGCGTCCTCGTGCCCGGGGGCTATGACGGCGGTGCTCATGAGACGCTCCGGATCCGGGGGTCGAGGACGGCGTAGACGATGTCGGTGAGCAGCGATCCGACCACGGTGGCGACGCCCACGACCAGCGTCACTCCGAGCAGTACCGGGAAGTCGGAGCCCTGTGCGGCGTTCCAGAACAGCAGGCCCATACCGGGGTAGTTGAACATCGCCTCGACGACCAGGGCGCCACTGAACAGCGTCGGCAGATAGAGGCCGAGGAGAGTGGCGAGCGGGATGAGCGCGTTGCGCATCACGTGCTTGGCGAGGATCCGCCGGCTGGACTGGCCCTTGGCCATCGCCGTACGGACGTACTCCTCGGTGAGGTTGTCCAGTGTCGCGGAGCGCATGTAGCGGCTGAACATCGCGATGACGCCGAGCGCCATGGTCACGATGGGCAGCACCATGCCGGAGAAGCCGCTGAAGATACTGGACAGGGATTCACCCTGGGGTGCCTCCGACGGGAAGATCGGGATCGTCTGGCAGAAGACGATGATCAGGATCAGGCCGAGGAAGAAGACCGGCGTCGCGTAGGCGAGGAAGGCGGCCCCGGTCAGCAGGTAGTCGGTGATCTTGCCGCGGCGGACGGCCTGGAGCAGACCGAGCGGGATCGCGATGATCACCGCGAGGAGCGTGGAGAGTGCCGTCAGCAGGAGCGTCTTGGGGAGTCGCTGCACGAGCAGGTCGGAGACCGGCTGGTTCAGCTTGTACGAGACTCCCAGGTCGCCGGTGAGCAGCCGCTTCAGGTACTCGAAGTACTGGAAGGGCAGCGAACGGTCGTACCCCTGGGCGTGGTTGAAGTGCTCGATCTGCTGCGGTGTGCCCTTGGGCCCGAGGATGGCACGGGCCGGTCCGCCGGGCAGCATGTGCAGAAGGACGAAGACGATGACCGACACCAGGAAGAGAACGACCACCGCCTGGAGGAGGCGCTTGAGGAGAAAGCCGGTCACTGGTCGGCCCCCTTCTTGACGTAGTACCAGTCCTGCGGGGCGAGGGTCACGGTGGGGTTCTGGTCGACACCCCGCAGGTCGTTGCGGATCACCGACACCTGGTAGGCGGGGTTCGGCATCCACATCACGGGGAGCTGCTGGGAGAGGTACTGACCGTACGCGTGGATGGCGTTCGGGTCGCTGGAGTACTGGACGGCGCGGATGAGCTTGTCCGCCTTCGGGTCCGAGTAGTTGCCGAAGTTGGCGGAGGCGCCCGTCGAGAAGAGCTGCTCACCACTGGGGTTGAGCGGGTAGTACCAGCTGCCCGCCGTGCCGAAGAACGACATGTCCCAGTCGCAGCCCGGCTGTCCGGCCTTGCAGGGTACGGAGTTGCCGAGGACCGAGTTCAGCGGCTGCTGGCGGACCTTGAGGTCGATGCCGGCCTTGCTCAGCGAGGACTTCAGCTCCTGCATCATGTTGGTGGACTCGGTGGAGCCCGACTGCGAGAGCAGGGTCAGGTTGAGCGGGGCGTTCTTCGCGATGCCGGCCCCGCACTGGTCCGCGCCGGTGCCGGGGCGGGTGCAGCGGGCCTGGCCGTCGCGGACGGCCCATCCGTGATCGGTGAGGAGCTTGCGGGCCGCCTTCACCGAGTACGGGTACTGGTTCTTCTGCATTTCCGGGGTGGTGTACTGCGTCTTCGGGGTGACGGGGACCGGACCCAGCGTCGGGTCGGCGCTGCCCTGCCAGATGACCTTGCTCATCGACTTCTGGTCGACCAGGTGCTGCATGGCCTGGCGGATGTAGAGCTGGCGCATGGCCGCCCCGCCGTGCGAGGAGTTGAAGTTGTAGACGATGTAGGTCGCCGCCCAGCCCTCCCACGGATCGACGCGGTACCCGCGGCTCTCGAACTTCTTCTTCTGCGCGAGGACCGACGGCGGTATGTATCCGTAGTCGACGCCGCCGGAGCGCAGCACGTTGAACTCGGAGTCGGCGGTGGTGAAGGGCTTGAGGACGACCTTGTCCAGATGCGCCTTGTCGGTGCCGGTGTACTTCGGGTTGCGTACGAGGGTGACCTGGCCGGTGTTCTGCCATTCGGCGATCTTCCAGGGCCCGTTGACGGTCTTCCAGAGCGGGTCCTTGGAGTAGGCGCCGAGGCTCTTGGAGTGGGTGGTCAGCCGGGCGAAGACCGCCTTGGCGCCGGAGGTGGTCCGGTCCCAGTCACCGATCGGGCCGCCGTCCTTCTTGGCGTCCCAGGCGGCCTGCGGAAGGGCCCGCATCAGGGTGAGCTGGTTGGCGGTGAACCAGTCGGGGTTGTACGAGCGGTTGAGGTGCAGCCGGACCGTGTGGGCGTCGACGGTCTCGAAGCTCTTCACGTTGTCGGGCATGGTGCCGACCGAGTAGCTGCCCCACTCCGCCTTGTTGGCCTTGACCATGTTGAACCAGAACTCGATGTCGCGCGCCGTCACCGGCTTGCCGTCGGACCAGGTGATGCCCTTGCGGAGCGGCACGGTGACCGTCTTGTTGCCGTCGCTGTAGACGGGCTTCTGGCCCAGTGTGTTGGGCCCGGTGGTGGTGAGCGCGCTGCCCTTCTTCACCGCGTCGTAGACCGGCATGTACAGCAGCGACTGGATGGCGTAGTTGTACGTGGCGCCGTACCCCGGGGCCCCGATGGGGAAGATCCAGTTGGGGGTCGCGGCCGGCGGCAGCGCCATCGTGGCGGTGCCGCCCTCGACGGGTGTGCCGCCGGTGGGCCCCATGTCGATCTTGCCGCCGTCCTGCGAACAGGCCGAGAGGGCCACGACGAGCGCCGCCCCGGTGACCGCTGCGGCGAGCGCGCGACGCCGCGCGGATGAGCGCCTTGGGCGCATGGGTGGGCCTCCATCGGGTTCCAGCAGCGAGCCGACGTGAACATCGGCTGGAGAATGCTTGAAAGTTAGGACGGTGGCCGAAACTAAGTCAAGAGTAGATGTTCGACTTAGGGCATCCTTCCTGGAGCTTTTAGACATTTATGTCCCATATTGCGATACAGGATTGCTGAAAACTTTCCCATTACCCCTGGCGAAAGATGCCCTTGGATCGCTAACTTTCATCGAGACAGCACACACTTGTTTTGACATATCGAAGTAACTCGAAGCCACGCAGAGCAATTCGGGGAGCGCGATGACGGGGAGACCAATGACGGACAGCGCATCGAACCAGCAGATTCTGCGCATGGTCACGTCCGGCACCGCGTCCTCACGGGCCGATCTGGTCCGGGAGTTGGGTCTTGCCGCCTCGACGGTCTCGCTCCGGGTGCAGGAGCTCGTCGCCGCCGGGCTCCTCACGGAGTCGGGCGAGGGCGCGTCCCGCGGCGGCCGGCGCCCGCGGCTGCTGCGGATCCCGGAGCAGGGCGGGGTGGCCCTCACCGCCGACCTCGGCTCGCACCACGGCAGGCTGGCCGCCGTCTCCGCCGACGGCACGGTCCGGGACGCCGCCGACCACAGCCACGACCTCACCGACGGCCCCGAACAGGCCGCCGACTGGCTGGTGGAGCGGCTGACCGCGCTCGCCGACCGCCAGCGCGCGGCGGGCCGCACCGTACGGAGCGTCGGTATCGCCTTCCCCGGCCCGGTCGACGTCCCGGCCGGCCGGGTGCTCACCCCTTCCCGGATGCCCGGCTGGCACAACTTCCCGCTCCGCGACGTCCTGGCCGACCGGCTCGGACTGCCGGTCGTCGTGGACAACGACGCGACCCTGATGGCCGTCGGCGAGCACCAGTCGGCCAGGCCGGAGCTCCAGCACCTCGTCGTCGTCAAGGCGGGCCGCGGCATCGGCTGCGGAGTGATCTCCGCGGGCCGCCCGCACCGCGGCGCCAACGGATGCGCGGGCGACATCAGCCACGTCCGGGTCGACGCCGCCGAGGACCGCCCGTGCAGCTGCGGGAACATCGGCTGTCTGGAGACGGTCGCCAGCGGCGCGGCCGTGCTGCGCGAACTCGCCCGCAGGGGCACCCCGGTGGACGGCACCGCGGAACTGCTGCGGCTGGTCACCGACGGGGACCCGCAGGCGACCACCCTCGTCCGGGCGGCCGGCCGCCACATCGGCACCGTCCTGAGCGTCGTCGTCAACTTCTTCAACCCGCAGGCCGTCGTACTCGGCGGCGCACTGGCATCGGCGGAGCCCCTGGTGGCCGCGGTCCGCGGGGTCCTGTACGAGCGCTGCCTGCCGATGGCCACGGCAGGGCTCGAAATCACCACCACCGTCTCGGGCCGCGACGCGGGCCTGCTGGGCGCGGGGCTGACGGCCCTGCGCGACAGCCTGCCGCACGCCGAAGCGCCCTGAGCCCGGCCCCGCCCCGCCCGGACACCCCGCGGGCGCGGCCCCCGTACCACCACCCCACCCGCAACCCGGAGAGCAGCGCCACATGACCACCGCCACCCCCGCCCGCCGTCTGCGCATAGCCATCGGCGGCATCGGCATCGAGTCGTCCACCTTCTGCCCGCACCGCTCCACCGTGGACGATTTCCGCCAGACCCGCGGGCAGGATCTCCTCGACCGCTACACCTGGACGCAGCCGGGGTCGGACCTTGGCGCGCTGATCGAGTGGGTCCCGCTGCTGCACGCCACCGCCCTGCCCGGCGGCCCCGTCGAGGCGGAGTCGTATCTGCTGCTCAAGGACGAGCTGGTCTCCCGGATCCGGGCCGCGGGCCCCCTGGACGGCATGGTCTACGACCTGCACGGCGCGATGAGCGTCATCGGCCTCACCGACGCCGAGGGCGACCTCACCGAGGCCGTGCGCGCCGCGCTGGACGCGGTGGGCACCCCGGAGGACCCGGAGTCCGGCCGCCCGATGATGTCCGCGGCGATGGACCTGCACGGGAACGTCTCGCGCCGCTTCGCCGAGCCGATCGAGCTGCTCACCGCCCACCGGCTGGCCCCGCACGAGGACGCCTGGGACACCCGTGAGCGCGCGGCCCGCAAGCTGGTCGAGCGGCTCCGGCTGCCCGCCGCGGACCGCCGTCCGCACCGCGCGTGGGTGCAGGTGCCCGTGCTGCTGCCCGGCGAGAAGACCAGCACGCGGCTGGAACCGGCCAAGGGCCTGTACGGGCGTCTCGCGGGCATCGAGGCGAAGCCCGGCATCGTGGACGCCGCGATCTGGGTCGGGTACGCCTGGGCCGACGAGCCGCGCTGCAAGGCGGCCATCGTGGTCACCGGCGACGACGCCGCGCTCGCCGCCGCCGAGGCCGAGTCCCTGGCCCGTCAGTACTGGGACGTCCGCCGCGACTTCGAGTTCGTCGGCCCGACCGGCACCGCCGAGGAGTGCGTCGCCGCGGCGGTGGCGTCCGAGCGCCGCCCGTTCCTGATCAGCGACTCCGGGGACAACCCGACGGCCGGCGGCGCGGGCGACCTCGCGTACATGCTCGCCAAGCTGCTGGAGAACGAGAAGATCGCCTCCGGCAGGGTGACCGCCGTCCACCCCGGCATCACCGACCCGGCCGCGGTCCGCGCCTGCTTCGAGGCCGGGATCGGCGCCACCGTCACCGTCGGCGTCGGCGGCAAGGTCGACACCAGCCAGGGCGGGCCCTACGAGATCACCGGCACCGTGACCGGCCTGCAGCGCGCGGCCGACAAGACGGACCGGGCCGAGGGTGGCGCGTACGACCGCGGCTGCGACCTCGCGGCGATCACGGTCGGCGGGCTCACGGTCGTCGTCACCGGGCAGCGCAAGCCGTTCCACACGGTCGCCGACTTCACCGGACCGGCGCAGGGCGGTCTGGGGATCGACCCGCGCACCTTCGACCTGGTCGTCGTGAAGATCGGCTACCTGGAACCGGAGCTGCACGACATGGCGGCGGACTGGCTCCTCGCCCTCACCCCCGGCGGCGTCGACCAGGACCTGCTGCGCCTGGGCCACCACCGGGTGGAGCGCCCGCTGTACCCCTTCGACGAGGACGCGTACGAGAACGAGGGCGGCCCGGACCTGACGCCGGTGCTGCTCTGACGGGAGGGGCGGACAGTACGGCCGGGGCCGGCGGACGAGGGGATCGTCCGCCGGCCCCGGCCGCTCCGGCCGGCGGCCGCACCCGTCCGCCTGCGCACCGGGCCGCACCGTACGGTGGCGGGCATGACGACAGAACGCTCAGAACGCTTCGAAGTCCAGCGGGAGATCGCAGCATCCCCCGCCACCGTGTTCGCGCTGCTGTGCGACCCGCAGGGCCATGTGGCCATCGACAGCTCCGGGATGCTCCAGTCGGCCGAGGGCGATCCGGTCCGGAAGGCGGACGACACGTTCGTCGTCCACATGGACCGGGAGGCGCTCGGCGACATCCCGATGGGCAAGTACGACGTCACGGTCATCATCACCCGGTTCGAGCAGGACGCTCTGATCGAGTGGACGATCTCGGGAACCATCCAGCCGCCGATCCAGCACCTGTACGGCTACCGGCTCAGCCCCAGTGCGACGGGGACGCTCGTCACCTCGTACTACGACTGGAGCCGGATCGAGGAGCGCTACCGCGAGAAGGGCATCTTCCCGGTCATCCCCGAAGCCGGGCTGCGTGCCACGCTCGGCATCCTCGCGCGGACCGTGGAGCAGGCGGTCTAGTACGGCCCCGGTGACGGGTCCGCGACCGGGTCGCGTGCGAGCCGGTGGCGGTCCGCCACGACCCCGGCGCGCGGGGCAGCGGGGGCCCGATAGGCGCCGGCTATCCGGTGTATTCACCAATCGCGCATTGTGACGGCCCGCCCCCTGAGCGAGCCTGGCCAGGACCGGCAGCGGCGCCGGCAGGTCCAGCGAAGGGGAGGGCATGACACGCGTTGCGCAGTGGCATCAGGTTCCGCAGCACCTTCGGCTCAACTTCATCGACGGGCAGTGGCTCCCGGCGGAATCGGGACAGCTCCGGGAGAACATCGACCCGGCCGATCTCTCGGATGTGATCGGCGAGTTCACCGAATCCGGTGGCGTCGACGTGGACCACGCGGTCGACGCCGCGGCCACGGCGCTGCCCGGGTGGCGCGCGCTGGGACCGGTCGCGCGCGCCGTACATCTCACCGCGGCGAGCCGGATCCTCGGCGAGCGGGCGGCGGAGGTCGCGTCCGTCATCACCCGCGAGCAGGGCAAGCTGCTCAGCGAGGCCCGCGGTGAAGTGGCCAGGGCGCGGGCCGTCATCGACTTCACCGCGGGACAGGCACGGCTGCTCGGCGGGGTGACCGCGCCCGCCGAGGAGGAGCGCACCTTCGCGTACACCTTCCGCAGGCCCATCGGGGTGGTCGGTCTGGTGTCCCCGTGGAACTTCCCGCTCGCCATCCCGATGTGGAAGGTGGCACCCGCACTGCTCTCGGGATGCACGGCGGTGCTCAAGCCGTCCCCGCTGACACCTCTGACCTCGGCGCTGCTGGTCGAGATCTTCCAGCAGGCGGGGATCCCCGCCGGGGTACTGAATCTGGTGCAGGGCGATGCGGCGGCGGGCGAGGCGCTGGTCGCCAACCCGGCGGTCGCGGGCATCAGTTTCACCGGCTCGCTGCCGGTCGGTACCGCCATCCACAGCGGCGGGGCGCACCGGCTGCTCCGGACGCAGCTCGAACTCGGCGGCAAGAACGCCCTGATCGTGTGCGACGACGCCGACATCGGCAAGGCCGTCGACGCTGTCGTGAACGGCGCCTTCGGCCAGGCGGGCCAGCGGTGTTCGGCCACGAGCCGGGCCGTGGTGGATGTCCGGGTGCGCGAGGAGTTCCTCGACCGGCTGGTGGCGCGCGTCGCCGGTCTGCGGGTCGGGCCGGGCGACGATCCGGCGTCCCGGGTCTGCCCGGTCGTCAACACCGTACGGATGGACGCTGCCCTGGCGGCCGTCGCCGGGGCGCGGCGCGACGGCGGCAAGGTGCTGTGCGGAGGGGACCGGGAGGAGCGGTCGGATCTGCCCGAAGGCTGCTATGTCCGGCCGACCGTCATCCGCGATGTGCCCGGGGACAGCGCGCTGGCGCAGGAGGAGGTGTTCGGGCCGGTGCTGGCGGTGATCGACGCGGACGGCTTCGACGACGCCATGTCCGTGGCGAACTCCGTGAAGTACGGGATGTCCGGCACCGTCTTCACTGCGTCCCAGTCGCGGGCGTTCGAGGCGATCGAGCGGTTCGAGGCCGGGATGCTCCATGTGAACCGGCCCGGCGTAGGGGCGTACGCGCATCTGCCGCATGTCGGCTCGAAGGCGTCGCAGTACGGCCCGCCGGAGTGTTCCCCCGAGGTGTGGGACTTCTACACGGAGTGGCATTCGGCCTGCATCAGTTATTAGGTGTGCTGACAGGTGTGCCGACCGCATACGGCGGTGCCCCTCACCGGAGATCCGGTGAGGGGCACCGCCGCGTGGGCCGGTGGTCCGGCGTCAGCGGCCGATGATCTCCTCGGCCAGTCCGAATGACAGCGTCATCCCGGCGCCGCCGACGCCGTTCACGACGGTGACGCCCGGTTGGGGCTCGGTCACCAGTTCCGTACGGCCGTCCCGCAGGGACGGGTAGTAGCCGCTCCAGCGCTCGGTGATGGCCGGGTTCGGCAACTGCGCGAACGTGCCGAGGTAGTCCACGACCGCCTCGTTGATCTCCTCGCTCTCGAAGGGGTGGAGCGTCTTCGCGTACGCATGGCTGTCGCCGATGGTCAGCCGCCCGTCCGCGGTCTGGGAGAGCAGGACATGGACCCCGTGCTCCCGGTGGAAGGGCAGCTCATCCCCCAGCCGGGCCGCCAGCGCCGCCTTCGAGACGCAGTCGTCGAAGGCCGCGTAGTGCAGGAGGGTCAGCCCGCCGCAGAGCATCGGGCCGAGCTGCCAGCCGGCTGGCTGGGCCCCGGTGCGCATCATCTGGAGCTTGCACCGCACCAGACCGCTCCGGGCGAAGACTTCCGGGTACAGCGTCGCGAAGTCATTGCCGCTGCACACGTAGACCCGGTCCGCGTGCCACTCGCCCTCGGTGGTGGAGACCTCCGGCAGATCGATGCCGCGTACGGTCGTGCCGAACCGGATGTCGACGCCGTACTCGGCCACCAGGTACCTGGCGACCGCCGGGATGGCGAGCCTCGGGTCCACGTTGAGCTCGGTCGGGCTCCACATCGCGGCCAGCAGTCCGTCGGTGCGCGCGGTGGCACTGCGGTCGCGGGTCTCGTCGGGGGTGATCATCCGGGCACCGCGCTCCCGGGCCGGCGGTGTGATCGCGAGGAACTCCTCCAGGACCGCGACCTCGTCGGGGTGGTGGGCGAGGTGCAGCGATCCGGTCGGTGCGGCCCAGAGCCCGGACTTGGCGGCGATGTCCAGCCAGATCTCGCGGGTCCGCAGAGCTCGTTCGTAGATCTCGCCGCGCTGCTGGCCGACCGCCCAGATCATGCCGAAGTTGCGGATGGAGGCGCCGACGGCGAAGTCGTCACGCTCGAACAGGACGACGCGGTCCCCACGGCGGGCGGCCGCGAGTGCGTGGGCGAGGCCGACGATGCCTCCGCCGACGACGGCGGTGTCGGCACGGTTGACGGTCATGGGTGCTCCGTAAGTTGTTAGGCGGCCCGGGAGGGCCGGGTGTGGCTGATGGGTTCTTGCCTTCAGTGGCTTCGAAGGAGTGGCCGCCCGGCTCTCTTGGGCGCCCTGGCTGCTGATTGAGATGTGCGCTTCGGTCGCTGATTACGGAGATGACAGCGGGGTGTCCCTCGGGCTGGCAGCAGGCTGCGCGGAACGAGGAGGGGCAGATGAGCAACCGACGCGTCCGGCTCTGGGCCGGCGTCGATGCAGGCAAGGGCCACCCTTGGGCGGCAGTGGTCGACGAGACCGGCGCCACCCTGTGGTCGAAGAAGATCGACAACGATGAGACAGCGATCCTGACCGCACTGGGCGAGATCTTGGACCTGACCGACGAGGTCAGCTGGGCGGTGGACATCTCCGGCACGTCCTCCGCGCTGCTGCTGGCCTTGCTCACCGCCCACGGCCAACAGGCCGTCTACGTGCCCGGACGGACGGCCAACCGCATGTCCGGGGCTTACCGAGGGGAGGCCGAGACCGACGCCCGCGATGCCTACGTCATCGCCGAAACCGCGCGCCACCGGCGCGACTTCACCACGATCGGTGTGCCTGCCCAGCTCGCCGCCGACCTCGCGTTGCTCACCGGTTACCAGACCCCGGCCGCCCTCCACCGCCGAGGCCGCGCGAGGCTGACGGCCTGGCTGGCCCACCGCAGTGTGCGAGGCGCCGACACGGTCGCGGCCACCGCGCTTGAAGCCGCCGACGCCCAGCACACCGTGCCGCCCGGAGAAGAAGTCGCCACCCAGCTCGTTGCCGATCTCGCCGCCCAGATTCTGGACTTGGACGACCGGCTCAAACGCGTCGACAAGCAGATCCGTGAGACTTTCCGCAGCCACCCGCAGGCCGAGACCATCGAATCCCTGCCCGGCATGGGGCCAATACTCGGCGCCGAGTTCGTCGTCACCGCGGGCGACCTGACGGCCTACGCGGACGCCGGCCACCTGGCCTCCGCCGCCGGGCTTGTGCCCGTACCCCGCGACTCCGGACGCCGGACCGGCAACCTGCACCGGCCCAAGCGATACAGCCGACGCCTGCGCCGGGTGTTCTACATGTCCGCGCAGACCAGCATCATCCGCGACGGACCCAACCGGGACTTCTACCTCAAGAAGCGTGGCGAGGGCTGCAAACACGCCCAGGCCGTTATCGCTCTCGCCCGCCGACGGGCCGGTGTCCTGTGGGCCGTTCTGCGCGACGACCGGGTCTTCGCCTCCGCCCCACCGGTCGCGCAAGCGGCTTGACTTCATCATTGAGACTCCTTGTTGAGACTCCTTCTCGATGGGTGCAGGAGGCTCAGGACGTGGGGCGCGGTACGCGATTCCAGTGCGGGAGCATCAGCAGTCCGGCGAGGAGTGCGGCTCCCGCGAAGCCGGTGAACAGCACACCGCCGGAGAGGAATCCGGGGAGCAGGCCGCCGAGGATGGCGCCGACCGATCCGCAGCCGTTGACCAGACCCGCGGCGGTTCCCGCGCCCTTGGCGCTGCCGAAGTCCACGGCGGCGACACAGGAGATCATCGCGTCGGCCGCGTACACGGCGAGTCCGATCACCGCGAGAACGGCGATCATCACCCCGACGCTGCCCGCCGCGGTGAGCGGCATGAACAGGGCGAGTGCCACGGTCAGTACGCCGAGGGCGAGGACGCACGCCGGGACCCGCCGGGACCGGAAGAGCCGGTCGGAGACCCAGCCCACCAGGATCGGGGCGAGGACGCCGGTGACCCCGAACGCGATGGGGATGAGCGTGGCGCCGACCTTGTTGATCTCGGGCAGCCGGTGACTGACGATCACCGGCCCCCAGAGCAGGATGGCGTAACGGGCGGGCTTGAGGAGGAAGTAGCAGAGGCCGAGGGTGAGCACCATGCGGTCGCGCAGGGTTTCGCGGTAGAGACCGATGGCAGAGCGGCGCGGCGCACCGTCGGTTCCGGGCTCGGCGCTCCGTACGGACTCCGCCGGATCCGTGGACTCCGCCGGGTCCATCGCGTCCGTCGGTCCCGTCGGGTCCATCGGGTCCGGCAGGCCCACGTCCCGGGGTGAGTCGCGCTGCAGGAGCACGAACAGCAGGAGTACGACGGCGAGGGTGACGGCGCCCGCGAGGAAGGCCGCCCGCCAGCTGTCGAGCACCGAGTAGGCGACCCACCCGAGGAACGGCGGGGCCACGAGACCGCCGAACGCGTAGTTGGTGCTCCACACGCCGAGCACCCGGCCGCGCTCCCCCACCGCGAAGAAGTTCCCCATGTTCTTGCAGAGCGGCGCCCACCCCGCCGACTGGGACAGCCCCTGGATCACCATGGCGCCGCCGAACACCAGGAGCGCGCTGTTCAGCCCCATCGCACAGGCCGCGGCGATGGCACCGGCCATCCCGCCGATCACCACCACCCGTGGCCCGAACCGGTCGGCCCACATGCCCCAGAGGAACTGCCCTGCCGCGTAGGCCGCGAGGTAGACCGCGTCGATGACGCCGAGGACGTGCTCGGTGAGCACGGTGTTCACGGAGGGATCGTCCAGGATGCCCAGCTTGGCCACGGAGAACGCCTGCCGGACGAAGTAGAAACCGACGTACGCGAGCCAGGTGATCGCGAAGATCTGCCGGCGCCAGCGACGGGCCCGCGCGGAGCGGACCAGCGGTGAGATGCGGTCGAGCGCTTCACGTGTGGTGACCGGAGTGCCGGTCGGTGGTGGTTGCTGGTGTGGGGTGTCTGCCATGGCGGTGTCCTGTCCTGTCCTCGGCGCGGTGGGTGCGGGTGAGGGATCGGAGTCGTACCTGGACATGGCTCGGCCCCGGCGCACGCCTCGACAGCGCACGCCGGGGCCGGGTCAGTGGTGCGGGAGCGTTCGGTTCTGGGATCTCCGAGAGGGTCTCCGGGAATCGGGGATCTCCGGGGGGAGCGAGGCGATACGGGATCGAGGCGATACGGGGGTCAGGGGTATTCGGAGGAGGGGGCGGGCTGCGCGGACCGGGTCAGGTGGTGAGCGGCCGGTCCGCGGCGAGTGCGGTGCCCACCCAGTAGGCGTCGAAGTTCCGGAGCCGGTGACCCTCGGGGAGCGGTCCGGTCGGGGCGTTGACCAGGAACGGCACCCGCTGCTCCGTCAGCCCGCCGTGCGAGCGCAGCGGCTCCTCGAAGCCGGAGATGTCATGGCGGGCCGGGGTGGTGCCCAGCGCCGTGTTGCGTTCGGCGATGACGACGAGGTCGCCGATCCGGTCCGGCGGCAGCTCGAAGCGCTCGCAGGCCTGTGCGCGGGTGAGGACGGTGTCCACGCCGTCCAGCGTGGCGAGCGCGGCGACCAGCGGCGCCACGTCGGTGGTGGCGGGCAGGTGCACGGTCGCGTACGAGCCGAGCGCCCCGTGGTGCACGGTGTACGGGTCGGTGATGGGCAGCACGACCCGCGCCGTTCCCTCGCCGAGCCGTGCGTCGAGGACGTCCTGGAGGAACACCACCCGGGCTTCGCCCCGCGCGTCGCTCTTGGCGTTCATCCCGTGGTCCGCGGTGACGACCAGGACGGCGCCGAGTGCATCGATCCGCTCGAAGTAGCCGTCGAGCATCGCGTAGAAGTCATTGGCGACGGGGGAGCCCGGTGCGTGCTTGTGCTGGATGTAGTCGGTGAGCGAGAGGTACATGAGGTCCGGCCGTTCCTGCGCCAGTACATCCGTACCGGCGGCCATGACGAGTTCGCTGAGCCCGGCACTGTAGACGGAGGGCAGCTCCATGCCGACGCGCTCCAGCACCTTGCTGATGCCGTTCTCCTCCTCGGTGACCTGGTCGGCCTTCTCGGCCGAGAAACACATGCCGTCGACCAGGTCGCGCCCCAGCAGCCTGCGCAGTTTGTCCTTGGCCGTGATGACGGCGACCTTCGCTCCGGCCGCCGAGAACGCGGCGAAGAGGGTGGGCACCCGCAGCAGCGCCGGGTCGTTCATCATGATCTCGGTACCGGACGCGGTGTCGTAGAAGTAGTTGCCGCAGATGCCGTGCACCGACGGCGGTGTGCCGGTGGCGATGGAGAGGTTGTTGGGGTTGGTGAAGGACGGCATGGTGCAGTCGGCCCGCAGATCGCTGCCGTGCTGGAGCATGCGCTCCAGGAAGGGCATCCGGCCGTCCGCCACGGCCCGTTCGTGGTAGGCGGGCTCGCTGCCGTCGATGCAGACCACGACGACCGGCCGGCAGGGCCGGCCGTAGCCGCGCCCGTTCACATCGAGCCGTTCGGCAACAGATTCCTTCATGTACGGATCCACCCCTGAGGTCGAAGTCCGGAGCGGTGGCTGCCGCTCTCCTCTTCATGGGTAGCACCCGCCGCCACCGGTGGAGAACCACCGGAATCGCTATGGCCGCCATAGCTCCGCAGGGGCGGGTACACCCCCTCCCCACCAGGGCCGTTGGCCGCTAGGCTCACCGCGCGGACGGTCGGTGAGCAACGTCAGGAGGCCCGTGGAACTCAACCTCCACCGATTGTGGATCTTCATGCAAGTGGTCGAGCACCACGGGTTCTCCGCTGCGGCGCAGAAGCTCTACATGAGCCAGCCGTCCGTCTCCAACCAGGTGCGGAGACTGGAGCAGTCCCTGCGGGTCACCCTGGTGGACCGCTCGGGCGCCAGGACCCGGCCCACCGCCGAGGGCGAGGTTCTGGCCGAGTACGGCAAACGGGTCTTCCTGCTGGCCGACGAGGCCGTCGCGGCGGTGCAGCAGGTGAGCGGGCTGGCCTCGGGGCGGCTACTGATCGGCGGTACGACGACGGTCGGGACCTATCTGCTGCCCCCGCTCCTCGCGCGGTACCAGGCGGCTCATCCGGGCATCGAGTGCGACATCTTCGTGGGCAACAACGAGGCCGTGCTGGAACGGCTGGCCGGGGGCGGAATCGGTGTCGCGGTGGTGGCGGGGGCACCCACCGCGGCGCAGCTGGTCGTCGAACACGTACTGGACGAGCGGCTGGTGCTCGTCGCCGCGCCGTCGCATCCACTGGCGGGCGCCGGCGAAGTCCGTCCCGCCGAGCTGGCGGGTTCCCGCTTCCTGTTGCGCGAGCCCGGTTCGCAGACGCGGGAGCTTCAGGAACAGGTGCTGGCCGAGTGGGGCCTGACGGAGGTGTCGCACGGTGACGTCTGGGGTCCCGAGGCCGTCAAGCAGTGTGTGGCAGCCGGCCTCGGGCTCACGCTGATCTCCGAGCACGCGGTCGACGTGGACGTACGGGCCGGTTCGCTGGCGGTGGTGCCGGTCGGCCCGCGGCCCCGGTCCCG
Source organism: Streptomyces sp. NBC_01471 (assembly GCF_041438865.1). Classification (NCBI taxonomy): domain Bacteria; kingdom Bacillati; phylum Actinomycetota; class Actinomycetes; order Kitasatosporales; family Streptomycetaceae; genus Streptomyces; species Streptomyces sp. NBC_01471. The sequence continues at coordinate 617,997 of NZ_CP109450.1, forward strand.
CCCGATCAGTCTGGTGAGCCGGCGCGACCGGCTGCTCTCCCCCGCCGAGCGGGCATTCATCGCCCTGTTGCGCACGACCGGCAGCTGGCCCCGGGAGCTGTCCGCCGGGTAGCGGCGAGGGGGGCGGTCAGAGACCGTGGACGACACGGGCCAGCAGGGGCAGCGCGACGGCCAGTTGCTCGCGCTCGGCGGTGGTGAGCTCCGCTTCGATGGCCCGGGTGAGCCGCCGCGCCCGTTCCCTCCGGGCCCCGTGCAGCCCCTCGACCCCCGCCGCGGTGAGCGACACGACGACCCGGCGGCCGTCGTCCGGGTCCGGGGTGCGGGCCACCAGAGCGCGTTCCTGGAGGGCGGAGACGATCGTGCACATGGACTGGGCGCGGATGCCCTCGGCCTCGGCGAGCCGGCCGGGCGTCGCCGGGCCCTCCCGGTCGAGCCGCACCAGTACGGAGGTCTGCGCCAGCGTCAGTTCGCCGTCCGGCTCCACCTGTCTGAGCCTGCGCACCAGCGGGCCGAGACAGGCCCGCAGGTCCGCCGCCATCCGCCCCGAGTCAGCCGAGTCGCCCGTATTCACCATGGTCGTCAGCATAAACTGATTAGTCCAGCCTTATGGTATAGCTGTCTCATGAGTGACTCACTAACCGCGGAAACCATCAGGCTCGCCGGTCACGACGGCGACGAGATCGAGGCATATCTGGCCCGTCCGGAGGGCGGAACCCCGCGCGGCGGAGTCGTGGTCATCCACCACATGCCGGGTTACGACCGGGGCAGCAAGGAGATCGTCCGCAGGTTCGCCGAGATGGGCTACGACGCGATCTGCCCGAACCTCTTCTACCGCGACGCGCCGGGCGCGGCACCTGACGACGCCGCAGCCGCCAACCGTGCGGCCGGTGGCGTGCCGGACGACCGCCTCGCCGGGGACGTGGCCGCGGCCGCGGCGTACCTGCGCGCGCTGCCCACCTCCAACGGCAAGGTGGGCACGATCGGTTACTGCTCGGGCGGACGGCAGAGCGTGCTCGCCGCGTGCCGTCTCGACCTGGACGCCGCGGTGGACTGCTACGGCGCGTTCGTCACCGGAACACCGCCCGAGGGCTTCCCGCTGCAGGTCAGCAATCTGGTCGGCGAACTCCCCCGGCTGCGCGCCCCGTTGCTCGGCCTGTTCGGGGCCGACGACAGCTTCCCCGGCCCCGAGCAGGTGGCCGAGCTGGAGCAGATCCTCACGGAGCACGGCAAGGACTTCGAGTTCCACACGTACGAGGGCGCGGGTCACGCGTTCTTCGCCACCGACCGGCCCTCGTACAACGTGGCCGCCGCCAACGACGGCTGGGAGCGGGTCGAGACCTTCTTCGCCAAGCACCTGGGAGCCTGAGCATGTGCACCTACACGACCATCAAGGACACCGTGGACGGCAGCGCCAAGGGGCCGGGCAGCTCCTGGTTCCATGTGTCGGACGTGACCGTGTACTTCGACCACCCGGTGCACGCGATGGCCGAGCACACGCTCAACATCGACTTCACCGACCCGTCGAAGGGTCCCTCGGCGCGCGTCGCCCTGGAACTGACGGCCGAGTCCGCCCGCACCCTGGTCGCCGCGATCCAGGAGGCGCTGGCGGCCGTTCCGCCCGCCCTGACCGTCTGACAGTGGTGCCGGGCCGCCGCTGAGCGGTCACCGACCGGATCACCCGGGCGGGAGGGCGCGCGTGACCACGCGCGCCCTCCCGCCCGTTGTCGTGCCGCCCCGCCGATAACGGGCCGACGGATGCGGCCCGGAGACCCCTGTCCCACAGCCTCCGCCCGGGTTCGCTCGTCGATGGGGGCTGCGATGGACCGTCGCGGGCTCCGCTGCCACCGGGCGGGCGGGCCGCCGTGGTCAGGCCGCCGGGAGGGCGTTGTGGCCGCGGCCCGGGCCGGCGCGGTGGACGTCCCGGGCGGCCAGGGCGATCATGACGGCGGGAATGAGTACGTCGTTGGCCAGGATGCCACCCGTGTTTCCGGCGGCGTGGTCGCCGTTGGCGAACCACTGGTAGACGTGGCCGATCGTGGCTCCCCACAGGAACGCGGCGGCCGCCAGCCCGCTCGTGAGGCGCTCACGGGGCGAAGCGGACGCGCCGCGGAAGCCCAGCACGGCGAGGCCGAGGTTGGCGAAGGCGATCTCGAACTGGAACGGCGAGGTGGCGAAGCCGATGGCGTCCGCCATGCCCTTCGGGACCGCCAGGAACGAGAGCGTGATCCACAGGCTTCCGATGCCAAGGGCGCCGACCGCCCACCAGCGCTGCCAGATCTCCGCCGCCGACCGGCCCGGGCGGCGGCGACGGCAGCTCAGCAGCGCTCCGAGAGCGGGTACCAGCATGAAGAGAAGCGGAAACGTGGTCTGAACGGCGTACGGGAGGTTGTCCATGAATCCGAGTGTTGCATGGTTAATATTAACGCTGCAAGTGTTCCGGTAGGATGGACGTATGGACGAAGGACTGGCAGAGCTCCTGTACCGCGTGGTCATGCTGATGGGCGAGGCGGCCAGGCGCCGCTCCGACTCGAACCAGCGCCTCTCCCACAGTCAACTGCGGCTGCTGGGCACCCTTGAGGAGATCCAACCCGCCACCCAGCACCAGCTCGCCGAGGCCCTGGCCCTGTCCGACCCCGCCATCAGCCGCTCCCTGCGCCCACTGGAGGCGCAGGGGTACGTGACGATCAGAGTCGACCCCGCCCACCGACGCCGACGCCTGGTCACCCTCACCCCGACGGGCCAGGACACCTTCCTGGCCGAGGGCAAGCCCCTGGAGGAAGAGCTCCGCACCGCTCTCCTGGAGGCCGGCTTCCCCTACGACCGCTACCTGGAGGAGACTCACCGGCTCGCCGCGCTGCTGACACCGGCACCGCCACGGCGGACAGCCACGGTCCGGCAACCGAACGGCACACCAGAACCGGATCGAGCGGGCTGAGGGCTGTCGCCCGCGCCGGTGCGGCAGCGCCTGAAGATACGCACTGAACGTGATGACTGGCTGGCCGGCTGGCCGACCGGCTGGCTGGCTGGCTGGCTGGCTGGCCGGCTGGCTGGCTGGCTTCAGCCACGCATACCTGACACGTCGACATGCGGGCTTACCGGTGCGAGGCCGCGGAAACTACTCGATTGCCCCACCACGAGCCGACGATGCGCACCAGTTCAGGGACCAGGATGATGACCGGCGCGTAGACCAGACAGCAGGCAGTCTCCTCAGGGCATGTGATGCTGCGGCGTGGTCAGGTGAAGCTCGCCTCCGGGGGGCGGGGCGAAGTAGCGCGCCACCTCAGTGTTGGTGACCTCAGCCAAAGTGGCCGGTGCCCAACGGGGCTTGCGGTCCTTGTCGATGACCTGGGCGCGGATCCCCTCGACCAGGTCGTGCGAGGCGAGCGCGGCGCAGCAACTCCGGTAATCCTGCTCCAGGACGTGCTCCAGCGAGCCGAGCCGCCGTGCGCTGCGCATCGCGGCGAGCGTGACTTTCAGGGCCGTGGGCGACTTGGCCGCAAGGATGTCGGCCGTCGCGTCGGCGGCGCCCGGTCCGTGGCCGTGCAGCCGGGTGACGATCTCCTCGACGGTGTCGGCGCCATAGCAGGGATCGATCCACACCCGGTGCCTGGCCAGTTCGCCAGGAGGCGGCTGACGTACGTGGGGCCGGAGCGCGTCCCGGACCGGCTGCTTGGCGAGGTCGTCGAGCAGCCGGGGCAGGTCATCCGAGGGTACGAAGTGGTCGGCGAGCCCGCACAGCAGGGCGTCGCCCGCGCCGATCTGCGTACCGGTCAGGGCAAGGTGGGTGCCGAGTTCACCGGGCGCGAGGGCGAGCAGATACGTACCGCCCACGTCGGGAGCGAAGCCGATGCCCGTCTCCGGCATGGCGATCCGGGAGCGTTCGGTGACGATGCGGACGCTGCCGTGGGCGGAGACTCCGACACCGCCGCCCATCACGATCCCGTCCATCACGGCGACGTACGGCTTGGGGTAGCGGGCGATGCGGGCGTTGAGCCGGTACTCGTCCCGCCAGAAGCCGAAGGAGGCGGTGCCTCCGGCGCACGCGTCCTCGTAGACGGAGCGAATGTCGCCGCCCGCGCAGAGTCCGCGTCCTCCCGCACCAGTGATGATCACGGTCTCCACGGCCGGATCGTCCTCCCAGGCGGCCAGGGCCTCGTCGATACGACGCACCATGGCGTGGGTGAGGGCGTTGAGCGCCTGCGGCCGGTTGAGCGTGAGGTAGGCGGCTCGGCCTTCGGTACGGAGAAGTACGTGCTCCTCGTCGGCGGTCATCGGAACACCTCCCTCAGCCCACGGGCCACTATGACGCGCATGATCTCGTTGGTTCCTTCCAGAAGCCGGCGGACACGGGGATCTCGGACGATCTTCTCGATACCGTACTCGTCCACGTATCCGTGGCCTCCGCAAAGGTGGAGGGGCCGTCGGCGACGACGTGCCTGGTGTCGGCCGTGAAGCGCCTGTCCTTCGCGCGCAGCTGATGCCGTACGCGGCCGGGGCGGCGGCCGGGGGCCCGGCCGCCGCCCGGGTCTCAGGCCCCGGTCCCGGCGACCACCTCGCCGCCGACGACGACCAGCTCGGCCGTCGTACCGGGAATGTCCTCCGGGCTGATGCGCAGGATGTCCCTGGACAGCACGGTGAAGTCGGCCAGCTTGCCGACGCTCAGTGAACCGCGTTCGCCCTCAAGGAAGTTGGCGTGGGCGGAGCCCATCGTGTAGCCGTGGACCGCCGTCTCGACGTCCACCGTCTCGCCGGGCTGCCAGGGCTCGCCGCCACCGAGAGGACGGCGGGTGACCGCGGTGTAGATACCGATCATGGGGTCCATCTCGGCCACGTTCCAGTCACTGGAGAAAGCCAGCACGGCCCCCGCCTCGTGCAGGCTGCGCATCGGCCAGGCCTTGTGCCAGCGGTCCGAGCCGACATTCTCCGCCCAGTCCTGGCCGGGCCCTGCGATCTCGGGAGCACAGTGCCTCGGCTGCATGCAGGCGACGACGCCGAGCTCCGCGAAGCGCGCCGTGTCCTGCGGGTCGAGGCACTCCACGTGGACGACCTGGTGGCGGGCGTCACGCGCTCCGTTGACCTCAATGGCGTGCTCGACGGCGTCCAGTACGGTGCGGATGCCCCGGTCGCCGGTGGCGTGCACGAAGCACTGGAAGCCCCGGGCGTCCAGCTTGGTGAGCAGCCCGGCGAACTCCTCCGGCGGGTAGAAGGTGTCGCCCCGGTGCTTGCCGCAACCCGTGTACGGCTCCAGCAGCGCGGCGGTGCGCGGCTCGACCACGTCGTCGATGTAGAGCTTGAGCGGGCCGACCCGCATGCGGTCGTCGTCGAACCGGGCGGCGGTCGCGGCGAAGTCGTCCAGGTCGGCGTCGGTGGTGCCGCGCGGGTGGAAGAGCGCGGCGACCAGGCGGGAGCGGAGCCGGCCCTCGGTGCGGGCGCGGGTGAACAGCTCCAGGTCGTCCAGGGAGTTCTGCGGCTCGACCACGGTGGTGATGCCGAAGCGGATCGCGTCGTCCAGGCTCTTCACGAGTCGGCCGTACTGGCGGTCGGGAGCGGCCCACGGAACACCCAGCTCGCGCAGCGCCCGGTGCCCGTCGCGGGACAGCCCCTTGACGGCGAAGTCCTTGATGAATCCGGTGGGTTCACCGGTGACCGGATCGGTCTCGGCACGCCCGAACGGCAGCGAGGTCGTCTCCCTGGTGACACCGAGGCGCCGCAGGGCCGCGGTGTTGAGCCATGCGGTGTGGACGTCGTAGCTGAGGACGAAGGCCGGGATGTCGCCGGTGACCGTGTCCAGGTCGGCCGCGTTCGGCATCCGGCCGTCCGGGATCGCGGAGTAGTCGAAGGCCTCGGCCTCGATCCACTCCGCGTCGGGATGATCGGCGCTCCAGGCGGTGATGCGGTGGTGGATCTCGGTGAGCGTGCGGGCCCCGGCGAGCTGCACACAGGCGTCGTCGGAGCCGAGCCGTACGTGGTTGTGCGCGTCGATGAAGCCGGGCAGCACCAGCCTGCCCGCACCGTCGATGAGCCGGGTGTCCTCCCCCGTCCAGGCGGCTGCCTCCGCGTCGGGGCCGACCCAGACGATCCGGCCGTCGCGGACGGCGAGCGCCTCGGCAGCGGGGAGCCGCGGGTCGACGGTGTGGATACGGGCGTTGCGCAGGACCAGGTCGGCGGGGGCGGTGGTGCGGGTCATGAGGGATGGACTCCTGGGGTAGTACGGGTGGTTCGGCGGCACGGGGTGGTTTGAAGCGGGTGCGGCGGCCGGCGGGACCGGGGTTCCGCCCGGTCAGCCGGTCACCGGGGCGGTCCGCAGCTGACGGCGGGCCAGCGCCCAGTAGACGAGCCCGGAGACGACCGAGCCGAGCAGGGTGAGGTCGCCGCCGCCGAGCGGAGCGACCAGCGGTCCGGTCCACAGTTCGGAGTTGCAGGTCAGCGCCGCGAAGGCCATACCGGCGACGAGGGCGGCCATCCCGGCGGGATGGAATCCGCCGCGGTACCAGTACGCCCCGTCGCGTCCGGCGTGCAGTGCCGCGGTGTCGTACCGGCACCGGCGTATGAGCATGTCGGCGAGGAAGACCCCGCCCCACGGGGCGAACACGATGATCAGCAGGGAGAGGAAGCTCAGCAGCGACTCGGTGAAGTCCACCAGGAAGAGGGCGCCGAGCGAGCCCAGCGCGGTCACGGCCACGCTGACGATGATCGCCCTGGAACGGCTCCACGGGATGCCGAGCACTTGGAGGTTCAGGCTGGAGGAGTAGAGGGTCAGGATCGAGTTGGTGACCGAACCGCCGAGCACCAGAAGCAGGAAGACCGGCTGGAACCAGCCGGGCAGCAGCTTCTCCACCCCGGCCACGGCGTCCGTCATGTCGGCCTGGGTGGCGGCCGCGACACCGGCGACGCCGAGCGCGACGGACGAGATGAGACCACCGAGCGCACCGGTCCAGGTGAGGGAGCGCAGCGACGTCTCGCGGGGCAGGTAGCGGGTGTAGTCGGCGGGCATCGGCAGGTACGAGAAGGGCCCCGCCAGCATGACGACGAAGGCGAGCGTCCAGCCGGAGAACCCGGGCGTGCCGCCGGAGGAGGCACCGGTCGTGGCGCCGGGCAGCAGGAAGACCAGCAGCACACCGAATCCGGCGGCGAGCACATACGCCATCCAGCGCTCGGCGAACTGCACGGTGGCGTGGCCCCACATGGCGACCGCGAACGTCACGGCGAGGGTGATGACGAGCGCGAGCGCCCGGACGGTGTCGCCGCCGCCGTGCCAGCCGAGGTCGGCGAAGAGCGCTTCGAGGGCGAGGGTGCCGACCACCGTGTTCACGATGGTGTAGCCGATGGAGACGATCCAGTTCAGCAGCCCGGCGGGGAAGTTCCCGAGGACGCCGAAGGAGGCCCGTGAGATGACCAGGGTCGCGGTGCCGGTACGGATGCCGCTCAGGCCGGCGGCGCTGATGACGAAGAAGGTCAGCCCGCCGATCACGACGACGGCGGTGGCCTGCCAGAAGGAGAGCCCGAAGCCGACAGCGAGAGCGCCGTTGATGACGTAGGTGAAAGTCAGGTTGGAGCCGAACCAGAGCCAGAAGAGGTCCTTGGCACTGCCGTGCCGCTCGTCGTCGGGGATCGGGTCGATGCCGTGCGTCTCGACCTGGAAGACCTCGTCACTGCTGACACCGGTACCCCGTCCGGCCGGCCGCTCGCCACTCGGCGGGGCACTCGTCGGCGCGCTCCGGTCGGTGACGTCCGTCGGTTGTCGCGCCATACGAGGCCTCCGTATTCCGCATCCATACTTTGAATGCCGTTCTAAGAGTTAGAACGGCATTCAAGATGCGCCCCGCACCCCTGACACGTCAAGACCTCCGGCCGGATTGGCTTCCCCGGTCGGGGATAGGCTCGGCAGCGTCCGGAGCAGACCAGCGTGAGCGGGGCGGAAGTGGCACATCGCAAGGACGGGAAGATCGCACGGGACCGGATGCTCGAAGAGGCCATGACGGCCATCGCCGAGAACGGTCTCGCCGCGCTCACCATGTCCGCACTCGCCGAACGGCTGGGGACGAGCGGCGGCCACATCCTGTACTACTTCGGCAGCAAGGACCGGCTGCTCCTCGAAGCGCTGCGCTGGAGCGAGGACGCGCTCACCGGGGAACGCCGGGCGTTGCTCGCGGGCCGGACGGCGGCGCCGCGCCGGCTCGACCGCTTCCTCCAGCTGTATCTGCCCAAGGGTGCGCGGGACCCGCGCTGGATGCTCTGGATCGAACTGTGGGCGCGCGCGGGGTCGGACGAACAGCTGCGCGCCGCCCAGGAGGAATTGGACCGGGGCTGGCAGGAGGATCTCGAAGCGGTGCTGGCCAGGGGCGTGGCGCAGCAGCACTTCACGATCGACGACGTACCGGGCCGCGCAGGTGAACTCCTGGCGCTGCTGGACGGGTTGAGCACCCGGGTCGCGCTGGGCCAGCGGGGCGCGGACCGCCGGGCGGCGCTGGCATCTGCCCGGTCGGCGGCGGCACGGCTGCTCGGCGTCACGGACCTGGAGGACGCCCGCGAATCCGGCACGCACCCGTAAGCCGCGCGGTCTCCCCCGTCCCCGCGGACCGTGACGTCAGGCCGGCGACAGCACGATCCAGGTCCTGCCCGGCCGCAGCGGCAGGGTCCGCCCGTCGGACGTGTACGTCGTCCCGGCGTCCGCCGCGGGCCTGCTCCAGTGCACGTCGTACGCACGCCCGTCCCGCAGCACCACGCCGGAACCGCTGCCGACGGTCTCGGAGAACGGGACGTACCCCGTACGGCTGTGGAAGCGCGACTCCCTGACCTTTACCCGCTGGATGATCACGTTGTCGGCCGTCCAGGGCGACGTCGACCCGTCCATGGCCACCCGGTACCGCGGCGCGTCCCAGGTGAAGGTGAACCGGGCGGCGGGCATCGAGGCCGAAGTGACGGCCGTCGGCTCACCGCCGCCCGGCGTCTTCGAGGCGAAACGCAGACCGATGTCCTTGGCCGCACCGGCGCCGTCGGCGAGCCCTTTCGTGCGGACGTACTCGTTGTGCGGGGCCGGCCGGCCGGGGTCGCGGAAGAACGCGCCGGTACCGGTTCTGGTGATGATGTCCGAGCTCTTGAGTACGGGCAGCAGCCTGCTCTGGGCGCCGGAGAACGCGAGTGCGGGCCGGTCGTACGCGGCGAGCAGCTGGAGGTCCGTCTCGCGTGCGCTGCGGACGGGCCCGACCGTCGAGGGGAGATGACTGCTGTCGTAGACGGCCATGAGCCGCGAGAGCCCGCCTTCGACCTCGATGGCGTACACCAGGTCCGCGTCATTGAGGCCGGTCTGCGGCCGGGCGGCGCGTACGTTGTCGACCTTCACGGCGAGCACCCGCCCGGCCGTTCCGCGCTCCCCCGTGAGGACGGAACGGCCCGCACCGCCGTGCCCGCCCCTGGCCGCCGAACAGCCGACGGCAAGGCCCACGACCAGGGCCGCGGCCGCGCCCGCCCGGAGTGCTCTCAGTCCGTTCACCCGTACTCCTCACGCCCGCACCGCCTGCGACCCCGACCCGACCCGACCCGACCCGACCCGCTGGACGATACCCGGGCACAAGTCCCCTGCGCAGAAACCGGCACCCCGTTCCCTGCGAGGTCGCCCGGATCCCTATGAGGTCGGTGTCCGGCCGGGGAACGAGCCCATCTCCCGGCATGGTGCTGGAAGTTTCGGCGGGGCGCGGGTCGACCGTGGCGGTGAACATCGCGAGATCCTTGCGGCTCCGGATGCGGCCTGTGGCCGGTGTGAGGGGGGATGCTTTTTATTTCATTCGAGATGGTATTGAATGATTCCGACCAGTCCCGAGCCGGTCCCCAGAAATGATCAAGGGGCCGTTTCAGATTGCTCTGAAACGGCCCCTGACCTGCGACTCTCACGAGTCGGGACGACAGGATTTGAACCTGCGACCCCTTGACCCCCAGTCAAGTGCGCTACCAAGCTGCGCCACGTCCCGATGCCCGTCTGACCTGGGGTTTCCCTTGGCCTGACCTGCACGAGAACCATACCCCACTCCGGCCGCCGGACCGACTCCGCCATGAGGGACGGCAGCAGGGGCACAATCAGCGGATGGACGAGAAGAGCGACGGCTCGCGCGACACCACGAGGGATCGCGACGCGGAGGGACGGGCGCGCAACGCGCGGCCCCGGGACGGGCTCGGCCGGCCGCTCCCGTACGGGACCGAGGGGGTGGAGCGGCAGCCCGAGGGGGTGGAGCGCACTCCCGCGGCGACCGTGCGGGAGGCGCAGCGACTGCTCGACGCCGGGATGCCCTTCCACGCACATGAGGTGTTCGAGGACGCCTGGAAGGCGGGCCCCGAGTCGGAGCGCGCGCTGTGGCGGGGACTGGCGCAACTGGCCGTCGGGCTCACACACGCCGCCCGCGGCAATACCGCGGGCGGTGCGCGTCTGCTGCTCCGGGGCGCGGGCGAACTCGCCTCGTATCCGGAGCCCATGCCGTACGGGATCGACATCGGCGGGCTGACTGCCTGGGCGGAGCAACTCGCGGGCGGGCTCCGGGGACCAGTCGACGCGAGGGCGTCGGCTCCACACCTGACTGGCGCCTGAGCAGCCCTACGGGCCCGTCCGGGCGTCTTCGAGCCGCGACGGGTCCGCCGGCCGGCCTTCGACCGTGCTCGGCCGGCGTTCGGCCGAGGGCATGGCACGGCAGGCCCGGGTACGCGGCCGATATGCGACCCGGCGGGAGCCGGGCGTCGTGGACATGCGTCAGACTCGGCGGGTGAGAAAGATCTATGTGATCGGCATCGGTGCGGGCGACCCGGACCATCTGACGATTCAAGCGGTCAAGGCCCTCAACAAGACGGACGTCTTCTTCCTCCTCGACAAGGGTGCGGAGAAGTCCGATCTGATCCGGCTGCGCCACACCATCCTGCAGGAGCACATCGAGCACGGCCGTGGCTACCGGCTCGTCGAGGCGCGGGATCCCGACCGGGACCGCGGAGCCGGGAGTTCCGGGTATGCCACGGCCGTCGAGAACTGGCGGCGGGCCCGCGCCGGCATCTATGAACGCATGCTCCTGGAGGACCTGGGCGAGGACGAGTGCGGTGCGTTCCTGGTTTGGGGCGATCCCGCGCTGTACGACTCCACGCTCGCCGTGCTCGAAGAAGTCCTGGAGCGGGGCGCGGTCACCTTCGACCACGAGGTGATTCCCGGTATCAGCAGTGTGTCCGCGCTGGCGGCCAGACACCGCACCGGACTGAACCGGGTCGGGCGGCCCGTGCAGATCACGACCGGACGGCGGCTCGCCGAGGGGTGGCCGGACGGCGTGGACGACGTCGTCGTCATGCTCGACGCGCAGCAGGCCTTCCGCCACCACACCGCCGAGGACCCGGTCATCCACTGGGGCGCCTATCTGGGCACCGAGGACGAGATCCTGGTCTCCGGACGGCTCTCGGAAGTCGCCGGGCGCATCGAGGAACTCCGTGCGGAGGCCCGGGCCCGGAAGGGCTGGATCATGGACACCTATCTGCTGCGCAGAGACCGGCACGAGGACTGACAACGGGGTCGGCGTACGGACTGGAGCAGCCACCGGCGCCGCGCGGCGGGTACGGCACGGGCAGTGACGAAGCCCATTGTGCAACTTGTTGCACAACCGTGTGCGGCTGGTCTAGAAAGAGCTGACCACCACTGCGCACCGGAGGCACCGGATGAGCCCGTACCCCCACCTGCTGAGCCCCCTCGACCTCGGCTTCACGACGCTGCCGAACCGCGTCCTGATGGGATCGATGCACCTCGGACTCGAAGAGGCGCCGGACGGCTTCGAGCGGATGGCCGAGTTCTACGCGGCCCGCGCACGCGCCGGTGCCGGGCTCATCGTGACGGGCGGGATCTCCCCCAACGAGCAGGGCAGGCCGCTCGACGGCGGCGCCAAGCTGACCACCGCGGCGGAGGCCGCCCAGCACGCGACCGTGACCGCGGCCGTCCACCGGGCGGGCGGCCGGATCGCGATGCAGATCCTGCACTTCGGCCGGTACGCCTACCACCCCGGCCTGGTCGCACCGAGTGCGATCCAGGCGCCGATCAGCCCGTTCGTCCCGCACGCCCTCACCGACGACGAGGTCGAGCAGACCATCGAGGACTTCGTCCGGGCGGCCGGGCTGGCCCGCGGCGCGGGGTACGACGGTGTCGAGATCATGGGGTCCGAGGGCTACCTGATCAACGAGTTCATCGCGGCGCAGACCAACCACCGCGAGGACCGCTGGGGCGGATCGTACGAGAACCGCATCCGCTTCCCCCTGGAGATCGTCCGCCGGGTGCGCGAACGGGTGGGGCCCGACTTCATCCTCATCTACCGGCTCTCCATGCTCGACCTGGTCCCCGGCGGGTCCTCCCAGGACGAGGTGATCGCTCTCGCCCAGCGGATCGAGGCAGCGGGCGCGACCATCATCAACACCGGGATCGGCTGGCACGAGGCCCGCATCCCGACCATCGTGACCTCGGTGCCGCGCGGCGCGTACACCTGGGTGACGAAGAAGGTCATGGGCGCGGTCTCCGTCCCCGTGGTCACCAGCAACCGGATCAACACCCCTGAGCTGGCCGAGGAGTTGCTCGCCCGGGGTGGCGCGGACATGGTGTCGCTCGCCCGCCCGTTCCTGGCCGACCCTGAGTTCGTCGCGAAGGCCGGGCAGGGCCGCTCCGACACCATCAACACCTGCATCGGCTGCAACCAGGCCTGCCTCGACCACACCTTCAGCGGCCTGATCACCTCCTGCCTGGTCAACCCGCGGGCCTGCCGTGAGACCGAGCTGGTCCTGTCGCCGACCCGTCGGCGCAAGCGCATCGGTGTGGTCGGCGCCGGGCCCGCCGGGCTCGCCTTCGCCGTATCGGCTGCCGAGCGCGGCCACGCGGTGACCCTCTTCGACGCCGCGGACGAGATCGGCGGACAGCTGAATGTGGCGCGGCGGATACCGGGCAAGGAGGAGTTCGACGAGACCCTGCGCTACTTCCGGGTCCAGCTCGGACTGCGCGGTGTCGATGTCCGGCTGAAGACCCCGGTCACGGCGGAGACGCTCACGGCGGAGGGCTTCGACGAGATCGTGCTCGCCACCGGAGTCGTCCCGCGCACCCCGGACATCCCCGGCCTCGACCACCCCAGCGTCGTCAGCTATCTGGACGTCCTGCGGGACGGCGTGCACGTGGGACGGCGGGTCGCGGTCATCGGCGCCGGCGGGATCGGCTTCGACGTGGCGGAGTTCCTCACCGACAGCGGCGAGTCCGCGAGCCAGGACGCCGCGGTCTTCTTCCGGCAGTGGGGTGTCGACACCGAGCACCGCGCGCCCGGCGGTCTGTGCGCACCGGTCCGGCCGGTCCCGCCGCGGTCCGTGCACCTGCTCCAGCGCAAGACCGGCAAGGTCGGTGCGGGGCTCGGGAAGACGACGGGGTGGATCCACCGTGCGGAGCTCAAGCACCGCGGCGTCACGATGGTCGCGGGCGCGACGTACGAACGGATCGACGACGAGGGCCTGCACATCACGGTCGACGGCGCCGGCCAGGTGATCCCGGTCGACACGGTCGTGCTCTGCACCGGCCAGGAACCGCGCCGCGAGCTGTACGAGGCGCTGCGCGCCGCAGGCCACCCGGCGCATGTGATCGGAGGCGCCGACGTGGCGTCCGAGCTGGACGCCAAGCGGGCCGTACGCCAGGGGACCGAGCTGGCAGCGAGGCTCTGAGCCCTCGCACAGCAGCAGCCCCCGGCCGGGGCCTCTTTAGGATGCCCGCATGTCCCTCCCGCACGCGATCCTCACCGCCCTGCTCGAAAAGCCCTCGTCGGGACTGGAGCTGACCCGGAGATTCGACAGGTCGATCGGTTACTTCTGGTCGGCGACACACCAGCAGATCTACCGCGAACTGGCGAAACTGGAGCAGTCCGGCTTCATCCGCCCGCTGCCGCAGCAGCCCTCGCGGGGACAGAAGCGGGAGTACGAGGTTCTCTCCGAGGGACGCGCCGAACTGACGGCCTGGGTGGCCAGGGCTGAGGATCCCAGAGCGGTGCGCGATCCCCTGCTGCTGCGGCTGCGGGCGGCGGCCGTGGTGGGGACGCATGGCCTCGGGTCCGAGCTGGAACGCCATCTCCAGTTGCACGAGCGGCAGTTGGCGGAGTATCTGGCCATCGAGGAGCGCGACTTCTCGCGGCACGACCCGTCGGCCGAGGAACGTCTCCAGCATCTGGTGCTCCGGGGCGGCATCGATCTGGAGAAGTACTGGGTCGGGTGGCTCACCGAGGCGCTGGCGGAGTTCACCGACCGCTGATGTCCGCACGGCCCGGCGGAAGACGGGACGGCGCTCTGCGCTCCCGACCCTGATTCATGTGATTTTCACGCAGCCGGGCTACGGTGGCGGCTGTGACCCAGATGAGCCCGCCCGGCTGGCACAGAGACCCCGGGTATTCAGGAATAGGCCCTGCCCAGGAACGCTGGTGGGACGGTGCCCAGTGGACCGACCAGCTGCGCATGCCGCCTGCCGCGACCCGGCGGCGCCGGGTGCGGATCGGCGCCGCGGTCACGGCCGCCGTGGTGGTCCTGGCGGCCGTCGGAGGCGGCATCTATCTGCTGACGGGCGGGTCGGACTCCGGGCACACACCGGATGCGGCGACCGCGCCGTCCAAGGCGCCGTCCGGCGCCCCCAGCCGCCCCGGCTTGCCCGGCGGCGGTGGCGGGAGCGGGCAGAACGGCGGCGGCAGCGGCGGGGGCGGCGGAGACCAGGGACCCGGCCAGCAGACTCCACCGACCGAGGACGGCTACGCCACCGACGCGGCCAGCGGGATCAGCATCCCGGTGCCGAAGGGCTGGACCGGCCAGTCGGGAACCGTCGGGGCGGGCGTGACCATCGGCAAGTACACCTGCCCGGGCGGAGCCGGCGCCGACGGCAAGGACACCCAGTGCGTGCGCGGCGGCGTCTTCTCCGAACCCGCGATCGCCCTGAAGATCTCGACCACGGACCCGAAGACCGCGGCGAAGAAGGACATCGCGGGCAACGCCAAGGAGTCGTACGGGGAGACCTCTTCGGGTATCACCTCGCACCAGCAGCTGAAGTCCGAGGCCGTCACCGTGGCAGGCCGGCAGGGCTACCTGGTGCGCTGGAAGGTGGTGACGAAGAAGGGTGACGACGGGTACGTGCAGTCGCTGGCCTTCCCGTCCCCGGGGGCCGAGGGCATGCTGATCGTCGTCCGCTCCGGCTTCGACATCAACGCCAAGGCGCCCGCACTCTCCGTCATGGACCGGATCACCAAGGGCATCAAGGCGGCCTCCACTTCGGGGACCGGGTCGGGCCAGGGCGCCTGACTCCTCGGCGCACCCGGCCTGTTGACGCCCCGTCCTCCGAGGCCGGTTCCCCGGAGGACGGCCTCACGGCCGGGCCCCAGGGAACCGGAACACGGAAGGCTCCGGGGCCGGGGCGCGGTGCGCGGCCCCGGCGGTGTCAGGGCAGTACGAGCCAGTCCGCGGCGACGGCGGCGGCCAACCCCACACAGAGCAGCCAGCTCGCGATCCTGGTACGGCCGCTGCGGCTGAGTTCGATGACCACACCGCAGAGGATCAGCGCCATCCCGTAGTCGGCCACGACCAGCAGCGACGACCTGCTGGTGATCCGCTCAGCGAGCACCAGCGCGACCGCGGCCATCATCACGGACGCCACCGCTATCCGTATCCGCCGGGCCTGACGAGGCGTCAGGCCCGGCTTCCCGGGCTCGGTCAGGTCCGTGTCCACCGCTTCGCTCTGGTCAGGAGTGCTCATGAGCGGGAATCGTAACGGAGGGCGCGCGGTCGGCGCCGACGCAGTCGGGCCCGATCCCGGCGGAAGGCCCCGGACGCCCCCGGACAGGCCGGGCTCTGCCACTGCGGCGGCCTCCCGGTGCGGGCCGGGAGATACTGTCCGGGCCGAGTTCAAGGAGGCGCCGGTCTCCACTCCCCCGTATCGAGGTGGCCCGACGCCATGACCCTGCGCTACTTCCGAGAGAACGGCCTGCTCGTTCTGGAGACGGACCGGCTCGTCCTGCGCGAGCAGTCGCCCGCCGCGGCCGCGGTGCTCGCCGAGGGTGGCACGGCAGGACTCGACTGGCTCGACGCGGCTCCGGGCAGCGGGACGCAGATCGCCGGGAAGATGGTGGCGATGGCGGCCGAAGCCGGGGCGTATCTGCCCGGCTGGGGGCTGTTCGTGATCCAGCGGGCGGGCGACGGGGCCGCGCTGGGCGGGATCGGGTTCCACGGGCCGCCGTCCGACGGCGCGGTGGAGATCGGCTACGACCTGACGGAGTCGGCGCGCGGCGCGGGCTGGGCCACGGACGCGGTGATCGCGCTCTGCCGCTGGACGCTGCAACTCCCCGGTGTGCACACGGTGCTGGCCACGACGGACCCGGGCAATCTGCCCTCGCAACAGGTCCTGGGCCGGGCCGGATTCACCCGGCTCGCCGACCTCGACGGGCTGTGGGCGTACCAGCTGACCGCCGGCTGACCCTCACCGGCGGGCCGACCGCGGCGCACCGGCACCGGTCGTTCCGGCCCGCTCACCGTCTGCTCGCAATGCGCTTGTGGGAGCGCTCCCCCACCGCTCATAGTGGCTGCTGTGACTCCTCAGCCCTTCGTGCGCCCCTACCGCCCCGAGGACCGGCCGGCGCTCTACGAGATCTGCATACGGACCGGTGAAGAGGGCGGCGACGCAAGGCACTTGTACGCCGATCACAGGCTGCTGCCGAGCGTCTTCGCCGGACCCTACGCGGAGCTCGAACCGGGTCTCACCTTCGTTGTCGACGACGGCCGCGGCCTTCCCGTCGGGTACGTCCTCGGCACGGCGGACACCGCGCTGTTCGTCGAGCGGTTCCGTACGGAGTGGCTGCCCGCGGTCGCCGGGCGCTACCCGGATCCGGCCGGGCCGTTGCGGACACCGGCCGACCAGATGGCCGCGCTGCTGCACCGCCCCGAGCGCATGCTGCTGCCCGAACTGGCCGCGTACCCCGCCCATCTGCACATCGATCTGCTGCCCGGCCATCAGCGTGCGGGGTTCGGGCGCGCTCTGATGACGCGGTTCCTCGGCGCGCTGGCGGAGCGGGGCGTACCGGCTGTCCATCTGGGCATGGTCACGGCCAACACCCCGGCGCGGGCGTTCTACGACCGGCTCGGGTTCCACGAGATCCCGGTGGCGGACGCGGGTCCGCTGACCTACCTCGGCCGTGGCACCGGAGACCGCGCGTCCGCCCGGCCGCCTACGCTGGCAGGATGACAGCCGACCCCACCCCACACCGGCCTCCCCGGCGCACCGCACACACCCGTCCGGCTCCGGCGGCCCTCCCCCGGTCCCTGGCGGCCGCCCGGTGAGTATCGACATCCGGCCGTTCCAGCCCTTCGACCTGCCGGGCATGTACCGGGTCTGCCTGCTGACCGGTGACTCGGGCGGCGACGCCACCGCGCTCTACCACGACCCCGATCTGCTGGGCCATGTGTTCGCCGGCCCCTACCCGGCCGCCGATCCGGGCCTGACCTTCGTGGCCGCCGACGCGCAGGGGGTCGTCGGCTACGTCGTGGCGACCGCGGACTCCACCGCGTACGAGAAATGGCGGGAGGACCACTGGTACGCCCCGCTGCGTCTGCGCCACCCGGAGTCCATGGCGGACGATCCGGGCGACGGCAGCAGGGACTGGCAGCGGGTCGCGCAGCTCCACCGCACGCCGCTCACGGACGGCGGTCCGCTGTACGAGAGCCATCCGGCGCATCTGCACATCGACATCCTGCCGCGCGGCCAGGGCGCCGGGCTCGGCCGCCGTCTGATGGCGGCCGTACTGGAAGCACTGCGGGCGCGCGGGGTGCGGGGGCTCCACCTGGGTGTGGGCGCCGGGAATCCTGGAGCGCGCGCCTTCTATCTGGCGCTCGGCTTCACCGAGGCCGAACGGCACGACTGGGGTTCGGTCATGGTGACGAATCCGGGGTCTGCCCTTCGGACCGGGCCGGACCCCGCCCCCTGATCCGGCCCGGTCCGGCCTGGTCCGGCCCGGTCCAGACGAAAGGCCCCCAGTCCTGCTCTCGGTCTCCCCGGTCACGGCCCGGTGATGCGGGTGGTGAGCCGGGCCAGCAGGGGCACACAGTCGCGCAGTTGTCGCCGCTCGTCGCGGTCGAGTGCGTCGCGGATGGCGGTGTTGAGCCACGCGGCCCGCTGACCGCGCTCTTCCCGGAGGCGGGCGCGCCCGGTGCCGGTGAGGTGCACCAGGAGCTTGCGGCCGTCGCTGGTATGCGGTTCCGCGCGCACCGCGCCACTGGCGATGAGTTCTTTGACGGACTTGGCAGCGGACTGATGGGTCACTCCACGCCGGTGCGCGAGTTCGGCCGTGGTCTGTGGGCCGCTCCGGTCGAGGTGACCGAGGATGGCGGCCTCCCCGGGGGGCATCGTGTCGGCGGTCCGCACGGCGCGCACCAGCTCCCCGATCGCCTGTCGCAGATCTTCGGCCAGCTCGTCGTCGTCCATGGGCCCACCCTAACCGAACCATGGAATCTATCTGTACAACTTGGTTGTATGTTTATGGGGTCATCAAGGAGGACCACATGCATCTCACCAAGTTCGGCCACGCCTGCGTCCGTATCGAGAAGAACGGCCGCCGGCTGGTCATCGACCCCGGGGGCCTGACGGAACCGGAGGCACTCGACGGCGCCGACGCCGTCCTGGTCACCCACGAACACTTCGACCACTTCTCCGAGGAGGTGCTCCGCAGGGCAGCCGAGGACAATCCCACCCTGCGCATCTGGGCCAACACCGCCGTCGCCGGGCGGCTGGACGGCCTCGGCGGGAGGGTCACCACCGTCGGAGAGGGAGTGGCGTTCACGGCGGCCGGCTTCGACGTGGCAGTACTCGGCACGTGGCACGCGGTCATCCACCCGGACATCCCGCGCGTCGGCAACGTCGGCTTCCTCGTCGACGGCGCTCTCTTCCACCCCGGAGACGCCCTCACCGTGCCGGACGTCGCCGTTGACACCCTGCTGCTGCCGGTCCACGGCCCCTGGTCCACCACCGGGCAGCTGATCGACTACGTGCGCGAGGTGGGCCCGCGGCAGGTCTGTGCCGTCCATGACGGCGCCCTCAACGATGTCGGCGCCTCCATGGTCGGCGGCTTCCTGGGCGACAACGGCCCGGGAGTCGGGGCCCGTTACCAGCATCTGCCCAGCGGCGCGTCAGTCTCGATCGGCTCGGCGCCTGTCGGGCAGCCGTCCTCAGGCGCGTCCGGCCTCATCTCAACCGAAAGGGCGTAGCCAGGGGACCTGTACGGCTCAGCTCAGCAGCAGCTGGGCGCCACCCAGCACGGTCGCGCCGAGCACCAGCCGCTCGAAGAGCCGCTGGTTGATCCGGTGCACACAGGCCCGTCCGATGAACGCGCCGGGGATGACGAAGACCAGCAGCGCCGCGTCCAGCAGCAGCGACTTGGCGTCGATCAGGCCGAGGCCCACGCTGAAGGGCACCTTGGCGGTGTTGACGATCAGGAAGAACCAGGCTGACGTGCCGAGGAAGCCCAGCTTCCGGAAGCCCGCCGAGATCAGGTAGAGCGACATGACGGGGCCGCCCGCGTTCGCGACCATCGTGGTGAAGCCGCCCAGCACACCGTACGAGCGGGCCATGGCGCGTCCGCGCCGGGCGGGCCCCGCCGGTGCCCCGTCGTCCCCTTCCCCCGCTTCCCCCGCGCCATCCGGGTCGGGGGAGACGGCCGTGCGGGCCTTCTCCGCGGAGCGCCTGCGCCACAGCGTGACGCCTGCCATGAACAGCAGGATCGCGCCGATCGACGTGCGGACGACCGCGTCGTCGGCCCAGAACAGGAACCCCGTACCGATCACCACCCCCACCGCCACGGCCGGGAACAGCCGCCAGAGCGTGGGCCAGTGGGCATGCCTGCGGTAGGTACGGACGGCGAGGAGGTCACCGGCGATCAGTACGGGCAGCAGCACGCCGGTCGACTCCCGGGCCGGCAGGACCGCGGCGAAGACGGCGAGGCTGATGGTGTTGGCTCCGCTGACCGCGGTCTTGGAGAAGCCGACCAGCATCGCCGCCGCCGCGAGGGCGGCCAGGCCCCATATGTTTCCGGTGATGTTCAGCGTGTCCATAGAGCTGGAGATCCTATGCCCAGCCCTTCGGATCAACGGCCTCAGGATCCATCCGCACCGAGGGTCCGTCCGCACCCGGGCCCCGTCCGGACCGCGGACGTCCCGCACCCCGGACACAGGTCAGGGGCCGTCCGTGAACGGCCCCTGACCTGCCTCACCACTGCTCCGGTACCGCTACCTCCGCAGCGCGACCGAGAAGCCGTGGCCCGTGGCGAGCGACGGTGTCCTGACCTGGGTGACCCCGGTGGCGGGGTCCGTGTACCAGCCGGACGTGGCCGCCGCGAAGGCCTTCGCGGAGTTCAGCCTGTGCAGCTTGCCGCCCGCCATGACCACCTGGGACGGCGCGTCCTTGGCGTGCACCGTGAAGGTGTACGAGCGGGAGGCGGGCTTGCCGGTGTAACTGCCCACGCTGGCCCCGACCTTGATGGTGGTGGCGCCCTTGCCGTGCGTGGGGGCCTTCACCTGGACGTGCTGGGTGGCCGACGAACCCTTCGCGAACTTCCGGGTCACGCCGTCGTCCTCGTACAGCGTGTAGTCCGTGGTGCCCTTGGGGTAGATGTCGTAGTCGAGTTCGCTCTTGTCGCGGGTCTCCCACGACGTCGTGCCCTTGGGCCACATCGGCACGATCGAGCCGCCCTTGACGAACAGCGGAAGGGTGTCGAGCGGCGCCTTGTAGCCGTTGACCGTGGTCGGGCCGTGGTAGGCCTTGCCCGTCCAGTAGTCGGTCCAGGTGCCCTTCGGCAGGTAGATGCCGTTGCGGACGTCGGTGTCGCTGTAGACGGGCGCGACCAGGAAGTCCGAGCCGGACATGAACTCGTACTTGGCGTCGGCGCCGAGCGTCGCCGGGTCGTCCGGGTACTCCAGCGAGAGCGGGCGCACCGGACCGACACCGGTCTTCGTGGCGTCCTTGGACAGCGTGTACATGTACGGCAGCAGCCGCTCCTTCAGCTGGAGGTACTTCCGGTTGATGGAGGTGTACGGCTCACCGTCCAGCCAGGGCTGCTGGTCGTGCGGCTTCTTGGTGGTGAGGTCGCTGGCCCAGCCGTCCATCGTCATGATGGCCGGGAGGAACGCCTTCCACTGGAGGTCGCGGGCGTACATCTTCGGGTCGTGGCCGTAGATCGAGCCGACGTCACCGGTGTTGTACGCGATGCCGGACAGCGTCGCACCGGCATACGTCGGGATCTGCCAGCGCAGATAGTCCCAGGACAGCTTCTGGTCACCGCTCCAGAGCACTCCGCAGCGCTGGGCACCGGCCCAGGAGACCGGCAGCCAGACGAAGCCGCGGGCGTCGCTGTTGTCCTCGATACCCGCCTTGGCCTGGTCGCAGGCGTCGAGCGCCATGCCGTAGCCGTTGCCCACCCAGGCGACGTCCAGCTTGCGGACGCGCACCCCGGCCTTGGCCTCTTCGGGCTGGTTCGGCAGGCCGTCCTGGGTCCACAGCCCGAGCTGGGCGTGGCTCTTGTTCAGGCCGGCGCCGGTCTGCGGCAGGTCCTCGTAACCGCAGCCGTAGCCGTCGTTGACCAGCATCCAGCCGAGCGGCATCTGGTTCTGGTTGTAGCCGTCCGCGATCTTCAGCGAGTCCAGGGTGTGCCGCTCGCCCCGGTTGGCGTTGTGCAGATAGCAGTCGGAGTCACCCGGTTCGAGTCCGTACACCGGCGGCATGAACGGCTTGCCGACCAGCGAGGTGTACTCGCCGATGACCTTCTTGGTGTCGCCGGTGAAGTAGTAGGCGTCCAGGCGCCGTTCCTGCTGCCCGGTGCGGACCGGCGAGCCGAAGTCGTACACGCCGGGCGTCATGGTGTTGCGGAAGACGCCGTATCCCGCGGTGGAGATGTAGAACGGCTGGGAGTTGTTGTAGCCGCCCTCGTCCCAGTTGGTGTTGTTGCCGACGTTCATGACCTGGCCGCGGTGGGAGAAGCTGCCGTTCTGTTCACCTCCGCCGAAGAACTGCTCCCTGGAACCGCGCTTCAGGCTCTGCCGCATGCCGCCGGTCGTCCAGCGGAGCGGGTCGGCCTCGGCCCAGATCACCGTACGGTTGTCCGCCTTGTACAGGGCGAAGGTGAGCGGCTTCTTGTAGACGCGCAGCACGACGCCCTTCGACCGGATCCCGTAGTAGGTACCGGCGTTGAAGGCGGAGGTGTGCGACTGGGCCTTCGGCTGCTTCTGGATCATGTGGCTGCCCGCGGGACCGGAGAGGTCGCCGTCGGGGGAGGCCTGGAGCCGCATCGTCTCGTCGGTGAAGAAGGAGGCGCGCGCCTTGAGGTCACCGGCCGCGATGTCGTAGGTGCCGTGCGAGCCGCTGAAACCGGTGAGGTTGCCCGCGTCGGTGGACTCCGGGAGGTACGCCTTGCCGGTGAACGAGTTGTTGTGGACGGTGTACGGGACGACCACCACGTGGTAGGTGCCGGACGCCTTGGGGATGACCGTCGCCTCGGGGTCGGCGGTTCCGGCGCTCGACGCGACCTGCTTGTTGTCCTTGTCGTAGATGTACATGTCGAAGTCGTCGGTGGGTGTCTGCCACTGGATGGAGACCGGCACCCCGCCCTCGGGGTTGTCGTCCCATTCGCCCGCCGGCGGGTTCACGGTCAGATCGAACCGGGCGCACTTCGCCTGGTCCGGATCGTCGGCCGCCGTGCCGCACTTGTCGGGCCCGTCGACGGTGCCCTTGGCATAGACGGGGCTCTGCCAGGTGACGCTCTTCGTACCGCTGTCGAGGACTCCCGACGGGGCGGCGGCCGCGTGTGCCTGCGACGCCGGAACGGTCAAGGTGGTGAGGGCGAGTACCAGCGCCGACACCACGGCGGCCGCGCCCTGCCGGGGGCGGCTTCTGAGGATTCGCAAGGAGTGTTCTCCGTTCGTACCGAACAGCAAAATGTGCAATGCCTGCGCAGACATGCTTGGAACACTGGAATTTCGAGCATCACAATTCACCTTACGGTCAGTACATGTCAACGTTTCGGCGCGATCCGCACCCTCGTCCGGAGCGGTCCCGAGCCGGGAATCACCCTCGTCGACAACGCCCGGGGAGCCGGGGTCCTCGCCGTCAAACAGCCCTTTATTCAACAGAGTTGGAGAAACACAGCTCATCGGCACCACTTTTTGCACAACTCTTGACGTGGCGCACGCCCGGAGGAACGATCCAACCCATCAGAGAGCGCTCCCATAGCCATTCGCTCTTCACTTCTTGAAGGCTCACCGTCGAGCCACCAACTGCGGGAGATTTCCCCATGCTTGTTCCCCCCACAGCACGCAGGAGAAGGATGTCGGTGGTGGCAGCGGCCGCGCTCGCTGCCGCTCTGCTCGTCGTCGCCCCGTCGAAATCACACGCCGCCGATCTGCCCGGCGGCGGTGACCTCGGCCCGAACGTGCATGTCTTCGACCCCTCCACACCCGACATCCAGGGCCAGTTGGACTCGGTGTTCAAACAGCAGGAGTCGGCCCAGTTCGGCACCGGCAGGGACGCCTTCTTCTTCAAGCCGGGCACGTACAGCAACATCAACGCCCAGCTCGGCTTCTACACCTCGATCGCCGGGCTCGGCCTGTCCCCCGACGACACCAACATCAACGGCGATGTCACCGTGGACGCGGGCTGGTTCAACGGGAACGCCACGCAGAACTTCTGGCGCTCGGCGGAGAACCTCGCACTGACCCCGGTCAGCGGCACCGACCGCTGGGCCGTGGCCCAGGCCGCTCCGTTCCGCCGGATGCACGTCAAGGGCGGGCTCAATCTGGCCCCCGACGGCTACGGCTGGGCCAGCGGCGGCTACATCGCCGACAGCAAGATCGACGGGACGGTCAGCCCGTACTCCCAGCAGCAGTGGTACACCCGCGACAGCTCGGTGGGCGGCTGGGCCAACGGCGTCTGGAACATGGTGTTCTCCGGCGTCAAGGGTGCACCGGCGCAGGGCTTCCCCAACCCCGTGTACACCACCCTGGACACGACGCCCGTCTCCCGCGAGAAGCCGTTCCTGTATCTCGACGGCAACGACTACAAGGTGTTCACGCCGGAGAAGCGCACCAACGCCAGCGGCACCACCTGGGAGAGCGGCACGCCCAAGGGCGACTCGATCCCGCTGGACCAGTTCTACGTGGTCAAGCCCGGAGCGACCGCGGCAACCATCAACCAGGCACTGGACCAGGGCCTCAACCTCCTCTTCACGCCCGGCATCTACCACGTCGACCAGACCATCGACGTGAAGCGGGCCAACACGGTGGTGCTCGGCCTCGGATACGCGACGATCGTCCCCGACAACGGGGTGACGGCGATGAAGGTCGCCGACGTGGACGGCGTCAAGCTGGCCGGTCTGCTCATCGACGCGGGAACGACCAACTCGGACACGTTGCTCCAGGTCGGTCCCGAGGGTTCGTCCGCCGACCACTCCGCCAACCCGACCACCGTGCAGGACGTCTTCGTCCGGATCGGCGGCGCGGGTCCGGGCAAGGCCACCACCAGCATGGAGATCAACAGCAACAACACCATCGTCGACCACACCTGGCTCTGGCGTGCCGACCACGGTGACGGCGTCGGCTGGGAGACCAACAGAGCCGACTACGGTCTCACCGTCAACGGCGACAACGTGCTGGCCACCGGGCTGTTCGTCGAGCACTTCAACAAGTACGACGTCCAGTGGAACGGCGAGAACGGCAAGACGATCTTCTTCCAGAACGAGAAGGCCTACGACGCCCCCAACCAGGCCGCGGTCCAGGACGGTGCCACCAAGGGATACGCCGCCTACAAGGTCGCCGACTCGGTGAACACCCATGAGGGCTGGGGCCTGGGCAGCTACTGCAACTTCACCGCGGACCCGACCATCCAGCAGGACCACGGCTTCGCCGCCCCCGACAAGGCAGGCGTGAAGTTCCACGATCTGCTGGTCGTGTCGCTCGGCGGGAAGGGCCAGTACAACCACGTCATCAACAACACCGGATCCGCCACCTCGGGGACGTCGACCGTGCCGTCCACCGTCGTCTCGTACCCGTGAGCACCGGAGGTACCGCGGCCGTGTGAACTCCGGAGGCCCTTCCCCTGTGACACGAGGGGGAGGGCCTCCCGCCGTGCTCGGCCCGGCCGCCGGCTCAGGGAGTGTCCGGGCGGCCGCTGCTCTCCGCGTAGTACTGGAGATCCTGGACCTGGACCTGGCTCCGCACCGGATGACGCGAGGTCACTTCCGCCACCGTCCGGCCGTCCCGGCGCACGGTGGCCGCGCTCCACCCCGTGTGCAGCGGAACCAGGGTGGGCCGGACCCCGGCCGGCACCGGGTGGCTCTGCCGGTCGGTCCCGACCACGGTGTCCAGCACGGCGGGCGCGGTCAGGAAGGTCAGCGCCTCCACCATGTCGCGGGGCGGGGCCGTCCCTTCACGGGGACTCATCAGCTTCTGCTGGGCACCGGGCACCGGCTGCGTCCCGGCGAACTGGACCCGCGAGGTCAGATAGACCGTGTCCCGCACGATTCTCGGCCACCGGCCCGTCTTGAAACGTGTGAGGTAGTACGAGGAGAGATCGAGGTAGACGTAACCATTGTGCAGCGAGGGCGCGAACTGGCTCCCCTCGGAGTAGTCGTTCCAGGTGGTGAGCTGGACCCAGTCGGCTCCGTCGTCGATCGCGTGGCCCCAGCCGGCCCGCAGCGTCGAGGTGTTCCCGGCCTCGTCGTACACCCCCTGGTTGGGCCTGGCGTCCTGCACCGAGACCGGCTGCATCCAGGTCTTGCCCAGCCGGTGGGCCAGCGCCACATCGGCGGCGGCGCCCGACTGTGCGGTGTAGCTGCGGTTCCCCCACTCCGAGAAGCCGTAGCTGACGGGGGCGAACCGCTCCGCGTTCGCGGTGAAGTTCAGGAACAGCGGGACCAGGGCCGTCCGGATGCCGTGGCGGTTCCGCAGCCGGGTCGTCAGCTGCGACCACCAGCCGGGATCGTGCGCCTCCGCCTTGAACGGGGAGATCACCAGCCGCCCGTCGCCGAGCCGGTGGGCGGCCGGGTAGGCGGCGAGCCCCGCCAGGGCGTCGGCCAGCGTCGTGGGGTCGGTGTGCAGCGATGTCATGTCCGGCATCAGCATGATCCGGAATCCGGGTGCCGCCGAAGCGGCCGCCTTCAGCAGGAGGTTGACCCGCTCCCAGTTCAGCCCGGTCAGCGACAGGATGTCGACACTGAACCCGTCGATGCCCGCGGCCCTCGCGGTGCGGACCTCCTGCTGGAGGTTGGCGAGCTGCCAGTCGCCGCTCCGGGGTGCGACGGGCAGCGGCCGGTCACGCAACAGGCCGCCGTACGGGGCGTGTTTGCCGTCCTCGCCCTGTGGGGTCAGGTAGTTGCGGCTGTAGTAGTCCTGCCCGGCCGGTTCGTTGTCCAGGGACAGTGGATACGGCGTGAAGTAGTGGGCGAACACCAGGTGGTGGCCGCCGCGCAGCACCGCGGGTGCGGGCAGGTCGAAGGGCAGTTCCCTGCCGGTGACCCGCTGCGGCCGTGGGGTGAGCGCCCCGGCACGGTCAGCCGGGCCCTGTGCCGAAGGCACGGCGGCGGGAGCACCGCCGGCGGGTCTGCCGTCCGCACCAAAGGGTGACCAGGCCATTCCGCTTCCGGCCAGCAGGCAGATCAGCAGCAGGCCGAGCCCGAGACCGGCTCCCGGCAGCAGGATGCGCCGCCCGGCGGTTCTGCGGCGGCGGTGCGCCAACGGTCGTACCGGCGCTTCGGCCATCGTCGTTCCCTCCCGGAGAGCCGCCCGCAGTGCGGGGGTTGGGCAGTAGTAGAGCCGAAATGCGGCTTCGGGACAACAGGGGTCCGTCCCGGACCGGGCCGCACACGGCTGTTCAGCAGCCGCGTCCGGCCGACGGATCCCCGCCGTGACCAGCGGGGCAGGCGCTGAGGCCGTCGCTCCGCATCACGTGCCGCGGAATGGGGCCGCTCCGGCGGGGCTCCGTTCGCACACATGGTCGTGAGGTGGCCGCAGGGTGATCACAGCGGTGGCCGCGGGGCGGTCCCGGGAAAGAATTACACGAGGCCACCACCTCTTCGCCACACGGTCTCCCGATGGATGCGGGGCCAATCGGTCGCAATGTTTACGTAAACGGCATGGTGCGACCTGAAGTTTGTCGTACTGTTCCCTGTTGCGACTCCAGTTCGTCGATCGGGGAATCGACGAACGGGACGAACCAGTCAACACGTGCCGGGGGGGTACATGTGGCATGTCCGAACGCCTGAGACCAGTGCGTCCGACATCAGCACTTCATCAGGCGCGATCCCGCATGGGATGCGCCTGAAAGCACCGTGGTACCTGCCGACGGCGCTGCTCGCCGACGTCGCCGCGACAGCGCTTCCGGTGGCTCTCGCGTTCCGTGCCCAGGGACAGCCGTACGCACTCCGGTCGGCCGCCGTGACAGCGGGCGCCTGGCTCGGGGTGCAGGCCTTCCGCCACCGCTACACCAAGCGCGCCCTGGGCGAGTCCCGGGGAGCGCTGCCCGTCCTGCACGACTGGCTGATCCTGCTGGGTGTGCTGGCCGTGGTCCGCAGCGCGGCGGAACTGCACCACCCGCCGCTGCTGTGCCTGTTGGTGCTCGTCCCGTCCCTGCTGTCCACGCTCGTCTGCCGCCGGGCGACCTACCGGCACCTCGCGGCGGCCCGCCGCAAGGCCCAGGTCGTGACCCGGGTCCTGGTGGTCGGCGAACCGGCGGCCGCCGACGACGTGGCCGGCCATCTGGCGGGCCGCACCGACCATCCGTACGTCGTGGTCGGCATCGTGGCGGTCGGCCCCGGTGCGGTGGACAGCGGCTCGCGGCTGGCCGGACGGCTGGCTCCGCACGCCCCGGCGGCCACCGCCGACGACACCGTGCCGCTGCTGGGCGCCGCCCGCGAACTGGCGGCCGACGTCGTCCTGGTCGCCCCCGGCGCGGGCATGTCGGGCGAGCGGCTGCGGCGGCTGTCCTGGGCCCTGCACGACGCCGGTGTCGAACTGGCCCTGGCCCCCGGGCTGGTGGAGATCTCCGTCAAGCGGATGGAGCCCGCGTCCGCCGCCGGGATGGCTCTGCTGCGGATCGTGCCGCCGGTACGGCGCGGCGCCCAGCCGGTACTGAAGTCCGTCATGGACCGGACGGGCGCGGGGCTGGGGCTGCTGCTGCTGTCACCGCTGTTCCTGGTGATAGCCCTGGTGGTCGGGCTGAGTTCGGCCGGTCCGGTCTTCTACCGGCAGCAGCGGATCGGCCAGGGGGGTACGCCGTTCGTCATGTGGAAGTTCCGCACGATGCGGCTGGACGCGGACGCCCGCAGGGCCGAGCTGGCATCGGCGAACGAGACCGACGGGCCGATGTTCAAGATCCGGCGCGATCCGCGGGTCACCCGGGCCGGCCGGCTGCTGCGCCGGACGTCTCTTGACGAACTCCCCCAGCTGATCAACGTGTTGCTCGGTGTGATGTCCCTGGTCGGCCCGCGCCCGCCCCTCGCCGAGGAGGTCGCGCTGTACAACGAGACGGAGGCCAGGCGGCTGGCCGTGCGCCCCGGGATGACCGGACTCTGGCAGGTCAGCGGCCGGTCCGACCTCTCCTGGGACGAGGCCATCCAGCTCGATCTCCAGTACGTCGACAACTGGTCGTTCACCAGCGACGTCGACGTGATGGCCCGTACGCTCCGCGCCGTTGTCGACGGCCGCGGTGCGTACTGACCGGCCGCATTCCGTGCGGACCGGGGCCCCGGCGTACCGCCCGTCAGCCGCGCTGCCACGCGGCGTACGTGGCGGCGATCCCGTCGCGCAGCGCGATGCCCGGCTTCCAGCCGAGCGAGCTCAGCCGGCTGATGTCGAGCAGCTTGCGGGGGGTGCCGTCGGGCTTGGAGGTGTCCCAGCCGATCCGCCCCTCGAAGCCCGTCACATCGGCCACGGTGGCCGCGAGTTCACGGATGGTCAGGTCGGTGCCGCAGCCGACGTTGACCGGCGCGTCACCGTCGTACGAGCGGAGCAGCAGCGCGCAGGCGGAGGCGAGGTCGTCGACATGGAGGAACTCCCGGCGCGGCGTGCCGGAGCCCCAGAGGACCACCTCGTCCCGGCCGGCCGTGCGGGCCTCGTGGAAGCGGCGGATCAGTGCGGGCAG
The DNA here is from genome assembly GCF_041438865.1 of Streptomyces sp. NBC_01471. Lineage (NCBI taxonomy): Bacteria > Bacillati > Actinomycetota > Actinomycetes > Kitasatosporales > Streptomycetaceae > Streptomyces > Streptomyces sp. NBC_01471. The sequence goes on from NZ_CP109450.1 coordinate 647,170, forward strand.
GACGTGCGAGGTCTCCAGGTCGAAGTTGTCGCCGGGTCCGTAGAGGTTGGTCGGCATGGCGGAGATGTAGGCCGCCCCGTACTGCTGCCGGTAGGACTGGATCTGCACGATTCCGGCGATCTTGGCCAGGGCGTACGCCTGGTTGGTGGGCTCCAGTGCTCCGGTCAGCAGGGATTCCTCGCTGATCGGCTGCGGGGCGAGCTTCGGATAGATGCAGGACGAGCCGAGGAAGAGCAGCCTGCCGACGCCCGCCGCGTGCGCTCCGGCGATCACGCTCAGCTGGATCTGCAGGTTCTCCTCGATGAACTGGACCGGGTGGGTGCTGTTCGCCATGATCCCGCCGACCTTGGCCGCGGCCAGGACGACCGCGTCGGGGCGGGTGTCGGCGAGGTGGCGCGCGGTGCTCGCGGCGTCGCGCAGATCCAGCTCGGTACGGGTGCGGGTGAGGACCTGGTATCCGTCGGCGGTGAGCCGGCGGGCCACCGCCGATCCGACGAGGCCCCGGTGGCCGGCGACGAATATGCGGGCACCTGCCGGCAGGAACAGCGAATCAGTCATGGGCCGGATCATGCCAGGACGAAGCCCGTCACCGTGGCCAAGATGCTGACTTGTTTCTCGAACCACAACATAACCACGGTGCCCGGGCCGGTCCCGGACCGGTCCGCCAGAGAGGGACATTCCATATGAGCAAGTCCGCACTGATCACCGGGGTCACCGGTCAGGACGGTTCCTATCTGGCGGAGCTGCTGCTCTCCAAGGGGTACACGGTCCACGGCCTCGTCCGGCGTTCGTCCAGCTTCAACACGGAGCGCGTCGACCACATCTACCAGGACCCGCAACAGCCCGACCGGTCCTTCGTGCTGCACCACGCGGACCTCGCCGACGGGGTGGCGCTGGTGAACCTGCTGCGCGAGCTGAGACCGGACGAGGTCTACAACCTCGGGGCCCAGTCCCACGTCAGGGTCTCCTTCGACGCTCCCCTCTACACGGGTGACGTGACCGGCCTCGGGGCGCTGCGGCTCCTCGAAGCCATCCGGGCGAGCGGTATCGAGACCCGCTACTACCAGGCGTCGTCCTCCGAGATGTTCGGCGCCACCCCGCCCCCGCAGCACGAGGGCACGCCGTTCCATCCGCGCAGCCCGTACGGCGCGGCCAAGGTCTTCGGGTACTGGACCACGGTCAACTACCGCGAGGCGTACGGCATGTACGCGGTGAACGGCATCCTCTTCAACCACGAGTCGCCGCGCCGGGGCGAGACCTTCGTGACCCGGAAGGTGACCCGCGCGGTGGCGCGGATCAAGGCGGGGCTCCAGGACCGGCTGTACCTGGGCAATCTGGACGCCGTACGCGACTGGGGGTACGCCCCGGAGTACGTGGACGCGATGTGGCGGATGCTCCAGCACGACGAGCCCACCGACTTCGTGGTGGCGACCGGAGTCGCGGCGACGGTACGGGAGTTCGTGGAGACCGCGTTCGCCCACGCGGGTCTGGACTGGGACGAGTACGTCCGCTACGACCCGAAGTACGAGCGCCCCAGCGAGGTGGACGCGCTGATCGGCGACCCGGCGAAGGCGAACGAACTGCTCGGCTGGAAACCGGAAGTGCTCGTCGAGGAGCTGGCCCGGATCATGGTGGACGCCGATGTGCGTCAGGTCGCGGACCAACTGGCCGGTGCGAACGTCCGCATCGACCGCTGACGTGACGACTTCATGCCTGGGGGGTATGTACATGCGTAGATCCAGAGGGCTTTCGGCCGCCCTCGTCCTCACGGTCACCGCGGGTCTGGGGGTGACAGCCGCGGCTCCGGCCACGGCGGTCACCCCTCCGGTGGCGTTCACCGCGGACGACCTGCCGACCTGGCAGACGAACGGAATCGTCTGGGCGCTGGCCGAGGCGCAGGGGACCGTCTTCGTCGGCGGTACGTTCTCGCAGATCCGGCCGCCGGACGGGGCGAGCGGCACACCGCAGGACGCGGTCAACTTCGTGGCGATGAACGCCGCCACCGGGGCGCCCACGTCCTGCAAGCTGTCGTTCACCGTGGGCAGTGGCACCGCGACCGTGCGGGCACTCGCGGTCTCGCCCGACAAGAAGACCCTGTACGCGGGCGGCTACTTCGGCGCCGTCAACGGCGTACAGGCCAGCAGCCTCGCGGCGATCGACATCGCCACCTGCGCCCCGAAGGCGGACTTCCACCCGAGCTTCCCGGCGACGGTGCGGGCGCTCGCCGCCACCGGCGACACGGTGTACGCGGGCGGCGACTTCGGGACCGTCGCGGGCGAGACGCGCAAGCGGTTCGCCGCGGTGGACAGCGGCACCGGAGCCCTGCGCCCGTTCCGCGCCGACGCGGATCTGCCGGGCCGTGCGGTGGCGGTCACACCCGACGGGCACGACGTCCTGCTCGGCGGTGACTTCTTCACCGTCAACGGCGCCGCCTCGCACGCGCTCGCCGTGGTCGACGCCACGTCGGGCCAGAACGTGAAGACCTATCCGGGCTTCATCGAGACCAACTCGGTCGTCAAGACCATCGGGACCGACGCGACCGGTTTCTACACCGGCAACGAGGGGACGGGCGGCGGCGTCTTCGACGGGCGGATCGCGCTGAACCTCAGCGATCTCGGCCAGCGCTGGCGCGACACCTGCCTGGGCGCCACCCAGGCCGTGCTGTCGTACGAGAACGTCCTCTACAGCGCGTCGCACGCCCACGACTGCTCCAGCGTGGGCGAATTCCCCGACGGTCCGCGCAACCATCTGCTGGCCCAGCCGACCACCGGCGTGGGCAAGCTCGGCTGGTTCCCGAACACCAACGACGGTCTTGGCGAGGGCATCGGCCCGCGCGCCCTGACCGTCGCGGAGACCTCCTCCAACAAGTACCTCTGGGTCGGCGGCGAGTTCACCACGGTCAACGCCGCGCCCGCCCAGGGACTCACCCGGTTCGCGGCGAGCCCCGACACCGGGGTGCCGGGGGTGCCGCAGGCCAGTGCGTCCAGCTTCAGGCCCGGTGAGGTGCAGGTGCGCTGGCGCTCCAGCACCGACCTGGACGACAGCAGGCTGACGTACAAGGTCTACCGGAACGGCTCGTCCACCCCGCTGTACACCGTGGACGGCGATTCGCTGCCGTGGTCGCGGCCCCAGATGTCGTTCCGGGACACCGGTGTGACCGCGGGCCGGACCTACAGCTACCGGGTGACGGCGACGGACGCGGCCGGCAACGCGAGCGGGCTCTCGCCCACGGCGACGGTCACCGTCCCCTCGTCGGCCGATGCGTACCCGGCGGCCGTCCTGAAGGACGGCGCGACCCTGTACTGGCGCTACGACGAGGCCGGTTCCCCGTTCACCGGCGACTCGTCCCCGTCCGACAACAGCGGTATCCAGCTGGGCGGCCCGTCGCTGCGGCAGACTCCGGCCGCGGTCAACGGCTCCAGTACGGCGCTGGGTCTCGACGGCACCGACCAGCTGGTCTACAGCGACCGCAGGACGACCGTGGACGGTGACTACTCGATCGAGACGTGGTTCAGGACGACCACCGGCCGCGGCGGCAAGCTGGTCGGTTTCGGCGACAACACCACCCGGACCAGCGGCACCTACGACAAGCACCTCTACATGACCGACAGCGGCAATGTGGTCTTCGGTGTGTACCCGGGCTCGGCCCAGACCGTCACCACCCCGGGCACCTACAACGACGGCGCCTGGCACCAGGTGGTCGCCACCCAGGGCGCCTCCGGCATGGCGCTCTATGTCGACGGTGCGCTCAAGGCCTCGTCCAAGGTGACGGGCAACCAGGCGTACTCAGGCTACTGGCGAGTCGGCGGTGACCAGCTCAACGGCTGGCCGCAGCAGCCCACGAGCAACTTCTTCGCGGGCCAGATCGACGAGACGGCCATCTACCCCTCGGTGCTCACCGCGCAGCAGGTGGCCGACCACCACGGACTGGCGAGCGCCCCCGCGGACACCGTCACCACCGTCCGCGCGTCCGACGACGGTTACGTCAACGCGGGTGCACCGAGCACGAACTACGGCACGTCGAGTTCGCTCGCGGTACGCGGCACACCGGCGTACGCGTCGTATCTGCGCTTCACCCTGCCGCCGGCCCCGGCGGGCACGGTACTGAAGAGCGCCAGGCTCTCGGTGAAGACCTCGGCCCAGACGGGGGCGGGCTCCACGGACAGCCAGTCCGTCGTGCCGGTCACCGGGGACTGGACCGAGCCGGCTCTGACGTACACCGACCGGCCCGCGCCGGGACCTGGCACACTCGGCACGCTGAGCGGCGCCACGGACGGGTCCACCGTCTATTCGGCCCCGCTCGACCCGACCGCGCTCACCCCTGCGCTGGGCAGCCCCTACAGCCTGGCACTGACGAGTACGGGCACGGACCCGCTCTGGCTGTGGTCCCGCGAGGCCACCGCGGCCGAGGGCACTCCGCAGCTCGTGCTGACCTTCGGCGCACCGTGATCCGCCGGTGACGCCACCGCAATGACCGCGTGCGGGGCCCGGTCCGCCGGGCCCCGCACCGCCCGTACCACAGGAGCACTCTCATGCGTCCACTCCACCGGCGTACGGCAGCCGCGGCGGCCGCGCTGGCCGCCCTCGTCTCCCTGTCCGCCTGCGGCTCGTCCGGTTCCTCGCACGACAGCGGGAAGAACGGGGCCGGCGCTCAGCACACCCCGGCTCCGTCGGCGAGCGTCCCGGACCCGCGGACCGGGACCGGCCCTTCGCCGTCCCCGTCGGCGAAGGAACCGGTGCTGCCGGACTCCCGGCTCACACCCGTCACCGGCTCGTTCAGCAAGAAGGACAAGAAGTACCTGAGCGGGCGGGTGCCGCAGGACATGGATCCCTCCGCCGTGCTGCAGACCGGCCAGGAGAGCTGCCAGCGGGTTTCCAGGACCGCCGCACACGACAAGGACGCGGCGGTGGGAGCGGTCATCGCGGGCGACATCCCCGACGCGAAGGCGGCCATCACCCTGCTCTGCCCGGACCAGAAGCCGGTCCTCAAGGCCGCGGACGCGGGCTTCCCGGACGGCACGCGGAAAAACCCGCGGGCGGGCACCTACCGCGCCCTGACGACCACCGCCGACTGCACCTGGCGCGTCTCGGGCAGCGGCGGCAAGCTGCTCGCATCCGGGCCCGGCACGGGCGCCAAGGGTACGGTCGAGGCCCGCGTCCCGGCGGGCGCCGCCGAGTTCACCTCGACCGGCTGCTACGCCTGGGTCCCGGCGTAGCACCTCGCGTACACGCCGAGCAGGGTGTCGAGCACGGCGTCCATCGAGAACGCCTCCGCCGCCAGCTTCCGCGCTGCGGCGGAGGCCGCTTCGCCGGCACCGGGGTCCAGCAGCTCCAGCACGCCGGAGGCCAGATCCGCCGCGCCGCCGACCACACGTCCGGCGCCGGCGTCCGCGATGTCCCGGGCGAGCCCGTTGGAGTGCGTGACCACGGCGGGCGTCCCGGCCGCGAGGGCTTCCAGGACCGACATCGGGAACGGCTCGTCCACCGAGGGCAGTACATAGACATGGGCGTGCCGCAGCTCGGCGAGCATCTCACCGGACGAGAGCGAACCGGGGCAGTGCACCCGCTCGCCGAGCCCGAGGCCACTGATGAGCCCCTGTACGGAGGCGAGTTCGCCCTCGTCCGGCCCGGCCAGGACGAACTCGGCCTCCGGGTGGTGGCGCAGGATCTCCGGGACCGCGGCCACGAAGTCCTGCGGCCGCTTCCTGGCCTGCAGCCTGGCCGCGTAGAGGATGCGCGGCGGTCCGGACGGGGTGGGCCGGGCCTCCTGGGCCGGCACGCCGTTCACGAGACGGACGAGGCGGAGGGGCCGGCCGGGGGCCACGGCTTCGAGGCCCCTGCGTTCGTGGTCCGTCAGATACAGCACGGCCGAGGCCCGGCGGAGCACTCGGCGGACGGCCAGCGCGTCGAGCACCTTCGCGAGGAGCCGGTCGCTGGGGTCGACCATGCCGTGGGTCTGGAGCACGAGCGGCTTGCCCGCGCGCAGCGCCGCCAGGGCGACCGGCAGGGTCACCAGGTCGCGTGCGAGGTGCACATGGACGAGGTCCGCGTCGCGGACCAGACGCCCGGCGGCTGCGATCAGGGCGGGTGAGGTGATGCCGCTGAAGCCGAGCGGCAGCATTCTGCGGGCGCGGAAGAGCCGGGCGGGTACGCCCTCCACCTCGGTGGGCAGCGGACCTCCGAAGCCGTCGCCGAGGGCGAGCAGCCGCGCCTCGTGACCGCGCTCCCGCAGCCCCCGGGAGAGGTTGAGCGCGACCCGGACGGGGCCGCCGAAGGCGTGCGTCGGACTGTGCAGGGTGACGGCGTGCAGGACTCTCATACGGGCTCCTCGACCGGGCGGCGGCCCTCGGCCGTGTGCAGCGTGAGGTCCGGGAGGTCCCGGTGGACGACGGTGCCCGCCGCCACGACGGCGTGCGCGCCTATGGTGACGCCCGCGAGCACCGTGGCGCGGGCGGCGACCCAGGCGCCGTCCTGCACCACGATCGGGGCGTTGCGGTAGCGGAAGTCCGCGGCACGGTGGTCATGGCTGCCGGTGCAGAGCAGCGCCTCCTGGGAGACACAGACATGCGCCCCCAGGGTGACCGGCTCCAGGTTGAGCAGCCAGGCGCCCTCACCGATCCAGGTGTGGTCACCCACCGTCAGCTTCCACGGCCACAGGACCCGCACCCGGTGGCGTATCAGCACCCCTTCACCGATCGTCGCTCCGAAGGCCCGCAGCAGCGCGACGCGCAGCCGGGCCGGGCAGAACCACGCCATGAAGACGGTGTTCATCACGGCGAACCAGAGCGCCTGGGTCAGCCGCCCCCGGCCCTTGTCGTACCCGGCCAGCGTGAACGCCGGTAGATTCCGCATCACTTCACCCCCACTGGCGCCTCCCCAGACGCCTGAGCGCTCAGCCTAGTGCGTGACGAGAGGCGACAGCGCGGCGTCGGTAGACTGCGGGCGGGGAACTGCGGGGAACGACACCGGGGCGTTCAACAGGGGGCGGGGGCCATCCATGGCGACGGACACGAGCGAGAGCGCCCGGCCGGGGCCGCCGGCCGCTGCCGCCGGGCGCGGCCCGGTCCCCGGCCCCGCCGGGGTCCCCGCGGCCGCCCTCCGTTTCGCGCCCGCCGTCTCCCCGCGCACGCTGCTCTCACGGGCCCTGTCGGTGCCGCTCGCGCTCGGGCTCTCGCTCGTACTGCCGCTGCTCGTCGCCGTACAGCCCGGCGACGGGGTCCACGACGCCGCGTACTGGCTCCAGCTCACCCTGACCGTCTACGCGGGGGCCAGGCTGTCCGGCATGATCCTGACCAGCCACCGCAAGCTGCTCCAGGGGTCGTTCTGGCTCTTCGTCTACATGGCGATGGGGGTGGCGCCGCTGGCTCAGGCGGTGCTCGGCAAGGTTCCGACGCCCGTGGTGGGGCCGCGCTCGGACGTGACGGAGGCCGTGGCGCTCGTCCTCATCGGCTGCGCCGCCTTCGACGTGGGCGCGCTGCTCGCCCGGCACCGGCCCGGCGGCAAGGGCCGCGGTGGGACCAGACCCGCGCTGGTGCACCGCAGGCGGCTGTATCTGCTGGTCGTGGTCGCCTTCGTGTGCAGTGCGGCGCTCATCGTCAAACTGGGCGGGCCCGCCGTCTTCTTCAGCAGCCGGCAGGAGATCATCGCCGGTATCGAGGAGGCGGGCATCTCGCAGGCCGACTCGCAGGCGGGCCAGGCCCTGCTGCGCGGCTTCGGCACGGTCCCCGCGCTCTTCGCCCTGCTCGCGTACACCCGCTGGCTCGTCACGTCGCGCCGCGCCCGCAGATCCCCCGCGGTGATCACCGTCTGGATCGCCCTTGCCGCACTGAACACCGTGGTCAACAACCCGATCTCCAACCCGCGTTACTGGTTCCTGACCGTGCTGCTCGCGCTGCTCTTCACGGTGTTCCCGGTCAGCGCGGCGATGTACCGCTCGGCGCTGAGCCTGGGGGTGGTGGTGGCGCTGGTGATCTTCCCGTTCGCCGACCGCTTCCGCTACGACGAGCAGAACTACCACCCGGTGGAGACCACTTCGGTACTGGAGCCGCTGGCGCTCAAGGACTACGACCAGATCGGGATGTTCGCCAACACCATCACCTTCGAGCGGTCCGGTGTCGGACACCTCTACGGCAAGCAGCTGGCCGGATCGCTACTGTTCGCCGTCCCGCGCTCGGTGTGGCACGGCAAGCCGCACGACACCGGGGTGATGGTCGGGGAGTGGATGGACGCGGTCAACACGAACCTCTCCTCGCCGGTGTGGGCGGAGCTGTGGATCGACTTCGGCCCGGCCGGGATGACGCTGGGGCTGCTCGCGATGGGGTACGCGGCCGCCCGGGTGGACCGGAGATACGCCCGCCGCGCGATCCGGCGCACACCTCCGGGAAGCCTGATCTCTCTCGTGGTGCCGCTCGTCGCCGGTTACTCGTTCATCCTGCTGCGCGGTCCGCTGCTCCAGGCGTCGGGCCGGGTGGCCATCGCGGTGATCTGCATCGCGATGGTCACCACCTACCGTCAGGACAGGGGTGCGGTGCTGCGCTGAGCGTCCCCGCCGGTGACCGGCTCGGCCGCCGGGCCCAGCCGGACGACGCGCGTCCAGGCGGCGACCGCCTTGAGCGCGGAACCGGCCGCGAGCCCCCAGGCCGCGCCCATGACGCCGCCGAACGGATAGCAGCCGAGCATCAGCGCCACGGAGACCAGCGAGAAGACCACCTGGAGCGAGAGGGTGGCGCGCGGGCTGAGCACCCGGAGGGTGACCAGAGCGCAGGTGCCGAGCGCCATCACCGCGTACTGGCTGCCGGTGGCGGGCAGCAGCGCCGATGCCGACTGCCAGGTGGCGCCGAGGAGTTGGTGTCCCACCCGGTCGGGCAGGGCGTAGAGGACCGCGGCCCAGCCGAAGCCCACCCCGGCCAGTACGCAGCCCAGCACGGCGGCGGCGCGCGCGGTGGCCCGCCGGCCGCCCAGCCGGCCGAGGACCGGCGGGCCGAAGGCGTTGACCGAGTTGAACAGCACGTTGAGCGGGCCGAAGAGCGTGGTCGCGCCGCGCAGCGCGCCGACGGCCAGCGGGCTGGCGAACAGCCCGAGGCCGAGGACGGCCAGCTGGCTGGAGGCGTTGCCGACGGCGAACTCGACGACGAACCGCATCCCGAGGTGGCCGCGCCGCAGATAGCGCCGTACCTGGGTGGGGGCCCCGCGTACCAGGGGCCGCAGCAGCAGCAGGCCGGTCAGGAGCGCCGGGACGGCGGACAGTCCCCAGACGGCGACCAGCCGGGCGGGGTTCGCGTGGTGCGGCTGGAGGAGCAGGGCGGGCACCACGCAGAGCAGCCGCAGCACATCGGCGACGAGTGCGCGGTGGGGCTGCTGGAGCGCGGAGAAGGAGTAGCGCAGGCCGTCCTGGAGCAGCACGAAGGGCAGCACGAGTCCCAGCGCCAGGAAGGTCTGCCCCAGCCGGCCGCCGACGGCCGCGCCGCCCGCCGCGAGCAGCGCGCCCGCGGCGAGTGAGGCAGAGCCGGTGAAGGCGGCGGCCGAGCGGCAGGCCGATGCGAGCGCCGTCCGGTCGCCGCGCTCCAGCACGACGGCCTGTCCGACGTACGACATGTTGAGGCCGAGCAGCACCGTGAAGGTCAGATAGACCATCGAGAACGCGGCGAACCCGGCGGTGGTGGAGACCCGGGCCGCCATGACCAGCACCAGGATGTTGGTGAGGCTTGAGGCAGCCTGGTCGAGCACCGAGGCGGCGACGACGGCCGAACGTCTCACCGGTCGCCGGCGCGGATGATGCCGAGGGCGACGGTGTCGTCCCCTGCCGGGACGCGTGGCGCCGCCGGGAACGGTGCCGGTGCCGGAAGCTGCGGCGCCGCGCCCGGCGGCGCGGGTCTGCCCGATGCCCGGCCGCCTCCGCCCCGGTGGCCGGACTTGGCGGCGGTACGGCGACCCGGCCTGCGGGCGGCCGAGTGGGTGACGGCGCCCAGTACGGTGCCGCCCGCGCCGGTGATCAGTTCCCGGATGCGGACGAGGTCGGCCCGGTGCACGGCACGCGGGTCACAGACGATCAGCACCCCGTCCACCCGGTCGACCAGGGCCAGCGCGTCGGCGTAGGCGAGGACGGGCGGAGCGAGCACGACGACCGTCGCGTTCGGCGAGTCGGCCTCCTCGATCAGCCGGGTGATCCGGGCCGATGTGAGGGCGCGCGCCACATTCCGTACGCGCTCACCGGGGATCAGGTCGAAGGCCCCCGACTCGCCCGCGTCGACCTGGAGTTGCCGGGGTCCGGGCCAGCCGGATTCGTCGAAGTCGGGCGGCAGGCTCCAGCCCGGGCGGCTGGGCGCGTTGGCGCGCAGCCGGGCGGTGAGCGACGGTGTGCGCAGGTCGGCCTCGACGAGCAGTACGTCCTTGCCGGTCTCGGCGAACGACGCCGCCAGATTGGATGCCACGGCCGCCGCCGCTTCGCTGTTGCCGCCGCGCGGGGCCGCGACCAGCAGCCGGCGGCGGTCGGCGAACCGCTGGTCGTAGGCGAGCCGGAAGGCGACGGAGCGGTACTCCTCGGCGAGGCGGGAGTCCGACTGGTCCACGGCGAGCAGCGGGCCGCCGTCGGCGACGCGCGGCAGGGTGCCGAGTACGGGGGCCCGCACCGCGCGGGCGACGTCGCCGGACGAGCGGGGTGACGGGTCGAAGACCAGCCGCACCCAGGCGGCGAGCAGTCCGAGCGCGATGCCGACGGCGCCGCCGACGCCGAGCGAGACGATCAGTCCGAGACCGCTGGAGGCGGTCGGCGGCACGGCCTTGACGATGACGGTGCCGGCCGTCATGTCGAGCGCCTTGAGGCTGGCTATCTGGCTGTTGAGCGTGCCGACCTTGCTGAGCAGGTCGTCGTTGCGGGCCCGTGAGGAGTCCGGGGCGCCGCTGCCCTCGACCGCCAGCTGCTTGGCCAGGTCGTTCTGTTCCTTGGCGATCGGGTTCAGCTGGTTCTGTGACTTCTTGACCATGCTGTCCCGGAGCTCGCCCCACTGCTTCTTCCGCAGATCGAGGTATGCCTTCGTCACCGCGTTGGCACGGCGGGCCGCCTCCTCGGGCGAGGTCGTCGTGTAGGTGAAGTGGAGCACCATCGTCTGCGGCGGGTTGGTGACCTGGAGCCCGCGCTGGAAGGCGGCCAGACGGCTGTCGGGCAGGCCCAGGGCCTGGACGGCGACCTCGGCGACACTGCTGCTGACCGCGGTCTGCCGCTCGGTGCCCATGTTGATGGTCTTGTCCACCGAAAGGGCCGGGTTGAAGGGGTCGTTGGTGGGGGCGCGCAGCCGGATGTCGCTGGCCGCCGCGTAGCTCTCGGCGGAGGTGACCCCGAGCCAGGCACCGCCGAGCAGGCCGATCCCGATTCCCAGGCCGATGAGACGGCGGTAGCGCAGCAGTTGCCGGAACTGGTCCCTCAGCAGGTCCGGTTCGTCGTCCCTCGCCGCGGAAGCGTGCGTGTCCGTCACGTGTGTGGACCCCCCAAGGCCTCTTCGATCAGTGCGTCGATCCGCGCCAGTCCCTCGTCCCTCGACAAGTGGGACGCCACATGACGCGGCCCCTCAGCCCCCAGAGCATCGGCGGTCACCGGATCTCCGGCGAGTCTACGCACCGCGGCCAGCAGGGCGTCCGGATCCTCCGGGGAAACGAGCACCCCGGCCCCCGACCGGAGCACTTCCTGTGCGGTGCCGCCCTCGGCGGCGACGGAGGCCACCACCGGTCGCCCGGAGGCGAAGTACGAGGTCAGCTTGGAGGGGACGCTCATGTCGAGCACCGAAGCCCGCTGGGTGACCGCCAGGACGTCCGCCGCCGCGAGAATGTCCGGGAATTCACCGTCATCGGCGGGCGGCAGGAACACCAGATTGGGTACGTCGGCGGCGAGCGCGGCCAGCGTCCCGCGCTGGTTGCCGTCGCCCATCAGCACCACGCGCAGGGCCGGATCGCGTCTGGCCGCCTCGACCAGGACGTCGAGCCCCTGTTTGAGTCCCATGTTCCCGGAGTGCAGGACGACGGTGTCGCCCTCGCGCCAGCCGAGCCGGGCCCGGCTCTCCGCACGCGGGCGCGAAGGGCCCGGTATGTGGTTCCAGTTGGGCACCAGCCGGATCCGCCCGGGATCGACGCCCATGGCCCGTACCTTCTCGACGAAGGTCTCGTGGATCACGCCCACCAGGGTGGCGCGGCGCAGGGCGTACGACTCGGCGCGCTCGGCCAGAGCGGCGGCGCGGTCCCCGCCGCGTATCCCGCTCTGCGCCGCCGCGGCGCCCATCAGGTCCTGCACCACGGGGACGTACGGCGCTTTCCAGCGGGCCGCGAGCCGGGCCCCGAGCACACCGCCCGCGAGGCTCGGCATCTGGGCGAGTACGGCGTCCGGGCGCCCGGTCCGGGGTGGCGCGGCCAGGCCGTGCAGCAGGATCGTGGCCTCGAAGAGCGCCCGCCGGACGGCGGTCTGCCGGGGCGGCACGGTGTGCCTCCGGCGGTGCACCCGTACCCCTTCGCGGTCCTCGGACCGGCGCCAGACACCGGCGTACGCCGGGTCCGTCGACCAGGACGGGTAGTGCGGCATCCCGGTGAGCACATGGGTCTCGTGGCCGTCTCGTGCCCAGTGCTCGGCTATCTGTGTCGCATACGGCCCGATGCCCGCGTGCTCCGGCGCGTAGTTGGTGGAAACCAGCAGCAGCCGGCGCCGGTTCACGGCCGGTTCATCATTGCGTCGCGTCTGTGTCACGCGGCGGTCCCTTCCCCCAGAGGCGAACCCATTGGTCACCCCGATCGTTCACTCATCCTGAACGGAATGTGCACGCTATCGTCAGTACCTTCCACCACACCGGGGGGTGTGGTTCCCTGGGGGGTTCAGTCATGACGGCAGGCAAACCGTACCGGGTCGGTTACGCACCCGGCGCTTACGATCTCTTCCACATCGGTCACCTCAACATCCTTCGTCACGCGCGCAGTCAGTGCGACTACCTGGTCGCCGGCGTGGTCTCCGACGAGATGGCCGAGCGGGCCAAGGGGCGCCGCCCGATGATCCCGCTCGTGGAGCGGCTGGAGATCGTCCGCAGTGTCAGATACGTGGACGCGGCGTTCGTGGAGACCGTCGCGGACAAGGTCGAGACCTGGAGACAGGTGCGCTTCGACGTCCTGTTCAAGGGCGACGACTGGCGGGGCACCGCGAAGGGCGAGAAGCTGGAGCGGGATTTCGCCGCGGTGGGCGTCGAGATCGTCTACTTCCCGTACACGGTGCACACGTCGAGTACGCAGTTGCGCCGCGCCCTCGACGTACTGGCCCAGCCGGAACCGCAGTTCAGCGCTGAACTGCGCTCAGTTCCCGGAACCACTTCGTGAGGAAGGCGGCCAGGAACAGCGCACTGGCCGCACCGAGCACCGTATAGGCCCAGCGGAAGCCCGCCCCGGCGCCGAGCAGCAGGAACACCAGGCAGAAGATCCCGTGGTCGACGGGGAGCAGCGCGACCGCGCGCAGCCGCGACGGCGCCGCGGCCGGGCTCCCGGGGGCCGGCCCGGGGGTGAGCTTCTCGGTGAGCAGTCCGCCGAAGAAAGTGACGACGGCGGCGAACTGGAAGCCGAGCGGCACCAGCAGCCAGACGTCGTCGGTCACCCCGAAGTGGCCGGGGTGACGGAAGAAGGCGATGAGCACGGCGGAGTGCAGCGCGGTGATCTTGGCGCAGTCCACGACGTGGTCCAGCCACTCCCCCGCCGCACTGCCGCCGCCGCGCAGCCGGGCCAGCTGCCCGTCGGCCGAGTCGAAGGCGAACCCCACGGCGAGACCGGCCCACACGGCGACGCCCCGGCCCCAGGAGGGATCACCCAGCGCCACCCCTGCGACAGCGGCGAAGCTGAACACCGCGCTCACCAGGGTCACCTGATTGGGACTCAGCCCCAGAGCGTGTGATCCGGCGGCCAGGTAGCGGCCCACCGGGCGGTTCACATAGCGGGAGTAGAGCGACACTCCCTTGGCGGACTTCTGCGCCGTCCGCAGTTCGAGCAGCGCGGTACCCACGGATCCCATGGCCCCCCCAGGTCATCTGTGCACAAAGTGTGAACATCATCGCAGGTGTGCGGCCACCTTCAAGACCACCCGGCTCATGGCAGGGTCAGTTGTCCGTCGAGGGCACGGGCGAGGCCCGGAGCGGTCCGTACCGAGGCACCCCGGACGAAGGCCTCGCCGTACGCCTCGTCCCCGATGGCCGCCCGGGCGCTGCGCTCGCACTCCTCGCGTACGGGTCCCAGCTCGGGTGTGCCGCGCTGCGGGTGGCCGACCGTGCGCCAGTAGGCCTGGCTCGTCCCGTAGACCAGGGCGGCCCGTTCGCCGTCCCCTTGCGCCGCCAGGGCGGCCGCGAGGACGTCCAGGCCCAGGGCGATCCCGAAGGCGTCACCGATGTGCCGCTTGCCCATGAGCATCGACCGCGCATGGGCCGCCGCGTCGCCGGGCCGGTCCTGGAAGAGCGCGATCAGCGCGAGCTGGTACTCGGTGTAGGAGCGGGTCCACCAGTCGCCGGTCTCCCGGCACGCCTCCCTCAACTCGACGGCGAGAGCGTGCGCCTCGGTGAGCAGGCCGAGTCCGGTGAGCGCGAACACCTCGACGAGCCGGCACTTGCGGCGGGACGCCGAGTCCTGCCGCATGTCCGGGGAGCCCGGCAGGCGGACGGCCACGGTGTGCGCGGCCAGCGGCCGGCCGGCCATGAGGTGGCTGAGGCCGAGGAGGTACGCGGCGGCGAGGGACTCCTCCGCGTCGTCCCCCAGCCGCGCCTCCGCGTCGCACTGGAGCCCCAGGTCGTGTGCCAGGTCGTGCTCGCCCTGGAGCAGCGCGTTCACACCGAGCACCCACTGCGCCCGGCTCCGGGCCGGCCCCCGCACCGGGTGGAGGGCCAGGGCGCGTTCCACGAAGCCGCGCAGCTCGTGCAGGTGGCCGCAGCAGCTCCAGTAGAAGCCGACCAGGCCGACCAGTTCGAGCGCACGTCCGGGGTCGCTGACCAGCAGCCGGTCCAGCGCGGTACAGATGTCGATGTGTACATCGGCCACCCGCCGGTACCACTCGCTCTGTTCCGGGCTCCGCCAGCCGGCGTCGGCGGCGCGTGCGAGGTCCAGGCAGTACCCGGCGTGCCGCTCGGCCAGTTCCTCACCCTCACCCAGTTCGGCGATCCACATCCGGCCGTACTCCCGCACGGTGTCGAGCATGCGGTGCCGGGTGCCGTCCCAGCCGACGACGGACTTCTCGATGAGCCCGCACAGCGCACGGCCGACGTCCGCCGGAGAGAGCGGCCCACCGGAGCAGACCGCACGCGCCGACTCCGCGTCGAAGGGGCCGCGGAAGACGGACAGCCGTGCCCAGAGGAGCCGTTCGAGCGGTTCGCACAGTTCGTGGCTCCAGCCGATGGCGGTCCGCAGGGTCTGGTGCCGCAGCGCCCCCGCCCGGTCGCTCAGCACCAGGGTCTCGAAGCGGGAGCTCAGCTTGTCGGCCACCTCCTCCACCGAGCTGTCCCGCAGCTGCGCGACGGCGAGTTCAAGCGCCAGCGGAATCCCTTCGAGCTGCCGGCAGATACCGGCGGCCGCGGCGGCGACGCTCGGATCCGCCAGCGAGAGGCCGGGTACGGCACGCTCGGCCCGCTCGGTGAAGAGCGCGAGCGCCGCCCGGCCGGTCTCGACGGGCAGCGGTTCGATCTCGACCACGCACTCGCCGCCGACCCCCAGTGCCTGCCTGCTGGTCGCCAGCACCGTGAGACCGGGGGCCGCCATGAGGAGATCACCCACCAGGCTGCGGCACGGCTCGACCAGGTGCTCGCAGGAGTCGAGCACCAGCAGTCCCTCCTTGTCGGCGAGCCATTCGCAGAGCGCGTCCGCCTGGCTGCGCGTCGTGTGGTCGGAGAGGCCGACGGCGTCGCAGACCGTGGGCAGCAGCAGCTGTTCGCCGGAGATCGGCGAGAGGTCCGCCCACCATGCTCCGTCCGGGCAGTCCGGTGCCGCACGGCCCGCCGCACGGAGCGCGACGCGGGTCTTGCCCACCCCGCCGATCCCGGTCAGCGTGATCATCCGGTGCCCCGCGAGAGCGTTCCGCAGACGGCCCAACTCGTTCTTTCGTCCCACGAGACTCGTGGTCTCGCGGGGAAGGTAGCCCGACACCGGAACAGTCTCGCCTACTTCGCGCGCCGTCGGCGCCGCGGGGGCGGTCCTCCCTCGATGAGCGCGCGAACACCGTTCCGGGAAAGCGGCGTTGAGGCGCCGCCGCCGCACCGCGTCGGTGCTCGACAACGCCGGCGAAGTGACGGAAGTTGTGGTGAACGGTTCCGCCCGCCGGCGGCGCTCCGCTGCGCAGCCGTCCACCGACCGCACCGCCGCACCGCACCGCACCGCACGACCGCACCAGCGCACAGCCAGGAGCCGGGAGCCCCCAGTGAACTCTGCACGCCGCACTGCCACTTGCCGCGGAGTACGCCGGCTGATCGGGGCCGTGTTCGCCACGGCGGCGTTCGCCGCGTCGGCCACGGCGGCCGGTCTCACGCCGGCGGCGGCCGACAGCCGAGGCAGGGCGGGCGGCGCCCGCCCGGTGTATGTGGCCCTCGGTGACTCGATGGCCGCGGGCCCGTTCGTCCCGCGCGGCACGGGCCCCTTCGCCTGCGGACGCTCGACCCGCAACTACCCGCACCGGCTGGCCGCCCGGCTCGGGGCCGGGGTCTTCCGCGATGTCACCTGCAGCGGCGCCAGGACGGGGGACATGACCGCACCTCAGCAGCTCTCCGTACTCGGCGTGGCCGCGGGCACCGTGCCGCCCCAGATCGACTCCCTGAGCCCCGGCACCACGCTGGTGACCCTCACCGTCGGCGGCAACGACGCCGGGCTGGTCGGCGTCGCGGCCGGCTGCGTGCGGCTCAGCCCGGTCGGCGGGCACTGCCGGGACACGTACGTCAGGGACGGGGTGGACGAGGAGGCGGCCCGTATCGACGGCCTGGGCCCGAAGCTCGGCGCCGTACTGGACGTCATCCACCGGCGCTCCCCCGTGGCCCGGGTACTGGTCACCGGGTACGGCGACTACCTCAGGGCGGGCGGCTGCTGGCCGGCCGTACCGCTGCTCGGCAGCGACGCGGACTGGCTGCAGGACAGCATCGACCGGATGAACCGGGTGATCGCCGCGGCATCCGCCGCGCACGGCGCCGCGTACGTCGACGTCCGCACCCCGAGCGAGGGTCACGACGCCTGTCGGGCACCCGGCGCCAAGTGGGTGGAGGGCTTCGTACCCACCGCGCCCGCGGCGCCGCTGCACCCCAACGCACAGGGCGAGCAGGCGTACGCGGATGTCATCCATGAGCGGACGGAGGGCTGACCCGGGCGTGGTGGTCGCGAACAGCGGGGGCAGGGGCGCCGCGGCAGTCGGGCGGCCGCGGGACGCGATCCTGGGCCACTGGCTGTCACACAGGTCCATCGTCCATACTGCGCACCGTGGAACAGCACATAGGTCCGAAGAGCCCACCTCCCGTGCACGCCGCCGCCATCGATCCGGCGTACGTCCCCGGCCTGATGCCGCCGCGTGCCGACGCGCCGGCCGCCGATTCGCCGGAACCCGCCGAAGGGGAAGCCCCGGGGCGTACGGAGGTGCCCGCCGACACTGCGGCGCCGGCCACCGACGGGGGCAGGGACGGCGCGCCGGACGGCACACCTGCGACGGAGAGCGCTGCGGCATCTCCGGAGCCGGCGGAGACCGGCGCCGACACCACGGAGCAGGAGACCTCCGGACCGGGGGCCGCCGGGCACGAGGCCGGGGCCGGGGCCGGGGGCGATCCGTCCTTCGAGATCGCCGACCGCCGTTCGGCGATCATCGCGAACCGTGCGGGCATCGTGCTCCGGCTGGACGACCAGGAGGCCGAGTTCGACTGGAGCGAGATCGGCGCGGTCGAGTTCGAGACGTCCAGGTACGGGCGCCGCCTGACCGTCTTCGTCCACATGCCGAACCGCCACACCTACCAGGCCGATGTCACGGCGTCCGGCCGGGACGAGCTCAAGGACTGGTCGGCGCGGCTCGATACTGTCCTGGACGTGTACTTCGAGGAGTGAGCCGGGCCCTCCTCCCACGGCTCCCGCGGCCGGGTTCCGGTACCGCCGACACGTACGAGAACCGCACCCGTGTCCCCATGTCAGGGCGTGTTTCCTGCCCCGTTTCCCGGACAGGTGCGTCCGTTCGGCTGGGATCGGGCGGGGCGGCTTCCAGATGCACCTCCCAACCGATATGCATGTGGTTGCCCATGTAGTTGTCGAATTAGGAGTCTTCATGCGTCTTCGCAGCATGCTCGTCGCCAGCGCCTTCGCCGCCTCCGCCGTGCTGGGCGGCGCCGCGTCCGCGTCGGCCCACGACTACGGCTACGGCCACGAGCACCACCAGCACCACGGCATCGCCGCCGCGGGCAGCTTCCACAAGGAGTCCAGCGGCCTCTACTACCACAACCTCGGTGGCCCGGCGGGCATCACGGACGCCGGCGCCTACCACAACGCGAGCGAGGGCTGGTTCGGCTTCATGGCCCGCTGATCCGGACCCCCGACGCCCCCGGCACCGCGACTGCGCGGTACCGGGGGCGTCGGACTGTCCGGACGGCGGACGGCGGGCCCGCCGGCCACGGAGGCTAGGCGCGCGACACGCGCAGCCCCCTGGGCACCAGCAGCCGCTGGACCAGCGCGATGAGACCGTCGGCCGCCAGGGCCAGGGCCGCCACCCACAGCGCCGCGGCGATGACCCCCTCCAGCCCGTAGTTGGCCTGGCCGAGCACGATGTCCCCCAGCCCGCCGCCTCCGGCCACCGTGGCGAGGGTCGCGGCCGAGATGACGTACACCACCGCGATCCGGATGCCGGAGAACAGCAGCGGGAGCGCCAGCGGCAGCTCCACCTTGAGGAGGACCTGCAGGGGTGTGAGGCCCATGCCGCGGGCGGCGCGGACCATGTCGGGGTCGACCTGGTCGACGGCCAGATACGCCTGGCTGAGGATCGGGGGAATGGCGGTGATCAGCAGCGCGACGGCGATGTTGACGAAGTTGAGCCCGAAGATGCCCAGGCCGATCGCGATGACCGCGAGGTTGGGCAGGGCGCGGCCCACGTTGGAGATGCTGGTGGTGACGAACTCACCGCGGTGCAGATGTCCCAGCCACAGCCCGACGGGCACGGCGACCACGAGCGAGACGGCGATCACGATCGCGCACATCCAGATGTGCTGGCCGGTCTTCTCCAGCATCAGCGACAGCCGATCGTGCATGAAGGTGAACGATCCGACGAAGGTGTCCATTTACGCGGCCTTCCTGCTCCGGGCCCACGGGGTGAGCAGCCGTCCGGCGAGTACCAGCAGTCCGTCGGCGGTCAGCGCCAGGATGACCGCGAGTGCGCCCGCGCCGATGAACTGGGTGTTGAACGGCGACTGCAGCGCCTTGAGGATCAGCGAGCCCAGTCCGGAGTCGATGACGTACGCCGCGATGGCGACGGTCCCGATGGTCATGACCGTCGTGACCCGCAGTCCGGAGATGAGGGACGGCAGGGACATCGGCAGCTCGACCTTGAACAGGATCTGCCGCCGGGTCAGCCCCATGCCGCGCGCCGCGCGCACCGCGTCCTCGGGGACTTCGCGCAGCCCGGTGAGGATGGTGGTGAAGAGCAGATAGAGGCTGTACGCGATGAGGGCGATCTCCACGGTGAGCACGGAGAACCCGGTGACCGGGACCAGCAGTTGGAAGAGGGCCAGCGGCGGCACCGTGTAGAGGAACGACGAGAGGGCGGAGGCCGGCATGGCGAACCAGCCCTGGAAGTGGGCGAGTACGGCCATCAGGAAGGCGATGACGAAGCCCGCCACGACCGCGATCACGGTGAGTTCGATGTGCTGGACGAGCGCCGGCCAGAAGAGATTCGACCAGTGGGCGGTGAACCAGTCCACGCAGAAGGTGGAGTTGTTCGCCACACAGGCACTGGGGCTCCCGTAGTCCGGGATGACGGGTCCCGCGCTCATGCCGCGCCCGCCTTCCGTACGTCGTCCATGGACGCGGTGCCGAGGACCGTTCCGCCGTCTCCGGTGACCCGTACGGCGTCGGCGCCCTCGGCCACCATCAGGGACAGCGCGGAGCGGAGGGTGGCATCGCCGGGGAGGCCGGGCAGCTCGCCGGCGCCGGTGGCCGCGACGGGGGTGAGGTCGAGATCGCCGAGCCGGACCAGGGACAGGCGCTTCAGTCCGCGGTCGGCGCCCAGGAAACGGGCGACGAACTCGTCGGCCGGCTTCTTGAGCAGGGCGCGGGGCGAGTCGTACTGGGCGAGCCTGCCGCCCTCACGGAGGATCGCGACCCGGTCGCCCATCTTCACGGCCTCGTCGATGTCGTGGCTCACGAAGATCACGGTCTTGCGGATGCGCTCGTGCAGAGCCAGGAACTCGTCCTGGACGTGTTCGCGTGTGATGGGGTCGAGCGCGCCGAACGGCTCGTCCATCAGCATGACCGGCGGGTCGGCCGCGAGGGCGCGGGCGATGCCGACCCGCTGCCGCTGGCCGCCGGACAGCTGGGTGGGGTAGCGCGATCCGTACTCGCCGACCGGCAGGCCGACCAGGTCGAGCAGTTCGGCCACCCGGTCCTTGATGCGTTTCCTGTCCCAGCCGAGGACCTTGGGGACCGTGGCGATGTTCGCCGCGATCGAGAGATGGGGGAAGAGCCCCGTCTGCTGGATGACGTAGCCGATCGAGCGGCGCAGCTGGATGGGGTCGAGATCGCGGATCGAGCGGCCGCCGATGCGTATGTCGCCGCCGGTCGGCTCGGCGAGCCGGTTCACCATCATCAGCGCGGTGGTCTTGCCGCTGCCGGACGGGCCGAGCAGCACGCAGATCTCCCCTGCGGGCACGGTCAGCGACAGGTCGTCGACCGCGGGCGACGCGGAGTTGGGGTACGTCTTGACCACGTGGTCGAAGACGATCTCCTGCGCGGAGGTGGAGATTTTATGGCTTTCCTGGCTCATTGGGGGCTTTTTCTCCTGGAGGGCGACGAAGGTCGCGGATGGGTGGCAGGACGCCGCCGCGGTCGTCGCGGGGCGGCTGCCTGCGTCAGCTGATGTCGTTGGCCTTCAGGAACCTGGCCGCGACCTCGGAGGGGGCGAGCCGCACGGTGTCGACCGCGCGGTTCATCTCGCGCACCGCCTGGTCAGTGAGGAGCGCGTCCACCCGGTTCAGCGTTCTGGCGAATTCCGGACCCTGCTTCTCCTGCACGCCCTTGCGTACGACGGGGGCCACGTTCTGGAAGCCGTAGTAGCCCTTCGTGTCGTCGAGAAGGGTGTAACCGCCGCGGGCGAGCTGCGGGTCGGTGGTGAAGACGTCCGCGGCGTCGACCTGTCCGTGGTCGAGGGCGGAGTACTGCAGGCCGATGTTGAGGGTCTTCACCTCGGTGTTGTGCAGTCCGTACGACTTCACCATGTCGCGGTAGCCGAGAGCGCCCTCCATGTTGTCCGGGTACTCGGCGAAGACGACATGCCCCGCCTTCTTCAGATCGCTGATGGTCTTCAGCCCGTACTTCTTCGCGAACGCGGGCTTGACGGCGATCGCGTCACGGTTCTGGAAGGGGGTCGGATCCAGCATCGTCAGCCCGCGGGTCTCCTCGTAGGCCTTGGCCGCGCGATAGGTCGCCGCGGCGGAGTGCGGCACGGTCCTGCTCCGGGCCAGCACCTGGAGGATGACCCCGGTGTACTCGGGGTACAGGTCGATCTGGCCGGATGTGAGTGCCCCGTCGATGACGGTCGTGCTGCCGATGTTCGACTTCAGTTCGACGTTGTATCCGGCGTGGGTCAGCGCCTGCTTGTACAGCTCACCGATGGTCCACTGCTCGGTGAACTCCTTCGCCCCGATGACCACGGTGGGCTTTCCCGCGGTCTCGGACACGGCGCCGCAGCCGGACAGGGCGGCGACGGACACGAGGGCCGCGCAGATGGCCAGGACGCGCGAGGAGCGGCGGGCCGGCGGGCGCCGCAGCGGCCGGCGCCCCGTCGCGGGGGCCGCGTTCGCCGCCGGGACCGGGGCCGGGGAGACTGCCGCAGGGGTGCGGCGGAGGCCCCTCACACCTGGTCCCGGGGGACGCTGAAGGACCAGGTACGGCTGAAGACCTCGCGCTCGTCGTCGCCCGCGCCCTCGAACGCGGACAGCTGGTTGACCACGCAGAAGTCCGTGGCGTCGGCGGTCATCCGGGACCGGGTGCTGATACGCGTGGCCCAGTCCCCCCGGCTGATGGACTCCTCGCGCTCACTCTCCACCGACGCGGACAGCGGATCCCCCTCGACCAGCCGGAAGCGGTTGAGGTCGCTGCCGGTACGGGTCAGTCCGTCGGCCCGGTCGGTCATGGTGCCGTCGGCCGGCGTGGTCACGATGACCTGTTCCCCGGTCTCGACGTCGTGGCTGACCTTCCGGTCGCCGGGCAGCGGGACCAGCTCGATGCTGTGCGGCGGCACGTCGAGGGGCGGTCCGTACGGGCGCAGTCCGGCTTCCTCGGCGGGGCGGGGCGCGCGGACCGGGAGGGTCAGTTCGCCGTACGCCGTGTCCAGCTCCAGCGCGACCTGCTCCGGTGAGGGCCAGACCCAGGGCCACAGCGAGGCGGAGACCGAGACCCGGACCCGGTTGCCGGCGGCGAAGGCGTGCCCGATCGCGAACAGCGGCACCGTCACCTCGTAGGCGCGGCCCGGCTCCAGCGGGCGAGGGTCGGTGTGCCCGTCCCGGTGGGTGAGGTTGAGGAAGCCCGTGGTGACGAGCCTGGAACTGCCGTCGGGCCAGACCTCGCAGAGCCGCACCGCGAGCTGCGCCTGCGGCCGGTCGCTGGTGACCCGCAGGGTCACCTCGGGGGCGCCGAGGATCTCCAGCCGCCCGGGGAGGGCAGGACCGGTGAAGGTCTGCGAACGGCCGTCGTCGGCGGCCTGGTCCCCGTACTGCCCCGGTATGTCGCCGAACTTGAGGAAGTCGCCGCCGGAGGCGCCGATCGCGAGCGGCGAACGGAGGACGGCCGTGCCCTGGCCGCCCCCGAGTGTGCCGAGCGGGATGACGGAGGCTTCGACGCCGGGGGCCGGCCAGGAGGGTTCGGCGACCCAGCGGCCGGGTCGCCGCTCACCGTCGGACCCGACCGGGGCCGGGTCGGGTATCCAGGCCCGCAGGGCGGGTTCGTCCATGATGCCGTTGTCGGCGCCGCCCATCCAGTGGTCGAACCAGCGCACGCACTCGCCCTGGAAGTCCATGGCGGGGCCGGGCTCGGCCTGGTGGGGGTAGGTGTGCGCCCAGGGACCGAGCATGGCTTTGGCCGGTACCCGCAGGTTCTCCATGAGGCGGAAGACAGCACCGCGGTACGGGTCGAGCCAGCCACCGACCGCGTAGACCGGCACCTGGATGGCCGAGTAGTCCTCACAGACCGAGCCGTGCTGCCAGTAGGAGTCCCGGCGCTGGTGGGTCAGCCACTCCTCGGCGTAAGGGACGGTCCGCTCCAGCCGGTCGAGCCACTCCGCGCGCCAGGAGTCTCCGAGCACGGCGGGGTCGGACGGGCGGGCGTTGTACGCGAGCATCGTCGCGGCCCAGGGCAGCATCTCGGAGGCGAGCAGGGAGCCGCCCGCGTAGTGCACGTCGTCGGCGTACCGGTCGTCGGTCGAGCAGACGGTGACGATGCAGCGCAGCTGGGGCGGCTGGAGGGCGGCTATCTGGAGGCCGTTGAAGCCGCCCCAGGACTTGCCGATGATGCCCACCTGGCCGTCCGACCAGTCCTGCCGTTCGATCCAGGAGAGGACTTCGAGCGCGTCGGACAGCTCGGTGGCGTGGTACTCGTCGAGCATGATGCCGCCGGAGTCACCGCTGCCCCGGCAGTCGACCCGCACCGCGGCGTACCCGGCCCGCGCGAACTGGCCGTGCAGCGTCACGTCGCGCGGAGCCGTCCCGTCGTTCTTCCGGTACGGGATGTACTCCAGAACCGCCGGTACGGGCCCTTCGGCGTCGGCGGGAAGCCAGATCCGGGCGGCGAGACGGGTGCCGTCCCCAAGAGGGATCCAGACATGACGGAGGACGCGTACGGGATGCCGTGCGGGGGTGCGGTGGGTGGTGGCAGTGCTCATGTGTCGGCACCTTAGAGGAACCTGACATTCCGTTTGTCCTGAGTGCCCCCGTATTACGCGCTTGTTCAACCGTGAACAAAAGCACAGGCATAGGACAGCCCATTGTGGGTAAACACCCCATATTTGCACGCCGGTGTGCACGTACCGGGCGGTAGTAACCGCCCGCCCCACCCGCCCCCGGGCGCTCGTTCTACTGGCGCCGCGTGCCGTCGACGGTGCGGCGCAGCCGTGCCGAGAGGTGGTGCTGCAGCGGCTGACCGACCGCCGCCAGGTCGTGGACGAAGGTGAGCGCGCCGTCGTCGGTCAGTGCGTAGCGCCTGCGGGTGGCGCTGACCTCCTTGGCCGTCGGAGTGCGGGCCACCTCGTGGGTGGCGAGGTCGATCACGTTGCCGGACGCGGCGCCGACCGCGATCTCCGCGATGCCGGTGGGCTGGGTGATCAGCGCCTCCACCCGGCCGTCGGGCTGGAGCCGCCACCAGCCGCTCTCCCGGGCGGAGGGGCGCAGCGGCGCACCGTCGGCGTCGAGCAGCCAGGCCCGGGCCTCGTAGCGGAGGAAGGGCCGGCCGTCGTGGCTGAAGGTGACCTCCTGCGCGTAGCTGAAATCCCCGGCCAGCGTGGGGTATTCACCCTCTCCCCGGCCGCGCCAGCTGCCCAGGAGGCCGAGCACGGGCGCGAGCAGCTCATGTGGAGCGGGCGCTTCGTCGGGGCGGTGGCCGTCGGGGTAGGGGTGCTCTGAAACGAGGTCGAACACGGATCGCGCTCCTCACATCGAATCCGGCGCGGCTGCCGGATGCCGGGTGAAGCCTAGGGTGTGCACTCCTCCGGCCCCCCGCGCCGGAGGACCGGGCAACCGGGAGCGGGGAACCGGAGGCGAGGAGCGGGCGCACCGGGCGAGCCGAAGGCGCCTACCCAGCGTGCCCGTATTCGGGCAGCACGAGGGCGGTGCCGGCCGCGCGGCCCCGGCTCTCCGACGGGAGAGCGGTGCGGCTCCGCAGGCGCGCGTTGCGCGCGTCGAGCTGCTCCCGGGTGCGGGGGGCGACGGTGGCGCTGCCGTCCAGGGCGAGCGCCTGGTTCATCTCCACGAACGCCCGGAGCGTCCTCTCGTAGGCCGCGAAGGCGGTGGTGTGGTCGGCGCGGGTCGCCAGCTCACCGGCCAGGACATAGGCCCCGACGAGCGAGACGCTCGACCCCTGGCCGGACATGAAGGAGGTCGCGTAGGCGGCGTCGCCGACCAGGGCGGTACGGCCGGTGGACCAGCTGGGCAGGTGGATCTGGCTCACGACATCGAAGAAAAGGTCGTCGGCGCCGCTCATGGCCGCCACCATCCGGGGGATCTCCCACTGCGCGTCGGTGAACTGCGAGGCGACCAGGGCACGTTGCGCCTGCGGATCACGGAACGCACCGAAGGGGGCGTCCTCCTGAGCGAACGTCAGGAATCCGTGCAGGGTGTCGGCGGGGTCGTGGGCGTAGAGGGTCGCGGCCCTGCCCGGGACGTTCCACAGACGGGCTTCGTGTTCGAGGCCGAGGTCGTTGGGCAGGGTGAAGCCGGCGAAGCAGTAGCCGAGGTAGCGGTGGTACCGCTCTTCGGGACCGAAGGCCAGGCGGCGGGTGTGGGAGTGCAGCCCGTCGGCGCCGATCACCAGGTCGAAGGTGCGCCGGGCGCCGCCGGCGAAGGTGACCTCCACGCGGTCACCGCGGTCGTCGAGGGTCGCTATGGAGTCGTTGAACAGGAACTCGACCCGGTCCCGGACCAGACCGTACAGGCAGTCGGCCAGGTCTCCCCGGCGCACCTCCAGGTCGAGGTCCTCCGCGCCACCGGTCACGGCCTCGGGGCGTACGGCAGCCACAAGACTGCCGTCGGCTTCCAGGAAGGAGATCTTCCGGGTATCCACGTGGGCCTGCCGGAGCCGCGGCAGCAGGCCCATGCGGTCGACGGCGTCGCGCGCGGCGCCGCGGACGTCGATCGCGTATCCGCCGCCGCGGAGCCCGGGTGCCTTCTCCACCACGGTGACCTCGAAGCCGTACCGGTCCAGCCAGTAGGCGAGGGACGGGCCGGCGATGCTGGCACCGGAGATGAGGATCTTGCGGTTGGCCGTGCGGTTCATCATGGGTCCTCCCCGTTCGGGTTCCCACCCGGAGCAGTAGATGCCTACTTTAGGTATCCTTATTGCGGACGCAGTGCACTCGCGAGCACCATCGAGTGCCACGATATAGATACCTGTGTTAAGTATGCAAATGGAGCTGGGATGGACACGTCACCACTGGATGGACCCGAGCAGGCCGGCGACCGGGACGACGTGCTGGCCGTGATGCCCCGGCTGGCGCAGCTGAGCAACGCCGTCAGCCGCGGCCGTCTGATCCAGCACGCCATGGAGGCCGCCGGGATCACGCTGGAGCGGCCGGCCTTCTCCGTCCTCCTGGCCCTGCACTTCGCCGGCAGGCCGCTGCGGGTCAAGGAGATCGCGGAGAAGGTACAGGTCGTCCAGCCCCATGCCACCCGGCAGGTCCAGCAGTTGGAGCGGCGCGGGCTGGTGCACCGGATCGGCGATCCGGACGACGGACGCGTCAGCCTGATCGAGCCGACGGCCAACGGGGCGCAGTCCGCCGAGCGTTACGCGCACACACTGATCGGGTGGTTCACCGGGGCCGTCGCCCACTGGTCGGAGCAGGACCGCGCTGACCTCGGCCGCCTGCTGACCCGCTTCGCCGACGATGTGACGACCCAGCTGGCACACCTCGACGAGACGGAGGACGGGACACCGTCCGGCAATTCCTGACGCCGGCATCGGTATCGACAGCCGCGACCCCGGAGTGAGCACCCTCCTCCGGGGATGAAGCCCGTGTTACGGCATCACGAAATGAACGGCGGCCGGTCCCGGCCGCCCCACCCGGACGGGTCTCGTGGGCTGTCGGCCTGTTGTGGGCGTTCTCCCTGTTCAGAGCCGTGACGGCTGCCCTCCCCCGGTACCGGCCACCCCGGCTCCGCCCCCTGTTCACACACCCCGGACGCGCATTGACGCCGACTGCCGCGCGTGGGTTACTGACGCCGGACCGGCCCGGTGATCCCCCGCCGGTCCGGCGGCCACGATCCGCGTGTGCCGCCCGTTTCACCGAGCGCGCCCCGGGCGGCGCCCGTACGGCAGAGAGAACCAGGGTGACCAGCATGGAGAGCGCACCGGAGAGGACGGCGACCGTCAGCCGCCTCCGCTGCGCCGTGCCGCACCCCGGCTCCGCGCGTACGCAGTCACCCGTGGGCCACCCCTGTCGCTCGTGTACCGGCGGGCTACCGGCCGGCGCTCCGCACCGCGGCCGCTGACAGCCCGGACAGAGCCCGCCCCCCAGGTCCCCCGCCTTCCCCATTCCGCCTCTCCCGGCACTCAGCCCGGCGCCGCCGGCTCGGCGCGACCGTGCCGGCATCCGCGGTCCGGCCACTTCTTGATCTCTGGAGTACCCATGCCCGAGACGTCCGCGCCTCCGGACGAGCCGGTGACCGCCGGCTCAGCGCCCGTTCCACCCGGACAGCCTCCGGCAGGCCCGGACGCCGGACCCGACGGCCCGGTGCGCGACCCACGTCTCGCCGCCGAGCGGGTGCTGCCGCTGCGCCACCCATGGCGCTGGGTGCTGACGGCCGTGGTCCTGGTCCTGGTCGCCCAGTTCGTCCACGGTCTGGTGAGCAACCCGTTCTACCAGTGGAGCCGGTTCTCGTACTGGCTCTTCCGCCCGGTGGTGCTCGACGGGCTGGTGATCACCCTCGAAGTCGCCGCGCTCAGCGCTGTGGCCGGGCTCGTCGGCGGGGTGATCCTCGCACTCTGCAGGCTCTCCCCCAATCCGGTGCTCAGGTCGGTCTCCTGGGTCTACATCTGGCTGTTGCGCTCCGTGCCGCTGATCGTCGTCCTGCTGTTCCTGTACAACTTCAGTGCGCTGTACCGGACTCTGAGCCTGGGCGTCCCGTTCGGACCGTCCTTCTTCCGTTTCGACGAGTCCCATCTCGCCACGGACCTGGTGGTCGCCGTCGTCGGCCTGAGCCTCAACGAGGCCGCGTACGCCGCCGAGGTGGTCAGGTCAGGTGTGCTCTCCGTCGACCAGGGGCAGCACGAGGCGGCCTCCTCCCTCGGGCTGCCGCGCGGATTCCAGTTCCGGCGCATCGTGTTCCCGCAGGCCCTGCGGGTCATCGTGCCCACGTACGTCAACCAGCTGATCGGCCTGGTCAAGAGCACCTCGCTGGTCTTCTACGTCTCCCTGCTCGACCTCTTCGGCACCGTGCAGAGCCTGGGCAGCACGTACCCGGGGGACGTCGTGCCGCTGCTGCTCGTGGCCACCTTCTGGTACATCGTCCTGACGAGCGCCGTCTCGGTGGTCCAGTTCTATGTGGAGCGTCACTACTCACGGGGCGCGCTGCGCACCGTACCTCCCACGCCGCTGCAGAAGGTCCGTTCCGGGATCCGCGGCGCCCGTGCCCGGATCGCGATCGGAGCGGGCATATGAGTGCCGCCGCACCCGGGACCGCACCGCTGGCCGCACAGCGGACCGAGGAGGCTCCCGTCCGCTCGGCGCCGGTGGCCGTGGAGATCCACCGGGCGCACAAGTGGTTCGGGGAGCACCAGGTCCTGCGCGGTATCGATCTGACGGTGGAACCCGGCTCGGTCACTGTCGTCATCGGGCCGTCCGGGTCCGGCAAGTCGACACTGCTGCGCGCCGTGAACCATCTGGAGAAGCTGGACATCGGCCATGTGACGGTCGGCGGCGAAGCCATCGGCGTACGGCACTTCCGCGGCCGGCTCAAGGAACTGGCCGAGCGCACGATCCGGGCCCAGCGCAGCCGCATCGGCTTCGTCTTCCAGCACTTCAACCTGTTCCCGAACCTGACGGTCCTGGAGAACGTCGCAGCGGCGCCGACCGCCATCGGCCGCACCGACCGCGAGGGCGGCCGGGCCCTGGCCCGCGCTCTGCTGGAGCGGGTGGGCCTCGCCGACAAGGCGGGCTCGTATCCCCGCCAGCTGTCCGGCGGCCAGCAGCAGCGGGTGGCCATCGCACGGGCGCTGGCCCTCGAACCGGGGGTGATCCTCTTCGACGAGCCGACCTCGGCGCTCGACCCGGAGCTCGTCGGCGAAGTCCTCTCCGTGATCAAGGAGTTGGCGACCGGAGGGACCACGCTGATCGTGGTGACCCACGAGATCGGGTTCGCCCGCGAGGTCGCCGACCAGGTCGTCTTCCTCGACCAGGGGCGCATCGTCGAGCAGGGGCCGCCCGGTCAGGTACTGGACCACCCCCGCGAGGCCCGGACCCGGGAGTTCCTCGGCAAGGTTCCCTGATCACCCGTCACCTTCCTTCGTCCCGCGTACGCCTGCCGCCCGCCACCACCGCACCCACCTCCAAGGAATCCGACATGCCCCGCCGCCGCTCGCCCCTGTCCACTCTCGCCGCCGCCGGCACCGTTCTCGCCCTGGCCGCCGGGCTCAGCGCCTGCGGTGGCAGCAGCACCAAGGACGGGTCCGGCTCACCGGTCGCCGCGGCCAAGGGGTCGGTGGTCATCGGCGCGGTCTCGAACGGGGCCGCCAAGCAGACCACCCTGCACGTCCCCGAGGTGGCCGCGATCCGGTCGCAGCTGCCCAAGTCCGTCACCGCGGACGGGAAGCTGACCATCGGGCTGGGCATGCTCCCGGCCGGTTCGGCGCCACTCGGGTACGTCGGCGACGACCAGAAGACCGTGACCGGGTCCGAGCCCGACCTCGGCAGGCTGGTCGCATCCGTCCTCGGTCTGCGCCCCGACGTGAAGAACTCGACGTGGGAGAACCTGTTCGTCGGGATCGACAGCGGGCGCACCGAGGCGGGCTTCTCCAACATCACCGACACCGAGGAGCGGAAGAAGAAGTACGAGTTCGCCTGCTACCGCGAGGACAATCTCGGCTTCGAGGTGCGCAAGGACTCCAGCTGGAACTTCGACGGCACGTACAAGAGCCTGGCGGGCAGGACCGTCGCGGTGGGCGCGGGAACCAACCAGGAGAAGCTCCTGCTCGAATGGCGGGACAAGCTGGCGGCCGCGGGCAAGAAGCTGACGGTGAAGTACTACCAGGAGAGCAACAGCACCTATCTGGCGCTCAATTCGAAGAAGATCGACGCGTACTTCGGCCCGAACCCGAGCCTCTCGTACCACATCACCCGTACGGCTTCGACCCCGCAGGCGACCCGCAGCGCAGGCACGTTCTCGGGCGCCGGGGCCTCGTTGCAGGGGCTGATCTGCGCGACCGCCAAGAAGGGCAGCGGCCTCGCGAAGCCACTGGCCGAAGCCATCAACTACCTGATCGAGCACGGCCAGTACGCCACGTGGCTACAGGCGTGGAACCTCAGGAACGAGGCCGTGAAGACCGCCGAGGTCAACCCGCCCGGCCTGCCCGTCACCAACTCCTGAGCCAGGTCACCGCCTTCCGGCAGCGAAGGCGTCCACCCCGGAGAGAAGCCCAGCGAGAAGCCCAGCGAGAAGCCCCGGAGAGAAACCCGGAGAGAAGAGAAGGCGCTGTATGTCCACCGAACTCCAGCCACCGCGGCCCCTCCCGGTACCCGGCCCCGCGCCGTCCACCGGGCCGGCCCCGGCGCATCTGCTGGACAACGCCGCCTGGGCGGCGCTCGCCGGACCGCACCGGCGTTTCGCCGAGACGGTCGGTTCCGCCGCTCGCTACCGGACGGACGTCGCCCCCTTCGTCGCACTGGCGGATCCGGCGTCCCCCGCGGCCTGGGACGACCTGGCCGTACTGGTCGGACCCGGTGAGCAGACCGCAGTCACCGGAGTCACAGCGGTGCCGGACGGCTGGGAGACGGTCCGCAGCGGTACCGGTGTCCAGCTCGTCGCCGACACCCTGCGCACGGCCCGCGATCCGGAAGCCGTCCGGCTGACCCCGGCCGACGTACCGGAGATGCTGGACCTGGTGAGTCGGACCAGACCCGGTCCCTTCCTCCCCCGCACGATCGAACTGGGCGCGTACTGGGGAATCCGGCGCGGCGGGCGGCTGGTGGCGATGGCCGGCGAGCGGCTCCGCCCGCCGGGCCACACCGAGATCAGCGCCGTCTGCACGGATGCCGGACACCGGGGCCAGGGGTTCGCCACCCGGCTGGTACGCCATGTCGCCGACGGTGTCAGGGACCGCGGGGACACCCCGTTCCTGCACGCGGCCGCCGAGAACGAGAACGCCATCCGGCTGTATCTGTCGATGGGCTTCGTGCTGCGCCGACGCAATCTGTTCGTTGTGGTCCGTGTCCCGGGAGGTGACTCCCCCGCCGTACCGGAGGACTGACTCCACGGGGCGGCCGCCCCGGACCACAGCTCCTCCCCCGCTCTCCCACCGTCCCTCAGGAAAGGCTCCCCGCGGACATGTCGCCCTCACCCACCCCTTCCTCTCCCCCCGCACCCCTGCACCTCGCCGTGGCGCTGGACGGCGCGGGCTGGCACCCCGCGTCCTGGCGCGACCCCCGGTCCCGCCCGGACCGGCTCTTCACCGCCGGCTACTGGCTGGAAGCCGTACAGGAGGCCGAACGGGGCCTCATCGACTTCGTGACCTTCGAGGACGCGCTGTCCCTCCAGTCCACCGACCCGGCCGGTGACGACCGGCGCACCGACCAGGTGCGCGGCCGGCTGGACGCGGTCCTGACCGCCTCCGCCGTGGCGCCGCTGACCCGGCACATCGGGCTCGTACCGACCGCGGTGGTCACCCACACCGAGCCCTTCCACCTGGCGAAGGCCGTCGCGACGCTGGACCACGTGAGCAGGGGGCGCGCCGGCGTCCGGGTGCGGGTCTCCGCGTCGGCGCACGAGGCGGCGCACTTCGGGCGCCGGACCCTGCCGGAGTTCCGCCCGCAGGACCTCGGACTCCCGGGCACACGGGAACTGGTCCGCGAACTGTTCGGCGAGGCCGCCGACTACGTCGAGGTGCTCCGCAGGCTCTGGGACAGCTGGGAGGACGACGCCGAGATACGCGACAGCGCCACCGGGCGGTTCATCGACCGCGCGAAGCTGCACTACATCGACTTCGAGGGCGACCGGTTCAGCGTCAAGGGCCCTTCGATCACGCCGCGTTCGCCGCAGGGCCAGCCGCCGGTCACCGCGCTCGCCCACGCGTCCGTCCCGTACGGACTCGTGGCGAGCTCGGCGGACGTCGGGTACATCACCCCGCACGACGCCGCCGGCGCGCGAGCCGTCACCGACGAGATCCTGACCGCCCGGGACGACGCCGGACGGGGCGGGGACACCATCCACGTCTTCGGGGACCTGGTGGTCTTCCTGGACGGGACGGCCGCCGCCGCGAAGGCCCGCAGGCAGCGGCTCGACGAGACCGCCGGTGCCCCGCTGACCAGCGACGCAGAGGTGTTCACCGGCACCCCGGCCGAACTCGCCGATCTGCTCGTCGACTGGCAGCGCGCGGGCCTGACCGGCTACCGGCTGCGCCCCGCCGTGACCGCCCACGACCTGCCCGCCATCAGCCGGGGCCTGGTCCCCGAACTCCAGAGCCGGGGCGCCTTCCGCCGCGCCTACGAGGCCGACTCGCTGCGCGGTCTGCTCGGCCTCGCCCGGCCCGCCAACCGTTACGCCCGGGTCCGGGCCGGAGGACAGTCATGAGCGACACCCAGAAGCAGATCCACCTCGCCGCCCACTTCCCCGGGGTGAACAACACCACGGTCTGGAGCGACCCGGAGGCAGGCAGCCAGATCGACTTCGCCTCCTTCAGCCACTTCGCGCGCACCGCGGAACGGGCCAAGTTCGACTTCCTGTTCCTGGCCGAAGGGCTGCGGCTCCGCGAGCAGGGCGGCGAGATCTACGACCTGGACGTGGTCGGCCGCCCCGACACCTTCACGGTGCTGGCCGCGCTGGCCGCGGTCACGGATCGGATCGGGCTCGCCGGGACGATCAACTCCACGTTCAACGAACCGTACGAGGTGGCACGGCAGTTCGCCTCCCTGGACCACCTGTCGGCCGGGCGGGCCGCGTGGAACGTCGTCACCTCCTGGGACGCCTTCACCGGGGAGAACTTCCGGCGCGGCGGCTTCCTCGCGGAGGCGGACCGCTACACCCGCGCCGAGCAGTTCCTCCGTACCGCCTGGAAGCTGTTCGACTCCTGGGCGGACGGGGAGGTCCTGGCCGACCGGGAGAGCGGCCGCTTCCTGCGGACTGCCGACGCAGGTACGTTCGCCCACCGCGACCAGCACTTCGACATCGCGGGCCGGTTCAACGTGCCGCGCTCTCCGCAGGGCCGGCCGGTGATCTTCCAGGCGGGCGACTCCGACCAGGGGCGGGAGTTCGCGGCGGCGACGGCGGACGCCATCTTCAGCAGGCACTCGGCGCCGGAGGCGGGCCGCGTCTTCTACCGCGACGTGAAGGGGCGGCTGGCCCGCCACGGACGGAAGCCGGACGAGCTGCTGATCCTGCCCGCGGCCACCTTCGTCCTGGGCGACACCGACGCCGAGGCTGAGGACCGCGCCCACGAGGTCCGGCGCAGCCAGGTCAGCGGCCAGACCGCGATCAAGTTCCTGGAGCACGTCTGGAACAGGGACCTGTCCGGTTACGACCCGGACGGGCCGCTGCCCGACATCGACCCCGACACAGGTGAGCACACGGTGGCGCGGGGCCGGGCGAGCGTGCGGATGGTGCGTGATCCGCTGGCAACGGCGTCCGAGTGGCGGCAGCGGGCGAAGGCGGAAGGGCTCTCCATCCGGGAGCTGGTGATCGAGACCAGCGCCCGGCAGACGTTCATCGGTTCGCCCGCCACGGTCGCCGCCGCGGTGAACGCCGCCGTGCAGAGCGAGGCGTCCGACGGGTTCATCCTGGCCCCGCATCTGGTCCCCGGCGGGCTGGACGAGTTCGCCGCCACGGTGGTGCCGCTGCTCCAGGAGCGCGGGGTGTTCCGTACCGAGTACGAGGGTTCGACGCTCCGCGACCATCTCGGGCTGCGCACACCTGGCGCCTGACCCTCTCCGCGTGCAGGAGCAACGGGCCTTCACCGAGCGGCTGTCGGCCGGTCAACGCACGTCGTGGCGGGTCAGCTCCTCGCTCAGGAAGGTGCTCAGGGCGATGGGGTCCCGGCCGAGCAGCGTCGCCAGCGTCGGGTCGACGGCAGCGAATTCACCGGCGCGGGCGGCGGCGAAGATGCCCAGCAGCTGTTCCGCCGCCTCGGCCGGGACACCGTTTCCCGTCAGTTGCTGCCTGAACTGGTCGTCGGTGACGGTGCTCCTCGGGATGGCCCGGCCGGTGACCTCGGTGGCGATGCGGGCGAGGTCGGCGAAGGTCAGCGCCTGCGCCCCGGTGAGCGGCGGCGTAGGACCGTCGAAGCGCCCTTCGTCGGCCAGGATGACGGCCGCCGCATCGGCGAGGTCGGCGAGCGTGGTCCAGCTGACCGGCCCGTCCGCGGGGAGCGCGACCTCGCCGGCCTCCAGGCCGTGGCCTGCCAGCTGCATCGCACTGGCCGCATAGAAACCGTTGCGCAGCGAGGTGGACGGCACGCCGGACGCACGCAGCGCTTCCTCGGTGGCGGCATGGTCGCGGCAGGCCTGGAAACGCGACGAGGGGCTGGCGCCGATCTGGCTGGTGTAGAGAATCCGGCGGGCGCCCGCCGCGACGGCCCCGTCGATCGCGGCCAGGTGCTGCCGTACGGTCTCCTCGCCCATCTTGTCGACAGAGACGATCAGCACCTGGGACGCACCCTCGAAGGCATGGCTGAGGCTGTCCGGGTCCGTGAAGCTGCCGTACCGCACCCGCACCCCCCGGTCGGCGAACAACTGCGCCTTGTGCGGGTCTCTGACGCTCACACCCACGCGGTCCGCAGGGACGCGCGTCAGCAGCCTCTCGACGATCCGGCGTCCTAGCCGTCCGCTGGCTCCGGTCACGATGATCATGGTGCACTCCAGCGCTTGTTTCCAGTGGAATCCATTTTAGAGTATCACTGATAATGCCGGGGGAACCGCCCGGACGGTATCGTTGATACATGCCTCCATCTCAGCCCGTCAGCGCCGCCGCCGTCGACTCCGACACCGCGGCCACCGACCGCGAGCAGCCCCGGCAGCGGGTGATCGAGGCCGCGGCCGACCTGCTGGCACGTGAGGGCCGCGACGCCGTCACCACCCGCGCGGTCGCGGTCGCGGCCGGTCTGCAGCCACCGGCCATCTACCGGCTGTTCGGCGACAAGGCCGGGCTCCTCGACGCGGTCGCCGAGTACGGCTTCGCCTCGTTCCTGGCGGCCAAGGAGGCCAAGCGCGCGGGCCAGGCCCCGCAGGATCCCGTCGAGGACCTGAGGGCCGGCTGGGACCTGGCGGTCGAGTTCGGTCTCGCCCATCCCGCCCTCTACTCGCTGATGTACAGCGAGCCCACGAGAGCCGCGTCAGCCGCCTTCACGACAGGCATGAAGATCCTCATGGGCCGTATCCGGCGGCTCGCCGCCGACGGCTGGCTCCGCGTCGACGAGCACCTCGCGGCCATGCTCATCCACGCCACGGCACGCGGCGCGGTCCTCACCTGGCTGTCCCTGCCCGAGGACGGGCGGGACCCGGCCCTGTTGACCACGATGCGGGAGTCCATGGTCACCGCCGTGACCAACCAGGAGCCCGCCGTCCAGACCGCGGGCCCGGCGGGCGCCGCCCGCGCCCTGATCGCCGCACTGCCCGAACAGTCGGCGCTCAGCGGCGCGGAGCAGCACCTGCTGAGGGAGTGGCTGGGCCGCATCGCATCGGACGGCTGAGATCCCGGAGGGCGGCGGGCAGCCCCGGCGCGGACGGGGCGGGATGTGCTGTTTGCTGCACTCGGCACGGTGAGGACCGCCGGGCCGAGCGCAGCCGCAGGCACCGCGTCTCCATAGCCACATTGTCCATAACCCTCGTGCGGACTCCCCATGATCGGCACGTGGACACGGACAGGGCCCGGGACCTCTACTGGAGCCCATGAGTCAGCCCACGAGCCCGCCCACGGGCCCGCAGAAGTCCTCACACCGGCCGCGCCCGGGCGGCGCCCGGACCGGGTTCCTCATGGCGGTGACCTCCATGGCCACCGTTCAGCTCGGCTCGGCCCTGACGGTGCCTCTGTTCGGCGAACTCGGCGCACTGAGCGCGGCGGGACTGCGTCTGGGCTGGGCCGGCCTGATTCTCCTGGTCCTCATCCGGCCCCGGCGCAGCGACTTCACCCGCCCGGACCTGCTGGCCTGCTCCGTGCTCGGCACCGCGACCGCGGGCATGATGCTCTTCTTCATGCTCGCCCTCACCCGCCTGCCGCTCGGCACCGCGAGCGCCCTGGAGTTCCTCGGGCCGCTGGCCGTCTCCCTGTACGGGCCCGGACACGGCCGCAGGGCATGGACCGGGGCGGCCGCGATCGGCGTCGTGCTGCTGACCGAGCCCTGGCACGGCGGCCTCGATCCGCTCGGTGCCGGATACGCGCTGGCCGCCGCGGTCTGCTGGGCCGCCTACATCCTGCTGACCCAGCGCGTCGGTGACAGCGTGACCGGACTGAAGGGACTGGCCGTCTCCATGCCCGTGGCGGGCGTGCTCGG
Organism: Streptomyces sp. NBC_01471; assembly: GCF_041438865.1. NCBI lineage: Bacteria > Bacillati > Actinomycetota > Actinomycetes > Kitasatosporales > Streptomycetaceae > Streptomyces > Streptomyces sp. NBC_01471. The sequence goes on from NZ_CP109450.1 coordinate 683,779, forward strand.
CATGCTCGTCGCCGCACCGGCCGTCTCGTCCCATGTGACCTGGCCGAGCCTGTGGATCATGCTCGGGCTGGCCGCCCTCAGCCCCGTGCTGCCGTTCGCCCTCGAATTCCTCGCCCTGCGCCGCCTGACCACGTCCGCCTTCGGCACCCTGATGAGCCTGGAACCCGGTATCGCCATGCTGATCGGCCTCCTGGTGCTGGGCCAGATACCCGGCCCCGCACCCGCGGTCGGCATCGCCCTCGTGGTGATCGCAGGCATCGGCGCCACCCGCACCGGCGCCCGCCCGGCAGCAACGCCTTCGTCCAGCACCGCGGCTGTCGCGTAAGCGCTTCGGCCTCCGAGGGGGTGCTCGCGGTAAGGCCGCGACCGACGCGTACGCCGTCGCCGCCGGGGCCAGGCCCCCGCCTCCGTCCGCTTACAGCACGACAGCCGCCCCGCCGGCCGCTCCCGCCGGGTAGCGGGCCGGTGAGCACGCGCTCCCTCAAGTGCTCGACGTAGAGCGCGGCCTTGCTCTCCAGCGGGAAGCCCGGGGCACCCGTACCGAGGGCGAAGCTCACCGCGACCGGGACCGAAGTGGGCTGCCGGCGGAGTGGGTTGATGGTGCACCGGGCGTCGCCCGTCGTATTCGTCTACCGTCGCAGGACTGTGCGGCGTCGCCCGACCCGACGCGGAAGTGCAGGGTCTTGCCCGCGACGGGGATACCGAGATCGTCGGCGCGGGCGGCGGAGAGCGTCAGCGGGCTGCCGTTGGTGCCGTGGCGGGGTCCGGTGTGCGTGAGGGTGGCGGCAGCTCCCGGGGAGGCACCCTCCTCCGGGCTGCTTCATGATCAATACTCTGACACCAGGCGCGTGACCTCGCGTCTGCCGGAGAGGAAGGCGAGCGACCCCCAGTGAAACTCCCCAAGTTGCAGCGCACAGCCGGGCTCGTAGCGGCGGCCGCGGTGCTGACGGCACTTGGCACCGCCCCCGCCGGCGCGGCCGACGGATGGCAGAAGGTGGGCAGCGACGCCCGCAGCGGTGTCAGCGGTATCGCGTACGAAGGCCGCACCCCGCACGGGGCCGGGGTGCGCGCACTGATCGTGCACGACAACAAGGACACCGGGCAGCGGCGCCTGTCCAGGATCACCGACAAGAAGGGCTCCGACAGCGTCACTCCGGTCACCTGGGACGGACCGGAACCCGTCGACCTGGAGGCCATCGAAGCCGTCCCCCAGAAGCCCTCGGAGTACCTGGCCCTCGCCAGCCGGGGCATCGTCTACCACCTCGAGGTCAGCGGTTCCAAGGCCAAGGTCCTCGACTACACACCCCTCCCGGCGATCGGCGGGGGCGACAACTTCGAGAGCATCGCGCTCGTGGCCCGGAACGGACATCTCGCCGCCCTGTGGGCCGACCGCGGAGCCGGCCAGGACCGTCCCGCCACGCTGTACGCGGCGCCCTTCACCTTCGATGATTACGGTCAGCCGCAGTTCGGCAGCGTGACCCACCGGACCTACCGGGCCGCGTACCCGGCCGGGGACGCGGTGAGGCACATCTCCGACATCTCGGTGACCGACTCCGGCCGGATCATCGTGAGTTCGGCGACGGACGAGGGAGACGACGGCCCGTTCGACTCCGCGGTGAGCGACGCGGGCCGGGTGACCGTGTCGGCCGCCGGCCGGGCAGGGGTCACACTCGCAGCCTCCCCGAAGGTGCTCCAGACGTTCCCGCGGCACAAGATCGAGGGGGTGGAGTGTCTGCCCGGATCCGCCGACGCCCTCCTCGGCACCGACGACGAGAACCTCGGCGGGTACCTGCGGACGGCGCCGCTCTGCGGGGCCTGACACCGGTCGGGGCGCGGGTTCGCACCTCGCACCAGCCAGTACTTCGCCCCGCCGAGCACCGACTCTGCGGGGCGAAGTACTGCGATCGCCAGGAACGCCGCGAGACCGTCGTCGATGTTCCACGACCATTCCGCAAAGCTGTGGCACCCGCCCCGGCGACAGGCGTCCGCTACGGCGCGCCCACGGTGGTCAACCGGCCGACGGCACCGACCTCGCGGCCAGCTCCACCATCCCCGGCTCGGCATCAACAGCGGTGATACGGGCACTCGCGGACGCCCCCGCAGCGACGTTGCCCGACCCGCTCCCATCACGGGCCGGGAGCAGGTCGTAACCGGCCCGTCGAGTCGGCAACCAGGAAATTCCCCGGCGGTCGGGCTGGTCGGCGTCCGCCCGGGCCTGCCGGAGTCATCCGGTGGATCAAGACGTACACCCTGGGACACACGTTCGTCTCCCCCGGCATTCACGCCGACGGTCCGCGCGACCACGGCCCGCCGGCCTCAAGGCCCCCGTCGGGCGTCCTCGCCCCGCTCCGGCGCCTTTGACCACGTCCGGAACCGCAGACCGGCCGCTCCCGCCTCACCAGCGCTGAAGCGTGCCGCCACAGGCGACTACGGGCGGAGTTATCTGAGGGAGCCGGCCCCCGACCGGGTCCCCAAAAACGATCAAGGGGCCGTTTCAGATTGCTCTGAAACGGCCCCTGACCTACGACTCTCACGAGTCGGGACGACAGGATTTGAACCTGCGACCCCTTGACCCCCAGTCAAGTGCGCTACCAAGCTGCGCCACGTCCCGATGCCCGATCCGGCCCCGGGTTTGCCCGGCCGAACGCGCACCGAAACAATACCGCACTTCAGCCGGTGGTCACGAACCCCTTTCCCGGCCGTTCGGTTTGACCTCAAGGGCGCTTGATGTTGGATCGTCGGCCGCATGAACACAGACCTGAACCGGCTGATGGCTCTCATGACCGGTGACGAGAAGCACGGGCCGGCGGCGACCTCGACCCTGGACGCGCTGTGGGTGCTCTACGACCGGGTGCTGCGGGTCACGCCACAGACGGTCTCAGCGCCCGGCCGGGACCGCTTCCTGCTCTCCAAGGGGCACGGCCCCATGGCGTACTACGCGGTCCTCGCGGCGAAGGGGTACTTCCCCGAGGAGCTGCTGGCGGGCTTCGGCTCGTACGACTCACCGCTCGGCCACCACCCCGACCGGCTGCGCGTGCCCGGTGCCGAGATCGGCAGCGGATCGCTCGGCCACGGCCTCCCGCTCGGCGTCGGCACGGTGCTCGGGCTCCGGGCGCAGCAGCTCACCGAGCCGCGGGTGTGGGTACTGATCGGGGACGCCGAACTGGACGAGGGCTCGGTGCACGAGGCCATCGCCTACGCGGGACCCGCCGGCCTGGACCAGCTGCACACCCTGGTGATCGACAACGCCTCCGCCAGCTACGGCTCCCCCGGCGGGATCGCGGCCCGTTTCGAAGCGGGCGGGTGGTCGGTCCGGACCGTCGACGGGCGGGACCACGAACAGCTGTACGCGGCCTTCACCGCACCGCACCCGGGCCGGCCGCACGCCGTGGTCGCCCGGGTCGAGCCCAAGAACGCCTGAGCGGAACCACCAGAAAGGGATTTGTCATGGACAACATGCGTGAGCGCTTCGCCGCCACCACGTCGCGGCTGCTGGACGAGGACCCTCGGCTCGCCGTCGTACTGGCCGAGATCACCCGCGACGGATTCGCCGACGCCGCACGCGCCCACCCCGACCGGGTGGTCAATGTGGGGATCCGGGAGCAGCTGCTGATCGGTGCGGGTGCCGGGATGGCCCTGACCGGGATGCGCCCCGTCGTGCACACCTTCGCCAGTTTCCTGGTCGAGCGCCCCTTCGAGCAGGTCAAGCTGGACCTCGGCCACCAGGGACTGGGCGCCGTGCTGGTGAGCGCCGGGGGCTCGTACGACTGGCCGGCCGGCGGTTTCACCCACATGTCGCCGGGCGACGTGGCGCTCCTCGACACGCTCGACGGCTGGACCGTGCATGTGCCGGGCCACCCCGACGAGGCGGAGGCCCTGCTGCGCCACGCCGTGCGCGGGGACGACCGGGTGTACGTACGGCTGTCGCTGCAGGCGAATCAGCGGCCGCAGCCGGTCACCGGAGGCGGGTTCCGCACGGTGCGGGAGGGACACGGCGGGGTGGTGATCGCGGTCGGGCCGATGCTCGACGCGGTTCTGGCGGCCACGGAGGGGATGGACGTCACCGTGCTGTACGCGACGACCGTGCGGCCCTTCGACGGCGCCGCACTCCGCCGGGCCACCGACGCTCCCGGCCGGGCCGATGTGGTGCTGGTCGAGCCGTATCTGGCCGGTACGTCGACGGCCGCCACGAACGATGCCCTGGCCGACCGGCCGCACCGGGTCCTCGGTCTCGGGGTCGGACGGCAGGAGCTGAGGCGGTACGGACAGATCGAGGAGCATGTCGCCGCACACGGCCTGGACGCCGCCTCGCTGCACCGGAGCATCGGCGGATTCCTGGCCGGGTCCCTCACGCCGCAGGGGTGAGGCCGCCGCCGGGCCGCGAGCGGCGGTCCGGCGGCACCCCGGCGCTCACCCCGTGCGCTGCTGGCCGCGCTCGAAGTAGTCGGCGAGCGCCGGATCCAGCGGAGTGACCCGGCGCGGGGTCCCGCCGTCCCGGAGCGAGTCCGTGGCCCGGACCCCGGCCGCGACGGCCATCCGGGCGGCGACCGGCGAGGTGTCGGTGCGGCCGCCCTCGCGCACGAACCGCAGGAACTCGTCCATGAGCAGCGGGTCGGCGCCGCCGTGGCCCGCCTCGTCCTGTGCCTCCGGCACGGCGTGGGTCTCGTCGGCGTCCTCCCGGTAGGGGGAGCGGCGGGTGTTCCAGACCTTCACCGTGCTGCCCGGCCCGTCGCCGAAGTTCTCCAGCCGGCCCGCGTCGCCGATGACGGTGTAGTTGCGCCAGTAGTCGGGGGTGAAGTGGCACTGCTGGTAGGCGGCCAGCACCCCGTTGTCCAGGCGCATGTTCAGCAGGGAGACGTCCTCGATGTCGATGACGGGGTTGAGGGCGCGCTGGGTGTGCGGCGGCCAGTGTCCGTCCTTGGTGTACCAGTCGGCGGCCTTGGGCTCACCGGGCTCGCGGCGGTGCGGGTTGTCGCCGTAGACCATCAGGTCGCCCATGGCCTGGACGTCGCGGGCGTAGCCGCCCGCCAGCCAGTGCAGCACGTCGATGTCGTGGGCCGCCTTCTGGAGCAGCAGTCCGGTGGTGTACTTCCGCTCGGCGTGCCAGTCCTTGAAGTACCAGTCGCCGCCGTACCCGACGAAGTGCCGGACCCAGACGGTCTTGACCTCGCCGATCGTGCCGGCCGCGATCAGGTCGCGCATCAGCCGGACGACCGGCATGTGGCGCATGTTGTGGCCGATGTAGAGGCGGGTACCGGTCTCGTACGCGGTGCGCAGGATCTCGTCGCACCGCTCGACCGTGATGTCGAGGGGCTTCTCCACGAAGACCGGCTTGCCCGCGCGCAGCGCCTCGCAGGCCAGGTCGGCGTGGGTGTGGTCGGGGGTGAGGACCAGGACCGCGTCGACGTCGGGGTCCTCGACGACCTTGTGGTGGGCGGAGGAGATCAGGGCGCCGGGGAAGGCCGTGGCCGCCTCCGTACGGGCTGCCGGGTCGGGGTCGGCGAGTGCGGTGACGCGCGAGCCGGCTCCGGGGCGGTGGGCTGTGCGGGCGATGCTGCCGCGCAGGCCGTAGCCGAGGACGCCGATACGGAGGTCGGACATGGGTTTCCTTCGCTGGTGCGGGTGGAGCTGAGTCTCGTGGGCTGAGAACTGCGGCAGCCTACGGGTGGACGGCGACCTGGGCGAGACCGACCCGTCCGGTCCCGGTGAGCTGGATCCTCACGTACCGCGTGGCGGTGTTCAGGTCCAGCACGGTGGGCCGCAGCGCCTTGCCTGCGACGTGGACGGTCCGGTGGTCCGTGCGGACGTCGAAGCCGGACGTCGTGGTGGACGCGTCGTTCCAGATCTCGATCTGCCCGACATGGTGCACCGACCCCAGGTCCACCTGCCACCAGGCGCCCTGCTCGGAGAGCGTCCGGGTGTCGGTGGAGGTGTCTCCGTCGACGGCGAGTGCGGCGGCGGCCCCGTTGGTGGACGACTGGGTCGCGGTGCCGGTTCGGGCCAGGTCGGGGCTGAGCTGCTCGACGGGGGCGCGGTGCGCGCCCGCCGCGGCGGCGATCCGCAGTGCGGGGGCGGGGAGCTGTTCCAGGCGGGTGTGGTTGTCGCTCATGGTCGAGCCGGTTCCCGCGATGGGGGGCGTGTCGGTGTCGGTCCAGTTTCCGCGGGCGGTGTTCTGGATTCCGTAATCGGCCCAGTTGGAGACCCACTTGTAGCCGAGCCGGGTCAGGACGTTGTTCTCGACGGTGATGTACGAGGACTGCTCGTCGAGGTAGATGCCGTTGCCGTCGCGCTCGGTGTTGCCGTACGCGGAGCGGTTGATGTAGTTCCCGGAGACCACCGTGCCGGGCTGGGCGCCCTGCGTGTAGATCGCGCCGCCGTCGTGCTGGGCGTCCTTGACCCGCATGACGTTGGTGATGCGGTTGTCCGTGATCCTGTTGTCGCGCAGCACCGACTTCTGCGAGTCGGGCTGGTTCCAGCCCCAGCCGACCGAGATGCCGGAGTAGGGAAGCTGGTCCAGCGAGTTGTGGTCGATCGTGAGTCCGGCTTCGTAACCCGCCCAGACCGCGGCCGCGTCCGTGTACTCGACGGCGGCGCGCGTGACCGTGTTGTGGGCGAACGTGTTGCGCTCACCCGCCAGTCCGGGCGCGGGCATCGGATCGGTGTCGCCGATGTACGCGGCGCCCGACGACAGGTCGGTGAAGTCGGAACGGGTGATCCCGGAGTCCTTGGTACCGGCTTCGAGGATCGCGCCGGCGCCGCCGAGATGGGTGAACGCCGCCCCGTCGACGGTGACATGACGGCCGCCGTGCACGGTGAGCGCGGCCGACGGCTTGGTGTAGTAGCGGCCGGAGTGGTCGACGGGCCCGGTGGCGCCGGTGAGGGTGAGTCCGGCCTGCATGCCGGCGTAGCCCTCGTCGGTGTCAGGCTGGTGGTAGGCGGCGTACGCGAAGCCGATCCCCCGGACGCTGACGTCGTGCGCACCGTCGACCGTCATCAGGTGCTCGGTGGCGGGCGTGACGGCCGTGGCGCGCCGCATGTCCTCGCCCTTGCGCGGCAGGTATGTGACCGTGTGCGTGGCCGAGTCGTGGACGAACTCGCCCGGCTGGTCGAGGAGTTCGGGCGCGTTCTCGAAGAAGGCGACGCCCGGGTAGCGTGTGGAATCGACCGTCGTGGAGTCCCAGGCGGGTCCGGTGCGGTCGGTGCCGCTCGCCGAGTTGGTCCAGCAGGGCTGGGCGAAGGTCATGGTGTCGCCGCTGACCCCGGCGATCCGGCAGTGGTAGTTGCGCCAGCGGACCTTGATGACGGCCTCGGCGTCGGTGGGGCGCTTCCAGTCGGCGATCCCGGTGGCCTTCGCGCCGGTCATCCCGGTCTTCGTGGCGTCGCAGACACTGGCGGCGCAGGCTTCACCGCGGGCGGGGGTGGCCCGGACGCCGTTGACGAAGAGCTGGCGCGGTGTGATGCCATCGGGCACCCGGGCGGTCCAGGCCCCGCCGGAGGTCTTCGTCCAGCCGGTGACGGTGCGGCCGCCGGAGAGGACGGGGCGGGCGCCGGGCGCCGCGGTCCAGGTGGTGCCGGAGTCGGCCGCGGTGAGTTCCAGGGCCGCGCTGCGGGTGTACGTACCACCGGCGAGCTGCACGGTCGCGTGCTGGCCGTGCAGTGTGCGGGCCTTGTCCCGGGCGCCGTCCAGGGAGCAGGGGCGGCTGTGGGTGCAGGACGCTCCGGCGCCGTGCGGGGACGCGTAGAGCGTGTCGGTGTGCGTGGGGCGGGCGGCCTGTGCGAGCGGCGCGGTCGCGAGCAGCGCGGCGACGGCGGCGAGCGCGGTGCCGATCCGCCGGGCGGCCGGGCGGTGGGTGGTGCGGCGGTTCATGCGGCAGCCTTCCAGTCGGGGTGGCCGGGCATCGGCGGATTGGTGGCGCCGAACAGCCAGTCGCGCAGAAAACGGTCCAGGGTGCGGTCGCCGGTGACATCGACGGTGTGCTTGATGAACTTCTCGCTGGTGTAGGTCGAGTCCTTGAAGCGCCGGACCCACTCGCGCATGACCCGGTCGAACGCGCGCTGCCCGATCTGCTGGTTGAGCGCGTACAGGACGAGTGCCCCGCCGTCGTAGATGTTGGCGCCGCCGAGCGCCTTGGGCAGTCCGGGCGGGCCGTCCGCGGCGCGGACCGCGTCCAGCGTCCCGTAGACGGCCTTCATCTTGTCCGCGACGACCGACCAGCCGCGCTCCTCGCTGTACACGGCGGCGTAGTAGGTGGCAGGGCCTTCGTTGAGCCAGGCCTGCTGCCAGTCGTGCGGGGTGACGGAGTCTCCGAACCACTGGTGGGTCAGCTCGTGGACCATGGTGTTCTCGTAGGTCGGGTCGCCGTCGGCGTTGGGCTTGAACCAGTTGGTGCCCATCAGGGTGAGGGTCTGGTTCTCCAGCGCGTCGGTGTAGCCGTCGTAGATGTGGACCCCGTAGGTGGAGAACGGGAACCGCCCGAACTTCGCCTCCAGCCAGGCCAGATGGTCGGCGGTACGCGCGACGATCGGCGCGTACGTGTCCTCCTGGCCCTGCGGCACGATGTGGCGCAGCGGCAGACCGGTGTGGCTGCTGCCGTAGAGATAGGTGCCCTTGACGACCGCGATGCCGAGCAGTTCGGTGGGCATCCGCTCGCGGAGCGCGAAGTGCCAGACGGCCGAGCCGTCGGCGCGCGGGGTCCGGTGCAGCAACTCACCGTTGGCCGCGGCCACATAGCCGTGGGGGGCGCTGATGTGGAAGGCCCAGGTCGCCTTGTTGGACGGGGTGTCGTTGCAGGGCAGGAAGGTGTCGGCGCGGGAGGACTGCACCGCGGACGCGAAGCCGCCCTCGCTGCCGAAGACCCAGCCGTTGAGGCCTAGCCGCCTGGCCTTGCCGTTGCCGTGGTAGCGGATCTCCACGGTGAACGGCCGGCCGTCGTGCAGGGCGTGGGCCGGGGTGACCGTCAGCTCCTGGCCGCTGCTGCCGGCGAGGAGCTCCCAGGGGGCGGCGTGGCCGTCGACGGCGACCGCGTCGATGGTGTGGCCGTCGGTGTCCAGGTTGAAGGCGGACAGGTCCTGGGTGGCCCGCGCCGATATCCGCACGGCCGCGGTGAAGTCGTAGGTCACCGGGGTGAAGTCGAAGGTCAGGTCGTAGTGCGTGACCTGGTAGCCGCCGTTGCCGAGGGTCGGGAAGAGCGGGTCGCCCACACCGCTGGAGCCGGGCTCCGGATCGAAGGAGCGGGCGAGGGCGGGGGTACCGAGGACGGGTACGGCCGCGGCGGCTGCCACCGCCGCGCCGCCGAACTGGAGGACGGTGCGCCGAGTGGTCACTTCTTGCCCTTCTGGACGGCCTCTTCGAACTCGTGGCGGGCCTGTTCGGCGCCCTTCGACAGGTATTCCTTGGTCAGCTGGGAGTAGTACGACATGGGCTTGCGGCCGGAGACGATGTCCTTGAGGCCGTCGAGCTTGAGCGTGTAGAGGCTGCCGTAGCCCTTGGAGTCCCAGGTGGGCGAGGAGACCTTGAGGGTCGGGTCCTGCTCCATGACCGGGATCATCTTCGCGTACGCCTCGTGGACGTACCGCACGCCCTTCTCGGTGTCCGTGCTGAACACGGCCGGGACGGCGGAGGCGAGCATCTTCCAGGGGACGGTGACGTCCTGGCTGCCCTTCTTGGTGAGGATCGGGTTGCCCTTGGCGTCGCGGGTGAAGTCGGTGCCCTCGACGCCGTAGTTCATCAGCGTGTACTCCTCGCTCCCGAAGGGGGACGCGGCGAAGTCGGCGAGGGCCAGAAGCTGCTTGACGCGCTCGGGGGACGCCTTCTTGATGTGCGTGTTCTGGAGCGCGACGTTGTCCATCCAGGCGATGGCCTTGTCGCTGAACGGCGTGATGGGCCGGGGGTCGAACTTCTTGTCGACGGAGGCCATCGCCGCCACGTACCCGGTGCTGGGCGTGTAGTACGACGGCATCCCGTCGTACACGTAGGCGCCCTTGCCGTTCTTGAACATGTCGGTGTACTGGGACTTCTGTGCACCCGACATACCGATCGTGCCCGGGTAGTAGCAGCCCGCCTTGTACAGCTTGCGCGCCGTCTCGATCGCCAGGCGGAACTCGTCGGTCTCCAGGTCCGTCACGAACTTGCCGGTCTTCGGGTCCATCCGCCAGTAGAGGGGCGCCCCCGCCGACATGGCGAGCAGGTTGGTGGCGCTCGCGATGATGGCGTACTGGTCCTTCTTCGGGCGGGTCAGCTCCTTGCAGACCTCGACGAACCTGTCGAGGCTGCTGATCTCGTCCAGGCTGGAGATCCCGACCTCGGCGAACAGGTCGTGCCGGTAGAAGCCCGCACCGCCGGTACCCATCCGGGAGATCGGGATGCCGAAGAGCTTCCCGCCGAAGATGCCGCCCTGCCAGGCCGGCTGCGGGATGGCCGCCAGGTTGGGGTAGTCCTTGACCTTCTCACCGGCCAGGAACGGCGTCAGGTCGGCGCACTTGGCCGCCAGGAAAGCGGCTTTGTTGTCGACACCGCCGGTCTCCGGGTACATGAAGATGTCCGGCAGGGTGTCGCTGGCGACCATGGTGGTGAATTTGGTCGAGTAGTCGTCGGTCGGGACCGCGGTGATGTCGACCTTCCCGCCGAGCAGCTTCTCGATCGCCTGCCAGGCCGCGTTCTTGCCGCGCGCGGGCGGCGGCGGGGAGAAGGTCTCCATCGCCGCGGACACCGGCTTCGCGCCCTTGAGGATCTGCCCCTTGGTGGCGCGCGGCGTGCTGGCCGGGTACCTGTAGAACGCCTGCGGCACACCCGCCGCCGTGCCCGGCAGGTCGGGCTTGAGGCCGATGTTGCGCACCGCGGTGGCCGGGAGCAGGCTCGCGCTCTTGGTCTCGGCCTTGGCCGCGGTACCGCCGTCGCCGCACGCGGCGAGCAGCGGGGTCGCGGCGAGGCCGAGGCCGAGGCCCGCGCCCATCCGGAAGAGGGCTCTGCGGTTGATCGGGGTGGAGCTCGGCACGGACATCTCCTTGAGAGAAGGGAGGGAAGGCCGGGGGGTGGCGGAGGCGGGACTCAGCCCTTGATGGCGCCGGTGAGCACGCCCTTGGTGAAGTAGCGCTGGACGAACGGGTAGACGAGCAGGATCGGTACGACGGCGACCACCAGGACGCCCATCTGAACGGCCTCCTGCGGGGCGACGCTCTCGCCCGCCGCGGCGCCGCTGAGGCTCTGGCCCTGCAGGACGAAGGTGCGCAGCACCATCGGCAGCGGCCACTTGTCCGAGTCCTGGAGGTAGAGCAGCGAGTTGAAGAAGGCGTTCCAGTACGCGACGGCGTAGAAGAGGCCGACGACCGCGATGACCGCCTTGGAGAGCGGCAGGACGACCTGGAGCAGGATGCGGAAGTCCCCGGCGCCGTCGACGCGCGCCGCGTCGTACAGCTCCTCGGGCAGGTTCATGAAGAAGGCGCGCAGCACGACCAGGTTGAAGGCGCTCATCAGGGTGGGGATGACGAGAGCGGCGTAGGTGTTGTACAGGCCGAGCTGGTTGACCAGCAGGAAGTTCGGGATGATGCCGGCGTTGAAGAGCATGGTGAACAGGGCCGTCATCAGGATGAAGCGGGAGCCCGTGACACTGCGGCGGGAGAGCCCGTACGCCATGCCGATGGTGGCCAGCAGGCTGGCCGCGGTGCCGAAGACCGTGATGCCCACACTCACCAGGAGCGCCCGGCTCACGACGCCGCCCGTGAAGATGGTGCGGTACGCGTCGAGCGTCGGGTGGTCGGGCCACAGGACCAGGCCGGTGGACTTGATGATGTCGGTCTGCGAGGCGAAGCTCGTGCCGATGACACCGAGCAGCGGGTAGGCCACGGCGACCACGACGAGGACCAGGACGATGCCCTTGCCGGTCAGACCGAGACGGGTCGGTCGTTCCATCCACGGCGGGCGGCCGTCCGAGGGCCTGATCACGGGCGCCGCCGCCAGGGGCGCCGCGGTGACGGGGGCTTTCGCCGGTGACTTCTCAGCTGTCCGCACCGCGGTACACCCCTTCATGGCCGAGACGGTGGGCGAACTTGTTCGCGCCCAGGACGAGGACGGTTCCCACGACTGCCTTCACCAGGCCGACAGCCGCCGAGATGCCCCACTGGTTGTCCTTGATGCCGTGGTAGTAGACGTAGGTGTCGAGCACTTCACCGGAGCCGGGGCCGACCGCGTCGCGCTGGAGCAGGATCTGCTCGAAGCCGACGGAGAGGATCTGGCCGAGGTTGAGGATCAGCAGCAGGATGATCACCGGGGCGATGCCGGGCAGCGTGACGTGCCACAGCCGGCGCCAGCGGTTCGCGCCGTCGATGGCCGCCGCCTCGTACTGCTGCTTGTCGATGCCCAGCAGCGCGGCGAGGATGATGATGGTCCCCCAGCCCGCGTCCTTCCAGATGGACTGGAGGGCGATCAGCCAGGGGAAGGCGTTCGGGTCGCTCATCATGTCGTAGCGGGGCAGCCCCAGGTCCCCGAGGAGGTCGGGCAGCAGCCCGGCGCCGCCCAGGACCTGCTGGAAGATCGAGACGATGATGACCCAGCCGATGAAGTGCGGCAGATAGACCACGCTCTGGATGAACCGGCGGAGCTTGTCGCTGACGATGCTGTTGAGCAGCAGGGCGAGCGCGATCGGCACCGGGAAGAAGAAGATCAGCTGCACGAAGGCGATCTCCACCGTGTTCACGGTCGCCGACCAGAAGGCCGGGTCGCCGAAGGCGCTGGAGAAGTTGGCGAAGCCCGTCCACGCGCTGTGCATGTATCCGAGGTACGGCTGGTAGTCCTGAAAGGCGACCATGTAGCCGAGCAGCGGAATGTAGTGGAACACCACGAAGTACAGCAGTCCGGGCAGGGTCAGCAGCAGCATCACCTTGTCGCGCTTGATCCGCTGCCACAGGGACAGCCGGTGCTGGGCGACGGGGGGTGGGGATGGCGCTTTGGACTTCCCGCGCCGCTTGTCCAGCGGCATCGGAGGTGCTGTTTCAGCCATGGTGCAGTCCTGTTCGGCTGGGGTGGCGCAGAGCGAGCCTTCTGCCGCCGCAACGTAGTAAGCGGTTAACCCCATCGTCAAGAGATCGGCAGAAACGTCTGCGTTACGCGATGTTTCTGCCAGAGGGATCGCCCGGAAAGGTCACCAAATAGCGGCGCAAATAGGGCAGATGGCCGCGCGGATCGCTTGACGTTTGACGTCTGGGCTCCCTACCGTGCCGCCCATCAATAGAACGCGTTTACTGTCCGGAGGCAGGGTGCGAACCACCGACGAGGCACCGGCCCAGACCGGTACGGACGAGCCGGACCCGCCCCCGCGGCGCCCCCGGACCGTACTGGCCATGGACCCCGGACTGATCGACGACATCTTCCCGCCACGGGTGCGCTCCCGTCTTGAGGAGTCGGCCGATCTCCATCCGCCCTACGTCATCAGGGAGTTCGGCTCTCCCGATGCCGTCGCCGCGCTGGCCGGCGCCGAGGTGCTGCTCACCGGCTGGGGCTGCCCGCCCATCGACGCGGGACTGCTGGAGCGGGCACCGAGGCTGCGGGCCGTCATCCACGCGGCGGGCACCGTCAAGACGTTCCTCGCCCCCGAGGCGTACGAACGCGGGATCGCCGTGTCGTCGGCGGCCGACGCCAACGCGGTGCCGGTCGCGGAATTCACCCTGGCGGCCATCATCATGGGTGCCAAGCGCGCCTTCCCGTTCGCCCAGCTCTTCCGTGAGCGCCGCACCCACCGCACCGCCGCCGACCTCGACCGGCAGCACTGGATCGGTACGCACGGCCTGACCATCGGCGTCATCGGCGCCTCCCGGATCGGCCGACGGGTGATCGAACTGCTCCGGGTGCTCGACGCCGACGTCCTGCTGTACGACCCCTATGTCAGCTCCGCCGAGGCCGGGTTGCTGGGGGCCGTCTCCACCGATCTCGACACCCTGATGGCCACCAGTGACGTGGTGACCGTGCACGCGCCGGACACACCCGTGACCCGGCACCTCCTCGACGCCCGGCGGATCGGACTGATGCGCCCCGGCACCCTGCTGGTCAACACGGCACGCGGGCGCCTGGTCGACACCGAGGCGCTCACCGGGCACCTGGTCAGCGGGCGGCTCGACGCCGTACTCGATGTGACCGACCCCGAGCCGCTTCCCCCGGGGCACCCGCTGTGGGACCTGCCGAACGTGTTCATCACCCCGCACATGGCGGGCGCCCAGGGCAACGAGGTCGGCAGGCTCGGGGCGCTCGCCGTGGACGAACTGTGCCGCTACGCCGGCGGGCTGCCCTTCAATCACCCCGTCCACCTGGCCGACTTGGAGCGGATCGCATGAACGGCCCCGCCCCGCAGGCCATAAGCTCAGCGGCACAGGACGACAACCAGGGGGTGGGACGGATGCGCCGCCAGACCTCGGCAGCCGACAGCCGACGACGCGCGACCGTCACGGACGTGGCACGGCTGGCGGGGGTGTCGACCGCGACCGTCTCCCGCGTGCTCAACCGCAACTACCCGGTGGCCACGGCGACCCGGGAGCGGGTCGAGGAGGCGATGCGCGAGCTGGGCTATGTCGTCAACGCGCACGCCCGCGCGCTGGCCGGGGTGTCGGGGCGCACGGTCGGCATCATCGTCAACGAGCTGATCGACCCGTTCTACGCCTACATCGCCCGCGGTGTGGAGCGGGAGGCGAGCCTCGGCGGACGGCTCTGCCTGGTCTGCTGCACCCAGGGCGACCCCAAGCGGGAGCTGGCCTTCATCGAGCTGATGCACGAGCGGCGCGCCGACGCCGTGGTCGTCGTCGGCGGCAGCGTCGCCAATCGCGCGCACTCCGCCGAACTGGGCCGCCGGGCCCGCGACCTGGAGTCCGGCGGATCGAAGCTGGTCCTGTGCGGGCGGCCGTCGCTCGGCGAGGAGGCGCGCGGCGCGGCCGTCGAGTACGACAACGAGGGCGGCGCCTTCGCCATCACCGACCATCTGCTGACGCAGGGCCACGAGCGGATCCTCTACCTCGGCGGCCCACCGGACCTCTCGACCACTCGCGACCGGCTCGCCGGGCACCGCCGCGCGCTGGAGCGGCGCGGTGTGTCCCGCGATCCAGCACTGGAGCAGCTCGGGTCGTTCAGCCGTGCCTTCGGACGCCGCAGGCTGTCCGAACTCCTGCGCGAGGGGCCGGACTTCACTGCGGTCTTCGCGGCGAACGACAACGTCGCCGCGGGGGCGGCCCAGGCCCTGGAGGAAGCCGGCGTCCGGGTGCCGCAGGACATGTCACTCGCGGGGTACGACGACATTCCGGTGGCACAGGAGCTGCGGCCCCGGCTGACGACCGTCCACATCCCGCTGGAGGAGATGGGGCGCCAGGCCGTACGGCTCGCGGTGCCCGGGGGTGACGAGGACGAGTGGCGGGAGCCGGCCACCGGGACCGTGCGGCTCGGTACCCATCTCGTCGTACGCGACTCGGTGGCTCCGCCGCCGGCCCGCGGCCGCCGGGCGTGACCG
Organism: Streptomyces sp. NBC_01471; assembly: GCF_041438865.1. Classification (NCBI taxonomy): domain Bacteria; kingdom Bacillati; phylum Actinomycetota; class Actinomycetes; order Kitasatosporales; family Streptomycetaceae; genus Streptomyces; species Streptomyces sp. NBC_01471. The sequence continues at coordinate 699,261 of NZ_CP109450.1, forward strand.
CTTGCTTACGGCCTGTCCGCAGTTGGCCATAGTAAAAGACAGTAACTTCCCCGATCCTCTTGCGGGTTGATAGCAACCGCTTACATGCTGACGCGCAGTTCGTACGCCACTCCACCACCTCTGCCCCCTGGGAGTCCGGATGCGCCCTGCCCACCTGCCCCTCACCGCCTCCTCGGTCAGCCGCCGCTCCGCGCTCGCCGCGCTGGCGGGCGCCGGAGCCGTCACGCTGCTGGGCTCCGGAAGCGCTGCGGCGGACGGCCGTTCCCGCACGGCCCATGCCTCCCCCGCATCCCACGCCGCTCGGGAGGGCAGCAGCACGCTGCTGATCGAGGCGTTCCCCGGCGCGGAGACCGAGCGGCTGCGGCTCGACCGGTCCCTGCGCGCCAGCGAGTTCATCCCCACCGGCCGCTATGCCGCCCCCGGCGCTCAGGTCACGGTGCGGATCCGTGCGGGGCACGGGGCGCTGCCCGTCCTGCACATCGGCACCTTCGACGACTACAACACGAACCCCGACCTGAAGGCCCCCCGGGTGTTCCCGCTGCGGGCCGGGCTCAACACCGTCTCCGACGTGTACGGCGGCCCGCTGTATCTGAGCTTCGCCGGCCACGGCCGGCGGGCGGCCGTCACCTTCGTCTCCGGTACCGCGCGGATGGCCGGTTTCGAGCTGGGGCGCACCTCCGAGGCGGACTTCCAGCGGCAGCTGGACAGCATCACCGATGTGCCCTGGGTGGAGCTCACCACCGGGCACACCATCCTGACGCTGACCCGCGAGGGCGCACTGCTCTACCGCGGTGAGGACCACGCGGCGCTGCTGCGGCTCTTCGACACCATCATCGACTCGCACAACAGAATCAGCGGCCTGGACGGCTCCACGCCGCTGAACCGGCCCAAGGCGGGCCGCTACCACTTCAACGAGGTGAGCATCGTCCCCAAGGGGGTCGGCGCCTACGCCTGGCACGGCTTCAACGGCTTCCCCCGCGCCTACATGGACCGCCTGTGCACGGTCCAGGGGCTGCGCACCCGGGGCTGGGGGCTCTACCACGAGCTGGGCCACCTCAATCAGCAGGCCGCCTACCAGGCGGGCGGGCTCACCGAGGTCACCGTCAACATCTACTCGCTGGCCGCCCAGCGCACCCTGGGCCAGCCGTCCAACCTGCTCACCAGGGACGCGACGACCGGGCTCAACTGGTTCCAGTCGGCGGCGCCCAAGGTCGGCACGCCCGGCATCGCGTACGAGACGACGTTCGGCCCGTACGAGCAGCTCGTCCCACTGCGCCAGCTGGAACTGGCCTTCGGCGACGACTTCTGGCCGAGGCTGCACCAGCTGGTCCGCACCGAGCACCAGCACGACGCGCCGGTCGAGGACTACGACCACGACCCGGCCGTGGAAGCCAGGCAGTACCGGGCGCTCGCCACCTACGCCAGCCGGGTGTCGGGATACGACCTGACGGACTTCTTCGTACGGAAGTGGGCCTTCCCCGTCGATGCCGCCGGGGTCGCCGAGATCGCCGCGCTGCGGCTGCCCCGTCCGCCCGTCGACCCCAGCTCGCTGAGCGACTGACGCCGTGCGTCCGACTCCGGAACCGAAGGGAACCGCCATGGACCAGTCCCATTCCGCCCTCAGCAGGAGAACGCTCCTGGCAGCCGGGGCCGCATCGGTCGCCGTCCCGGTCGTCACGGGGGCCGTGGGCGCGGGTACGGCGCGAGCCGCCGAACGCACCGCCCAGGCCTCCGGTGATGCCCGGACGACCGACGCGGCCGACCCGGCCGACGCCTACGAGACGGCGCTGTCCCGTGCCGAACAGCTCATCACCGGGGGTGCGTTCGACTCTTCCGACCCCGACTTCGCCGCCGCGCTGGCCACGCTGGACGCCTCTGCGGCCGACTTCTGGAAGCGGCTGGACCGCACTGCCGCACGCACCGCGCTCTGGCCGGACTACGTCCCGGTGACCGACCCGGGGATGTTCAGCCAGAGCTACACCCGGCTGCGTACCCTCGCCACCGCCTGGGCCACCTCCGGTGCGGCGCTGAGCGGGAGCGACGAGGTGGCGGACGCGCTGGTGTCCGCGCTGCGCTTCCTGCACGACACGGCGTACAACCCCGGCAAGCGCGAAAGCGGCAACTGGTGGTTCTGGGAGATCGGAGCGCCGCGCGCCCTGCTGGACTGCTGTGTGCTCCTCAGGACGCGGATCCCCGCCGCCGACCTGGCGGCCCACCTGGCGAGCGTCGAGAAGTTCGCCCCGAATCCGGACCGCCGCACCAACTCCCCGACTCTGGCCGAGACCGGCGCCAACCGGGCGGACAAGTCCGTGATCGTCGCGCTGCACGGGCTGCTCGCCCAGGACTCGGCGAAGGTCGCGCTGGCCCGCGACGGGCTCTCCGACGTACGCGACAAGGGGCTCAACAGCCTCTTCCAGACGGTCACTTCGGGCGACGGCTTCTACGCGGACGGCTCGTTCGTCCAGCACGACGCCGTCGCGTACACCGGTTCGTACGGAGCGGTGCTGCTCGCCGGGGCCGCGTACATGAGCGCGCTGCTCGCCGGCTCGCCCTGGGCGGTCAGCGATCCGCAGATCTCCGTGATGTACGAGGCGGTCACGGGGACCTTCTCGCCGGTGATCTTCGACGGGCTGATGATGGACGCGGTGCGCGGGCGGGCGATCTCGCGCGAGCGGGCCGCCGACCACACCGACGGCGCGGCCGCCGTATCGGCGGTTCTGCTGCTGGCGAGCGCCGCGCCCGCCTCCGTCGCCGACGGCTGGCGGGCCACGGTCAAGGGCTGGATCGAGCGCAACCGGACCGACCCGTACCTCGGCCTTGTCGGAATACCGCAGGTCGCGCTCGCCAAGGAGCTGCTCGCGGACCGGAGCGTCGTCGCGGCGGACCGGGTGACGGGTCACCATGTCTTCGCGGACATGGACCGGGTGGTGCACCGGCGGCCGGCCTGGTCCCTGGCGCTCTCCCTCTCGTCGAAGCGCATCGCCGCCTATGAGGGGGGCAACGGCGAGAACCTGCACGGCTGGTACACCGGTGACGGCATGGCGTACCTCTACACCGGCGACGACCTCGGGCAGTTCGGCGACGGCTTCTGGCCGACCGTCGACCCCTACCGGCTGCCCGGCACCACCGTGGACACCCGGCGGCGCGCGGACATCACGACCGGCTCGGGTACCGGGACCTATCTGCCGGGTAACAGCATCGCGGGCGGCGCGGTCCTCGGCGGACGGTACGGAGCGGCCGCCATGGAACTGGCGGCGCAGGGCAGCACGCTGCGCGCCCGCAAGTCGTGGTTCCTCGTCGACAACGCGGTGATCGCGCTCGGCTCCGGCATCACCGCGAGCGACGGCCGCACGGTCGAGACCGTCGTGGAGAACCGCAATCTGCACACGTCCGGCGACCGGCGGCTCACCGTCGACGGTGCGCGCCAGCCGTCGGACCAGGGCTGGAGCAGGACGTTCCACGGCGCCCGCTGGGCCCATCTGGACGGTGTGGGCGGCTATGTGTTCCCGTCGCCGGGCACCCCGCTTCACGCGCTGCGCGAGGAGCGCACCGGTCGCTGGAGCGATCTGGACACCGGAGCGGACACCGCCGGTTCCACCACCCCGGTCACCCGCCCGTACGCGACGCTCTGGCTCGACCACGGGGTCTCCCCCACCGACGCCTCGTACGCTTACGTCCTGCTGCCCGGTGCGTCCCCGGCCGCCACCGCGGTCCAGGCGCACACCCGGCCGGTGCGGATCGTGGCGAACAACGCCACCGTGCACCTGATCGAGGTGGCCAGGACCGGGCTGACCGCGGCCACCTTCTGGCAGGCGGGTACCGCCTCCGGTCTCACCTCCAGCGGCCCGGCGTCGGTCCTGCTGCGCAGGCACGGCGGCGGCTTCTCGGTCGCCGTCGCCGACCCCGGACACGACCAGCTCACGCTGAAGCTGGAACTGCCCTTCCGCGTGCGGGAGGTGGTCCGCGCCGACGACACGGTGATCGTCAACACCGGGCGCCGCCCGGTGCTGACGATCACGGTGGCCGGTTCGCGCGGTCATACGCACACCGCCGAACTCCGCTGACGCCCCGCCCTCCAGGGGCCGGCGGGCCCGCAGCCCGCCGGCCCCCTTCCCACAGCTCAGGAGCAGTACCCGGATGACCCCGCCCTTCCTCCACCTCCCTCCGACCGACCGGCTCCTCTCCTCGCGCACCGGGTGGACCCGCGCCCACTGGGAGACGCTCGCCGACCGTCTCCTCGACGCGCTCGTGCCGTACGCGACCCCCGGTTTCGCGCAGTACCGGCTGCCGGGGCGCGGCAGTTGGTCGGGGGTGGTGTCGGACGGTCTCGAAGGGTTCGCGCGCTCCTTCCTGCTGGCCGCGTTCCGTATCGCGGGGGCGGGCGACGGAGCGGATCCGCGTCTCGTGGAGCGCTACGCGCAGGGCCTGGCCACCGGCACCGATCCGGCGTCGCGCGAGGCCTGGCCGAGGCTCACCGAGTGCTCCCAGCAGATGGTGGAGGCCGCGTCGGTCGCAGTAGCGCTGCACGAGACCCGCCCCTGGATCTGGGACAGGCTCGACACCCGGGTCCAGGAGCGGGTCGTCGACTGGTTCTCCGGCTTCGTGTCCAGCCGCACCTGGGACAACAACTGGCGGCTCTTCCAGGTGGTGTCCGAGCAGTTCCTCGCCTCGGTCGGCGCCCCGTACAGCCAGTCCGACATCGACGGCGGGCTCGACCGGATCGAGGACTGGTACGTCGGCGACGGCTGGTACACCGACGGCGACGGGCAGAACTTCGACTACTACATCGGCTGGGCGCTCCATCTGTACCCGCTGCTCTGGTCCCGGATCGCCGGTGCGGATCCGGAGACCGGGCGCACCAAGGTCTACCGTGAGCGGCTCGGCCAGTTCCTGGACGGCTACCAGCACTTCTTCGGCACGGACGGTGCACCCGTGCACCAGGGCCGCTCCCTCACCTACCGGTACGCGGCGCTCGCCCCGGTCTGGATGGGCGCGCTGGCCGACTGCACCCCGCTCTCCCCCGGCCGTACCCGGCGCCTCGCGTCGGGCACCATGCGGCACTTCGCGGAGCGCGGGGTGCCCGACGAGCGGGGGCTGCTCACGCTGGGCTGGTACGACACGTTCCTGCCCACCACCCAGCCGTACTCGGGGCCCGCCTCGCCCTACTGGGCGTCCAAGGGTTTCCTGGGGCTGCTGCTGCCGGCCGACCACCCCACCTGGACGGCGCATGAACAGGCCCTGCCCCTTGAGGAGTCGGACCAGTACACGGCGCTGCCCGCACCCGGCTGGCTGCTGCACGGGACCCGGCACGACGGCATCGTGCGGCTCGTCAACCACGGGAGCGACCACAACCCGCCGCAGGGCGATGCGGAGGACGACCCGCACTACGCCACGTTCGGCTACTCCACGGCGACCGCGCCCGAGTCGGCGCCGCACGCACGGGAGCGGGCCGTGGACAACCATCTCGCGGTGATCGGCCCGGACGGCGTGCCGTCACGGCGGCGGCGCGTCAACCGGCTGGCCTGCGAGGGGCGGACCGCGTCCTCCTGGTACGAGGACGCGGGGGTCCGGGTCGAGACAACCAGTGTGCTGCACGGGCCCTGGGAGATCCGGGTGCACCGGGTGGACGCCGCACAGGGCGTGACCGTACGCGAGGGCGGCCATCCGGTGGCCCATCAGGAACGCCCGTGGTCCGATGAGGGCGCCGGATGGGCGCTGACCCGGACGGCGGACGGCCTGACCAGTGCACTCGTGGGGCTGTACGGCTGGGACCTGGCGGAGGCGGCGGTCGCGCGCGACGTGCAGGCCAACGCGTACGGCCCGCACTCCGCGACGCCGTGTCTGAGCCGCGCCGGGCACCCCGGCGGCCGGAGCGTGCACGTGAGCCTGGTCGCCCTCTCGCGGGACACGGTGCACCCCGGGGCGCTCCAGGAGTCGGTCTCGGTGGCGGTCACGGACGGCTCGGTCGAGGTGGTGTTTCCGGACGGCACGGCCGTGACCGCCTGACCGGGGCCGTCCCACCCCTCGACCGCGGCCGCGCCGTCAGATCCCGCCGTCCTCCCGGTGGTGAATCTGTGCGACCAGCTCGGCCGCCGCCGCTTTGATGGTCTCCAGACCGGCGAGCCCCCACTGCCTCGGCACGGTGTCCACGACGCACACCGCACCGAGGGCGGTGTCCGTACGGTCGATCAGGGGCGCGCCCAGATACGAACGGATGCCGATCTCGTCCACCACCGGATTCCCGGCGAACCTCGGGTAGTCGCAGACGTCCTCCAGGACGAGCGCCTTGCGGCGGGCCACCACGTGCGGGCAGTAGCCGTGGTCGCGGGCCATGACACGGTTGATCCCACAGGCCGCGGCCACCGCGCTCAGATCGCTGCCCGAGTGCGTCCCGGCCGGGGTGTGCAGTCCGGCGAAGAACTGCCGGTTCTCGTCGATGAAGTTGACCAGGGAGTACGGCGCCCCGGTCGCCTCGGCGAGCCGCCGGGCGAACTCGTCGAAGACCGGGTCGGGGTGCTGCCCCAGGCCGAGTCTGCGCAGCCGCCGGCCCCGGACGGCCGCGTCCCGGTCGACGGGGGTCAGCAGGAGCCGCCCTGTCGGGTCGTACATCATGGGTGGACTCCCTGGGAGGTGACCGGATCCGGCGCCGGGCCCGTTGCCGGACCGGCCTCCGGTGCGGTGTCGAGCAGATGGCCTACGAGAGTGACCAGGGTGCGGATGCCCGAACTGGCGATACGGGCGTCGCACAGCACCACGGGGATGTCCGCCCGGAGGTCGAGCGCCGCCCTGACCTCGTCCTCCCCGTAGCGGAACGCGCCGTCGAACTCATTGACGGCGATGACGAATCCGATGCCCCGCTGCTCGAAGAAGTCGATCGCACCGAAGCAATCGGCGAGGCGGCGGGTGTCGGCGAGCACCACGGCGCCGAGCGCGCCCGCGGAGAGTTCGTCCCACAGGAACCAGAAGCGCTCCTGGCCGGGTGTGCCGAAGAGGTAGAGCACATGCTGCGGGTCGAGGGTGATCCGGCCGAAGTCCATGGCGACGGTGGTCGTGGATTTGGACTCGACGCCTTCCAGGCTGTCCGTCTGCTCACCGGCCTGGGTGAGCATCTCCTCCGTGCTCAGCGGTGAGATCTCGCTGACCGCTCCCACGAAGGTCGTCTTGCCGACCCCGAAACCGCCTGCGACCAGGATCTTCAGCGCGGTGGGGAAGAGATCAGAGCCGTCGTCGTAGGCCATCGAGCACTGCCTCCAGCAAGGAAAGGTCGGTGGGGTCTTCGTCGGGGCGGGGCGCCCGCGTGGTGACCGCCCCGCTGTCCATCAGGTCCGAGAGCAGCACTTTGGCGATGACGACGGGCAGCCGCAGATGGGCCGCGATCTCCGCCACCGAAGTGGGCCGCTCGCTCAGCCCGAGTGTCTGCGCGTGTTCGGGCCCGAGGTGGGCCGGGAGCGGCAGCCCGGTCGCCATGACCTGGGAGAGCAGGTCCAGGTGCGCTGTGGGGCGGGTGCGGCCGTTGCTCACGGCGTACGGACGGATCAGCCGGCCGGCCGCCTCGTCCAGCCAGGGGCTGTCCTGCTGGAACGGCACGTTCAGCGCCCCGTGGCGCTCGATGCGCCGACCCGGCTGCGGGCCGGTGTCACCAGATAGGGCCGCACGCTCTTCACCAGCATGGCCATCTCGTACCCGAGTACCGCAGCGTCCGTCTCACGCCCGGCCAGTACGGCGAGACAGGTGCCCGAACCGGCGGTGGAGACGAACAGCAGGGTGGAGTCCAGCTCGACCACCACCTGCCGGACCTCCCCGCTGTCGCCGAAGCGCGCTCCGGCGCTGCGGCCGAGCGAGTACAGGCCGGAGGCGAGGGCCGCCATGTGGTCGGCGCTGTCGGCGTCGAGGCCGTGCACGGACTTCACCAGCCCGTCGGCGGAGAGCAGGACGGCGTTGCGGGTGAATGGGACGCGCTGGACCAGGCCGCTCAGCAGCCAGTCGAGATCGGACACGTGCGAGGTCGGCGCTTCACTCGCCATGGTGCATCTCCTCCTTGGAGAAGTCGTTGGAGAAGTCGTCGGAGATGTCGTTGGAGATGTCGTCGTGGAAACCGTCGTCACGGTGCGGCGGCCGGCCGGTGTCCTGCCTCCGGGGCTGCGCCTCGGCGAGGCTGATGCCGCGCTGGAAGGCCGCCATCAGGCCCGGATCGTGGACGGCCGGGTGCTCCTCGTCCGTCCGGGGTGCGGGGACGTCCTTGAGCTGGGGCACCAGATTCTGCTGGCTCCGGCGCCGGGGCAGATCGGGCCGGTCCGCGGGGGTGAGCAGCGGACCGGGCCCGGTGTCGTACCGCGGGCTGTCGGTCAACGCTCCGGCGACCGGCGGTGGTCCGTAGTGGGCACCCGGGAGGGCCGCGGCAGGATTGGGCCGCTCGGCCTCCGGCTCCCGTACGGGCAGCGGCGGGGAGAGCGGCAGGTGAACCGATTCGGCCTCCGGCTCGGGCACGGGCGGCGCGGCCTGGTGGGCGTGCGAGTCGTGGTGGACGTGCGGCTCGTGGTGGACCTGCGGGACGTGGTGGGTCTGCGTGACCTGCGGAGCCTGGGGGGTACGTCCGGCCGCCGCCGTCTGGAGCCCCGTCTCGTCGGCGCCGAGCAGAGCCGCGGGCAGGACGAGTACGGCCTGCACTCCGCCGTAGATATTGGCCTGGAGCCGGACCGAGACGCCGTGTCGGCGGGCCAGGGCGGCGACGACGTACAGGCCGATCCGTCCGTCCTGGAGCAGATGGCCCACATTGACCTGGTCGGGCTCGGCGAGCAGGGCGTTCATCCGGTCCGTCTCGGTGACGGACATACCGAGGCCCCGGTCCTCGACCTCGACGGCGAGTCCGGCGGTGACGTGCTGGGCGCGCAGCAGGACCTGGGTGTGCGGGGCGGAGAACACCGTGGCGTTCTCGACCAGTTCCGCCAGCAGGTGGATGACGTCGGCGACGGCGTGACCGCGCAGTGTTCCGTCGACCGGCGGCACCAGTTTGACGCGCGGGTACTGCTCGACCTCCGCGACGGCGGAGCGCATCACCTCGGTGAGCGAGACCGGGTTGGACCACTGGCGCCGGGAGATCGCGCCGCCGAGCACCGCGAGGTTCTCCGCGTGCCGGCGGATCCGGGTGGCCAGGTGGTCGACCTGGAAGAGCCCCTTGAGCAGTTCGGGATCCTCGACCTGGTTCTCCAGCTCGTCGAGCAGCTGGATCTCCCGGTGCACCAGCGACTGGAGGCGCCGGGCGAGATTGACGAAGACCTCGACCTTCTGTTCGTCGACCGTGGTCACGGCGGGCCCCGCGATGCGCGCGGCCCGGACCACGGACTCCACGGCGGCCTCCTGCGCCCGGCTCATCTCCAGGGCGAGCAGGTCGAAGGCGTCGCCCCGGGACGGCCCGGTCGTACCGCCCCGTCCGCCGGGCGGCGCCTCCCCCCTGCTGAGCCGGTCGACCACGGTCCGCAGGTCGGCCTGGCCGCGCACGCTGGAGCGGCGGAGCGCGTTGCACCGGTCGAGCACGGTCCTGGTGATCCGGTCGGCGCCCAGCGCGGCGGCGGCCATGGCGGCCGCCGCGAGCGCGGCGCACCCGGCCAGCACCCCCCGCAGCGACGCCGAGGGGTGGACCCCGGCGGAGTGGATCGTGTACACCACGGCCGCGGTGCCGCTCAGCGCCGCCACGACGGTGGGAAGAATGGCGGTACGCAGAAGCTGAGGCCGTATGCGGGCCTCGGGCGTCGGCGGCACGGACCGCGAGCGGCGGGCGGACGGAGCCGGGGAAGGGCCCGGCCGAGAGGCAGGGCGGTTGCCCGTCCGGCCGTGCCGTCCGCCTTCCGGCCGGTCGTTCCGCGCTTCAGGTGCGCGAAGTTGAGACATCAGCTTCCTCGGTACGTGGGATACCAGGGCTCACCGACAGGGAATGCAACTCGCCTGACGCGTCTCCCTGTTGATCAGCAGCCACTCACAGTAGTCGCCACGCCGTGTCGCTCGACGTCTAGTTGCGGAACTTGAGCGCCGAGCGTCCCGCTCTGGTATGAGGGTTCGTACGCACGGACGAAAATTATGCTGCTGTCATGACGCGCCCCGACCGGCTTCCCCGATGTCACGGAGCCGGCCGGGCATCGGGGCTGCGGAACGCCCGCACATGGAGTCCGGGCAGTATTGCGCGCATGACGAATATCCGTTCACGTATGACCACCTGGCTGGGCCGCCGCTATCTGGCGAACATCCGCAAGAAGGGGTTCGACCTGTCCCAGGCGGCGCTGCTCCCCGAGGCGACCCTCATGCCGCTGCGGCGTACCGGCCTCGACCCGGTGGCCGACCTCGGCGAACTGCGGGACAGGGAACCGATCAGCAAGCTGTCCGTACCGCTCGGACTGAACGTGTGGCTGGTCACGGGGTACGAGGAGAGCAAGGCGGTACTGGGCCGCACGAAGGGCTTCAGTAACGACTTCACCAACCTGATAGGCAATGCCGGGGTCACCGGAGGCCAGCACCCCGGCGGCCTCGGATTCTCCGACCCGCCCGTCCACACCCGGCTGCGCCGCCTGCTGACGCCGGAGTTCACCATGCGCCGGCTCGCCAGGCTCACCCCGCGCATCCACGAGATCGTGGATGACCGGCTGGACGAGATGGCGCGGACACCGGGCCCGGTCGACCTCGTCCAGGCCTTCGCGCTGCCGATCCCCTCCCTCGTCATCTGCGAACTTCTCGGCGTCCCGTACGAGGACCGGGAGGACTTCCAGCGCCTGGGCACCACCCGCTTCGACCTCTTCGCCGGAGCCGACGCCTCGTTCGGCGCGATCTCCGAATCCCTCTCCTACCTCCGCGACATCGTCAAGAAGCAGCGCGAGAACCCGGGCGACGGCCTGCTCGGCATGCTGATCAAGCAGCACGGGGACTCCATAGACGACGAGGAGCTGACCGGTCTCGCCGACGGCGTGCTGACCGGCGGCCTGGAGACCACCGCCAGCATGCTCGCCCTGGGCACCCTGGTGCTCCTCCAGAACCCGGCCCACTTCGCGACCCTCCGCGACGACGAGACGGCCGTGAGCCCCTTCGTGGAGGAGCTGTTGCGCTATCTCACGGTGGTCCAGGTCGCCTTCCCGCGCTTCGCCCGCGAGGACATGGAGATAGCCGGTACCCGGATATCCGCCGGCGACGTGGTGCTGTGCTCCCTCAGCGGCGCCGACCGGGACGCGTCCCTGGGCCCGCACATGGACACCTTCGACCCCGCCCGGCCGTCCTCGTCCCATGTCGCCTTCGGCTACGGCATCCACCGCTGCATCGGCGCCGAACTCGCCCGTATGGAATTGTGCGCGGCCTACCCGGCCCTGCTGCGGCGCTTTCCGGACATGTCGCTGGCCGTACCGGCGGAGGAGCTCGCGTTCCGCAAGTACTCCGCCGTCTTCGGCGTCGACTCCCTGCCCGTACACCTGGGCTGACCGGCCGACGCGCGGCCCGGTCCCGCCGCAGCAGCAGGCAGAGCGGGACCGGCGACTCGGCCGGGACACGGGCACGGGGCGCGCTGCCTTGCCGGACGGTTACGAACGACCACCACGCGACAGGACGATCGACCAGAGGCTGCCGGGCTCCCGGTCACCGACGGGGGGTTCTCCGACTACGTACACCGAGGTCCCGGCCTCGGCCTCCCGGTACTCCGTGGCTCCCCTGCCGGAGGAGTCCACGACCTCCACCAGGCGACCACCACGCGCTTCCAATTCCACACGGAACGGATCGAACCAGACGCATTCGGAGAACGCCCCGAAGGCGTGTGTGAGCGGCGCCGGGACGACATCCTCCAGTCCACGTGCCAGGCGATGGATCTGGACCGAGGCCGTCACGGACTCCCAGACCCCCGAGTTCCGGATGAACGCGATTTCGATCAGCCCGTAATCCCGGCGCATGCGCGACTTCCGCACATCGTCCAGGAATTCTCCGCCGAGCTCCGCTTCCCACGCCTCCGGAGGTGCGCCCATCGGGATTCCGAGAACCGCGTTCCTCATCATGGCGTCAACGTAGAAGCCCATGTCCGACATCAGCCGCCTCCTTGGTGCGCCTGGTGCCGCCAGGTCGGAAACAGCCCGGAGACTGCCCTCACCTCGAACGCGCCGGCCATTCTCGATATCGATCCGCAGGGCGCTCAGCCGAGGCGGTGTCCTGGAATCATCGAGAACAACTACGTGAAGCCGATCCCCCGCCTTGGCAGGTTCCACGTCACTTGACCACCAGGAAGGATGCTTCGTCTGGTCGATGAAACCCTGCACTCCATCGATATCCACCACGGCGCCGACCATGCTGATTCCCAGCACCACGACGTCAAATTCCTGCTCGTTGCTGATCACGACGTCAGCCAATCTCCCCGGGCCGGGCGAACGCCACCATGCTGAGCCCCACCGAAAGTTGTTGCTCACGTGCCGGGACTCCGGTCCCGATCCGTAGACCTCGGCCGGGTTCCGTTCCAGCCGACCGCCCCTTTCTCCGCGTAAGCCCCTCATCCTGCAACGGCTTCGCCATCGACACAGCACCGACCCCGGGCCCTGGGTCCGGCCGGTGAGCTGGCCCACGCCCCGGGGTGAGGTCCGGCCCGATCCTCACTCAGTGCCGCCCTCGTGGCAACGCGCTTACCCAACAAGGGGGGTTGAGCAGCAGAGCGCCCCTGCCAGGAAGAGGCCCTACGGCGTGACGACCGCGCCGTCGTAGACGTTGCCCGGCGTGGCGACTGCCGTGATCGCGCGGGCGAGGAGGGTGGACGGCTCCTGGCCCTGACTGGTCGAGTCCGTGTTGATCATGATCACGAGGGTGGCCTTCTGCGAGGGCAGATAGACCGTCACGGTCTCGTATCCCGGGATTGAGCCGTTGTGCCCGATCCATCCGTTGGTCTCGAAGATGCCGAGGCCGTAGCTGGCGCCGGGGAAGCCGGTCGGCAGCGTCTTGAGGCGTTGCGCCTGGGTCTGCGGGCTGAGCAGTTTTCCGGTGGCGACGACGTCCGCCCAGCGGCGCAGGTCGTGCAGGTTCGAGATCATCGCCCCGGCGGCCCAGGCCCAGCTGGGGTTCCAGTCCGTGGCGTCGGCGACCGCTCCGCTCAGCGTCTGGTCGGTGTACCCGTGCGGATGCGGTTCGGGGAACTCGGCTCCGTGCGGGAACAGCGTGGAGTGCAGGCCCGCCGGGCGGAGCACCTCGTGATCGATGACGTCGGCGAGCCGGTGACCGGTGACCTTCTCGATCACCAGGCCGAGGAGGACCAGGTTGGTGTTCGAGTACTGGAACACCGATCCCGGTGCGGCGGTGTTCGCGTGCCGGAAGCCGTACGCGAGCACCTCGTGCGGAGTGAAGGAACGGTGCGGGTCGCTCAACAGGGCATGGGTGAAGTCCGCGTCGGAGGTGTACGGGAACAGGCCGCTGCGCATCTCGGCGAGTTGGCGGAGCGTGATCCGGTCGCCGTCCGGCACACCGTGGACGTAGCGGGAGATCGGGTCGTCCAGGCGGATCCGGTGGTCGTCCACGAGCTGGAGAAGCGCGGTGACGGTGAAGGTCTTGGTCTCGCTGCCGATCCGCACGAAGGGGTCGACGGTCATCGGCTCGCCGGTGACGGTGTCGGCGACACCGGTCGCGCGGACGTAGCTTCCCCTGCCCGGCATCCACAGGCCGACGGCGACACCGGGAACGCCCGCCTGTCGCCGGGCGTCCTCGATCGCCTTGTCGAGCCGGGCGGTCAGCGCGGGGCCGAGACCACCGGCAGGGCGCTGGTCCGCCTCGTGCCGGTCGGCGGTCGCCGCATGGACGGTCATGGCGGGAGCCGCCGTCATCGGGATCAGGACGGATGCCGCGAACAGCGTCGTGGCGAGCAACCGGCGTCGGGGAGTACGTCGCATGCCGTGGTACCTCTTCCGGCCAGGGGCTCGAACGGTCACAGCACCACTGGGGCCCACGGCGCGGGCCCGTCTTCGAACGTGTTCCGGCGAATCCACCCATGCGGAGCCGCCCGCCCGGCACGCAGCCGCCGCGATCCACCAGCCCGCCCTGGCGCACGCCGCCGACCACGCGTTCCTCCATGCCGTGCGCGTCGGTGCGGTCCGGTGGGTGGCGGCCGGGAGCCCCGGCGGCGCCGGGCCATCCGGCTGGAGAGGTGGCCCGAACACGACGGCGCGGCCCCCGCTGACCGTTTTCCGGCCGGCGGGAGCCGCATCGATGGCTCAGGGTGCGCCCGCGCTCAGGCGCTCAACTCGCCCTCGCACAGAGCGGATACGAAGGACGACCAACCGTGCGCCGCGAACGTGACGACGGGGCCGTCCGGGTACTTGCTGTCGCGTACGGGGACGATGGCGGCGAAGTCATCGGAGACCTCGACGCACGCGCCACCGTCCTGATTGCTGTAGCTGCTCTTGCGCCACGTAACGGCATTCAGGTCGACGATTCGCACGAAACTTCCTCCAACAGGCGCAGGATGTACTTGCGCGACTCTGAGGGGGACATCGCCAGGTCGCGCACCGAATCGTACGCCTTCTGAAGGCGCACAACCGGCGCACTTTCCTCGATGAGTTCGCCCCGGTACCCGTTCTCGGTGTAGACCACCGTCCGGCCTTCCGGCAGAAGCAAATACCACACATCGAAGCCCATCAGCGCGTGCAGACCGGCGCTTTGGGGCAGCACATGAATGGTGATGTTGTCCCGCTCCGCCGCCTCCGCCAGATACTCCAACTGCGCCCGCCACTCCCCTGCACCGAGCAGCGGCGTGCGCAGTGCAGCCTCGGAGAGGATCGTTCGGAATGTCGGCGCCTCGTCTGTCGTCAGCAGGTCACGGCGCCCCATCCGTGCCTTGACCTGCTGCTCCAGTTCGTCTCCCTTGAGGCCGCCTGCCGCCAGAACCTCGCGCGCGTAGGCCGGAGTCTGAAGCAGCCCCGGCAGCACGCTCACCGCGAAGTGCCACAGACTCACTGCATCCGCCTCCAGGGCCATGTACTGCCGGTACCGCTCCCGGAACTGCGTACGGTCCCCCGTCGCCAGCTCCCAGAGGGCGAGCAGCATCCCCTGCGTCCCGAAGAACTGGTCGAGCGCCTGGACCACTTCGGGCCCGCCCAGCGTCTCACCCTTCTCCATCTTGCCGAACAGCGAGTAGTCCCAGCCCAGTCGGTCGCCGAGCTGTCGCAGGCTGAGGCCGTGCTGGGCGCGCAGTTTCCGTAACTCCTCCGCGAATCGCTGGCGCGGCTCCTTGCTGCGGCTGGTGACGAGGCGTCGTTGCGGCATGGCGCTCCTTCCAGGGCGCTCCGGCCCGCCCGGAATTCGCCCCCGTACCGGTACACATACACGCGTGGCCGTCCGTCCCTCGCATTCCGTGTGGAAGGTGTGGAACGTCCACGGACCGCGGGGGAACAGGAACGCGCCATCGCCGCACGCCGGTCCGCTCGGGCGTCATTCTCGTAACACCCCCACTACGCACCGTAATTCACGGCTGGTGGGCCCGGCAGCGAAACCGCACAACCATCCGGACCCGGCCCCACGCCGCTCCTCCGGACACCGACCGCAAGGAGACCCCAGCCATGTCCACGCGTCCCCCGCTCCCCCGCCGCGCCCCCCACCGGCCTTCCGCCGACAGTCCGAAAGTCCAGGAGGCGCTCGACGCGCGTGACGCGCTCGCCGAGGCTCTGACCGGTGCCGGGATCCAGCTCCCCGCCATGGACGTACGCACGCCCTGGTTCGAGGCCGGGGCTGAACACGACGAGGCCCCGACGAGTACCCGGTACGCGCTCGTGTACCTCGGGGTGTGTTCCGCGCCGGTCGCACTCGCCCTGGCCGCCGTCGTCGCGAAGGGCGCGGGCCGGTGAGCGACACCCGGCAGCCGGAGCCGGACACCGCACTCCCCCGCCCCGGAACGGCCGTCCGCGACAACGCGGCCAACCGCGTCGGCATCGTCATGGGGCACGAGGGACCGTGGCTCCAGCTCCGGCCGCTGGGCGGCGGGCGCGAGTGGGACGCCGACCCGGCCCGCGTACGCCCGGTCGGCCCGGCCGAACTGCTGCAGGCCCGCGTCGCCGAGGCCAACGCCCTCAGCCGCTCGAACCGGCCGGCCGGCCCGCCCGCCGCCCCGGACGCGATGCCCCAGTGACGGAACGCCGTGGTCCCCGAGCAGTCGCGATCGGCTCAGGCAAGCACTTTCCATGCTGGAAAGTATGTGGCACGATGGCAAGCGTCAGCCCGATCGTGTGTCCTCAGAAAGGTCCGGTGTGATCATGCCGCCGCAGGAGAACGAGTCCGTACGCCTCAAGACCGAGGCAGGCTCGGCGGAGTACGCCGCGGGCGCCCTGCGGGACGTACGGACGGCCCAGGAGCAGGCCCGCCTCAGGGCGGGTCTTGTCCCGGCGTGGTACGGACCGGCCGCGGCGGTGGCCTTGACAGTGCCGACCGGCGTCCGGGTCTGGAGCCACGGAAGGGGCGGTCAGGCCACGCTGATCGGGCTCGTGGTGTCGCTCCTGGGGCTCGCCCTCGCTGTCGTGCTCGCCCGGGCCGCGCGGAGGGGAGCCGGGGTCCTGGTCGCCCGGTCCTGGCCCGCGCGTCTGTGGCGGAGCAGGGTCGCGCTCCCGGTCGTGTTGATGGCGGGCGCCCTCGCCGGAGGGCTGTGCTGGGTGCTCGGCGGGGGCCAGGGCGCAGCCCAGCTCACGGCGTTCGGCATCTTCGGCCTCGGAGTGTGGGCCGTGTGCGTGGCCCGCAACACGGCGATCAGGCGGACCCTGGCGGAGCCGGCGTGACAGGCACTCGGCCGGAGCAGGGAGGGCCGGACCTGGACGAGACGATCCAGCATCCGACCCGGCTGACCGTCGCCGCTTTCCTCTCCGCGTGCGACGAGGCCGAGTTCGCCGCCGTACGCGACGGCTGCCAGGTGTCGGACTCGGTCCTCAGCAAGACCGCTTCCGCACTGGAGGCCGCCGGATATCTGGACATCCGCAAGGGCCACGTCGGCAAGCGCCCCCGGACCTGGCTGTCCCTCTCCCCCGTGGGCCGGCAGGCGTTGGACGACCACCTCACCGCGCTCCAGAACATCGTGGCCGCGGCCCGGCAGACCGGCGCCCGGGAGCAGGCCGGACAGAGCACCGGGCAGAGCGACTGAGCGGGCTGGGCGACGCGCGCGCCGGGGGCGCGGGTGTGCGGTGGGCATCGCGGCGGCCTCCAGTTCACGGCGCGGCGGCCGGAAGGCCGTTCCCCGGCCAACTGCCGTACCGCGCCTCCCCCTTCGGTGGTGGAGACGCGGTATCGCGCTCAGCTGTGCTGTTCCTCCGCGAGGCCGACACCGCTCCGGCCCGCCGGAGGAGTGGTGTCCGGTTTCCCGGCGCCGCGCCACGGGTGGGCGATCGGTGGGGACACCGCCCGCCACCACGGCTCGGACGGGAGCTTGCCCGAAGGCTCGAAGGGTTCACCGGCCCGCGGCAGCGCCACCGCCTGCCCGGCCTCCCCCGCGGCGTCCCGGGTCCACTCGCCGGGCTCCGCCCACGGGTGCGGGGCGAGATTGAAGGTGCCCCAGTGGATGGGGAGCAGCACGCCACCGGGCTTCCCGCCCTGGAGGTCCAGATGTGCCCGCACGCCTTCGGCCGGCGTCATGTGGATGTCGGGCCAGTACTCCGAGTACGCGCCGATCTGGATCATCGTGGCGTCGAAGGGGCCGTGCCCGGCGCCGATGTCCACGAAGCCGGGGAAGTACCCGGTGTCGCCGCTGTGGTAGATCCGGTGCTCGGGTCCCACGACGGCCCAGGACGCCCAGAGGGTGTGCTGCTGGTTGCGCAACCCGCGGCCGCAGAAGTGCCTGGCCGGGGTGGCGGTGAGCCGGATGCCGCCCACCTCGGCGGTCTCGTTCCAGTCCAGCTCGCGCAGCCGGGCGGCGGGTACGCCCCATCGCTCCAGGTGGGCGCCCACACCGAGCGGTACGGCGAAGACCGTGTCGGTCCCCGCGAGGGCCTTGATGGTGGGGAGGTCCAGGTGGTCGTAGTGGTCGTGCGAGATCACCACGACGTCGACGGGCCCCAGAGCCGCGAGCGGCAGCGGCACGGGGTGCAGCCGCTTGGGCCCCGCGAACGAGAACGGTGAGCAGCGCTGCCCCCAGACCGGGTCGAACAGCACCCGCCGCCCGTCGATCTCGGCGAGGACGGTGGAGTGCCCCATCCAGGTGAGCCGCAGCCCCGAGGCCGGCGGCTTCGCGAGGTCGGCGACGGTGGTGGCGTGGACGGGGACGGTGCCCTCGGGGAACCTGAGGACCCGCTCCTCCTTGCGGAAGTAGACCTTCGCGAACTCGGCCATGGAGCCGGACGGCCGGGTCCTGGCGCCCAGCGGGTTCTGGAACTCTCCGTCGGCGAAGTTCGGCGAGCGGCGGATACGCGCCATCCGCTCTCCGGCCGGGTCCGCACCGAAGCCCTCCGGCCGCAGCGCGCGGAGCCGGGGCGGCAGGGAACGGGAAGCGGGCACGAGGACCTCCAGGTGTGCGGTGTCGATCCATTATGTGCGGCGGGCACGACGGCTCGGGGAACGGCCCCGTGAACGGTCCCCGGCGCCACCGCGGCACGGATCTGTCGCGCCGGATCCGTGCCGGGGGCCTGCGGGCTCGCGTCAGAGCGGCAGCAGGTCGGGGCGCTTGGCCCCGACGTGGTCGCCGGAGGACTCCCCGCGGAGCCTGCGGCCTATCCACGGCACCAGGTGTTCGCGGGCCCATTGGATGTTGTCGCGCCGCACCGCCGCCGAGCCGCGCGGCGGCTCCGGGGGCCACGGCTGGTCCGGGTCGGCGGGGACGTCGAGGCCCAGCACCTGCGCGGCCCGCAGCGCGACGCGTGTGTGGCCCTCGGGCGACAGATGCAGCCGGTCGGCGTCCCAGGCGCGCCGGTCCTGGACGGTCTTGAGCGACCAGAGGTCGAGCACCGGGGCGTGGTGCCGTGCGGCGATGACCCGGACGTGCTCGTTGTACGTGGCGATCTTGCCGCGCAGATGGCGCAGGACCGGGACACCCCGGGTGTCGAACCCGGTGGTCACCATGACGGTGCCGACCGAGCCGGTCAGATCGGCGAGCGCCCGCTCGAAGCGCTCGGCCGCGTCGTCCGGGTCGGAGCCCGGCCGGATGATGTCGTTGCCGCCCGCCGAGAAACTGACCAGGTCGGGGGCGAGCTCCTTGGCCCGCGGGACCTGCTCGTCGACGATCTGGTCGAGGAGCCGTCCGCGTACCGCGAGGTTCGCGTATCGGAAGGTGTGTTCGGGGACGCGGTCGTCCAGGAGTACGGCGAGCCGGTCGGCCCAGCCCACGAAGGTCCCGTCGGGGCCGGGGTCCCCGACGCCCTCGGTGAAGCTGTCGCCGATCGCCGCGTACGACCCGATGATGTCTCTGTTCTTGATTGCCGAATCGTCTGCCACAACGGCCAATCCTGCACCTCACGATGTGACCTACGCGACCGTATATACGGGGTGACAGGCCGTGAGAAAGACCACCTGGTCAGTTTGTCTAAAGGCGGAATAAGGAGCGCCCTCCCGCTTCTCCGGGGCACGATGCCTGCATGACGCACGGATGTCGTATCGTCGGAAATCCAGGGCCGTTACGACACGGCCGGACCGCCAGGTCCACCACGCGCCGACGGCGGCGAACCACGACGCCGGCAGGACACCGAGGAGCCCCGTGACGCAGCAACTTCCGCAGGTCCCGTCGGCAGAACCCGAGCTGGCCGGGGTGCGCAACTTCCGCGACGTGGGCGGACTGCCGACCGTGGACGGCCGACGGGTACGCCAGGGAAGGCTGTTCCGCAGCGGTCACCTCGCGCACGCCACCGCCGAGGACGCCGCCTTCCTGTCCTCGCTGGGGCTGCACACGATCTTCGACTTCCGCAACGCCGCCGACGTGTCCCTGGACGGACGGGACGTCGAGCTGACGGGCGTCCGCAATGTCAACATCCCCCTGACGGACCCGGCGGACGGTTCCGAGTTCTGGCGAATGGTGCGCGACGGCGATCTGGACAAGCTGCGGCGGGTCCTCTCCGACGACCGGGCCGCGGGCCGGATGGCCGACTCGTACCGGTCGATCATCACGACCAGGACCGCCGAGCACAGCCGGGTGCTGCACGACCTCGCCGAGGACAGCGTGCCGGCCCTGATGCACTGTGCGGCGGGCAAGGACCGGGCGGGACTCTCGATAGCGGTGACGCTGCTCGCGGTGGGCGTGGAGCGCGACGCCGTCGAGGCGGACTACCTCAAGTCGAACGATCCCCGCAGGCGCTACCTGGTCAAGCGCAGCGACGAGTCGGCCGGCGCGCACTCCGACGAGGTCATGCGGCTGCTGAGCCCGCTCTTCGAGGCCCGCGCCGAATACCTGGAGACCGCTTTCACCGCCATCGACGAGACCTGGGGTACCACCGACCGCTATCTCACCGAGGGCCTGAAGCTCACCCCGGAGACGCGCGAGAAGCTGCGCGCCCGGCTGCTCGAAGACGCCTCCTGAGCGACTGCCGGGACAGGGCTACTGCTGACCGCCGAGCGTGAACAGCAGATAGACGAACCCGGCGAAGAGGTGCCCCGCCACCAGGTAGGCGACGAGCCGGATGACGAGTCCCCGGGGAAACTTCTTCTCCTCGTGCGTGTCTTCGGGTGTTTCCGGCATGGCGGGCCTCTCGTCGGATCGGGTCTCGGGCGGGGGGAGAGAATCAGGGTCAGTGCAGGCCGGGGCTCTGCAGCAGGGTGTGCACGAAGAGCAGCTCGGTCCCGGCCCGGGTCGCGGCGGCGATCCGGTGCGGGGTGAGCGAGTCGAAGTGGGCACTGTCCCCGGGGTCGAGGTCGTGCGCCGCGTCGCCGAGGGTCAGCCGCAGCTTCCCGCTGAGGACGTACAGCCACTCCTCGCCGGGATGGACCCGGACCAGCTCGCCCTGCGCCCCGTACGGCACCTGCACCCGCAGGGCCTGCATCGCCCGGCCCGGGGAGCCCGCCGTGTGGTACGTCCAGCCGTCGGCCTCGACGGAGTCCCGGCGGTCGCCCCGGATGACGGGGTCGCGCTCGGGCGGCACCTCGCCGAGCAGCTCGGAGACCGACGTACCGTAGATGCGGGCCAGCGACAGCAGCATGGGCAGCGACGGCTGCCGGGCTCCGGTCTCCAGGCGGGAGAGGTGCGCCGGGGAGAGGCCGGCCCTGCGGGCCGCGGCCTCCAGCGTGAGCCGCCCGCGCCGGCGCAGTTCGCGCAGGCGCGGGGCGACATCGGGCAGATCCTCTGCGGGGGTGCTCATACACCCCATTGGGACAGCGGAATGCCTCAGAGGCAAATTTTTTGCCTCTGAGGCAAAAGCTCAAGTCCGGTCAGGGCTCTCAGCGGTTGGCGACCGCCTGCTTCACCAGGGTCCGCCCGAAG
The DNA here is from genome assembly GCF_041438865.1 of Streptomyces sp. NBC_01471. Lineage (NCBI taxonomy): Bacteria > Bacillati > Actinomycetota > Actinomycetes > Kitasatosporales > Streptomycetaceae > Streptomyces > Streptomyces sp. NBC_01471. The sequence goes on from NZ_CP109450.1 coordinate 720,628, forward strand.
TCCCACATGAGTCCGCCGCCACCGTGCGCGTCGTCCATCACCGCGGTGAACGCCTCGACGAAACGGTCCACATCCGCCTCACCGATGACCAGTGGCGGAATCAGCTTGATCACTTCCAGGTGGTCCCCGGAGACCTGGGTGAGGATGCGGTGCTTCTGGAGCAGCGGTACGACGACCATCTGCGCGAAGAGCCCCTTGCGGGCCGCCTGGAGCATGGTCCACCGGCTGCGGAGCTTCAACGACGTGGGGCGGCCGAACTCGATGCCGATCATCAGCCCCCGGCCGCGTACGTCGTGCAGCAGTTCGTACCGGGGGATGAGCGCGGCCAGCCGGGACTTCAGCAGCTCGCCGGTCGCGCGGGCGTGGGCGACGGTCTCCTCGTCCTCCATGACCGAGAGCACGGCGAGCCCGGCGGCCATGGCCTGGGCGTTGGAGCCGAAGCTGGCCGAGTGGACGAGCACCCGGTCCATGGACGAGTAGACCTTCTTGAAGATCCAGTCCTTGCCCAGGGTCGCGCTGACCGGCACGTAGCCGCCCGAGAGCGACTTGGCCACACAGACCAGGTCCGGTTCGACGCCCTCCTCGTGCTGGTAGGCGTAGAAGTCGCCGGTCCTGCCGAGTCCCGTCTGCACCTCGTCGGCGATCAGCAGCGCCTTGTACCGGTGCAGCAGGTCCTGGGCCGCGCGCAGGAAGCCGGGCGGGGACTCCAGGACGCCCTTGCCCTGGATCGGCTCGACGACGAAGCCCGCCACGTCGCCGCGCTTCAACTCGCGTTCCAGCGCGGCCAGATCGCCCATCCCGATGGCCGTGTCGGGCAGCAGCGGTGCGAAGCCGTCGCGGAAGCCGTCCTCGCCGTTGACCGAGAGCGAGCCGGTCGTCAGCCCGTGGAAGGCGTGCGAGCAGTACAGGATCCTGGGCTTCCCGGTGGCATACCTGGCGAACTTCAGTGCCGTCTCGACGGCTTCCGTACCGCTGTTGCCGAAGAACACCCGGTCCAGGTGCGGCGAGTGCGCCAGCAGCTTCTCGGCGAGCAGTCCGGGCAGCGGCTGGCAGTCGAAGCGGGTCAGGTCGGCCAGTGAGGCGTCCAGGACGTCGTGCAGCGCCTTGCGGACGACCGGATGGTGCCGGCCGAGCCCCATGACCCCGAAGCCCGCGAGCATGTCGAGGTAGTCGTTGCCGTCCGCGTCCCAGAAGTGGGCGCCCTCGGCGCGCTCGTAGACGTTGTCGAAGCCGATGGTGTGCAGCATCCTCGGCAGCTGGTGGTTCAGGTACCGGGTGTGCAGCTCGTAGCGCTCGGCACCTCGCTCGGCGAGCAGGGTCGTCAGATCGAAACCCTTGGGTGCGCCTTCCGTCATTCCGTCTTCTCCTTGGCTTTCAGGGCGGCGCTGATCCGTCCTGCGATCTCGACGGGCGTGAGCCCGATGTCGGCCAGCACTTCGGCTCGTTTGGCGTGCGGGAGGAACTGCTCGGGGATTCCGAAGGTCCGCAGCGGTACGTCGACCCCGGCGTCGCGCAGGGCCTGGCCGACCGCCGAACCCACGCCGCCGCTGCGGCTGTTGTCCTCGGCGACCGCGACCAGCCGGTGTGCGGCGGCGAGCCCCGGGAGTTCGGCGTCCACGGGTTTGACCCAGCGCGGGTCGACGACGGTGCAGCCGATGCCGCGTCCTTCGAGGAGTTCGGCCGCGTGCAGGCAGACCGGGGCGAGCACTCCGACGGCGACCAGCAGTACCTGGGGCCGGTCGGCCCGGTGCAGTACGTCCATGCCGCCGACCCGGTCGACCGACGGGACCGGCTCGCCCACCGCTTCCTTGGGGAAGCGCAGTACGGTCGGCGCGTCGTCCACGTCGACCGCCTCCCGCAGCTGGGCGCGGAGCTGGTCGGCGTCCCGCGGCGCGGCTATGCGCAGTCCCGGTACGGCCTGCAGGACGGACATGTCCCACATGCCGTTGTGCGAGGGGCCGTCGACCCCGGTGACCCCGGCCCGGTCGAGGACGAACGTCACCCCGCACCGGTGCAGGGCCACGTCCATCAGAAGCTGGTCGAGGGCCCGGTTGAGAAAGGTCGCGTACACGGCGACCACCGGATGCAGCCCACCGGTGGCGAGCCCGGCGGCGGACACCGCGGCGTGCTGTTCGGCGATCCCGACGTCCCAGACCCGGTCGGGGAAGCGCTCGGCGAACTCGGTGAGGCCGACCGGGTGCAGCATCGCCGCCGTGATGGCGACGACATCGGGCCGCTCGGCACCGATCGCGGCGATCTCGGCGCCGAACACCGAGGTCCAGGAGGGTCCGCCGGGCGGAGCGAGGGGTGCGCAGGTCAGCGGGTCCATGACACTGACGGTGTGGAAGCGGTCGGCCTCGTCCTCCAGCGCGGGCCGGTAGCCGCGTCCCTTCTCGGTGAGGCAGTGCACGAGCACCGGCCCGTGGAAGCGCTTGGCGCGGTTCAGTGCCGACTGCAGGGCCGCCAGGTCGTGGCCGTCGACCGGGCCGACGTACTTGAGCCCCAGGTCCTCGAACATGCCCTGCGGTGCGAAGGCGTCCTTGAACCCCTTCTTCGCGCCGTGCAGCGACTCGTACAGCGGCTGTCCCAGGACGGGCGTCGACTGGAGGACCTCCTTGCCCCAGGCGAGGGCCCGCTCGTAGCCGTCGGTCGTACGGAGGGTGGCGAAGTGGTTGGCCAGGCCGCCGGTCGTCGGGCCGTACGAGCGCCCGTTGTCGTTGACGATGATGATCAGCGGGCGGTCCCTGGCGGCGGCGATGTTGTTGAGCGCCTCCCAGGCCATGCCGCCGGTGAGTGCGCCGTCGCCGATCACGGCGACCACGTGGCCGGTCCGGCCGAGCACCTCGTTGGCCTTGGCCAGCCCGTCGGCCCAGCCCAGCACCGTCGAGGCGTGCGAGTTCTCGATGACGTCGTGCTCGGACTCCTCGCGGGACGGGTAGCCGGAGAGGCCGCCCTTGCTGCGCAGTTTGGAGAAGTCCTGCCGGCCGGTGAGCAGCTTGTGCACATAACTCTGGTGGCCGGTGTCCCACAGGATGCGGTCGACGGGTGAGTCGAAGACCCGGTGCAGTGCGACGGCGAGTTCGACCACCCCCAGGTTCGGCCCCAGGTGTCCGCCGGTCCTGGCCACCGCCTGGATCAGGAACTCCCTTATTTCTACGGCCAGTTCACCGAGTTCCGCCTCGGCGAGCGCCTTCAGGTCGTGCGGTCCCCGGATATTCTCCAAGATCGACACGCTCAGGCCCCCTCTCGGATTCGTATCGCTCACACACCCGGTGCAGTCGGTGACGGAGCCTGCGCCCGCGCCACCGACGGCACCGGAACCGGCGCGTACGCGCCGACGGCCGCCGGCCCGACCTGGGCAGGTCGGGCCGGCGGCTCGGGGAGCCCGGGTGCGACGGGCTCTCCTGCGACCGTCACGTCACCCGCGGTTTCCTGACACGGTCTCGCGTGCGGCGCGAATGGTCTCCTTGAGGGAGCCCATCGTGGCGAGTACGGCAGTCGGCTCGTAACCGCAGTGCGCCATGCAGTTGGCGCAGCGGTCGTCCTTGCCCCGGCCGTACTTGTCCCAGTCGGTCTTCTCGACCAGCTCCTTGTACGTGGGGACATACCCGTCGTTCATCAGATAGCAGGGTCGCTGCCAGCCGAAGAGCGAGTAGTTGGGAATGGCCCACGCGGTGCAGGGGAAGTCCACCTTGCCTTCCAGGAAGTCCAGGAAGAGCGGCGAGTGGTTCAGGCGCCAGCGGCGCCTGTTGCCGCCCGCGAAGGACTTCTTGAAAAGCTCCCGGGTCTGTTCGACCCCCAGGAAGTGCTCCTGGTCCGGGGCCTTCTCGTAGGCGTAGGCGGGCGAGATCATCATCTCGTCCACCTCCAGGTCGTCATTGAGGTAGTTGAGCACCTCGATGATGTTCTGGGGGGTGTCGGTGTTGAAGAACGTGGAGTTGGTCGTGACGCGGAAACCGCGCCGCTTCGCCTCCTTGATGGCCTCCACGGCCTCGTCGAACACTCCCTCCTTCGCCACCGACTCGTCGTGCCGCTCGCGCAGCCCGTCGATGTGCACGGTGAACGCGAAGTAGGGCGACGGTGTGAACTTTTCCATCTTCTTGCGCATCAGCATCGCGTTGGTGCAGAGGAAGACATATTTCTTCTTCGCCACCAGCTGGCGCACGATTTCATGGATCTGCGGGTGCATGAGGGGCTCACCACCCGCGATGGAAACCATCGGAGCACCCGATTCAAGGACGGCCCCCACTGCCTGCGCCACCGGCATGCGCTGCTTGAGCACTCCCGCCGGGTGCTGGATCTTCCCGCAGCCCTCACATGCGAGGTTGCACGCGAAGAGCGGCTCCAGCTCCACGATCAACGGGAACTTCTCACGCTTGCGGAGCTTCTGTTCGAAGAGATACGTCCCGACCCTGATGGTCTGACGGAGCGGCATGGCCATCTAGCTCACCTCCTGGGGAGCAGCAAAGAACGGTGCCATTCATAGAAAGCTGGTAGGACGGCACGGAGTACGCGGAAGGCCGATATTCCACCGCGTACCGTCCCAATACGGACGAGTTCATGTTCTGGAGCGTCCACGACCACTCGTACGGCCGCAACCGGGCGGGGCCCGGTCCGTACGGCGCTCCAGAGCGTCGCCGAGGATTCCATGTCCACGGCGATCGCCCCTGTGGCACGCAGCTCGGCCCTTTCGTGGCCGCGTACAACATGGTCTGACCCGGTCAGCGGACCGGTGTGCACAGTACGCCCGGGCAGGGCGGCGGCGAGCGCCTTCGCGAGCACCTCGGTGCCCACGCAGGCTGTGGCGCCCCTGCTGTCCCTGGTCTCATCGGCGACGATCACGTCACCCGGATGCATTCCGGGTGCGAGACCGGCGCAGAAACCGGACGCGATCACGGCGGACTCCCGCGAGGGGAGCTCGCCGAGTGTGCGGGTGACGGCGTACGCGGCCGCCTCGGGTCCCATGCCCGTACGGAGTACGGTCACCGGGCCCGGTGCGCCGCCGCGGCCGGCGCCCGTGCGCAGGGCGAACCGCTCGATGCCGAGCGCGCAGGCGATCAGCAGCGGAGCGCTGTCCGGGGCCTCTGCCATCAGCTCCCCTGCCGGGTTCCGGAGAAGGGCTCACCGTGGACGTACCGTCCCAGCGCGGTCAGCGGGAAGACCTGCCGGTAGAGGTTGTAGTTGATCGAGAAGTCCCAGGGGAAGCCGGTACCGGTGAAGTACGGCTCGTCCCAGGCGCCGTCCTGGCGCTGCGTCTCGGCGAGCCAGGTGACTCCCCGTTCCACGGCCTTGTTCTCCCGCTCCCCCGCCGCGAGCAGCGCGAGCAGCGCCCAGGCGGTCTGGGAGGGGGTCGAAGCGCCGTGCCCGATCCACGCCTCCTCCTTGTACGAGCGCAGGTCCTCGCCCCAGCCGCCGTCCTCGTTCTGTACGGACTCCAGCCAGGTGACCGCACGGCGGATCGCCGGGTGGGAGACGGGCAGCCCGGCCGCGGTGAGGGCCGGGACCACCGACCCGGTGCCGTAGATGTAGTTGACGCCCCAGCGCCCGAACCAGGCACCGGTCGCCTCCTGTTCGGCGAGCAGCCACTCGACGCCGCGCCGGGTGCGCGGGTCGTGCGCCTTGCCCTCGACGGCGAGCATCTCCACGACATGGCCGGTGACGTCGGCCGACGGCGGGTCGATGACCTCGCCGAAGTCGCAGAACGGCAGCCGGTTGGGGAACGGGCTGGTGTTGTCGGCGTCGAAGGCGCCCCAGCCGCCGTCCTTGGACTGCATGCCGAGGTTCCAGCGCACGCCGCGTGCGATGGCCCCTTCCAGCCGTGCCCGGTCCGGCACCCGGACCCGGCGCAGTGCGAGGGCGACCTCGGCGGTGTCGTCGATGTCGGGGTAGTTGTCGTTGTGGAACTCGAAGGCCCAGCCGCCGGGGGCGAGTCCGGGGCGGCGCACCGACCAGTCGCCGGGGCGGTCGATCTCCTCGGCGAGCATCCACTCGGCGGCCCTGACGAGCGCCGGGTGGTCGGGGCTCAGGCCCGCGTCGGCCAGCGCGATCGTGGCCAGACAGGTGTCCCACACCGGGGACTGGCAGGCCTCGATCATGCGGGCGCCGTCCGCGCGCCAGATGGCGAACCGGTCCAGCGACTCCAGGCCCGCCCGCATCACGGGGTGGTCGATGTCGTAGCCGAGCAGGTGGAGGGCGATGACCGAGTACACGGCGGGCGGCTGGATGCCGCCCCAGCAGCCGTCGTTCTCCTGCCGCTCGATGATCCAGCGGGCTGCCGCGTTCATGGCCACCTTGCGGAGTCTTCGCGGGGCGACCTTGTGGTAGATGTGCAGCGCCCGGTCGAGGTGCTGGAAGGCTCCGTCCCAACTGACCAGCGGGGCCGGGCGCTTGGCCGGATTCGGATCGGCCGGGTCGGTGTGCAGTTCGTCGAGCGCGAAGGGGGCCGGGCGGACCGGGCGCTTCGCGGAGACGACGGTCAGCGGCACGATGGTCTGCCGGGCCCAGCAGCCGAAATCGTAGATGTTGAGCGGGAACCACTTGGGCAGGAAAATCATCTCAGGTGGTAGCTCGGGGAGGTCGTCCCATTTCCACCATCCGAAGAGAGCGAGCCAGATCCTGGTGAACACCCGGCTCGCCGCCACGCCTCCGTGGGCGCGGATCCAGGCGGACGCGAGTGCCATGTGCGGGGCGTCGGGGTCGTCCCCGGCGAGCCGCAGCGCCACGTACGCCTCGATGGTCGTGGAGAGTTCGCCGGGGCCCTCGAAGAACGTGGCCCAGGTGCCGTCCGCGCGCTGCTCGCCGCGGATGAACTGTCCGGCGGCCCGCGTGGTGCGCTCGTCCTGGATTCCGAGGAACTGCCGCAGCAGCAGGTCCTCGGCGTCCATGGTTACGTTCGTCTCCAGGTCGCCCTTCCACCAGCCCTGGGCGTCCTGGGTTCCCAGCAGATAGTCGACCGAACGCCCTGCGGCCCGCTCCGCGGCGTCCCGCACCGGGTGCCCGGCAAGGATCGTGTCGGTGGTTTCCGTGGATTCGGTTGTTTCAGCTGTTCCGGTTGCCGAGGCTGCGCGGGGCTCCATGGCTCCGGGGCTTCCGTCGGTCGTCGCTGTCATGGCTTCCCCTTCGTGCAGTGCTTCCTCTGCTGTGCTGGGGTCTCCGTCGGCCGGTGTCCCGGGGACACCGGCCGGCGACCGCGAATTATGTGGCGATGGTGATCATCTCTTCCGTACTACGACGAAGTCGGCGAGCGCGATGAGCTGCGCCCGCACCCTTTCCGGCATCTCGACCCCGGTGAGCGCGTCGATCGCGATCGTGTGCTGTCTGCGGGCCTCCTGCGAGGTCCACTCCCGGCCGCCCGCCTCCTCGATCAGAGCCGCCCGTGCGGCGAACTCCTCCTCGGAGAAGGTGTCGAAGTCGTTGCTCTTGGCGTCGGCTGCGAGCAGTTCGCCCAGCCGTTCCGACGCCGGTCCGCCGGCTGCGAGTGCCGCGACGACGGGCAGGGACTTCTTGCGCTGGCGCAGATCGCTCCAGGTCTGCTTCCCGGTGGTCTCCGGGTCGCCCCAGATGCCGAGCAGGTCATCGACGGCCTGGAACGCCAGGCCGAGGTGGTAGCCGTACGCCTCCAGCGTGTCCGCCGTGCGGTCGTCGGCGCCGCCGAGCACCGCACCGATGGAGACGGCGCAGGCGAGCAGGGCGCCCGTCTTGTTGCCCTCCATCTCCAGGCACTCCTCGACGGTGACCCGTTCGCGGTGCTCGTAGGAGATGTCCTGGGCCTGACCGTCGATCAGCTTCCTGGTGGCGGTGGTCAGCCGGCGAGTGGCACGGCCTGCCTCGACGGTGCCGAGCTCCAGCAGGATCTCGTTCGCCAGCGCGAAGAGCGCGTCACCGACGAGGATCGCCTGAGCGGGACCGTGCACCTTCCAGACGGTGTCCCGGTGGCGGCGCTGTTCGTCACCGTCCATCAGGTCGTCGTGCAGCAGCGAGAAGTTGTGCACGAGTTCCACCGCGACGGCGCCGGGGATCCCGGCCTCGGCCGCCGCGCCGGCGGCCTCCGCCGACAGCAGGGCGAGCGCGGGGCGCACGGCCTTGCCGCCGTCCCCGTCGGCGGGGCGTCCCTCGGCGTCGATCCAGCCGAAGTGGTAGGCGGCGACCGTGTCCATGGGCGGTGCGAGCCGGTCAATGGCAGCGCGCAGCACCGGTGAGGACAGGGTCCGTCCACGCTCCAGGAGCGCGACAATATCGACGGTGTCTGCGGCCGGGGTCACAGGCTCTCCTCTTGTTCCAGTAACAGTGCTCATGCCGCCTCCTGAAGCGGATGGTCGTGGGTACGGCCGAGCGTGGCGAGCACGGCACCGGCGGCGCTGAGACCGCTGCGCACCGCGCCCTCCATGGTCGCGGGCCAGCCAGTGGCGGTCCACGCTCCGGCCAGGCAGAGGCCGGGGATCCTGGTGCGGGCGCCGGGACGCAGCCGTCCGACACCGGGGGTGGGCGCGAAGGTCGCGGTCCGCTCGCGGGTGACGAAGAAGTCCCGTACACCGGCGCCGCGCGTGGCGGGCAGCAGCCGTTCCAGCTCCGGGAGATAGCGCTCTCTGAGAACGGAGACGGGCTGGTCGATGTCGTCGTCGGCGGCGGACTGGGACAGCGCGAGGTACTGCCCGCCGCCCTGCAGGCCCGAGGACTCCGTACGGTCGAAGACCCACTGGACCGGGGTGCCGAGCGCGGCGAAGAAGGGCCGGCGCAGCACCTTGCGGTCGTAGACGACATGGACGTTGAGGATCGGTGACGTACCGATCTCCAGCAGCCCGTCCGGTGCGTCGAGCGCCCCTTCGGGGAGCAGCGCATGCGCCTCGCGCTGCGGTACGGCGAGTACCACGGCGTCGGCCTCCAGCGTCTCGCCGTCCGTCTCCACCCGCCAGCTCCCGTCCGCGGCCCGGCCGACACCGGCGACCCTGGCGCGCAGTTCGGTGCGCACCCCGGCCGCGTCGAGGGCCTTGCGGGCGAGTGTGTCGTGCAGGTCGCCGAGCGGCACCCGGGCCCAGCCGATGTCGGCGGCGCCCGCTTCGGAGAGCAGCCCGGTCTTGAAGACCATCGCGGCGAGACCCAGCGAGGCGTGCGGCGCGGTCGCGTTGAGTGTCGCCACGCCCACCAGGTCCCAGAGGGCCTCGATGGTGCGGTCGGACTGCCCGTGCGCGCGCAGCCAGCTCGCGAAGTCGGTGTCGTCCAGGGAGGGATCGGCGAGGTCCAGTCCCTTGAGCGCCAGCGCGGCCCGGCCCACGCTCGCGCGCTCGGCGAGGGAGAGATGCGGGTACGTCGCGAGGCTCCGGGCGAGGTGCAGCGGAACCGGCAGTCCGCTGCGGCGCAGCCGGCCGAGGCGCGGGCCGCCCGCGGGCGCGACGTCGAGGACGGGTACGTCGAGCCGGTCCTGCAGGGGTGCGAGGGCGGCTCCGTCGACGCGGTCGAGGAACCAGCGGTAGGCGGTGCAGCAGCGCAGGTACACGTGCTGGCCGTTGTCCACGGTCAGTCCGCCGCGCTGGAAGGAGAAGGCGAGACCCCCGAGCCGTGGCCGGCCTTCGAGCAGGGTCACGCTTACGCCCGCGTCGGCGAGTTCGAGTGCGGCGGTGGTGCCGGCCAGCCCTCCGCCGACCACGACCGCGCGCGCCGGCCGCACCGCGTCGGCTGTCATACGCCCCCCTTCCAGGACAGGCCGTCCGGGTACGGAGGGCGGGCCGTCGAAGTCAGGGACGCGTGATCGTCCCGGGAGGTTGAGTACCGCTCGGCGGACCGTGGCGGAGCGGGTCTGTCGAGGGGCATCAGGCGCGCCTCCGGGCGCTCTGACGCGTGATGTTCCGGGTGTCGAGACCGGAGAGGCCGCGGACCGCGACGTACGCCTTCTCCCGCCCCGGCAGCGAGACCCGGCCGCGCAGGACCGCCCCGGGGTCGCGCTCGATGCGGTCGAGGAGGCGCCGGTAGATGCCCGCCATCGCGGCGACACACGCCCCACTGCGGCGGTCGAGGAAGGGCAGCAGCCGGTAGCCCTCGGCGAACAGGGCGCGGGCGCGGCGGACCTCGAAGTGCACAAGACCGGCGAAGTCGGAGCCCGCGGGCGGCGTCGCGCTGTGGAAGCCGTCCGAACAGCCGAACTTGGCGAGGTCGTCGGCGGGCAGATAGGTGCGTCCGTTGCCCGCGTCCTCGCGGACGTCCCGGAGGATGTTGGTGAGCTGGAGCGCGAGGCCGAGCGTGTCGGCGTACTGGGAGGCCCGGTCGGCGGCGGCCGTACTCGCGGCGTTGCCGAAGATACCGAGCGAGAGCCGACCGATGGCGCCCGCGACGCAACGGCAGTAGACCTCCAGGTCGTCCCAGGTCTCGTAGGTCGCGCCGCGTACGTCCATCAGGACGCCGTCGATGAGCTCGTCGAGCCCGCCGAGCGGGATGGGGAACCGGCGTGCCGCGTCGGTCAGGGCCACCGCGACCGGGTCGGTGTCGTCCTCGTCCACGGCTCCTTCGCGGATCCGCCCGAGCAGCTCACGCGTCGACTCCAGCCGCTCCCGCTTGATGTCGGGTGCCAGTTCGCCGTCGCCGATGTCGTCCACGCGTCGCGAGAAGGCGTACAGCGCGGACATCGCCTGCCGCTTGTCGGCCGGCAGCAGCCTGATGCCGTACGCGAAATTCCGCGCCTGCTGTCCCGTGACGGCCTCGCAGTACGTGTACGCGGCCATCACGGGCCCCGAAACCGGTGTTTGTCCCTCCACGGTCCGGCTCACCCCTCTCTACGCGTTCCTCGCAAGACGGCTCCCATTTCGCGCAACAGGCCGAGCTTGGTGGGCTTGGGCGGTCCGGGAAGCACGTCGAATCCGGCAGCGGAGACCGCTTGGAGAGCGGCGCTTCCGCCGGCCACGAACCCGGCGAGCAGCAGCTTGAGCCTGCCATGGACGCTACCCACCAGCGGGGCGCCTTCATTCAGCAGATCCCGGGCGCGTTCGGCTTCGTAGGCGATCAGCGCGCGCACCGAAGCGCCCGCGCTCGGGACGGCCAGATCCGCCTCCTGGACATGAAACTCCTTCATGTCCCGGGCGGGCAGGTAGATGCGGTCGCGGCCGAGGTCCTCGGCGACGTCCTGGAGGTGCTCGGCGATCTGCAGCGCCGAGCAGACGGCGTCGGACCGCCGGATGCGCTCGGGGCTGGCGGTGCCCGTGATCTGCAGGACGAGACGGCCGACCGGGTTGGCCGAGAGCTCGCAGTACGCGAGGAGGTCCTCGTAGGTCTCGTAGCGCCGGACCGTCTGGTCCTGACGGTTGGCCGCGATCAGCCCGAGGAAGGGTTCGGGGGTGAGGGCGCAGCGGCGGACGGTCGGCCGGAGCGCGCGCAGGATGGGGTGGTGCGGCTCTTCGACCGGTCCGGTGGATCCGGCGGACCCGCTGAAGACACGGTGCAGGTCGGCCTCGAACGCGTCGAGCATCGCGAGGCGGTCGTCGGCGCGCGCGGGGTCGAGACCCAGAAGCCGGGCCTCGGCCGCGGGGGACGCGAGGTCCCCGTCGCCGATGTCGTCGACGAGCCGGGCATAGCCGTAGACCGCCATCAGGTCGTCGCGCCAGGCGCGCGGCAGGAAGAACGGTGCTACCGGGAAGTTCTCGCCGGATGCCTTGTCCAGTGTGGTGCGCGCATGGCCGTCGGTGCCCGCGTCCCGGACGCCCGTCACCGCATGCTGCCAGGCGCGGGGACGGCGGGAACATCGCGGAGCTGGGACACGTCCGTTGCCATTGCCGTCACATCTCCCGTTCTACACTGCCGACTCAATACAACCCATTTCGGACACGCCGCGCGGACCGTCAGGCAAGGCGACGCCGGGTTGGCGACGCAGGGTTATGACCCCGCTTGCCGTGAATCAGCACCGGTACAGCTTACGTTGTACAACGACTGACACGTCGGCGGGGTACAGCGTGCGTCACAAGAACACTTCAATCCCCGGCAACCTTCCCCGCCCGCACAGTACTTGACGATCACTTGACTCGCCGGGACCTTTGTACGACGGTCCGTCATTGGCTTGAACACCCTGCTCGCACCGGCGTGTCGGGATGATGCGGGCGGGCGGCCCGCCGCACGGCAGTGGCCCCCGCCGGAGAGTCCGGCGGAGGCCACTGCCGCGATGCGGTAAGGCGGGAAGGTCCGATCGGCTATTACTTGCCGGTCTCCTTCTCGTACGCCTTGACGACCTCTTCGGTCGGGCCGTCCATCAGAAGTTCGCCCTTCTCCAGCCACAGGACGCGGTCGCAGGTGTCCCTGATCGACTTGTTGCTGTGGCTGACGAGGAAGACCGTGCCCGCCTCCTTGCGCAGCTCGCGGATGCGCTCTTCCGAACGGATCTGGAACTTGCGGTCACCGGTGGCCAGTGCCTCGTCGATCATGAGCACGTCGTGGTTCTTGGCGGCCGCGATGGAGAAGCGCAGCCTCGCCGCCATGCCGGACGAGTACGTCCGCATCGGCAGGGTGATGAAGTCGCCCTTCTCGTTGATGCCCGAGAAGTCGACGATCCCCTGGTACCGCTCGCGGATCTCCTCACGCGACATGCCCATGGCGAGACCGCCGAGGATGACGTTGCGCTCGCCGGTCAGATCGTTCATCAGGGCCGCGTTGACGCCGAGCAGCGACGGCTGGCCGTCGGTGTAGACCTTGCCGCTCTCCGTCGGCAGCAGCCCGGCGATGGCCCGCAGCAGGGTGGACTTGCCGGAGCCGTTCGAGCCGATGAGGCCGATGGCCTCGCCGCGGTAGGCCGTGAAGGTCACCCCGCGTACGGCGTGCACCTTGCGGACGCCGCGTGCGGCGCTCCTGTCCTTGCCCACGATCCGGCTGAGCGCCGCCGTGGCCGCGCCCTTGCCGCCGCCACCGGCGTTGACGCGGTACACGATGTGCACGTCGTCGGCGATGACGGTGGGGATGTGCCCCTGAATGGTTTCCTCAGCCACGGCCGTACCGCTCCTCAGCCTTCCAGAAGTACACGAAGCCCACGAGGCCCAGCAGAACCGCCCATCCCGCTGCGGCCGCCCAGACGTGCGGGGGCAGGTTCTCGGCGCCGTAGCCGTCGATCAGGGCGAACCGGACCAGGTCCATGTAGACGGTGGCCGGGTTCCACTGGAGCACATGGGCGATCCACGGCGGCTTGCCCTTGAGCATCACCGTGATGGAGAACATCACGCCCGACGTGTACATCCAGGTGCGCATGATGAACGGCATCAGCTGCGCGAGGTCGGGCGTCTTGCTGCCCATCCTCGCCATGATCAGGGCCAGCCCCGTGTTGAACACGAACTGCATCGCCAGGATCGGGATGACCAGGAGCCAGGACAGCGAGGGGTAGCTGTGGAAGCAGACGGCGACCACGATCAGCACGATCATCGAGTACAGCAGCTGCTGGAGCTGCTGCAGCGCGAACGAGATGGGCAGCGAGGCCCGTGGGAAGTGCAGCGCCCGCACCAGCCCCAGGTTGCCCGAGATCGCCCGGACTCCGGCCATCACCGAGCTCTGCGTGAAGGTGAAGACGAAGACCCCGGTCACCAGGAAGGGAATGAAGACGTCGGGCGCCAGCCCCCGCTTGGTGTTGAGGAGCAGGCCGAAGATGAAGTAGTAGACCGCCGCGTTGAGCAGCGGGGTCGCCACCTGCCAGACCTGGCCCAGCTTGGCCTGGCTGTACTGGGCTGACAGTTTCGCGGACGAGAAGGCCAGGATGAAGTGGCGCCGTCCCCAGATCTGGCGGACGTACTCCGTGAGCCCAGGCCGGGCACCGCTCACCGACAGGCCGTACTTCCCGGCCAGCTCGGCCGAGGACAGACCGTCGTCGGGAGACGGGCGGTCGCTCAGCGCGACCGCACCGTCATGGGTTGTGTCACTCACAAGTTGAAACTTCCGTGTTCAAGATGCGCTGCCGGATCGGGACCGGGCTCGGATGCCGGGTCCCGGAGTACGTCCGATGCTCTCAGAGTCGAGCTTCTCAGATCACTTCTCAGATCACCGGAGGCCGGCCCAGTCGGGTCAGCCGCCAGACCGTACGCCATTTCATCGGTCGGCGTGGTCCGCAGGGAGTGGTCCAGCCCTCCTTGAACCCGCCGAACCAGGCCTTGAGCGCGGCTCCCGAGGGGCGGCGGACCAGCGTGAGCAGCATCCACACCCCCAGGTAGACCGGCACGAGCGGTGCGGGCAGGTTCCGCCGGGCCAGCCAGACGCGGTTGCGGGCCACCATACGGTGGTACACCGCGTGCCGGGACGGAGCCGTGGCCGGGTGGTGGAGCACCATGTCGGCCCGGTAGTCGATCATCCAGCCCGCGTCCAGGGCCCGCCACGCCAGATCGGTCTCCTCGTGTGCGTAGAAGAACTCGCCGGGGAGCGGTCCGGCCTCGGCGATGACCTGGGACCGTACGGCGTTGGCCCCGCCGAGGAAGGTCGTGACCCGCGAGGAGTGCATGGGATCGGATGCGCGCAGCCGGGGGACGTGGCGGCGCTGGGTGACGCCGGTGTCGGGGTCGGCGATCCGGAAGCTGATGATGCCCAGCCCGGGGTCGGCGGCGAAGGCCAGGCGGCACAGCTCGGCCGTGTCGGTGTTCGGGAGCAGCCCGTCGTCGTCGAGGAAGAGCAGGATGTCCACGTCGGTGCCGGCCGGGCCGAACGCCTCGATGCCGACGTTGCGCCCGCCGGGGATGCCCAGGTTCTCGGGCAGCTCGACCGTCCGTACGCCTTCGGGGACGTCCGGTACGGGTGCGCCGTTGCCGACCACGACGACCTCGACCGGGTCGCCGTCCTGTTTGGCCACCGAGTCCAGCAGGGCGCGCAGCTCGTCGGGGCGGTTGCCCATCGTGATGATGACCGCGCCGACCTTCGCGGAGCCGCCCGCGCCGGGGGCCGTCACTTGAGCCTGCTCGAAGCGAGGATGGACACGAGGTGGAGCACGCTCTGCAGGAGCGCGATGCCCGCCAGCACGGCGACGCCGAGCCGGGAGAAGAAGAGGTCGCCCCTGATCTGGTCCACGATCGCGAGCACCAGGATCAGCAGGGACGCCTCGATCCCGAGGACGAGCCGGTGGAACTTCAGCGCCCCGGCAGCCCTGCGGGCCAGCGCCATGCCGGAGGAGCGGGGCTCGGACGCCGTCTCCTTGACCGGCGGCAGTCCCTGCTGGTGACGGGCGACACCGACGAGGTCGGTCTCGGACTTGATCATGACGGCGCCGAGGGCGGCGAGCGTGCCCAGGAAGGCCCACAGCCAGTCGATCCGCCCGGAGCCCCAGAGGTCCGCGGCACGCAGACCGAAGCCGGCGAGGACCGCGGCGTCGAGCACGTAGGCGGCTACGCGGTCCACGTAGACGCCCACCATCGAGTACTGCTTCTTCCAGCGGGCGACCTCGCCGTCGACGCAGTCGAGAAGCAGATAGAGCTGAGCCATCAGCACGCCGAGCACCGCGCCCCAGATCCCCGGCACGAGGAGGGCGGGGGCGGCGAAGGCGGCGGCGACGGTCATCACGTACGTCAGCTGGTTGGGCGTGATGCGCGTGTTCACCAGGTGGCGGTCGATGCGCAGCGATACCTCGCGCATGTAGAACCGGCCGCCCCAGTGCTCGCCGCTCCGCCGGTCCTTGACGCCCGGAGGGTGCACGACCGGGCGGAGTTCAGCTACCGATGGCTTTTGCATAGTCGGCGTAAGCGTCCTTGATCTGGTCTGCGGACAGGTTGAGGTGTTCGAGGATGGTGAAGCGCCCGGGGCGGGTCTGCGGGGCGTACTGAACGGCCTGGACGAACTCGTCCACGCTGAAGCCGAGCTCCCCGGGCAGCACGGGCAGGCCGTGCCTGCGCAGGACGTCCGCGAAGAGGCCGGCCTCGTCGGCCGCGCCGCGCAGGTGCATCGCGAAGGCCGCGCCGAGACCGACCTGTTCGCCGTGGCTGCCGGCCCGCTGGGGGAAGAGCAGGTCGAAGGCGTGGCAGATCTCGTGGCAGGCGCCGGACGAGGGCCTGGTGTCGCCGCTGATCGAGATCGCGATGCCGGAGAGGACGAGCCCCTCGGCGAGCACCATCAGGAACTCGTCGTCGCCGACGCCGCCGGGGTGGCGCAGGACCGCCTCGCCCGCGGTGCGGGCCATTGCCGCGGCCAGTCCGTCGACCGCTTCGCCGTTGACCTTGTGGGACAGCTCCCAGTCGGCGATGGCCGAGATGTTGGAGATCGCGTCGCCGACGCCTGCGCGGATGAAGCGGGGCGGCGCGTCCCGGATCACATCGAGGTCGACGACGATCGCGATGGGGGTCGGGACCCCGTACGAGCCGCGTCCGTTGTCGTTGTCCAGGGTCGATACCGGCGAGCAGATGCCGTCGTGCGAGAGGTTCGTCGCGACGGCGACCATCGGAAGGCCGACCCGGGCCGCCGCGTACTTCGTCACGTCGATGATCTTGCCGCCGCCGAGGCCGACGACCGCGTCGTACCGCTTGCCCTTGATCCCGTCGGCCAGCGTCACCGCGGAGTCGAGGGTGCCGTCGGCGACGGAGTACCAGTCGGCGCCGGGCAGGACCGGCGCGAGCCGCTCGCGCAGCGCCTGTCCCGAGCCCGCGCTGACGGCGAGGGCGAGCTTGCCGGATGCCGAGATCCGCTGGTCGGCGAGGAGCCCGGCCAGACCGTCGAGTGCGCCACTGCTGATGTCGACGACGACCGGGGACGGGATGAGCCTCGTCAGTACTGGCACGCGATGCCACGGCCCTTCGCGAGGTCGTCGTGGTTGTCGATCTCCACCCAGGCGACGTCGCCGATCGGGGCCACGTCGATACGGAAGCCGCGGTTCACCAGCTCCTGGTAGCCGTCCTCGTAGTAGAGGTCCGGGTCGCGCTCGAAGGTGACCTTGAGCGCGTCCGCGAGCTCTTCGGCCGCCTCGGGCTCGATGAGGGTGACCCCGATGTACTCGCCGGTGGCGGTCGCGGGGTCCATCAGCTTGGTGATCCGGGTCACCGCGTCGGTGTCGTCCGTGATGACCTTCATCTCCTCGTCGGCGAGGTGCTTCACCGTGTCGAGGGCGAGGACGATGCGCCGGCCGTCGCCGCGCGCGGCGAGCAGCGTCTTCTCCACGGAGACCGGGTGCACGGTGTCGCCGTTGGCGAGGATCACACCCTGCTTGAGCACCTCACGGGCGCACCAGAGGGAGTACGCGTTGTTCCACTCCTCGGCCTTGTCGTTGTCGATCAGCGTGATGGTGACGCCGTACTTGGCCTCGAACTCCGCCCGGCGCGCGTACACCGCCTCCTTGCGGTAGCCGACCACGACCGCGACCTCGGTCAGTCCGACCTCGGCGAAGTTGCTCAGCGCGATGTCGAGAACGGTCGTCGGCTCGCCCTCCCCCTCGGGGCCGACGGGCACGAGGGCCTTGGGCAGCGTGTCGGTGTAGGGGCGCAGACGCCTGCCTGCGCCGGCCGCCAGTACGAGGCCGATCATGCGGGTTCTCCTTCGTCATGTACAGCGGGTGCGCCGGAGGACACCCAGAAGCGGATGCTCTCCGCGAGCACCACGATCGCCACGGCCACGGCGAGCACCGTGAGGGCGACGGCGAAACCGTCGCCCGGGGCGTGCCCTGCCGTCAGCACGGCGGCGAGTACGGCGACCACCAGGGTCCGGCCGTCGTGGCCGCCGATCGTACGCACCAGCCACCGGGGCGGCGCGCCGGTACCGCCCTTGATGCGGTACACCGTGTCGTAGTGATGGTAGGCGACGGCAGCGACCAGACCGAAGGCCGCGGGCAGCGCCTCGTGGACATCGGAGCGGGCAGCGAGCACGAGGACGGTGACGTACTCGGCCGCCCGGAACACCGGGGGCACCAGCCAGTCGAGCGCGCCCTTGAGCGGGCGCGACACGGCCGTTCCGGAGAGTACGCAGTACACGGCGGCGGCCGCGGCTGGCCACCAGCTGCCCACGGGGGCGAAGAGCGACGCGGCCACCACCAGCGCACCGCCGACGAACGCGATCACCGGCAGGGCCGCGCGCGGTCCCCTGAGGAACCGGGCGAAGAGCTCGGCGAGCGGGCCCGAGTCGGCGAGATCGGCCAGTGCCTGGGCGGCGCGGTCGGTGCGCGTGGCCCGGCGGGTCAGCGAGCGGAGGATCCGGCCGGCCGTGGTGTAACAGGCGGCCAGTGCGCAGCCGATGAGGAGTGCGTAGAAGACGATCCGCGGGGTGGTCACCGCGGTGAGCACGGCGATCATCGCCCAGCGTTCACCGATCGGGAGCACGATCATGCGCCGCACCCAGACCGTCCAGCCGACGCTGTCGAGCTTGTCCGAGAGAGCCGCGGTGGGACTCGTGTTGGCGGTCGCGTCGTGGTTGGCCTCGTTGAAGGAGAAGTCCACGACGTGGCGGCAGGTCTGGAGGACCATCGCGCCGAGGGCCAGGGCCCAGATGTCGTCGCCGTTGCGGGCCGCACCCAGGGCGAGCCCCGCGTAGTAGGCGTACTCCTTGGCCCGGTCGAAGGTCGCGTCCAGCCAGGCGCCGAGCGTCGAGTACTGGAGCGAGTACCGGGCGAGCTGGCCGTCCGTGCAGTCCAGGACGAAGGAACAGATCAGCAGGACACCGGCGGCGATGTAACCGCCGCGGGTGCCGGTCGCGGCGCAGGCCGCCGCTATGAGCGCGGTGACCAGCGAGGCGGTGGTGACCTGGTTCGGGGTCAGCCCGCGGCGGGCGCACCAGCGTGCGATGTACCGCGAGTACGGACTGATGCAGTACGTCGTGAAGAAGCCGTCACGGGACTTCACGGCCGTACGGAGCCGCACGGCCTCGTCATCGACGGCGGCGACGGCGGCCCTGGCCTCGTGGCGGCTCTGCGGGTCCTGAGGGACCGAGGCGACCAGGGTGCCCAGTTCGGGGCGCTGCACGGAGGTCCCGGCGCTGTCCAGCGCCGCGGCCAGGGCGTCGGGGCCGGGCCCCGAACCCGCCAGTACGCGGTTGAGCGCGGGACGCGCCTCCGGCTGGACGGCGAGCGCGCCGGGGACCGCGGCCGCGGCGAACCGGGGATCGGTCAGTGCCAGGCGGAGCGAGTGGAGGTGGCCGACGAAACGGGTGTCGACGACCGCCACGCGCTCGTCGGCGGGTGCGGCGGTGAGCAGCTTCGCGGTCTCTGCCGCATCGGCTGCGGTGCGTACGTCGAAGCCCAGCGACCGCAGATCGCCCTCCAGCGACGATCCGGGTACCGGCGCACCGGCGAGGATGGCGGTCGACAGACGAACTCACTCCTTGGAGCTGGCGTGACACACGCGGAGACGGCCCGTTCCCGGCAGGGGCGGGCGGCATGTCGGCAGAGGCTATCGGATGGACGGAAGCAGGAGTTCACGGGCCGTTTACGTCCCGATCCGACCGGGCATGACCCCGTGCCACCTGCCGCGGTCATCATGATCGATCCATGCCTCGCCCCACAAACCGCGCCCCCGGTCCGGCGGAAAAGGCTGAGCCGGGGTGCCCGGCCGGGCGGTCGATAGGGTGGCCGGTATGACGTGGCTGATCACAGGCGGGGCGGGATACATCGGAGCGCATGTGGCGCGGGCGATGGTGGAGGCCGGCGAGCGGGTGGTCGTCCTGGACGACCTGTCGAGCGGGCTCGCCGAGCGGCTTCCGGCCGGAGTGGAGCTGGTGCGCGGCTCGGTCCTCGACCGCGGGCTCCTGGACGCCACCCTGAGCGGCCACGGGGGTGCCATCACCGGGGTCGTGCATCTCGCGGGCAAGAAGCAGGTCGGGGAGTCCGTCGAGCACCCGCTGAGCTACTACCGGGACAATGTGCACGGCCTGACCGTGGTGCTGGAGGCCTCGGTCGCCGCCGGGGTGCGGCGCTTCCTGTTCTCGTCGTCGGCCGCCGTCTACGGCGTCCCCGACGCGGAGCTGATCACCGAATCGACACCCTGCGCGCCGATCAATCCGTACGGCGAGACGAAGCTGGCCGGTGAGTGGCTGGTGCGGGCGGCGGGCAGGGCGCACGGCCTCTCCACCGCGTGTCTGCGCTACTTCAACGTGGCCGGGGCGGCCTCGCCCGAACTGGCCGACATCGGGGTGCACAACGTCATCCCGATGTTCTTCGACCGGCTGACCCGCGGCGAGGAGCCGCGGATCTTCGGCGACGACTACGCCACACCCGACGGCACCTGCATCCGTGACTACATTCATGTCGCCGATCTCGCCGACGCCCATCTCGCCGTGGTCCGCAAGCTGTCCGCCGACGGGGGCGCGGGGGATCTCACGGTCAATGTCGGGCGCGGTGCGGGCGTATCGGTACGCGAGCTGGCGGACCTCGTCGCCTCGGTCACCGGGCTGCCGATGTCGCCCGTGATCGAGCCGCGGCGCCCGGGCGACGCGGCGAAGGCCGTCGCGTCGGGCGAGCTGATCGCCAGGGAGCTCGGCTGGAAGGCGTCGCGCGGAGTGCGCGAGATGGTCGGGTCGGCCTGGGAGGGCTGGTGCCTGCGACACCCCGGCGCGCGCCGCGAATGATCTCGCGCCCCGCTCTGACCTGCCATTATTTCCGCAGGTCAGAGCAGCTGACAATGGTGTTCGGTCTCGTGTTGCCCGATACCCCTGCCCCGTAGTTGGCTGACCTCTCGGACCGGCACGCTCACGATCGGGAGGCGCTCTCATGGGGGCTGGGCACGACCACGGGCATTCGCACGGCGGACCGCCGCCGACCGGGACCGCCGGCGCCGCTCACCGGGTCCGGCTGCGTATCGCGCTCTGCATCACGCTGACCGTGATGGTGGTGGAGATCGCCGGTGGTCTGCTGGCCGACTCGCTGGCGCTGCTCGCGGACGCCACACACATGGCGACGGACGCGCTCGGGCTGGCGCTGGCGCTGCTCGCGATCCACTTCGCCAACCGCCCGGCCAGCGAGAACCGCACCTTCGGCTATGCGCGGGCGGAGATCCTGGCCGCGCTCGCCAACTGCCTTCTGCTGCTGGGCGTGGGCGGTTATGTCCTGTACGAGGCGATCCAGCGGTTCATCACGCCGGCCGACACCGCGGGCGGCCGGACGATCGTCTTCGGCCTCATCGGCCTGACCGCCAACATGATCTCGCTCTCCGTCCTCGTCCGGGGGCAGCAGGACAGCATCAACGTCCGCGGCGCCTATCTGGAGGTACTGGCCGACGCACTGGGCTCGGTCGCCGTGCTGATCTCGGCCACCCTGATCCTGACGACCGGCTGGCAGGCGGCCGACCCGGTGGCCTCGATCGTCATCGGCCTCATGATCGTCCCGCGTACGGTCAAGCTGCTGCGCGAGACGCTCGACGTGCTGCTGGAAGCGGCCCCGAAGAATGTCGACATGGGCGAGGTCCGGGCCCACATCCTGGGCCTTCCCGGAGTGGCCGACGTCCACGACCTGCACGCGTGGACGATCACCTCGGGGATGCCGGTCCTCTCCGCGCACGTGGTGGTCAGCCCCGACACCCTGGACGCGATCGGGCACGAGAAGATGCTCCACGATCTCCAGGGCTGTCTCGGCACCCACTTCGATGTCGCACACTGCACCTTCCAGCTGGAGCCGGGCGGCCACGCGGAACACGAGGCGAAGCTCTGTCACTGAGCGTTCGCTCGCGTACTCGACCCGGGCCGGCGCCGCTGATGTGCACCCCCGCGTCTGGGCCCTTGTGGCAGGCCTGGCCCAACCCCCCTTCCCCGACGGTATGTTCGATCCCGTCCGGGCCGGGGGATCCGCGTGCCTCGTCGGCTCCGCGTCCTTGGGGGGGGGACGAGCAGCCTGCGGGCGACCGGGACGAGTACGACGTCCCGTTCGCCGCGCGGTGGCCGCCGAGGTGTCCGACGGGCCCGCCGTGGCACAGGCACTCGCGGGCAGCGGCGAGGAACCCGCCACGCACCGCGGGCACGGCGGCGCATACGGCTATGCAGCATAGGTGCTGTGCCCGGCGCGCGGGGCCGGTTTCCCGGCGGGCGGCGAATTCTGATATTCCGGTCGGTGGCCCCGCCACGCAGTGTGGCGGGGGCACCGACACGTCCTGCGCTCCGAAGTGCGGACAAGCCGCTTTTGTACGGCAGACTGAGGAGCCGGTGACGCCCGATGCGAAGGATGGTTATGTCGAACGGCGCAGCAGAAGCGATCATGCTCGAACTGGTCGATGAGAGCGGCAGGACCATCGGAACGGCGGAGAAGCTCGCCGCACACCAGGCACCCGGTCAGCTGCACCGGGCCTTCTCGGTATTCCTCTTCGACGGGGCGGGGCGGCTGCTGATCCAGCGTCGGGCACTCGGCAAGTACCACTCCCCCGGCGTGTGGTCCAACACCTGCTGCGGGCACCCTTATCCGGGCGAATCCCCCTTCGCCGCGGCCGCCCGGCGCACGTACGAGGAGTTGGGCGTCTCCCCGGCGCTGCTCGCCGAGGCGGGCACGGTGCGTTACAACCACCCGGACCCCGACTCGGGCCTGGTGGAGCAGGAGTTCAACCACCTGTTCGTCGGACTCGCCCAGGCGGAACTGCGGCCGGACCCCGACGAGGTGGAGGACACGGCGTTCGTCACCGCCGACGAACTGGCCGAGCGGCACTCCTCCGCGCCGTTCTCCTCGTGGTTCATGACGGTGCTCGACGCCGCGCGCCCCGCGGTCAGAGAGCTGACGGGGCCGAGCGGCGGCTGGTGACGACGGGGGCGAGCGGCAGTGCGGACCAGACGATCTTGCCGCCGCTCGCCGTCTGCTCGACCCCGCAGGTCCCGCCGGCCTCCGTGGTGATCTCCCGTACGAGCATCAGCCCGCGCCCCCCGGTCTGCCCCTGGTCCGCGTCCAGCGCCTTCGGCCGGTACGGGTGGTTGTCCTCGACCGACACCCGGATCCAGGAGGCCCCGACTGCGACCTCGACGGCCACCTCCGGGGAGAGCAGCGCGGCATGGCGTACGGCGTTCGTGACGAGCTCGGAGACGATCAGCAGCAGGCCCTGGACGGTGTCGCCGCCGACCGGGACCTGCTGGCGCGTCAGGAGATCGCGTACGGCGTGCCGGGCCTGCGGTACGGAGATGTCGACTGCGGGGGCGGTGAACCGCCAGACCCCCTCGTAGGGCAGGACGCCGGCGACCGCCGGGTCGGGCGGGCTGTTTCTCCCGCGGCTCTCCATATCCCGGCTCCCGCCCTCGCGCTCAATGGTGACCACGCATCGAGTGTTGGGAATGAGCTGGTCAGTACCGAGCGGCTGAACTGAAGTCAGCACTAATCGGCGTTATTCGAGGGAATGCGACTGACCCTGTTAAAGGCGTGACTATTTCTGGTCTCCTGTTGGCGTGTGCGGTGTCCTGAGTGTCCATTGCCCGTCGCTCAGCCGGTTCGGACCGGCCGGATAGCATCCGGCCCATGGAGCCGCAGCTGCAGCACACCGTCGCCGACGGGGTCGCCACCGTCGTGATCAGCAACCCCGCCAAGCGCAACGCCATGACGGCGGCCATGTGGCGGGCCCTGCCGGTGCTGCTCGACCGGCTGGCGGACGACACCGCCGTCCGGGTCCTGGTCCTGACCGGTGCCGGGAGCACCTTCTGCGCCGGCGCCGACATAGCGACACTCCGGGATCCGCGCGAGGACCCGCAGCGGCTCGCGGTCCGGGCGGAGGAGGCCCTCGCCGCCTTCCCCAAGCCGACGCTCGCCGCTGTGCGCGGGTACTGCGTCGGCGGCGGCTGCCAGCTGGCGGCAGCCTGCGATCTGCGGTTCGCCGAGGAGGGGTCCCTGTTCGGGGTGACTCCGGCGAAGCTCGGGATCGTCTACCCGGCGGCGTCCACCGCGCGACTGGTGTCCCTGGTGGGCCCGGCAACCGCCAAGTACCTCCTGTTCTCGGCCGAGTTGATCGGTACGGACCACGCGCTGCGGACGGGCCTGCTGGACGAGGTGGCGCCCGTGGACATGCTGGGCCCGCGGGTGGCGGAGTTCAGCCGGGTGCTGGTGTCCCGCTCCCAGCTGACGCAGACGGCGGCCAAGGAGTTCGCCGCGGGCCGGGACGACCGGGGCGCTCACTGGCGGGCCGCGGCGCGGGACTCCGACGATCCGGTGGAAGGCGTGACGGCCTTCCTGGAGCGGCGGGAGCCCCGCTTCACCTGGACGCCTCACCCCGGGTCGGTGCCACGAGGCACTACTGGAGGATGAAGCGGCTCCGCCCGCGCAGTTCCTCGACCACATCGGCCGGGGCCTTCTGCGGTGAGCCCGCGTCGTACGGCGGCTGCGGGTCGTACTCGGTGCCCAGCTGGACCGCCTGCGCGTGCCGGTCCCCGGCGACCCGCCCGACCAGCGTGAGCCCCATGTCGATGCCGGACGAGACTCCGGCCGCGGTGATGAACTTGCCGTCGGTGACGACCCGTTCGCCCGTCGGTTCGGCACCGAACGCGGTCAGGGCCTCCAGCGCCAGCCAGTGCGACGTGGCCCGGCGGCCCTTGAGCAGACCCGCGGCCGCCAGCAGCAGCGATCCCGTACAGACGGAGGTCGTCCAGGTGCTGGCCGCGTCGGCGGCGCGCAGCCAGCCGAGCAGGGTCCCGTTCTCCATCTGGGCGGTCTGTCCCGGGCCGCCGGGCACCACGACGATGTCGGGGCGCGGCACCTCGCCGAGCGTCCGGTCCGCGACCAGTGCGAGGCTTCCGCTGTCGTTGCGTACGGGACCGGTCCGCTCGGCGACGAAGACGGTCTCGGCGTCCGGGACGCGGCAGAGCATTTCGTACGGACCGACCGCGTCCAGTGCGGTGAAACGGTCGAAGAGAACAATCGCGATCTGCACGGGGTGCCTTTCAGACGGACTGCGACGGGTTCGCCGGGGGTGGCGCCGACGGAATTCCGGAGCGACCGGCGATGGGTGAACGGAAGCGGCGGCGGTACTCGGCCGGAGCCGCCGCCACAGTTTTCAGGAAGGCACGGCGCATGGCCTCCGGTGTGCCGTAGCCGCAGGTGCGGGAGATCTCCGCGACCGGGTCGGTGGTGTCTTCGAGCAGCCGCCTGGCGTGTTCCAGCCGGACGAGTTCGACGTAGCGGCCCGGCGTCGTACCGGTCTCGGCGCGGAAGGCGCGGGCGAAGTGGCGGGGCGACATACGGGCGCGGCCCGCGAGCGATTCGACCGACAGGTCGCCGCCGGGGTGCTCACTGATCCACTGCTGGACGTCGCGCAGCGGGTCGCGCCGGGCGATCTGGGCGGCGAGCTGGACGCTGAACTGAGCCTGGTTTCCCGGGCGCCGGAGGAAGACGACGAGATGACGGGCGACAGCCAGCGCGATGTCCCGGCCCAGATCCTCCTCGACCAGCGCGAGTGCCAGATCGATACCCGCGGTGACTCCGGCTGAGGTGGCGAGCTTCCCGTCCCGTACGAAGATGGGCTCGTGGTCGACCTCCACGGCCGGATGGGTCCGCGCCAGATGGTCGCAGACCGACCAGTGCGTGGTGGCGCGGTGGCCGTCCAGCAGACCGGCCCCGGCGAGCAGCAGCGCGCCGGTGCAGACCGAGACGATGCGCTCGGCGCGCGGGGCGTGCTCCCGCAGCCAGTCGATCAGCCGGGGGTCGGGCGCGCGGGTCCCCTGCCCACCGGGGACCAGCAGGGTGTGCGGGTCCCCGGCGTCGGCCAGCCTCCCGTCGGGCACGAGGGTGAGGCCGCTGGAGGTGCGGACGGCGCAGCCGTCGAGCGAGGCCGTGCGCAGGGTGTACGCGTCCCGGTCGATGTGGCCGGCGCCCGCGAAGACCTCCATGGGGCCGGTCACATCAAGGCTCTGCAGTCCGTCGAAGACGACGAACAGCACCTCTCGCTGTGGCATACGACTCAGCATGGGCGGCGGACAGCGTGTCCGCAATGACGAATGTCCCACCTTTCCTGCCATCACTTCCACACGTACCGACCAGTCGGTAACGTTCAGCCAATGACCTCGCTCCCGCCGCGCGCCGGCCGTCGCTGCCACCACTCCGTCAACCCGCTGCACTCGACGCTCTACTTCTCCCCCGACCTCTCCGAACAGCTCGCCGGCGTCGGGATCGACGACGCGAGCGCCGCCTACTTCGCCGCGCGCGGCGCGGCGATGGGGGCCGTGGGGCCCGGCACGATCGCCGCCACATTCTACAACTTCAACCCCGGGCTGATCGCCCGGCATGTCCCCGCCGTGTGGGAGACCGCCTCACCGCGGACCGTGCTGGATGCCCGGCTGCGCGCCGCCGACGCCACGCTGCGGCGGCTGCTGGGCGAGGAGACGGTCACATCGGACGCGATGGCCGAGGCGGCGCGGCTCGCACTGCGCGCAGCCGAGGCCTGCACCCGGCACGCCCGGCCGCTCTACGCCGCCCACGCGGACCTGCCGGTCCCCGAGCAGCCGCATCTGGCGTTCTGGCACGCGGCGACGCTGCTGCGCGAGCACCGGGGCGACGGCCATCTCGCCGTGCTGCTCACCGCCGGGCTCGACCCGCTGGAGGCGCTGGTGAGCCACACGGCGACCGGCAAGGGCATGGCGCCCCGCTGGATCCTCGCCACCCGCGGCTGGCAGCGGACCGACTGGGACGCGGCCGTCGAGCGGCTGCGCGGGCGCGGGCTGCTGGACGCGGACGGCGGGCTCACCGATGCGGGGACCCAGCTGCGCCAGGACGTGGAGTCGGACACCGACCGCCTCGACCTCGCCCCGTACGAGCACCTGGGCGCCGAGGGCGTGGAGCGGCTCACCGGGCTGGCGCGCGGCTTCCTCGCCACCGCGGCCGCAGCGGGCGCCTTCCCGTCCGGCCTCAGCTGATCCGGCCGCGGGCGGGCTCCCCGGTCTGTCGGCGCCGCCTGCCACAATGCGGATGCACTGTTTCCCCGCACGGCGGCGGCCCGGCTCCCACCGGCGGTCCGTTCACCGGGCGGGGTCCGGAGGCTGCTCCGGAAGAATGCGGCAAGCTCAGCGAGAAGGCGGTACGGGATCGTGACCACGACCACCCCAGTTTCCATCGAAAGCAGGATCGCGGAGGAGCTCGGCGTCAGGGAACGGCAGGTGAAGGCTGCCGTCGAGCTGCTCGACGGCGGTTCGACCGTGCCGTTCATCGCGCGCTACCGCAAGGAAGCGACCGAGATGCTCGACGACGCACAGCTGCGCACCCTTGAGGAGCGGCTGCGCTATCTGCGGGAGCTGGAGGAGCGGCGGACGGCAGTTCTGGAGTCCGTACGGGAGCAGGGCAAGCTCGACGCCGCACTGGAGGCGCAGATCCGGGCGGCCGAGACGAAGGCGCGGCTCGAGGACATCTACCTGCCCTTCAAGCCGAAGCGCAGGACCAAGGCGCAGATCGCCCGGGAGGCCGGTCTCGAACCGCTCGCCGACGGACTGCTGGCCGACCCTTCGGTGGAACCGCTCACCGCTGCCACCGCGTTCACCGACGCGGCCAAGGGCGTCGCCGATCCGGCGGCAGCGCTGGAGGGCGCACGGGCCATCCTCACCGAGCGGTTCGGTGAGGACGCCGACCTCATCGGTGAGCTGCGTGAGCGGATGTGGACCCGCGGGCGGCTGACGGCGAAGGTGCGCGACGGCAAGGAGGAGGCGGGCGCCAAGTTCGCCGACTACTTCCAGTTCGCCGAGCCGTTCACGGCGCTGCCCTCGCACCGGGTGCTGGCGATGCTGCGGGGCGAGAAGGAGGACGTGCTCGACCTGGTCCTGGAGCCGGAGGAGCCGTCGGACACCGCGGGGCCCTCGGCGTACGAGTCGATGATCGCGCGGCGCTTCGGGGTGGCCGACCGCGGCAGGCCGGGCGACAAGTGGCTTGCCGAGACGGTCCGCTGGTCCTGGCGCACCCGCATCCTGGTCCACCTCGGGATCGATCTGCGGCTGCGGCTGCGGACGGCTGCCGAGGACGAGGCCGTGAAGGTCTTCGCGTCCAATCTGCGCGACCTGCTGCTGGCCGCGCCCGCCGGGACCCGCGCCACGCTCGGGCTGGACCCCGGGTTCCGTACAGGGGTGAAGGTCGCCGTCGTCGACGCGACCGGCAAGGTCGTGGCCACCGACGTGATCCACCCGCACGTCCCCGCGAACCGGTGGGACGAGGCGCTGGCCAAGCTGGCCCGGCTGGCGAAGGAGCACGCGGTCGACCTGATCGCGATCGGCAACGGCACGGCGTCCCGCGAGACGGACAAGCTCGCCGGTGAACTGTGCGCGAAGCACCCCGAGTTGAAGCTCACCAAGGTGATGGTCTCGGAGGCGGGGGCCTCCGTCTACTCGGCGTCCGCCTTCGCCTCGCAGGAACTGCCCGACATGGACGTGACGCTCCGGGGCGCGGTGTCGATCGCCCGCAGGCTCCAGGATCCGCTCGCCGAACTGGTCAAGATCGACCCCAAGTCGATCGGGGTCGGGCAGTATCAGCACGACCTCTCCGAGGTGAAGCTCTCCCGCTCGCTGGACGCGGTCGTCGAGGACTGTGTGAACGGTGTCGGCGTGGACGTCAACACCGCGTCGGCCCCGCTGCTCTCCCGGGTCTCCGGCATCGGCTCGGGGCTCGCCGAGAACATCGTGGCGCACCGTGACACCAACGGTCCTTTCCGGTCGCGCAAGGCACTCAAGGACGTGGCGCGGCTGGGCCCCAAGGCGTACGAGCAGTGCGCGGGCTTCCTCCGCATCCGGGACGGCGACGACCCGCTGGACGCGTCGAGCGTGCACCCGGAGACGTATCCGGTGGTCCGGACGATGGCCAAGAAGGCAGGCGGCGGACCGCTCGTCGGGAACGCGGCGCTGCTGCGCTCGCTGGATCCCGCCGAGTTCGTGAACGACACCTTCGGGCTGCCGACGGTGACGGACATCCTGCGGGAGCTGGAGAAGCCGGGGCGCGATCCGCGGCCCGCGTTCAAAACGGCCACCTTCAAGGAGGGCGTCGAGAAGCTGGGCGACCTGACGGCCGGGATGGTCCTGGAGGGCGTGGTCACCAATGTCGCCGCGTTCGGGGCGTTCGTCGACATCGGGGTCCACCAGGACGGCCTCGTGCATGTGTCCGCGCTCTCCAGGACGTTCGTCAAGGACCCGCGTGATGTGGTCAAGCCGGGTGACATCGTCAAGGTGAAGGTGATGGACGTCGACATCCCGCGCAAGCGGATCTCGCTGTCCCTGCGGCTCGACGACGAGGCCGGGGCCAAGCCGGGCGGCGGCAAGGAGCGGCAGGACCGGGGCAGGCGGGCGCAGGACGGCCAGGGCGGCCGGCCCCCGCAGCAGCGGCAGGGCGGCGGGGGAAGGCGCGGTGGCGGCGGTGGCCGCCCGTCGTCGGCTCCGGCACCGGCCAACAGCGCGATGGCGGACGCGCTGCGGCGGGCCGGTCTCACGGACCCCGGTCAGGGCAAGGGGCGGGGCACAGGTCGCGGCTGACCCGGCCGGCACTGCGGCTCCCTGCCGCAGCATGATCTGACGCACGCGCCGGGCGGGCCCCGAAGGGCCCGCCCGGCGACGGCTTCAGGGGTGGCCGCCCGGCTCAGACTTCCGTGACCTTGCCGTCGGCCACCTCGATACGGCGCGTCGTCCGGACCGCGTCCAGCATCCGGCGGTCGTGGGTGACCAGCAGCAGAGTCCCCTCGTACGTGTCGAGCGCCGACTCCAGCTGCTCGATGGCCTCCAGGTCCAGATGGTTCGTGGGCTCGTCCAGCACCAGCAGGTTGACTCCCCTGCCCTGCAGGAGCGCGAGAGCGGCCCTGGTCCGTTCGCCCGGCGAGAGGGTGGTGGCGGGGCGCAGCACATGCGCCGCTTTCAGGCCGAACTTGGCGAGGAGCGTGCGGACTTCGGCGGGCTCGGTGTCGGGGACCGCCGCGCAGAACGCGGCCAGCAGCGTCTCCGTACCGTGGAAGAGGGCGCGGGCCTGGTCGACCTCGCCGACCACGACGCCGGGGCCGAGCGCCGCGTGCCCGGTGTCCAGCGCGACACGGCCCAGCACCGCGCCGAGCAGGGTGGACTTGCCCGCCCCGTTGGCTCCGGTGATGGCGACCCGGTCCGCCCAGTCGATCTGGAGGTGTGCGGGACCGAAGGTGAAGTCCCCGCGGACGACGGTCGCGTCCCGCAGCGTGGCCACCACGGAGCCGGAGCGCGGAGCGGCCGCGATCTCCATCCGCAGCTCCCACTCCTTGCGGGGCTCGTCCACGACGTCGAGGCGCTCGATCATGCGCTGCGTCTGCCGGGCCTTGGCCGCCTGCTTCTCGCTGGCCTCGCTGCGGAACTTACGGCCGATCTTGTCGTTGTCGGTGGCCTTGCGGCGGGCGTTCTTGACGCCCTTGTCCATCCAGCCGCGCTGCATCTGGGCCCGGCCTTCGAGGGCCGCCTTCTTGTCGGCGAACTCGTCGTACTCCTCCCTGGCGTGCCTGCGGGCGGTCTCGCGCTCCTCCAGATATCCGGCGTACCCGCCGCCGTACAGGGTGATCTGCTGCTGGGCGAGGTCGAGTTCGAGGACCTTGGTGACCGTGCGGGTCAGGAACTCGCGGTCGTGGCTGATGACGACGGTGCCCGCGCGCAGCCCGCTCACGAAGCGCTCAAGACGGTCCAGGCCGTCGAGGTCGAGGTCGTTCGTCGGCTCGTCGAGCAGGAACACGTCGTAGCGGGAGAGCAGCAGCGAGGCGAGCCCGGCGCGGGCCGCCTGGCCGCCGGAGAGCGAGGCCATCGGCTGGTCGAGACCGACGGTCAGTCCCAGCGACGCCGCCACCTCACCGGCGCGCTCGTCGAGGTCGGCCCCGCCGAGGTCGAGCCAGCGTTCCAGCGTCGTGGAGTACGCGTCGTCGGCTCCCGCGACTCCGTCGACCAGGCCCTGGGTGGCCTCGTCCATGGCGCTCTGGGCGGCGGCCACACCCGTGCGGCGGGCGAGGAACGCGCTGACGGTCTCGTCCTCGCGGCGCTCCGGCTCCTGCGGGAGGTGGCCGACGGTGGCGGTGGGCGGCGAGAGCCTCAGCTCGCCCTCCTCAGGGGTGTCGAGCCCGGCGAGGAGGCGCAGCAGGGTCGATTTGCCCGCGCCGTTCACACCGACGAGACCGATCACGTCTCCCGGCGCCACGACGAGGTCGAGGCCGGAGAAGAGCGAGCGGTCGCCGTGGCCCGCGGCGAGGTCTTTGGCGACAAGGGTTGCAGTCATGAGGGAACCGATCCTAATCGGGGTGCGGCATACCCTCCGGACCAGGCCGCGCCCCCGGGGCCGGTGGTGCGGCGGGGCGGGCGCCGCGGAGAGCGGTGGTGCGGCAGGGTCTATGTCGGCCGAATGGCGATCCTGTGACAGCTGTGACCGTGGACATGACCAGTGACGGGTGGGCTGAATAGGGTCGAACACAACGACGACCCCCATGACTTGGAGCTTCAGTGCACCGCAGACTCATCGTCCCGAGCGTGCTCGCGGCCTCGCTCCTGCTGGCGATCCCGGCATCGGCGGCCGGCTTCACGCCCGGGGCACCGGGCATCGGCGACCCCTACTACCCGGCGTACGGCAACGGCGGATACGACGTCTCGCACTACGACCTCAAGCTGAAGTACCAGCCGTCGACGGACCGGCTGGACGGCACCGCGACCATCCTGGCCACCACGACCCAGGATCTCTCCCGGTTCGATCTGGACTTTCTGCTCGATGTGAGCGAGGTGCGCGTCAACGGCGCCAAGGCGGCCTTCGCCACGTCGGGGCAGCACGAGCTGGTGGTCACCCCGGCCAAGGGGCTGGCCAAGGGCTCCGCCGTCACCATCGTGGTCCGCTACAGCGGTGTGCCGTCCACCAAGTCGGCCTACGGCTTCTCCACCTGGCACCGCACCCCGGACGGCGCGGTGGCGGCGGACGAGCCCGAGTCGGCGTGGTGGTGGTTCCCGAGCAATGACCACCCGCTCGACAAGGCCACGTACGACGTGTCGGTCTCGGTGCCCGACGGGACCCAGGCGATCAGCAACGGCGTGCTCCAGTCGCAGCGTTCGCAGCTGGGCCGGACCACGTACAACTGGCGGTCCAACAAGCCGCAGGCCACCTATCTGACCACGCTCGCGGTCGGCAAGTTCGACATCACCACCGGCACCACCGACTCCGGTGTGCCGATCATCAACGCGTACAGCAAGGATCTGGGCGACAACGCCGGAGCGGCGCGCGCGAGTGTGGAGCGGACCGGCGAGGTCGCCGACTGGCTGAGCGGCTACTTCGGCCCCTACCCCTTCAACGCGCTCGGCGGCTATGTGCCGAACACCACCACCGGGTACGCGCTGGAGACCGAGACCCGGCCGTTCTACAGCCCCAAGCAGTTCGCGAACGGCGCCAACGTCTCGGTGGTCGTCCATGAGCTGGCGCACCAGTGGTACGGCGACAGCGTGTCCCTCAAGGGCTGGAAGGACATCTGGATCAACGAGGGCTTCGCCTCCTACGCCGAGTGGCTCTGGTCGGAGAGCCAGGGCGACGGGACCGCGCAGGAGCTGGCCGACTACGTCTACGCCTCGCACCCGGCCGACGACGCGTTCTGGAAGGTGAAGCCCGGGGACCCCGGTGCGGCGAACCAGTTCGACGACGCCGTCTACGACCGGGGCGCGCTCGCCATCCAGGCGCTGCGCAACAAGGTCGGTGACACCGCGTTCTTCAAGATCCTCAAGGGATGGCCGACGGAGCACGCCTACGGCAACGCGTCGGTGGCCGACTTCGAGAAGTACGCGGAGCAGGTCTCGGGGAAGCCGCTGGCCGCTTTCTTCGACACCTGGCTGTTCACCACGTCCAAGCCCGCCGCACCGGCGGCGCAGCAGGCCCGGATCGCGCACACGGACGCCAGGCCCGTCGCGCCGAAGTCCTGGCAGCAGATCGAGCGGACGCACACCGTGCACGACCGCTGACCCGCGGGCAGGAAGCCGCGCCGCTCCGGTGACCGGGGCGGCGCGGCTTCCTGCGTACGGCCGCCGGTGGTTACGCTGCTCCGGCACCGCGGTACGAGGCCCTGCGGAGCGAGTGCCCGTACGCCCTGCTGCCGCGCCCGACGAGGAGCATCCGTTGCCCGAACCGACCCACGGCTCCCGGCCGACCCTGGAGGCCGTCGCAGCCCGCGCGGGTGTGTCGCGGGCGACGGCCTCACGCGTCGTGAACGGCGGCGCCGGTGTGCGGCAGCCGCTGGTGGACCGGGTCCAGCAGGCCGTGGAGGAACTCGGCTACGTACCGAACCACGCGGCCAGGACGCTGGTCACCCGGCGCAACGGCGCGGTCGCCGTCATCATCGCGGAGCCGGAGATCCGGATCTTCTCGGACCCCTTCTTCTCCCAGCAGCTGCGCGGCATCAGCCGTGAACTGACCGCCCATGACTCACAGTTGGTGCTGCTGCTGGTGGAGGGGAGGAAGGACTACGACCGGATCGGCCGCTATCTGGCGGGCGGCCACGTGGACGGTGCGCTGGCCTTCTCGCTGCACACCGAGGATCCGCTGCCCGCGGTGATCCACCGGGCCGGGATCCCCACGGTCTTCGGCGGCCGGCCGGTGTGGGCGGGGCCGGAGTCCGGTCTCGCGCTGCCCTATGCCGACTGCGACAACCGGGGCGGCGCCCGCGCGGCCGTCCAGCATCTGGTCTCTCTCGGACGCAGACAGATCGCGCACATCGCGGGCCCGCAGGACCAGACATCGGGGATAGACCGGCTGGACGGCTACCGGGACGTGCTCCTCGATGTCGACCCCGGGCTCACCGTGCAGGGGGCCTTCACGGTGGAGAGCGGCGCCGCGGCGATGTCCGGGCTGCTGGAGCGGCGGCCCGAGGTGGACGCGGTGTTCGCGGCGAACGATCTGATGGCGTCGGGCGCGCTCCAGGTCCTGCGGGAACACGGCAGGCGGGTCCCCGACGATGTGGCGGTGGTGGGGTTCGACGACATGGAGAAGGTCGCCGAGTGCACCGACCCACCGCTGACGACGGTCCGTCAGGACATCGAGGGCATGGGGCGGTTGATGGTGCGGATGCTGGTCGGCGTACTGGACGGGGAGCGCGTCACTCCGCCGGACTCCGTGATCATGCCGACCGACCTGGTGCGCCGGGCCTCCGCGTGACGTCGGACGTACGGCCGGACATCGCAACGCCCTGCACCGCGGCCCGGTGACCGGCCCGTGCCGCACGGGCCAGCGGCAGATAGCGCACCCGCTCGGGAAGCACGGGCACCACGGCCCGGACACACCGGCCGAAACGGCGCAGTGTCCGCTCCTGGGAATCCGACCACTCCAGACCGATCGCCTGGCGCGCCTCGGGCGGCATCAGCCCCACGGTGACGAAGTGCCGGAAGCGGGCCAGCGGCGGCAGCAGCACCGGCCAGAGCATCCGGAGCAGCGGGCGGAGCGGACGCGGCCCGCGGTCCGGGGGCGGCACGGGGCTGCCCGGGTCGGTCAGCTCCCGCACCACCGGGGTCGCCTCGATCTCGTCGGCGAGCATCTTCCGGTAGTACGGCCAGAACTCCTCGACGGTCTGTGGCATGTCCCGGTCGGCGATGCCGAGGATCCGCCCGACCTGGAGCCACTCCGCGTACAACTGCCGTTCCTGTGCGTCGGTGTAGGGACGCCCGAGGTACTTCCGGCCCTGCAGGAAGACCGGGAAACCAGTGGCGTGCACCCAGGAGAAGGTGGCCGGGGCGAGGGCGTGGTACGGGCGGCCACGGGTGTCGGTGCCGCGGATGGTCCGGTGCATACGGCGCAGCCTGCGCCCCTCATCGGCGGCGGCGTCCCCGCCGTACACCCACAGCTGCATCGAGCGCAGGGAGCGCTCACCGCGGCCCCACGGATCGGTACGGAAGACGGAGTACGCGTCGACGCCGGCGCCGACAGCCGGGTGGGCCACCTGCATGGTCAGCGCCGCGGGCAGCGTGAGCAGCACCCGGATGTCACCGACCTCGCTCCACAGCACGCCGCCCGGCGGTGGCGGTGGCGGCCCCGTCCGCGTGGTGCGGCTGCTCATGCCCGGGCTCCCGTCGCTGCTGCCGTCGGCCGTGGCGGGCTCCGGTCCGGTGCCCGCTCTCTCTGTGTTCCAGTATGCGACGGCCGGGTCCGGAGCGGCGCGGGGGCCTGCAAGGACAGCAGGGGCACCGGTGGCGCCCCGGGGCCGGGAAGGACAGGAGCGGCCGCCTCGCCCCGGCCAGGTGGCCGACGCACGGTGGTTACCCCGAAGTAACTCCAGCTGGTTTGATGAGCGGGCCACTCTGTCCCCGCCCCAGGAACGGGAGTTCCAGTGCCGCTTCCCTCGCTCCGCCGCCTCCCCCGCGCAGGTCTCGCCGTCGCCCTCGTGGCCGCCGCGCTGGCCTCGGCCGCCCCGGCCGCCTCGGCGGCGACCGCCGTCTCCGCGCCGCCCCGGCTCAAGGTGCTGACGTACAACACGTTCATGATGAGCAAGAACCTCTACCCCAACTGGGGCCAGGACCACCGCGCCGCAGCCATACCCGCCGCCTCCTTCTTCCAGGGGAACGACGTCGTGGTGCTGGAGGAGGCCTTCGACAACTCCTCGTCCGACGCCCTGAAGCGCAACGCTGCGGCCCAGTACCCGTACCAGACGCCGGTCGTGGGCCGCAGCAAGGACGGCTGGGACGCGACCGGCGGTTCGTACTCGGCGCTCTCCCCGGAGGACGGCGGGGTGACCCTGCTCAGCAAGTGGCCGGTGCTGCGTCAGGAGCAGTT
Organism: Streptomyces sp. NBC_01471; assembly: GCF_041438865.1. Lineage (NCBI taxonomy): Bacteria > Bacillati > Actinomycetota > Actinomycetes > Kitasatosporales > Streptomycetaceae > Streptomyces > Streptomyces sp. NBC_01471. The sequence goes on from NZ_CP109450.1 coordinate 756,167, forward strand.
CATCTACAAGAACGCCTGCGGCTCCGACGCCCTCTCCGACAAGGGGTTCCTGTACGCCGTCCTCGATGTGAACGGCACCAGGGTGCACATCGTCGGCACCCACACCCAGTCCGACGACACGGCGTGCGCGGCGGGCGAGGCGGCCGGGGACCGCAGTCTCCAGCTGAAGCAGATCGACGCGTTCCTGGCGGCCAAGAACATTCCCGCGGACGAGGAAGTCATGGTCGCGGGCGACTTCAACATCGACTCGCGCAGCGCCGAGTACACCTCGATGCTGCGGGACGGCGGGCTGGTCGCGGCGGACGCGCGCACCGGGCACCCGTACTCCTTCGACACCCGGGAGAACTCGGTGGCCCGCTACCGCTACCCGGACGACCCGCGCCAGGACCTGGACTACGTACTGCACCGCGCCGGTCACGCCCGACCGTCCGGCTGGCGGAACGAGGTGGTCAAGGAGGAGAGCACGCCCTGGACCGTGAGCAGCTGGGGCACCGACTACACCTACACGAATCTGAGCGACCACTACCCGCTCCTCGCCGGCCGCTGACCTCCCGGCCGGCGGCCCAGGGCTTTCACAAGGCTGGTGGGACAGCAATACTGTTGTACCGGATCAGCCGAGTGACCGACCAGGGATCGGCCCGGTATCCGGGAAACGAGGCACAGACATGGCGACCGGGCCCGACAACACGGCCACGGCCGCGGCCCTAACGGTCGACGAACTGGCCGCGCGCGCCGGGGTGACCGTCCGCACGGTCCGTTTCTACAGCGCGCGCGGCCTGCTCCCCCCGCCGGAGATCGGGCCGCGCCGCGTCGGGCTGTACGGGCCCGCCCACCTGTCCCGGCTCGCACTGGTCGAGGAGCTGCAGCACCACGGGATGACGCTCGCCGCGATCGAGCGCTATCTCCGGCAGCTGCCCGACGATCTGAGCGCGCACGATCTCGCGATCCACCGCGCCGTGGTGGCCTCGTGGTCGCCGGAGGGGGCGGACGACGCGACCCGCGCGGAGCTGGAGCGCCGGGCCGGGCGGCCACTGCCCGAGCCGGACATCGACCGGCTCGCCGCGATGAACGTACTGGAGCGCGTCGAGGGCGAGAGGGACGCCTTCCGGGTCGATCCGGGGCTGCTCGCGCTCGGGGTGCAGCTGCTCGACGTGCCGATCGCCCACGAGACGATCCTGGCCGCGCGCACGGTGGTGCTGGAGCACACCCGGGCCGCGGCAAAGGAGCTGACGCGGCTGTTCCAGGACGAGGTGTGGGGCCCCTACCGGGAGCGCGAGAGCGACCCCGCGGCGGTGGAGGCGATGAAGTCGCTCTCCGCCGACATGCAGCCGATGGTCGTACAGGCCCTGGTGACTGCGTTCCAGCGGTCACTGAAGGAGGAGCTACGGGCCCGCTACGTGGACGGCCCCGCAGCACCCTGACCGGCGGGGCCCGGGCCGACTGGTGCCCCACATCGCGGCGGTCACTGAAGGAGGAGCTACGGGCCCGCTACGTGAACGGCCCCGCAGCACCCTGACCGGCGGGCCCGGGCCGACTGGTGCCCCACATCGCGGCGGTCACTGAAGGAGGAGCTACGGGCCCGCTACGTGAACGGCCCCGCAGCACCCTGACAAGCCCGGCACGGCCCGGCCTCCCGCCGGACCGGGCCCGGTCCGGCGGGAGGCCTGACCCCCGGATCAGCTGTCGCTGAACGTCTCGCCCCGCTCGGCCTTCCCGACCAGCAGCGCGGGCGGCGTGAACCGCTCCCCGTACCGCTCGGCGAGTTCACGGGCGCGCGCGACGAAGCCGGGCAGGCCGCCCTCGTAGCCGTTGATGTACTGGAGCACACCGCCGGTCCAGCCCGGGAAGCCGATGCCGAGGATCGAGCCGATGTTGGCGTCCGCGACCGACGTGAGGACGCCCTCCTCCAGGCAGCGGACACTGTCCAGCGCCTCGGAGAAGAGCATCCGCTCCTTCATGTCGCCGAAGGGGATGTCCGTCCCGGGCTTCGTGAAGTGCTCACGCAGCCCCGGCCAGAGTCCGGCCCGCCTGCCGTCCTCGTACTCGTAGAACCCCGCTCCCCCGCTGCGGCCCGTCCGGCCGAACTCGTCGACCATCCGGTCGATGACCGCGTCCGACGGGTGCCCGGTCCAGGTGCCCCCCGCCTCCTCGGTGGCGCGCTTCGCCTCGTTGCGGATCTTGCGCGGCAGGGTGAGCGTCAGTTCGTCCATCAGCGAGAGCACCTTGGCCGGATAGCCGGCCTGGGCGGCGGCCTGCTCGACCGATGCGGGCTCGACGCCCTCTCCGATCATCGCCACGCCCTCGTTGATGAACTGGCCGATGACCCGGGAGGTGAAGAAGCCGCGGGAGTCGTTGACGACGATCGGGGTCTTGTTGATCCGGCGTACGAGGTCGAAGGCGCGCGCCAGCGCCTCGTCGCCGGTCCGCTCGCCCTTGATGATCTCGACGAGCGGCATCTTGTCCACGGGCGAGAAGAAGTGCAGCCCGATGAAGTCGCTCTGCCGCTCGACTCCCTCGGAGAGCAGGGTGATGGGGAGCGTGGAGGTGTTGGAGCAGAGCAGCGCGTCGGGCTCGATGACGCCCTCGATCTCCTGGAACACCTTGTGCTTGAGCGCCACGTCCTCGAAGACCGCCTCGATCACCGCGTCGCAGCCCGCGAGGTCGGCCGGGTCGCCGGTCGGGGTGATGCGGGCCAGCAGCTCGTCCCGCTGGGCCTCGGTGGTGCGGCCGCGCGAGAGCGCCTTCGCGAGCAGCTTCTCCGAGTACGCCTTGCCCTTCTGAGCGGCCTCCGCCGACACGTCCTTGAGGACGACGTCGATCCCGGCGCGGGCACAGGAGTAGGCGATACCCGCGCCCATCATCCCGGCGCCGAGCACGGCGACCTTGCGGACCTGGCGGGGCTCGATCCCCTGCGGGCGGTTGGCGCCGGAGTTGACTGCCTGGAGGTCGAAGAAGAACGCCTGGATCATGTTCTTGGCGGTCTGTCCGGTGACCAGCTCGGTGAAGTACCGGGCCTCGATGGTCAGCGCCGTCTCGAAGTCGACCTGGGAGCCTTCCACGGCCGCGGCGAGGATGTTGCGCGGCGCGGGATAGGGCGCGCCCTGCAACTGCTTCTTGAGGTTGGCGGGGAAGGCGGGCAGGTTGGCGGCGAACTTCGGGTTCGACGGGGTGCCGCCGGGGATCCTGTACCCCTTGACGTCCCAGGGCTGCTGCGACTCGGGGTGGGCGTCGATGAAGGCGTGCGCCTGGGCCAGCATCTCGTCGGCGGTGTCCGCGACTTCGTGGACGAGGCCGTTCTCCAGGGCGCGCCGCGGGTTGTACCGGGTGCCCTGGAGGAGCACCTTGAGCAGCGCGTCGGCGATGCCCATCAGCCGTACGGTCCGGGTGACGCCGCCTCCGGCGGGCAGCAGGCCGAGGGTGACCTCGGGCAGGCCGATCCTGGAGCCCGGCGCGTCGAGCGCGATGCGGTGGTGGCTGGCGAGGGCGATCTCGTAACCGCCGCCGAGCGCGGAGCCGTTGAGGGCGGCGACGACCGGCTTGCCCAGGGTCTCGATGCGGCGCAGGGACTTCTTGATGGCCGTGCCGGTGTCGAAGGCCTGCTGGGCCTGGTCGGGGCCGACCTTGATCATGTCCTTGAGGTCGCCGCCCGCGAAGAAGGTCTTCTTCGCTGAGGTGTAGATGATGCCGCGGATGGAGTCCTTCTCGGCCTCCGCGCGGTCGGCGACCGCCGCGATCGACTCCTTGAAGGCCTGGTTCATGGTGTTCGCGGACTGGTTGGGGTCGTCGAGGACGAGGGTGACGACGCCGGTCCCGTCCTGTTCCCAGCGGATGGTGGTGTTCTCGCTCATGGTGTGGCTGCTCCGTGAGGGCCGTGGGTCGTGGGAGGGGACGCGGTCAGAGGCGCTCGACGACGGTGGCGACGCCCATGCCGCCGCCGACGCAGAGCGTGGCGAGGCCGTACCGCTGGTCGCGGCGCTCCAGTTCGTCGATGAGGGTGCCGAGGATCATCGCGCCGGTGGCGCCGAGCGGGTGTCCCAGGGCGATGGCTCCGCCGTTGACGTTGATCTTGTCGAGCGGGAGCTCCATGTCGCGGGCGAAGCGCAGGACGACACCGGCGAAGGCTTCGTTGATCTCCACGAGGTCGATGTCGCCGATGGACAGGCCTGCCTTGGCGAGTGCCTTGCGGGTGGCGGGCGCGGGGCCGGTCAGCATGATCGTCGGTTCCGATCCCGAGACCGCCGCGGAGACGATCCGGGCCCGGGGTGTCAGTCCGTACCGTTCGCCGACCTCGCCGGAGCCGATGGCGACCAGCGAGGCGCCGTCGACGATGCCGGACGAGTTGCCCGCGTGGTGGACGTGGTCGATCTTCTCGACCCAGTGGTACTTCTGCAGCGCCACCGCGTCGAAGCCGCCCATCTCGCCGATGGCGGCGAAGGACGGCTTGAGGGCGGCGAGCGAGTCGGCGGTGGTGCCCGGCCGCAGATGCTCGTCGTGGTCGAGGACGACCAGGCCGTTGCGGTCGGTGACGGGGACGACGGAGCGGGCGAACCGGCCGTCCTTCCACGCCTCGGCGGCCCGTTCCTGCGAGCGCGCGGCGTAGGAGTCGACATCGTGCCGGGTGAAGCCCCCGATGGTGGCGATGAGGTCGGCGCCGACGCCCTGGGGCGCGAAACCGGTGTCCCAGTTGGTCATCGGGTCCATCGCCCAGGCCCCGCCGTCGGAGGCCATCGGGACGCGGGACATCGACTCGACCCCGCCCGCCAGGATCAGATCCTCCCAGCCGGAACGGACCTTCGCGGCGGCCAGGTTGACGGCCTCCAGACCGGAGGCGCAGAAGCGGTTCTCCTGGACACCGGCCACGGTGTCGGGGAGCCCGGCCGCGACGGCCGCCGTGCGGGCGATGTCGGAGCCCTGGTCGCCGACCGGGCTGACCACGCCGAGCACGATGTCGTCGATGGCCGCCGGATCGAGACCGGGGAACCTGCGGCGCAGTTCGTGGATCAGCCCGACGACGAGGTCGATCGGCTTGGTGCCGTGCAGGGCACCATTGGCCTTTCCGCGCCCGCGCGGGGTGCGGATCGCGTCGTACACAAACGCTTCGGTACTCAAGACAGCGGCCTTTCGGAATACGGATCGGAATACGGATCGGGATGCGGATCGGGTGAGACGGCGTGGGAGTCAGGCGAGCAGCGAGCGGCCGATGATCTCCTTCATGATCTCGGTGGTGCCTCCGTAGATCGTCTGGATGCGGCCGTCGGTGAACGCCCTGGCGACCGGGTACTCGGTCATGTAGCCGTATCCGCCGTGCAGTTGGAGGCAGCGGTCGGCGACCCGCTTCTGGAGTTCGGTGGCCCACCACTTGGCCATCGAGGCGTGTACGGCGTCGAGTCCGCCCGCCGCGTGGTCGACGATGCAGCGGTCGATGAACGTACGGGTGACCGCGCACTCGGTGGCCATCTCGGCGATCTCGAAACGGATGTGCTGGAGCTTCGACAGCGGGCGGCCGAAGGCCTCGCGCTCCTTGACGTACGCCGTGGTGATCTCAAGGAGGTGTTCGGCGGCGGCGATGCCGGCTACGGCGATGGCCAGGCGCTCCTGGGCGAGGTTGGTCATCAGATGGATGAAGGCCCTGTCGAGCTCGCCGAGCAGGTTCTCCTTGGGCACCCGGACGTCGTGGAAGAACAGCTCCGCGGTGTCCTGGGACTTCTGGCCGATCTTGTCCAGGTTGCGGCCGCGCTCGAACCCGGCGGTCCCGCGCTCGACGGCCAGCAGGGACAGACCCTTCGCACCGCCCTCGGGTGAGGTCCTGGCGACCACGATCACCAGGTCGGCGAGGATCCCGTTGGAGATGAACGTCTTGGAGCCGTTGAGAATCCAGTGGTCCCCGCGGTCCTCGGCGGTCGTCCGGATGCCCTGGAGGTCCGACCCGGCGCCCGGCTCGGTCATCGCGATCGCCGTGATGATCCGCCCGTTGCAGAAGCCGGGCAGCCAGCGCCGGCGCTGCTCCTCGGTGGCCAGGGCGGTGAGATACGGCCCGACGATGTCGTTGTGCAGCCCGAGTGCGAGTCCGGGCGCCCCCGCGCGGGTGAACTCCTCGGCGAGCACGGCGCTGTAGCGGAAATCCGGGTTCCCGCCACCGCCGTACTCCTCGGGGACCGCGAACCCCAGGAGCCCCTGGCGGCCGGCCGCCAGCCAGGCGTCCCGTGAGACGATCCCGTCCCTCTCCCACTGCTCGTAGTACGGGAGAACCTCCTTGCTGAGGAAGGTGCGGACGGTCTGCCGGAACGCGTCGTGCTCCGCGGTGAAGATCTGGCGTTTCACCGGTCTCCCCCTGCCGCGCTGCCGTTCGCTTCCCGGTCCGGTCCCGCCGTGCCCGGCGGGCCGGCCGCCCCGGCGAGACCGGGCAGGTCCCAGTCCCGGGCGACTTCGGCCGTGTCCGCACCCGGGCGGGCGGGCCCGAGCCGTACGGAGCCGGGCGTGGTGGAGAAGCGCGGCGCGGGCGCGGGCTGGACGATCCCGCTGTGCTCGGTGAACGTCCCACGGGCCGCGAGATGCGGATGGTCCGGTGCCTCACGCAGGGAGAGTACCGGCGCGACACACGCGTCGGATCCCTCGAAGACCGCCGTCCACTCCGCCCGGGTCCGGGTCAGGAAACGGGCGGCGATCGTCTCGCGCAGCCCACCCCAGCGTGCGACGTCCTTGCGCGCCGGGGCTTCGGCCGCGATGCCGAGCAGCTGCACGAACTCGTCGTAGAACTGCGGCTCCAGGGCGCCCACGGCCATGTACTCGCCGTCCGACGTCGCGTAGCTGCCGTAGAAGGGACAGCCCCCGTCGAGCAGATTCGCCCCGCGCCTGTCCTGCCAGCCGCCGGCCGCGAGCATGCCGTGGATCATGGTGGCGAGGTGCGTGGCACCGTCCACGATGGCGGCGTCGACCACCTGCCCCGCTCCCCCTTCGGTGCGCGCGTGCTGGAGCGCGGCGAGGATGCCGATGACCAGATAGAGCGAGCCGCCCGCGTAGTCACCGACCAGGTTCGCGGGGACGGTGGGCGGCTCACCGGGGCTGCCGATCATCCCCAGGGTGCCGGTGACGGCGATGTACGCGATGTCGTGCCCGGCGCGTCCGGCGAGCGGCCCTTCCTGCCCCCACCCGGTCATCCGTCCGTACACGAGCTTCGGATTGCGGGCGTGGCACTCCTGCGGGCCGACGCCGAGACGCTCCGCGACGCCCGGCCGGTTCCCCTCGATCAGGATGTCGGCGCGCTCCACGAGGCCGAGGACGCGGGCGGGCCCGTCGTCGGCCTTGAGGTCGATGAGCACCGAGCGTTTGTTGCGGTTCGTGAGGTCGTACTCCGGGTCGACCGCGAGCCCGGTGCCGCCCGGCCGGTCGACCCGTACGACGTCGGCGCCGAGGTCCGCGAGGACCATCGCGGCGAAGGGGCCGGGCCCGATCCCCGCCAGCTCGACCACCCGGACTCCCGCCAGCGGACCGTTCCCTGCCTCTGCCATCACGCCCCCAGGACTGTGACACAACTGATGTGACATCGATGATGTTAAGAACGTGTTCCACTCCGCACAAGCCTTTTGGCTGAGCATGCGCTTAGGAAGGAGGTATCGGGTCGCATAGGCTCGGCGGCGATATGACCAACAACCTCACGCCGCTCGGCCCCAAGGCCGACAAGGACACCGTACGGCGGCACAATCTCAGTCTGGTGCTGCGCGCCGTACGGGAGCAGGGCGAGGCCACCCGGGCCGGTGTCGCCGCACGGGTGGGGCTGACGCGGGCGGCCGTCTCGTCGCTGGTCGAGCAGCTCCTGGAGAGCGGCTTCCTGACGGAGTCGGGCAAGACGTTCAGCGGGCAGGCCGGGCGGCCGGGCACGGTGCTCAAGCCCGCCCGCACGGGGCCCGCCGGTGTCGGCGTCGAGATCAACGTCGACTACGTGTCGGTCTGTGTGGTGGACCTGGCGGGCACCGGCCGCGTACGCCTGACCGAGCACCTCGACAACCGGGGCACGCCGCCGGCCGGCGTACTGGCCCGCGCCGCCCGGATCACGGCGCGGGCGCTGGCGTCGGCCCGCGAGCAGGAACTGCGGCCCGTCGGCGTCCAGCTGGCGCTGCCCGGTCTGGTCTCCGGGGGGACCGTGCGGCAGGCGCCCAACCTCGGCTGGAACCGGGTGGCGGCCGAGGCGGTCTTCGCCCAGGCGCTCTCGGCGCTGCACCCGGACCACCGCCCGCTGCCGGTCAGTTCGGAGAACGAGGCCAATCTGGCCGCGCTGGCCGAGCTGTGGTTCGGCGGGCTCGGGGCGATCCGCAGCTTCCTCTATCTGACCGGTGAGACGGGCGTGGGCGGCGCACTGGTGCTCGACGGTGAACTGCTGCGCGGTGCGCACGGGTTCGCCGGTGAGATCGGCCATGTGGTGGTGGACCCGGCCGGTCCGGAGTGCCGGTGCGGCTCGCGCGGCTGCCTGGAGCAGTACGCGGGCCAGTCGGCGCTGATGTGGGCCGCCGGGATCGACGAGGGCGCGGGAGCGTCCGGGGTGGCGGAGCTGGAGCGGCGGGCGCACTCCGGTGACGAGCGCACGGTGGCCGCCATCGCGGAGGCCGGGGTGATGCTGGGCCGGGTGCTCTCTGGGGCGGTGAACCTCTTCGACCCGGACGCGGTGGTGCTCGGCGGGATCTTCCGCGGCCTGATGCCCTGGCTGTCGCCGGGCGCCGACCGGGAGCTGACCGGCCGGGTGGTCTCCGGACTCTGGCCGCGCGGCAGCGGCAGGCTGCGCGCCTCTTCGGTGTCGGGGGACGCCGCGCGCGGTGCGGCGGCGCTGATCGTCCAGGAGGTGCTGGCCGATCCGGTCGCGTACACGGAGCAGCGGGCGGGCTGAGGGGTACTGGCTCCGGGGCGCCGGGGCCGGCAGCGGGCGGTGAAGGGTACTGGTTCCGGGTGCCGGGGCGTGGTTCGCGCCGCCGTCCGGGTACTCCGATGTCCGCGTACGCCGCTGTCCGGGTACGCGTACCCAGCCGTCCGGGTACGCCGTGGGGGCCCGGCGGTTCGTGGCCGCCCGGCCCCCACGCCTTGCGCGGTGTTCCCGCGGCTACCGCACGGCCACCTCGTTGATCTGCGGCGCCGCCGAGCCCTTGGCCCACAGCAGGCGGACCGCGTCGGCGGTGACCGCACGCGTCGTGAGGCGCGTGTACGGACCGGCCGTCGCGCCGAGTGTCTGCCAGCGGCCGCCGGTGCGGATCTGCACGGCCGCCTTGACGCCCTTCGCCCCGCCGGGCGCCAGCACGGTCACGGTGTGCACCGTCCTGGCCTGCGGCAGGGCTACGTCGAGGGACTCACCGGCGGCGGGTGCGCGGGACGCCCGGTAGACGCTCTCCGCGTTGCCGTCCGCGGCCGAGGCCTGGTTGCTTCCCTCCGCGGCGGGCGGGTTGCCGGTCACGTCCGGTGCGTCCGCACCGCCGACGTGGAACTCCCGTACCACCACCCAGTTCGTCTGGTCGGCGGTCGCCCGGGCCCGCACGTACCGCGCGGTGGTGCCCGCCGGGGCCTTCGCCGTGACCGTCGGCAGGTCCTTGAACGAGCCGAGCTCGTGCCAGGTGCTGTTGTCCGAGGAGTACTCCAGGACGCCCTGGTGGAGGTAGTCGGATTCACTGCCGGACTTGCCCATGGTGACGGTGACATCGCTGAGGGGACGCTGGGCACCGAGGTCCACGCCGACCCAGTCGCCCTTGGCCGCCGCCGCACTGCTCCAGAAGTAGGTGGAGTCGTCGCCGTCGGTCATCCGGGCCGGGGCGTTGCCCGAGTAGACGCCCAGATCACTCTGGCCCGCAGGCTGCGGCGGAAGCCCGATGAGCCGGCCCTCCTCGGTGAGCGCGCGCGTCACGAACGCGTCCAGCACACCGTCCCCGACGACCACCGGGATCCTGCCGCCGTTCATGTCGGTGTAGACCGGCGCCTTGGCCTTCGCGACCAGACCGGCCAGCTGCTGCCGCTCCTGCCAGGCGGCCGCGCCGTGTCCGGCCTTCGCGTCGTCCAGCATCCGCAGCGCGGCGAGTGTCGCCGTGCCCCACGCCTGCGCGGAGTCGAGCCACGGCCCGGCGTCGGTGACGAAGCCCCGGTCGGGCAGTTCGGCACGCAGCACACCGGGGGCGTCGTGCAGCTCGCGCAGGGAGGCCGCGAGGGTGCGGGACGACGCCCTGCCGTCCCAGTAGCGGGAGATGACCGCGGACAGCTCGGGGGCCTCCTGCTTGTTCAGCGCCGAGCTGTAGTTGACGTCACTGAAGGCCCGCAGAGCCCGCTCCACGCGCGGGCTGCCGCCCGCGAGTTCGTGCACGGCCTGCCGGTAGGAGCGGTCGGGATCGTACGCCGCGTCGTTCCACGTGTAGTCGGCGACGGTGTACAGCGCGAGCTTCGAGGCGTACGGCTGGATCATCGGGTTGGCCGTGATCCCCGCGAGCTGTTCGGCGAGCCCCTTCTCCCGTCCGTTGAACGGGCCGAGCAGCAGCCGGTCGGTCACGTAGTCGTTGACCGGGTAGTTGTCCCAGGTCAGGATCTGATGGCCGAACACCGTACGGGCGGACTTCGCCTGGGCGACCGTCATGGTCGGTGCGACGACGCCGACACCGGTCCACTCGACCAGGACGTCCTTGTCGAGCTGTCCGGCGATGGCGGTCTTGTACGGGGACGGGGTGACGTCGTAGTACTCGGTCGGCACCATTTCCAGCGGCTGCGCGCCCTCATGGGTCTTGATGAACTCCTTGTTGACCCGGTTGAGCAGATACGCCTGCGCGGCGCCGGCCGCGCCGCCGCCGGTGCCGAACTTCGCCTGGTCGGCGTCACAGTTCCAGTGGGTGTAACTGATGTCGTCCAGCGGAATGGCGAACTGCCGCACTCCGATGTCCCAGATGGTCTGGAGCTTGTCGACCAGCGCCTTGAGGTCGGCATCGGAGCTGTAGCACGCGCTCAGCCCGGGTGAGAGCGCGTAGGTGAACTGCACGTGGTTGGCGCGTGCCCGGTCCACCAGCTCCTTGATCTGGGCCAGTTGGTCCGGCGGGTACGCGTCACGCCACTTGTCCCGGAGGTAGGCGTCGTCCTTCGGCGAGTAGACGTAGATGTTCATCTTGTGCGCGCCGTAGAAGTCCAGCTGGTCCAGGCGCGCGGCCTGCGACCACGGAGTGCCGTAGAAGCCCTCGATGGTGCCGCGTACCGGCGTGGCCGGCCAGTCGCGCACCTTCAGACCGCGCACGGAAGCACCGGGGCCGCTGCGGTGCGGAAGCACCTGGCGCAGTGACTGGGCGGCGTAGTACGTCCCGGTCGCGTCGGTCCCGGAGAGCACGATCCGGCCCGCGCCGTCGCCGTGGGCCCGGCCCGCGGCGAGTACGTAGCCCTCGGCGGCGAGGCCCTGGGGGCCCTGCACGCCGAGTGCGGTGAGGGCGGTGGCGGACGCCGGGTTCTCGCCGGGGCCGCCGACGTAGACCGCGAGCCGGTCACGGCCGGTGCTCTTCGGCCCGACGGTCAGGTGGGTGGCTCCGGCGGTCCTGAGGGACTTCTCGACCAGGGAGAGCGCGGCGGCGTCGGTCGTGCTGCCGGTGACGATGTCGACGGACGGAGTGATGCGGACGCTGTCCGGGCGGGCGGACTCGGACTGGGGTGCGGGGGTGATGACGGGGGCGGCGGGCTCCGGGGCCGCGCTCGCGGTCCCGGCGGTGACCGCGCTGAGCGAGGCCGCCGAGAGGGCCAGCGCGAGACCGGCCACGAGGGGTCTGAGCAGGGGCCCGGAGAGCGGGCTGAGACGCGGTCCGGCCGGCTTTTTGCGGAACATCAACGATCCTCCACGGTTCGGCACCGACCCCTGGACGGGGCTGTGGAGGACTAGACCACTCGACTGATGGTGTGTCAATGATGCGCGCAGGAAGGCCTTTCCGAGCAGTTGCGAGCATGGGCCTGCGCCGCTTCACCGCAGGGTGATGGACGTCACTCCTTCTCCCGGTGCACGGAACGGTCCCGCCGGACGTCTGACCCTTCGAGGGAATACCGCCGGCCGAAACGCGAGAAGGGAGCGAGACCTTGCCTCATGTCGTCGAACAGGCTGTCCAGGCTCGCCTGGTCACACCCGTACCCCGGTTGGAGACCGTCCCGACCACCCTGCGCTACGACCGTGCGGACCCCTTCGCGATCAGTGTGGGCTTCCCGGCGCAGGCCACACTTGCGGGCGTGGCGGTCCGCTGGGCGTTCGCCCGCGACCTGCTGGCCGCCGGAATCCATGCGCCGGCCGGTATGGGTGACGTACGGATCCGGCCGTTCGGCTACAACCGGACCGTCCTGGAATTCCACTCGCGCGAGGGCGTCGCGATGGTCCACATCCACACCGCCGAGCTGCGCCACTTCCTGAAACGGACCGAGACGCTCGTCCCGGCCGGGCGCGAACACCGCTACCTCGACCTGGACCAGGACGTCGTGGAACTACTGCGGGACGCCTGCTGAGGGCTGTCGTCAGGGTCATGACCGATCGGCGATACTCGCGGGATGGCTGATCACGGCGCGGACGACGGATATCTGCTCGACAACCAGCAGGCGGAAGCCGGTATCCGCTTCGGCGCGCTGGCCGAACTGTTCGATCCGGTGACCTTCCGCCACATCGACCGGCTCGGCATCGCCCAGGGCATGCGGTGCTGGGAGATCGGCGCCGGCGGCCCCACCGTCCCCCTGGGACTGGCCGCACGCGTCGGCCCGGACGGTGCCGTGGTGGCCACGGACATCGACACCTCGTGGACCGAGTCCGCACTCGGCACCGGAACCGGAACCGGCGGGACGATCGAGGTCCTGCGCCACGACGTGGCGGCCGACCCGCCGCCGCCCGGCGGATTCGATCTGGTCCACGCCCGCCTGGTCCTGGTCCACGTCACCGACCGGGCCGAAGCCCTGCGCCGGATGGTGGGGGCGCTGCGCCCCGGCGGCCTGCTGCTGGTCGAGGACGCCGACCCCGGGCTGCAGCCGCTCCTGTGCCCCGACGAGTCCGGTCCCGAGCAGCGGCTCGCCAACCGTCTGCGGTCAGGTTTCCGCGAGCTGATGGCCTCGCGCGGCGCGGATCTCGCCTACGGGCGGACGCTGCCCCGGCTGCTGCGCGAAGCCGGCCTCGACGACGTACGGGCGGACGCCTACTTCCCGATCACCTCCCCGGCCTGCACGGTCCTGGAGGCCGCCACCGTGCGGCAGATCCGCGCCCGCCTGGTGGCGGCCGGGCTCGCCACCGACCAGGACATCGACCGGCACCTGGCGAACGTCGCCACCGGCCGCCTCGACCTGGCCACCGCCCCCATGATCTCCGCCTGGGGACGCCGCCCCCTGCTCCACGCCGACCGGACATGAGCCGTCCGGAGCCGGAGGCCGTAAAACACTTTGCGGCCGGGCCCGGCCGGCCGTAACGTTCTCCCTGGCCCTGTCGTCGTTGATCGGAGCAGGACATTGCGCTACTGAGGTCTTGAGACACCGTGCCGTGCAGTGAACACACCTGCGCGCACCGCGTGTGACCTCGGTATTCGAGCTGTCCTCCCGGAACAGGGCCTTCTCCGTGTCCGCCCTGCGGTGTCTCCACCCGTTGCCCCCGCCCTTTTCCGCAGCAACCGGGAGACCCGTATGTCAACCCATGCGTCCACCCACATCTCGTGCACCGCGCTCTCCTTCTCCTGGCCGGACGGAACCTCGGTCCTCGACCGGTTCCAGCTCGCCGTCGGCCCCGGCCGGACGGGCCTCATCGGCCTCAACGGTTCGGGGAAGTCGACCCTGCTCCGGCTGATCGCCGGTGAGCTGACCCCGGGCGGGGGAACCGTCCGTGTCACGGGCGACATCGGCCACCTCCCGCAGAATCTCGTGCTCGACACCGCGCTGCGCGTGGACCAGGCACTGGGCATCGACGTGCAGCGTGCCGCGCTGCACGCCATCGAGGCGGGTGACGCGAGCGAGGAGCACTTCACGGCGGTCGGCGACGACTGGGACGTGGAGGAGCGCGCCCACGCGGTACTCGGCCAGCTCGGACTCGGATCGATCGGCCTCGACCGGACCATCGGCGAGGTGTCGGGCGGCGAGTCCGTCCTGTTGAGGCTCGCCGCGCTGCTGCTGCGCAGGCCCGACGTGCTGCTGCTCGACGAGCCGACCAACAACCTCGACCGGCATGCCAGGCAGCGGCTGTACGCGGCGGTCGACGCCTGGCCGGGCGTGATGGTCGTGGTCAGTCACGACCGTGAACTCCTGGAGCGTGTCGACCAGATCGCCGACCTGCGGGACGGCGAGGTCCACTGGTACGGCGGAGCCCTGTCCGCGTACGAGGAGGCACTCGCCGTGGAACAGGAAGCGGCCGAGCGCATGCTGCGGGTCGCGGAGGCCGATGTGCAGAAGCAGAAGCGCGAACTGGCCGATGCCCAGGTCAAACTGGCGGGCCGCAAGCGGTACGGACAGAAGATGATGGAGCAGAAGCGTGAGCCCAAGATCGTGATGGGCGCGCGGAAGCGCGCGGCGCAGGAGTCGGCGGGCAAGCACCGCATCATGCACACCGAGCGGCTGGACGACGCGAAGGAGCGGCTCAGCGAGGCGGCGGACGCGGTGCGGGAGGACGACGAGATCCGCATCGAGCTGCCGCACACCAAGGTGCACCCCGGCCGGAGCGTGCTCACCCTGCGGAATCTCCAACTGCCTTACGGGAGCGGCGTCGAGGGCGACTTCAGCGCACACGGACCCGAGCGGATCGCCCTGGTCGGGCGCAACGGATCAGGGAAGACCACGCTGCTGCGGACCATCGCGGGCCAGCTGGAGCCGGTCTCCGGGGAGGCGACGGCCCATGTGCCGCTCCGGTTCCTGCCGCAGCGGCTCGACGTACTCGACGACGGGCTGAGTGTCGTGGAGAACGTGGCGCGCAACGCCCCGGACGCCGGCAACAACCTGATCCGGGCACGGCTCGCCCGGTTCCTCTTCAAAGGGGCGCGGGCCGACCAGCCGGCCGGGACGCTCTCGGGCGGTGAACGGTTCCGGGCGGCGCTCGCCGCGCTGCTGCTGGCCGAGCCCGCCCCGCAACTGCTGATGCTGGACGAGCCGACCAACAATCTGGACATGGCGAGCGTGCGCCGGCTGACGGCCGCGCTGGAGTCCTACGAGGGGGCGCTGATCGTGGCCAGCCACGACCTGCCGTTCCTGGAATCGGTCGGCATCACCCGGTGGCTCACACTGGGCGGGAGCGAATAGCCCGGGGCCGAGGCGTGATGTGGCTCTCCGTATCGGCTCCCGACCTGGAGGCATAACAGCCTGTAACGGCACATATCGGAAGTGGGGGTTGGCTGAGGCTTACTGCCGCCTTAACCTACGGATACGTAACCTACGAATCCGTAGGTAACCACTCCCGTCCCCAGGAGCCCCCGTGACGATCACCTCTCCCCACCTCGGCAGTACGGACGCGTGGACAGACGCCCGGCTGCTGTATGCGCTGGAGGAGGTGGTGGAGAAGGAACTCAACCGCCATCTCTCCGTGGCCAAGGACTGGATGCCCCACGAGTACGTGCCGTTCTCCGACGGCCGCAACTTTCCCGGCTTCTTCGAGGACGGGAAGGCGTGGGAGCCCGAGCAGTCCAAGGTCACGGACATCGGCAGGACCGCTCTCGTGGTCAACCTGCTGACCGAGGACAACCTCCCCAGCTACCACCACGAGATCGCCTCACTCTTCGGGCGCGACGGCGCCTGGGGCACCTGGGTGCACCGGTGGACCGCGGAGGAGGGCCGGCACGGCATCGTGATGCGCGACTACCTGCTGGCCTCGCGCGCCGTCGACCCGGACAAGCTGGAGCAGTTCCGGATGGCGCACATGTCGGAGGGCTTCGAGTCCGACAACCGGCACTCGATGCTGCACTCGGTCGCGTACGTCGCGTTCCAGGAGCTCGCCACCCGGGTCTCGCACCGCAACACCGGCCACCAGTCGGGCGACCCGGTCTGCGACCGGATGCTGGCGCGGATCGCGACCGACGAGAACCTGCACATGGTCTTCTACCGCAATCTGCTGGGCGCGGCCTTCGAGATCGCCCCGGATCTCACCATGCAGTCGGTGCGCGACGTCGTCGTCGACTTCCGGATGCCCGGACACGGCATGCCCGGCTTCGAGCGGGCCGCCGCGCAGATGGCCATCGGTGAGATCTACAACATGCGGATCCACCACGACGACGTGCTCCAGCCCGTACTGCGCTATCTGAAGGTCCTGGACATCGACGGGCTCGGCCCGGAGGGACTGAAGGCGCAGGAGGAGCTGGGCATGTACATGGGCGGTCTGGATGCCGAGGCCGCCAAGTTCGACGCGAAGCTCGCGGCCCGCAAGTCCCGGCTGGCCGCCCGCGCCGCAGCGTCGTAGACCGAGCAGCCCCAGCGCCTGCTCGGCCCCGTCAACGCCCGCCCCCGCCCCGGCCGGTACCGCTCGGCGGCCTCCGGCCGGGGCGGGGGCGCCCTCCGTGCGGGCCCCCCGCCCGCACCGTGCGGGCCGGCGTCAGCTCGCGGCGCGTCTCAGGCCGTACCGCTCCTTCTCGGAGAGTCCTCCCCAGACCCCGAACCGTTCGTCGTGGTCGAGGGCGTACTCCAGGCAGGCCACTCGCTCCTCGCAGATGCCGCAGAGGCGCTTGGCCTCACGGGTGGAGCTTCCGGGGTCGGGAAAGAAGAACTCCGGACCCGTCTGGGCGCACAGGGCCCGCTCCTGCCAGGCGAGCTCAGGGGCGTTGCTGGTGGTGATCGACATGACGGACACAGTGCCCGGCGGCGATCAATGTCCGTTCAACAAACGATGAACGAGCACCCCGGCCTCGGGTCTCACGCCTCACGCGGCGGCGGACTCCCCCTTGATCAGCGCGAACTGTGCTCCGTAGGGGTCGGTCGCCTTGGCGATCCGGCCCACCCCCGGCAGATCGACCGGCTCCATGACGACCGAGCCGCCCAGCCGCCGCGCCGATGCCACCGCCGCGTCGGTGTCGGACACCTCGAAGTACGGCAGCCAGTGGCCCGCGTCCGCCGCCCCGGTCTCGACGAAGCCCCCGATGTTGGCCTCCGGGCCGCGCCCCTCCGGGGCCGCCATCGTGTACGTACCCCCCGGGTACGGCGCGGAGTTGGTCTCCCAGCCGAACACCGCGCGGTAGAACGCAGCGGCGGCGGGGACGTCCGTGGTGTACAGCTCGGTCCAGCAGAGCGTGCCCGGATCGTTCACCACGTCCATGCCCTGGTGCTCCCCCGGCTCCCAGGTCGAGAAGGCCGCACCTGTCGTGTCCGTGAACCCGGACATGCGGCCCAGCGTGGCCACGTCGTGCGGGCCGAACAGCGATCCGCCGCCCGCCGCCCCGACGGCCCGCGCGGTCGCCTCCGCGTCCGCCGTACGGAAGTAGACGGACCAGGACGCCTTGCCCGCCTGCCCGTCCATCCCCTGCATCACCCCGCCGACCGTCTTCCCGTCCAGGACATACATGCCGTAGCCACCGAAGTCGGGGCCCGCCGACCGGAACTCCCAGCCGAACAGCGCGCCGTAGAAGGCGGTGGCCCCCTCCTGGTCGGGGGTCGCGAGATCGATCCAGTTGGGTGAGCCTGCGGCAAACGGAATGCTCAGCATGGTGCGCTCCTCGGTTGGGGTCCCCCGTCGACCTGCGTTTCCGAGTCTTGCACCGGGCACCGACAATCCGGCTCGCCACGGCCCTCCGGGTACGGCCGGGCGGGTAGCCGGGCGACCCCAATGGCGTACGTGATCCGCCCCCGGGACGGTGAAGGCCCGCATCTCTGCGGGCCTTCACCGGTGTCGCGTGGGACCGTCGGCTGTCAGAGCGCGGTCATGACGTGCTTGATGCGCGTGTAGTCCTCGAATCCGTACGCCGAGAGGTCCTTGCCGTAACCGGAGAGCTTGAACCCGCCGTGCGGCATCTCCGCCGCGAGCGCACCGTGGTTGTTGATCCACACGCAGCCGAAGTCCAGGCTCCTGGACATCCGCATCGCCCGCTGGTGGTCCTTGGTCCACACCGATGAGGCGAGGGCGAAGTCGACGCCGTTGGCGTAGGCCACGGCCTGCTCCTCGGTGCTGAACGACTGGACGGTGATGACCGGACCGAAGACCTCGTTCTGGATGATCTCGTCGTCCTGGTGCAGTCCGGAGACGACCGTGGGGGCGTAGAAGTACCCACGGTCACCCACCCGGTGGCCGCCCGCCTCGACCGTGGCATGGCTGGGGAGCCGGTCGATGAAACCGGACACCTGGGCCAGCTGGTTCGCGTTGTTCAGCGGTCCGAAGAACGCCTCGGCGTCGTCCGGGCCACCGGTCCTGGTGGCCGTCGCGGCCTTGGCGAGCGCCGCGACGAAGGCGTCGTGGACGGACTCGTGCACGATGACACGGGTCGCCGCGGTGCAGTCCTGGCCCGCGTTGAAGTAACCGGCCACGGCGATGTCCCCGGCGGCCTTGGTGAGGGCTTCGCCGTCGAGGTCGCCGAAGACGACGACCGGCGCCTTGCCGCCCAGCTCCAGGTGGACCCGCTTGACGTCCTTGGCCGCCGAAGCGGCGACCTGCATGCCCGCCCGCACCGAGCCGGTGATCGCGGCCATCGCCGGGGTGGCGTGCTCGACCATCAGCCGGCCGGTCTCGCGGTCTCCGCAGATGACGTTGAACACGCCTTCGCTGTGGCCGAGTTCGGCCAGCACACCGCCGATGATCTCCGCGACCAGGACGGTCGAGGCGGGGGTCGTGTCGGACGGCTTGATGACGACCGTGTTGCCGGCCGCGAGGGCCGGAGCGAACTTCCAGACAGCCATCATCAGCGGGTAGTTCCACGGCGCGACCTGGGCCACGACGCCGACCGGCTCCCGCCGGACGATCGAGGTCAGCCCCTCCATGTACTCACCGGCCGACCGGCCCTCCAGCAGCCGGGCCGCGCCCGCGAAGAAGCGGATCTGGTCCACCACCGGCGGGATCTCGTCGTCGGTCAGCTGTGCGAGCGGCTTGCCCGTGTCGCGCGCCTCGGCCGCGATCAGGTCGGCCGCCCGCTCCTCGAAGACGTCCGCGACCCGCAGCAGCACCTTCTGCCGGGCGCCGGGGGTCGCGTCGCGCCACGCGGGGAACGCGGCGGCCGCGGCCTCCATGGCGGCGTCGACATCGGCGGCCCCCGACAGCGCGGAGGTCTCGTACACCTCTCCCGTACAGGGGTCGATCACGTCGAGAGTGCGGCCGTCGGCCGCCTCCTTGAACTCACCGTTGATGTAGTTGCGCAGCATGCGTACCAGCCTCACGGAATACCCGGCCCGCGTGACCGGACAATGTGGAGCATCCGCGCTCGCCGCCTCCTACAGATCGGCACAGTCAGGACGGCGTACCCGGATCCGCGGGGGCCGAGGCGCAGCCGTCGCCTGGCGTGCCCGACGGGCTCGGGTCCGGCGTGGGCGCACCGGAGGGGGACGGTGAGGGCGACGGGCAGTCCGGGGGTGTGCTGCCACCGCTGCCGGGATCGGGCGACGAGGTGTCCGGCGGCCCCGATGTGGGGCCGGACGAGGGCGAGCCGGTACCGCCCGGATCCCCCGGGGCGCTCGGTGAACTGCCCGGTGGGGTCGGTGTGCCGCCGCCGGACGGGCTCGGGGACGGGCCGGCGGACGGGGTGTGGGAGGGCTGCGGTCCGATGACGATTCCGCCGCCGTGTCCCCCCTTTCCGCCGTGCCCCGGTCCCTTGTGCCCGTGCCCTGTGCCGGACGGCGTCCCGCTGCTGTCGGACGCGCCGCCCGCACCCGGACTCTCCGGCAGGACCCCCTCGCCGTCCGGGACCTCGTGCGTCCCGTTGCGGTAGAAGGAGAGCCAGGACAGCACGAGCCGCAGGTAGGCGTCGGAGTGGTTGTAGCTGAGGACCGCGCTGTCCAGACCGCCGCTGCTGCGAAGATCACGGCCTCCCGCGCAGAGGTAGTGTCCGGCGGCGAGCGCGGCGTCGAAGACGTTCTCGGGGTCCTTCTTGCCGTCGTGGTTCCCGTCCTGCCCCCAGGTCGCCCACGTGGACGGGATGAACTGCATCGGGCCCACCGCCCGGTCGTACGTCGCGTCCCCGTCGTACGCGCCGTGGTCGGTGTCGGGGATGTGCGCGAAGCCCGAGCCGTTGAGCACCGGGCCGAGGATCGGCGCGAGCGTGGTGCCGTGCGTGTCGACCGCCCCGCCCCGCGCCTGCCCCGATTCGACCTTGCCGATGGCCGCGAGCAGTTGCCAGGGCAGCCCGCAGGCGCGGTCGCTGCGGCGCAGCTGTGCCTCGGCGGACCGGTAGGCGGCCAGCACGGTCGCCGGGATCCCCGACTGTTCGTACACCTGTCCCGCGCCCGTGGCGTCGACCGGATTGCCCGGTGGAGGCGGAGTGATCAGCGGCGGGATCTCGGTGTGGAACGAGTTGTCGGTGGGGCCGTCGACCCGCGCGGTGGTCTCACCCGCCGGTACGGATGATCTCCTCGGCTGGGGCAGCTGATGGTGCACGAGTCCGGGCGCCTGCGAGGCGGTCAGCGCGGCCATGGCCACGGCGGCCACCGCGCTGCCCCCCAGTCCCCGCCGCATCCGCCGCACGTGCCTCATACGCCGCTCCCTCATCGGAATTCCGGAATCCGCCGGCCGGCCGCTCGGCCGACCGGCCAACTGATCGCACTGCGCCGGGTCATCGGGTGAACGTGTCGATGTCCGAGATCCGCCACTTGCCGCCGCCGCGCACCGCGTCGACGGCGAACATCGCCGCCGCGTAGGTCGTCCGGTCCTTCTTGGCCGCCGTGTCGGTGTTGCTCTGGTCCGCGTAGAGGAGCACCCGGGCGCGGTCGCCGTCGATCAGCTCCACGCCGCTCTCGGTGACGGTGGTGGTCAGCACGAGCTTCTGCTTGGCGGCCTGCGCGCGTACCGCCGCCAGCATGTCCTTGTGCTGCTTGACGGCCTTGCCGGTGAGGAGGGCCGCAGCGGCCCGGTCGGCCTTGGCCGTGCTGGTGTAGTCGTACGAGAAGAGGGCGTTGACGGCGCTGGTGACCTGCCCCTTCACCTCGGTCGTACGGGCCACGTCGGTCAGTGCGCCGTTGCTGGTCGCGGCGTCGTCGTGCAGGGCGGAGGCCCGCGTCCCCGCGTAGGCGGCGAACCCGCCGAGCAGCACCGTGAGGACGGCCAGCACCACGGGCAGCCGCACCCATGCACGGAGCGACGGGCGCGCCGCCCCGGCCTTCCCGGACGTGCCTTTCCCGGACGCGGCCTTCCCGGACTCGGCCTTCCCGGGCACGGTTCCCCCGGACACGCTGCCGGCATCGGGCTCCGGAGACCCCGCCTCATCGGGTTCGGCTTCGTCCGTGCCGGGGCCAGGCGCGTCGGAGCTGCCAGGCGCATCGGGCGTGCCCGGTCCCCGCTCCCCGGGCGGCCCGGGCTCCGCCCGCTCCGGTGGCGGGTCCTCCGTCCCCCGCGGCCTGACGCGCACCGGGGCCACGGCCGCGAGTCGCCGCTGCCGGTTGATGAGATGACGGGTGGTCGACATGTCGTCCTCAGCTCCTCTCCTGGTCAGCCGGCGGTGTTGCCGACGGGCGCCTGGCCCAGGGCGCTGAGCTTCCAGCCCCCGGACGTACGCGTGAGTTCACCGAGCAGTCGGCTCTCCTTCTCGGCCGGCTTGCCCTTCGGGGCGGTCACCGTGATCCGCAGCGCCACCATCACGCTCGCCCTGCCCGCCCGGTCGTCCAGTTCGGTGACCGCGCCGGAGAGCACCTTCGCCGTGGAGACCGTCTGCGCCTGTTTGATCTGCTTCTCGAACTCGGGCCTTCCGTCGGTGAGTTGCTTGTGCAGATCTCCCGTGGTCGACGCCTCCCACGCGTCGAGCCCGGCCGTCAGCTTCCGGTGGTCCAGCGTGTTCATGTTCTGTACGGCCTGCTCCCCCGCGGCCAGTACCCGGTCCCGCGACCGTGCGTACACGGCGGAGTCGTCGTGCGCGGCCGCGTACCAGGACCACCCTCCCCAGCCCGCCGCCCCCGCTGCCAGCAGCGTCAGCGCGAGCGCCACGACCGTCAGCGGGTTCCTTGCCGTCCTGAGCGTCCTCAGCATGTACGTCTCCCTCAGCGGGCCGTGATGTCGGTGATCAGCCAGTTGCCGCCGCGGAGTTCGGCGGTCACCGAAAGCTGCGCGGCCACCGCCCCGGCCGGTCTGCCCTTGCGCTGTGCGGTCTGGTCGAGGAAGACCAGCAGCCGCGCCTCGCTGCCGGTCAGCCGGGTGACTCCGGCCCGTACCACCTGGGTGGTGAGCGTCAGCTTCTGCTCCTTCGCGCGCTTCCCGACCTGGCCGAAGAGCTCCGCGTACTGCTTCGCGGCCTTCCCGGCGAGCAGTTCGCGCGCCGACTGCGCCGTGACGTCGGTGGCCTGCGGTGTGTAGGAGAGGACCTTGCCGAGCGTGTCGCTGACGTCGCCGGTGACCTGCGAGGTCGCCTCCGTGTCGGTGAGGGCGCGGTTTCCGGCGGCCGGGGTGCTCCTCAGCTGGTGCGCCCGGAAGAGCATCCCGGACCCGCCGAGCACCAGCAGCAGAACGGCCAGGCCCGCCGCGATCAGGGCCCTGCGGTGGCCGCGCCCGCCCGCCGCGGGCGTCTCCTCGTCCGGGGCGTCGACCCCGATGTCCTCGACGGTGCTGCTCACGCGCCCTCCTTACCGACCGGCACTGCGCTGAGTGCGGTGACTTTCCAGCCGTCCGGGGTGCGGGCGAGCGTGGCCGTGAAGCGTTTGCGGTCGGTGGTGGCCGTACCGCCCCTGGGGGTGACGGCGACGTCGACGGTGGCGATCAGCGAAGCTGTGCCCGCCCGGTCGTCGAGCGCGGTGAGCGCTGCGCCGGTGACGGTGCCGCGCGCGGAGGTCCCGGCCTTGGTGAGCGTGGTGCGATCGGTGGCGCGGGTGGCCGCCAGCTTGTCGTGGAGCGCGCCGGACGAGGCGTCGAGCCACTGCTTCAGCCCGCTGTCGGTGTCCTTCACGTCGAGGGTGTTGAGCTCGGCGACCCGTTCGCGCCCGGCCGCCAGCGCGGCGTCCCGGGACGCCGCGTACCTCAGCGAACCGTCCTGGTGCGCCTGCCAGTACACCCACCCTGAGACGGCGCAGAAGAGGACGGCCACCGCGACGGCCAGCCCGCTCAGCACCTTGGTACGCGTGGTCACGCGCCGCCTCCCAGCCCGAGCAGGCCGCCCAGATCGGTGGGGCCCCCGGCGGGCAGCGCGGGTGTCCCCAGCGCGCCGGGGAGCGAACCGGACCCACCCGCGTCGGTCCCCAGGAGCAGGGATCCCGGCTTGGCGGGCGCCGGAACCGGACCGCCGCGCGGTGCGTTCGCGGACCCGCGCACCTCCTTGCCGGTACTGGGCGGCGACGTGCAGCGCGCTGCGGTGTTGAGCTCCGAAGTGGCGCTGGTGTCCAGGCCGTTGCGGTACGTCGTCCCCCCGTACCCGGCGGTGCACGGCAGCGGCGAGAAGAAGGTGACGGCCATCCCGAAGCGTGCTCCCTTGGCATTGATCGCGGTCGACCCCGCCGCGGCCACCGCCGGCAGTTTCACCAGCAGTTCCTCCGTGCCGCGCTGCCGGGTGACCGCTACGTCGGAGGTCGTCAGCAGATTGGCGAGGACCACGCTCAGATCGGGGTTCAGGTCTCTGAGCAGTCCGCTGACCTGCGTCGCGGCCTCCGGTGTGGCCGCGATGAGCGCGCGCAGATCGGTGTCGGAGTCCACCAGCTGTCCGGCCAGGCCCCTGGCACCCCTGGCGAAGGACTTCAGCGCCTCGCCCTCCTGCGTCTGGGTACGGAGCACGGTCTCGCCGTCGGTCATCAGTTTGGTGTCGGTGGGCAGGGCCTTGTCCGCGGCCTTGAGGAAGTCGGTGCTGCTGTCCATCAGGACCTGGAGGTCCTCGCCGCGCCCGTCGAGTGCGGTGCCGAACTCGTCCACGACCGTGCGCAGCGCGTCCAGATCCACCGACGACGTCAGGTCGTTGACGCTGGTGAGGACGTTGGTCACCGGGGCCGGGACACTCGCGTCGGACCGGGCGATCCGGGAGCCGTCCGCCAGGTACGGGCTGCCCGTGGCGACCGGACGCAGATCGATGTACTCCTCGCCGACCGCCGACAGGTTGGCGACGACCGCTTTGAGGTCGGCGGGGATGGCGGGCGCCGAATCGCTGATCCGCAGGTCGGCCTCCACGCCGTTGGCGGTCAGCCGGATCGGGCCGACCCGGCCCACCGAGACACCCCGGTAGGTGACGTTGGCGTGGGTGAACAGCCCTCCGGTCTCCGGGAGTTCGACCTTCACCACGTAGTAGCCGCGCAGCCCGACCAGATGCCCGAGGTCGGCGTAGCGGGCGCCGAGGTAGCCGAGGACGAGCACCGCGATCAGCAGGAAGGCGATGTTCTTCAGCCGGGTGGCCCTGGTGACCATCAGTGGCCGCCTTCCGTGGACGGGGCGGTGAGTGAGGGCAGCGGCAGTGGTGGAGCACCGGCGGCTCCGGGCTTCTGCTGCGCTGTGGCGCCCCCTGTCTGGGCCCCTCCCCCGCTGAGGGTGATCGGCGGAATGATCTGTGTCCCCGGCACGGCGGTCACATCCAGATAGACATTGAGGTAGTCGCCCTTCACACCGCGCAGCACCTCGTCGGTGAAGGGGTAGGTGAAGAGCACCTGCAGCGAGTCGGGCAGGTCCTTGCCGGAGTCGGCGAGCTGCTGGAGCGTCGGTGCGAGGGCCTTGAGGTCGGCGACCATGTCGGCCTTGCTCTTGTTCACGGTGTCGACGGCGACCCCGGAGAGGGTGTCGAGCGCCTTGAGCATGGTGAGCAGGGAGCCGCGCTGCTTCTCCAGGACCTTCAGCCCGGGGCTGAGTCCGGTGAGCGCCTTGCCGATCTCCTGTTTGCGGGTGGCGAGCGTCGCGGAGAGCCGGTTGACGCCGTCGAGCGCGTCCGTGATGTCGCTCTTGTGCCCGTCCAGGCTGGTCACCAGAGTGTTGACGGACTGGAGCGTGGAGCGGATCTGCGGCTCCCGGCCGCCCAGGGTCTTGTTGAGTTCGGTGCTGATCGTCTTGAGCTGCTGGACGCCTCCGCCGTTCAGCAGCAGGGAGAGCGCACCGAAGACCTCCTCGACCTCCGGGTTGCGGTTGGTGCGCGAGATCGGGATCGTCTGGCCGTCGGTGAGCGGGGCGGCGTCCGCACCCTTGTCGGGCGCGGTGAGCTGGATGAACTTCTCGCCGAGCAGACTGGACTGTTCGAGGTGCGCGTAGGCGTTGCGCGGCAGGCGCACCTTGCCGTTGACGCGCATGGTGACCCGCGCCGACCAGTTCCCCGGCGAGAGCGTGATCTTCGAGACCCGGCCGACGGCCACGTCGTTCACCTTGACCGCGGCCTGCGGGACCAGGTTCAGCACATCGCCGAAGTCCGCGGTGATCTCGTACGGGTGCGGGCCGAGGTCGGCTCCGCCCGGCAGCGGCAGGTTCTCGATGCCGGAGAACGACGGCGCGGCGCAGCCACCGAGGGTGACGGTGCAGCCGACGGCCAGGGCGACCGCGGCCGCGATGCCCGTACGGGAGGAGCGGGACGTGCGGGAGGAGCGGGAAGCAGTGGTCCGGGTCACCGGGCGGCCCCCTTCTGTGCCGTGGGCTTCGCGGCCGGCTTCGACGGGGGGCCGTACACGTCACCGACCGCCGGAAGCGGCAGCGCGGGCAGCGACTTCTGCTGGGACGGCTGTACGGGGACCAGGCCGTCGAGCCCGGCGCCGGCCGGGACGCCGCCGGCGGTTCCGGCCCCCGGCCCGGCCGTCGATGCGGCGCCCGCCGAACCGAGTTGGCCGTTCATGCTGATCTCGTTGAGGTTGCCCCGGCCGTCGATGGTGCGGTGCACGGGGTCGTAGGCGTTGAGCAGGTTGCCGGCCGCGAGCGGTGCGTCGTCCAGCATCTCGGCGAGCGAGGCCCGCTGTTTGACCAGCGTGTCGGTGATCGGCCGCAGCTGGCTGACGCTCTTCTTGAGGGAGCCGCGGTTCTCCTCGATGAAGGTCTTCACCTGGCCGAGCGCGGTGCCCAGTTCCTTGAGGGCGGTGCCGAGATCGTCCTTGTCGTCGTCGAGGAAGCCGGAGACCGTGGCCAGCTGCTGCTCCGCGGTGTGCACCTTTCCGTCGTTGCCCTTGAGCATCGTGGTGAAGGACTGGAGGTAGGCGAGCGTGTCGAAGAGGTTGCCGCTGCTCTTGTCGAGCGTCTTGGCCGCCTTGCCGAACTGCTCGATCGAGTCGCCGATCGCCTTGCCGTTGCCGTCCAGGTTGGCCGCGCCGGTCTTCAGCAGATCGTCCAGCGCGCCCTGGGAGTTGGCGCCCTTCGGCCCGAGCGCGGTGGCGAGCCGGGTGACGCTCGCGTACAGCTGGTCGACCTCGACGGGGGTGGCGTTGCGGGCCGCCGCCAGCGTGGCCCGGTCCTTGAGCTGCGAGCCGCCGGTGTACGCGGGTGACAGCTGGACGTACCGGTCGGCGACGATGCTCGGCGCGACGATCAGGGCGCGGGCGTCGGCCGGCACCTTCACGCCCCGGTCGAGGACGAGCACCACCCGCACCTCCCGGCCGTCCGGCCGCACGGAGTCGACCTTGCCCACCTTCACTCCGAGGATCCGCAGGTCGGAGCCTGCGTAGAGGCCGGTGGCCCGGTCGAAGTAGGCGGTGATCCGGTGGCCACCGGCGCTGTCGAGGGCGAGGACACCGGTGGTGGTCACGCCCGCGACCAGCACGAGTCCGGCCCCGATGCCCACGATCCGCCTGGTGGTGTGGTTCATCGGCTGCCCCCCTGGGTCTGCCGCGGCGACATGCATCCGGTGGCCGGAGGTGTGCCCGTCGGCAGGTAGTTCTTCGGGACGAGCCCGCAGATGTAGCTGTCGAACCAGCGGCCGTTGCCCAGGGTGTTGCCGACGAGCCGGTAGTACGGCCCGGCCAGTGACAGCGCCTTGTCCAGGCTCTTGCGGTTCTTCAGCAGGACGGTCGTGACCTTGTCGAGTGCCGTCAGTGTCGGCTTCAGCTGCTTGTTGTTGTCCTTGACCAGACCGGTCAGTTCCGTGCCCAGGTCGGTGGTCCCGGTGAGCAGCAGATGGATGGAGTCCCGCCGGTTCTGGATCTCGCCGAGCAGCAGATTGCCGTCCTTGAGGAGGGCGTCGAAGCTGCTGTTCTTGTCGGAGAGGGTCTTGGTGAGCTGTTTGCTGCCCTTGAGCAGCTTGGCCAGTTCGGCGTCCCGTTGCGAGACCGTCCGCGACAGCGCGGAGAGGCCGGTCGCCGCGTTCCTCACATCGGGGGGCGAGTCCTTGAAGGTGTCCGAGATCGTCTCGAAGCTCTTCGCGAGCTGTTTGGTGTCGAGGTCGCCGATGGTGTCGCTGAGCCCGCTGAACGCCTGCGTGACGTCGTACGGGGATGTGGTGCGGCTCAGCGGGATCCGGGCCGACGGGTCCTGCGGTCCCGTACCGACCGGGTCGAGTGCCAGGTACTTGTCGCCGAGCAGCGTCTTGATGGCGATGGCCGCCGTACTGGAGTTCCCGACCCAGGCGCCCTTGACCTTGAAGGACACCTTCACCTTGGCGCCGTCCAGCGCGACCGCCTTCACCTGGCCGACCCTGACCCCGGCGATCCGTACCTCGTCGCCCGGGCTGAGCCCCGCCGACTCGCTGAAGTCGGCGGTGTACGTGGTGCCGCCGCCGATGAAGGGCAGCGAGTCGGCCCGGTAGGCGGCGAGCCCGATCAGTGCGAGCACCAGCAGCCCGACGAGGCTCACGGCAACCGGGTTGCGCTCCCGTACGGGCTTGATCCGCGGGAGCCGCAGGCGGGACGCGTTCATCCCTGGCACCTCGATTCGGTGACCGGGATGCCGGTGGGCGGCTTACTGCCGTCCGATGTGGTCACGCCCGTCACCCTGGCCTCGCAGAGATAGAGGTTGAGCCACGACCCGTAGGAGGCGAGCCGGGTGACGGCCTGCATCTTGGCGGGTGTGTTCCGCAGGAAGTCCTGAAGCTGCGGGGTGGCGTCGCCCAACTGCTTCGACACGCGGCCGAGTTCGCTGATGTCCTTCTTCAGCGGCGCCCGGCCGTCCTGGAGGAGTCCGGCGGTCGAGGTCGTCAGCGCGCCCATCGCGGTGATCGCGTCGCCGAGGGGCTTGCGGTCCCCGGCGAAGCCGGAGACGAGCTGCTGGAGGGTGACGACGAGGTCGTTGAAGTCCGACTCCCGGTCGTTGACCGTCGTCAGTACCGTGTTGAGGTTCTTGATGACCTGGCCGATGACCTTGTCCTTGGCCGCGACCGTGGTGGTCAGCGATCCGACGTGCTGCAGCAGGCTGTCGACGGTGCCGCCCTCGCCCTGGAGCACCTGCACGATGGAGTTGGCCAGCTGGTTCATCTCGGCCGGCGCCAGCCCCTGGAGGAGCGGCTGGAACCCGTTGAACAGCTCGGTGAGGTCCAGGGCCGGTGTGGTGTGCGAGAGCTGGATGGTGTCGCCGGGCGGGAAGAGCCTTCCGACGGGCCCGGTGCCCTGTTCCAGGTCGACATACCGCTGGCCGACCATGTTGAGGTACTTGATCGACGCGGTCACCGAAGCGGGCAGCGTGCGCCCCTTCTCCACCGCGAAGCGCACCTCGGCGAGCCGCCGGTCGGCGACCTTCACGGATTCGACCTGGCCGACCTTCACCCCGGCGATCCGTACGCTGTCCCCTTCCATCAGCCCGGTGGCGTCGGTGAAGCGCGCCCGGTAGGAGACGGTGTCGCCGACGTCCGTGTTGGCGATGCTCAGCCCGAGGACCGCGGTGGCCAACGAGGTCACCAGGACGAAGACCAGGGACTTGACGAGCGGAGCCGTCAGGCTGCGGCGCTTCACTTGAGCTTCACCTCCGCACCGCGGAAGACCGGGCCGGCCAGCAGGCTGCTCCAGTCGGGAAGGGACTGCGCCGAGGTCTTCGCGCCGGGGGCCAGCAGTTCGTTGACGAGCTCGTTCTCCTGGGGCGAGTTGGGCAGCCCGAGGCTGCCGGATCTGCTCGCTCCGGTGGCGGCGGTGGGCACGGTCCTGCCTGTGTAGGGGACGGAGTAGCAGTGCGGCCCGCCGCTCGCCGTGTAGGACGGGGTGTCCTTGCCCGGTGTGTACTTTCCGAGCGAGGGGACGGAGTCGAGGCTGACGTGCAGTCCCGGCTCGTCGGTGCCCTTGCCGAGCGCCTTGTCCATGGCGGGGACGAAGCCCGCCAGGGTGCTCAGGGTGCAGGGGAACTCGGGGGCGTACTTCGCGAGGAGCTCCAGGGTCGGCCGGCCGGTCGCGGAGAGCCGGATGATGTTGTCCTTGTTCTGCTGGAGGAAGGCCGTGATGTCCTGGGCGGTCCTGGTGGTCGTGCCGTACAGGCCCGCCAGTTGGGCCTGCTTCTCGGCGAGGGTGGAGCTGGTGGTGGTGAAGTCGGTGAGCGCGGTGAGGATGTCGGGCGCCGCGTCCGAGTAGACCTTGGTGACCTTGACCAGCTCCGCGATGTCCCGGTTCAGCGTCGGGAGGTGCGGGTTGAGCTTCTTCAGGTACGTGTCGAGGGCGACGAACGTGTCGCCGAGCTGTTGGCCCCGCCCGCTCAGGGCCTGCGAGACGGCGGTCAGTGTGGCGGAGAGCTTCTGCGGCTCGACCGCGGTGAGCAGCGGCAGTACGTGGTCGAGCACCTGCTCCAGCTCGATGGCGTTGCGCGAGCGGTCCTGCGGGATGGTGTCGCCCGCCTTCAGTGCGCGGGTGGACGCGTGGGCCGGGGGTACGAGGGCGACGTACCGCTCACCGAAGAGGGTCGTCGGCAGCATCTGCGCGGTGACGTCGGAGGGGACCTGGCCCAGCTTGTCCGGCTGGATGGCGAGGGTCAGCCGGGCACCGCCGCCGTCCGAACTGATGCCGCGCACCTGCCCGATGACGACACCGCGCAGCTTCACGTCGGCGTTGAGGTGCATCTCGCTGCCGACGGTGTCCGCGTCCACCCGCACCGTCGCCGAGTCCGTGAAGTCCTTGCGGTACACGGCGATCGACAGCCAGATCAGCAGTGCGGGGACCACGATGAAGACGACACCGGCGAGCCTGCGCCGTACTGTCCGCGCGCTCATCCCGCCACCTTCACGGTCGTCGTGGCACCCCAGATGGCGAGGGAGAGGAAGAAGTCGGTGACGCTGATGAGCACGATGGCGTTGCGCACCGACCGGCCGACCGCCACCCCGACCCCGGCGGGGCCGCCGGTGGCGCGGAAGCCGTAGTAGCAGTGGGCGAGGATCACCAGCACGCTGAAGATCAGCACCTTGAGCACCGAGAGCAGCACGTCGTCCGGGGAGAGGAACAAGTTGAAGTAGTGGTCGTAGGTGCCGGACGACTGCCCCTTGAAGAGGACGGTCACCAGCCGGGACGCGACGTACGAGCTGAGCAGCCCCATGGCGTACAGCGGAATGATCGCGACGACACCCGCGATGATCCGGGTGGTCACGAGGTACGGCATGGAGCGCACCCCCATCGCTTCGAGGGCGTCCACCTCCTCGTTGATGCGCATCGCGCCGAGCTGGGCGGTGAAACCCGCTCCGACGGTCGCCGAGAGGGCGAGTCCGGCGACCAGTGGGGCTATCTCGCGGGTGTTGAAGTACGCGGAGATGAACCCGGTGAAGGCGGCGGTGCCGATCTGGTTGAGCGCGGCGTACCCCTGGAGGCCGACGACCGTCCCCGTGAACAGGGTCATGCCGACCATCACGCCGATGGTGCCGCCGATGACCCCGAGGCCGCCGCTGCCGAAGGCGACCTCGGCGAGCAGCCGCTGGACCTCTCTGATGTAGCGGCGCAGGGTGCGCGGGATCCAGATGAGCGCCCGTACGTAGAAGGCGAGTTGGTCGCCGGAGCGGTCGAGCCAGCCGAGCATGGACATCTCTCAGCTCCCCTTCGCGGGGACGATCTGGAGATAGACCGCCGTGAGGACCATGTTCACGAAGAACAGCAGCATGAACGTGATGACGACGGACTGGTTGACCGCGTCGCCGACGCCCTTGGGTCCGCCCCTCGGGTTCAGTCCGCGGTAGGCGGCGACGATTCCGGCGAGGAACCCGAAGATCAGCGCTTTGACCTCGCTGATGTAGAGGTCGGGCAGCTGGGCGAGCGCGGAGAAACTGGAGAGGTAGGCGCCCGGGGTGCCGTGCTGGAGGATCACGTTGAAGAAATATCCGCCGAGTGTGCCGACGACCGAGACCAGTCCGTTCAGCAGGACCGCGACGAACATGGTGGCGAGCACCCGCGGGACGACCAGGCGCTGGACGGGCGAGACGCCCATGACCTCCATCGCGTCCAGCTCCTCGCGGATCTTCCGCGAGCCGAGGTCGGCGCAGATCGCCGAGCCGCCGGCGCCCGCGATCAGCAGCGCGACGATCAGCGGGCTGGCCTGCTGGATGACGGCGAGCACGCTCGCGCCGCCGGTGAAGGACTGGGCCCCGAGCTGCTGGGTGAGCGAACCGACCTGGAGGGCGATGACCGCGCCGAAGGGGATCGAGACCAGGGCGGCCGGCAGGATGGTGACACTCGCGATGAACCAGAACTGCTCGATGAACTCCCTTACCTGGAAGGGTCTTCGGAAGACGGCCCGGGTGACGGTGGCCCCGAGCGCGAAGAGCTTCCCGGTCTCGCGCAGTGGCGCGAGCACCCGCAGCGGCGGGCGGGGCTGCCGGTAGTCGGCGGCCCGGCCGGCGGCGCCGTTCGCGGACGGCTCGGAGGGGCGGACCGGCGGGGGTGCGGTCATGGGCGGCCACCGCCGGAGCCCGTCGCCACGTAACTCTTCAGGATGGCGGTGCGTGCCGCTTCGGGCAGCTCCGCCATCATGCCGAGCACCCGTTCCCTGCGCCGCAGCACCGCCTGGCGCTCGGGCAGCCCTGCGGAGGGTTCGAGCTGCGGGACGATGGGCCGGGGCGGCTGCGGGCGCGAGCCTGCCGCGCTGCGCTGCTCGGCCGCGAGGGTCGCCGCGTCCTTCTCCTCGGACATCCCGATCGGCCCTTCGCGCCGGCCGCTCAGGAACTGCGCGACCACCGGCTCCTCGCTGGTCAGGAGCAGTTCACGGGGCCCGAAGGTGACCAGGTTGCGCAGGAAGAGCATGCCCATGTTGTCGGGCACGGTGGCCGCGATGTCGAGGTTGTGGGTGACGATCAGCATCGTCGCGTCGAACTGCGCGTTCAGGTCGATGAGCAGCTGGGAGATGTACGACGTACGGACCGGGTCGAGTCCGGAGTCGGGTTCGTCGATGAGGATGATCTGGGGGTCGAGTACGAGGGCGCGCGCGAGACCGGCCCGCTTGCGCATTCCGCCGGATATCTCACCGGGCAGCTTCTCCTCCGCGCCCAGGAGGCCCACCATGTCCATCCGCTCCATGACGATGCGGCGGATCTCGGTCTCCTTCTTCCTGGTGTGCTCGCGGAGCGGAAAAGCCACGTTGTCGAAGAGCGTCATCGATCCGAAGAGTGCACCGTCCTGGAACATCAGGCCGAAGAGTTTGCGGGTCTCGTAGATGTCGCGCTCGGGGCTGTTCACCATGTCGACGCCGTTGATGAGCACGCTGCCCCGCTCGGGTTTCAGCAGCCCGATCAGAGACTTGAGGAACACGGTCTTTCCGGTGCCGGAAGGGCCGAGCATCACACTGACTTCACCGGCCGGGAGCGTGAGTGTCACGTCCTGCCAGATTCTCTGCTTGCCGAAAGACTTCGTGAGCCCTTCAACAACTACTTCGATTCCCATCTCACCTCCTGCATGCACTCACGAAGTGACAGAAGTGCGCCGAGAGGCGCACGTTAAGTTCACCGGTGCCACCGGGACAAGCCCTTGAACAGGTAACTCCCGAAGAAATCCAGCTACTTGTCATGGAGTGACAAGCCCGTGCGGAAACTTTGTTGAAAAGTGCTGACTCACAGCAGGGACGCAGGTGAGGGACGTACGCCCCGGCCTCAACCGGCCGAGTGGTGCGCGGAGAGCGACGTTACGGCCGGGTAACCTGGGGCCGCAATAGCAGTTCCGCAAGTTTCGTCCCGCTGACGCTCAGCCACCCGCTTCTTTGCGGTTATTGAGCGGTGCCGGACGGAAACTCATCCGGAAGTGATAAATCCCGCCTGCCGTCGGGAGGGGTGCGGGGGTGCGACGCCGGGGCACACCCCCGCACCCCGCGCCGGCAGGCCGCGAATCCTCCGTACCGGCACCAGGAGCCGCCCACCGCGCGCGGGTGCGCGCCAACTGACAAGCGACTGCTCCCCCTTGCTCATTCCGGAACAAGAAGACCCGGGCGGCCGAAGTTCATCGGACAGCAGGATTGTGCAGCGGTGTTTCCCGCCAGTAACCTCACGGCTCGGTGAATTCGGAGGCGAAACCGGCCTCGCGCACCTCGATTCAGATCCGAGTACGGCACTGCCTTCTGGAAGTCTGCCGAAAAAAGGGGAAGACATGAGATCCGTTTCCACCCGGTTGCGCCTGGGACTGCTCGCCGGCTCCACCGCCCTCACCGCGTTCGTGTCCGTGGGCTCGGCCACCGCGGCCGGTGGGCCCGTCAGCCTGAACGGCAGCTGGGCGCCGTTCTCCCGGTGCCCCGTGGATGCCCCGGCCATGCTGGCGGCCGACGGACAGGACGACACCGCGCTCTGCGTCTCCTCGCACTCGGCGAACGGCTCCATCAAGCTCGGCAATTCCGTGGTCCCCACAGGGGCGAGCGATCTGCAGCTCGGCGTGATCACCCACCCCGACGGCACCTCGACCCTGGTCTCCCCCGCGGGCGGCGCCCTGGTGGCCGACTCCGCCCAGCTGCCGGGCGGTCTGCTGGGCCTGATGTGTCCCAGCAACGTCCCCGTGGTCAGCGGCGTCTGCAAGCAGCTCACCGACAACAGCCTCAACCGGGTCACCGCCACGATCGAATCGGTGAACAACCCGAGCGACTTCACCCTGCTGGCCGGGGCCGGCACGGGGAAGCCGATCGTGACACTGCCGGTGCGGATCCATCTGCAGAACCCGTTCCTGGGTGACAAGTGCTACATCGGCACCTCGGCGGACCCGATCCTGCTGCGCCCGCAGAACCTCACCGCCCCGACCCCCGGAACCGAGGCGTTCGACGCCGACGGCACCGCCGACCCGGACGGCGCCCTGGGCCGGATCAACCTCCTCGGCGCGAACCAGGGCGACTCCTCCTACGCGGTCCCGGGCGCCAGCGGCTGCGGGCTGAACCTGCTGAACTGGGCGGTGAACCTGAAGACGGCGCTGCCCTCCCCATCGGGCAAGAACAGCGTGACCCTGAACAGCGCGTCGACCTATGTCGCCACGCTCAACGACCCGGCGAGCGCCGCCCCCGGCGAGGGCAAGGCACTCTCGGACGCCTGGCACTCGGCCGTCCGCCCCTGACGGTCCACCCCACCCCGCACGGTGGGGCCGCTCCCGAGACGGGGGCGGCCCCATCGGCCTGCCGGGCCGGGCGATGCGGCCCGGCACCAGGCATGGCGCCGACAGCCGACGCGGTGCCGACAACCAGCCATTCATGGCGAGCGGCCGGCGGGACGGAGCGTGACGTCACGGCTTGGCGGCCCCGGAGCCCGGAAGCTCGGGGATATTGGGCGGGCAGAGGTTGTCGGGGGAATCAGGAATGCAGGTCGTTCCCTGGTTCATCTCGATACTGTTCCCGGGGCCCGACAGCGCGGCGGTGAAAAGTGGGTCCAGGTCCTCACCGTTCGTGCCGCATCCGGAGAACTTCGGAATGTCTATCGTGCCGTCGAGAGTGCCGCCGTAGAACACGTTGGTGTATTTGGCACCGCCATTGAGCACCACCTTGTACGGCGTCGCGGTTCTGCAGGAAGTTCCGACATCCAGTGGAGTCCCGTTCACCTTCACGTCGTACAGGCGCAGCGACTGTTTGAACGAGATCACCGAGAACACACTGGTGCCGACATTTCCGGTCGAGATGGTGACCGGCCCCGTCTCGAACCGCACCTTCGCCGTGACCGGCTGGAATCCGAACGTCAGAAAGGTCGATTCGGCGTCGGGAAGCCGCAGGTCCGCCAGCGAGTCGAGACGCAGATAGAGGCCGCCCGGCTGGACGCTGGACCTGACCGATGAGTGGGTGACCGCCAGGACGCTGATCGTCACCGGCTTGTGCCGGGGGTCGTTGATGATCATCGCGCCGTTGAGCTTGCGGACGTTGGCCACGCCGAGGGCGTACGCGCAGCCCGGGCTCCCGGGCAGGTCGAACTCGCCGGGTGTGGCGCCGGGCGGCGCCACCGGTGCGTCGCTGGGGTCGGCCTTGCCCTTGGGTATCACGGTCGGGCACTTGCCCACCGGGGCGGGATCGGACCGGGGCTGCACGGTGACGCCGCCACCTCGCTCCTTCCGCCCCTTCCCGCCCGCCGGGGTGCTGGGCGCCGGGCCGCCCGGCGTCGTGGAGGGTTCGGCGCTCCCGTCCCCCGGTACCGGGACGGTCCCGAGCCGCAGGTTCTGTCCTGCGACCGGCTCACAGACCAGCGGCACGGGCTTCGGCGCGCCCTCCTGGCCGGTGCCGGGCGTCGCGGTCAGCAGCCCGAGCCTCAACTCGCCTGCGGCCAGGGTGACATCACCCGTGCCGCCCACGGTGACGGTGGGTACGGCGCCCGCGTGGACGAGCCGCACGTCGCCCTCCGCCGGAACCGGCGTGCTGGGCGCGGCGAGATCCGACCACATCGCCGTGGCCGACTGGTCGTTCTGGCTCACCTTCACGGCGAGTGACGCGGTACTCAGGACCGCGTCGGTGTCCTTCGGCAGCAGCGGCGCGAGATCCGCGCGCGCCAGCCCCACCGTGACCTTCACCGGGCCCGGCTGCACCGGCTTGCCGGCCTCGGCGGACGCCGGGAGGTTCATCGCCACCTCGACGGTGGCACGGCCGGGGCCGCCGGAGGGGAGGCCGCAGTCGTACGCGAGGGTGCCCGGGGTTCCGCCCTCACCGGCGGCCGAGCCATTGCCGGCCAGCAGCCCGGCGACGAGCGCGGCCGCCGCGGCGGAGGCCAGCCGTACCGGCCGCCTGCCGCCCTTCACAGCTGTCCTGGGATTCATTCCGGCCCTGCCCTCCGCCTCATACGGTCTGGTTCCCTGTACTTCCGGTGCCGCGCCGACGTCCGCTGCCGCGCGGCCCTGCCGGCCTGCCGGGCCGCAAACGTCAAATCCGGGCCGGAGGCAGCGTCTGCTGCCTCCGGCCCGTACGGCTGTGCTTCATCGGGGTTACGGCGTGCTGATCACCGGCAGGGTGCTCACCGCGTACGAGGCGTTGAACGCCGCCACGTCACCGTTGTTGATGAGTCCGAGGCAGCTCGCGCCGGACGCCACCAGGCCGGTGCCCGTGCCGTCGATCACCAGGGCGTGGGCCGTGTTGTCGTAGTGGCCGTTGACCGTGCCGGTGAAGTCGGCCGCGCAGCCGACGCCCGCGATGTGCGCCGAGATGGAACTGACGGTGCCGTTCACCCAGGTCGGGTGGGTGGCGTTCACACTGACCGCGTTGATCTTCCAGGGGGTGGCCTTCATCGTGACCTTGAACGTGATGCCGGCCACGCTGCAGTTGGTGAACGTGATGGTGTTGATGGTGCCGAGCCCGACACCGTTGGTGCTCGTCGCCTGGAGCGAGCCCGCGGTCACGTCGGACGACGCACAGTTCAGAGTCGCCGCAGGCACCGCCAGCGAGGGGTTGACGGCGTGCGCGGTGTAGGCGCCGGAGTGGGTGACCGTCCATGAGGACGTGGCGGTGGCCGAAGCCGATGTCGCGGCCAGGCCGACGGCCGCACCGATGGCGGCGGTCACGACTGCGGCTCTTGCAACAAGCTTGTGCATGGTGTGATTTCCCTTCGTGGCGTCTTGATCAGATTCCCGGAGTTCCGTCCCGAGCAGAACGGAGCCCCCACGAGGTTCACTTGGCCGGACGGCGGTTTCGTCCCGGGCGACCGCTTGTTCCGACCGTGCGGCGATGACGCTACGAGTGAGTAACCTGAGTCCGCAATGGCCTGTACGAAGAAATCCTGGTGCGGCTTCTCCGGGGTCGATTTCCTGTTGTCCGGCGAGTACGGGACTGGTTCCCCATTAGCCGAAAGTGAGTAATTCCGCGCGGCCCGCCGTGTGCCCCGGTGACAGTTGCCCGCTCTTTGGCCCGGCCGGATCCGGCACCGCAGCACCCGTCCCGGCCGACAGCGGAGGCGATTTCCTTGTCAAGAAATGACAAGGGAACACTCCGGAACCGGAGGGGAATTGCCCGAGCGAACGGTCCGACGACCGGAACTCGGGGCACGGGTTGGCTGGATACGCTCCCCCTGACACCTCGGGCCGTGTCCTGGCTGTGTCCACCGGCCCCCGGCGTCGACTATGTTCGGCAACCCAAATCGGTACGCACCTGACGGTCTCCGGGAGCGCTCTCCCGTCGGCCACCCCCCACCGGGCGCCGGAGAGCAAGGGGTCGAGGAATGCCGGGAGTTGCACAACCCTCGGACATCGGAGAACCGCTGGGGCCGCTTCCCCAGGAGTTCGCAGCCGTCATGCGGCCCGAACTCCCGAGCCTGATCAAGGAGATCGGACTCGAAGTCACCCGCGCCTACCCCGAGTACGCACGGCTGCTCGAAGGCCCCTACGCCCAGGGCATCCGGATCGGCGTGGAGCAGAACATCTCCGTCTTCGTCGACCAGGTCGCCGAGCCCACCGCGTCGTCCGCGCTGCGGGACGAGATGTGCCGGCGGTTCGGCCGGTTCGAGGCGTACGAGGGCAGGACTCTGGACCAGCTCCAGGGTGCGTACCGGCTCGGCGCCCGCATAGCGCTGCGGCGGGCGAAGCGGGTGGGACGGCGGTACAACCTCTCCCCCACCCTGATGCTCACCTTCGCCGACGCGCTGTTCACCTATGTCGATGAGCTCGAAGCGCTCTCCCGTGAGGGATATCTGGAGGTCAGGACGGCCGGCGGGGACCAGCTCGACACCCAGCGGCGCCGCCTGGTGCATCTGATCCTCGCCGGATCCCCGGTGCCCCGCGCCGCCATCGCCGAACTCGCGGAGCAGACCTGCTGGACGCTTCCCGACCAGGTCACCCTGGTCGCCCTGCGGCCCCCCGCGGGCATCCCGTCCGCCCTTCTGGACAACGATGTCCTGGCGGACCTGGCCGAGCCGCAGCCCCATCTGCTGATCCCCGGACCGTTCGACGAGCGAAGACAGCACATGCTGGACGTCGCGCTTCCCGGGGCGCACCGCACCATCGGTCTCACGGTCCCGCTCGCGAACGCCGCCGACTCGCTCCGCTGGGCCCGCCGGGTGCTCGATCTCGTCGACACCGGAGTCATCGAGGACGCGCCGACGGTCCGCTGCGAGGACCACATGGTGACCCTCTGGCTGCTCTCCGACCGAGCGCTCCTGGAACAGCTGGCCGGACGGGAACTGGCCCCCGTGTCCCACCTCACCGCGAACCGCAGGGACCGTCTCCTGGAGACGCTGCACGCCTGGCTCGCGACCCGCGGCACCGCCGCCCATCTGGGTGAGGTCCTGGACGTCCACGCGCAGACCGTCCGCTACCGCATGCGCACGCTGGAGAGCATCTTCGGACAGCAACTGTCCGATCCGGAACGGCGGTTCGCCATCGAGATCGTCCTGCGCGCGATGCGGCTCGAATCGAGCGGCGGCTGACACCGGCCCGCCCCTCCGGGGCGCCGACCCGCCCGCCGGGCCGCCCGCCTTGCCCGGATGCCTGTCGCGCCATAACCTGACCCCCCAGTAAGTTTACTCGGGAGTAAGGAACTATCCGTGGCGGACAGCATCAGCGAGAGGCTCGCGGAGCTGGACTTCGCGTCCGTCTCTCCACAGGAGTTCGCGAAGATCATCAAGGGGCTCTCCACGAAGGAACTCGGCGAGATCGCCCGGGGCGACCTGCGCCGGCGGGTGCTCGCGGAGGTCTTCGGACGCATGGAGCGGCAGTTCCGTCCGGAGAGCGCCGGTGCGCTCGCCGCCGTGATCCGCTGGAAGATCACGGGCGAGAGCGACGTGGTGTACGAGACCACGATCGCCGACGGGGCGTGCAGCGTCACCGAGGGGCGCTCGGAGGCCGATCCGCGTCTCACGCTCATCATGGGCGACGCCGACTTCCTCAAGCTGGTGTCCGGCAACGCGAGCCCGGTGACCCTCTTCATGCTGCGCAAGGTCAAGATCGCGGGAGATGTGGGCCTCGCCTCGGGACTCACCCGGTACTTCGACATTCCCAAGGCCTGAGAGGGGGCAGGACATGAGCGGATTCTCCCTCGAACTCACCGAGGAGCAGCGCGACTTGAAGGAGTGGGTGCACGGCTTCGCCGCCGGCGTCGTGCGCCCGGCAGCCGCCGAGTGGGACGAGCGCGAAGAGACGCCCTGGCCCGTCATCAAGGAGGCGGCCCGGATCGGCCTCTACGGTTTCGAGTCGCTCGCCGACATGTACGGCGACCCCAGCGGGCTCTCCCTCCAGATCGCCAACGAGGAGCTGTTCTGGGGCGACGCGGGGATCGGCATGGCGCTGTTCGGCACCTCGCTCGCGGTCGCCGGGATCTTCTCGTCCGGCACCCCCGACCAGCTCGCCGAGTGGGTCCCGCAGTGCTTCGGCGAGCCGGACGACCCCCGGCTCGCGGCGTTCTGCGTCTCGGAGCCCGACGCCGGTTCGGACGTCTCCGCGATGCGGACCCGGGCCCGCTACCAGGAGGCGACCGACGAGTGGGTGATCCACGGCCAGAAGGCGTGGATCACCAACGGCGGCATAGCCGATGTGCACGTGGTCGTCGCCTCGGTCGAGCCGGAACTCGGTTCGCGCGGCCAGGCCGCCTTCATCGTGCCGCCCGGCACCCCGGGCCTGGCGGCGAACCGCAAGATCAAGAAGCTGGGGCTGCGCGCCTCGCACACCGCCGACGTCTTCCTCGACGAGGTCCGGGTGCCGGGCCACTGCCTGCTCGGCGGCAAGGAGAAGCTGGACCGCAGGCTCGCCCGCGCCCGGGAGGGCGGCCGCGCCACGGGCCAGGCCGCCATGGCGACGTTCGAAGTCAGCCGGCCGACCGTCGGCGCCCAGGCCCTGGGGATCGCCCGGGCCGCCTACGAGTACGCGCTGGAGTACGCGGGCGACCGGCAGGCCTTCGGCCGCCCCGTCATCGAGAACCAGTCCATCGCCTTCGCCCTCGCGGACCTGCGCACCGAGATCGAGTCCGTACGGCTGCTGATCTGGCAGGCCGCCTGGATGGCCAGGAACGACAAGACCTTCGACGCGGGCCAGGGCTCCATGTCCAAGCTGCGCGCCGGCGAGCTGGCGGTCGCGGCGTCGGAGAAGGCCGTGCAGATCCTCGGCGGCGCGGGGTACAGCCGTGAGCATCCGGTCGAGCGGATGTACCGAGACGCCAAGATCTACACGATCTTCGAGGGCACCAGCGAGATCCAGCGACTGGTGATCGCACGGGCGATCTCGGGGCGCCACATCCGCTGACGGGCTGTAACCCGGGCCGGACCGGGTGGCGTTGTCCGGCGTACCCGTCAGTAGCGGTGACGCCGGCCGCCCCGGCCGGGCAGGGCCGCCCGGCCGGGGTCGGCCCCGCCGGCTCAGCGAGCGGCGTCGCGGACCGCCGCGCCGATCTCGGCGCGCAGTCCGGCGTACTCGGGCAGCCCTCGCAGCCCGTCCGGGTCCTCGCCCCCGGTACGGGGCAGCGCGATGGGGATGTCCAGTGCGACGGTGCCCGGACCGGCACTCAGAACGACCGCGCGGGTACCGAGGAAGACCGCCTCGTCCACGCTGTGCGTGACGAAGACCGACGTGATTCCGGTCTGGGCGCTCACCGTGCGCAGATCCTCCTGGAGCCGCTCACGGGTCAGCGCGTCCAGGGCCGCGAACGGCTCGTCGAGCAACAGCAGGTCCTTGCCGCCTGCCAGCGCCCTGGCGATGGCCACCCGCTGCTGCTGGCCACCCGATATCTGCCAGGTCCTGCGACCCGCGGTACCGGCGAGTCCGACCCGCTCCAGCAACTCCTCCACCCGGAGCGGGCGTTCCGGTCTGGGGACTCCCGCGAAGCGCAGTGCCAGGGCGATGTTGTCGCCGACCGTGCGCCAGGGGAACAGCCGCGGCTGCTGGAAGACGACTCCTGCCTGGCGTCCCGGCTCCGGCGTCCCGCCGTGCACGGCGACCGTCCCGGACGAGGCGCGCTCGAAGCCGGCGATCAGCCGGAGCAGCGTGCTCTTCCCGCACCCCGACGGGCCCACGAGCACCAGGAATTCGCCGGCCGGGATGTCCAGGGTCAGCGGGCCGAGCGCCGTGACGGCGTCCGCTCCGCGGCCGTACCGGTGCCGCACCTCACGCACGGCCACGGCGGCCGGGACGGCCGCAGCACCCATGTCGGCCGTGCCGTCCGTGTCCGTCGCGGCGGCCTCCGGGGCGGCTCCCCCCGCGCCCGCTGCCGGGGATTCACTTGGAGACGGCATCGCTGAGCCCTTCCACGTACACGGCCTTCTCCAGCTCGGAGAGTTTCGGCGCGGCCGGGATCTGCTTCTGCCCGACCAGGAAGTCCGCCGCGCTGCGCAGGTTCCGCGCCAGTCCGCCCACGTGCCCGGGCCGGCCCAGCCACGTGGAGTCGGCCTGTTCGGCGGGCTTGAGGAAGATGCCCTGCTTGAGCTGGGCCGCGGCGTCGTGACTGCTGATCCCGAGCTCCTTGCCGACGGATCCGGCAGCGGCTGACGGGTCGTCATGAATCAGGTTCAGGGCACGTGCCTCCACCTTGCGCCAGGCCGCGATCACCTCGGGCTGGGCCTTGATGAAGCTGGTCGACGCCACTCCCAGGTCGAGTGTGGGCTTGCCTGCCGCCGCCAGCTGACGGCTGGAGACCAGGGTCCTGCCGGTCTTCCCGAGTTCGTCGAGTGTGGGCAGCCAGACGTAGGCCGCGTCGATGTCGCCGCGCGACCAGGCGGCGGCGATGTCCTGCGGTTCGAGGTCCAGCAGCTTCACCTTGGACGGGGCCACGCCCGCCTTGTCGAGTGCGGCGAGCAGGCTGTAGTGCGAGGTGGAACTGAACGGCGTCGCGACCTTGTGGCCCACCAGATCCCTGACGTCCTTGATGCCGGAGCCGTCACGGGCCACCAGCGCCTCGTTGTCACCGGCGACATCCAGGACCCAGGTGACCTGGTACGGAATGTTCAGCGGCTCGGACAGACCGCGCGCCACCGGGCTGGAGCCGATCGCGGCCAGATCCACCGAACCGGAGACGAAAGCGGTGTTGATGGTCGCGCCGGAGTCGAACTTGATCCACTTGATCGTGCGGCCCGGCAGCGCCTTCTCCAGCCAGCCCTTCTCCTTCACGATCAGGTCGCCGCTGGGGAAGGCCTGATAGGCGATCCTTATCGTCTTGCCGTCCCCCTCGCCGCCGCCGGCGCCGCCGGTACCGCAGCCGGCGACGACGATCAGCGCTCCCAGAGCCGCGACGAGCGTGGAGGTGCGGCGCAGACCGCGTGTTCCGGGCATGGCGTAGTCCTTCATTTCGATGTGCGGAGGGATGAGCGCGCCGGATGGCGGATGGAGCACGGAGGGCGGATGACGGGACGTCAGGAAAGCCGTCGCCAGGGTGCGAGCCGGTTCTCGGCGATCCGCAGCAACGCGTCGATCAGCAGCCCGGAGACGCCGATCGCGAAGAGTCCGAGAACCACCACGTCGGACTGGTTGTAGCGCTGTGCGTCGCGGATCATGCCGCCGATGCCGGGCAGTCCGTTGACGGTTTCCGCGGCGACGACCGAGGAGTACGCGATACCGAAGGCCAGCCGGACGCCGACCAGGATCTCCGGCAGCGCGGACGGCAGGACGACGGACGTCACGACCTGTGAGCGGCGTGCGCCGATGGCCCGTGCGGCCTCCATCAGCGAGGCGGGCGCGGAGGCGACCGCGGACGCGGTGGCCACAGCCACCGGCGGCATGGCGGCGACAGCCAGCAGCCACAGTTTGGGAGCCTCGTCGATGCCGAACCAGATGATCAACAGGCTGAAGTAGGCGAGCGGCGGCAGCGTACGGAGGAACGCCACCGCCGGTTCGAACACGACCCGCACCCACGGCAGCGTGCCCATCAGCAACCCTGCCACGAGCCCCGCCAGTACTCCGGCGCCGGCCCCGATCCCGATCCGCCGCAGGCTGATGCCCAGGTGTTCGATCAGGGTGTGGCCCTGGTAGCCGCGTACCCCGTCATGGGTGCCGGACGTCTCGATGAGTGCGTGCCAGACGGCCGACGGCGGCGGGACCAGCAAGGGCGGCCACAGCCGCAGAGTGGTGACCAGTTGCCAGAGGGCGAACAGCACGACCAGCGCGAGCAGCCGCAGCCCCGCCCTGCGCAGCAGCGCGGCCCTTTCCGGGGAACGCCGCCGAGGGGGCGGCGGTTCCGCGGTCGGCGCCGGGGCGGACGGTTGTTTCTCCGTGGCGGTGGATGTGGTCAAGGCGGACTCCGGCGAGAGGTGCGGAAGGGCGGAAGACCGCCAGGGCAGGGAGAGGCGGTACGAGGTGACGGCCGACGGCGTTCGCGGACCGGGAGAGAGGGATCCCGGAGAAGGTGCGCGGCCGGTGC
The DNA here is from genome assembly GCF_041438865.1 of Streptomyces sp. NBC_01471. Classification (NCBI taxonomy): domain Bacteria; kingdom Bacillati; phylum Actinomycetota; class Actinomycetes; order Kitasatosporales; family Streptomycetaceae; genus Streptomyces; species Streptomyces sp. NBC_01471. Next base: position 799,722 of record NZ_CP109450.1, read on the forward strand.
GCCGTACGGGAACGGTTGCCGTACCGTCCGGCGTGCGGAGGCCGCGGTCGGGGGAGGCACCCGGTCACCCGAGGGGCAGCCGATGGGCAGGCGGACAACGCCGCAGTCTGCGGGAAGTACTCAGCGCTGCCGGGCCAGGCTCAACAGGAGCAGCTGGTCACACGGCAGAGATCGATGGTGAGGCACTCCACCAGATACTGATCGCTGGTCACGGGGGATTTGTAGCACAGCCCCCCGGCCGCCACCAGAGGATGCCCGCGACCTGATACGGAGCGGAGCGGCCCAACGGGCCCGGCCCGCCCGGTGATCGGCTGCGAGGTCCGAGGACCCGCGGTCACTGCGGTTCCGGCCGCTCCTCCAGCGGGAGCATCAGGATCTGCAGGGTGCGGGCACAGTCGTGGAGGCGGCCGAGGAACCAGTCCCTGCGGTCCTCGGTGATGACGCCGGGAGTGGACCGCAGCGCCAGGGCGAAGCGCGCGACGCCCTCCCGGTCGAGGACCGGGACCGCCAGGGACCGTACGCCGGGCGCGGACTCGCCCTCGTTCACCGCGTGCCCGGCTCTGCGTACCCGCTCCAACTCCCTTTCCAGAGAGGCCGGGTCGGTGAGGGTGCGCGCGGTGAAACGCTGCGGGGCCTCCAGCGAACGGGGCCCGCCGTCGGACGGGTGCCGCCAGGCCAGCAGGGTCTTCCCGAGTGAGGTGGAGTGCAGCGGCCTGCGCAGGCCGGTGCCGGAGGGGCCGAGCGAGTCGCCCACGAGGATCACCGCATGGCCGCCGTTGCGGACCGCGAGGTCCGCCGTGACTCCGGTGCGGGCGGACAGCGCCGCCACCTCGGGTGCGGCGTGGTGCAGGCCGCGCTGGTGGTACGAGAGCTGGCCCAGTTCGGTCAGCGAGGGACCGAGGCGGTAGCGGGAGTCGCCGGTCGCCTGCTCCAGGAACCCGGCACTGACCAGGGTGCGGGCCAGCCGGTGGGCGGTGGACACGGAGAGCCCGGTACGGCGCGACAGGTCCGAGGCGCTCAGGGTGGGGCCGCTGTCGTGAAAACAGTCGAGGATGCGCAGCGCCCTGGTGACCGCCTGCGCGCCGGCGGGAGCGGCGGTGGACATGGAGACTCCTTCTGTCGTACGCCGGTCCACCGGACCCGGGGGGGGGTGGCGGCCGGCCGGAGGAGGCGGCCGTCGGTGAGCGGCGGCTGACGCGCGATCACCCTAGCGCCACACCGACAGCCCCGGCGACACGCATCCCACATTATGGGAAGCCACTTGCTCACGGAGGGGGCGACGTGGAATTCTCCTCCTCGTCAGCGCGCCACGGCATCAGCCGCACACCGCGCAGAAATCCGAACGGAGGAGTGCCTCGATGCGAGCCGGTCAGGCCGTTGTCGCCCTTCCCGCACTCCCGGGGCTCACCCACCGCCGCCACATCGATCTGGCACGCGTCAACAGCGCCGGCTGTCGCTGACCTTCCGGGTGCCGGGCCCGCCGACGCCAGGCCGGGCGCACCCCCATCGAACCGGCCCGAACAGGGCGTAGTCCGAAGCCTCCTCGCGCCGCCCCACCACGCACGGTGGGGCGCGTACGCCGCGGGACGCGCGGACCACCCGCCGCCCGGCCGCTTCGGCTCCACACCACTCCCGGACCGGACCGCACGGGCGTGACGGCGCGGTCACGTCTGTCTCACGCAGGCCCGCTCACCCGCCCCCGCCCCACCGCGACCTGTCCGAGCAGCGCCGCTGCGGGGATTCGCGGCGCCACCACTCCTTTCACGATATGGGAACTCATATGTCCGTCTCCGCCCTGCCCGAAAGCCTCTGGTACACCCGCTGCCCGGTGCCCACCGCAACGGGTGTCGCCGCCCGGCTGGGCTGGTTCGACAAGGAGTTCGCGGCCGAGGGCCTCACCGTCTCCTCGCTCCAGGACGCCCCCGCCGAGGTCGCGGCCGACCACCACTTCACTCACTCGCTCGATCTGCTCGTCCGCGAAGGGGGGAACGTACCGGCCCTCTGGGCCAGGGCCCGCGGGGAGAACACCCGCCTGATCGCGCTGACGTGGATCGAGGAACGTCAGACCGTCCTCGTCCGGGCGGGCAGCGGTATCAGCGGGGCCGCGGCCCTGCGCGGCCTGCGGCTGGCCGTCCCGGTGCACGGCATCGCGATCGACTTCTGGCGGGCCATGGCACTGCGCGGATTCCAGGGCGCGCTGGCCTCCGCGGGTCTCACGCTGGATGACGCGCGGCTGGTCGAGGTCCCCGCCACCGACCGCGCCGGGCAGTGGGCGGCCGAACTCGCCGCACTGACCCGCGGGGAGGTCGACGCCGTCTACGCCAAGGGAGCGGTCGCCGTCGAGGCGGCCCGCCGGGCCGGTGCGGAGGTCGCCGTCGAACTCGACGAACTGCCCGACCCGCGGCACCGGATCAACAACGGCACCCCTCGGCCGGTGACGGTCCATCAGCACCTGCTCGACCGCTATCCGGAAGCCGTCGACCGTTTCCTGGCCGTGCTGTTGCGCGCTGCGCGCTGGTCCGCACAGCGTCCCCAGGAGCTGGCCGCCATCCTCGGCAGCGAGACAGGCGCCGGCCCCGAAGGGGTCGCGGGCGCCTACCGCCCGGGGACCCGGCTCGGGCTCGATCTCTCCCCCCACCGGCTCGGCCTGCTCGCAGAGCAGCAGGGCGCCCTGCACGCGCTGGGCTTCCTGCCCGAGCCGGTGGACGTGGGCGCCTGGGCGGACCCGGGACCCCTGCGCCGCGCGGCGGACCGCAACACGCGTCCGGAGCACGCCGTATGACGGGCCGACACCTCCGTACCGCCGCACCCGTCACCGACAGCCGAGGACTCCTCATGCGACCACCAGCCGTACGAACCGCCCTGACCGCCCTCTCCGCCGTCACCGCCCTGCTGGCCCTGACAGCGTGCGCGAAGACCGGGGCCACGGCGGCCGCCGGATCCGGCGGCCGGATCACCGTGCGCATCCCGGACCCGGGCAACTCCGGGATCCTCGCCAAGGGCAAGAAGGACGGCAGCCTCGCCAGGGCTCTGGCGAAGGCGGGCGCCGGCGTCTCCTGGACCGGGAGCAGCGGGCCCTTCGCGCCCGCGGCCCAGGCGATGAACGCCGGCCGGCTCGATGTCGCCCTCGGCTCGATCACCTCGGGCACCAACGCTCTCAACCAGCAGCCGAAGTTCTCCTTCTTCGCCGCCGGTGCACCGGAGAACGGAGGCGAGGGCATCCTGGTCAAGAAGGACAGCGGCATCAAGGGCATCGCGGGGCTGGCCGGCCGGAAGGTCGCCGTCAACCAGGGCGGCACCGGCGAGTACCTGCTGCTCAAGGCCCTGTCGAAGGCCGGTGTGAAGCCGAGCGCCGTGCACCGCGTCTATCTGCGCCCCGACCAGACGGCCGGCGCCTTCGCCTCCGGCCAGGTGGACGCCTGGGCGACCTGGAGCGCCTACTCGGTCGCCGCACTCGGCGGCGGCACGGCGGAGTTCCTTGCCGACGGGTCAGCCATCGGCTCCGAGAACTACACCGTCTGGGCTGTCCGGGACGGCTTCGCCGACAAGAACCCCGGTGTCGTCAAGGCCCTCTACTCCTATCTGCACACGCATAGTCTGGCTCAGCACGACCACCCGGAGGAGTACGTCAACGTCTTCACCGACGCCGGTCCCACCGCCGTCACCGGCGGGGCCAGGAACGTACAGCTCAGCCTCACCCGGACCGGCGCTCCCGTCGAGCCGATCGGCGCGGAGCAGACAGCGCACTTCGACCACGTCGCGTCGTTCTTCGCCGCCCAGGGCATCACCAAGCAGGCCGCCAGGGCCGCCGGGCACGTCATCGATGTGGAAAAGCTGCGATGACCCTCACCGTCCCCGGCACCGGGGCCGCCGCGACCGGGCTCGTCGCGCCGCGTCCGCCGCGCCACCGGCCGAGGCCGCGTGGCTACGCGCTCGGCGTCCGCGCCGTCGGGCCTCTCGTCCTGATCGGTCTGTGGTGGGCCGCATCGGCCACCGGAGTACTCACCGCCGATGTGCTGGCCTCACCCTCGCAGGTCCTCTCCGCCACCGGCGAGCTGTGGTCCAACGGGCAGCTCGGTGACGCCCTGCGGACCTCCCTCACCCGTTCCGCGCTCGGTCTGCTCATCGGGCTCACGGCCGGTCTCTCCCTCGGTGTGATCACCGGCTCCACCCGGCTCGGCGACGAGCTGCTCGACTCCTCCGTACAGGTGCTGCGCACCGTCCCGTTCCTGGCCCTGGTCCCGCTCTTCATGGTCTGGTTCGGCATCAACGAGACGGCCAAGGTGGCGTTGATCGGGGTGGCAACCACCTTCCCCATGTACGTCGCGACCAGCAGCGGCGTACGCAACGCCGACCGCAGACTGCTGGAGGCGATGCGCAGTTTCGGCATGGGCCGGTGGAGTCTGATCCGTACGGTGATCCTGCCGGGGGCGCTGCCCTCGCTGCTGGCCGGGCTGCGGCTGTCGATGACGCTCAGCGTCATCGCACTGATCGCCGCCGAGGAGATCAACGCCACGGCCGGCATCGGCTATCTGATGACGCAGGCGCAGAATTACGCCCGTACCGACGTCCTCGCTGTCTGCATCCTGATCTACGGCGCACTCGGCCTGCTCGCCGACGGGACGGTGCGGCTCCTGGAGTACGTGGCCATGCCCTGGGCCCGCCAGGGGGGTTCCCGATGACCGCCGCACCCGTGCAGCCCGCCGGTGACATCGCGGTACACGTCCGCGGGGTGCGCCGGGTCTTCGACGGCACCCCCGTCCTGGACGGCCTCGACCTCACCGTCGCGCGCGGAGAGTTCGTGGCGCTCCTCGGTGCCAGCGGCAGCGGAAAGACCACCCTCCTGAGGATCCTGGGCGCCCTCGACCACAGCGACGGGGGCACCGTGCTCGTCCCCGAGGCACGCACGACCGTGTTCCAGGAACCCCGGCTCATCCCCTCCCGCCGGGCCTGGCAGAACGTCACCGTCGCCCTGCCGCGCGCCGCCGCCGGACGGGACTCCGCACTGGCCGCGCTCACCGAAGTCGGCCTCGCGGACCGCGCCGACGCATGGCCCGGGACCCTGTCCGGCGGCGAGGCGCAGCGTGTGGCGCTCGCCCGGGCACTGGTCCGCTCCCCCGAACTCCTGCTGCTCGACGAGCCGTTCGCCGCACTCGACGCGCTGACCCGGCTGCGGATGCAGGACCTGGTGGGAGAGCTGTGCCGGGTGCACCAGCCGGCTGTGCTGCTGGTCACGCACGACGTGGACGAGGCGGTACGGCTCGCCGACCGCGTCGCCGTGCTCCGCGACGGCCGGCTCATCACCGACGAACCCGTGAACATCGCCCACCCGCGCGACCCGGCGCACCCCGCCTTCGCGGCGCTGCGCCGCCGACTGCTCGACGACCTCGGCGTGCACCGGCCCGGCGCCGCCCCCACTACGACAGGAGTCCCCGCGTGAGCGTCACCATCGGCGTGCACCCAGCCAACCCGACCCTCTTCCACCTGGCCCGGCTCGACTACGCGCAGCAGGAACTCGCTCCGCTGGGCGAGACCGTCGACTGGCACCACTACACCGACGGAGTCTCCACCGGCGCGCTGCTCACGGACGGCACCCTGGACTTCGGGGGGACCGGATCGACTCCGCCGATCACCGCGCAGGCCGCAGGTCACGACATCGTCTACACCGCGGTCTCCGCGCCCCGCCCAGGACACGGTGCGCTGCTCGTGCTCGACGACGGACCCGTGCACCGCGTGGCCGACCTGCGTACCGCCACCGTCCACCTGGCCATCGGATCCTGGCAGACCCATCTGGTCGCCAAGGCCCTGCACGACGCGGGACTCGACTACGGCAGCGACATCACCCCGCGGCGCGGCACCTCCGATTCGGAACAGCTGCTGCGTGACGGTGTGATCGGCGCCTGGGTGGCCCAGGGCGCGGACCTGGTGGCGGCCCGCGAGCGCGGCGGACTGCGTGTCCTGATCCCCACGGCCGACGTCCTCACGGACCGCTCCGTGTTCTTCGCCCGCCGCGACACCGCGGAAGAGCGTCCCGAGCTGGTGGCGGCGATCACCCGGGCCCTGCACCGGGCCGACGCGTGGGTGGCCGCGCATCCGCAGGAGGCGGCGGCGCAGATCGCCGGTGCGGCGGGCGGCAGCGCCGTGCACTGGCAGCAGGCGCTCTCCGCGCTCCCGTGGCGTACCGAGGCGCCGGGGAAGGCCTTCCTCGACGAGCAGCAGCAGGCCGCGGACATCCTGTACGCGGCGGGCTTCCTGCCCGGGCAGGTCACCGTGGCCGATGCCGTGGCCCACTCCGTCAGCACAGTTCAGGAGGGCTGAACACCCGTGTCCGCGCCCGAAGTTCTCTGGTACATCATCCCGCGCGAAGGGCCCTACCCCTGGGAGCCGGCCGGCCGTCGCCCCGTCGATCTGGCGTATCTGTCGAGGCTCGCGGGGGCCGTCGAGTCGCTGGGCTACACCGGTGCGCTCCTCGCCACCGACCTGCACGACGTCTGGCCGCTCGGCAGCGCGCTCGCCGCCCGGACCAGTACCGCCTTCAAGCCCCTCCTCGCCGTGCACCCCGGCCTGATCGCGCCGCCGCTGCTCGCCAAGATGGCCCTCACCTTCGACCACCTGTTCGGCGGCAGGCTCCGTTTCAACGTCGTCAACGGCTCCACCGCCAAGCTCCAGCAGTACGGACTGCACGTCGGCCACGACGAGCGCTACGAGCTCAGCGCCGAGTACTGGTCCGTGGTGAAGCGGCTGACGGCAGGCGAGGTCTTCGACCACAAGGGCCGTTTCTACGATCTGAAGGACGCCGGGGCCGAACTGCGCGAACTGCCGCCGGTGCAGACACCGCACATCCCACTCTGGTTCGGCGGGTCGTCCGCACCGGGCATCGAGATGGCCGCCGAGCATGTCGACGTCTATCTCACCTGGGCCGAACCGGCCGGACAGCTCGCCGCGAAACTGGCGGTCGTACGGGAGCGGGCCGCCGCCCACGGCCGCACGCTCCGTCTCGGCCTGCGGGTCCATCTGATCGTCCGCGACACCGAGGACGAGGCGTGGGCGGCCGCCGACCGGCTGCTCGACGTCACCGGCGAGGCCACCTACCAGCGGCAGCTCGGCCAGGCCGGGGAGGACGGGGTCGGCTGGCAGCGTCAGTTCCGCCAGCACGGTGGCCGGGTCCCGGCACACGCCCGTGAGCTGGAGACACACCCCAACATCTGGCCCGGTATGAGCCTCTTCCGCCCCGGCCCCGGAACAGCGGTGGTGGGCTCCACCGCCCAGGTCGTCGACCGCCTCCAGGAGTACCGGGCCCTGGGCATCGACACCTTCATCCTCTCCGGCAACCCCCTCCTCGAAGAGGCGTACCGCGTCGCGGAGACAGTGCTTCCGGCGCTCGGTGTGAGGCGCGCCTGACCTCCCGGGGCCCGGCCGCACCTGCCGCCCGGCGGCGGCGGCGATCCCGGGGCACCACATCCGCCTGGGCGCGGGTACCGCCGAAGGACTGAACCTCACGGCCGGGTGATCGCTGGTCCGGCCTCCAGCGTGTGCGCCGTCCGCGCGCCGGTGTGAGGGTGCCACTGTGACCACCGCCAGCAGTCCAGCCCCTGCCGCACCGCCGGTACTCGACATCCGGCAGCGGAACATCGTGTTCGGCACGATCATGCTCGGTGTGCTGCTGGCCGCTCTCGACCAGACGATCGTCGGTACCGCGCTGCCGACGATCGTCTCGGACCTGGGCGGGGCGGCGCACATGTCCTGGGTGGTCACCGCGTACCTGCTCGCCGAGACGGTCTCCACCGTCCTGGTCGGCAAGTTCGGTGACCTCTTCGGCCGCAAGCTGATCTTCCAGGTGTCGGCGGTCATCTTCATCACGGGCTCGTTCCTGTGCGGCCTGGCGACGAACATGACGCTGCTGATCGCCTGGCGTGCGGTCCAGGGCATCGGCGCGGGCGGGCTGATGGTCACCGCGATGGCGCTGATCGCGGACGTCATCCCGCTGCGCGAACGCGGCAAGTACCAGGGCGCGATCGGTGCGGTCTTCGGGGTGTCCACGGTGATCGGCCCGCTGCTCGGCGGGGTGTTCACGGACCATCTGACCTGGCGCTGGGCGTTCTACGTCAATGTCCCGATCGCCGTGCTGGTGGTGATCGCGGCCGCCCGCAACATCCCGTCGGTCAAGTCCGCCAGCCGGCCGGTCATCGACTATCTGGGCATCGCGCTGGTCACGGTCGGGGCGAGCGCGCTCATCCTGGCCACCAGCTGGGGAGGCAACCAGTACGCCTGGGGCTCGGGGACCATCATCGGGCTGTTCGCCCTGGGGCTGGTCGCGCTCGCGCTGTTCTGCGTGGTCGAGACGCGTGCGGCGGAACCGATGCTGCCCATGCGGCTCTTCTCCAACCCGGTGTTCGCGGTCTGCTCGATCCTCAGCTTCATCGTCGGTTTCGCGATGCTCGGCGCGATGACCTTCCTGCCGACCTATCTTCAGTACGTCGACGGGGACTCGGCCACGATCTCCGGTGTACGGACGCTGCCGATGGTCGTCGGACTGCTCATCGCCTCCGTGTTCAGCGGGAACGTCGTCAGCAAGACGGGCAGCTACCGGATCTTCCCCATCGTCGGATCGCTGGTGATGGCGGTGGGGCTGTTCCTGATGTCCCGGATGGGTCCGGACGCGGGCGTGTGGCGCGAGTCGCTGTACATGTTCGTGCTCGGCCTCGGCATCGGGCTCTGCATGCAGGTGCTGACCATCGCCGTGCAGAACACCGTGGACTACGCCGATCTGGGCACCGCGACGTCCGGCGTGACCTTCTTCCGTACGCTCGGCAGCGCCTTCGGCACCGCGGTGTTCGGCACGATCTACGCCAACACCCTGAAGCCCAGACTCAGTTCGGCCATCGGCCGGGCCGCGGGAGCCTCCGGTGGCGACCCGGCCATGATCGCCAGGGCCGCACAGGACCCGAAGTCGCTGCACAAGCTCCCCGGCGCGACGGCTGAACCCGTCATCCAGGCGTACGCGCACACCATCCACACCGTCTTCCTGTGGACGGTGCCGGTCGCGCTCATCGGCTTCGTCGTGGCGCTCTTCCTGAAGCAGGTCAAGCTCCGCGACTCCGCCCGCGCCGGGTCGACCGACATGGGCGAGGGCTTCGCCGCCCCCGCGTCCGGGGACTCGGCCACGATGCTGGAGTTCTCCGTCGCGAAGATCCTGCACAGTCAGGGCCCGGACGCCACCCGCCGGATCGTCGCCGAGTCCGACACCCGGCTCGACGTGGCGGGCGCCTGGGCCGTGATGCAGGTCGAGCTGCTCACCCGGCTGGTCGGGCACGCGAGCATCGGGGTGACCGCCGCCCGGTACCGGATCCCGCCCGAGGTGCTGGTACCGGTCTTCGACCGGATGGTCGACGAGGGCTATCTGACCCGGGACGGCAGCCTCTTCTCACACACGCCGGCCGGCTTCCGGGAGGCGCAGACGATCACGGCGGCCTGGGCTCAGTGGCTGAACGCCCAGCTGGAGGAGGACACCGGCAGGCCGCGCAGCGCGGAGCTGCGGGCGGCAGCGGACGCCATCGCCAAGCGGCTCCTCGCCGAGGACCTGGCCACCGGTCTGCCGCGGGCCCGCGGGACGGCCACGGCGGCCCGCTGAGCGGGGCCGGCTGGCCATCGCCCCGGGAATGCCGCGGGGCGGGGGGCTCGGAACCCGGACGCCGGGCGTTCTTTCATAATGGTGTGCGGAGCCTTCGCGGCGGAGGCCCCCGGACGACCACCGCATTTTGGCCCGTCCGCCGGATCAGCAGCGCCCATTCCTGGAGGAAGAGCCCCATGAGCGAGGAGCACCCGGAACGGCGCCCGGCCGGCGAGCTGGAGGCGAGCGTGCTGGCGGTGCTCTGGGCGGCCGGAGAGCCGCTGACCCCCGCCGACGTGCAGCGCACCCTCGGCAGCGGCCTCGCCAGAACCACCGTGACGACGATCCTGAGCCGGCTGCACGACAAGGGGTGGGTCACCAGGACCCGCGAGGGCCGCGGCTTCGCCTACACCCCGACCGAGGACTCCCCCGGCCTCACCGCCCGCCGGATGCACTCCGAGCTGGAGAAGGAGCAGGACCGCTCCACGGTGCTCGCCCGTTTCGTCTCCCGGCTGAGCTCCGACGACGAGCGGCTGCTGCGCGAACTGCTGGAGAGCGAGGGCAAGTGATCTACGCCGTATGGGTGCCCCTGCTGGTACCCCTGCTCGTGGCGCCCGCCGCCCGGTGGCTCGCCGAGCTGCTGGCGCCGCGGCAGGCCGTCCGGCTGCTGACGGCGGCGGCGCTCACGCTCGGCGGCTGCTCGGCCGCGGCGCTGGGGCTGCTCGTCGTGGCGGGTCTGCTGCGGCTGCCGCCGGTCGCCGCGCTCGGCCGGCTGATCCACCCCGTGAACGGTGACGGACCGGTCACCGCCGTGGCGGCCGTGGCAGCCGCTGCCGCGCTCGCCGGCTGCGCCACCGCGCTGGTGCGGACCGTCCTGCGGCAGCGCGCCGAACTGCGCGAGGCCCGGCGGCGGATCGGGACCGGCGGCGAACTGGCCGTGGTCCGGGACACCGCCCCCGACGCGTACGCACTGCCCGGCCGCCCGGGCCGGATCGTGGTCACCACCGGGATGCTGCGGGCCCTGGCACCGGCCGAGCGTGAGGCGCTGTTCGCTCATGAGCGCGCGCACCTCGCGGGCCGCCACCACCTCTTCATCGCGGCGGCGGAGCTGGCCGCGCTCTGCCACCCGGCGTTGCGCGGGCTGCGGGCGCCTCTCGGTTACGCCCTGGAGCGCTGCGCCGACGAGTCGGCGGCCGGGGCCGTCGGCGACCGCTCCCTCGCGGCCCGTGCCATAGGCCGCGCGGCCCTGGCCGCCCACCGGATGCCCGCCGCGCGCCCCAGCGTCGTACTCGCCGCCACGGCCGGCCCGGTCCCGCGCCGGGTCGCCGCGCTGCTGGGCCACCGTCCGGCCTGCGCCGCCGGCCACGGGTGGCACGGCCGGGCCGCCTGTGCCCTCGCCGGGGCGCTGCTCGTGTGCGTCTCGCTGTCGGCGGGCGGGGCACTGGACGCCGCGACGGATCTGCACGGCGGTATCGAGGCGGCCCAGGCCTCGTCCGGCCATCACTGACGCGTAGCACCGGGAGGTGCTTTTCCGGTGCACGGATCCCGTGTACGGATCCGGCGTACGGAGCGGCGGGGCCCCGCCGGACGGCCGCTCCCGGGAGGGCCCGCAGCCGCGGGTCACAACAGGCGCTTGCGGGCCCGGAGGATGATGAAGGTGACGAGGGCGGCGCTGACGGCGAGCATGATGCCCGCTCCGAGCCACTGCATGGTGTGCATCTGGGAGATGGGGAGGTAGTCCACCGACCAGCCGATGACGTGCTTGGACTCCAGGCAGGCCGTCCGCGCGTTGGAGTCGTCCGACGTGCCGAGGCAGGTGGTCCAGTCCAGGCGGTCTCCGGAGCTGGTGAGGAAGTGGGCGCCCTGTCCCTGCTGGACCGCCCCGGCGGGCAGCTTCGGGAGCCTGGCGCCGGGGCCGACACCCTTGCTGGTGCTGACCGACAGCACGTGCCCCAGGTCCAGCCGGAACCGGTCCCAGACGACCCCGACCGCCACCACGATGCCGAGAGTGACCACCATCGACACCAGTGTGCGGCGCAGGAGCATGCCGACCGCCGCGCCCACGGAGAACGTCAGCAGGGCGTAGGCCACCGGCATGACCCCCGTGACGTCGAAGAAGATGCCGCTGGTCCATTCCAGCTGCTCGGTAAGGGTCTTGACCGGGTGCCACCACCAGCTGAACACGGCGGCGAGCACGGCGGCGGACAGGGCGATCAGCACGGCGGGCATGGCGAGCTTCGTGGTGAGCCAGCGCCGCCGGCTGACGGACTGCGAGGTCACCAGCTTGGCGGTGCCGGTCTCCAGGTCGCCCGCGATCAGCGGGGCGCCGAGGAAGACCCCGGCCAGGACAGGGAGGTAGCCCAGGTAACCCCCGAAGTCGGCCAGGCGGTAGGAGTACTTCTCGAAGTCCGGCGGCAGGCTGCCCGGCTTCCGCCGGGATGAGCTCAGGGTGTCCAGATAGTCCATCATCTGCCCACGCAGAAGGACCATCACGACCACGCACAGGAGGGTGAGGGCGATGAGGGTCCAGAACGCCGCGCGGTGCTGGCGCCAGACGAGCCAGGCCGGACCGCTGAGCCGGGGGCCCCGCCCGTTCCGGGCGCGCTCCCCGGGCGCCTGGCGGGCGGGGTCACGAGTGAGCGTGGTCATGCGGTCACAGCCTTCGTCCGGTCGCGGGTGATGATGTCGTGGATGTCGCCGACCCGGGCGCTGGGGGCGATCAGCGGCGGCGCGTCGGGTGAACGCAGATAGGCGAGCAGAAGCTCCTCCAGGGTGGGGGGCCCGCCATGGCCGGCGTACTCGACCGGTCCGTCGAGGCGCACCAGGGTGCCCGGCCGGCCTTCGCCGCTGCACGAGTCGATGACCGTGTGCGGTGCGACGGCGGGGAGCGAACCATCCACCCGGGCTGTGAACAGGGCGTGTGCGGCACGCAGTTCGTTCACCTCGCCCGCGAGACGCAGACCACCGTTCGCGACGACGAGGAGGTAGTCGCAGATGTACTCCAGCTCGGCGAGCATGTGCGAGGACACCAGGACCGTCGTGCCGTGTTCGGCGGCCTCCGCCGTCAGCGTGGCCATGAGCTCCCGGCGGACCAGCGGGTCCAGATCGGACATCGGCTCGTCGAGGATGAGCAGGTCGGGGCGCTTCCCGAAGGCCAGGGCGAAGGCGACGCGGGTGCGCTGCCCGCCGGACAGCGTGCCGATCCTCGCTTTCAGCGGCACCTGGCCCGCGTGGACGATGCCCTCGGCGACCTCCTGGTCCCACTGGGGGTTGAGCTCACGGCCGAGGCGCAGGGTCTCCGCCACGGTGAAGCGCCGGAACAACGGCTTCTCCTGGGTGAGGAACGCGGTGCGCAGGACCGCCTCCGTCGACCCCGGTGCCGCGCCGAACACCCGCAGGGCGCCGGTCGTCGGCCGGATCATGTGGGTGGCCAGTCCCATCAGGGTGCTCTTGCCTGCGCCGTTGGGGCCGACGAGGCCGCAGATCCGCCCGGTCGGCAGCCGGAAGGAGACGTCCCGCAGGGCCCAGCCGCGCCGGTACTGCTTGCCGAGCCCATGGGCCTCGATCGCCGATTCACCGGCGGGGGGTGCGAAGCCCGCTCCGTTTCCGCGATGCGTTCCTGGGTGGTCCATGTGTGGCTCCTGTGCGTGTGGGAGGGCCGGCCCTGTACATGTGGGGGGGCCGGCTGTGTACGGTCGACCACTGCCGGGAAGTCGCCCCACGCGGGTTCCCGCCCCTCCGGGGCTCCCCACTAAGGTGATGTCGGCCGTGATCATGACGTGGTCCTTGCGTGATGAAGGGCGAACGCCGCCCGGTGACCACGACTCTCCTCCGCGGCGACTCGCGGCGGATCGGGCGAAAGACAGATCATGCGAGGCCGGCTCCTCCTTTCGGCCGGTCCGCCGGAAGGACGGTTGAGAGAAATGGTGCAGACGGCGAACCAAGCGCCCGCACCCACGGACACAAGCGAGACGGGGCGTTCGCAGGTACTGCCCGTCACGGCGTGGATGCTGCTCGCCGGGGGCCTGGTCGGCCTCGTCGTGCTCGACTCGGCGGGCGGCCTCTACTGGATCCAGCACCACGGCCCCGCCAAGCTGATCGGCGCCCTGCTGATCGTCGCTCTCGCCGTCGTCTCACCCCGGCTCGACAGCCGGGTGCTGCCGGTGGCCGCGTGCGTGTGCGCGGTCGGGTCGCTGTGTCTCTCGTTCTGGATTCACCTGGAAATGGCGGGCAGCTCGGAGTCGCTGGGATTCGCCGAGCCGGCGGGGCTCGTGTGGCTCCTGCTGCTCGTCGCCCGACGTGGGAAGCCGTCGTGGGCGGCGCTCGCCGTCCCTCTGCTGGTCATGGCGATCGTGCTGCGGCCCGTGTCGGTCTCGGTGCGGCAGTCCACCACCATCATGGCGCTGCTCTTCGCCCTGGCAGCGGTCACGGCACTGGGTACCGGCCTCGGGATGCGCCTGCTGCTGGTGGACCGGCGGCGACAGGCGGCGGCCCTCAGGCTGGAACAGCGGACGGAGTTCGCCAGGGACCTGCACGACTTCGTCGCCCACCACGTGACCGGCATCGTCGTACAGGCGCAGGGTGCCCAGGTGATGGCGGGCCGGCGGCCCGAACTGGTGCCGCCCGCACTGCGGCGGATCGAACAGGCGGGCTCGGAGGCGCTGACCTCCATGCGGCACATGGTGGGGATGCTGCGTGGCGCCGACGGGGAAGTGGCTCTGACGCCGCTGGCCGGGATCGGCGAAGTGCGTTCGCTCGTCGAGGAGTTCTCGGCCGTCGGTGGTGCCCGGGCCCGGCTCGATCTGGAAGGGACCTTCGACGACCTGCCGGTGGAGGTGACCACCACCGCGCACCGGGTGGTCATGGAGGCCCTCACCAACGTGCGCAAACACGCCCACGGCTGCACCGAAGTGCTGGTGCGCGTGGACCGCTCGGGGGGCCGGGTCACCGTACGGGTCAGCGACGACGGACGCCCGCGCCACGTCTCCCACAGCGGTTTCGGGCTGAAGGGCCTGTCCGAGCGGGTGGGCCTGATCGGTGGAAGCGTCCGGGCGGGGCCGGTGACGGCCGGCGGCTGGGGCGTCGAGGCGACGCTCCCGGTGCCCCCGGCGGGGGCGGTGGCCGTATGACGATCCGCGTACTGATCGCCGACGACCAGGCCATGGTCCGCGCCGGGTTCGCGATGATCCTCGCCGCGGAGGACGACATCGACGTGGTCGCGGAGGCCACGGACGGGCTGCACGCCGTGGAGCTCGCCGGGCGGCACCGGCCCGACGTGGTGCTGATGGACATCCGTATGCCCCGCATGGACGGGCTGGAGGCGCTGCGCAGGCTGACGCGCCCCGGCACGGTGAATCCGCCGAAGGTCGTCGTGGTCACGACGTTCGACGACGACGAGTACGTCCAGCGCGCCCTGAGCGAGGGCGCCTCCGGTTTCCTGATCAAGGACTCCGGCCCGGCCCTGCTGGTCGAGGCCGTCAGGGCGGCCGCCTCCGGCGAGGCGCTGGTGAGCCCGGCAGTCACCGTCCGGCTGCTGCGGCGTCTGCACAGCGCCGTGCCGGCCCCCCGGGAACCGCACACCGCGCTCTCCGCACGGGAGACGGACCTGGTGCGACTGGTGGCCAGAGGGCTGACCAACGCCGAGATCGCCACCGAACTGTCCATCTCGGTGGGCACGGTGAAGACCCATCTCGCCAACGTGCAGATCAAACTGTCCGCGCGCAACCGCGTGGAGATCGCTGCCTGGGCCTGGGAATCCGGTCTGGTCGACGGGCGGCGGTGAGCCCCGGCCGCGCGGCGCCGGGCCGCCTCTCCTGCACAGCTGACCAGGCACGCGTCCTGCGACACCCCCTGCTGCAGCGCCTCACCGCCGATTAGCATCTCGAACATGTTGACGAACTGGGCGGGGAACATCGCCTTCACGGCGCAGCACATCGACCGGCCCGCCACCCTCCGCGAGCTGCGAGACCTCGTCGCCTCATCCGCCCGGGTGCGCGTGCTGGGCAGCGGCCACTCGTTCAACGCCCTGGCGGACACCGACGGCGCGCTGGTCTCGGTGGCCGGACTGCCCCCTGAGATCGAGGTGGACCGGGCCGCGTCGACCGTCCGGGTCGCGGCGGGCGTACGGTACGCCGAGCTGGCCCGCGAGGTGCACGCGCACGGGCTGGCCCTGCCCAACATGGCCTCCCTGCCGCACATCTCCGTCGCGGGCTCCGTGGCCACCGGCACCCACGGGTCCGGGGTGGCGCTCGGCGGTCTTGCCACCTCGGTCAGGGAGCTCGAACTGGTCACCGCCGACGGCGAAATGCGGACGATCGGCCGCGACCGGGACGGTGACCGGTTCGCCGGGTCGGTGGTCTCGCTGGGCGCCCTCGGCGCCGTCACCTCACTCACCCTGGACCTGGTGCCGGGTTTCGAACTGGCCCAGCGGGTCCGTACCGGGCTGCCGCTGTCGGTCCTGGACGAGCATTTCGACGCGGTGACATCGGCGGCGTACAGCGTGAGTCTCTTCACCGACTGGCGCGGCCCGCACTTCGGGCAGGTGTGGCTCAAGTACGCCGCGGACCTCGAACCCGAGTTCCCCTGGGGCGCCGAGGCGCCGGGTCCGCTGCACCCCGTACCGGGTGTACCGCCCGTGCACTGCACCCAGCAGCAGGGGGTGCCGGGGCCGTGGCACGAGCGGCTGCCGCACTTCCGGGCGGAGTTCACGCCGAGTTCGGGCGAGGAGATCCAGTCGGAGTACCTGGTGGACCGGCGCCACGGGCTCGCCGCGCTGCACGCCGTCGACGCGATCCGGGACGTGCTCGCGCCGGTGCTGCAGGTCTGTGAGGTCCGGACGGTGGCCGCCGACGACCTGTGGCTGAGTCCGGCCTACGGCCACGACACGGTGGGGATGCACTTCACCTGGCGCAAGGACCCGGCGGCCGTACTGCCGGCGCTCCGGCTGCTCGAAGAGCGGCTGGAGCCGGTCGCCGCACGTCCGCACTGGGGGAAGCTCTCCACCGTCCCGGCCGCGCGGCTGTCCGCGCTCTATCCGAGACTGGCCGACTTCCGCGGCCTGGCAAGGGAGTTCGACCCCCGGGGCAAGTTCACCAACACCTTCCTGGCACCGCTGCTGGGCAGCGTGTGAGTCGCGAACGCACGCCCGCAGCAAGGGCGTCGACGTGCGCCCCGACCGGGAAACCCCAGGAGCGAGGAGAGCCGGCACCGATGAGCACCCCGTACTACGAAGACGTGTCCCCCGGCAGCGGCGCCCTCCCGGCGCGCGCCCGGTACGCGGAATCCGATGCCATGACCCTGTCGCTGAACGGCGACTGGCGCTTCCGGCTCTCGCCGGCCGCCGACACCGCCGATGCCACGTTCGCCGCGCCGGGGTACGACGCGAGCGGCTGGGACGAGGTGGCGGTCCCCGGCCACTGGGTCCTCCAGGGACACGGCGCGCCCGTCTACACCAACCACCTCTACCCCTTCCCGGTCGACCCGCCGCGCGTACCGACCGGCAACCCGACCGCCGACCATCTGCACACGTTCGGCCTGCCGCCGGGGTGGCCGTCGTCCGGTGGCGCCGTGCTGCGGTTCGACGGGGTCGAGTCGTGCGCCCGCGTCTGGCTGAACGGCGAGGAGCTGGGCGAGTTCAAGGGCAGCAGGCTGCCCCACGAGTTCGCGGTGGGCCCGCTGCTGCGGCCGGACGGGAACGTGCTCGCCGTCCGGGTCCACCAGTGGTCGTCCGGGTCGTATCTGGAGGACCAGGACCAGTGGTGGCTGCCGGGCATCTTCCGCGACGTCACGCTGCTGCACCGCCCGGAGGGGGCCGCCGGGGACTTCTTCGTGCACGCGGGCTACGACCATGTGACCGGCCGGGGGACCCTGCGGGTGGACAGCGCGGTTCCGGGCCGGGTGACCGTACCGGAGCTCGGGGTCGAGCTGGCCGCCGGGGCCGAGGTGTCGGTGCCGGTCGAGCCGTGGACCGCGGAGACCCCGAGGCTGTACGACGGTGAACTGGCCACCGCCGGTGAGCGGGTGGCGCTGCGCATCGGCTTCCGTACGGTCCGGGTCGAGGACGGCGTCATCAAGGTCAACGGGCGGCGGATCCTCTTCCGCGGGGTGAACCGCCACGAGTTCCACCCGGACACCGGCAGGACGCTGGACGTGGAGACCATGCGGGCCGATGCGGTGCTGATGAAACAGCACAACATCAACGCCGTACGCACCAGCCACTACCCGCCCCACCCCGACTTCCTGGAGCTCTGCGACGAGCTGGGGCTCTGGGTCGTCGACGAGTGCGACCTGGAGACCCACGGCTTCACCGAGCAGGACTGGCGGGGCAATCCGGTCGACGACGAACGCTGGACCCCGGCCCTGCTGGACCGGGCCTCGCGCATGGTGGAGCGCGACAAGAACCACCCCTCGGTCGTCATCTGGTCGCTGGGCAACGAGTGCGGCACCGGACGCGGGCTCACCGCGATGGCCGGCTGGATCCGCGACCGCGACCCGGACCGGCCCATCCACTACGAGGGCGACCAGTCCTGCGCGGACACCGACATGTACTCGCGGATGTACGCCTCGCACGCCGAGGTGGCGGCCATCGGCCGCGGCGAGGACGGCGGACCGGCCGAGCGGCGCCAACTCCCCTTCGTCCTGTGCGAGTACGGGCACGCCATGGGCAACGGGCCCGGCGGCCTCACCGAGTACCAGCAGCTCTTCGAGGCGTACGAGCGCAACCAGGGCGGCTTCGTCTGGGAGTGGATCGACCACGGGCTGACGCACCCCGGGCTCGGCTACGCCTACGGCGGTGACTTCGGCGAGGAACTGCACGACGCCAACTTCGTCTGCGACGGGCTGCTGTTCCCCGACCGCACCCCGTCCCCCGCTCTCGCCGAGTACAAGAAGGTCATCGAGCCGGTCGGCATCGACGGGGGCGGAGCGGCGGGGACGGTCCGCGTCGTCAACCGCCACGACTTCACCGATCTGTCGCACCTGGTCTTCGAGTGGTCCTACGACGTGGCGGGCGAGACCGTGAGCGCGGGCGTCCTCGGCGTACCGGCGCTGGCACCCGGCGAGCGGGCCGAGGTGCCGCTCCCCGCCCCGCCGGACACGGGCGGGGACAGCGAGAGCCGGTGGACGGTCCGTGCGCTGCTCGCCGACGGCACCCGCCACGAGGTCGCCTGGGCGCAGCTGCCCGCGGCGCCCCGGACGCGGTCCACGGCCGTAGCGGAGAGCAGCGGACCGCGCCGCGCCGGGGAGCTGATCATGCTCGGCCCGGCCGCCTTCGACGCGCGCACCGGGGAACTGCGGACGGTCGGGCGCACCGCTCTGCGGGAACTGCGGCTGGACGTGTGGCGGGCGCCGACGGACAACGACAACGGCCGGGACCCGGAGACCGGAGCCCGCTACGGGCAGCTCTGGCGCGAGCTGGGGCTGCACCGGATGCAGCACCGGCTGGACGCCGTCGAGCTGTCCGGCACCGCCCTGACGGTACGGACCAGGGTGGCACCCGCGGCGCGGGACGCCGGGCTGGTGACCGTGTACCGCTGGACCAGTGACGGGACCCGGCTGCGACTCGCCGTGTCCGTGACACCCGAGGGCGAGTGGACGGTGCCGCTCCCCCGGCTCGGCATCCGCTTCGCGCTGCCGGGCGGCGCCGATTCGGCCACCTGGTTCGGCGGCGGTCCCGGCGAGGCGTATCCGGACACCCGGGCGGCGTCGAGGCTCGGCCGGTGGGAGTCCTCGGTGGACGGCCTGCAGACGCCGTACGTCCGCCCGCAGGAGAACGGCGCCCGGGCCGACGTCCGGTGGGTCACGATCGGGGGTGTGCGGGTGGCGGGCGACCCGGAGTTCTGGTTCACGGCCCGCCGCTGGACGAGCGAGCAGCTCGACGCGGCGGAGCACCGTACGGATCTGCGCCCGGCCGGCCGGCAGGTCTGGGTGAACCTCGACCACGCCCAGCAGGGCATCGGCTCGCAGTCCTGCGGTCCCGGCGTCCTTCCGCAGCACCAACTCCACGCAGGTCCGGCCGAGTTCGGCTTCGTCTTCACCGGGGAGCCCGGGTCCTGAGCTGTCCTGGACCCGGAACGTACCGGGCCCGGCCGCACACGGGCGGCCCGGGTCCGGTACGCGGTCAGCCCGTGGTCAGCCCGGCCGCGGCGGCGACGAGGGCGTCGAGCAGCGGCCGGAACAGCGGGTGGTCCTCGGCGCCGCGGCGTACGGCGGCGAACACCCGGCGCGTCGCCGCCGGGCCTTCCACCGGGCGGACGACCGCGTCCTTCAGCTCCATCCCGCCCAGCGCCGAGCGGGGCACCAGCGCGACGCCCGCGCCCGCGCCGGCCAGCGCGACGACGGCCCGGAAGTCGTCCGAGGAGTGCAGGAGACGGGGCTCGAACCCGGCACGTTCGCAGGCGAGGAGCACCACATCGTGGCAGGGGTTGCCCGGATAGGGGCCGATCCACTCGCTGTCGGCCAGCTCGGCGAGGGTGACGTGCGGGCCCTGGCCGAGTGGGTCGCCTGCGGGCAGCACGGCGTCGAAGGGCTCGGCGTACAGCGGCACCCGGGCGAGCCTGCGGTCGTCCTCGCGGGGCGCGCCCCGGTACTCGACGGCCAGCGCCAGATCGGCTTCCCCGTCCAGGACGAGGGTGAGGCTCTCGTCGCCCTCGGAGTCCCTGACCCGGACCCGGATGCCGGGGCTGCGCCCGGCGAGGGTGCGGATGGCCGGGGCGAGCACTTCGGCGATCCCGGTGGCGAAGGCGGCGACCGTGACCTCGCCCGATGCGCCGCCCGCGTAGGCGGCGAGCTCGGCCTCGGCCCGCTCCAGCTGGGCGAGGACGGCGTGGGCGTGGGTGAGCAGGATCTCACCGGCGGCCGTCAGCCGTACGCCGCGGCCGCTGCGGGTCAGCAGGGCGTGCCCGGTCTCCTGTTCCAGCGCGGCGAGCTGCTGGGAGACGGCCGAGGGGGTCAGATAGAGCGCTGCGGCCGCGGCGGTCACCGTACGGTGGTCCGCCACGGCCCGCAGAATGCGCAGGCGGCGGGGGTCGATCACCCTGCCATTGTCGCCCGTGCGTCGATGAACGCCGCCACGGCCCGCTCCACGTCGGCCGTCGAATGCGCGGCCGAGAGCTGGACCCGGATCCGGGCCTTGCCCATCGGGACCACCGGGTACGAGAAGCCGATCACATAGACCCCGCGCTCCAGGAGCAGCTCGGCCATCCGGCCCGCCTCGGCGGCGTCGCCGATCATCACCGGGGCGATGGCGTGGTCGCCGGGGAGGATCTCGAAGCCCGCCTCGGTCATCTTCGTACGGAACAGCCGGGTGTTGGCATCGAGGCGCTCACGGAGCTCACCTGCGGACTCGATCAGATCGAGGACCTTCAGCGAGGCGGCGGCGATCACCGGGGCCAGCGAGTTCGAGAAGAGGTAGGGGCGCGAACGCTGGCGCAGCAGGGCGACGATCTCGGCGCGGGCGGCGACGTACCCGCCGGAGGCGCCGCCGAGCGCCTTGCCGAGGGTGCCGGTGATGATGTCGACGCGGTCCATCACCCCGTGCAGCTCCGGGGTGCCGCGACCGCCCGCGCCGACGAAGCCGACCGCGTGCGAGTCGTCCACCATGACCATCGCTTCGTAGCGGTCGGCCAGATCGCAGATCTCGGCGAGCGGGGCGACGTACCCGTCCATGGAGAACACGCCGTCGGTCACGATGAGCGTGCGGCGGGCCCCGCCCTCGGCCGCTGCCTTGAGCTGCTGCTCCAGGTCGGCGAGGTCGCGGTTGGCGTAGCGGAAGCGGCGGGCCTTGGAGAGGCGGATGCCGTCGATGATGGACGCGTGGTTGAGGGCGTCGGAGATCACCGCGTCCTCGGGGCCGAGCAGCGTCTCGAAGACACCGCCGTTGGCGTCGAAGCAGGAGGAGTAGAGGATCGTGTCCTCCTGGCCGAGGAAGGCCGACAGGCGCTGCTCCAGCTGCTTGTGGACGTCCTGGGTGCCGCAGATGAAACGTACGGACGCCATGCCGTAGCCCCAGCGGTCCAGCGCGTCCTTGGCGGCCGCGACCACGTCGGGGTGGTCGGCGAGGCCCAGGTAGTTGTTGGCGCAGAAGTTCAGCACCTCGCCGGAGGCGACGCCGACGGCCGCGCTCTGCGGGGTGGAGATGACACGCTCGGGTTTGAAGAGACCGGCTTCGGTGATCTCGTCGAGGGTGGCGCGCAGACCGTCGCGGACGGACTCGTACATCAGGGTGCTCCTCAGGGGGTTCGGGTCAGGCCGTCCAGTCGAGAATGATCTTGCCGCAGTTGCCGCCCGCCGCCTCGTCGAAGGCCGCGTCGAAGTCCTGGTAGGCGTACTTTCCGGTGATCACCGGGGAGAGGTCGAGGCCGCCTTCGAGCAGCACGGTCATGGCGTACCAGGTCTCGAACATCTCGCGGCCGTAGATGCCCTTGACGGTGATCATCGAGGTGACGATCTTCGCCCAGTCGACGGCGAAGTCCTCGGCGGGCAGGCCCAGCATCGCGATACGGCCGCCGTGCGTCATGTTGTCCACCATGTCGCGCATGGCCTCGGGCCGCCCGGACATCTCCAGGCCGATGTCGAAGCCCTCCTTGAGACCGAGACTGCGCTGCGCTTCGGCGATGCCGCTCTCGGCGACATTGAGCGCGAGGGTCGCTCCGGCCTTGCGGGCCAGGTCCAGGCGGTAGGGGCTGACATCGGTGATCACGACGTTGCGCGCACCGGCGTGCTTCGCCACGGCCGCCGCCATGATGCCGATCGGGCCCGCGCCGGTGATCAGCACGTCCTCGCCGACCAGCGGGAAGGAGAGCGCGGTGTGGACGGCGTTGCCGAACGGGTCGAAGATCGCGGCCACATCGAGGTCGACCTCGGTGCGGTGCACCCAGACGTTCGACGCGGGGAGCACCACGTACTCGGCGAACGCGCCGTCGCGTCCGACGCCGAGGCCCACCGTGGAACGGCACAGGTGCCGGCGTCCCGCGAGACAGTTGCGGCACTTGCCGCATACGAGGTGTCCTTCGCCGCTGACCAGGTCGCCGACGGCGATGTCCGTGACATCGGCGCCGACCTCGGCGACCTCGCCGACGAACTCGTGACCGAGGATCAGCGGCGTCCCGACGGACTGCTGTGCCCAGCCGTCCCAGGAACGGATGTGGAGGTCCGTGCCGCAGATACCGGTGCGCGCCACCTTGATCAGTACGTCGCCGGGGCCGGCCTGGGGCTCGGGGACGTCCAGGAGCCACAGCCCGGGCTCGGCATGCTGCTTGACAAGGGCCTTCATCGCGGCGGCTCCAGGCGTGACGGTGATGTTCGGTGGACAGGGCACCAATCTGCCGAGCGGCGGCCTCCCAAGTCCATCGAGGATTTCTTAAGCGGGGTCACAGCGGAGCTTCACGCGGTGCTCCGGCGGCTTCCGTCCGCCTCCTCCGTGCCGCCCCGCGCTGTCCCGTATCAGCCGGGCGGGACACCCCGGAACCACACTGCGGGCCCCCCGCGCACGCGCATTGGGTGAAAGTTCCGTAGAGGTCAATTACCTTCGGGTAAAGCGGAAGTGACGGTTCATCACGCCTCTTCCGCTGGGCTCCCGGCACCCTCATCCTGGAGCCATGCGAATCACTCTACGCGCGTTGCGCACCCGTGCTGCTGCCGTCGGCATCGCCACCGCGATCGTCGTCACGCCTACCGTGTTCCTCGCGACCGAAGCCCATGCCACCGTCACCCATGCCTCCGTGAGCGGCACCATCTGTTACGGCGCCCTCCCCTCCCAGGCGCACGACACGCTGGACCTCATCAAGACCAACGGCCCGTTCCCCTACTCGCAGGACGGGGTCGTCTTCCAGAACCGGGAAGGCGTGCTGCCGTCGCAGTCCACCGGCTACTACCACGAGTACACGGTGAAGACCCCGGGCAGCTCGACCCGCGGGACCCGCCGCATCATCACCGGCGAGAAGAGCGCCGAGGACTACTACACCGCCGACCACTACGTCACCTTCAAGCAGGTCGACTTCACCTGCTGACCGCAGGATCACTCCTGCGCGCCACCGCCCACGCCGCCTTCCCCGTCGACGGACCAGTCGATGGACCAGGTCGATGGATCTGTACCAGTCGCTGGATCCGGATCAGTCGGTGGATCCGTCCACGTACACCCAGGCGCCCTCGTACCGCTCGAACCGGCTGTGCTCGCGAAGCTCGCCGGGCTCCCCCCGAACGGTGTAGTGGGCGCGGAAGGTGACGGTGCCCGTGGTGTGGAAGGCGGTGCCCCCGGTGGTCGCCAGGATCTCCAGGCGCTGCCACCGCTGCCCCGCGTCGAAGTCGACGCGGGGCGGCCTTGCCTCCGGGTGCCAGCTGCGCAGCAGATAAGCGGCGTCCTCGACGGCGAACGCGCTGAACCGGGACCGCATCAGAGCCTCGGCGGTGGGTGCGGCGGACTGCCCGCTGTGGAAGCGGCCGCAGCACTCGCCGTACGGGGCGGGCAGACCGCAGGGACAGGGAACACCGGCCGGCAGGCTCCGCCGGGGCCGCTGGATGTGCTGGGCCGGCTGGGGCCTCTGCGGCCGGGGGGTACGTCGGGACATACCCTGCATTCTGCCCGCAGACGGCACACGGCAGCACCGGGGCTCCCGTACGGTGCGGAATCCGCTTGCTGCGCGGACGGTTCGCTGACTAGGTTCACCGGGCCCCACGAACCACCCGCGCCCCTCATGCGGCCCGAACCGCCCGCACCGGCACTGGAGTTGCATTTCCCGTCCGTGTCACACCGCTGACGCGGACCGGCCCGCCAGGAAGGGGGAACAGCAGCCCTGGCGAACGGCCCGCCGGGACGACGAGGCGCCCCGCACGGACGCGGGCAGTGCGGCGGCAGGCAGCGTACGCGCGTCGAGGAGCAGATCCCCTGCGCCGCCCGGAGCCCGCCTTCGCGGGCGGGCTCCGGGCGGAGGGGCGCGCCGCCCCCGTCCCCACGGTGCGGCGCAGGCGGTCCGCCGTCATCCGCTCGGCGACGGCCGCCAGTCTTCAGGGCCCGGTGACTGCACGCCCCGGGCCTCTCGGTGTACGTCAGGCCGGGCCGGCCGGGTCCGGCACCCTCGGAGACTCGCGCTCCCCCCGGGAGCCTGCCAGCCCCAGTGCGGGAAGCACCGCGCCCTCGATGAAGCGGCTGAGGTACTCCGCATCACCGTAGTGGCCCTCCAGCATCGGCCGGATACGCATCGCGCCCATCAGCTGCGGCGCGACGAACTCCAGCGCCGGGTTGTCCGCCGCGACCTCGCCACGGGTCACCGCACGGGCGACCATCGCGTTGATCGCGGCCGCCGCCGGCTCGACCAGCCCTTCGCGCAGCGCCTCCAGCAGCTCCGGGTTCTGCAGGGCCGCGTGGCTGAGCGCGTGCATCAGCGGTGTGTCGCGCGTCGAGTGCGCTCCCAGCGACTTCGCGGCCTCCCGCAGGTCCCCCGCGAGCGTACCGGTGTCGATGGCGGTGAGGCTTCCGGCGCGGGTGCCGCGCAGTGCGCAGGCCACCAGCTGCGGCTTGCTCCCCCACTGCCGGTAGAGCGTCGACTTGCCGCAGCGCGACCGGGAGGCGACGCCCTCCATCGTCAGCGAGTCGTAGCCGCCCTCACGGAGAAGCTCCAGTACCGCCTCGTAGAACTCCTGCTCACGCTCCGGCGTGATCTTGGAGCGCGAGGACATCGGCGCGGAGTCCTGGGGCGGCATGAGCTCTCCCTTTCGGTGTGACGAGCAGCATCGGCACTTCATCGTACCGATACGCCAGTGTACCGATACGCTGGTGTACCGATACGTCTCCGTATCGGTACACTGTCGTTTCGATGAGGTGCGATCCGGAACTTCCCGGACTCCGCCTCGGACATCCTGTTACGCAATGCAAAGGGGCCGGGGTGATGAGTGCCCTCACCGAGCCAGTCGAACGGGAGCCGGACACCACAGCCCGGCCCCCTCTCGTCCGTGAGCTCCTGCTGGTCGTCGGTCTCTTCCTCGTCTACAAGCTGGGCCGCCAGGTGGCGAGCGGCCACGTGGGCGAGGCGTTCCACAACGCGGACCGCGTTGTTCCACAACGCGGACCGCGTCTGGCACGCCGAGCGCGCGGTACACCTTCCCGGCGAGGGCTCGGTGCAGCGGGCACTGCTGCACAGCGATTCGCTGATACACATCGCGAATACGTACTACGCGGCCGTGCATTTTCCGGCGATGATCCTCTTCCTGGCCTGGCTGTACTGGCGCCGTCCGCGCCACTACGTGTGGGTGCGCCGGGTCCTCACCGCGTTGACCGGCGCCGCGCTGGTCCTGCATCTGCTCGTTCCGCTGGCGCCACCGCGGATGCTGGCCGAGGCCCACCTGGTCGACACCGGGCAGGTCTACGGACCGACCGTCTACGGCTCCGCACCCGCGACCGACTCGGTGGCCAACCAGTACGCGGCGATGCCCTCGCTGCACTTCGGCTGGGCGCTGATGATCGCGATCGGCCTGATCGCCGCCACCCGGTCCCGCGCACGCTGGCTGTGGTTGCTGCACCCGCTGGTCACCCTGCTGGTCATAGTCGGCACCGCGAACCACTACTGGCTCGACTCGATCGTCGCCACGGCGCTGCTCGCCGTCGCGCTGGCCTTCATCCGGCTGCCCGGCGCGAAGGCCGCGACCGACACACCGGCGCCCGGCACCCCCAGCACCGTCACACCCAGCACCGTCACGCCCGGTCCCACCGTGCCCGGCACCGCCGCATCCGGTCCCGCCACCCCTGCCGCCGTCGTACCCGCGCCCGCCGCGCCCCGCGGCCCCGGGCCGGGCACCGGCCCCGAGCCGTACTCCGAGCCCGCCCGCGCCCTCACCGCCCCAGGAGTGTGCCCATGAACGCCACTCTGGCCGCCGTCGTCCTCTCGCTCCTTTCCGCCGTCGGCTATGCCACGGCCGCGGTCGCACAGGAGCGACTCGCCTCCCGTACCCGGCCGGGCTCCGGGGTGCTTCGGCTGCTCGGCCACGGTGCCTGGTGGTGGGCGGTCGGCCTCAACGCGGCAGGGGCCCTCCTGCACGTCGCTGCGCTGAAATACGGGTCGCTCACGCTCGTACAGCCGCTCGGCGCGCTCACCCTGGTCGCGGCCGTCCCGCTCGGCGCCCGCCTCGCCGGGCGCCGGGTCGCCCGTACCGAGTGGCGCGGCACCGTCCTCACGCTCCTCGGTCTGGCCGCCCTGCTGCTGGCCGCCGGAGGCACGCCCCCGCACGAAACGCTCTCGCTGCCCGAGGCGCTGGGTATCGCGGCGGTGGCGCTCGTCCTGGTCACCACGCTCGTCCGGCGCGCGGGCAGGCCAGGCGCACGCCCCGGCCTGCGGTTCGCCGCCGCGTCGGGGCTCGTCTCGGGCGTCGCGTCGGCGCTCACCCAGACCGTCACGGTCTCGGTCACCGACCACACCCACGGCCCGGCGATCAGCTGGCGGACGGCCGTCCTTGCCCTGCTCGTCGCGGCCTTCGCGGTGGGCGGGCTGCTGCTCTCGCAGACCGCGTACCGGGGCGGCCTCGGCGCCCCGCTCGCCATGGTCACCCTCGCCAACCCCGTCGCCGCGTCGGTGATCGGCCTGGCGCTGCTGGGCGAACGCCTCCAGGGCGGGGCCGTCGGGGTGCTGCTCGCCGTCGTGGGGGCGGCAGCCGCCGCCCGGGGAGTGGTCCTCCTCACCCGGGCGACCGCGACGACGACGCCCGCGTCTCATCCGCCGGCCGCACCGCCGTCACCCGCCGCCCCCGGGCCGCCGGCCCTCCAGAGGCCACCCGCGATGCCCGAGCTGCCGACCACGCCGCCGGCCACCGTCACGCCCCGGCCGCAGACCCCGCCCCTGTCGTCCGCTCCTCCCGCGCCACCCTCCGTACCTCGATCAGCAGCGCCTGCCCCGGATCGAGCACCGGCATCGGCACCCCTGCTCCACTGAGCACCGCCCCGGGCAGCGCCACCCACCCGGCAAGGGCGGCCGTGACCCAGGCGGGCGCCACCACCTCGCGGAACGAGGGCAGCCCGGCCTCGGTCCTGACGCGGACCCGGTAGCTCCCCGTACGGTCCAGGCCGGGCAGCGCGGTACGGCCCGGCTGGGCCTCCGGCGTACTGGCCAGCTGCGCCCAGCAGTACACGGCGGCGCTCGCGTCAGGGGCCACCACCCCGTGCAGCAGCGCGGCGTCACCGCCGAGATCGGCGCGGACCACCCGTCCGCCGTGCAGCAGCGGCCGCAGCTCCTTGTAGAGCGCGCCCCAGGCCCTCAGCTCCGCCAGCTCGTCCGGTGAGCAGGCGCCGAGGTCGCGCTCGATCCCGGCATGTGCGAACAGCGCGGTGAGCAGCCGGAAGGAGCTGCCGGTGATCCGCCCGGTGGTGTGGCTGCGGGCCTCGCCGACGTGCGCGCCGATCAGCTCGGGCGGCAGCAGCTGCCCGGTCCAGCGCTGGATGGCCTGGCGCTCGACGGGGTCGTTGCAGTCCGAAGCCCACACCCGGTCCGTCCGGGCCAGCACCCCCAGGTCGACGCGGGCACCGCCGCTGGAGCAGCTCTCGATCTCCAGTCCGGGGTGCCGTTCCCTGAGCGTGTCGAGCAGCCGGTACAGCGCCTCGGTCTGGGCGTGCACGCCCGGCCGGTCGCGGCCGTCCGCCGCGCGTCGGACCGCCTCGTGCAGGTCCCGGTTGTGGTCCCACTTCAGATAGTCGACGGAGTACCGCGTGATGATCGCGTCGAGCGACTCCAGCAGATACGACCACGCCTCCGGGTGCCCGATGTCGAGCGGGTACTGATGGCGGGAGGCGGGGCCGAGTCCGGCGCTCGGCCCGAGGATCCAACCGGGGTGGGCGCGGGCCAGCTCCGAATCGAGGTTGACCATCTCCGGCTCGACCCAGAGCCCGAACTGCATCCCGTGCGCGTGCACCCGGTCGGCGAGCGGGGCCAGCCCGTCCGGCCACACCGACGGGTCCACGGCCCAGTCCCCGAGTCCGGCGGTGTCGTCCCGGCGGCCCAGGAACCAGCCGTCGTCCAGCACGAACCGCTCCACTCCGATACCGGCGGCCGTGTCGGCGAGAGCGGCAAGACGCTCGGGCCGGTGGTCGAAGTACACGGCCTCCCAGCTGTTCAGGGTCAGCGGGCGCGGTGTCACCGGATGCGAGGGACGGGCCCTGAGCAGCGCGTGGAAGCGGTCGGCCAGGCCGTCGAGCCCGGCGCCTGACCAGCTGAACCAGCAGACCGGCGAGGTGTACGTCTCCCCCGGCGCGAGGCGTATCTCACCGGGCGCGAGCAGTTCGCCGCCGCCGAGCACGGCGGCGTGCGCCCCGGCGCCCTCGGGCAGCCGCTCGGCCAGCCAGCGCTGATTTCCGCTCCAGCCGATGTGGACCCCCCAGACCTCGCCGGTGCGGAATCCGAAGCCCGGCACCCCGGCCGTGAGGAGGTACGGGGCGTCCTGGCCGGTCCTCCCCCGGCGCTGCTCCCGGACGTGGCTGCCATGGCCGAGCGGCCTGCGCTGCGGGGACCGTTCGCGGCACCACCGGCCGGTGAAGTCGAGGATCTCCGAGGCCCTGCGGGGCAGCGGCAGCAGGGTGGTGACCCCGCCGAGGTCGTACGGAACGGGTTCCGCGTCCGGGCGCCGGGCGACCGTGGTCCGTACCGCGAGCACCCCGGAGGGGTCCAGCCGGTAGGCGAGAGTGAGATCGAGGCCCGCCCCGTCCTCGGCGAGGCGGACGACCAGTCCGCCGTCGCTCTCCTCGGCAGCGACGAGGCGGGGCTTCGGCGTGGTGGCGGCGCCTGCCAGGTGCCCCTGGTGGGCGGGGGTGCCGGACCAGCCGTCTGCCTCGGTGGGCCAGACGGTGAACTGCCGTGGTGTGTCAAGGGCGTTGTGGAGTACGGCGCCGTCGGCGGTGAGCGCGAGCGCGGCGCACTCCTCGTCCGTGAGGTCGCCCAGGTCCTCACCCCAGTGCAGGATCCGGGGCAGCGGGGCGGACAGCTCGACGACCAGGCCGACACCGGCTGCGCGCAGTTGGACGGTCCTGGAGGCGGTGCGGGTCATACGGGGCGTCCTCTCTGCCGTCCCGGGTCCGTCCCGGGAAGGTCATCGGTGCCCCGGCCCGGGTCCGCGTACGCGTCGGCGCACCGCCCGGGTGCCGCGACGGGGACACCCGGGCGGTCCCTCCGTGTCCCGCCCTGCCCTCAGCCCTGGTACCGCGCGAGGATCTTGCTGAACTGCCACGGGTCCTGGGAGACGCCCGAGCAGGTGTCGTCGTTGGGGTAGCTGCCGGGGCAGGGGCGGTCGCGGTTCACCGACCAGAACGTCAGCCGGGCCAGGTGGTGCTCCGACGCGTAGTCGGTGATCGCCTGGAAGTCCGCCGTGGTGACGGTCTCCTGGTCGTCGGTGACGCCGTTCATCGAGGAGATCCCGCTGTGCCGGTAGGCCTCGTCGTCGCTGTACCCGTAGGCGCTCTTGACGGAGTTCGCCAGGCCGTCGGCGGCCTGCTCGGTCAGGTCGGCCATGTTCTTCCCGGCCCCGCCGAAGTCGAACGGCATGATCGTCCAGCCGTCCACCGTGAGCCCCGAGTCGGCCGCGCGCCGGATCATGCTGTCGTCGGGGCCGCTCTGGTCACTGGGGAAGGTGACATAGGTGACCAGGCCGGGGTTGTCCGCCTTCACCTTCTTGAGCGCGTCGACGGTCTTCTGCTGGGTGTCCGCGCTGTTGTACGCGTCGCCCTCGATGTCGATGTCGATGGCCTTGAGGCCGTAGGCGTCGATCACCTTCTGGTACGCGCCGGCGAGTGCGTCCGCGTCCGCGCAGGACTCCTCCAGCTTGTTGCCGCTGGCGCCGCCGAACGAAGGCACCACATCGCCGCCGCCCTGCCGTACGGCGTCCACGGTCTGCTGGTCGACCCCGCCGGTGAGCGGCCGGGAGCCGTCCCACTCGGGGTCGCAGCCGCCGTTGCTGAGTACGAACGCGAGGGTGAACCAGCGCACGCCGGTGGCCTGTTGAACTTCGGTGGGGTCCGGCGGGCTACCCCATCCGTTGTAGAGGTACGGGGCCACTGCCTGCGGCGCGGCGGCCGGAGCGGGGGCCGCCGCCTGCGCGCTGAAAGCGGTACCGGCTGCGACAGCCGTCACCGCGACAGCGAGGGAGAGCGGACGGACACGCCGGCGCAGTGGCCTGACGCCGTGCCGGGAGGGGTGGCTCATAGGGA
Source organism: Streptomyces sp. NBC_01471 (assembly GCF_041438865.1). Taxonomy (NCBI): domain Bacteria; kingdom Bacillati; phylum Actinomycetota; class Actinomycetes; order Kitasatosporales; family Streptomycetaceae; genus Streptomyces; species Streptomyces sp. NBC_01471. Next base: position 830,504 of record NZ_CP109450.1, read on the forward strand.
GCCTTCCTTGATGTGGGGCTGGATGTGGGGGGAAAGGGCCGCGTCCCAGCGGGGGTTCGGGTGACACGCGCCTGTCGGAGCACGGACAGCGGCGACCCCTCGTTCCGGTCCAGACTTTGGTGCAGGGCCAGAGTCAACCCGCGAAGAATCCCCGCGTCAACCACCGTGAAACCAGGTGGATATGACTGCGGCAAGGCCTCGATCGGACCGCCCGGCCGAGCGGCCGGTCACGGTCCGACCAAGGCCCGGTGCGCAACAGGTCACAGACCATCGACCGCGCAACACACCTGCGCTAGATTCGAATCAAGACAATAATTGATCAATTGAGGTCACCCGTCTGATAGTTGTATGGTAAACAACGATCGGGCGTGGGCGTATACGCTCCAGCGCATCGTCAGGCATTCCGCACTTGGAGGCTGATCATGACCATCGCCCCGCACCAACGGCTGGTTCAGCAGCTCCCAGCAGCGCCTTTCTACTGCCCGGTGCCGCCCGACACGCACCCCGAGGCCGCCTCACTGAATGAGGCGACCGTACGGTGGATGCTGGAGCAGGACCTGGACACCGATGAACAGCAGCGGCGCCGTCTCACCCTCTGCGACTTCGGTGGCCTCACCGCCTCGACCATGCCGTACGGACGGATCGAGCCACTGACCCTGATGGCCCGGTTGCACGCCGTGCTGTTCTCGCTCGACGACGGACTGTGCGACGAGTCGTACGCCACGGCCGGCCTGCTCGCCCAGGAGACCGGCCGCATCATGCGCGCGGTCGAGGCTCCGTACGCGGTCCCCTCGTCCGGTGAGTCCGCGCGCACGGCCGCGCTGCGGTCCATCCGGCTCGACCTCGGCAGGCACGCGACGCCGGTCCAGCTGCGGCGCTGGACCGAGGCCATGCGTGTCTACACCTCCGGGCTCGTCTGGGAGGCGTCCTGGCGCACCAGTACCGGCCTCCCCTCGCTGGACGACTACGTCACCCTCTGGATGCGGGCCATAGGCATGGCTCCCTCCACCGCGATGATCGAGATCACCGGCGGCCTGACGCTCACCGACGAGGAACTGGACGAGCCCCGCATACGCGCACTGACCGAGATCGCCTGGACGCTGGTCAGCTGGGACAACGACCTCTACTCCCGCAACAAGGAACTCCTGCGGGCCGACGACGATCTGAACCTGATCGACGTACTGGCCCAGGAGTACGGCATCGACGCGCTCCGCGCCCAGCAGGAGGCCGTGGTGATGCGCGACCGGGTGATGGTCCTCTTCATGCGGCTGCGGGAGCGGGCGCTGCGCGATGCCGGGCCCCAACTTGCGCAGTACGTCGATGGGTTGGGCCAGTTCGTGCGCGGCCACCTGGACTGGGCCTCGGTCTGCCCCCGGTACACCGTGCCGGGCGCCCCGTCCAGCGGGCCCGACGGCTGGTGGAAGCGGCTCCCGGCCGTGGTGGACCAGGACCCGCTCCCCCTGCCGTCCGTCTCCTGGTGGTGGAAGCAGCTGGACGACGGTCAGTAGCCGCGCCACCAGCTGGTCAGCGCCCGCCACAGCCGCTTCGGTGCCGTGCCGCGCTGGGCCGGTACCGTCGCTGCGGGCGCCGGCGTCCCTGTGGCCGGTGCCTCGGCCGGTGGTGCCGGCCGCGGTACGGCCGGTGCCTCGGGCGGCGCGTGCGAGGTGACCTCCCAGTCGGTGCGGGCAGGCGGCATCGCCGCGGGGGACGGCGCCACCATGATGTCCTGCGGCGGGCGCGGCGCGAACGTCACCGGCAGCCGGTCCAGATGACGGGACATCAGCGAACCGGTCCAGCTCAGCTCGTGCTCACCCATCGCCAGTTCCACATCGGGCAGCCGCATCAGCAGCGCGTCGACCCCGACGTCGGCGATGGCGCGTCCGATGTCCTGCCCGGGACACTCGTGCGCACCGCCGCTGAAGGCGAGATGGGCCCGGTTGCCCTGCATGGAGGCGCTCGGGTCGGGGCGGACGACCGGGTCGATGTTGGCGGCGGCGATCCCGACGACCAGGGCGTCACCCGCCTTGATCCGCTGCCCGCCGAGCTCCGTGTCACCGACCGCCCAGCGGCCGAAGATCGTGGTGAAGGGCGGTTCGTCCCAGAGGGTCTGCTCGACCGCCTCGGGCACCGTCATGTGGCCGCCGCTCAGCTGGGCCCGGAAGCGCGGGTCGGTGAGGACCATGCGCAGCACGTTGGCGATCAGGTTGGCGGTGGTCTCGTAGGCGGCGATGAGCACCAGCCGCATGTGCTGGCCCACCTCGTCGTCGCTGAGCCCTGCGGGGTGCGTGATCAGCCGGCTCGCGAAGTCCTCCCGCGGTGCGGATCTGCGCTGCGCGACCAGCCGGTTGAGCGCGGCCATCACATAGGCGTTGCTCACGATGGCGGTCTCGGTGCCCTTGATCATGTCGCGGGCGGCCTGCACCAGTTGTTCGCTGTACTCCTCGGGCATACCGAGGATCTGGCACATCACCATCATCGGCAGGTGTTCGGCGAACCGGCTGACGAGATCGGCCTTGCCGTCCTGGCAGAAGTCGTTGACCAGCCGGTTGCTGTAGCGGTTGATGAAGCGGCGGGTGCTGCGGGTGTCGATGTGCGCCATCGCGTCGGTGACCGCGCCGCGCAGCCGCTCGTGTTCGGCACCGTCGGCGAAGACGCAGATCGGCTGCCAGGTGAAGACCGGTGCGAGGGGGTGGTCGGGGGCCGCCGTGCCGTCCTGGAGGGCGCGCCAGCGGCGTGAGTCACGCGAGAAGAGCGAGGGCGTACGGGTCATGTACAGGTTCTCGCTGTGGCCGAGCACCAGCCAGGCGGGGACGTCGCCGTGCAGCAGTACGGGTGCCACCGGGCCGTGTTCGGCGCGCAGCTTCTCGTACAGGCCCATCGGGTCCTGCTCTGCCTCGGTCCCGTACAGCCGCCGCAGCCCGCCGGGCCCGAGCCCGTGGGCCGGGCACTGCGGCGGCGGGACTGCCGCGCCGGTGCCGGGCTGGTGGTCGAAGGGGGTTGTCACGGTCACTCCAATACGTACGGACGGGACGGTACGAAAGGTCTCAGCACGTCACGAGAGGTCCAGGACGTCACGAGGTCTGGGCACGTCGCATGGCGAGGGAGTGCAGATAGCGCATGAGGGCCATCAGGGTGTCGCGGCTGGAGGCGCGCTGCCGCGCGTCGCAGTCCACGATCGGGATCTCGTCGGGCAGGTCGAGCGCGGCCCGCAGCGCCTCCAGCCGGTGGCGGGGCGCGTCGGGGAAGGTGTTGATGGCGACGATGAACGGCACGCCGCGCTCCTCCAGCCTGCCGATCACGTCGAAGCTGACCTCCAGCCGGCGGGTGTCGACCAGCACGACGGCGCCGAGCGCGCCCTCGAAGAGGCCGTTCCACAGGAACCAGAAGCGTTCCTGGCCGGGGGTGCCGAAGAGGTACAGCACGAGTTGTTCGCTGATGCTGATGCGGCCGAAGTCCATCGCCACTGTGGTGGCGGTCTTGCTCTCCACACCGGAGTTGTCGTCGACTCCGACCCCGGCCTGGGTCATCGTCTCCTCGGTGGTCAGCGGGCGGATCTCGCTCACCGAACGCACCATCGTCGTCTTGCCGACCCCGAACCCGCCCACGATCACGATCTTGACCGCGGCCGTGGCCGTGTCGGGCAGTACGTCTTCCCTCCTGGGGCCTGCGATCGTGTCAGAGCTTCTGGAGTCCATGCATCACCGCTTCGAGAAGGGCCCTGTCCGGCAGCGCGGCGCGGATGATGGGCGCGCGCGACTCGACGAGTTCGGCCGTGAGGAGATCGGTCAGCAGCGCGGTCACCACGCTGAACGGCAGGCGCAGGTAGGCGGAGATCTCGGCCACGGACAACGGCGACTTGCACAGCCGTACGATCGCGGCCTGTTCCGGCTGGACGGTCGGGGACGGCTCGGCCCGGGACACCACGATGGTGACCAGGTCGAGCGCGGCCCGTTCGCCGCCGTCCGGCCCGCCGGTGATCACATAGAGACGTTCCGGGTCCCCCGAGTCCGGCTCCGCCCTGCGGCGTTCTCTGCGGGGTGGCGAATTCATCCGGCCTTCCCGTCGTGCCGCGGCGGGCTGGCCAGGTGGGCGCCGATCCGTACCACCATGTCGCGCATCTGCGCGCCGACCAGGCCGGCTTCGACCCGTTCGTCGGTGAGGACCGCGAGGTACGAGCCGGTGCCCGCGGCCATCAGATAGAAGAACCCGCCGGTGATCTCGATGACGACGAGGCGCATCCTGCCGTCGCTGTCCGGGATCTCGGTGGCGACCGCGGCCGCCAGGCTCTGGAGTCCGGCACAGGCCGCGGCGAGCCGGTCCGCGCCGTCCGGGTCGCCGCCGTGGCGGGCGATCCGCAGACCGTCCGCGGAGAGCACCACGATCTGCTGGATACCGGGGACCCCGTCGGCCAGCTCCTTGAGCATCCAGTCCATGCTGCCCAGTTGCTGAATCACGCCAGGTCCCCCTTATCCCACGGATCGCCGGACTCTCCGACGGCCGACGGCTCCTGCGGCACTCCGTTGGCCGCCTTGGTGAAGGCCTCCAGCCAGATTCCCGGCTGGGGCTCCTCCTTCTCCGGTTGCTGCTTGCCCTCGGGTGCCCGAGGCGTGTACGGGTCGGGCTCGGGGGCCGGGGCGGGCACCGGCGCCGCGGCCGGCTCGGAGCCGAAGGAAGAACGAAGGCGGCTGCGTCGCTGCGGCAGCCCGTTCGGGGTCCACTCGGTCACCACCGGTACGTCGTCCTCCATCGACAGCGCCGCCGGGGCGGGCCGCTTCGGCGCGGTGGCCTTGCGCGGCGCCCTGGAGGGGACGCGGTCGGCGAACGCGCCGATGTCCGTGTCCGCTCCGGTACGGGGCTGCCCGGCCGCGCCGATTCCGTGAGCGATCCCGGGGGCGGGCCCGGTGGTGATCATCTCGCGGGGCACGATCAGCACCGCCCGGACGCCGCCGTAGGCCGACTGACGCAGCGCGACCTTGAGGTTGTACATCTGGCTCAGCCGGCCGACGACGGCCATGCCGAGCCGGGGCGACTCGCCCAGGTGGTTCAGGTCGGCTCCGGCCTGCGCCTTGATCAGCATGCCCTCGGCCCGCTTGCGGGCCTCCTCGCTGAGACTGACACCGCCGTCCTCGATCTCGACCGCGATCCCGGTCTGCACCTCGACCGCGGTGACGTGGACGCGGGTCTGCGGCGGCGAGTAGCGGGTCGCGTTGTCGAGGAGTTCGGCCACGGCGTGGATCAGTGGCTCGACGGCCGGGCCCACGATGGCGACCTTGGCGATGGAGTGCAGATCGACCCGCGGGTACTCCAGGATGCGGGACATCGCGCCGCGCAACACGCTGAACAGCGGTACGGGCTTGGGCCACTGGCGTCCCGGCCGGGCGCCGCCGAGCACGGAGATGCTGTCGGCGAGACGCCCGATGAGCGCGTTGCCGTGGTCGAGCCGGAGCAGGTCGTCGAAGACCTCCGGCTGACGGCCGTGGGCCTCCTCCATCTCCCGCAGTTCCGCGGCCTGCTGGTGGACGATGGCCTGGACGCGGCGGGCGATGCCGACGAACGCGAACTGCGCGCCCTCACGCTGCGACTCCTCGTCGTCGACGATCTTCAGCAGCGAAGCGAGGATCTCCCGCTGCGCGGAGGGGAGATCGCGGTACATCTCGCTGTTGTCGACGAGGATGCGCATGACCTCGGGGGGCGACTCACCGTGCTTGAGCCGGTGGATCGCGGCGGGCATCAGCTCCTTGGCGAGCCGTACGGTCTCCGCGTCGTGTGCGGCGAGCCGCTGCTCCAGGAACGCCAGCCGTTCGCCGTAGGCCCGGTGGAGCGTGCGGGTCGCGGACGCGCGGCGGACGAGTGCGGTGACGAGTACGGCGATGACGACAGTGGCCAGTGCCCCGGCCCAGACAAGGGGTATCCGGGCGGCCCGGTCCACCACGACCGCGCCGACGGCCGTGGCTGCCGACGTCGTGACGACGGAGAGCAGCAGCGCACGAACCAGTGGCGCTGTCCGATCGGTTGGAGGCGCCTCAACGCGAACCATGTGATCCCTCTGGCAGTTGACGGTGGGGAGAATCGAACTATCAAGACATGTGGGAACAAGTGCATGAATACATGTCATCTCAACTCACAATGAGCGAGCGTAGCCCGATCAGATCACCGCGGCGGCACATTCTCCCAACCCTGTGCGGTGGCGACTCCGGAGGAATAGACTCGCCGGTTTTACACGGTCAGCTCCCGCTCACACACAAGGAGTGACCGCACATGTGTCCCAACTACCCCCGAATGGGGACAGCTTGCTATCAGCCCAGGTAAAGGGCGCTCCTGGCCCGGTCGGCAAGGCCGTCGGCGCCGCAGGACTCGGCGAGCGCGAGCCCGCGCACGAGGTCGGGCTCGGAGCGGGCGGCAATACCGAACTCCACCCGGGCCTGCGCGTGTTCGTACGCGCAGGGCGACGCTTCGAGATAGGCGACGGCGCCACCGAGCAGCTCCACGGCGCGCCCGCCGTTCTCCAGGACGGCCGCGATCCGCAGTGACTCGCCGATGGCGGTGTCCGTCCCGTACCGCTCGGCCCGGTCACGGACATAGGTGACCAGCCGCGCCGCGCGGGCCGGGTCCTCGACGGCGAGGGCCCGTACCAGATCGCCCGCCCAGGGCGCCATCACGCTGTTGTGCCGGCCGCGCCCGCGCAACGCCTCTCCCGCGGCCTCCAGTTCGGCGACGGCCTCCTTGGTACGGCCGCACGCCAGCAGCAGCCTGCCGCGCACGGAAGGCGCGTCGGGAATGACGATCGTGGAGGGGTACGGGGCCGCGAAGCCGTACTGTTCCGCGGCCTCACTGGCGGCCTGGACATGGCCGCGGGCCAGCAGGGTGTCGATGAGCATGCAGGCGGCGTCCCAGTTCATCGGGAGGCCGTTGCCGACCCGCTGCGCGAGGCGCAGGCTCTCGCGCAGATAGGTCTCCGCCTCGGCCAGCCGGCCGCGCCTGCGCTGGAGATAGCCGACGAGCGCGTTGGCGAAGGAGAGGTGGCCGCCGCTCCAGCCGGACACCTCGAACGAGCGGAGTGCTTCCGAGAAGAGACTCTCGGCCCGGTCGAGCCGGTCGGCGAAGGCGTAGGAGAGGCCGAGCAGCGCGGCGGGCTCGAACCCCCAGGAGGTGCCGGTCCAGCCGATGCCCGGTGGCAGCCGTCCGTTGACCAGGGCCCGGTCGCAGATCTCCACGATCTCCTCGGCGCTCTCACCACGGGCGGTGCCGTCGAACGCGCGCAGTATGAGCAGGATCCGCTCGGAGTTGTCCCGGCCGCCCAGACCGTCGGTCATCGCGGCGAGGCGGCGGGAGCGGGCGGGGCCGTCGTCCTCGACCGCCTGGACACCCTCCCAGAGGAAGTGCGCGGTCTGGAGCCGCCGCCTCGCGCTGCCCGGCTCGGTCACCTCCGCCTCGGCTGCCACCACTTCGGCCGCCTCACGGGTCTGGTTGTTGTGGGTCAGCGCCTGGGCGAGCCGGAAGACCGCGTCCACCCGCAGGGCGCCGTCGAGCCCCGGCAGGGCGAGCGCCGCACGCAGATGGCCGACCGTGGTGGCCGGTGAGGTCAGCAGCGTGGCGCAGCCCAGCTCGTACAGGACACTGGCGCGCACGGTCGGCAGCGGAGGCTCGTCCAGCGCCCGCTCCAGACAGCGCCTGGCCGCGTCCGGCGCGCCCACCGCGAGGTGTTCGGCCGCCGCCTCCCGCAGTTGCGCGACCAGTTCGGGGTCGTCGTCGGGGTGGACCTGGAGCAGGTGCGCCGCGGCGGCTGCCGCGCCCCGGCCCGCCATGGTGACGGCCCAGGCGGCCCGGCCGTGCATCGCGGTACGGGTGGCGGCCGGCACGGCGCGGTAGACGGCGCCGGCGATCAGCGGGTGGACGAACTCCATCGGGTCGGTGCCGGTCAGGATGCGGGCCGCCCTCAGCCGCTCGGCGCAGTCGGCCGCCTCGGCCTCGCTCATGCCCGCCAGTTGCCCGGCCAGGCTCAGCGAGATACCGGTGCCCAGGATCCCGGCGGCCCAGGCGAAGCGGGTGGCTCCGGTGCCCAGTTCCTCCAGGCGGGCGATCAGCCCCGAGCCGCGGGCCGATGCTCCCAGCGCGCGCAGCGCTCCCGCCGAGTCCTCCACCGGGTCCAGCGCATCGTCCCGCACCCGGGCGAGGAGCTCGACGGTCTCGTACGCGTTACCACCGGTCACCGCCCAGACCTCACGGCAGAACGGGTCGTCGGCGTGCTCCCCGAGCGCGCTGCGGGAGAGCTGGGCGATGGCGTCGGGGGTGAGCGCCCGCAGCAGCACGCTCTTCTCGGCCGCGGCTTCCAGCAGGCGCAGATACTCCGCGGCGTCACCCACCGCCTCGCCGGTGCGGTAGGCGAGGACCACAAGCACCGGCGGCCCGCCGTCGCGCCCGGTGAAGGAGGCCAGCCAGGCGAGCGTCTCCAGATCGCACCACTGGGCGTCGTCCACGATGAAAACCAGCGGGCGGAACAGCCCGGCGAGCCGCACGGCCACGGCGTCCAGACCGTCGCGGACCCCCTGCGGGTCCGCCTGCTGGGCGCCGGGCGGGGCGACGCCGAGTGCGGGCCCGACGATGTCGTACCGGTCGCCCAGCAGATCGCGCGCGTCCCGGATCCCGGGCATCGTCAGCGCGGGCTGCAGGAGTTGGCGTACGACGTGGAAGGGTACGGAGGTGAGCGTCTCACCGCCACGTGCCGACCACACCGTGCAGCGCCCGGCCGCCTGGCTGCTGACCGTGTCGAGCAGTGCGGTCTTCCCCAGGCCCGCCTCACCGCTGTAGATGAGGAGACCCCCGGCGGACTCCCCCGCGCACAACGCCTCGACGGCGTGCGTGCCCACGGCGATCTCGCTGTCCCGCTCCAGCAGCGTCACGGCGGCCGGGCGTTCCTTCCGGGACCCCATCGTTCCTCCCCCTGCCTGAAAACGGATTTCGAGAATATCCCGGCAGGCCGGGGCCGCGGGGCGGTCCGGAAGGACCGGTTCACGAGTGGGCAGAAGTTCGCATGCCCGGCGGGCGTTGGCAGTAATCTTGTGAACCGGCCCTGCCTTAATCCTGTGAACCGCCCCTGCTTTCGGCTCGCCCGCTCGTCTCCCCCGTCTGTCGGTGCCCTGTCATCCGGCGCCTACGATGCCCTGCTACGGTCCGCGCTGGACCGGTGCGGCCGGCCACCGGTCTCCGCCAGGAACATCGAAGACCGGAACATGAGGGACCAGAACATCAAGAACCGAACGATCACGGGGAAGACAGCATGAAGATCGACTGGGACCGGCGCACCTGCGCACGGCGCGGGCACGTGACGTACGCCCCGCAGGAACCGGAACTGGCGGCGCGGCTGCGTGCCGAGACGGGACTCGGCGAGGCCTGGCGCTGCCTCCGCTGCGGGGACTTCGCTCTGGGGGATCCGCACGGGGCGGGTCCCGCGCGGGACGCCCCGCTGGTGCCGCGCGGCAGGGTGCTGCGCGATCTGTTCATCCTGCGCTTTCTCGCCGTGGAGCGGGCGGTGCGCGGCGTGTTCATCGTGCTGGCGGCCGTGGCCGTGTGGAAGTTCAGCAACAGCCAGGACGCGGTGCGCCGGCTCTTCGACGAGAATCTGGACGTGCTGCGTCCGGTGTTCCGTCACTTCCACTACGACCTGGACAACTCGCCGGTGGTCGGCACCATCCAGAAGACCTTCGGCTACAAGCACTCCACGCTGGTGCTCGTGGCCGCGCTGCTGGTCGTCTACGCGCTGATCGAGATCATCGAGGGTGTCGGGCTGTGGCGCGCGAAGCGCTGGGCCGAGTATCTCACCGTCATCGCCACCGCGGTGTTCCTGCCGCTGGAGGTCTACGAACTCACCGAGAAGGTCAGCTGGCTGAAGATCGCCACGCTGGCGATCAACATCCTGGCGGTGCTCTACATCCTGCTCGGCAAGCGCCTGTTCGGCCTGCGCGGCGGGCACGCGGCCTTCGAGGCCGAGCGGCAGAGCGCCTCGCTGCTGGAGGTCGAGACGACGGCCGGGACGGTGCCCGTCAGCCGCTGACGGGCTGCGGGACCTGGTTCCACACGGCGAGGGCGGGCCGGCCGTGCTCCGTGCCGATCCGGCTCACGGATGCGGTGTCCAGCCGGAAGAGCGCTCCGGCGGAGGGCGGCAGGCCGAGGCGGCGCGCGGTCAGCACCCGCAGGAAGTGGGCGTGCGCGACCAGGACGACGTCTCCGCCCTCGCCGTCGAGGTCGGCGTCGCGCAGCGCCACGTCGACCCGCTTCAGGACGCGGTCGGCGCGCTCACCGACCTGCTGCGGGGTCTCACCGGGGTGCTCGGGCGGCCCCTCGGCCACTCCGTCGGTCCACAGGTCCCAGTCGGGCCGGTCCCGGTGGATCTCCGCGCTGGTGATGCCCTCGTACGCCCCGTAGTCCCACTCGTGCAGGTCGGCGTCGGTGTGGGCGGGCACCAGCCCGGCCAGCTCGGCGGTCCGCCTGGCCCGGGTCAGCGTGCTGGTCAGGGTGAGCGCGATGCGCCGCTGGGCCAGCAGTGGTGCGACCTTGCGGGCCTGCTCCTCGCCGGACGCCGTCAGCGGCAGATCCGTCCAGCTGGTGTGTTTCCCGGTGCGGCTCCAGCTGGTCTCACCGTGCCGTACGAGAATCAGCTCTCCCATGACCGCCCTGCCCTTTCGCGTCTGTCACCTCGAAGCCGGTGTGATGCCGGTGCCGGGGGTGACGTCGGTGTTGATGTTGTACAAGGGCTTCAGCCTGTCACGACCAGCGAAGATTCCCGCAGAGCGGGCCCGCGGGCTGTGATGCTCGGCGCACTGCCCGCGGTACGCCCGGGTCCAGCTCCTCCGGTGCAGTCCGGCCCGGTCCGGTCCGGTGCTGTGCCGGTCCGGTGCTGTGCCAGTCCGGTGCTGTCCGGTCCGACGCTGTCCAGCCCGGTCGGCCAGTCCGGTGCTGTCCAGTCCGGTCGCGTGCCTCCCAGCGGAGCGCACCGGCTGCGGGCGCGCATCCCGGGTCACGGTTCCAGCGGCCGTCCGATGCGCAGGTTCCACCGTCCGGCCCTGCCGCTCAGCTCGGTCAGCGTCACGGTGCCGCGTCCAGCCGCCAGAGCACCTCGCCGGGGAGGGCCGGCACCTGCGGTACGGCGGCCCGCACCACGGCGGGACCGGCCACTGCCAGCCCCCGGCCGCCCCCGCCGGCCGGCCCTTCCAGCCAGGTGCCCGTCCGCTCGCGGAGCGCGTGCAGGGACTCACCACCGTGCGGCGCCGCGGCGGGATCCGCGGCCCCTCGCCGTCGAAGCGCGCTTCGCGCAGTGCGGCGCTGTGGGCAGGTGAGATCAACATCACGCGTACCGTCATCGCTGTCCCCGTCGCGGTGTCCGTCCGCTCGGCAGGGCAAGCGGATCACGTGAGTTGGGGGCGGCGGGCACGGGGTGTGACGGGCCGTCCGGCCGACCGGCACCGTAGCGGAGCCGGCCCGGCAAGCGGTACGGTCCACATGAACATGACGAGGGTGTGATGGAAGTCCGGTGGGAATCCGGCACGGTCGCGCCACTGTGAACCCGTTCTGCGGGAAGTCAGACCCAGCACCTTCGTCTCAGGCACCACGATCGGGACGCGTGTTCCCCAGGAGGTTCTGCCATGGCAAACTCCCTTGCCCCCACCCCGAGCGCCCCCGCCACTCCGGCGATCGCTCCTCTCTCCCTCAAGGCCATCGCCCCCTGGGCGGTCTTCTTCGGGATCCTCATGCTCATCCTGCTGTACTTCGTCGGCGCCGAACAGGGCGCCACCTCGCTCGTCTCCGGGACGGATGTGCACGAGTGGGTCCATGACGGGCGTCACCTTCTCGGCTTCCCCTGCCACTGACCGCTGACGTCCAGGGGACCTCTCTCATGAACTCCATATCCATACGCGCCCTGCTCGTCCGCGGCATGCTGGCCGGCCTCGCCGCCGGTGTGCTGGCGCTGGTCGTCGCCTATCTGCTCGGTGAGCCGCGGGTGGACTCGGCCATCGCCTTCGAGGACGCGCACAGCCACGAGCACGAGATGGAGGTGGTCAGCCGCTCCCTCCAGTCGACAGCCGGCCTGGCCACCGGTGTGCTCGTCTTCGGCGTCGCGGTCGGCGGCATCGCCGCCCTCGCGTTCTGCTTCGCACTCGGCCGTACCGGCAGGTTCGGCCCCCGGGCGACAGCCGTGCTGGTGTCGGCCGGCGCCCTGATCGCCGTGTACGTCGTGCCGTTCCTCAAGTACCCGGCCAACCCGCCGTCCGTCGGCGACCCCGGCACCATCGGCAAACGCACCACGCTGTACTTCCTGATGATGGTCCTCAGCGTGCTGCTCGCCGTCGCCGCCGTGATCCTCGGCAAGCGGCTCGCGCCCCGGCTGGGCAACTGGAACGCCACTGTGTCGGCGGGCGCCGCTTTCCTCGTGGTGGTCGGACTCGCCTATGAGTTCCTGCCCGCCATCAACGAGGTGCCCAAGGACTTCCCGGCCACTCTGCTCTGGCAGTTCCGGCTCTCGGCACTCGCCATCCAGCTCACCCTGTGGACCGGGTTCGGCATGATCTTCGGCCACCTCGCCGAGCGTCATCTCCTGCCGCGGACAGCTCCGGCACACGACGCGGACGGCACGACGGCGCGGACGACGGCCCCCGTCAGCTGACCAACTGCGCGTGCGCCACCGGCTGTGGGCGCACCCACAGCTGTGCGTGCGTCAACTGCCGTGGCGGGCACCACCGGCAGCGCGTGCACCACGAGCTGCCGACCGGCACCGGCCTCCCCCACTGGCACGCTGATGCACTGACGGCTTCGCCTCCGTATCCCGGAGACCACGGATCCCGCCCGGACCACATCCGGGCGGGATCCGTCCGTGTGCGAACACAAGGTTCTGGCTTGGCCAACCCCTTGCCACTCATTGTCCACGTGTTCACCGTTTCACCCCTCTGCTCCTCACCGGCTGCCCGCAAGAGTTTCCGGAGGGCCCTGAAAGGGGCCCGTCCGAGCTTGAGAAGGGGATGTTCATGGCCGAGTTGACGCGACGCAGACTCCTTGGCTCAGCGGCAGGCGCGGTCGGCGGTGCGGCCGCACTGTCGCTGCTTCCGCCCAGCGTGCAGAAGGCGGTCGCGGCCGGGCCGCCGCGCCACGGCTCCCTGCGCGACATCGAACACGTCGTCATGCTGATGCAGGAGAACCGCTCGTTCGACCACTACTTCGGCACACTGTCCGGCGTACGCGGCTTCAGCGATCCACAGGCGCAGAAGCTGGCCAACGGCAAGCCGGTCTTCTACCAGCCCGACACCGTGAATCCGAAGGGCTATCTGCTCCCGTTCCACCTGGACACGCACACGTCGAGCGCCCAGGCCATCCCGTCCACCAGCCACGCCTGGTCCGTACAGCACGAGGCGTGGAACGGCGGCCGGATGGACCAGTGGCTCCCCGCCCACCGCAAGGCCGACGGGCTCAACGGCCCCTACGTCATGGGCTACTACACGCGGGAGGACATTCCCTTCCAGTTCGCGCTGGCGGAGACCTTCACCATCTGCGACAACTACTTCTGCTCGGTGTTCGGGCCCACCTGGCCGAACCGGCTGTACTGGATGACGGGCACACTCGACCCGAACGGGACCCAGGGCGGCCCGATCCTGAACAACACCGCCCCCACGCCGTACCGCTGGACGACCTACGCGGAGCGGCTGCAGGCGGCGGGCGTCAGCTGGAAGGTCTACCAGCAGGACGACGACTACGGGTGCAACATGCTGGAGAACTTCCAGTCCTTCAAGGACGCCAAGCCCGGTGACGAGCTGTACGAACGCGGAGTGCGCCCGCAGCCGGAAGGCACGTTCGAGGACGACGCCCGCAACGACCGGCTGCCTGCCGTCTCCTGGATCATGCCAACGAGCTACCAGTCCGAACACCCGGACTACCTGCCGGCGGCGGGCGCGGACTTCGTGGCTCAGAAGATCGAGGCCATCGCGTCCAATCCGAAGGTGTGGGCGAAGACCGCCTTCATCCTCAACTACGACGAGAACGACGGCCTGTTCGACCACGTGGCGCCCCCCACCCCGAAGCCCGGCACGGCGGACGAGTTCGTCCAGGGGCTGCCGATCGGCGGCGGCTTCCGGGTCCCCGCGATCATCGTGTCGCCCTGGACCGTGGGTGGCTGGGTCGCGGGCGAGCGCTTCGACCACACGTCGGCGCTCCAGTTCCTGGAGCGGTTCACTGGGGTACGGGAACCCAACATCACCCAGTGGCGCCGCCGCACCTTCGGCGATCTGACCTCGGCCTTCCGCTTCTCCGACGCCCACCGCCGCCCGCCGCACCTGCCGGAGGACACGGCTGAACAGCTGGAGCAGGCAAAGGAGGAGGTGGCCACGCTCCCGAAGCCGACACTGCCGGGCGCCGACCAGAGCTTCCCACGACAGGAACGGGGGCACCGGCCGCGTACCTGAGCCCCGCCGGCTGTGGCGCCTGCGGGCGTTCTGCCCGCAGGTGTTCCGTCGCTCGGGCCATGGGCGGGGGCCCACCCCGGCCATGGCAGCTGGGCGGACCGGGGTGGAGTCAGCCGAGCCCCAACAACTCCCGCATCCGCGCGTACTTGGCCGTGAGGCGTTCCCTGGTCGGTGCGTCCAGTACGGACAGCCGCCGCGGGTCGGCGTTGTGGGCGAGGTCGGCTTCCTTGATCAGCAGCGCCCCCGGCACCGCGAGGATCCGGGCCGCGTAAGCCTCCGGGCTCTCCCCCGTCCGCTTGGTCATGGCGAACACCATGTCCTTGACACCGCGCGGCAGCGGCGCCCCCTCCAGCCAGTCCGCGCTCAGCGCGTCGTCCTCGACCGAGTCGTGCAGCCAGGCCGCGGCGATCTGGTCGTCGGTGCCGCCCCGTACCGCGACTCCCTCCGCGACCGCCGCCAGGTGCACGGTGTACGGCTGCCCCGCCTTGTCGGTCTGCTCGGCGTGCACCCGGCGGGCGAGCGCCTCTACCTCGGGCAGGCTCAGGCGGCCGCCCGGCTCCCCCGAAACGGAGGACAGCGCGGCCGGTACGTCCCGGGCCGGCTGTCCGGCCCTCTCCCAGTTCCCCATGCGGCCCCATGGTAGGCGGCGGCCGTCGGGGGTTTCCGAACTCATCTACGATCAGCGACGTGTGCGCACATGTCATCGTCGCTGAAGACGACGAGAAACAGGCCGAGCTGGTACGCCGATACCTCGAACGCGAAGGGCACGCGGTCACCGTCGTGGGTGACGGCCTCGCTGCTCTGGAGGAGGTACGGCAGAGGACACCGGACCTCCTGGTCCTGGATGTGATGATGCCGCGCGCCGACGGCCTGGACGTCGTACGGGTGCTGCGCGCGGAGTCACGGGAGCTGCCGGTGCTGATGCTGACGGCCCGTACCACCGAGGACGATCTGCTGCTCGGGCTCGATCTGGGCGCCGACGACTACATGACCAAGCCCTACAGCCCAAGGGAGCTGATGGCGCGGGTCCGCACCCTGCTCCGCCGCTCGCAGCGGTCCGGGGGTGCGGCGCCCGCCGCCGATCCGCTGCTGTCGGTGGGCGCGCTGGTCATCGACCCGGCGCGGCACTCGGTGTCGGTCGGCGGCCGGGAGGTCGACTGCACGCCGGGCGAGTTCCGGGTGCTGGCCGCGATGGCCGCCGAGCCCGACCGGGTCTTCACCCGGCAGCAGCTGCTGGCCGAACTGCACGGCTTCGACCGGTACATCAGCAACCGCACGGTCGACGTACACGTCATGAACCTGCGCAAGAAGATCGAGACGGCCCCGCGCAGACCGGCCCGGCTGCTCACCGTGTTCGGTGTCGGCTACAAACTGACCGATCCGGCGAAGGGCGCCCACCTTGCGTCGCAGTAAGAGGCGGAGCCGGCAGCCGTCGGGGCCTTCCGGTCCCGTGGGGCAGCCGGAGCTTGTACGGCGGATCCGGCTGCCGCTGCGCAAGAGTCTGCTCGGCCGGCTCCTGGCGGTGTCGGCGCTGGTGGCAGCGTGCTCGGTGATGGCGACCGCCTGGCTCGCCGCACAGACCACATCCGGTGCGATCAAGCAGGAGCAGGGCCAGAACCTCACCGCCGACACCCGCATCTACAACACCCTGCTCGGCTACGCGGCCGCGCATCCCCGCTGGGACGGCGTCGAGGCGACGGTGCGCGACCTGGCCCGGCAGTCCGGCCGGCGGATCGCCCTGACCACCGAGAACCACCAACTCGTCGCCGACTCCGCGACCCAGAAGCAGCCCCCGGCGCTGCCACCCCAGGTTTCAGCGGTCGTCGACCCGCTCTCCATGGACACCACGCTGGCTGCGCGGAGTGCCACCAAGAACGACACCTCGGCCGACCGGATCGATCCACGGGCCGTCGGGCCGTTCCGGCTGCCCGCGCCGGAGCGCAGGACGCTCAGACACGCCGCCGACCACGCCGTGGCCTGCCTCGGCAGCCTCGGGATCGCGTCGGACGTGGTGGAGGGGCCGAGTGGCCGCCCCCGTATCCAGGCGGTCGGCAACGACCCGGACCGCACCCAGGGGACCAGGTGCGAAACGGAGGCGCTGGACGCGCCCACCCCCACCGAGCAGAAGGCGCTCACCGCGCTCAACCACCTGGCGGACGCCTGCCTGGACCGCCAGCACCGCGACGCGGTTCATCTGAGCCTGAACCTCTCCTGGAACGAGGCCGCGGTGCCCGTGGCCAAGAGGGCCGCGAGCGCCGTGGCCGACCAGCCCGCTCCCATTCCCACTCCCTCTGCCGCCCAGCCCAGTCCCGTGCCACCGAGCGTCCGCAACAGCGACGACGACCGGGCCATCGCGTCCTGCGTCGGCACCGCGCGCCGCGAACAGCTCAGCTCGTACGTCGCGTCGCCCGCCCTGCTGTTCATCGGCGACCAGGGCAGGGCCACGGTCCCCGGCTTCAACCTCTCGCCGGCCAACACCGCCCGTATCGCGGGGGTCGCCGCACTCGTCCTCGCCCTCACGGTCGGCGCGTCCGTGCTCGCCGGGGCCCGGCTGGTCCGCCCGCTCCACGCGCTCACCAACGCCGCGCAGCGGATGCGGGACAGCGGAAGTTCGGAGCCGGTCGAGGTCACAACCGACAACGAGATAGGGCGACTCGCGGCCACGTTCAACGACATGTCGGCGCACCGCGCACGTCTTGAGGAGCAGCGCAAGGCGATGGTCAGCGATGTCGCGCACGAGCTGCGCACGCCGCTCAGCAATATCCGCGGCTGGCTGGAGGCCGCACAGGACGGCCTGGCCGAACCGGATCCCGCCTTCGTCTCCTCGCTCCTGGAGGAGGCCGTGCAGCTGCAGCACATCATCGACGACCTCCAGGACCTCTCGGCTGCCGACGCGGGGGCGCTGCGGCTGCACGTGGAGCCGGTACGGATCCAGGACCTGCTGGGCCAGGTCGCGTCGGCCCACCAGGCGCGCGCGGAGACCGCGGGGGTGACGCTGACAGTGAGCGGCGCCCCACCGGCAGCCCCCGCGCTGGTCCTGGCGGCCGACCCGGTCCGGCTGCGGCAGGCGGTGGGCAATCTGGTCTCCAACGCGGTGCGCCACACACCGGCGGGCGGACAGGTCACGCTGCGGGTACGGGGCGGTACGCCCGGTCAGGCCGCGGGCCGGGCCGCCGAGGCGGCCTTCACGGAGGCCGTGTTGGAGGTGGCCGACACCGGCACCGGCATCCCCGCCGAGTACCTTCCGTACGTCTTCGACCGCTTCTGGCGTGCCGAGAAGTCACGTAATCGCCGCACGGGCGGCAGCGGCCTGGGCCTGGCGATCGTCCGCAAACTCGCCGAGGCGCACGGCGGCACCGTGAGTGCGGCCAGTACGGAGGGGGAGGGCTCGGTCTTCACCCTCAGACTGCCGCTGCGACGACCGGAGCCGGCAACGGACAGGGACGAGCCGGCGGCCGGGGGGAACGCAGAGCCCGGCGGCTGAAACCTCGGCGCCCTCGCCCTGATCCCATGACCACAGCGTCCTGACAGCTTCCTCATAACTGCTTGCCAGTCTGTCGCTGTGCCCGGCGCCTGCTGCGAACCGCAACCAGGAATCACCAAGGCCGGGCTGGAACTGGAGCTGTTCATGTCCCCACGTCTGTCCCTGCGTACCGCTTTGCTCGCCGCCGTAGCGGTCGGCACGGTGATCGTCCCGTCGACCGCCGCCTTCGCGTCCGACAGCCCCAAGCCCGTCGCCCCCAAGGCCGAGCCGTCCGCGGCGCCGTCCGCCGGCAAGGCCAAGTCCAAGCAGCCGACCGTGGTCCCCTCCGCCCGCAGGGCCGAGGCAGCCAAGCGGGCCGCGCAGGCCCCGCAGGGCGCCGTGGCCGCGGGCGACAAGCCCGCCCCGGCGCCCCGGCCCGCCACGCGTGTCCCGAGCGCCCGGGCCGCCCAGCCGGTCGTCGCCCCGCGCGGCGCCGTCGCCGCGGGTGAGCGCCCGGCCGGGACCGGCAGCGACACCACCGCCCTGATCGGCTCGGCCGCCGGGGCCGTCCTTCTCGCGGGCGCCGGCACGGTCGTGCTGCGCCGCCGCTCCGCCGCACAGCGCAACGGCTGACACACCCCCAGCAGTGGCGCCGTCCGTCACCGGGCGGCGCCACTGCCTGCGTCTCGCGTCCTCACCCGTGTCCGCCGTGTACTCAGTCAGCCCCACGCTTCTCTCCCGTAGCCCTGAACGTCCTGGAGCCCTCATGCCCCGTACGCACCAGCCGATATGGCGATCCGCCGCACTGCCCGCAGCAGCCGTCTGCCTCACCCTGGCGGCGCTCACGGGCTGTTCGTCCGGGTCCTCGGACTCAGCGGGGCACAAGCCCGCCGGCACGGCGAGTACGGCGTCGGGCTCCGACGCCGGCAAGAGCACCGAGACCGATACCAAAACAGACACGAAGACGGACACGAAGCAGCCCGCGCCCCCGACGGATGTGTCGATCCCGTCGATCGGGGTGACCAGTTCGCTGCTGCGGCTCGGACTCAACGCGGACCGCACGGTCGAGGTCCCGCCGGCGGACAAGGGCATGACGGCCGGCTGGTACACGGGGAGCGCCACCCCCGGCGAAAAGGGCGCCGCCGTACTGATCGGCCACAACGACACCCGCTTCGGCAAAGCCGTCTTCCACGACCTCAGGAAGATCCACAAGGGCGCGGACATCGCCGTCCGCAACACGCTCGGAAAGACAGCCCACTTCACGGTCACCGGCACGGAGAGCGTCAGCAAGAAGACGTTCCCGACCGACAAGGTCTACGGCAAGACCACGGACCGCGCCCTGCGCCTGATCACATGCGACGGATCGTTCGACGCGCAGGGACACCCGGTGAACAACCTGATCGTCTACGCCACCTTGCGCTGACGGGACCATTGACGGAGCCCGCCGACCGAGTCCGCTGCAGGAGCTCGCCGACCGGGCCCGTACAGCACGCACGAGAGAGGGGCCCGCTGCTCGCCATGGGTGCGAGACAGCGGGCCCCTCTCGGCGTCGTTGCCAGGTGGGGCCAGGACCACCAGAAATCCCGGGCGCTTTATCTTCTCTATACAAAACACGCAAACAGGGGCAAACTGGAACGTGCGCGGCTTGGCCGTGCACACGCGGTCGGACTTGCAGCGAAGAAGGAGGCGAGTCGCATGGCCGACGTCTCACACACAAGAGGCGATCTAGCAACCCACCCCGACGTCCCCGAAATGCGGGCTCGGTACGACCGAATGCTCGGCGGGCGCGATGTGGCGCTCGTGGACGGGCCGGTGTTTCTCGTCGGTGTGTACTGCGCGGTGTCCGCGTGGGTGATCCACTTCTCGAGCACCCAGTCGGCGCTGACGACGCACAACCTCATCATGGGCATCGCGATTGCCCTGCTGGGTCTCGGGTTCACCATCATGCCGGAGCGGATGTACGGCCTCAGCTGGGCCATGGTCGTGATGGGCGCCTGGCTGGTCGTTGCCCCATGGATCGTGGGCAGCCATCCGGACAAGGGGATCATCTGGAGCAACGCGGTCATCGGTGGCGTCACCGCCCTACTCGGTTTGGTGTGCACCGTAGTAGCGGCCAAACGCAGTCGCACCGCCCACGCCCGCGCCGTGAGTTCCGGCGGAGCGAGCCGCCTCAGTCGCGCAGGCCGACCCGACCGCACCGACTGATGTGACGTCCAGGAAGAACAAGAGACGGGTGGTGCGGACCGGATATCCGGTCCGCACCACCCGTCTCTTGTCTGTTCGAAGTGTCCGAGGGGGGACTTGAACCCCCACGCCCGATAAAGGGCACTAGCACCTCAAGCTAGCGCGTCTGCCATTCCGCCACCCGGACAAGGTGTCTGTCGGCCACGGCTTTGTTCCCCGCGGCGACAAGGACAACAATACCAGGGGTTCGCGGTCGCCTTCACCCGTGTTTACCGTGGTCAGCGGCTGGCCCCGGACGGCCGCCGGGGTGCTTCGGCCCCGTGTTCCCGGCGGCGGTACCACGCGTAGCCGAGCGCGCACGGCCAGTCCCCGGCGCCGTCGTACGGGGGCCAGTTCCCGGCACCGTCTGCCGGGCCGTCACGGCATGAGCTGGTACTCCGGGAAGTTGCCCGGCGCCCTCTCCCCCGCCGGCCCCTCCGTCACCGCGTGGACCAGCAGTTCGCCGCCCACGAAGGCGCCGCGCCACGACGCGCCGTGGCCGCCGAAGAGTTCGTCGCGGTCGCCGCGCGACCGGGGCTTGGAGTTGCCGACCTTGAAGGCCCGGATCTGCGGGGCCAGCCGGTCGTACGTCTTCGGGTCGTCCGTCGACAGGGTGGCGACCAGTGCCCCGTTGGAGGCGTTCATGGCGGCCAGCAGTTCTGCCTCGGTATCGACCAGCACGATCGTGTCGACCGGGCCGAAGGGCTCCGCGTGGAAGAGCGGGGAGGACGGCGGCGGATTGAGCAGCGTGACCGGCGGCAGGTAGGCACCGGTGTCCTGCCCGGCCAGGAAGCGGCCCTCCGCGAGGCTTCCCCGGTACAGCGGGATCGCACCGCGGTCGATGGCCTCGGCCACCTGACCGTCCAGTTCCTTGGCCTTGGCCGAGTTGATCAGCGGCCCGAAATCCAGCTCCGGGAAGGGATCGGACGGGTTCTCCACGGCCAGCGGGTGGCCCGTACGGATGGAGCGCACGGCGGGCAGGTACGCCGCCAGGAACGCGTCGAACGCGCTGCGCTGGACCACGAACCTGGGATAGGCCGTGCAGCGCTGCTTCCCGTAGTCGAAGAGCTTGGGGATCACCGCGGAAAGTGCGGGCCAGTCCGTGAAGTTCCAGAAGCCCCAGGTGTTGAGTCCCTCCTGTTCGAGGATGTGCCGCTTGCCGAGGTCGGCCACGGCGGTGGCGATCCTCGCCCCGGTGTCCCGGCCGCCCACGAACGAGACGCAGCCGATCTCCGGGGAGCGGACCAGGGCCTCGGAGAGTTCGCCGCCGCTGCCGCTGACCAGGGTGACCGGGATGCCCTCGCGGGCCGCGAGTGCGCACGCCAGCGTCAGACAGGCGACACCGCCGTCGGTCGGGGCCTTGGCGATGACCGCGTTCCCGGCCAGGGCCTGCACCAGCATCGCGTGGACCAGCACCGACATCGGATAGTTCCAGCTCGCGATGTTGGAGACCGGGCCTTCGAGCGGGGTACGGCCCGCGACCATCGCCTCGATGCCTTCCGCGTACCAGCGCACACCGTCGATGGCGCGGTCGACATCGGCCGTGGCCAGCCGCCAGGGCTTGCCGATCTCCCAGACCAGGAGGAGCGCCATCAGCTCGCGGTGCTCGGTGAGCGCGTCGAGCGTGGCGCAGACCCGGGCCCGGCGCTCGGGCAGCGGGACGTGGCGCCAGGCGCGGTGCTGGTCGAGGGAGGCGCGTACGGCCTGCTGGGCGGTGGGGGCGTCCAGGCGCGGCGGGCCCGCGATGCGGCTGCCGTCGACCGGACTGGTCGCGGGCAGCACGCGCCCGTCGGCCTGCCACGCACCGTTCCAGAGGTTCAGTACACGGTCGTCCCTGAACGCCTCGGGTGCCACGTCGCGGCAGCGCTGCCAGGCGTCGGCCCAGGAGGTTCCGGACTTGAGGGTGAGGGTGGGCGCCATCGGTGGGTCTCCGCTCAGCTGGGGCGGGGCATGTGGTGGCATTCCTGGCACGCGACCCGGCGCGCGGAAGACCGCCCTCTCGGCCCGGACCCGGCGGGCCGGACTTGCCGGGCTGGGCTTACGGGTCCGTCACGCCGGGACGGTCGGGTCCGATGACACGGGTGCCCGTTCTGTGAGCGTACGCCGCGAGGACCACCACGTCGTGTGCAGATCACCACGGCGAGTGACGCCACCGGGGCGTCGACCGCCACCCCACCGTGCACCCGGGCGATCAGCCGTTCTCGCGCCGGTGGCAGATCGCGCGGGTGTGCTCGGTGTGCGCCCGCATGACCTCGGTCGCCGCCTTCTCGTCCCGTGCCGAGATCGCCGCGATCAGCGCACGGTGCTCGATCCAGGACTGCGTGCCGCGCTGCCGGGCGACCGGCTGGTAGTACCAGCGCACCCGGCGGTCCACCTGCCCCGCCAGTTCCGCCAGAACGACGTTGCCGGCCAGTTCCATCACCTTGGCGTGGAACTCGGCGTTGGCCGCCACCGCGAGGTCCGGGTCGTCGTCCGCGACGGCCCGCTCGCCCTTCTCGCACAGCTTCTCCAGCGCGGCGACCCCCGCGGACCCGGACCCGGCCGCGGCCAGCCGGGCGGCCTCCGCCTCCAGGAGCGTGCGGACCGAAAGCAGCTGGTCGGCCTCCTGTTCGGTGGGCTCGTGGACGAACGCGCCCTGCGCGGGGCGCAGATCGACCCATCCCTCGGTGTTGAGCCGTTGCAGTGCTTCACGCACCGGCTGGCGGGACACCCCGAGGTGACCGGCGAGTTCACTCTCGACCAGGTGCTGGCCCGGCGACAGCGCCCGCGTGGTGATGAGTTCGAGCAGCGTCTCGTACACCCGCTCCCGCAGCGGTCCCGGCCGCTCCAGCCTCGGTACGGCCCCTTGCGACAGTCCTGTGGACAACATCACGGTCCCCCTTGCGGCCCGCCTGGGCCGGCGGTGCGTCGGCGGCGGGTCGGCGGTCGGCGTGGAGCAATTGGTTATCGTCTACAGTCTACGAGCGCGCGGACCATGGCCGAAGTGCCCGGCCGGCGGTGGCCGGTCAGCCGTACGCCGTCCGTCACGGACAGCGGACCACCTGCCCCGCGTACGAGAGGTTTCCTCCGAACCCGAAGAGCAGGACCGGCGCGCCGGACGGGATCTCCCTCCGCTCCACCAGCTTGGACAGGGCCATCGGGATGCTGGCGGCCGACGTGTTGCCGGAATCGACCACATCACGGGCGATCACTGCGTTCACGGCGCCGATCTTCGCGGCGACGGGCTCGATGATCCGCAGGTTGGCCTGGTGCAGCACGACGGCGGCCAGTTCCTCCGGAGTGACCCCCGCCTTCTCGCAGACCTTGCGGGCGATCGGCGGCAGCTGGGTGGTGGCCCAGCGGTAGACGGACTGGCCCTCCTGGGCGAAGCGAGGCGGTGTCCCCTCGATCCGTACGGCGTTGCCCATCGCGGGGACCGATCCCCACAGCACCGGGCCGATGCCGTCCTCCTCGCAGGCCTCGACCACGGCGGCGCCCGCACCGTCCCCCACCAGGACACAGGTGGAGCGGTCGGTCCAGTCGGCGATCTCGGCCATCTTGTCGGCGCCGATCACCAGTGCGCGCTCGGCGGATCCGGCCCGTACCGCGTGGTCGGCGATGGCCAGGGCATGGGTGAAGCCCGAGCAGACGACGTTGACGTCCATGGTCGCGGGCGAGGCCATGCCCAGCTTGGCAGCCACACGCGCGGCCATGTTGGGCGAGCGGTCGATCGCCGTGGAGGTCGCGACGAGGACCAGGTCGATCTCGCCCGGCGCCCGCCCGGCAGCGGCGAGGGCCTTGGCTCCGGCCTGGGCAGCGAGTTCGTCGACGGGCTCCTCGGGTCCGGCGATGTGGCGGGTCTTGATGCCCACCCGGGTCCGGATCCATTCGTCACTGGTGTCGACAAGGGCGGCTACATCGTCATTGGTGAGAACCTTGGCCGGCTGGTAATGGCCGAGTGCGGCGATGCGTGTTCCGGTCATGCCCGGGACCCCTCTGCTGCTGATGTCAGGAGCCCTCCAGTCTCGTCAGCGACTCACGGGTACGACGGCACGTAAAGCACCAAGATTCGGGCGCTCCTCTTGGAGGCTTCGGATCACTTCCGGGCGCCTGGCGGGCAACGGCCGCGCGTACGGGAAGCGCCGCACCCCCTGTCAGCCGGATGTCCGGTGCCGTTGCCAGGTCGCCCGCCCGGTCCGGGAGAATGGGACCGTCGAGGTCACCTCGCCGCAGCACCGATCGAAGAGTAGGACTGATTCCCATGGGCCGGGTCACCGAACGCCGCCGCATCATCCGCATCCGGGACGGAGCGGTGACCACCCGGCCCGACACCCTGGTGGCCGAGGAGCCGCTGGAGATCCGGCTGAACGGCAAGGCCCTCGCCATCACCATGCGCACCCCGGGCGACGACTTCGCCCTCGCCGCGGGATTCCTGGTCAGCGAGGGCGTGCTCGGTTCGGCGGAGGAGCTCCAGTCGATCGTGTACTGCGCGGGGGCCACCGCCGACGGCTCGAACACGTACAACGTGGTGGACGTCAGGCTGGCTCCGGGCGTCGAGCTGCCCGACATCACGCTGGAACGCAACGTCTACACCACCTCCTCGTGCGGGCTCTGCGGCAAGGCGAGCCTGGACGCGGTCCGCACCACCGCGCGCTTCCCGATCGCCGACACCCCGCCGGTCAGGGTGGAACCCCATGTGCTCGCCGTCCTCCCCGACCGGCTGCGGGCGGCGCAGCAGGTGTTCGACCGCACCGGTGGACTGCACGCGGCGGCGCTCTTCACGCCGGAGGGCGAACTGCTCGACGTACGGGAGGACGTGGGCCGCCACAACGCGGTGGACAAGCTCGTCGGCCGGGCCCTGCAGAGCGGCCTGCTCCCGCTCTCGCAGGTCGTTCTCCTGGTCTCGGGCCGGGCCTCCTTCGAACTGGCCCAGAAAGCGGTGATGGCGGGCATCCCGGTCCTCGCGGCCGTGTCCGCCCCTTCCTCGCTGGCCGTCGATCTGGCCGCCGAGTCCGGCCTGACCCTGGTCGGTTTCCTCCGCGGTTCCTCCATGAACGTCTACGCCGGCGACGAGCGGATCGCCCTGCGCTCCGGGGTGCAGGGCCCTTCGTCCGGAGCATGACGGGCTCCCCGGGTCTGATCCGGACGGAAAACCGGCCGCCCCGGTGAGCGGCTGCGGCCGCTGTTCCCTGCGCCGTGCGGCGGCAGTACGGTCAGGAGCATGACCCGTCAGCCGTCCGCAGCCCAGCGCCGGGCGATCCGCACCGCCGACGCCGAGTCCGGACTTCTCCAGGGCGCCGCGTCGGCCCTGGCCTCGCTGGTCACCCAGGGTCTCGCGCTGCGCCACCCGCGCCCCCCGCACCGGCACTACCTGACACCGGCCGGACAGCGGATGCGGGAGCGGCTGGCCGCCGAGCCGGTCAGGCTGGTCCCGCCGCCGGATCCGGACCCCGCACCGGCGCCGGGCCCTGCGGCCGGGGAGCCACCCGTCGTGTTCCACGCCCGCACCGCCACCGGAAGCGCCGGGAGCGCCGGGGACATCTCAGCGGAACCGGACCCCGTGCGGGAGCGTGAGGTGCGCAGCGCGTGGGCCGGCCTGGTCGAGATGCGCCGGGTCAGCAACCCCGACCGCTCGGTGGACCGGCCGTGCGCCTGGGAGCGTACGCATCTGACGCAGGCCGCCGCGCTCGCGCTGGAGGCGGGCTGCTGCCGCGGCTATCTGGTGAGCGAGTCCGCGCAGCCCGAGGCGGTCCGGGTGGACGGGCCGGACTCCTGGGCGTACGCCGAGACGCTGGCGCGTGCGGGCTGGCAGACCTCGGCGCATGCGGACCGGCGGGCGGGCGCGGCCTATCTGCTGGCCTCGCCCCGGCGCGTCTGACCGCACGGCATTCCCCGCCGCGTCCGGCGCACGGTTCTCCCCCGCCGCGTCCGGCGGCACGGTTCTCCCCCGGCCCGCCGGAGCGACCCGCCGTCACCTCTCCTGGGTGTCCGGGCTGTCCGTCGCGTGCACGATCCGGGCGAGCAGCGCCGTGAGCTGGGCCCGTTCGGCGGGATCGAGCGGGGCGAGCAGTTCGTCGTTGGCGGCGTCGCCCAGCTCCTCCAGGCGGTGCAGTGCGGTGCGTCCCGGGGGCGAGATGGTGATCGCGTTCTTGCGCCGGTCGGCGGGGTCGGCCGTGCGGGTGACGAGGTCCTTGGCCTGGAGTTCGTTGAGCACCGTGACCATGTCCTTGGGGTCGATGCGCACCGTGCGGCCCAGCTCCGCCTGGGACACGGGTCCGAGCGCGGCGACGGCCGTCAGCACCACGTGGTGCGGCATCCGCATCCCCTCCCCCGCGAACGAATCGGCGAGCAGCCGGTGGCCGCGGGCCGCGGCGCGGCCGAGCAGCCAGCTGGGCAGAGCGGTGATCCGGGCAAGCGCGGGAGGGGGGACGGCAGTCATGAGGGAACCCTAGCGCGAAACCATTGGGGCTCCCAATGAAAACCAGATACCGTTGGGGCTCCCCATGACATCTGGAGGTACCCGTGCGCCGTGTTCGGTACGACAGGAACGGCGGGCCCGGCGTGCTGTACCTGGAGGACGTCCCGGCGCCCGAAGCCGGGCCCGGCGAACTCCTGGTGCACTCGGAAGCGATCGGGGTGACCCTGCCGGCCGTACGGAAAGTGCGCGAGGCCGGCGCACCCGCACCCCTGGGCGGGGAGATCGCGGGCACGGTCGTTGCGGTCGGCGCCGGGGTCACCGGCTTCGCCGCGGGCGACCGGGTGACCGGGCTCTGCTTCGCCGACTCCTACGCGGACCTCGCCGTGCTGGCCGAGCCGTTCGCCACCGGGATCCCGGAGCACGCGAGCGCGGTGGACGCCGTGGCCCTGGTGCGCAGCGGACTGGTGGCGCGGGGCGCGCTGCGTGCCGCCCGGCCCCGCCCCGGCGAATCGGTGCTGGTGACGGCCGCCGCGAGCGGTGTCGGCCATCTCGCGCTCCAGCTCGCCCGGCTGGACGGCGCCGCGCGGGTGGTCGCCGCCACCGGGTCGTCGGATAAGTCGGAGTTCCTGCGCGGACTCGGCGCCGACGCGGTGGTGACGTACGGCGAAGCGGACTGGGGCGAGCCGGTGGACGTGGTCGTGGACGGGGTCGGCGGAGCGCTGCTCGCTCCGGCGGTCGCGGCCCTCGCGCCGAACGGACGGCTGGTCGCCTTCAGCTCGGGCGGCGGCACCCTTCAGGCGTACGACCTGCTGGCCGGCGCCAAGTCGGTCATCGGATTCCAGATGGCGCTCATCGCGAGGAACCATCCCGAGCTGTACGCGAGGTGGTGCGCCGAACTCTGGGAGCTGCACCGCACCGGGCTGCTGCGGACCGCCGTACACGCCGAGGTCCCGCTGGAGGACGCCGCGCGGGCCCACCGGTTCATCGAGTCCCGCGCCAACCTCGGCAAGGTGGTGCTGGTCACCGCGTAGCGGTCGCGGACAGAACCGGCGTCTCCACCTCTTCGTGCAGCGGGTCCCGCGAGCGGCGCTTGGCGATCACCGCGCAGACCATCAGCTGCATCTGGTGGAAGAGCATCAGTGGCAGCACGGCCAGCGAGGCCTGCGCACCGAACAGCACGCTCGCCATGGGCAGTCCGGCCGCCAGGCTCTTCTTCGACCCGGCGAACTGGATGGCGATCCGGTCGCCGCGGTCGAAGCCGAGCCGCTTGGCCCCGTACCAGCTCAGGGTGAGCATGACGGCAAGCAGCACCGCCTCGACCCCCAGCAGCCCCAGCAGCCGGACGAAGCTCACCTGGTGCCAGACGCCACGCACCATGCCCTCGCTGAACGCGGTGTAGACGACCAGCAGGATCGACCCGCGGTCGACATAGCCGAGGACCTTCTTGTGCCGTACGAGGAAACCGCTCACCCAGCGGCGCAGCAACTGCCCCGCCAGGAACGGCACCAGGAGTTGCAGCACGATCTTCAGCAGGGAGTCGGCGGAGAAACCGCCCCCGCTGTTGCCCAGCACCAGCGCCGCGAGCACCGGCGTCACCACGATGCCGGCGAGTGAGGAGAAGGAACCGGCGCAGATCGCCGCCGGTACGTTGCCGCGGGCGATCGAGGTGAAGGCGATCGACGACTGGATGGTGGACGGCACCAGGCAGAGGAAGAGCAGCCCGTTGTAGAGCGGGGGCGTCAGTACGAACGGCACGACGCCCTTCGCCGCGAGACCGAGCAGCGGAAACGCGATGAAAGTGCAGGCCAGGACCGTGATATGGAGCCGCCAGTGCTTCAGCCCCTCGACCGCCTCGGCGGTCGAGAGCCGGGCTCCGTAGAGGAAGAAGAGCAGCGCCACCGCCCCGGTGGACGCACCCCCGGCCACGTCGGCCGCCGTGCCACGGGCCGGCAGCAGCGCCGCCACCGCGACGGTGCCGATCAGCGCCAGGATGTACGGATCGATCGGCAGCCAGGACGGAAACTGCAACTTTCGGCGGCTCATGGTCTCCACTTGCTCTCAGGGTTCCGAAGGTGCCCTGCCTATCGTCCACGGGATTCCCATCATCGGGAATCCTGCATACCACTCTGACTGACATCACGGTGCGCGATAACCTCGGGCGCATGTACGAACCGGCGCAGTTGCGCACCTTTCTCACCGTGTCGCAGACCCTGAGCTTCACCCAGGCAGCCCACCGCCTCGGGATTCGCCAGTCGACGGTGAGCCAGCATGTCCGCCGGCTGGAGGACGCGACGGGCCGGATGCTGTTCACCCGGGACACCCACAGCGTGGAGCTGACCGAGGACGGCGAGGCGATGCTCGGCTTCGCCCGGACGATCCTCCAGGGGCACGAGCGGGCGGCGGCCTTCTTCGCGGGCACCAGGCCGCGCGGCAGGCTGCGGTTCGGGGCGTCGGAGGACTTCGTACTGACCCGGCTGCCGGAGATCCTGGAGTCCTTCCGCACCGAGCACCCCGAGGTCGATCTGGAACTCACCGTCGGCATCTCCGGCACCCTGCACGAGCAGCTGGCGGCGGGCTCGCTCGACCTGGTGCTCGCCAAGCGGCGCGCCGGACACACCCACGGCGAGCTGGTCTGGCGCTCCGCCCTGACCTGGATCGGCGCCCCCCGGCTGCGCATCGACCCCGAACGCCCGCTCCCGCTGATCCTCTTCCCGCCGCCCGGCATCACCCGCGCCCGAGCGCTGGAGGTGCTGGAGGAGGACGGCCGCGCCTGGCGCATCGCCTGTACGAGCACCAGCCTCAGCGGACTGATCGCGGCGGCCCGCGCGGGCCTCGGCATCATGGCGCACACCCGCGGCCTGATCCCGCCCGGCCTCACCCAGATCCCGGCCAGGGCCGGGCTGCCCGACCTCGGTGACGTGGACTTCGTCCTGCTGCACGGCCGGGCGGGCGGAAGCGCCGAGGAGGCCGCCGACGCCCTGGCATCGGCGATCCTGGGGGGCGCCGACCGGCTGCACCATCAGCTCTAGAACCTGCCGGGTCAGTCCCGTCTAGGAGAGCGTGCGGCCGGTGAGCCCCTCCTCGTACGTGAGCTGCTTGACCCGGCGCAGCATCGGTGTGCACTCCACGTGCTGGACCCCTTCCAGCAGCCCGAGGCGCGCGCTCACATACGCGTACAGCTCCGGGGTGTCGCGGCAGACCACCACCGCGAACAGGTTGCACGGCCCCGAGACGGCGCTCGCGGTGGCCACTTCCCGGTGGGTCGCCAGCGCCCGCCCGACGGAGTCCAGGGCGGAAGGGGCAGCGGTGATCCACAGCAGGGCCGCGATGCCGTACCCGAACTGCTCGGAGTCGAACTGCACGTCGATGAAGAGCGTGCCGGAGCCCAGCAGCTGGTCGAGTCTGCGGCGCACCGCCGATTCCGAACGGCCGGTCGCCTTGCGGAGTTCGGCGAAGGTGGCACGGCCGTCGCGTTCGAGCGCGGTGACCAGCGGCTCGTCCTCCGCGGTGATTCCGGCCCCGTCCGTCCGCCCCGTCCCGGGCGGACGGAGCGCCGTCACCTGCGCGTCGGTGAGGGCGCGGCTCTTCGCGAGCCAGCCCGCCGGGCCGCCGTAGAAGCGGTGCAGCAGCTGGTGAGCCCTGATCTCGGTGATGCTCGGGGTGCGCGGCAGCTTCCCGAGGAGCAGCGCCTCGTGTTCGCCCCGGGTGCGCGCGCTCGTCTGGCCGACCACCTCCGTACCGCCCGATGTGAGTCCGATCCAGGCCGTGTCGGGGCGGCGGGCCAGCGCCCTGGCGATCGAATCTGCGGCGTCGGGCGCGCAGCGCAGCCGGAGCATCCAGGTGTCCTGGCCGAGACTCGCCGCGTCGCGCACCCCGACCACGCGCATCCCGCCCTCGGTGTGCAGCCGCCGGTACCGGCGGGCGACCGTCTGGTCGGAGACGCCGAGTACGGCCGCGAGCCGGCTGAAAGAGACCCGTGCGTTGACTTCGAGCCCGTGCAGCAGCTGGAGGTCGAGCTCGTCGAAGTCAGGTGATTCCACGGATTCTCGCCTCCTGATGTCGGGTTCCGGCGAATATCCGGCCGCGGTTAGGGGATCTCGCCGTCCACCGCCGATCGTACGGGGGTCCGGAAGCGGTCCGGACAGCCGGCCGTGGAACACGGCGCACAGGGAGAAGAACGAATGCGTAAGTGGGGGCCGCTCATAGCGGTCTGTCTGGGCACCTTCATGCTGCTGCTCGATGTGACGATCGTGATCGTGGCGCTGCCCGACATGGCGGGTTCGCTGAAGGCGTCGCTCTCCGATCTCCAGTGGGTGATCGACATCTACGCGCTCGCGCTGGCCGCGCTGCTGCTGGGCGCGGGGGCGGCGGCCGACGTCACCGGGCGGCGCAGGCTGTACGCGGCGGGCACCGCGCTGTTCGCGCTGGCCTCACTGGCCTGCGGCCTCTCGACGAGCCCGGCAATGCTCATCGCGATGCGCGGGCTCCAGGGGGTGGGGGGCGCCGCCATGTTCGCGACGACCCTCTCGCTGCTCGGCGCCGCCTACCAGGGACGGGACCGCGGCGTCGCGCTCGGGGTGTGGGGTGCGGTGAGCGGCGCCGCCGCGGCGATCGGTCCGGTGCTCGGCGGGGTGCTGACGCAGACGCTGGACTGGCGGTGGATCTTCTTCGTCAATCTGCCGGTGAGTGCGGCGGCGATCTGGATCACGCTGCGTACGGTCACCGAGTCGCAGCGGCAGGCGGACCGCAGGGTCGACTGGGCCGGCACCGTGGCCTTCGCGGTGTTCGCCGGGGCCCTGACCTTCGCCGTGGTGCGCGCGGACACCGTGGGCTGGGCCTCCGGCCGTACCGGGGCCGCTGTGGCCGTCGCCGTGGTGGCGCTGGCCGCGTTCGTGGTCGTCGAACGGCGCGCCGCCCATCCGCTGCTCGATCTGGGGCTGCTGCGCCGCCCGTCGTTCGCCGTGGTGATGGTGGGCGCGCTGGCCTTCAACGCGGCCGCCTTCGGCGTGCTCCCCTACACCTCGATCTGGCTCCAGACCCTGCTCGGGATGAGTCCGGTACGGGCGGGGCTCGCCGTACTGCCGCTGGCCGTGGCCTCGTTCGTGGTGGCGGCCGTCGGTGGCCGGCTGCTGCACGGCAGGTCGCCCCGGCTGGTGATCGGCGGCGGGCTGGTCCTCATCGGCGCCGGGGCACTGGCCGAGGCCACGCTGGACGCCGGATCGGACTGGACGGGCCTTTCGGCCGGGCTGGTACTGGCCGGGATCGGGGTCGGTCTGGTGTCGCCCGCGCTCGCGGGCGCGGCGCTCGCCTCCGTACCGCCGCGCAACGCCGGGATGGCGGGCGGCGCGGTCAACACCTTCCGCCAGCTCGGGTTCGCGCTGGGCGTCGCGGTGTTCGGCACCGTGCTCACCTCCCGGATGGAGGGGACGCTGCCCGGCCCCTCCGGGCAGGCGCACACCGCCGCCCATGTCCTGGCGGGCGGCGGGGCGTCCGCGCTGCGCTCCCGGATCCCGGATGCCACGCTGCACGGCGCCTTCGCGTCGGGGCTCAACGGCGCCGCACTCGTCGCGGGCATCCTGGGCCTGGTCGCCGGGATCGCGGTACTGGCCTTCCTGCGGCCCGCTCCGGCCGAGCGGCCGCCGGTGCGTACCGAGGAGCCGGTGGGCGCCGCGTCCCGGTGAGATGTGCTCATGACGACGTACCGGTGACGATGCGCCGGTGCCGGTGACAGTGACGATGGACCGAGGGTGTCCGCACGGATCGTGCGGGCGCCCTCTGCGTTTCCCCGGCGTCCCGTGGCGCCCTGCGATCACAGGGGGATCACGGGGACGTCACAGGAGACTGCCGCCCGCGGAACGCCCGGCCCCGCACGACCTCCGCAGGTCACAGGGGTTGAGCGGCCTCCGTGCCTTCTCCGTACAGATTCGGTGGAGATTCCGTCTCGCGGAACTTACCGTTCAGTCAGGAGGGTGCCCAACGCTTCACCATGTGGGTAGATTTCGCCTGCCGGGCCTCTGCGGAGCCCCGCGATACCCCCACAAACCGGTCACCGGAACCCTCTCCCGCCGGATCTCGCGTTGGGGTAGCGTCACGGCGCTGTGCGGAGCGTCACATAGGAGCAGGTCATTTTGCGCGAGTTCACTGTCCCACCCATAGTGACGGCGCCCCAGGTCGGCGGACTGGCGGACGTCGTGTTCGATCACGCCGAAGACGATCCCCACCGGCCTGCCCTCGGCCGGAAGGAGGACGGGCGCTGGTACGACATGTCGTCCGGAGAGTTCCGGGATCAGGTGCTCGCGCTCGCCAAGGGGTTGCTTGCCGACGGGGTGCGGTTCGGCGACCGGGTGGCGATCATGTGCCGGACCCGCTACGAGTGGACGCTCTTCGACTTCGCGCTCTGGTCCGTGGGCGCCCAGCCGGTGCCCGTGTACCCGACCTCCTCCGCCGAGCAGGTCTTCTGGATGCTGTACGACTCCGAGGTCAGCGCGTGCATGGTGGAGCACGAGGACCACGCCATGACCATCGGCTCGGTGATCGACCGGCTGCCCGCACTGCGCAGGCTCTGGCAGCTGGACGCGGGCGCGCTGGACGAACTCCTCGAAGCGGGCGCCGGCATCGACGACGAGGTGGTGCACCGCCACCGGCGGGCCGTGACCCCTGACTCGGTCGCCACCGTCATCTACACCTCCGGCACCACGGGCCGCCCCAAGGGCTGTGTGATCACCCACGCCAATCTGATGTACGAGGCCGACACCATGGTCGCCCGCTGGGAGCCGGTGTTCCGCTCCAAGCGCGGCGAGACCTCGTCCACCCTGCTCTTCCTGCCGCTCGCCCATGTCTTCGGCAGGATGGTCGAGGTCGCCGCCGTACGCGGCCGGGTGAAGCTCGGCCACCAGCCCGAGCTCGCGGCCCGTGCGCTGCTGCCCGATCTGGCCGCCTTCCGGCCGACGTTCATCCTCGCCGTGCCCTACATCTTCGAGAAGGTCTTCAACGCGGCGCGCCGCAAGGCCGAGACCGAGGGGAAGGCAGGCCCGTTCGACAAGGCCGTCGAGGTGGCGGTGCGCCATGCGGAGGCCATGGAGCACAAGGCGTTCGGGGTGGGTCCGGGCCCCTCGGCGAGCCTGCGGATGCAGCACCAGTTCTTCGAGAAGGTCGTCTACGCGAAGGTGCGCGAGGCGATGGGGGGCCGGGTGCGGCACGCGATGTCAGGCGGCTCGGGGATGGACCGGCGGCTCGGTCTGTTCTACGAGGGCGCCGGTATCTCGATCTACGAGGGCTACGGACTCACCGAGTCGACGGCGGCGGCCACCGCCAACCCGCCCGAGCGCACCCGCTACGGCACGGTCGGCCAGCCCATCCCCGGCGCCACCGTGTACATCGCCGACGACGGCGAGGTGTGGGTGCGCGGCCGGAACGTGTTCGGCGGGTACCTCAACTCTTCCAAGGCCACCGACGGCGTACTCCACGACGGCTGGCTCTCCACCGGCGACCTGGGATCGCTGGACGACGACGGCTATCTCACGATCACCGGCCGCAAGAAGGAGATCCTGGTGACCTCCGGCGGCAAGAGCGTCTCGCCGACCGGTCTGGAGGAGCGTGTACGGGGCCATCCTCTGGTCGCGCAGTGCCTGGTCGTGGGCAACGACCGGCCGTACGTCGCCGCGCTCGTCACGCTCGACCAGGAGGCGGTCGCGCACTGGCTCTCCCTCCACGGAAAACCGCAGATGACCCCGGCCGCCCTGGTGCGCGATCCGGATCTGGAGACGGAGGTCCGGCGGTCCGTGGTGGCGGCGAACACCCTGGTCTCGCAGGCCGAGTCGATCCGGACGTTCCGGATCCTCGCCCATCAGTTCTCCGAGGAGCACGGCCTGCTCACCCCGTCGCTGAAACTCAAGCGCAAGGCGATCGAGACGGCGTACAGCGAAGAGGTCGAGGCGCTTTACCGCTGAGACCTCCTTGGGGGAATGGGCAGCGGCATGTGATCGTTGTCCAGGGGCGTATCAACCGATGACGTACTCACCATCACGCACCAAAAGGAGTCGACCGCTCGTGAGCAAGGTCCCCTTCATCACCCTCAACAACGGCACCCGGATGCCGCAGCTCGGCTTCGGGGTCTGGCAGGTCGCCGACGACGAGGCCACGAAGGCCGTCGGCACCGCGCTGGAAGCCGGATACCGCAGCATCGACACCGCTGCGATATACGGCAACGAGGAGGGCACAGGGAAGGCGCTCGCCGCGTCGGGCATCGCCCGTGACGAACTCTTCGTCACCACGAAGCTGTGGAATTCCGAACAGGGTTACGACTCGACCCTGCGCGCCTTCGACACCTCGCTCTCCAAGCTGGGCCTGGACTACGTCGACCTGTATCTGATCCACTGGCCGGTCCCCTCCAAGGACGCCTACGTGGACACGTACAAGGCCTTCGAGAAGATCCACGCCGACGGCCGCGCGAAGACCATCGGGGTCTCCAACTTCCTTCCGGAGCACCTGAAGCGCCTGCTGGGCGAGACCTCTGTGGTCCCGGCCCTCAACCAGATCGAGCTCCACCCGCACCTGCAGCAGGCCGAGTCGCGCGCCTTCCACACGGAGCACGGCATCCACACGGAAGCCTGGTCCCCCCTCGGCCAGGGCAAGGGGCTGCTGGAGGTCCCGACCGTGGTCGCCATCGCGCAGAAGCACGGCCGCAGCGCCGCCCAGGTGGTGCTGCGCTGGCATCTGCAGACCGGCAACGTGGTCATCCCGAAGTCCGTGACACCGTCGCGGATCAAGGAGAACATCGACGTCTTCGGCTTCGAGCTGGACGCCGACGACCTGGCGGCCATCGCCGCACTCGACGAGGGCAAGCGGCTGGGGGCCGACCCGGCCACCATGGCCATCGGCGCCTGATCCCTGCCGCCCCGCGTATCCGGGCCCGGGCCCAGCCGTCCGGGCCCGGGCACCCGTAGCGCATCGGACACATCCTCAGCGGGCGCCGTGACCGGGAGCGGCCTCCTCGACCCGCCGGGCCAGTTCGAAGTCCTTGGCGGTGACCGCGCCGCCCGCGTCATGTGTGTGCACCCTCAGCGCCACCGAGTTGTATCCGAGGGTCAGATCGGAGTGGTGACCCAGCTCCTCCTGGATCTGCGCGATGTGGACCACCATCGCGGTGGCGGCGAAGTGTCCGGGCAGCCGGTAGGAACGGACGATGCGGTCGCCGTCCAGGGACCAGCCGGGCAGCTCGCGCAGCCGGTCCTCGGTCTCTTTCCGCGTCAGCGGTTCTGCGGGCATGTGCGGGGTTCCTTCCGGGAGACTGTCTGCGCGACGTTACGGTCTGGGGATGACAACTGTCGCTCCCGACACCGGAGTAGGGCCACTGCTGCGCGACTGGCGCAGACAGCGCCGGGTCAGTCAGCTGGAGCTGGCCCTGCGGGCCGACTCGTCGGCCCGCCACATCAGCTTCATCGAGACGGGCCGCGCCCGCCCCAGTGAGGAGATGGTGCTGCGCCTCGCCGAACACCTGGACGTGCCCGTCCGTGAGCGCAACGCCCTGCTTCTCTCGGCCGGCTACGCGCCGCGGTACGCGGAGACCATGCTCGACGACCCTTCGATGGGCGCGCTGCACGAGGGGATCAACCAGCTCCTGCTCGGATACGAGCCGTATCCGGCGCTGGTGGTCGACGGGCGGTACGACGTCGTCGCCGCCAACCGCGGCATCGCGATGCTGCTGGAAGGGGTCCCCGACCGGCTGCTCACGCCCCCGCTGAACGCGATGCGGCTGACGCTGCACCCCTCCGGGCTCGCACCCCGTATCCGCAATCTCCGGGAGTGGCGGGGGCATCTGCTGCACCAGATGGAGCGCCAGCTGGCACTGGCCCGCTCCGATTCGCTGCGTGAACTGTACGAGGAGGTCGCCGCCTATCCCGTTCCCGCTTCGGCGGACGGGCGGACGGGGCGGGTGCCCGGGTCCGTTCCGCACTTCGCACTGCCGCTGGAGATCGAACACGAAGGGCGGGTGCTGTCCTTCCTCTCGTCCATCTCCACCTTCAACACACCGATGGACGTGACGGTGGCCGAGCTGGCGATCGAGACGTTCCTCCCGGCCGATCCCGCGACGGTCGCGTATCTGCGGTCACTGGCGGCCTGACCGGCGGGGCCGGTCGGGCGACGGGGCGCGGGGCACCGGGAGAACGGAGATTCCTAGGGCACCTGCCGCAGATACAGGGCGCCGCAGGTGTGGCAGAAAGGCTGGCTCTCGGGGGTGCCCCAGACATCCGTCGACTGTTTGGGTGCGGCCGGGTCCAGTTCGCGTCCGCACAGGGCGGTCGCTTCGCCGAGGTGCGCGATGTGCCACCACTCCACCCTGGGGTGCTCGTCCGAGGGTGACGAACCCTCCTGGAGATGGGCCTGCATGACGTATTCCATTTTCGCCTCCTTTTGTCTCATTCTCCCACCTCGGTAAATGGATCGACGTGACGTACGAATCCCGTCCCCTCGTGTCGCACCGGCACTCCGACGGAATTCGGGCCCGGAATTCTCCCGGCGCATTCTCGGCGGACGCGGAATGTTGTCCGACCGGCCGTCGCCGGTCCCGGCCCCGGTCGCATATGCTCGCGGCGATACGGCGCCCCAGTACCCGCGCCGTCGGGCTGGGGTGGGGGTGGAGCGTGTCCGAGATACAGGTGCCCGCTTCGGCACGTCTTGCGGTACCTGCCGCGAGGAACCGGCAGCAGCTCCTGACGGTGACCGGTGAGTCCTTCCGCGACATCGAGGCGATCCTGCTGCTGGTCGAGGACGACGCGGGCGACGCTCTCCTCGTCGAGGAGATGCTGGCCGACAGCGATCTGGACTCTCCCGTCAGCTGGTGCAAGACGCTGGCCGCGGCCCAGCAGTTCCTGCGGACCTGCCGCACACCGGTGTGCGTACTGCTCGATCTGCATCTGCCGGACGTCCAGGGGCTCGACGCGGTCACCCGCATCGTCGGCGCGGCCCCCGATGTGGCGATCGTGGTGCTCACCGGACTCGCCGAGGGCGACGCCGGGCTGGCCGCCGTCGCCACCGGCGCACAGGACTACCTGGTCAAGGACCGGCTCGAACCGGAGTCTCGGAGCCGCGCCGTCCGTTACGCCCTCCAGCGCAAGCAGGTCGAGCAGTCGGCCGCCGCGCTCCAGGCCAACCGGCTGATGGCCGAGGAGAACGCCAGGCTGGAGCGGGGGCTGCTGCCCGTGCCGCTGCTGCGCGGGCGCGACTTCGAGGCCGTCGCGCGGTACACCCCGGGGCGGGCCCACGGACTGCTCAGCGGCGATTTCTACGACGTGGTGCAGACCGCCGACCAGACGGTGCACGCGGTGATAGGCGATGTCTCGGGCCACGGGGCGGCCGAGGCGGCTCTCGGCGTGTGTCTGCGGGTCGCCTGGCGGAGCGCCGTGCTGTGCGCGATGGAGCACCTGGAGCAGATCAGGCTGCTGGAGGAGATCCTCGTCGCCGAGCGCTCCGATCCGAGCATCTTCGCCACCGTGACCTCGCTGGTCTTCCCGCCCGGCGGCCGCACCGTACGCGTCACCCGGGCCGGGCACCCCGGATTCCTCGTCCGGCACGGCGCGGAGGTCGGCTGGACCGAACCGGGCGGCGGCATGGCCCTGGGGCTGGTGCCGGGCGCCGCCCGGTGGACCGAGACCGAGCTGCCGCTGCCCAGCGGCGGGCAGATCGTGCTGTTCACCGACGGATTGTTCGAGGGCCGCACCGGTCCGGAGTCCCGGCTCGGGGAAGCGGGGCTGCTGGATCTCGCCCGAAGACACGGGGCGTTGCCCGCCACCGGGTTCGTCGACGCGCTGGTGCGCGGCGCGACCGAAGGGGCAGCGCCGTACGGAGGGCTCGCGGACGACGTGGCCGTCCTGCACCTGGGATGGGGGCCGGCTCATCGTGAGCAGTCAGACCGTTAGCGGCGAGCACAGCGACATCGGGAACACCACGCCGGGCGGGGAGGGGCCGTCCGGTGACCGTCCGGCGGCGCCCCCGGCCCGGCCGGGCTTCCGGTCACGCCTCTCGGTGCAGAACTGGGTCCATCTGATCCTCGCCGGATTCGTGGTCGTGGTCTGCGGCTGCACCGCCGTCGGCGGTGTCTTCCTCGCCCGTACCAACGACCGGACCACCGCACTCGTCGACCGCATCCAGCCCGCCCGCTCCGCCTCCTTCCAGCTCCAGAAGGCGCTCCTCGACCAGGAGACGGGGGTCCGTGGCTACGCGCTCAGCGGCGACGAGTCCTTCCTGGAACCGTACGAGCAGGGCATCCGGGACGAGCGGCTGTACCGCGCCAGGGTCGGCACGTTCATCGGAACCGGGCGCCCCTACGCGCAGGACCTGGAACGGATCCGGCTGGCCGCGCTGAAATGGCGCGGCGAACAGGCCGGGCCGCTGATCGCCGCCGTACGGGCCGAGGGCCGCGGGACCGCGTCGGCCGGGCGCGTCGCGCGGAGCAAGTCCGCCTTCGACGGGCTGCGGGCCGACATGGCCGTCCAGCAGCGCCACATCGAGGCCGAAGCGGCGCGGGCTCGGTCCGGTCTTGACGCGTCCCGCCGTACCCAGAACCGGGTTCTGATCGCCCTGCTCGCGGCCTTCGCCCTGGTGGTGGTCACGCTCAGCGTGCTGTTGCACCGGATCGTGGGCCGTCCGCTGTACGCGCTGCGCACCTCGTCGGAGACCGTACGCGGCGGGGAGTTCCACCACCGGATCGAGGTCACGGGCCCCGCCGATGTGCGGGCCGTCGGAGCGGCCGTGGACGACATGCGGCGGCGGCTCGCCGACGAGCTGGCCGATTCCCTGGAGCGCGAGACGCTGCTCGCGGGGCAGACCGAGGAGCTG
The DNA here is from genome assembly GCF_041438865.1 of Streptomyces sp. NBC_01471. Lineage (NCBI taxonomy): Bacteria > Bacillati > Actinomycetota > Actinomycetes > Kitasatosporales > Streptomycetaceae > Streptomyces > Streptomyces sp. NBC_01471. The sequence goes on from NZ_CP109450.1 coordinate 869,868, forward strand.
CGGCGGTCCAACTCGGAGCTGGAGCAGTTCGCCTATGTGGCCTCGCACGACCTCCAGGAACCGCTGCGCAAGGTCGCCTCGTTCTGCCAGCTGCTGGAGAAGCGGTACGGCGACGAGCTGGACGACCGGGGCAAGCAGTACATCGACTTCGCGGTCGACGGGGCCAAGCGGATGCAGGTCCTCATCAACGACCTGCTCACCTTCTCCCGGGTCGGCAGGGTCCTCGACGGCTGGAAGACCGTCGGCCTGGGCACCTCCCTGGACCGGGCGCTGGCCAATCTGGCGCTGGTGACCGAGGAGTCGGGGGCGACCGTCGTACGCCCGGACCCGCTGCCCGAGGTCACCGGTGACCCCACGTCGCTGGCCATGCTCTGGCAGAACCTGATCGGCAACGCGGTCAAGTTCCGCCGGGCCGGGCACCCTTCCGTCGTCACCGTCGGCTGCACCGCCGAGGGCGACAGCTGGCACGTGACCGTGTCGGACAACGGCATCGGGGTGGCCCCGGAGTTCGCCGAGAAGATCTTCGTGATCTTCCAGCGCTTGCACGCACGGGACGAGTACGAGGGAACCGGGATCGGGCTCGCGCTCTGCCGGAAGATCGTCGAGTTCCACGGCGGCCGGATCTGGCTGGACGAGTCGGTGGCGGAGGGCGCGTGCATCCACTTCACGCTCCCGGTCGCCCCCGACCCCGCCCTCGCGGCCGACCGCTCCACCACACCCCAGGGAGAGACCCCGTGAACACCCCTGTCGAGCCCATCGAGGTCCTGCTCGTGGAGGACGACCCCGGCGACGAGCTGATGACCCGTGAGGCGTTCGCGGACAACAAGATCGGCAACACGCTTCATGTGGTGCGGGACGGCGAGGAGGCGCTCGACTTCTTCTACCGGCGCGGCGCCCATGCCTCCGCGCCGCGCCCGGATCTGGTGCTGCTGGATCTGAACCTGCCCAAGTACGACGGCCGACAGGTGCTCGAACAGGTCAAGTCGGATCCGGAGCTCTGCGACATCCCCGTCGTGGTGCTGACGACGTCATCGGCCGAGGAGGACATCCTGCGCAGCTACCGGCTGCACGCCAACGCCTATGTCACCAAGCCGGTCGATCTGGAGCAGTTCATGTCCGCGGTGCGCCAGATCGACGACTTCTTCCTCACGGTGGTGCGGCTCCCGCACCGGATGTGATCCGGTGCGGGCCGGCGGGCTACTTGTTCTCCAGCTGGAGGTTCAGTTCCTTCTCCTGGTCACCGAGGGCCTCGCCCTGCTCCTCGACGGAGAACACGGTGCCCAGCGCGGTCCGCATCACGTCGACGGCGTGATAGCCGCCCTGCACGGTGGCCGTGACCGGTGCCGTGAGGCCGGCGGGGCGCAGCGGTCCCGGGTCCGCGTCCAGCACCTCGTAGGACGCCGTCCACACGGTCGGCCTGCCGGGAATCTCCGTCTGCGGGCTGTCCTCGGGTGCACGGTCGCTGGGGAAGGCCGAGCGCAGCGCGCCGAAGACAGCCGCCGCGTCCTCCTTCGAGTGGCCGGTGAGCGCCACCGTGACGAGCGTGTCCTGGTTGTCCGTGTCGGCCATCGTGCTCACTTTCCTTGTCGGATCGCGCTGGGTAACGGGGACGGGTGCGGGGGGGGGCGGTCAGGTCACTCACCGGGATCGGCGCCGTGCCAGACCGTGGTGATGTTGCAGAACTCGCGGATCCCGTGGGCGGCGAGTTCGCGCCCGTACCCGGAGCGCTTGACCCCGCCGAACGGCAGGGCCGGGTGGGAGGCGGTCATGCCGTTGAAGAAAACACCCCCCGCTTCGAGATCCCGTACGAACAGATCCACTTCCCCGTCGTCCCGGGTCCAGACATTGGAACTCAGACCGAACGGAGTGTCATTGGCCACCCTCACCGCCTCGTCGGCGCTCGTCACCCGGTAGACGGTGGCCACCGGGCCGAACGCCTCCTCGTGGTGGATGCGCATATCGGTGGTGATGCCCATCAGGACGGTGGGCGAGAAGAACCAGCCGCGGTCGTCCCCCTCCGGCCGCCCGCCGCCGCAGAGCGCGGTCGCTCCCCTGCGTACGGCATCGTCGACCAGCTCCTCCAGATCGGTGCGGCCCTGCTCGGTGGCGAGCGGCCCGACGTCGGTCGACTCGTCCAGCGGGTCGCCGACCGTCAGTGCGGCCATCCGGGTGGTGAACTCCTCCGTGAACGCGTCATAGACATCCGTATGGACGATGAAGCGCTTGGCCGCGATGCACGACTGCCCGTTGTTCTGCACCCGGGCCGTCACCGCGATCCGCGCGGCCCGCCCGACGTCGGCCGACGGCATCACGATGTACGGATCGCTGCCGCCCAGCTCCAGGACGGTCTTCTTGACCTCGTCGCCCGCGACGGCCGCGACCGAGCGGCCTGCGGGTTCGCTGCCGGTGAGGGTCGCCGCGGCCACCCGGGGGTCGCGCAGGATCGCCTCGACCGCGCCGGAGCCGATCAGCAGGGTCTGGAAGCAGCCCTGCGGGTATCCGGCCCGCTCGAAGAGTTCGCCCAGGTAGAGGGCGGTCTGCGGCACGTTCGACGCGTGCTTGAGCAGGCCCGTGTTTCCGGCCATCAGCGCGGGCGCGGCGAACCGTACGACCTGCCAGAGCGGGAAGTTCCACGGCATGACGGCCAGCACGACGCCCAGCGGGCGGTAGCGGGTGTACGCACGGCCGGCGCCGGAGTCCTCCGCGTCGGCCCGGGACGGGTGTTCGTCGGCCAGCAGCTCGGCCGCGTGCTTGGCGTACCAGCGCATCGCCTTGGCGCACTTGGCGGCCTCGGCCCGGGCGGCGGCGACCGGCTTGCCCATCTCGGTGGTCATCGTGCGCGCGATGTCCGCCTGCTCGCTCTCCAGCAGGTCGGCGGCGCGGTTCAGCAGCCGCGCCCGCTCGGCGAATTCCGTGGTGCGGTAGGAGCGGAAGGCGGCGTGCGCCGCCGCCAGACGGCGCTCGATCTCCTCGGCGCCCAGCGCCTCGAAGGTCTGGAGCGTTTCACCGGTGGCAGGGTTCACCGTGGCGATGGGCATGGGTGGGTCCTCCTCGTACTCGCCCTCCGACCTTCGCCCGCCCGGTGCGCCGCCGCAACGCGGGCGGCGGGGCGGGGCACACCTGCCGGAATCGTTCGCGATGCGAACCGTCCGCCCTATGCTGACCCGATGGCGATGATCAGGAGTGAGGAGCCGATGGGGATCGCGGCCGCGCTGGTGCGGACGTCGTTCCTGGTCCAGGCCGTGTACACGGAAGCCAGCCGGGAGTACGGACTGCCCGTGCAGCAGGCCCAGTTGATCTGCGTACTGATGGCTCAGCCGCGCGGCATGGGGGAATTGAGCACCATGCTGGGCCTGGAGAAGTCCAGCCTGACCGGTCTCGTGGACCGGGCGGAGCGGCGCGGGCTGGTGCACCGGGAGCCGGATCCGCTGGACAGACGCGCGGTGCGGGTCGCCCTGTCCGACGAGGGCGCCAGGGTGTCCGGCGACTTCTGCGCCGACGCGAGCGTGCGGATGGAGGCGCTGGCCGACGGAGCGGGTCCGGCGGAGCGCGACCGGCTGGCGGCGTTACTGGGGCAGCTGGTGCGGGGCAACGAGGTGCCGGTGGTCTTCACGGAGCCGAAGCGGGCCGGGGCGGCGCCCTCGGCGTGAAGGCGGGCCGCGTGGTGCGCGAAGGCGGGCCAAGGGAACGAGTTGTATGAACAAGTTCTGCGAAAGCTGACCGGAATCGGCTGAGTTGTTCGCTTCATATGCCGTGTTCCGCCACTTGCCTGCCACCAGCTCTTCCCTTTCACCCCCTCGTCTGGGAAGACTCGGCTGGATCAATCCCCTCACACCACGAGAGGTCCCCCTCCACATGCCTCAGTTCAATCGGCGCCGCTTCCTCCAGATCGCGGGCGCGACCGCGGGCTTCTCGGCCCTCTCGAACAGCATCGACCGTGCCGCCGCCATCCCCGCGAAGCGCCGCTCGGGAACGATCAAGGACATCGAGCACATCGTCGTCCTGATGCAGGAGAATCGTTCATTCGACCACTACTTCGGTTCCATGAAGGGTGTTCGCGGCTTCGGCGACCCCCGCCCGGTGACACCCGTCGGGGGCAAGCCGGTCTGGTACCAGTCGGACGGCACCAAGGACGTCCTGCCCTACCACCCGGACGCCGAGGATCTCGGCATGAAGTTCATCGCCGGCCTCGACCACGACTGGGCGGGCGGCCACAAGGCCTGGAACCAGGGCAAGTACGACCAGTGGATTCCCGCCAAGTCCGCGGGCACGATGGCCCATCTGACCCGCAAGGACATCCCGTTCCACTACGCGCTGGCCGACGCGTTCACGGTGTGCGACGCCTACCACTCGTCGTTCATGGGGGCCACCGACCCCAACCGCTACTACCTGTGGTCCGGTCACGTCGGCAATGACGGCAAGGGCGGCGGCCCGGTACTCGGCAACGCCGAGGCCGGGTACGACTGGACGACGTACCCGGAGCGCCTGGAGAAGTCCGGGGTCTCCTGGAAGATCTACCAGGACATCGGTGACGGCCTGGACAAGGACGGCTCCTGGGGCTGGATCGACGACGCCTACCGCGGCAACTACGGCGACAACTCGCTGCTGTACTTCAACACGTACCGCAACGCCAAGGCCGGCGACCCGCTGTACGAGAAGGCGCGCACCGGCACGAACGCCAAGAACGGCGACGGCTTCTTCGACATCCTCCGGGCCGACGTGAAGGCGGACAAGCTGCCCCAGGTCTCCTGGGTCGCCGCCCCCGAGGCCTTCTCCGAGCACCCCAACTGGCCCGCGAACTACGGTGCCTGGTACGTCTCCCAGGTGCTGGACGCGCTGACGTCGAACCCGGAGGTGTGGAGCAAGACGGCGCTCTTCGTCACCTACGACGAGAACGACGGCTACTTCGACCACGCCCTCCCGCCGTTCCCGCCGGCCTCCGCCGACCGGGGCGCCTCCACGGTGGACACCTCGCTCGACTACTTCCCCGGCGACGCGAGTTACGGTGCGGGACCCTACGGCCTCGGCCAGCGCGTCCCGATGACCGTCGTCTCCCCCTGGAGCACCGGGGGCTACGTCTGCTCCGAGGTCTTCGACCACACCTCGGTCATCCGCTTCATGGAGGCCCGCTTCGGTGTGGCGGAGCCGAACATCTCGCCCTGGCGGCGGGCCATCTGCGGTGACCTGACGTCGGCCTTCGACTTCGGTCTGCAGAACACCAGGCCCGCCACGCTGCCCGACACCGCCGGCTTCCGGCCGCCGGACAACGACCGGCACGACAGTTACGTACCGAAGGCGCCCGCGGACCCGGCGCTGCCCAAGCAGGAGGCCGGGTCGCGGCCGTCCCGTCCGCTGCCCTACGCCCCGCTGGTGGACGGGCAGGCGGCGCCGGCCGACGGGAAGTTCACGCTCACCTTCAGCGGGGGCGCGGACGCCGGAGCCTGCTTCACGGTGACGTCGGCCAACCGCGGCGACGGGCCGTGGACGTACACCGCCGAGGCGGGCAAGAAGCTCTCGGACACCTGGAACACCTCCTACTCCAAGGGTTCCTACGATCTCTCGGTGTTCGGCCCGAACGGTTTCCTCCGTACGTTCAAGGGCCCCGGCTCCACCGCGGGCCCCGAGGTGACCGCGCGCCACCGGGCCGGCGACGGCTCGGTCGAGCTGACGATGACCAACGCGGGCGGCGCCGACTGCCACCTCACCGTCAGCAACGCGTACGGCGGGAAGAGCGAGACCTTCACGGTCCGCAAGGGGAAGACCGTGGTCCACACGGTGGACCTGCGCTCCACCCGGCAGTGGTACGACCTGACCGTGGTCTCGGACCTGGACGGCGGTTATCTGCGCCGGCTGGCCGGACATGTCGAGACCGGCAGGCCCGGGGTGAGCGACCCGGCGATCATCACCGGCTGACCGCTGTTGGTGCCGGGCCCCGCGAGCCGGGGCCCGGCACCGGAACGGACGCTGTCAGCACCGACAGCAGCCGGAGCGTGGCGGGACCCGGACCGGGCCGTGCTGTTCAGTCCGTGCCGTCGGGTGCGGCGCCGCCCGCCACCGGGACCGCCGTGCCGAGCGGGACCTGGGGGCCCGCGCTCTCGGACAGCCAGCGCCGCAGAACGCGGTGCACCTGTTCGGCGCCGATCAATTCCTGCCCCTCGTCCACCGGTGCCGACAGATCGAGCGGCGCCAGCAGGAAGGGCGCCGACTGTTCGCCGCCGAGGCCGCCGTGCGAGCCGATCTGCCCCTCGAAGGCGTGCACGGTGCCGGTCTCCGGGTCGTACATCGAATTGACCATGACATCGGCGACATGCGGGAACGCGTCCGTCCTCCGTACAGCGTCGGCCGCACCGGGCCCGAAGCCCGCGAGCGGGCCCTCGCCGTCGGCCAGCCGGGCGACCGGCACCTCGGCTCCGTCCGGACCCAGCACCACCGAACCGTGCTCCTCGCTCGCCAGGAGCAGGAACCCGATCCCCGGATGGTTGGCCAGGGTGGGCAGCAGCGCCGGGTTGCGGCGGTCCAGCTGCTCGCGCGTCATCCGGCCGGGCACGTCGGGGAAGGAGATGAGCCCGAGGTTCCCGGAGGCCAGCACGACCGGGTCGGAGCCGGGGTCCGGCGGGGTCTCGTCGCCGGCCGGCACCGGCCGGTGCAGCACCACACGGACCGCGGCCCGTGCCTCCGAGCCGCTCCTCGTCCGCTGGGCCCGGCGCGGGACCGGCAGCCCGCAGCCCGCCCGCACCAGGTCCTTGAGCGTCAGTCCGTACGCGCCCTCGAAGGTCTGCCCGGGGCTCTGCCCGTGGTCCGAGAGCAGCACGATGCGGTACGGGCGCGGTGCGTGGTCCTCGGCCTTCGCGATCAGCGCCAGCGAACGGTCGAGCCGCGCCAGCACCTTGGCCGCGTCCCTGCTGTGCGGCCCGCTGTGGTGCGCCACCTCGTCGTACGCCACCAGGTCGGCATAGACCGCGGTCCGGCCGGCGAACATGTCGCCTATCACCGCGGACACCACCACGTCGCGCTCCACCACGGTCGCGAAGGCCCTGATGAACGGGTAGAGGCCACCGCGCTTGATCCGCGGCTCCTCCTGCCGGGCGCGGGCCCGCGTCGACTCACCGATCTCGCGGCCGACCTCCGCGAAGAACGAGATCGCGGTACGGACCGCGTTGGCCGGGTCGGAGAAGTACGCGAAGTAGCCGGCCCGGGAGCGGTGGTCGCGGTCCCGCCGTGCGGCGACCGAGAGCACCAGGGCCAGTTCGTCGGCGCCGCCGCTGAAGAGGTTGCCGCGGCTCGCGCCGTCCATGCCGAGCAGCCCGCCGTCGCCGGTGCGCGCGACCGCCCGGCGCTGGAGCTCGGCGGCGCTGGCCGGCCGGTTGCAGACCATCACGTCGCCGGTCTCCTTCTCGTACCAGCGGAAGGCGGGGATGTCGTGGTTGGAGCCGTGCAGGATGCCCAGCTGACTGGCGCCGGTCTGGCTGGACCAGTCGGTGCGCCAGGCGTCGAGCCGGTGGGTGGAGCCGATCCACCCGGCGACGGTGGGCATCAGCCCGTCGTGGACCGCCCGCAGCAGCGCCGCGTGGCCCACCCCGTCGAGCTGGAGGAAGACCGTCCCGTGCGGACCGCCCCGCCCCGTGTCCTCGCCGCGTCTGCGCCGTCTGCGGGAGGCGAGCCGCGAGAGCCTGCGGCGGTACGCCTCGTCGTCGCGCACCGTGAGCGCGGTGGAGGTGGCGGAGGCGACGGCGGACATCACGGCGGCGACCACGACAGCCGTCTCGGGGTTGGACGTGCCGCGACCGTTCGGTATCAGGTCCAGGGCGACCAGCAGGAGCGAGCCGTTGAGGAAGAAGACCAGCAGGCCCAGGACAAGGGCGGGGACCAGCAGCAGCGCGCGCACCACCAGGGGCCAGACCAGCGCGCTGAGCAGGCCGAACGCGGCTGCGCCCCACCCGGCGGTGATCGCGACCGTGGTGGCGCTGTCGCCGTTGTCGGACTCCAGCTGGAAGTCCGGCAGGAGCCCGGCGAGCGCGAGCATGGTCAGGGTGGACACGGCCCACACCACGATCACCCGGAACAGAGCGCTGCCCGCCCTGCGCCATCGCCCTGCGGCCACGCCTCTTCCACCTCACGTCCTGAGGGACCCCGGGTGGGCCCGGCGGCCAGCTTTTCACAGGACCGGACAGCACCCGGGCCACGGCCGCCGGGCGGCAGCAGCTCCGCCGGGTCCCTCGTGACACGGGTCACGGCGGGGACGAGTACCCGCAGGAGTGGCAGATCTTCCAGCCGTCCTGCGTGACGGCGAGGACACCTCCGCAGCGCGGACACTGCTCCGAGTACAGGGTCACGGAGCCTCCTCCCGTTTCGCCTGATCGCTACCCCGCCGTGGACCGGGACAGACGTGACACGCTGTCCGGGCAGCGGGCCGCATAGAGTCGCGTGGAGTCCGGCGCGACGAGACGCGGCCAGAAGCGACCAGACGTGAGGAGGCGGCAGGTGCCGGTCGATGTGACCTGGTGGGGACATGCCACGTGTACGGTCGAGGACTCCGGGGTCCGGGTGCTGACCGACCCGCTGTTCACCCGCAGACTGGCCCACCTCAGGCGCCGCCGCGGCGCGGTGCCGCCGCCCCGCGCGGCAGCCGCCCGGGCCGTCCTCGTCTCGCATCTGCACGCCGACCATCTGCATCTGCCGTCGCTGGCCCGCCTCGCGCCGGGCACCACGCTGATCGTGCCGCGCGGCGCGGTCCGCGCCGTGCCGGGGCTGCGGCGGCTCGGCCTGGCCATCACCGAGGTCCGGGCGGGCGACGAGGTACGGGTCGCGGATCTGGTCGTCCGCGTGGTGCCCGCACGCCACGACGGCCGCCGGATGCCCTTCGGCCCGCAGCGCGCGCCCGCGCTCGGCTTCGTGGTCAGCGGTGAGGCGCGGACCTACTTCGCCGGGGACACCGGCCTGTTCGACGCCATGGCCGAGTCCGTGGGCGAGATCGATGTGGCGCTGCTCCCGGTCGGCGGCTGGGGCCCCTTCCTCGGGCAGGAGCATCTGGACGCCCGGCGGGCCGCCGAGGCGCTGACCGTCCTGCGGCCACGCTCCGCCGTCCCCGTGCACTACGGCACGTTCTGGCCGGTCGGGATGGACGGTGTGCGCCCGCACGAATTCCACACGCCGGGCGACGAGTTCGTACGGCAGGCGGCGCTGCTGGCGCCCGAGGTCTCGGTGTACCGGCTCGCACACGGTGAACTGGTGCGGCCGGAGGTGGCCGGGTGATACATGAACTGGTGAGCCAGGTGCCCCCGGAGTCGACCCAGCAGGCCGTCGGGTATCCGTCGCTCTTCCTGCTGGTGACCCTGGGATCCCTGGTGCCGGTGGTGCCCACGGGCGCGCTGGTGAGTTCAGCGGCCGTGGTCGCCTTCCACCAGACCGATCCGCTGGCGCTGCTCTTCGTGTTCGCCGTGGCCTCCTGCGCCGCTTTCCTCGGAGACATCGCGCTGTACTGGCTCGGGCGGCGCGGCGTGCGCTCCAGGAAGGGCTCACGCTGGCTGGAGGCGCTGCGCAGGCGGGCGCCGCAGGCGCGGCTGGCCAACGCGCAGGAGCAGCTCGACCAGCACAGCAAGTCGGTGCTCGTGCTCTCCCGGCTGGTCCCGGCCGGGAGGATTCCGGTGATGCTGGCCTGTCTGCTCGGTGAGATGCCGCTGCGCAGGTTCGCCCGCGGCGACATCCCGGCCTGTCTCGCCTGGGCCGCCGCGTACCAGCTCATCGGCATACTCGGCGGGTCGCTCTTCGACGAGCCCTGGAAGGGCGTGGTCGTCGCGGTCGCACTCACCCTGCTGGTGAGCGGGGCGCCCGCCGCGTGGCGCAGGCTCAGGACGCGCAGCGGATCGCCCGCGCCCCGCTGAGCCCTTCCCCGGCCCGCCAACTGCCCTTCCGCCGGACCCTGTTCGCACTACCCCTCTCCTACCCGTAGTACTTGGGAGTGACGCGCGAGGTTCGCTCCCCGGCGGGACGCCCAACACCCGGTGTGATCCATAACTTCGGTACCGGAAGTACGCAGAGCCATCCGGTACGGAAGGACCACCCATGGCGTCCCGCCCGCACAGCAGCCGACTGCGCCGCGCCCTGCTCACCGCACTCGTCACCGCTTCGGTGGCCGTGCCGGTGTCGGGTGCGGCCCGCCCGGCGGCCGTCCCCGCACCCGCGCCGACGGCCCTCGCCCCGCTGCGGACCGTGGCCCCGGCGGCCCTGGCCGTGCGGTATGCCACGACGCGCTCCGACATCAGGGCGGCGGGACGGGAGGCCCTGGCCAACGGCGACCCCGGGCGGTCCCGTTCGCTGCGCGCCATGGCCCGGCCGGGGCGCAGCTTCCTCTCCTTCGACGGGCGCGCCGGCGGCCACACCGCCGAGGTCTTCGGCGATCTGTCGCGGGCCCGGCGGATCGCCGTACTGGTCCCGGGGTCGGACACCGGCCTCGACGAGTACGGACGTCTGCTGGCCGGTGCGACGGCGCTCCGGCGGCAGTTGGGCGACGGGGCCGCCGTCGTGGCCTGGCTCGGGTACGCGGCACCCGCCACGGTGAGCACCGATGTGCTGACCACCGGCCGCGCGGACGACGCGGCCCCCGTACTGCGCCACTTCGTAAGGGAGTTGGGCCGGGCCGCGCCGGCCGCCCGGATCTCGCTGCTCTGCCACTCCTACGGTTCGGTGGTCTGCGGGCGGGCCGCCGCCGGTCTGGATGTCGCCGGCATCGTGCTGTACGGCAGCCCCGGCGCGGGGCGCGGGAGCGCCGCCGCCCTGCGCACCCGGGCCACCGTCTGGGCCGCCCGGGGCCGCCACGACTGGATCGCCGACGTGCCCCACGTACGGATCCCGCTGCCGTTCGTCACCGTCGGTCTCGGCGCCGATCCGGTCGCGGCCGGCTTCGGCGCCCGGGTCTTCGACGCGGGCGACGGCGGCCACAGCGACTATCTGAAGCCCGGTTCACTGTCGCTGGCGAACCTCGCCCGGATCGTCTCCGGACAGGTCCCTTCCGGGGAGGTCCGCCATGCGTGACCTCGTCCGGCGGATCGAGTCCGCGACCCCGCCCGGCCGCGACCGGGCCGTCGACGCGCTGCGTGCCCTCGCGATCCTCGGTGTGGTGCTCGGCCACTGGCTGGTGACCGCACTGGTCACCGACAGCGGCACGGTGCACGGCGCGAGCCCGCTTCAGCACATGCCCCGGCTCGCGCCGGCCTCGTGGCTGTTGCAGACCCTGGCGGTCTTCTTCCTGGTGGGCGGTCAGGTGGGCGCGGCGGGTTACGCGGCGGCCCGTGGCCGGGGTGTCACGTACCGGCAGTGGCTCGGGGCCAGGCTGGTGCGGCTGAGCCGGCCGGTGACCGCCCTGCTGATGGTGTGGGCCGTGGCGGCTGCGGTGATGCTCGTGGCGGGCGTCGGGACGGCGACCGTGTACACGCTGCTCAAGCTGGTGCTGTCCCCGCTCTGGTTCCTGCTGGTCTTCGCGGGACTCACCGCGGCGACCCCGCTGGTCACCGGAGTGCACCCGCTGTGGCCGATCGCCGTCGTGCTGCATGTCGACCTGATCCGCTTCGGTCTGGGCGGGCCGTCCTGGCTCGGCTGGATCAATGTGGCGGCGGGCTGGCTCGTTCCGTACTGCCTGGGCGCGGCCTGGGCGCGCGGCGGACTCAGGGACCGCCGGACGGCCTGGACTCTGCTGCTGGGCGGCGCCGCGGCCACCGCGGGGCTCGTCCTGTGGGCCGGTTACCCGGCGTCCATGGTCGGAGTGCCGGGCTCCCGGACATCCAACATCGATCCGCCCACCCTCGCTGCCGTCACCTTCGGTCTCGCCCAGTGCGGAGCCGCTCTGCTGCTGCTCGGCCCGCTGCGCCGGATACCGGCACGCCCTGCCGCCCGGGCCGCCGTCGCACTGGTCAATCTCTCCGCGATGACCGCCTTCCTCTGGCACCAGACTGCGATGATGGCCGTCACCGCCGTCGGTATGCTCACCGGCCGGGCGCTGCCTGGCCTGCACACCGTCCCGGACGGCTGGGGCTGGGTGCTCGCCCGGCTGGCCTGGCTGCCGGTGTTCGCCGCGGCGCTGCTGGTGTGCTGGGCGGCGTTCCACACGTACGAGCAGGGGCGGCGCGGACGACGCGGACACAGCACAGTCGTACGGACCGGGGTGCTCGCCCCGCAGGGGGAGACACATCATGACCATGCCTGAGGTGGCACGGGGAGAGCGGTGGCAGGAGCGGGGGCGGGCCGCTGTGCGCCGGGCGCCGCGCACCCTGCTGCACGATCTGCTGGAGCCCGCCGACACCCGGCCGGCCATGGGGCAGCCCGGATACTCTTCCTGGCGGCCGGTGTTCGTGGTCCTGGTGGTCCTCTGCGCGGCTCTGCTCGCCCCGATGCAGGCGAACAGTCTCGCGCCGGCCGGCGGCGGCAGCATCCCCGTCCTCACGGTGCTGCTCGGTATCGCCGAGGGCGGCGCGCTCGTCGCCGGGTTGTTCCGCCCCGTGGCTGCCTGTGGGCATCGACGGTCCTGCTGGCGGCCACCGCGGTCTGCACCGGGCAGGAGATCGGCCCCGACGTGCCCTACCCGCGGACCGTCCCCGGGATGTTCCTGACCGGCGGGACGCTGTTCCTGCTGGCGTTGCGGGTCCGGCCCCGGCGGGCGGGCGGGGCGCTGGCGGTGACCCTGCTCACCGGCGTGGCCTGCACCGTTTTCACCGCCCGACCGCACACCTACGATCTCGACCGCGCGGCCCCCGCCCTGATCGCCGTCGTGGTCGTCGCCTCTTCGCTGCGCGGCCTGCGGAAGGCCCGCAGGGAGACCGACGCCCAGGCGGAACTGACGGCCGAGGAGCGGGCGTTGCGCACACTCCTGGAGGAACGCAACCGGATCGCCCGCGAACTCCACGACGTCGTGGCGCACCACATGTCGGTCATCTCCATCCAGGCCCAGGTCGCCCCGCATCTGGTCGACGATCCGTCGGACGAGCTGCGGGAGAACCTCGCGGGCATCCGCGAGAACGCGGTCACCGCGCTCACCGAACTGCGGCGGGTCCTGGGGGTGCTGCGCCAGGACGACGCGTCGGCCGACGGCCTCCGGCACGCGCCGCAGCCCACCCTGGACCAACTGGACGCCCTGCTGGGCCGGGTGCGTACGGCAGGACTGACCGTCACGGCCGGGACCACCGGACGGTCCCGGCCGCTGCCGCCCGGCGTCGGGCTGACGGCGTTCCGTATCGTGCAGGAAGCGCTCAGCAATGTGCTGCGCCATGCGCCCGGAGCGGAGGTACAGGTGGAGATCGCGTACCGGTCGTCCGCTGTCGGCGTACGGGTCACCAACACCGCACCGGCCGGACCGCCCGCACCCGCGACCGCATCCGGCGCCGGCCACGGGCTGCTGGGCATGCGGGAGCGCGCCGTCATGCTGGGCGGCGACCTCGCCGACGGTCCGACCCCCGGCGGCGGGTACGAGGTGGCGGCGATACTTCCCCTGGAGGGGCCCTCATGACCATCCGGGTGCTGATCGTGGACGACCAGATGATGGTCCGGCAGGGCTTCACGGTCCTGCTCAACGCGGAGCCGGACATCGAGGTCGTCGGCCAGGCCGTCGACGGGCTCGACGCCGTCGCCCGGGTCGCCGAACTCGCCCCGGATGTCGTCCTGATGGACATCCGGATGCCCGGACTCGGCGGCATCGAGGCCACCCGGCGGATCACCGGGCCGGCCGGCGCGGCCGTGCGGGTCCTGGTGCTGACGACCTTCGATCTCGACGAGTACGTGTACGAGGCGCTCCGCGCGGGCGCTGCGGGCTTCCTCCTGAAGGACGCGTCGGCGGACGAACTCGCCCGTGCCGTAAGGGTGGTGGCGGCCGGTGACGCGCTGCTCGCGCCGAACATCACCAAACGCCTCATCGCCGAGTTCTCCCGGGTGACCAACTCCCCCCGTACCGCGCCGAAGGGCCGGGCCGGCGACCTGACCGAGCGCGAGACCGAGGTTCTCTCCCTCATCGCCCAGGGGCTGTCCAACGCGGAGATCGCCGGACAGCTGGTGGTGGCGGAGCAGACCGTGAAGACCCACGTGAGCCGGATCCTGGTCAAGCTGGGCCTGCGCGACCGGACCCAGGCCGCGGTCTTCGCCTACGAGACGGGTCTGGTCCGCCCGGCCGGATACTGAAGGGCCGCACGGCCGGGACGCACCTGACCGGTCGGTCGGCCGGGACACACCTGACCGGTCGGTCGGCCCGGACGCACGTGACCGGTCAGTCGGCCGGGACCTCCTGGAGCACCCTGGACCCGCCCACCGGCAGGTCCCACAGCTCGTCGCGCGGGCGGCCCGCCAGCTCCCAGGCCGCACGCACCCGGGTGAGCGGTTCGAGCACCGGCTCGGCGGAGAGCAGGAACGCGCCCCAGTGCATCGGCGCCATCCGGCGCGCGCCCAGGTCCTCGCAGGCCGCCACCGCCTCCTCCGGGTCGGTGTGCACGGGCCCGAGCATCCAGCGCGGTTCGTACGCCCCGATCGGCAGCAGCGCCAGATCGATGCCGGGATGGCGGTGGCCGATCTCCCCGAACCAGTGGCCGTACCCGGTGTCGCCCGCGAAGTACACCCGCCGGCCCTGCTGGTCGGTGAGGACCCAGCCGCCCCAGAGCGAACGGCAGGTGTCGGTGAGGGTGCGCTTGGACCAGTGGTGGGCGGGCACGAAGTCGAAGCGGACACCGCCGGTCTCGGACGACTCCCACCAGTCGAGCTCGGTGACGCGGGTGAACCGGCGGCGCCGGAACCAGCGGGCCAGTCCGGCCGGGACGAAGAGCGGGGTGTCGCGCGGGAGCCGCTTGACGGTGGGGGCGTCCAGGTGGTCGTAGTGATTGTGGCTGATGACCACTGCGTCGATCTTCGGCAGGTCGGCCCAGCGGACCCCGACGGGGGTGACCCGGGCGGGCGTCCCGAGGATCCTGCGCGACCAGACCGGATCGGTGAGGACCGTGAGACCGCCGATGCGCACCACCCAGCTGGCGTGTCCCGCCCAGGTGACGGCGATGGTGGTGGCGTCGGCCTCGGGGAGCGGCGCGGGGGCGTACGGCAGCAGCGGGATGTCACGCAGCCCGTCGGGGCGTGGCCGCACAGCGCCCTCACGGGCCAGTCTGGCCATGGCCCGGACACCGGGCAGCGGGGCGGTGAGCCGGTCGGCGAAGGACTTCGGCCAGAGCCTGATCTCGCCGGGCGGACGCAGGATGCCGGGTGTACGGGTGCGGGGCCCGGGCCGGGTGTGCGGCCGGGGCTGTGTCTTCCTCGCGGTCTTCTTCGCGGTCTTCTTCGCGGTCTTCTTCGCGACGGGGACGGGCTGCCCGGTCTGCGTCCCCGGTGCGTGCGGCTGCGGCTCGGCGAGGGAGCTCTCGGTCTGTTCCGTCATCGAAGGGCTCCGTCCGGTGGCGGTGAGTCGTTCATCGCAGTTGCTCCAGGGCTGTCGCAAAGGTCCTCAGCGCCCTTGCCACATGCGGCAGTTCGAGTGGCTCGGCCGAGTTGAGGGACTCCAGGCGCTCCTGGGGGGTCGTCCCGACGAGGGGGCCCGTCGCGAACCGCACCCGCAGTGCGGCCGGATCGTCGCCGAAG
This sequence comes from Streptomyces sp. NBC_01471, assembly GCF_041438865.1. NCBI lineage: Bacteria > Bacillati > Actinomycetota > Actinomycetes > Kitasatosporales > Streptomycetaceae > Streptomyces > Streptomyces sp. NBC_01471. Next base: position 885,462 of record NZ_CP109450.1, read on the forward strand.
CGGTGGCCTCCGGGCGCCGGTGTGCCGAGCCGCCGCCCCAGGTAGTCCTCCAGTTCCATCGCGTCGGTGACACCCAGGGCGGCCAGGCCGGAGCGCAGCGGCCCCAGATCCGCGTACAGATGGCGCCCGGCCTGCGGAGGCCTGGCGAGCGCTCCCGCGGCGAGCACCGCGTGATGGGCCGCGGTGGCCACCCGGGCGTGCAGCAGGGCCGCCCGCACCGCCCGTTCCCGTACGGCCGCGGGTTCGCCCAGCGCGCAGGCGGCAGCGGCGGCGACCGGTGCGGACACCGCCGCCCCGATCGCGGTGAGCGCGTCCAGTGTTCTGGCGCGCCGGGCGGCTCCGTCCGCCGTGTCGGGGAACCGGGCGACGGCCACCGGCCAGGCCGTCGGGGTCAGCGAACCCGCCAGGTCGGACAGGACGGTCACCTCGTCCGGGCACATCTCGGCGGGGCTGAGCAGCACGGTCTCGTCCGGCCGGTGTCCGGTGTCGCGCCAGGTCTCGTCGCTGATGATGTGCAGCCCCTCGGAGAGCGCGGCCTCGCAGGCCTGGTGCAGCAGCTCGGGCGGAGCGGCGGTCGCGGTGGGGTCGTCGGCGACGGAGAGCAGCAGCAGCCGGGGGTCGCCTCCCTCGGCGCGCACTCTGCGTACGGTCTCCAGGAGCGCGTACGGATCGGGCACTCCGCCGCACTCCGCGGGGGTGGGCACCGGGTAGGCGGCCCGCCCGACGAGACGTGCCTGCGGTATCCACCAGGCGGGGCACGGGCGGGGCAGCATGAGGTCGCCGCCGTCCGCCGCGAGGAGTGCGAGCAGCAGCGACTGGGCGCCGCCGGCGGCGACCGTGTCACCCGGCGCGCAGCCGAGTCCGCGGCGGGTCCAGTATCCGCAGGCCGCCGCCCGCAGCGCGGTCCCGCCGCCGGGCGGCTCGGGGTCGGTACGGAAGGCCGCGCCGGTGAGTGCGGCAGCCAGTTCGGAGAGCACGGGCAGGCCGGGGCCGGGGGCGGGCGGACCGTAGCGGACAGGGCCGCGGCTCTCCGGAACCGTCCGCTGCATGCCCGCACCTCCGCTGTCGCCGGCCCCCCAGAGACCTTTATACGTAGGTTTGCCCGACCGGGCGACCGTGGCCACCGGGGCCCTCCGGGCGGGGGACGGAGCCCGCGGTCCGGGCTTACGGCGCGCACGCCGGCCGGTGGCGCCGCGACGTGCGGCGACGCGCCGGGGCCGGCGCAAGCATCTCCCGGCCCGGACGGGGTACGACGATCAGTCAGCAGAACCGCTGCACAGGGCCGGCCGCCGTACGGGCAGCCGGCCAAAACGCGCGCAGCGCTCACCGAGAGGACTGATTCCATGGCATCCGCCGTCCCCCACAGCGGCCCGGTCCGCTTCGAACGGCTCACGGGCTGGTTCGGGGCCCGGGACCAGGCCCTGTTCCGGTCCGCGGCTGCCCGGCACTGGCCGGCCGCGGCGCCGGTCCTGCCCCGGCTGAGCCGCAGTGCCAACCACGGACTGCTCTGGTTCGGCGCCGCCGCCGGGATCGCCGCGGTGGGCCGCTCCACCCGGGCGCGGCGGGCCGCCGTGCGCGGGATGGCCTCGCTGGCCGTGGCCTCGGCCGTCGCCAACACGGTGGCCAAGGGGTCGGTCCGCAGATCGAGACCGATACTGGACGCCGTACCGGTGATGCGGCAGCTGAAGCGGCAGCCGGTCACCACGTCGTTCCCGTCGGGGCACGCGGCGTCGGCCGCCGCCTTCGCCACGGGTGTCGCGCTGGAGTCGAAGGGCTGGGGCGCGGTCGTGGCGCCGCTCGCCATCAGCGTCGCCGCCTCCCGCGTCTACACCGGCGTGCACTATCCGAGTGACGTGGTCATCGGGGCGGCGCTCGGTGTGGGGGCCGCCTTCGCGGTGCGGGGGCTCGTGCCGACCCGCGACCAGCTGCCCGCCCCGGGCCGTCCGCACACCGAGGCGCCGGTGCTGCCCGGCGGCGAGAATCTCGTCGTGGTGGTCAACAGGGCGTCGGGGTCGGCCGCGGCCAGGTCGGCCCTGGTCAGGGACGCGCTGCCGCTCGCGGAGGTGGTGGAGTGCGACCCCGGCGAGCTGGTGGCCACCCTGGAGAAGGCGGCGCGGAACTGCCGGGCCCTGGGCATCTGCGGCGGCGACGGAACGGTCAACAGGGCGGCCGTGGTCGCGGCCCGGCACGGTGTGCCGCTGGCCGTCTTCCCCGGCGGGACGCTGAACCACTTCGCGTACGACATCGGGATCGAGGAAGTCCACGACACCTGCCGGGCGCTGGCGTCCGGCGACGCCGTGAAGGTCGATCTCGGCCGCTTCACACCGGGCCCGGACGGACCCGGCGGCGAGCCGGGACACTTCCTCAACACCTTCAGCCTGGGCTCCTACCCGGAGCTCGTACGGATCAGGGAGCACTGGTCCCCGAAGATCGGCGGCTGGCCCGCCGGGGTGCTGGCGGCGGTGCGGGTCCTCAGCTCGCAGCGGCCGCTCCGGGCCGAGTTCCAGGGCGAGCAGCGGACCCTGTGGACGCTGTTCGCGGGCAACGGCATGTACCAGCAGATGGGGCCGACCCCCGGACGGCGTTTCGATCTGGCGGACGGCCTGCTGGACGTCCGGGTGGTGCACGGCGGGCGGCTGCCGGGGCTGCGGCTGCTGGCGGCGGCGCTCGCGGGGCCGCTGTCCCGCTCCCCCGTCCACGCGGCGGAGCGGCTGCGCCGGGTCCGGGTCGCCGGACTCACGCCCGGCACACCGCTCGCGTTCGACGGGGAGATCACCGAGGCACCGGCCACGCTCTGGATCGACAAGGACGACGAGGCGCTCACGGTGTATCGTCCGCTGCCGCTCTAGCGGCGTCCGTCACATCGAGATAGACCTGGTCGGCCTCCGGCCAGGTCTTCTCGATGGAGGCCTTGATCCGCATCGAGATCAGTTCCATCTGCTCGCTCTCCAGCCCCGGCACCAGGTCGATACGGGCGGCCACCAGTGTCGAGTCCATCCCCAGCCGCATCGTGAGCAGCGAGGACACCTCGTCGATCTCGGGCTGCGCGGCGAGCATCTCCTCGATGCCGCGGCGCAGTTCGGGGTCGGCGGACTCCCCGATCAGCTGGTCGCGGGCGTCCCTGCCGAGCCGGTAGGCGACATAGCCGAGCAGCGCCCCGATGGCGAGCGAGGCCGAGGCCTCCCAGGCGATCTGTCCGGTCACCATGTGCAGGGCCATCCCCGCCATGGCGAGCAGGACGCCGACCACGGCCGTGCCGTCCTCGGCGATGACGGTCCGCAGCGCGGGGTCCTTGCCGATGCCGCTCCCCGGCTGACCGCGCACCTGGAGGACGGCGCGGGCCAGTGAGGTGCCCTCGGCGATGAGGGCGACGCCCAGTACGACGAGCCCCACGACGTATCCCGTGGTGGACTCCTGTTCGCCGCCGCCGCGCAGCGCCTCGATCCCCTGCAGGACGGAGAAGCAGCCGCCCATGACGAAGATGCCCACGGCGGCGAGCAGCGCCCAGAAGAAGCGCTCCTTGCCGTAGCCGAAAGGGTGCCGCGGGTCGGCGGGGCGCTTGCTCCGCCGGAGCGCGAAGAGCAGGAACACCTCGTTGAGGCTGTCCGCGACCGAGTGCGCCGCCTCGGAGAGCAGAGCCGGGGAGCCCGCGAAGACACCGCCGGCCGCCTTGGCCACGGCGATGACGAGGTTGGCGGCGAGCGCCACCAGGACCGTCACCCTGGTCTTCCGGTCGGACGCTCCGTCCGTCCCGCTGTCCGGGGCCTCACTCATGCGGTGCTCCCGTACGTCGTCCGAGTGGTCCCGTTGGTGCTTCTCCGCCGTGCGGAAGCCCTGGCCTGAGCCGGTGTTCCGGCCGTCTGTGCGTCACTGCGTCCCATGAGCCACCGGGTACCCCCTCCCACCGGCGGGAATCCGGGTGGCCGGGCCGGCCACCCGGTGGGTGCCTCTCGGGGGAGCCCGCTCAGCCGGCCGCGCCCGGGCGGATCACCGCTTTCTCCACCAGCAGCCGGGCGCCGGCCGCGATGCTCCGGGCGTCGATACCGGCCGCGGCCAGCTGCTCCTGCGGCGTGGCCGACCCCGGCATGTTGCCGACGGCGAGCCGGACCAGCCGGGGCACCGGCCTGCCGTCCGCGAACGCCTCGGCGACCGCGTCCCCCAGGCCGCCCTCGGGGTGGTGGTCCTCGACCGTGACCAGGCAGCCCGTCTGGTCCGCCGCGGTCCGCAGGGTTCCCGCGTCCACCGGCTTGACCGAGTAGAGGTCGATCACCCGCACGGCGATGCCCTCCTGCGCCAGGATGTCGGCCGCCGCCAGGCACTCGTGGAGGGTCTGGCCCGCCCCGACCAGGGTCAGCTCGTCGTTCGCGCCGGAGCGCAGCACCTTGCTGCCGCCGACAGGGAACTCCTCGTCGGGACCGTAGATGACCGGGGTCTCCCCGCGGTTCGTCCGCAGATAGCGGATACCGTGCGCGTCCGCCATCTCGGCCACGAGCCGGGCCGTCTGGTTGGCATCGCTCGGGTACAGGACCGTGCTGCCGTGGATCGACCGGAACATCGCCAGGTCCTCAAGACCCATCTGGGACGGCCCGTCCTGGCCGATCGCCGTACCGACGTGCGAGCCGACGACGTTCATGTCGGCCTCGCCGATCGCCGCCATCCGGAAGAAGTCGTGCGCCCGGGTGAGGAACGAGGCGAAGCTGCACGCGAACGGGACATAACCGCACGCCTGCATCCCGACCGCGCCCGCCGCCAGCTGCTGTTCCGCGATGTAGCACTCGAAGTACCGCTCGGGGTGTTTCTTCGAGAAGAACTCGGCGCGGGTCGAGTCGCCGACCTCCCCGTCCAGGACCACGACGTCGCCCCGGGCCGTACCGAGGGCGGTGACCGCCTCGCCGAACGCGTTGCGCGTCGCGACCTCGTCGCCCTTCTCGTAGCGCGGCAGCACGAGCTCCCCGCTGCCGGTGATCCGGCGCGGCTGTACGTCGGCGGGCTGGTGGACATCGACCCGGATGGACCGCCGGCCGCCCAGCTCCTCGACGGCCGCGGCCGCGTCGGGCAGCGGTTTGCCGTGCATGCCTTCGCGGTCCTCGACGTCGGCCACCCCGCGTCCCTTGCGGGTGCCCGCGATGATCGCGGTGGGGCGGTCCGTGACGGCGCGCACCTCCTCGTACGCGGCGTCGACGGCGGCGATGTCGTGTCCGTCGATCTCCACCGTGTGCCAGCCGAAGGCGCGCAGCCTGCGCCCGTACGCCGCGAGGTCCCGGCCGTGCCGGGTGGGCCCGCGCTGTCCGAGCCGGTTCACGTCGACGATGAGGGTCAGATTGCCGAGGTTCTCGAATCCGGCGTGCTCGGCCGCCTCCCAGACGGAGCCCTCGGCCATCTCGCTGTCCCCGCTCAGCACCCAGACGCGGTAGTCCAGCTGGTCCAGGCACTTGCCCGCGAGCGCCATGCCCACTCCGACCGGCAGCCCCTGCCCCAGTGATCCGGTGGCCACGTCGACCCAGGGGATGCGCGGCGTCGGATGTCCTTCGAGGCGGCTGCCCTTCTTGCGGAAGGTGAGCAGCTCGTCGTCGTCAATGGCCCCCGCCGCGAGGTACATCGCGTACAGGAGCGGTGTGGCATGCCCCTTGGAGAGGACGAACCTGTCGTTGCCGGGACGGTCGGGCCGGCCGAAGTCGTAGCGCAGGTGCCGGGCGAGCAGTACGGCGGCGAGATCCGCCGCGGACATCGATGAGGTGGGGTGCCCGGAGCCTGCCGCGTCCGCGGCGCGCACCGCGTCCACGCGGAGCTGCTGGGCCAGTTCGAAGAGTTCCGCGTTCTGATCCGTGGTCATTGCTGTTCCCTTCCCGCGACCGGACCTTCAGGGGGCCGGCGGTGCGGTGTCGAGCGGGCCGCGCCCTCCGTGGGCGTACCCGGTTGCTCAGCCTGTCCCGGTCGCACAGCACCGCGTACCCGGTGAGCCGCGACGCGCACACGTTTCCCCGGCTTGGCGGCAGGCGCCGTCCCCGGCCCTCCCCCCGCGAAGTGATCGGCGCACGATCGCGCGTATCAGAATGCGAGATACATATCTCACTATTCGGCAAGAACATCTACGGTGGTGGCACCACTTCGGATGAGTTCGACGTCGAACAGGGAGATCCGCCATGCCGGAAGAGACCGCCGTCTACACCCACGGCCACCACGAGTCGGTGCTGCGCTCGCACACCTGGCGGACCGCCGCCAACTCCGCGGCGTACCTGGTGGACGAGCTCAAGCCCCACATGCGGATCCTGGACATCGGCTGCGGCCCCGGCACCATCACCGCCGATCTGGCGGCCCTGGTGCCGCAGGGCAGCGTCACCGGTGTGGACAGGGCGCCCGCGGTACTGGACAAGGCGCGTGCGCTGGCCGCCGAACGCGGCCTGGACAACACCGACTTCGCGGTCGCGGACGTGCACGCGCTGGACTACCCGGACGACACCTTCTGCGTGGTCCACGCGCATCAGGTGCTCCAGCACGTGGGCGATCCGGTGCAGGCGCTGCGCGAGATGCGGCGGGTCACGAAACCCGGCGGAATCGTCGCCGTGCGCGAGAGCGACTACGGCGCGTTCACCTGGTATCCGGAGTCCCCGGTGATGGACGACTGGCTGGAGCTGTACCACCGGGTCACCCGCGGCAACGGCGCCGAACCGGACGCCGGGCGGCGGCTGTTCTCCTGGGCGAGGCAGGCGGGCTTCACCGACATCAGGTCGACGGCCACCAACTGGGTCTTCGCCACCGAGAAGGAGCGGGCCTGGTGGAGCGGGCTGTGGGCGGACCGTACGACCCAGTCGGTCTACGCGCAGCAGGCGGTCGAGGGCGGCCACGCGACGCCGGAGCAGCTGGCGGCGGTCGCCGGCGCCTGGCGCGAATGGGGCGCGCAGGAGGACGGTTGGTTCCTGGTACCGCACGGCGAGGTCCTCTGCCGGGTCTGAGGCACCGGCCGGAGCGGGCCCGCCGGTTCCGGGCCGCCGGCCCGATTCCGCGTCAACTAGGCTTCTCCGCATGGAGATCCTGGGAACCACGCTGCGTATCTGCGTCGACGACCTCGAAGCTTCGGTGTTCTTCTACGAACGCCTGACCGGCGCCAAGGCGCTGCGCTTCGAGCGCGGCGGGGTGTCCGTCGCCGCGGTCGGCTTCTTCCTTCTGATGAGCGGTCCGGAGTCGGAGCTGGAGATTCTGCGCAAGGTGACGGCCACCATCGCGGTACGTGATGTCGACGAGGCTCTCGTCACGCTCACCGAGGTCGGCGCACAGGTCATCGCGGGGCCGGTACCGACCCCGGTGGGCCGCAATCTGATCGCGGTCCACCCCGACGGGTCGGTGTTCGAGTACGTCGACAGGAACGGGGACGGGGCGGGAACCGGAACCGGCTCCACCGCCTGAGCCGTACGGCCCCGGCAGCCGTACGGCTGCCGGGGCCGTCAGTTCCGCGGCGTCAGCTCTGCGGCGTCAGCTCTGCGGCCGCATCCGGTACTCGTACTCCTCCGGCAGCGGATCGTCCGTGAGGGCCGACCAGACCTCGTTGAGGATCTCCGCGCCCTCGCGGAGATCCGCCACTTCGAAGCCCGCGTCGAAGACCGCGCGCGCCGCCCCGGAGTCCCCTTCGGCGAGCAGCAGTTGGGCCTCGATCAGACGGAACCGGCCGCGGGCGCGGGTCTCCGGGTCCAGCCGGTCCCAGACGCGCCGTGCGTCCGCGGTGCGTCCCACCGTGAGCAGGACATCGATCGCCTCGCGCCCCAGGGCGGCCGTGACCGCCGTCCAGGTCCCGCCGTCGCGGGGCTCCGCGCAGAGGTCGTCGAAGGCCTCGGCCCAGCGGTCGGCCGACCGCCCGTCGTGGCCCTCGTACCGGTCGGCCACCGCGAGGCAGCGCAGCAGCGGCCAGCGGGACGGGGCCAGTTCGAGGCCGCGCTCCCAGCTGCGCACCGCCTGGGCCCGGTCGCCGCCGTGCCACTGGGCGATCCCCAGGTGGTACTCGGTCAGGGGTTCGGCGAGCGCCGTCTCCAGCATGTCCCGCCAGTGCCTGGAGACCAGGGAGGGGCCGGGCGGGGTGTCCTTGCGCGGCGCCGGGAAAGCACCTGAGCGGTACAGCTCGACCCACGGCTGCTGGTCCTCGCCGAGCGCCGACGCGTCGAACGGCGTCCCGGGCAGCTGGTGTCCGCCGCGCAGCACTTCGAGCGCGCCCCAGCCGGACCCGGTGGCGAGCATCGTGTGCGGCTCACGGTCCACGCAGCCGCGCCACGCCTCGAAGGCGGCCTCGACCGCGGCCCTGGGCAGCACGGCTTCGAGCCGGGCCGCCGCCTCGCCGCGGGCCGCGGCCCAGTCGTCGCCGTGGACGGCCGACGCATCCGTTTCGAGCGGCCCGTATGCCTCCAGCCAGCTGAACTCGGCGCCCGCTTCCAGGCGTACGTGCTCCAGCTGGGTGCGGGCCAGACCCGCCTGGATCTCCGCGTACCCACCGGTGCCCGGTTCGGTCAGCCACTGCTGCCAGCGCCGGCCGCCGGTGCCCGAACCCCACAGGAAGAGCTTCCGGCCGCGCAGCTGGTCGGTCGATGTCTGGACGAGGCCCCGGCCGTCCCCGTCCAGCGAGGCGATCCACTTCCTCGCCTCGCGCGGAACCTCGTAGAAGTAGTCGGCCGGGTACTCGCTGCGGAGGGAGTACGTGCGGTCGGCCCCGTTCCAGTCCGGCACCGGGACGCGGCGCAGGCTGCGCTCGTAGCCGAAGTGCCAGGCCTCGTCGGCAGGGGCGAGGACACGGGTCGACGGACCCTCGGGCACGGCGATGTTGGACCACCAGTAGGTGGGCACCGGCTGCTCGTGCGGGTTGCGGATCCGGACGCCGACGTGGAGGAAGTCGGAGTCGGCCGGCAGCCAGAGGTCGACCTGGAAGGGCAGGTCGCGCAGCCGCTCCCACTCCCAGAGCCGCAGCATCTCACCGCCGTCGGGTGCGGTCACCAGCGCCGCGTGCAGCGGGGCACAGCTGAGCGCGGTGTGTCCGGTCGCGCCGATGTTCCACTCGATGCCGCCGGAGAACCAGGCGCCGTTGAGCGCGAAGTCGGCGGGCTGGAGTACGGGGTTGCGGTAGAGCAGCTCCCGGCCGGACGGCTTGTGGAACAGGGAGTGGATCCGGCCGCCGAGGCCGGGCAGCACCGTGGCCCGCAGCCGGTCGTTCTCGATCACGATGGTGTCGATGCCGGTGGGCGTGCGCTCCCTGCCGTAGCCGTCGAGGACGCGCACGGGCAGCACGCTGGTCAGCGGCTCGTACCCGACCTGGCGGGCCATGTCGTGCGGGAGTCCGGCGCGCCCCTCGGCGTCCACGGTGTGCGTCTCGTCGAGCGGGCGCAGCGCCGGAAGCGGGTTCTCCGGCCCCAGCGGGGCAGCGGGCAGCGTCATTACGGCACGTCGCACGGTCGTGGCCAAGGCAACCTCACTCGCTCGTGGGGGCAGCCGTCCGCCCGGCCCCTCCCCTGATGACCATGGAACACCGGCGGGGCGGGTCTGACCAGGGGTTCCCGCCGGCCGATTTGCCGGACGCCCCGACGGCAGGTCCGCAGGGGCGCCCCCGAAAAAGAGTGGACACCGGCCGCGGCCCGCCCCGTACCCTGCACCGGGAACGGTGTACGAACGAGACAAGGACTGACGAGATGGCCGAGCCGGCCGAGCCGCACACCTACCGGGTCATCGTGCGGGGCACCTGGGACGGGCTGACGGACACTTCGCGGACCCGGCTGCTCGCCGATGTGGACGACCACGGTCTGACGCAGATGCACTTCACCGAGCAGGGGTCGCTGACCTACGACAAGGCGCTGAAGCACTTCTCGTTCCGCTATGTCGTCGTCTCCGACGCGGCGGACGGCGAGGAGATGGCGGGCGCCATCGCCGAGGACCGGGCCGAGTCCGCGCTGAAGGAGCTGGGGCACGGCTTCGGGCCGCTGCGCTCGACCGTGACGGACATGGACACCATGAAGATCAACCGCAAGGGCCGCTGACCGGCCCGGCAGCAGCCCGGCCCCGTCCAGGAGCTGGCCACCGATCGTCCGGCGGCACAGCTGTCAGCGGACCGTCATCTCCGCGGTGAACGCCCAGCGTTCGTGGTCCCGCCAGGCTCCGTCGATGAAGAGGAAGTCCGGCGAGTACCCCTCCAGCCGGAAGCCGGCGCGGCGGACCAGCGCCAGCGATGCCAGGTTGGCGGGCTGGACGTTGGCCTCGAGGCGGTGCAGGCCGAGCGGCCCGAAGGCATACGCCATCACCAGGCGCAGGCCCTCCCCCATCAGGCCCCGGCCCGCGGCGTGCGCGAACGCGCCGTAACCGAGCGCCCCGCTGCGGAACGCGGCCTCGACGATGTTGTTGATGTTGATGAACCCCGCGATGCGTCCGGCCGCATCGCCCTCGCGTTCGCAGACCAGGAAGCCCGCCTTGGCGGGGTCCTCGATCAGCCGCCGGGCGTAGACGAGATAGCTCTCCTGGTCGGCGGGCGGGGCGAGCCAGGGCTGCTGCAGCTCCCTGCTCTCGCGTACCAGCGCGGTGAATTCCCCGGCGTCCTCGTACGAGAAGGGGCGTACGCCCACCCGGGGCCCGGAGGCGAGATATGCGATGGTGTCTGACATCGGGCCAGGCTACGGTCTCGCCCGACGCTTCAGACCAGGGCCGGGACGTCCAGCGTGAGGGTGCCCGCACCGGCGTCGAGGACGGCGGGGACGCCGAGCGGCATCGTCTGCGCCGTGGAGCAGTGCCCGAAGCCGAACTCCCCGGCCACCGGGACACCGAGACCGCCGAGCCGGTCCAGCAGCACCGCCCGCACCTCGTCGCCCGGAGTGCAGCCCTCCCAGGAGCCGAGTGCGATGCCCGCGACCCCGTCCAGCAGCCCCGAGCGGAGCAGCTGAGTGAGGATCCGGTCGATGCGGTAGCCCTCCTCGCCGATGTCCTCGATCAGCAGCAGCCCGCCGCGCCCCGTGGGGCGGGCGTGCGGTGTGCCGAGCTCGGCGGCGAGCAGCGAGACGCAGCCGCCGAAGGTGACGCCGGCCGCCCGCCCGGGGACCAGGGTGCGGGCGGTGCCGAGGCCGAGCGTGCGGACCGTGTCGGGCTCGAAGAGCGTGGCGCGCAGGGACTCCTGCGTCTCCGCGTTCTCGATGAAGCTGAGCGCCGCGGTCATCGGTCCGTGCAGGGTGGCGAGGCCCATCCGCACCGCGAACGCCTCGTGCAGCGCGGTCACATCGCTGTAGCCGACGAACACCTTGGGCCCGGCGGCGCGCATCGCCGCCCAGTCCACCAGGTCGGCCATGCGCTGTGCGCCGTATCCGCCGCGCGCGCAGAGGACCGCGGAGAACCCCGGGTCGCACCAGGCCGTCTGGAGGTCGCGGGCGCGCGCCTCGTCCGCGCCCGCCAGATATCCGAACCGCGGGTGCCTGTCGAGCACATGGGGCATCACCACCGGGTCCAGGTCCCAGCCGCGGAGGATGGCGAGCCCGGCCGTGAGCCGCTCCTCCGGGACCGGCCCGCTGGGCGACACGACGGCGACCCTGGCCCCCGGCCGCAGCCGGGCCGGCCGGGTCAGCGGGACGAGGGCGGGCGCGGTGCGGCCGGGCGGCGCGGGACCGGGCGCAGCGGCGGACGGCAGCGTGAGGGACGGCTGTGCGAGGGGTGCCGTGGTGCGGGGTGCCGGGGGGCTGCTCACTTGTTCAGCTCCAGGGCGGTGATGTCGGGCCGCTCGATGCCGAAGGTCTGCGCGTACAGGGAGAGTTCGGCCTCCAGCGCGCGGATCATGGTGTCGGCCCTGCGGAATCCGTGCCCCTCACCCTCGAACGTGAGGTACGCGTGCGGTACGCCCCGGCCCGCCATCCGCTCCAGGAACCGCTCGCACTGCACGGGCGGGCAGATCACGTCGTCCAGCCCCTGGAGCAGCAGGAACGGCGCGGACACCCGGTCCGCGTGCTGGGCGGGCGAGCGGTCGCGGTAGCGGTCGGGGACCTCGGCGAACGGGCCGATGAGGGTCTCCAGGTACTGGGACTCGAAATCGTGGGTGCCGTCCTCGGACGCCCAGTCGGTCAGATCGAGGATGGGGTACATGATGGTGCCGCAGGCGTAGACGCCGGACGACGCCAGCGAGGCGGCCGAGGTCCAGCCGCCCGCGCTGCCGCCGCGGATCGCGAGCCGCGCCCGGTCGGCGCTGCCCTCGTCCGCGAGCGCCCCGGCGACGGCCGCGCAGTCCTCCACGTCCACGACGCCCCACTGGGCGCGCAGCCGGTTGCGGTACTCCCGTCCGTAGCCGGTCGAACCGCCGTAGTTCACCTCGGCCACGCCGATGCCGCGCGAGGTGAAGTAGGCGATCTCCAGATCGAGGACGAGCGGCGTACGGCTGGTGGGGCCGCCGTGCGCCCAGACCACGAAGGGCGGCAGTTCACCGTCCGGCGCGGTCCGGTCCGGGCTGTGCGGCGGGTGGATGTGGGCGTGGATCTCGCGGCCGCCGGGCCCGGTGAACGTGCGGCTGCGCGGATCGGGGTAGTAGGCGGGGTCCACCGCGTCCCGGTGCGGGGCGCCGATGACGCGGGTGTGGCCGGTGCCGGTGTCCAGCTCCACGATTTCGAACGTGGAGCGCGGGCCTGCCGCGAGGCCGACCACCCGGCTGCCGTCCGCGGACAGGGCCGGGGCCCACTCGCTCCAGGGGCCCGGCGCGTCGACGAGTTCGCCGGTCTCCGGGTCGAGCACACCGAGCGAGGTGGTGCCCGCTCCGTGGACGACCGCGATCAGTCCGTCGTCCAGCGGCTCGAACCACTTCTGGCCGACCTTCCAGAGCGGTCCGCCGAACTCCTCGTCGCGGGGGCAGAGTGCGACGGCGGTGCCGTCCTGATCCGCCCGGTAGAGATTCCACCAGCCGGTGCGGTCGGACGCGAACAGCAGCCGCCCGTCCGCCGCCCAGCCGACCTGGGCGACGGACTCGTCGGGTCCTCCGGCGAAGTGCCGGGCCCCCTCGAAGCGGCCGTCGCCCGTGACGTCGGCGACCATGACGTCGCTCCCGTCCCACGGCATCCGCGGATGGTCCCAGCCCAGCCACGCGGCGCTCCGCCCGTCCGGCGAGAGCCGTGCGCCGGTGACGAAGCGGTGCCCGCCGTCGGAGAGTTCACGTACGGCCGTGCGGTCCCCGGCGGCCGAGCCGTCCAGCGGTACGGCCGCGATCACCCGGCGTACATCGGTCGGCGATCCGCCGGTGAACTCCTCCAGTACGCACCAGACTTCACCGCGGTCCAGGTGGATCGCCGGGTCCACCCAGCGCAGCCCGCCGCCCACGGCGGAGACCGGGGTGAGCGGCCTCGGCTGCGCCGTGCCGCCCCGCGCGTCCGGCTCGTACGCGTAGAGCCGCTGGTCGGCGAAGTGGACGAAGACCACGAGTGGTCCGCCCGAGGGACGCGCCACCCCGGCCCAGGGCTGTCCGCCGTACTCCATGACCCGGCTCCGGACGTTCCACGGAGCGGGCAGCGCCGTCTCCTCGCTGCCGTCCTCCCGCCGCCGCACCAGCGCGCGGCGGCCGCCCTCGGCGGGGCGCGGCGCGGTCCACCACACCTCCTCACCGACCGTGCCGACGAACTCGGGACGGCCGTCCTGCGACGCGGCGAGCGCGGCGTCGATCGGCGAAGGCCACGTTCCGTAGGCTCCGGTGGATGTCATGCTGACAACTCCCCTATGCAGTACGCAGATAGTGGTCGAGCACCCGGACGCCGAAGTGCAGCGCGTCCACCGGCACCCGCTCGTCGACCCCGTGGAACAGGGCCTGGTAGTCGAAGCCGATGGGCAGCCGCAGCGGCGAGAACCCGTACCCGGTGATCCCCAGCCGGGAGAACTGCTTGGCGTCCGTACCCCCCGACATGCAGTAGGGCACCACATACCCCTCCGGGGCGAACTTCTCGACGGCCGCGCGCAGTTTCGCGTACGTGGGCGAGTCGACCGGTGCCTGGAGCGCGACCTCGCCGTGGTCGAACTCCCAGTCGACGTCCGGCCCGGTGAGCCGGTCGAGGGTCGTACGGAACTCGTCCTCGCCGCCGGGCAGCATCCGGCCGTCGACGTACGCCGTCGCGTGCCCGGGGATCACATTGACCTTGTAACCGGCGTCCAGCATCGTCGGGTTGGCGCTGTTGCGGACGGTCGGCTCGACCAGCGCGGCGGACGGGCCCAGCTTCGCGAGCAGTGCGTCCACGTCGAAGTCCGGATCGGTGGTGTCCACTTCGATGCCGTGCAGTGCGGCGATCTCGGTGAGCGCGGCCCGCACGGTCGGGGTGAGCCGCACCGGCCACTCGTGTTCGCCGATCCGGGCGACGGCGGCGGCGAGCCTGCTGACCGCGTTGTCCCGGTTGACCTTGGAGCCGTGTCCCGCCCTGCCGTGCGCCGTCAGTTTGAGCCAGGCCGTGCCGCGCTCACCGGCCGCGATGGGGTAGACCGGCAGATCGGGGCCCGCGTGGAAGGTGAAGGCACCGGACTCGCTGATCCCCTCGGTACAGCCCTCGAAGAGTGCGGCGTGGTGGTCGGCGAGGAAGCCCGAGCCGTCGATGGCACTCGCCTCCTCGTCGGCCGTGTAGGCGATGACGATGTCGCGCCGGGGGCGCACGCCCTCCCGCGCCCAGGCCCGCACCACCGCCAGGACCATCGCGTCCATGTTCTTCATGTCGACGGCGCCGCGGCCCCAGACCACCCCGTCCCGGATCTCTCCGGAGAACGGGTGCACGGACCAGTCGTCCGGCTCGGCGGGCACCACGTCGAGGTGCCCGTGGACCAGCAGCGCGTCCGCCGACGGGTCGGTGCCCGGGATCCTGGCGACCACGTTGGTACGTCCGGGAGTGCGCTCCAGGAGCGTCGGCTCGATCCCCGCACCGGCCAGCCGCTCGGCGACGTACTCCGCGGCGGGCCGCTCCCGGCAGTCGCCGCCGCCCCGGTTGGTCGTGTCGATCCGGATCAGCTCCGAGGTGAAGTCCACCACCTCGTCGAGCGCCCGGACATCCAGCGGGACCGCTTCCATCGGGTTCACGTCAGCCATACTGTTCCTCCACCGCGGACGAGACGAGCGTCGTGACCGCCTTGAAGGTCCGAATGCCCTCATACATCGTCTCGCTCGTGTAGGCGACACGCCGTTCGGCCGTGCGCCTGACCCCCGGAACGACGGTCGCCGCACCCACCAGATGCTCCGCGTCGAACTCCAGCTCCACCGTGAAGGCCGTACCGGTCACGGGTTCGTGTCGCACGGCGAGCGCGGTGGCGTCCGCCGCGGCCGACCGGATGTCGGAGGCCGTACGGGCCGGGGTGCGGCAGACCGCCGCGTACCGCGATACGTGGTCCTTCACCGCGACCGTACGGGCCCCGGGCGCGTAGCCCAGCGCATCGGCGCAGGCCAGGTCGTCGCCGGTGACGAGCACCACGGGGACTCCGTACTCGGCGACGACATGTGCGTTGAGAAGGCCCTCGCTCGCCCGTACGCCGTTGAGCCAGACCCCGGTGATCGAGTTGGCCAGGTAGGTGTGGGCGAGTACACCCTCCATGCCGGCGCCGGTGTGGTACCCGACGAAGGCGATCCCGTCGACGTCGCCGTGCTGGACGCCCTCCACCATCGACAGCGACTTATGACGGCCCGTGAGCATCTGGACCCGCTCGTCGAGCTGCTCGATCAGGAGATTGCGCATGGACCAGTGGGCCTCGTTGATGAGCACCTCGTCGGCGCCCCCGTCGAAGAACCCGAGGGCGGCGGCGTTCACGTCGGACGTGAACAGGGACCGGCAGCGCTCCCACTGCGCACTGCCGGGCAGCACGTCACCGGGCCAGGTCACACCGGTCGCGCCCTCCATGTCGGCGCTGATGAGGATCTTCATAGCGCCCCACCGTACTCGCCGGTGAATGCCCAGGCCAGGGACTGTGCGGCCACCAGAGGTACACACCACTGGCACCGGTTCTCCGGCCCTCGGGCAGGGCCGACACAACACGGAGCGCCCCCGTCCCCCGCCAGTTCGGGCGGCGGGGACGCCTCGCGCTTCCCGCGGCGGGACATCGGGGCACGCGCCAGCGGTCCGGTTGGTCTGGATCAGCTAACTTCCCGGGATCCTGCGCATCCACGGGTCGCACGGGGAATACCGGATCAAATCGACTCTTCTCCCCGGGGCGCACTTGATGGCGACTGCTCTGTTCGCACCGGACACCCGGCGGCCGACAGTGGTCGCCGTGCAGCTGCTGCTGGTGGCCGCCGCGTACTACGGAGCGGCGCGCCTCGGCCTCCTCAGGGAGGTGGTGGTCGACGGTGCGGTGATCACACCGCTCTGGCTGCCCACCGGTGTCGCACTCAGCGCCCTGCTCTATCTGGGACTGCGTATCTGGCCCGGCATCGCCGTCGGTGCCCTGCTGTCCATCGCCACGATCAACAACACCCTCACGGAGCCCGGTGTCACCATTGCGGCAGGCAACACCCTGGCTCCGGTCTGCGCGTTCCTGCTGCTGCGCAGGGTGGGCTTCCGCCCGGAGCTGGACCGGCTGCGGGACGGTGTGGCTCTGGTCTTCCTGGGCGCCATGGTGGCGATGCTGGTCAGTGCGAGCGTCGGCTGCGGCACGCTGGCGGCGACCGGCAAGCTCCCCCTCCGGGACTTCGGGCCGGTCTGGTCGGCGTGGTGGGCCGGTGACGCGATGGGGGTGCTCGTCGCCACTCCGGTCCTGCTCGTGCTGCGCAGAGCCAGGCTCCCCCGGGCCACCGACCGGTGGCTCGAGGCGAGCGCACTGGCCGTCGTCGCGGTCGTGGTCACCGTGGTGGCCACGCGGAGCACACTCGCCCTTCTCTTCCTCGTGTTCCCGCTGCTCATCTGGGCCGCACTCCGCTTCGAGCTGCCGGGCAGCGCACCCTGCGCCTGTCTGGCCTCCGTGCTCGCCGTCCTCGCGGCGACCGGCTACAACGGCCCCTTCAGTCACCGGACCCTGTTCGAGGCGACGGCCAATGTGGCCGTGTTCAACGGTTCGGTGGCGCTGACCGCCCTGCTGCTGTCCGCGATCGTCACCGAGCAGAAGAACATCCGCGGCAAGATCGAGCTGGCCTGTCTGGAACTGGCCGATCTGGTCGAGCAGCTCGCTCCCGGGCAGGTGGACATCCTGCCGCCCTACGACGACGGACCCGGCTGACCCACCCACCCGGGTGTTCTCAGGAAGCGGTGTTCTCAGGAAGCAGTGTTCTCAGGAAGCGGCGGCGAGCACGAACCAGCGGGCCGGCAGATCGATCCGGGTGCCGTCGGCCAGGTGTTCGGTCTGGGCCAGCGCCGTGTCACCGCTCGCCAGCACCGTCAGCCCCGCGCCGAGGAGCAGTTCGCGTACCTCCTCCTCCGAGGCGTCGGCCGGTTTGAGCCCGTGTTCGATGACCCTGCGCAGTTTCCCGGGCGGCCCGCCGAGGGCTTCCGACGCCTTCTGGAGCAGCTCCTTCGACGCGGGCGTCAGCTCCACGACGAAGGCCCGCCCCCGCGCGCCCAGCAGCGCCGCGACAGCCGCGGCGACGGCCGGGCGCGCCTCGGGTTCGCTCTGGTGGATGACCGCCCGCATATAGACGTTGGTGTCGCCGATCCGCCGGCTCAGGTCCCGCACCGCGTCCGCGTCGACCAGGTCGAGCTGCGCGAACTCGGCCACGCCCGCGGTGTCCGCCCGGCGGGCGTGCCCGATCGCGGCGTGCGAGAGGTCCACGCCCAGCGCGCGGGCGAAGACGGTGGACAGGTAGCGGGTCTGGGTGCCGTTACCGCAGCCGAGGTCCACGACCGGCAGTGCGGTGTCGGCGTACGGCAGCAGCAGCTCGGTGTGCGGTACGGAGGTGAGCGAGGGATCCGAGTCCCAGATCGCCTCGCCCGGGGTGTCCGATGTGGCCGACCAGAACCCTTCCCACGCCTTCCGGTACTGCGACGACACGTCCATACGTACTCCCAAAGTCCATGACACCCGCGGTGCTCTGCCGGAGAACGACTACCGCTCCGGCGTGGATGCGGGCAAGAGCGCGGACGGACTCGGACGTCCGTGGCGGCCCCTCTCACCCGGTGCCGGCTCCGGAGTGCGCCATCCGGGTCAGCGTCTGTTCGAACCAGACCGTCTTGCCGTGCGCGGTGGCGCTGGTGCCCCACTCGCGGGCGAGACCGCTCACCACCAGCAACCCGCGGCCGGACTCGTCGTCGCCGGACGCGCCGAGCAGCACGGCGGGCGCCGGTTCGTCGTCGCTGACCTCGCAGAGCAGGGCGGCCGTCCTGACCAGCCGCAGCCCGACGTCGTGGGTACGGCCGTGCCTGACGGCGTTGGTGACCAGTTCGCTGACCATCAGCTCGGCCTGCCCCACCGCGTCCGGCAGTCCCCAGTCGAGCAGCTGCCCGCGGACCAGCCGCCGGGCCCGCGCCACTTCGCGGGGGTCGAGGGCGAGCCGCCACTGTGCGACGTCGTCGGCGGGGATCCCGTTGACCCTGGCCATCAGCAGCGCCACGTCGTCCTTGCGGCCGCCGCTCGGGTTCAGCGCCCGGATGATCGTGTCGCAGGCGTCGTCCATGGAGGCGGCGGGGTGCGCGGCCGATGCGCAGAGCGCGGCGAGCCCGGCCCCGATGTCCTGGCCGCGCACCTCGACCAGACCGTCGGTGCAAAGGACCAGCCGGTCACCGGGGCTCACCCGTACGGTCGCGGTCTCGAAGGCGACACCCCCGACGCCGATGGGCGCACCGGTCGGCAGATCGAGCAGCTCGGCCCGGCCGTCGGCGGCACGGACCAGGACCGGCGGGATGTGTCCGGCGTTCGCGATCTGGAGTTCGGCGCGGATCGGGTCGTAGACGGCGTACAGACAGGTCGCCAGATACGTCTCACCGAGCCGCTGCGCCAGGTCGTCCAGGTTGCGCAGCAGCTGGGCGGGGGGCATCTCCATGGTGGCCATGGTCAGTACGGCCGTGCGCAACTGGCCCATCATCGCGGCCGAGTTGAGCCCGTGCCCCATGACGTCACCGACGACGAGCGCGGTCCGCGAACCGGGCAGCTTCACCGAGTCGAACCAGTCGCCGCCGACGCGTCCGAGCCGGGCGCCCGGCAGATAGCGGGTGGCGATGTCACAGCCGGCCATCCGCGGTTCGACCGTGGGCAGCATGCTGTCCTGGAGCGTCTCGGCGACGTTCTCCTGATAGGTGTACATACGGGCGTTGTCGAGGACGAGCCCGGCGCGGGCGGCGAGTTCGGCGCCGGTGGTGCGGTCCATGGCGTCGAAGGGCTCACGGCCCGGCCGGCGCATCAGCACCATGAAGCCGAGCACCACGTCACGGGCCTTCAACGGCACGATCAGCAGCGACCGGTGGGTGATCAGCGGCCGCAGGTCGCGCTTCTCGAACTCGCCGGAGATCCGGTTGCTCAGCTCCTCGTCCACGTGCCGCACGAGAACGGGCTCGCCGGTGACCATGCACTGGAAGAACGGGGTGTGCTCGGGGAACGCGATGGCCTCGCCCACCGGCACGGTGTCGTCCCAGCGGCCCGGTTCGTCGTTGTGCTCGACCCAGACCCGGTGCCAGACGGTGGTGACGTCGGGCGGTCCGTCGGGGAAGCCTTCGCCCGCGAGCACCGCGGCGCGCAGATGCGTGCCCGCGAAGTCGGTGAAGCGCGGAACGGCGGCGCTGGTCACCTCGCGGATGGTGCGTTCCAGGTCGAGGGAGGTCCCGATCCGCCCGCTGGCCTCGTTGAGGAACTCCAGCCGCTCGCGGACCGCGGCGTACTCCAGGTCGAGTTCGGGGCGGGGCGCCGCACGGACCGCGAGGGAGGCGTCGGGCGTGTCCCGGGGACCGTCACCGGCCGGGCCGCGCGGGGTGTGTCGCGGCACACCCCAGTCCGGGGTGACGGGGGCCTGTTCGCGTCGGCTGAACTCCACTACGGGATAGCCCAGTTCGAGGACCTGGGCGACGATCCCGGTCGCTTCCCGGACGCTCATGTTCGGCAGGATCTCCGGGAGCCGTCCGGCCAGCTCCCGGTAGCCCGGGAAGTCCGTGTGGAGCGCGAAGGCCGGGGCTATGGTCCCGGGGGCTCCGCCCTCGCCGCCGTCCGCCAAGAGCGCCGCGTCGGCCGCGAGGACGAGGAGGCGCCCGGGATCGGGGCCGATCAGTGGGTACGCCCACCAGAGCACGTCGATACGGCCGTGCAGCGGCTCGTCCAGCCGGGCCCGGCCGGCTGACGGATAGGCGACGATCCCGCTGATCGAGCTGTCGAGTTCGGGGCCGAAGTCCGCGTACGAACCGTCCGGCCCGCGCTCCCCCTCCCGGCGCAACACCCCGGAGACCGGGAGCAGTTCACCGGCGGCGCAGCCGACCGCGTCCTGCCGCGGGACACCGAAGAGCCGGCGGGCACCCGTCGACCAGTGCGAGACCAGCCCTTCGGCGTCGACGACCACCACGGCGAGCGGCACACGGCCCGCCGCGGCATCACGCCGCCGGTCCGGCCTCTGCGGTGGTACACCAACGTCCATGGCTGGAAGGCTCCTTCCCGGCCGCATGGCTCTGCGGTACGTGGCTCCACCGTACGGCTCCGCCCGCGGCGCCCGGGGGGCATCGGCGGAATCGGCCCCTGCGGGTGGTGCGCCCGGCGTGCGCCGGGCCCGGCGCACCCGCCGCGGGGCCGAACCGCACGAGCCGGTCCCGGTGGATCAGTCCTCGTGTCCGAGCTGGAGATCGCGCTCGGTGCGCCCGCCGCCCGCGACCTGGAGCACCGTTGCCACCGGCGGGTAGCCCGCCGCGATCACCGTGTACTCACCGGACGACAGATCCACGAAACGGAACGTGCCGTCCGGGCCCGTGGTGAGGGTGTCCACCACGTTCCCCGCCGCGTCGAGCAGCGTCACCCGCGCGTCCTCGACCGGCCTGCCGCCGCTGGCGCGCACGGTGCCGCGCAGCACCGCGCCACCGGCGAGTTCGACGTCCTGCCGGGTCTCCCGTGCTGCCTGCACACTCACCGGCATCGCGGCGGGGCGGAACGCGGGGGCACTTCCGGCGAGGGTGTACTCGCCGGCCACCAACTCGTTGATGACGTACCCGCCTTCCCGCCCGCTGCGGGTGGAGGCGACGACCTCGCCGCGTACGTCGGTGAGGGTCACGGCCGCGTCGTGCACCGGCGTGCCGTCCGCGGTGACCACGGTCCCGGCCAGCCGTCCGGCGCCGCCGAGCACCACGTCGAGGTCGACGGGGCGCTCGCCGACGGTGACGCTGACGGCCTGCGGCTGGTGACCGCCCGCCGCCGCGATGAGGACGTACGAGCCGGATCCGGGCACGCTCAGCGCGTACCGCCCGTCCTCGCCGCTCGCACCGCGCCCGATCTGGCGTCCGGTGATGTCGATGAGGGTGAGTGCGGCGCGCGGCACGGTGGATCCGTCGTAGTGCTGGACGGTCCCGCAGACCGGGACGCCCGGGACGTACGCGGCTTCCGGGACTCGGGCGGCGGGCACGGCGGCATCCGGTGCGGCGGTGGGGACGTTGTGGGACACCAGCGGTTTCTCCTTGAGGAAGAAGGCGATGAACAGGCCGAGCACGAGCACCGGCACCAGGTAGAGGAAGATCCGGGGCATGGCGTCGGCGTACGCCCGGATGTAGCCGTCCCGCAGCGCGGGCGGCAGTGAGCGGACCAGCTGCGGAGTGATCGACTCGGGGTCGGGCAGCTGCGCGCCGGACGGGATGCGGACCTTGAGCGCGTCCGTGAGGCGGCCCGCGAAGAGCGCGCCGAAAATGGCCGCGCCGACGCTGCCGCCGATCTGCCGGAAGTAGTTGTTGGCGCTGGTGGCGGTGCCGAGGTCGCGGGGTGCCACGGAGTTCTGCACGGCCAGCACCAGGACCGACATGATCAGCCCGATACCGATGCCCAGCACGGCCATCCAGATGCTGTACGTGAGCTGGGGGGTGTCGGTCTCCAGACGGGAGAGCAGCCACATCCCGACGGCCGAGATCGCGCTGCCGAGCACCGGGAAGATCTTGTACCGCCCGGTGCGGCTGGTCAGCTGTCCGGAGACGATGGAGGCGATGACGACACCGCCCATCATCGGCAGCATGAAGAGCCCCGACTCGGTGGCGCTGGCACCGTCGACCATCTGGAGGAAGGTCGGCAGATAGCTGGCGGCGCCGAAGAGCGCGACCCCGACGACGGCCCCGACGAGCGCCGTCACATTGAAGATCGCGTCACGGAACAGCCGCAGCGGGATGATCGGTTCGGGCGCCCGGTGCTCGACGGCCAGGAAGAGCAGGGTCGACACGGCACATCCGGCGGCAAGACCGACGATGGTGTGCGAGCCCCAGGCGTACTCGTTGCCGCCCCAGGTGGTCAGCAGCACCAGACAGGTCGAGGCGGCGGCCAGGAGCAGGGCGCCGAGGATGTCCAGGCGGGGCTTGGCAGTCGGCTTCGGAAGCTTCAGCACGACCGCGATGACGGCCAGCGTGATCAGGCCGAACGGCACGTTGATGTAGAAGCACCAGCGCCAGGACGCGTGGTCGGTGAAGAAGCCCCCGATGAGCGGCCCGGCGACGGACGCGAGTCCGAAGACCGCGCCGATCAGCCCCATGAAACGGCCGCGTTCACGCGGCGGCACGATGTCGCCGATGATCGCCTGCACGCCGATCATGAGGCCGCCGCCCCCGATGCCCTGGACGGCGCGGAAGGCGATGAGTTCGTTCATCGTCCGGGACCAGCCGGCCAGGGCCGAGCCGATCACGAAGACGATGATCGCGAACATGAAGATGCTCTTGCGGCCGAAGAGGTCGCCGAGCTTTCCGTAGACCGGCAGGCCGATCGTGGAAGCGAGGAGATACGCCGTGACGGCCCAGGACATCTTGTCCAGGCCGTGCAGTTCACCGACGATCTTCGGCAGCGCGGTCGCCACGATCATCTGGTCGAGCGCCGCGAGCAGCAGCGTCAGCATCAGCCCGAAGAAGACCATCCGCACCCGGCTGGGGCTGAGTTCGGGCTGCTCCCCCGCCGCCGGGGGTGCCGGGGGCGGGACGACCGCCGCCTCCGTCAGGACATCGGTCCGGCCGTCCGGACCGTCCTTCACCAGAGTGATTCCACCCACGTACCGCTCCCCTCGTCGCGCCTGCGCCGCCCTTTTCTCGCATTCGACGACAAGGGGTGCAAGCGCGACGATTGGCGCGCGAGGCGCACGCCGGGGGCTTCAGGGCCGGTGGGAGCCCCTACGGCGCACAACGGGGCCGTACAGAAAACCACTCGAACCGGTGAGCATCATTTCCGCCCGAAGGGGTTACGCGGCGGGTTGGCGAGACCGCAGGAGGGCGGCCTACTTGGCCACTTCGGCGTCGAGCTTCGCGAGCATCTCGTCATAGATGCGTCCGAGGCCCTTGGGGGCGAAGGTCTTCTCGAAGAAGCCGCCGATGCCTCCGGCGCCGTTCCACACGGTGGAGACGAC
This sequence comes from Streptomyces sp. NBC_01471, assembly GCF_041438865.1. Lineage (NCBI taxonomy): Bacteria > Bacillati > Actinomycetota > Actinomycetes > Kitasatosporales > Streptomycetaceae > Streptomyces > Streptomyces sp. NBC_01471. Next base: position 908,881 of record NZ_CP109450.1, read on the forward strand.
TGCCTTTGACTTGCCGTCCCCCGCGGGGGTGACCGTCCAGGTGGTCACCATGGAGGAGTTCCGGTCCTTCTCGACAAGCTGACCGTCGGTCGGCTCGGTCACATCGAGCAGGCAGTCCCGGATGCGCTTGCTGGTGGCCTGGAGCTTCCAGTGGACGAGCGTGCCGTCGCCGTCGCCGCCCTCCCGGACCTCGTACTCGCTGAAGTGGGCGGGCAGGAGCCTCTCGCGCGTGCCGCTGTAATCGGCGAGTGCGTCGAACACCGCCTCGGCGTCCGCCGCGATGATCCGCTCCGTGGTGGCCTCTACCTGCGCCATACCAGTTCCTCCAGCTGTCGTTCTTCGGTCGGTGTGATGAACCGCGTGCTGAGCCAACCACCTCGGGTGCGGGCACGGAAATCCGGGTTGCACGAATCATGGGAACAGGTGTTCTATTCACGAGTACGTGCTATCGAGGAGGCGCCATGCGCTGGGACCAGCTGACCGAGAACGGCGGGAACAACGGCACCGCGGGGGACGCCGGAACCGGTGAGAACGCCGCACTGTTCGGGGCGGACTCCGTGATCACCCGCACCGTCGACACCCCGGAGTTCCGCGGGATCACCTTCCACGAGGTGCGGGCCCGTTCGATCGTGAACCGGGTGCCCGGCGCCTCCCGCATGCCGTTCGAATGGACGGTCAACCCCTACCGGGGCTGCAGCCACGCCTGTGTGTACTGCTTCGCCCGCAAGACCCACAGCTATCTGGACCTCGACACCGGACTCGGCTTCGACTCGCAGATCGTCGTGAAGACCAACGCGCCGGAGCTGCTGCGCGCCAAGCTCGCCTCCCGCCAGTGGCAGGGCGCGCACATCGCCATGGGCACCAATGTCGACTGCTACCAGCGGGCGGAGGGACGGTACGGGCTGATGCCGGGCATCATCTCGGCCCTGCGCGACTACGCGAACCCGTTCAGCATCCTGACCAAGGGCACGCTGATCCTGCGCGATCTGGAGCTGCTCCAGCAGGCCGCCCGGGTCACCGACGTCGGCGTCTCCGTCTCGGTCGGCTTCGTGGACGAGGAGCTGTGGCGCACGGTGGAGCCGGGCACCCCCGCACCGCTGCGCCGGCTCGGTGCCGTACGCACCCTGACCGACGCCGGAATCGGCTGCGGTGTGCTGATGGCGCCGGTGATCCCGTTCCTCGGCGACCACCCGGACCAGCTGCGCGCCACGGTCCGCGCCGTCGCGGCCGCCGGGGCGACCTCGGTGACCCCGCTCGTGCTGCATCTGCGGCCCGGGGCGCGCGAATGGTTCATGTCCTGGCTCGGCGAGCACCATCCGCAACTGGTCAGGCGCTACGAGCGGTTGTACGCGGAGGGGGCGTACGCCCCCAAGTGGTACCAGCGCCGGATCACCCGCCAGGTGCACGAACTGGCCGCCGAGTACGGCATCGGCCCCGCCCAGCGCGGTGTGCCGCGCCGGATCCCGGCGCCACCGGAGACCTCACCCGCGGCGCCCACCCAGCTCGCACTGATCTGAACGGGCCCCGCGGGCCCTTCGATTCGATCAGGCGGGGCTCGCCGGGCCCGGCCCGGACGGGATCCCCTCCCCGAGCAGCCCCAGCGCCCGTGCCGCGGCGGCGTGCAGCACCGGGCGGGCCAGCGCCGCTTCGAGCACCGGACGGGCGCGCGGGTCGCCGAGCAGCCCCAGCCCCTCGACACAGCCGAGCGCGACCCGCGGATGGGGGCCGTCGGGTGCCAGCAGCGGCGCCAGCGTGCGGATCAGCGCGGGTGCGGACTCGGGGGCCCGTAACTCCGTGAGCAGCCGCACCGGCTGAAGCGCGTACGCCGTGCGCAGCGGATTGGTCGCGAGGGCCGCTGCGGCGCGGGCGGTGCGCGGGTCGCCGAGCCGGGCGAGCGCGTGGGCCGCCGGGACGCAGCGCTCCGGGTCACGGTGGTTCAGCAGCAGCACCAGGGCCTCGAAGGCCCGGCGGTCCCCGGCGCAGCCCAGCCGGAACGCCGCCAGCTCCCTGGCCCACAGCGGCCGTCCGGCCTCGGTCAGGACCCCGGCCAGCTCCTCGTGGTCCGCGGTGGCGGCGAGCCGCTCGTACGCCGCGGAGCCTCCCGCCTCGGTACGCAGCCGGTCATTGAGCGACCGGAATTCCTCATCCGTGGCGGATTCACCGGAGTCCATGCCAGCAGCGTAGAACCTCTCGCGGGCCACGAACGGGGCCTTTGCGATCCAGATCACCATCCACCAGGTATGGCGCGCTCGTTACTCGCCGGTTACTCTCAAGTGAGCGGGACACCACCCCCGCTCGTACCACCTCGGCGCGGCCTGGTGACGCAGCCGCCACGAGTGTCTGTCGGTTCAGCTGTTCTCAGCGATTTTCCCGCAGTTCTGTACGACGTGGCCCCGGGACCGGGCCCGTCGGCCCCTCTCACGACACCTCACGCACGCCCCGGCGCACCCCGTGTACGGCCGGCACCGCGTGCGGCCCCTCAGTCGTCACTCATCCCTGGAGTCCCCTGATGGACATCCCTCTCCACACCATCGCCGTGGTCGGCCTCGGCACCATGGGCACCGGCATCGCCGAAGTCCTGGCCCGCGGCGGACGCGAGGTCATCGGAATCGACGTCAGCGCCGACGCGGCGGCCCGCGCCGTGACGGCGCTGGAATCCTCCACCGCCCGCGCCGTGCGGCGGGAGCGCCTCACCGGCCAGGAGCGGCTGGACGTCCTCGCGCGGTTCCGCACCTTCTCCGACCTGCAGGCCGCGGCCGACGCCGACCTGGTGATCGAGGTCGTGCCGGAGTCGTACGAGACCAAGCAGCAGGTCCTCCGCGCCCTGGACGGGATCGTCCGCCCCGGCGCGGTCCTGGCCACCGGAACCAACGCCCTGTCGGTGACCCGGCTCGCCGCCGACACCGCGCACCCCGAACGCGTCCTGGGCCTGCACTTCTTCAACCCGGCCCCGGCGATGAAACTGGTCGAGGTGGTCTCCTCGGTGCTGACCGCGCCGACGGCCGTCGACGCCGTCACCGCACTCGCCCGCGACCTCGGCAAGGAGCCGGTCGCGGTCGGCGACCGCCCCGGTTTCGTCGCCGACGGACTGCTCTTCGGCTATCTCAACCAGGCAGCGGCGATGTACGAGGCCAAGTACGCGTCCCGCGAGGACATCGACGCGGCGATGCGGCTCGGCTGCGGGCTGCCGATGGGCCCGCTCGCGCTGCTCGACCTGATCGGCATCGACACCGCGCGCACCGTCCTGGAGGCGATGTACGCCGCGTCCCGGGACCGGCTGCACGCCCCCGCCCCGATCCTCAAGCAGCTCAGCAACGCCGGGCTGACCGGGCGCAAGTCGGGCCGCGGTTTCTACTCGTACGAGGAGCCTGGCAGTGCCGACGTGGTGCGGGACGCCCTCACCCCGCTCGACGGTGCGCAGGCCACCGCCGCCCGCCCGGTCACGTCGGTGGGCGTCGCGGGCTCGGGGACGATGGCGTCGGGCATCGCCGAGGTCTTCGCCAAGGCCGGTTACGACGTGGTGCTCGCTGCCCGCAGCCCGGAGAAGGCCGATGCGGCGAAGGCCCGTGTCGCCAAGTCGCTCGCCCGCTCGGTCGACAAGGGGCGGATGACCGCGGCGGCCCGCGACGAGACGCTGGCCAGGATCGCCCCGGCCGGTTCGCTCGACGCGTTCGCCGGGGTGGATCTGGCCGTCGAGGCGGTGGCCGAGGACCTGGAGGTCAAGCAGCAGCTCTTCGAGACGCTCGACAAGGTCTGCAAGCAGGGCGCGGTGCTCGCCACCACGACCTCGTCGCTGCCGGTCATCGCCTGCGCCCGGGCCACCTCGCGCCCGCAGGACGTCATCGGGATGCACTTCTTCAACCCGGCCCCGGCGATGAAACTGGTCGAGGTGGTCCGTACCGTCCTCACCGCCGACGACGTCCACGCCACGGTCCGTGAGGTCTGCGCGAAGGTCCGCAAGCACCCGGTGGACTGCGGCGACCGGGCCGGTTTCATCGTGAACGCGCTGCTGTTCCCGTACCTCAACAACGCGGTCAAGATGGTCCAGGAGCACTACGCGACGCTCGACGACATCGACGCGGCGATGAAGCTGGGCGGCGGCTATCCGATGGGCCCCTTCGAGCTCCTGGACGTGGTCGGCCTGGACGTCTCGCTCGCCATCGAGCGGGTGCTGCACCGCGAGTTCCGCGACCCGGGCCTCGCCCCCGCGCCCCTGCTCGAACATCTGGTGGCGGCGGGCTGCCTCGGCCGCAAGACCGGGCGCGGATTCCGCGAGTATGCCCGTCGCTGATGCGCAGGGCGACTGGGGCGGGCTGCTGGAACCGGGCGAGCGGCCCGGTTCCAGCAGCCCGGCGCCACGTTCCGACAGCCCGATGCAGTACGTTCGGACCATGCCCGAGCTCACCGGCCCCGTCCGACGGCCTGTCCGCAAGAAGGCGTCGTCCGACGCCCCTGAGAGCGCCGCAGGCAGCCGCGCGGCCGCTCAGCGGCTCAAGATGCGCCGCGAACTGGCCTCGGCGGCGATGGAGCTCTTCGCGGCCAAGGGGTACGAGGCGACGACCGTCGACGAGATCGCGGCGCAGGCCGGGGTGGCCCGCCGGACCTTCTTCCGGCACTTCCGCTCCAAGGAAGAGGCGATCTTCCCGGACCACGACGACACACTGGTGCGGGCCGAGGCGGTGCTGAACGCGGCGCCGCCGCACGAGCACCCGCTGGACACCGTGTGCCGGGGCATCAAGGAAGTCATGCGGATGTACGCGGCGTCGCCGGTGGTCTCGGTGGCGCGGTACAAGCTGACCCGTGAGGTGCCGACCCTGCGGGAGGCGGAGATCGCCTCGGTGGCCCGCTACGAGCGGCTGTTCACCCGTTATCTGCTGGGCCACTTCGACGAGCACGAGCAGCACGACGGCAACGACGACCCGCTGCTGGCCGAGGTGGCGGCGTCCGCCGTGGTCACCGCGCACAACCATGTGCTGCGCCGCTGGCTGCGGGCCGGCGGCCAGGGCGACGTGGAGGCCCGGCTCGACCACGCCTTCGCCATCGTCCGGGACACCTTCGGCACCGGGATAGGCGCCGGCCGTACCGCTGAGCGCACCCCGGCCGCGACCGTGCGGAGCAGTGGTGAGGTGCTGGTGACGGTGGCGCGTACCGACGCCCCGCTCGACGAGGTCATGCGCACCATCGAGCAGGCGCTGCGGAAGCGCTGAACGCGACCCGACCAGTACCCAGCCGATCCGCACCGTGACGGCCGCCCCTGCGGGTGCGGCCGTTTTCCGGGTTCCCATCGGGTTCTCGGGTCCCATCGGGCTCCCATCGGGTTTTGCTCATCCGTGACCCGTGGGTGACAACTGAGAGAATTTGTTGGCACTCAGTGTCTTGCGGCTTGGCACGGGGTGCCATACGTTGAAGGTGTCCGAGCGGCCGGCGTGCAGCGACCTTCGCAATCCGGCTGTCCCCGTGAACCACGTGTTCACGCGCCCGGACGCCTGCGTCACAGGCACCTTCAGCGCCCCACCACGGCGCGGCCGCTCCACCTCACGCCGAACCGACGGCACACCTCCACAGCAGCAGCCCCGCCTCCCGCGGGGCGCACCCCGACCACCTCCCCCAACACGCTTCGCCGGAGGCAGCACCGTGAAGGAAATCCTGGACGCGATCCAGTCGCGGACCGACACAGCAAGCGGCTCCAGCGCTGCCACGGCGGCCGACTTCGCCGCCCTGGCCCTCCCCGACTCGTACCGCGCGGTGACCGTGCACAAGGACGAGGCCGAGATGTTCGCGGACCTCGAAAGCCGCGACAAGGACCCCCGCAAGTCCCTGCACGTCGAGGACGTGCCGGTGCCCGAACTCGGCCCCGGCGAGGCCCTGGTGGCCGTCATGGCCAGCTCGGTGAACTACAACTCCGTCTGGACCTCGATCTTCGAGCCCGTCTCGACGTTCTCCTTCCTGGAGCGGTACGGAAAGCTCAGCGAACTCACCAGGCGCCACGACCTGCCGTACCACGTCATCGGCTCCGACCTGGCGGGGGTCGTACTGCGGACCGGCCCCGGCGTCAACGCCTGGCAGCCGGGCGACGAAGTCGTCGCGCACTGCCTCTCGGTGGAGCTGGAGAGCTCCGACGGCCACAACGACACGATGCTCGACCCCGAGCAGCGCATCTGGGGCTTCGAGACCAACTTCGGCGGCCTCGCTGAGATCGCTCTCGTCAAGTCCAACCAGCTGATGCCCAAGCCCGGCCACCTCAGCTGGGAGGAGGCCGCCGCCCCCGGCCTGGTCAACTCCACCGCGTACCGCCAGCTGGTCTCACGCAACGGCGCCGGAATGAAGCAGGGCGACAACGTACTGATCTGGGGTGCCAGCGGTGGACTGGGCAGTTACGCCACCCAGTTCGCGCTGGCCGGCGGCGCCAACCCGGTCTGTGTCGTCTCCAGCGACCAGAAGGCGGACATCTGCCGCCGGATGGGCGCCGAGGCGATCATCGACCGCAGCGCCGAGGACTACAGGTTCTGGAAGGACGAGCACCACCAGGACCCGCGCGAGTGGAAGCGGTTCGGCAAGCGCATCCGCGAACTGACCGGCGGCGAGGACGTGGACATCGTCTTCGAGCACCCGGGCCGCGAGACCTTCGGCGCCTCGGTGTACGTGACGCGCAAGGGCGGCACGATCGTCACCTGCGCCTCGACGTCGGGCTACACCCACGAGTACGACAACCGCTATCTGTGGATGTCGCTGAAGAGGATCGTGGGCTCCCACTTCGCCAACTACCGCGAGGCCTGGGAGGCCAACCGGCTGATCGCCAAGGGCAAGATCCACCCCACCCTGTCGAAGGTGTACTCGCTCGACGACACCGGACAGGCGGCCCACGACGTCCACCGCAACCTGCACCAGGGCAAGGTCGGCGTCCTGGCGCTGGCGCCCGCCGAGGGGCTCGGTGTGCGCGACCGGGAGCTGCGCGAACAGCACATCGGCTCCATCAACCTGTTCCGTGACACCGCGGCGGGAACGACCGCACCCACCAGCCGGAACGTCTGAGGTCTCCAGATGACTGAACGTCACAAGGACCGCCCCTGGCTCATGCGGACGTACGCGGGCCACTCGACGGCCGAAGCCTCCAACGAGCTCTACCGGCGCAACCTCGCCAAGGGCCAGACAGGTCTGTCCGTCGCCTTCGACCTGCCCACCCAGACCGGCTACGACCCGGACCACATCCTGGCCAGGGGCGAGGTCGGCCGGGTCGGGGTACCCGTCTCCCATCTCGGCGACATGCGGCGGCTGTTCCAGGACATCCCCCTGGAACAGATGAACACCTCCATGACCATCAACGCCACGGCGATGTGGCTGCTGGCCCTCTACCAGGTGGTCGCGGAGGAGCAGGGCGCGGACGCGGACCTGCTCCAGGGGACGACGCAGAACGACATCGTCAAGGAGTACCTGTCGCGCGGGACGCACGTGTTCCCGCCCGGGCCGAGCCTGCGGCTCACCACCGACATGATCACGTACACGGTGGCCCGCATCCCCAAGTGGAACCCGATCAACATCTGCAGCTACCACCTCCAGGAGGCGGGCGCCACACCCGTCCAGGAGATCGCGTACGCCATGTCCACCGCGATCGCGGTCCTGGACGCCGTACGCGACTCGGGACAGGTGGAGCCCGAGCGGTTCGACGCGGTGGTCGCGCGGATCTCGTTCTTCGTGAACGCGGGGGTCCGCTTCATCGAGGAGATGTGCAAGATGCGCGCCTTCGGCCGCATCTGGGACCGCATCACGCGGGAGAGGTACGGCATCACGGACCCCAGGAAGCGCCGCTTCCGCTACGGCGTCCAGGTCAACTCGCTGGGGCTCACCGAGGCCCAGCCCGAGAACAACGTCCAGCGCATCGTCCTGGAGATGCTGGCCGTCACCCTGTCCAAGGACGCGCGGGCCCGCGCCGTGCAGCTGCCCGCCTGGAACGAGGCGCTCGGGCTGCCCAGGCCCTGGGACCAGCAGTGGTCGCTGCGGATCCAGCAGGTGCTCGCCCAGGAGAGCGATCTGCTGGAGTACGAGGACATCTTCGACGGCTCCCACGTCATCGAGGCGAAGGTCGGGGAGCTCGTCGAGGAGTCGCTCGCGGAGATCGACCGCATCCAGCAGATGGGCGGCGCGATGGCGGCCGTCGAGTCCGGCTACCTCAAGTCGGAGCTGGTCTCCTCGCACGCCCTCCGCCGGGCCAGGATCGAGGGCGGCGAGGAGAGGATCGTCGGCGTCAACTGCTACGAGTCGACCGAGCCCAACCCCCTCACCGCCGACCTCGACACGGCGATCATGACGGTCGACCCGGAGAACGAGGCGAAGGTCGTCGCCGCGCTGCACGCCTGGCGCGACAACCGCGACGAAAGCGCCGCGCAGGAGTCGCTCGCGGTCCTCAAGGCGACCGCCGCCGGTGACGCCAACCTCTTCGAGGCAACGGTGGCGTGCGCCCGCGCGGGCGTCACCACGGGCGAGTGGTCCTGGGCGCTGCGCGACGTGTTCGGCGAGTTCCGGGCACCCACCGGAGTGGGCGGCGCACCGGTCGCGGTGACCGCGGACGAGGGCACCCCGCTCGCCGCCGTACGCGCGGCCGTGACCCGTACGGCCCATGACCTCGGCAGCGGACGGCTGCGCCTGCTGGTCGGCAAACCGGGCCTCGACGGGCACTCCAACGGCGCCGAGCAGATCGCCGTGCGGGCCCGCGACGCCGGGTTCGAGGTGGTCTACCAGGGCATCAGGCTGACGCCCGAGCAGATCGTCGCCGCGGCCCTGGCCGAGGACGTGCACTGCGTGGGCCTGTCGATCCTGTCGGGCTCGCACGCCGAGCTGGTCCCCGACGTGCTCCAGCGGCTGCGCGAGGCGGGCGCGTCCGACATCCCGGTGATCGTCGGCGGGATCATCCCGAACGCCGACGGCACAGCCCTCAAGGAAGCCGGCGTCGCCGCCGTCTTCACCCCGAAGGACTTCGGGATCACCGAGATCATCGGACGTATCGTCGAAGTGATCCGGAAAGCGAACAAGCTCGACCCTCTGGAGGTCCCCGCATGACCGAGTCAACCAGCCCCGTGAACCGGTTGCGTCCGAGGCGCTCGTGTCTCGCCGTTCCCGGATCGAACCCGCGCTTCCTGGAGAAGGCCCAGGGCCTCCCCGCCGACCAGGTCTTCCTGGACCTGGAGGACGCCTGCGCGCCTCTCGCCAAGGAAGGCGCCCGGCACACCATCGTCGACGCGCTGAACAAGGGCGACTGGACGGGCAAGACCCGCGTCGTACGCGTCAACGACTGGACCACCCACTGGACCTACCGCGACGTCGTCACCGTCGTCGAGGGGGCCGGCCACAACCTCGACTGCATCATGCTTCCGAAGGTCCAGGACGCACAGCAGGTCGTGGCCCTCGACCTGCTGCTCACGCAGATCGAGAAGACCATGGGCTTCGAGGTCGGGAAGATCGGTATCGAGGCGCAGATCGAGAACGCCAGGGGCCTGGTCAACGTCAACGAGATCGCGGCGGCCTCACCCCGCAACGAGGCCATCATCTTCGGCCCGGCCGACTTCATGGCCTCGATCAACATGAAGACCCTGGTCGTCGGTGAGCAGCCGCCCGGTTACGGGGCGGACGCCTACCACTACATCCTGATGAAGATCCTGATGGCGGCCCGTACCTACGACCTCCAGGCGATCGACGGCCCGTACCTCCAGATCCGCAACGTCGACGGCTACCGCGAGGTCGCCAAGCGGGCGGCGGCCCTCGGCTTCGACGGCAAGTGGGTCCTGCACCCCGGCCAGGTCGAGGCGGCGAATGAGATCTTCTCGCCGTCGCAGGAGGACTACGACCACGCCGAGATGATCCTCGACGCCTACGAGTGGTGCACATCGGAGGCCGGCGGCAAGAAGGGCTCGGCGATGCTCGGCGACGAGATGATCGACGAGGCCAGCCGCAAGATGGCCCTGGTCGTCTCCGGCAAGGGCCGCGCCGCCGGGCTGCGGCGCACCACCGCCTTCGAAGCCCCGGAGGCCTGACCATGCAGTTCGGACGCACCTACGAGGAGTTCGAGGTCGGCGCCGTCTACAAGCACTGGCCCGGCAAGACCGTCACCGAGTACGACGACCACCTCTTCTGTCTGCTCACCATGAACCACCACCCGCTCCACCTGGACAGCAACTACGCCGAGCGGACAACCGACTTCGGCAAGAACGTCGTCGTCGGGAACTACGTCTACTCGCTGCTGCTCGGCATGTCCGTACCCGACGTCTCCGGCAAGGCCATCGCCAACCTGGAGGTCGAGTCGCTCAAGCACATCGCGCCGACCTTCCACGGCGACACCCTGTACGGCGAGACCACGGTCCTGGACAAGACCCCGTCCAGGTCCAGGACCGACCGCGGGATCGTGTACGTCGAGACCAAGGGCTACAACCAGGACGGCACCGTCGTCTGCGTCTTCCGCCGCAAGGTCATGGTCCCCACCGCGGCCTACATCAAGGAGCGCGGCGGAGAACAGCCCGGCCGCCCTGTGCCTTCCCCGTAGGCGAATTCCCACCAACAGCGTGACGTCACAGGAGAAGCAGTCATGAGCCGACTCGCCCGGACCCCGGGTCTCACCGATGTACAGCAGGAAATCCTGGCCACCGTGAGGGACTTCGTCGACAAGGAGATCCTCCCGGTCGCGACCGAACTCGAACACCGCGACGAGTACCCGTCCCAGATCGTCGAGGGCCTCAAGGAACTCGGCCTGTTCGGGCTGATGATCCCCGAGGAGTACGGGGGCCTGGGCGAGTCGCTGCTCACGTACGCGCTGTGTGTCGAGGAAATAGCGCGTGGCTGGATGAGCGTGTCGGGCATCATCAACACGCATTTCATCGTGGCGTACATGCTCAAGCAGCACGGCACCCAGGAGCAGAAGGACACCTTCCTGCCGCGGATGGCCGCGGGCGAGGTCCGCGGCGCGTTCTCGATGTCCGAGCCCGCCCTGGGTTCCGACGTGTCGGCCATCACCTCGAAGGGGATCAGGGACGGCGACGACTACGTCCTGGACGGCCAGAAGATGTGGCTGACCAACGGCGGCACGTCCTCGCTCGTCGCGGTCCTGTGCCGGAGTGACGAGGGTCACCCCGAGGGCACCGCCCGGCACAAGTCGATGACGACCTTCCTGGTCGAGAAGGAGCCGGGTTTCGGTGAGGTCCGTCCGGGCCTGACCATCCCCGGCAAGATCGACAAGATGGGCTACAAGGGGGTCGACACCACCGAGCTGATCATGGACGGCCTGCGAATTCCGGCCAATCGCGTACTTGGTGGCGTTACGGGCCGAGGGTTTTACCAAATGATGGACGGAGTCGAAGTCGGGCGGGTGAATGTCGCAGCGCGTGGCTGCGGCGTAGCACAGCGCGCCTTCGAGCTGGGGATCAGTTACGCACAGCAACGGCATACTTTCGGCAAACAGATCGCCCAGCACCAGGCGATTCAGTTCAAGCTGGCCGAAATGGCCACCAAGGTGGAAGCCGCCCATGCGATGATGGTCAATGCGGCACGCAAAAAGGACTCCGGGGAACGAAACGACCTTGAAGCGGGGATGGCCAAGTATCTGGCCTCCGAGTACTGCAAGGAGGTCGTGGAGGACGCCTTCCGTATCCACGGTGGATACGGGTTCTCCAAGGAGTATGAGATCGAGCGGCTCTACCGCGAGGCCCCGATGCTGCTGATCGGCGAAGGTACCGCCGAGATCCAGAAAATGATCATCGGTCGGCGCCTCCTCGAAGAGTACCGATTCCAGGGCTGATTGTCCCTTTCGTGGTGATATATCAGCGAAGAAGATCACAGCCAGTCATCGTCTTCCGGCCGCCGACTCGGCTTCCTGGCTTGCCCAGTTGTGGTCCACAACCGATAGCATCGCCCGAAAGCCGCCGTCCCCCGTTCCCGCGCGGCATCATCCGCTACGAAGGTCATTCATGCCCCACAGCCAAACCTCTGCACCACGCGGTCGCGTCCGTCTTGCGCGCGGAGCATCGCCGTGGCTCCTGCCGACTGTCGCGACCGCGGCGCTCAGCCTGACCCGGGCCCGCCGGTCCGGCCGCTGGGCTGCTGTCGCCGTGCCCACCACCGCCCTCGCGGCGGGCATGCTGTGGTTCTTCCGCGATCCGGAGCGGGAGATCACACAGGGCCGGGTCATCTCCCCGGCCGACGGCGTAGTGCAGAGCATCATGCCGTGGAAGGACGGGCGTACCCGCGTCGCGATCTTCATGAGCCCGCTGAACGTCCACGTGAACCGCGCACCGCTGGCGGGCACCGTGACGTCCGTCGAGCACATCCCCGGCGGCTTCGTCCCGGCGTTCAACAAGGAGAGCGAGAACAACGAGCGCGTTGTCTGGCACTTCGACACCGAGCTCGGCGACATCGAGATGGTGCAGATCGCCGGCGCCGTCGCCCGCCGGATCGTTCCGTACCTGCCCCAGGGCACGAAGGTGGAGCAGGGCGAGCGGATCGGCCTGATCCGTTTCGGTTCACGCGTCGACATCTACCTTCCGGAAGGTATCGATGTCGCGGTCGAGGTCGGCCAGACCACCACCGCGGGGGTGACTCGAATTGACCGTGATTGATCCCGAGACACAGACCGGCTGGGTGCCCGAGGCGAACGCCGAGGACGACACCGAGGACATGCCGCTCTCCATGCGGCTGTCGATAGCGGACACGCTGACACTCGGCAACGCGACGTGCGGCTTCATGGCGGTGTACTTCACCACCACCGGAATCCTCATCCCGCACCTCCAGGGCAGTCAGGAGACCGGCATGGGGCGGCACTCCGCCGCGACCGCCGTGATCCTGATGCTGCTCGCCGCGATCTTCGACCTCTGCGACGGGCTCGTGGCGCGCAAGCTGCGCAGCTCGCCGATGGGCGCGGAGCTGGACAACCTGTCCGACCTGATCAGCTTCGGGCTCGCCCCGGCCTACTTCGTGCTCGTGTACGGGATGGTCGCGGACGACGCCCACCAGCGGGTCGCGGCGGTGGCGGCGATCGTGGTGCTGCTGGCGGTGGTGCTGAGGCTCGCACGGTTCTCGTGCGTGGAGCTCAAGGACGGCACCTTCCAGGGCATGCCGTCCCCGTTCGGGGCGCTGACCGTGGTCTCCATCGTGCTTCTGGAGCTCCCCTTCGTACCGACGCTGCTCGCGGTCATCGGGGTCGCCTGGCTGATGGTGAGCCGGGTCGAGTACCCGAAGCCGCGGGGCGTCCTCGCGGTGGGGATGCTCAGCTGGATCGTGGGTGCCATGGGGCTGCTCGCCGCGTGGGCGTTCGACGCCCCCGGCGGCCAGCTGCTCCTGCAGACCGGGTGCGCGCTCCAGGTGGTGCTGGGTGCGGTCATTCCGCTCTTCGCCACCGCGCGCCGGGTGAACACCTTCCGCGACAACCGTCGCGAGGCGCGTACGGCGCAGCTGCCGTAGCTCCTGGACAACGCCGGAGGGCCCCGAGCGCCATGTGCACTCGGGGCCCTTTGTCGTTCGCGTTCCGGACCGCTGAGCGCGGCCCGCCCGGGCCGCTGCGGGTCAGGCAGTCCGGCCGGCCGGGGCGGGGGCGGCGAAGACGCGCTCCAGCAGGTCCGCGAGTACGGTCCGGTCGGCGTCCGGCAGGGCTTCGAGACCGGCGAGTGTCGTGTGCATTCCGGCCCGGATCGCGTCGACGGTGCGCTCGCCCTCCGCGGTGAGGAGGACGTTCTTGACGCGCCGGTCGGTAGGGCTGGGCTCCCGGCGTACGAGTGCGCGCTTCTCCAGCCGGTCGACGATCCCGGTCATGTTGGAGGCGTCGCAGGCCAGTGTGATCGCCAGAGCGCGCATCGCGGACGGCCCCCGGCGCAGCACGCTGAGCGTCTTGCCCTGGCTGGCGGTGAGGCCTTCGGCTGCGGCCGCGGCCGTGAAGTCACCGTAGTAGGCGCCGAGCGACACCGAGAGCAGCTCCATCAGCCGGTCGGTGCAGGCTCCGGGGGTTTCTGGCATGGGGCGATGCTACGCCAGAAAAGTTGACCATCTCAAACATTCGGTCGGTGCTGCCGGCCGGGCCCCGGGTCCGGCGGCACGGGCACGGGCCGGGCGGAGTGCCGCCCGGCCCGCTTCGCACGCCGTCACGCCCCGTGGCGGCCCGCCGTCACCCGCGGACCAGGAAATCGCGGGCGATGTTCTCGGCGGCCTGCTCCAGGAGCGGGCCCGCGTTCGCGATGCAGCGCTCCACGTCGGGCTCCAGGTCCGTGAGGGCATACGCACGGCGGATGCCCGCCCTGCCGAGCACCTCCGCCGGGAGCGTGAGGCGGCCGCAGACCGCGACGACCTCCTTGCCCGCCGCCCTCGCCGCCGCCGCGACACCGGCCGGTGCCTTGCCGTGCAGGGTCTGCTCGTCGAGCGACCCCTCGCCGGTGACGACCAGCGTCGCCCGGGCCACGGCAGGCGCGAACCCCAGGACATCGAGCATCACGTCGATACCCGCACGGAAGCTCGCCCCCAGGCCTACCAGCGCCCCGAAGCCGATGCCGCCCGCGGCGCCGGCGCCCGGCGCGAGAGCGGCTTCCGCGGCCCCCGCACCGATGGACTTCTCCAGCACGGCGGCGAAGTGCGCCAGCGCGGCGTCCAGGGCCTCGACCTGTTCCGGGGACGCGCCCTTCTGCGGCCCGTACACCGCGGGGGCGCCCTTGGGCCCGGTCAGCGGGTTGTCCACGTCGCTGGCGAGCACGATCTCCGTACCGGCCAGACGGGAGTCAAGACCGGACAGATCGGCCGTCGCCAGCTCGCTCAGTCCCCCGCCACCCGGCCCCACGGGCTGTCCGTCCGCGTCCAGGAAGCGCGCACCGAGCGCCGCCAGCATGCCCGCACCGCCGTCGGTCGTGGCGCTGCCGCCGACGCCGAAGACGATGGATGCGGCCCCCGCGTCGAGCGCCGCACGCAGCAGCTCACCGGAGCCGTACGTCGTGGCGGTGAGCGGCGCGAACACCCCTGCGGGGAGGTGCTGGAGGCCAGATGCCTCGGCCATTTCCACCACGGCGACGCCGTCGCGCAGCGCGAACGCCGCGGTCAGCTGCTCGCCGAGGGGCCCGGTGACCCGCACCTCGTGCCGGTCGAACCCCGCCGCGACCGCGGCGGCGACGGTGCCGTCCCCGCCGTCGGCGACGGGCAGGGTCTCCACCTGCACGCCGGGAACGACCCGCCGCAGGCCGGCCGTCACCCGCTCAGCGACCTCCACGGCCGTGAGGGACCCCTTGAATTTGTCGGCCGCCACGAGCACCCGTGCGGCTTCAGTTACTGCTCCGTCCGTCACCTTGTTTATCCCTTGCTTTCGAACAGGCAGTCGCGCCGCTCCGACCCTATCCGCACCAGCGGCCCGCTGCCCATGGGGACCGGTCAGAAGAGGGCGTACTCCCCCGGGCCCGCGCCCCCCGACTCGAAGGCCAGCAGCCGCTGTTTGCGGTCGAGTCCGCCGCCGTATCCGGTGAGGCTGCCCGTCGAACCGACGACCCGGTGGCACGGGACGATGATCCCGACCGGGTTCCTGCCGTTCGCCAGGCCGACGGCCCGGGAGGCCCCGGGCTTGCCGAGCCGGCCGGCGAGGTCGCCGTACGAACGGGTCTCGCCGTACGGAATCTGCCGCAGCTGCTCCCAGACACCGCGCTGGAAGGGCGTGCCCGCCAGGTGCGGCTCCACCGTGAACTCGGTCAAAGCGCCGTCGAAGTACGCGGTCAGCTCCTCCCTGACCTGCCCGAAGGGGCGGGGGTCGGGTTCACCGAAGGTCTCGTCGGGCGGCCGGTGGCGCTGCCCGGCCATGTACAGACCGCTGAGCAGGCCGCCGGTCGCCACGAGCGTGAGCGGACCGTACGGGCTGTCGACCACGGTGTGGCGTTTCACGGACGGGTTCGGGTACGGGTTGTCGGACATGCGGGTACTCCTCTCCCCCGGCGCTGCGGGAGTCAGCCGGGCAGCTGGTTGATGGGGTGCGAGTCGGTGGCCCACAGGTACTGCACGGCGTACGCGCGCCAGGGCCGCCAGGCCGCGGCCCGGGCGGTGAGCGCCGCCGGGGTCGACGGCAGGCCCAGCTCGCCCGCCGCCCGCCGGATGCCCAGGTCGGTGGGGAGGAAGGCGTCGGGGTCACCCAGGGCGCGCATCGCGATGGCCTCGACCGTCCAGGGACCGAAGCCGGGGAGGGCCAGCAGCCGGGTGCGGGCCTCGTCCCAGTCGCTGTCCACCCCGAGCGTGAGCGACCCGTCGGCGAGCGCGCCGACCAGGGTGGTCAGGGTGGTGCGCCTGCTCCGCGGCAGCGCCAGGGACTCCGGGTCGAGGTCCGCCAGGGCCTGCGGCGACGGGAAGAGATGGGTGAGGCCGCCCCTCACGTCGTCGACGGGCACCCCGTGTGCCGCGACGAGCCGGGCGGCGTGGGTACGGGCCGCCGCCGTCGAGACCTGCTGGCCCAGCACCGCCCGTACCGCGAACTCCGCCGCGTCGACGGTACGGGGCACCCGCCGGCCCGGTGCCTTGTCGACCATCGGCGCGAGCAGCGGGTCGTTGCGCAGCTCACCGTCGACGGCGACCGGATCGGCGTCGAGGTCGAGCAGCCAGCGGCAGCGGCTGATGGCATGGGTGAGGTCGCGCAGATCGGTGAGGGAGAGCAGACAGCCGATGTGGTCGGGCAGGGGCGTGAGTTCGGCGATGCCGTGCCCGTACGGCAGGGAGAGCGTCCTGCGGTACGCGCCGTCCCGCCACTCCTCCACGCCGGGGACCCCGGTCGCCGCGAGATGGCCGAAGAGGTTGTCGGGGTTGAGCGGCGCGCGGAACGGGAGCCGGAGCGGGATGGTGCCCGGGGTGTGCGGCCGTGCGCCGCGGGTGGCGCGGGTACGCAGTTCGCCCGGGGAGAGGGCGAAGACCTCGCGGACCGTGTCGTTGAAGGTGCGGATGGAGGAGAACCCGGCGGCGAACGCCACGTCCGCCATGGGCAGTCCCGTCGTCTCGATGAGGATGCGCGCCGTCTGGGCACGCTGTGCACGGGCCAGGGCGAGCGGGCCGGCCCCGAGTTCGGCGAGGAGCTGGCGCTCGATCTGCCGGGTCGAGTATCCGAGCCGCCCGGCGAGGCCGGGAACGCCTTCCCGGTCGACCACGCCGTCCCGGATCAGGCGCATCGCGCGGGCCACGACATCGGCGCGGGCGTTCCACTCCGGGGAGCCGGGGCTGGTGTCCGGGCGGCAGCGCTTGCAGGCGCGGAAACCGGCCTGCTGGCAGGCGGCGGCGCTCGGGTAGAAGGTCATGTTCTCGACCTTGGGCGGCACGACCGGGCAGCTGGGACGGCAGTAGATCCCGGTGGTCAGGACGGCCGTGAAGAACCAGCCGTCGAAGCGGGCGTCCTTCGACTGGACGGCGCGTACGCAGCGCTCGGTGTCGGTGTGCATGGCTCAAGCATCGGCCACGACCGGTACCGGCGGCTGGCGAGAATCCGACATCTCCCTCGGCCGGACCCGGCCGGACACCGGCGTGCCCGGGGAGCCCCACACCGGACACCGCCCCCTCATGTGCGGCGCAACCGCCGCCATACGGCCTTCGCCGCGTTGTGACCCGACATGCCGTGGACGCCCGGTCCGGGCGGGGTCGCCGCCGAGCAGAGGTACACCGCGGGGTGCGAGGTCGTGTAGGGGAAGAGGGAGAGCTTGGGCCGCAGGAGCAGTTGGAGTCCGGAGGCCGCGCCGCAGGCGATGTCGCCACCCACGTAGTTCGCGTTCCGCGCGAAGAGCTCGGCAGGTCCCGCGGTGGCGCGGGCGAGCACCCGGTCGCGGAAGCCGGGGGCGAAGCGCTCGATCTGCCGCTCGACGGCTTCGGTGAGATCGCCTTCCCAGCTGTTCGGGACATGTCCGTACGTCCAGAAGACGTGCTTGCCTTCGGGCGCCCTGGACGGGTCGACCAGGCTGGGCTGGGCGCTGATCAGGAAGGGCGTGGCGGGGGCACGGCCTCCGGCGGCCTGGCGCAGCGCCGTGCCGATCTCACGGCTGCTCGGGCCGATCTGCACGGTCCCGGCGGTCCGGGGCGCCTCAGCCGTCCAGGGCACCGGCCCGTCGAGTGCGTAATCGATCTTGAAGACGCTCGCCCCGTACCGGTATCCGTCGTAGGCCCGGCCGAGACCGGCGATGCGCGCGGCGGCCGTCGGGGAGGTGTCGAAGATGTACGCGCGTGCGGGCGGCAGGTCGTCGAGCCGCTTGACCTCGAAGCCGGTGTGCACCACTCCGCCCAGATCGCGCAGATACCCGGTCAGCGCGTCGGAGACCGACTGCGAGCCGCCGCGCGGCAGCGGCCAGCCGCCCTCGTGCGCGGCCAGGGCGAACATCAGCCCGACGGCGCCGGTGGCGAGGCCGTCGAGCGGTGCGATGACATGGGCCACGAGACCGGCGAACAGCGCCCGCGCCCGGTCGTCGCGGAAGCGCTTCATCAGCCAGGTGGACGGCGGAAGACCGGTCAGTCCGAAGCGCGCGAGGGTCACCGGATCGCGCGGCAGCGCGGTGAGCGGCAGCGACATGAAATCCCGGGCCAGCGTGTCCCACCGGCCGAGGAAGGGCGTGACGAGCCGCCGGTACGCACCCGCGTCGCGCGGCCCGAAGGATGCGGCGGTCTCGGCGACCGAGCGGGACAGCACGGCGGCGGTGCCGTCGTCGAAGG
This sequence comes from Streptomyces sp. NBC_01471, assembly GCF_041438865.1. NCBI lineage: Bacteria > Bacillati > Actinomycetota > Actinomycetes > Kitasatosporales > Streptomycetaceae > Streptomyces > Streptomyces sp. NBC_01471. The sequence continues at coordinate 927,547 of NZ_CP109450.1, forward strand.
GGTGCGCCATGGGCAGTTCGGGGTGCAGCCACTCCAGGCCGTACCGGTCGAGCGGCATGGTCTTGAAGACCGGCGACCCGACACCGAGCGGATGGACGGCGGAGCAGGGGTCGTGGAGGAAGCCGGGGAGCGTGAGCTCCTCGGTCCGCGCGCCCCCTCCGACGGTGTCCCGGGCCTCGAAGACCTCGACGGCGAATCCGCGGCGGGCCAGCTCCACGGCGGCGGTCAGCCCGTTGGGTCCCGCCCCCACGACGACAGCATCGAGCATCGACGGCACCTTCGGACTCCTTCGTCAGCCGACGGCCAGAGGCTCCCAGGATATTCCCGCGCGCCGGCGGTGCCGCCGGGGGTAGCGTCGCAGCCGATGAAATCGACGATCGGAACCATGGCGGAACAGCTCTGCGGCGTTCCCGGCATCAGGGCGGTGGCCCTCGGCGGCAGTCGGGCGCGGGGCGCCGAACGGCCCGGCTCCGACTGGGATCTCGGCCTCTACTACCGCGGCAGCCCGGACACGGCGGCGCTCGCCGCGCTCGCCGCCACGCTGGCGGACCGGCCGGTCGACGTGGCGGGCCCCGGCGGCTGGGGCCCCTGGGTCGACGGCGGCGCCTGGCTCACCGTCGGCGGGGTGGCGGTGGACTGGATCCTGCGCGATCTCGACCGGGTGGAGCGGGTCTGGTCGCAGTGCCGCGAGGGCCGCTACGAGGTGGGCGTCCAGCCGGGGCATCCGCTCGGCTTCTGGTCGCCCGCCTATCCGGGGGAGGTCGCGCTCTGCCAGGTACTCGCCGATCCCTCGGGGGAGTTGACGGCACTGCGTGAGGAGACGCGCCGCTACCCGGAACCGCTCCGCGCCGCACTGGCGGAAGCCGCCTGGGAGGCGGACTTCTCGGTGGCCGCCGCCGGTAAGTCGGCGGCCGGCGGGGACACCTTGCACGTCTCGCTCTGCCTCTCCCGGGCCTTCGGCGTCCTGGCCCAGTCGCTGCACGCCCACCACCGGGTGTGGTGCGTCAACGAGAAGGGTGCGCTGGCGGCGGCCGCCGCGCTGCCGGGGGCTCCGGACCGCTTCGCCGAGCGGGCGGCGTCGGCGCTCCGCGCACTGGACGCGGCAGCCGTGGAAGCGGCGGCCGCCCTGGTGGCGGAGGTACGGGCGGTGCTCGGCTCCGGCGGCTGAGGCCGGACGGCGGGAGCGGGGCGCCGTCAGTCGCCACCGGCTGCTGTGTCCGGGCGACAGCCCTGGCCGCGGCGGACCGCGGGGCGGGCGGTCACGGTCGTGGCGGACGACTGTGCGGGCGCCGACGACCGCGGTCACGGCGACGCCCTGCGTCTCATCGGCCTGCTCCCGCCCCTGGTCGAGGTGTGCGAGACGCACTCCCTGACCGGGGCCGGAGGGGCGGCCCGGCGGCGGTGAGCCCGCGTGTCAGGCTTCCGCCGCCAGCAGCTGGTGCACCCGGCGGGCGGTGGCCGCGTCCCGGGCGGCCGTGAACGGCAGTGCGTTGCCTCCCGTCACGCGGAACGGCTCGCCCGTGAGCGTCAGATGGGCGCCGCCCGCCTCCTCCACGAGCAGCAGACCGGCGGCGTGGTCCCAGGCCAGTTCCCAGTTGAACGCCACGGCGTCGAGGGTCCCCCGGGCGACGGCCAGATACTCCAGGCCCGCTGAGCCGCACGGCCTGGTGCGGACGCCTTCGGTGCGGAGGGCGAGCAGCGACTTCTTCTGCTCGGGTGTGGTGAAGTCCGGGTGCGAGGTGGCCACCCGGAGTTCCGCGCCGGGCGCGGGTGAGCCCGCCACGAGCGGTTCGCCGTTGAGCCGGGCGCCACCGCCCCGTACGGCCACGGCCATCTCGTCCAGCGCCGCCGCGTAGGTCCAGGAGGCGAGGAGTTCACCGCGGTGGACGAGGGCCACGAGAGTGCAGAAGCCCGGTTCGCCGCGCACGAACTGGCGGGTGCCGTCGACCGGGTCGACGATCCAGACGGGTGCGTCGCCGTGTATCGCCCCGTACGAAGCGGGGTCGGCGGCGACGGCCTCCTCACCGACCACCACCGAGCCCGGCAGCAGCGCGGTGAGGGCGGCCGTGAGGTGCTCCTCGGCGCCGCGGTCGGCCACCGTCACCAGGTCGTGCGGACCGCTCTTCTCAGCGATCTCGTGTGCGGCGAGCTGCCGGAAGCGCGGCAGGATCTCGGCGGCGGCCGCTTCGCGGACCGCCGCGTCGACCTCGGTCAAATCCCTGGTCAGAAGGTGTTCGGTCATGCCCCCCATCTCAGCACACCCCAGTGACAGCCCCGTACCGGTTCAGCGGCCCACGGCGTAACCCTGCATGCCGCGCGGGTTCGCGGCCGCGCTCAGCACCCCGGTCTCCGGGTCGCGGGCGACCGCGCACAGCCTGCCCTCCGACCAGGCGCCGCCGACGGTGACGTCGTGCCCGCGGTGGCGCAGCTCCGCGATGATGCCCTCTCCCATCCGCGACTCGACGGTGACACTGCCGGGCCGCATCGCACGCGGGTAGAAGGAGCTGGGGAAGGAGTCGTTGTGCCAGTTCGGGGCGTCGATCGCGCCCTGGAGGTCCAGTCCTCCGCGCACGGGAGCGGTCAGTGCGACCGCGAGGAAGAAGTGCAGCTGCCACTGGTCCTGCTGGTCGCCGCCCGGTGTTCCGAAGGCGAGTACCGGTACGCCGTCGCGCAGGGCGAGCGAGGGGGTGAGGGTCGTACGCGGACGGCAGCCCGGGGTGAGTGTGTTCGGCAGCCCCTCGTCCAGCCAGGCCATCTGGAGCCGGGTGCCGAGCGGGAAGCCCAGCTCCGGCACCACCGGGTTGGACTGGAGCCAGCCGCCGCTCGGGGTCGCGGAGATCATGTTGCCCCAGCGGTCGACGATGTCGAGGTGGCAGGTGTCACCGCGGGTGGCGCCGTCCTTGGCGACGGTCGGCTCGCCCGCACCGGCGGCGGGGACCCCCAGGGCGTCGAATCCGGGCCTGCCCGCGGCCACGGCGGTGGCCTGCCCGCTGAGCCGGGGCGCGCGGCCGCCGGGGCTGCCGGGGCGCAGTTCGTGCGAGGCCTCGGCGGTGATCAGGGCGCGGCGCTCCGCGTTGTACGGCTCGGAGAGGAGGGTGCCGAGCGGTACGTCGTCGGCGTCGCCGTACCAGGCCTCCCGGTCGGCCATCGCCAGCTTGCAGCCCTCGACGAGCAGGTGGACGTAGTCGGCGGATCCGTACCGGGGAAGCTCGTCGGGGAGGAGGGCGAGCTGCTGGAGGAGGGCCGGCCCCTGGCTCCAGCCGCCCGCCTTGCAGAGGGTCCAGCCGTTCCAGTCGTACGTCGCGGGCTCCTCGTAGGCCGCCGACCAGCCGGCGAGGTCGGCGGCGGTGAGCGTGCCGGTGTGACGGGCTCCGCTGGTGTCCCTGGTGGGGCGCCGCGACTGGCGCACCAGCGCCTCGGCGACGAAGCCCTCGCGCCAGACCGCGCGGGCGGCGTCGATCTGAGCGGCGCGGTCCTGCGCACCGTCGGTGGCCTCGGCTATCAGCCGGCGCCAGGTCGCGGCGAGTGCGGGGTTGCGGAACAGCTCGCCGGGCGCGGGCGGCCTGCCGCCGGGGAGGTACACATCGGCGGAGGACCGCCACTCGGTCTCGAAGAGCTCCCGTACGGTCTCGACGGTCTGGCCGACGCGCTCGACGGGCGCGTGACCGTCCTCGGCATAGCCGATGGCGTACTTCAGGACGTCGGCGAGGGACTTGGTGCCGTGGTCGCGGAGCAGCAGCATCCAGGCGTCGAAGGCGCCGGGCACCGCGGCGGCCAGCGGTCCGGTGCCGGGGACCAGGTCGAGGCCGAGCGAGCGGTAGTGCGCGACGGACGCGCCCGCGGGCGCGGGGCCCTGCCCGCAGAGCACCCGCACTTCGCCGCCGGCCGGGGCGATGATCGCGGGCACCTCGCCGGCCGGGCCGTTGAGGTGCGGCTCGACGACGTGCAGGACGAAGCCGGCGGCGACGGCGGCGTCGTAGGCGTTCCCGCCGTCCTCCAGAACGGCCATCGCGGACTGCGAAGCGAGCCAGTGGGTGGACGACACCATGCCGAAGGTGCCCTGCAGGGTCGGCCGGGTGGTGAACATCGCTCGTCCCCTTGCTGGTTGTGTGTCGACGCGGACCGATCACCACTGACGACCGGTCCCGGGGAGAGTCCGGGAGGTCGTCCCTGCCGGCTCGGCCGCCTGATCTCCGAGCAGATTATCGACCGGCCGTGGGCCTTGGCGACCCCTCCCGGCTGAAGGGCGAGCGGTGGCCGAGGGGGGTGGTGAGTGATGTGTGCACCAGCCGCCCGGGACAGCCGGACCCGGCAACGCGGCTTGCACGCGAGGTCCGTGGCCGGAAGACGAGCGGCACTGGTCCACCCCCGGAGCCACGACCGGCCGCACGGTCGGGGGGGCGATGGCCGTCGGCGTTCCCGCTCGTTGAAGTGCACGATCTGTCAAGGAAGTTGAGGGCTCCCGATCCGGAACAGACCGTCCTCGCCGAATGCCCGGCCTGACGGCTGCGGTCCACGCCCGGCGGCACGGGTACACCCGCATCGGACCTCAGGGAGGCGTCGGCAACAGTCACCCGCCGCCGGGACCGCGACCACCCTGTTCATCCTCGGCGCCCTCGGCCCGGTCGGCGTCACCAGGGGTTTCCGCAGGGTCGGTTCCGTCAGTTCTCTCAGGTCCGTCCGTTCCGCCGGATCCGTCGGCCCGGTGTGCGGCCCCCTCGTTCCTGGCCCCCTCAGTGGCCTGGACCTGCCTGCGCAGCCGGAGCCCCTGGGCCGCGAAGACCGCGGCGATGACGATCCACAGAACGGTGGCGATCCAGGCGTACGGCTTCGGCGCCCAGGCCAGCCAGATGAACGCCCAGACGAAGAAGACCCCCGCCAGCGCGAAGTACCGGGTCGCCGTGGTCCGGACGAGCCACCTCGCAGCGGCTGTGGTCGGCCGTTCATTGCGCTCCATGAACGGAACCTACCCGCGATCCCGCTCCGCCGCGCTCCAGCAGCACGCACAGCGGTCCCCCGCCCAGCAGCCACCCACCCAGCAGTCACACGCCGTCGGAGCCGAGTTGGGAACGGCTCCGCACCCCGATATCGTCTACAGTTACGTAGACCGTCTACCGAACTGTAGTCGCTTCGGTGTGGCCGCCGCCGCCTGGCCAGGACCACACCGCCTCCGGTGCGGCGCCCCCGCCCGGGCCGTCCCTCGTGCTACCCGAAAGGCCGGGACCTTGCTCACAGCTTCGACACTCGCGGTGAACCTCCTCGACGCGCAGTCCGTGCTGACCGCCTTCGGTGTGGCCGGCATCGCCGTGGTGATGTTCGCCGAGACCGGCCTGCTGGTCGGCTTCTTCCTGCCGGGTGACACCCTGCTGTTCACCGCGGGGCTGCTCTGCACCGGCAGCTCGACCGGCAGCCTGAAGCTGTCGCTGCCCATGGTGCTGCTCGCATCGGCGGTCGGCGCGCTCGCGGGAGCGCAGTGCGGCTATCTGATCGGCCGGAAGGCGGGAGGCGCCCTCCTCGCCCGGAGCCGTTCGGAACATCTGCGCAAGGGAGCGGCCCGCGCCGAGGAGCTGCTCGGCAAGTACGGCCACGCGAAGGCCATCGTGCTCGCCCGCTTCGTCCCGGTGGTGCGCACGGTGCTCAACCCGATGGCGGGCGCGCTCTCCGTACCGGCCAGGACGTTCACGCTCTGGCAGGTGGTCGGCGGGCTCGTCTGGAGCCAGGGCCTGGTGCTGGCCGGATACGCGCTGGGATCGTCCATTCCGAACGTGGACCACTATCTGCTGCCGATCATCGCGGTGATCGTCGTCGTGTCCCTGCTGCCCCTCGCCCTGGAGCTGCGACGCTCCCGCAGGAACCGCCCGCGCACCGACGGAGTCAGCGGATGAACCTCGCCGGCCTCGCCTACGACGGATCGCCGATCGACGGCGGCCTCTACACGGAAACGGTGGACCTGGCCCATCGCGCCCCCGGGTGGCTGGACTCCGCCGTCTCCGCCTGGTCGGGGTACGGTCTCGCGCTGTTCGCCGTGCTGATGCTCGCCGGGTGGTGGCGGGCGCGCCGGGAGGGTGCCGCCGCCGGGCTGATGGCGCTGGCCGTGCCGGTGATCGTGGTGCTGGCCTACTGCGTCAACGACGCGGTCAAGCTGGTCGTACGCGAGGACCGGCCGTGCCGGAGCCTGCGGGTGACGACGCTGGAGGCGTGTCCGGCACCGGGTGACTGGTCCTTCCCGAGCAACCACGCGGCCCTCGCCTTCGCGGCGGCGGTGGCGCTGCTGTTCGTCTCCCGGCGGCTGGGCGCGGCCGCCCTGGTCTGCGCGGTGGCGATGGCGGCGTCCCGGGTCTGGGTGGGCGCCCACTATCCGCACGATGTGGCCGCCGGCGCACTGGTGGGCGCGCTGGCCGCGCTGGCGCTCGCGAAGGCGCTGCGCCGCCGCCCGGAGGCCCTGGCGAGGCGGCTCACGGACACCAGGCTGCGACCGCTGCTGGTTTCGTCGTGAACCGGCGGGGCGCCGCCGATCTGGCCGTGTCGGTGGCCGTGGGCAGCCTGGTCGCGTTCGTACTGCTGGCGCTGGTGGTGGCGGGGCACCACGGCGCCCCGCTGCTGACGGACAGCGGACTCCTCTCGTGGTCACTGAGCCACCGGCCGCCGGTCGGGGTCGCCGCGGCGCGTGGCGCCACCGACACGGGCACCGGTGTCGTCCCGTATCTGCTGGCCGTACTGGCGGGTGTGATCGCCGGACGCGGTGCACGGCAGCGAGTGACCGGCGCCGTCGCCTGCCTGGTCTGCCTGGGCGTGGCGCAGTTGCTGCGGTACGGGGTGATGTCGCTGGTCGCGCGGGCGCGCCCGCCCGTCGGTGACTGGGCCACGCAGGCGACGGGCTGGTCGTTCCCGTCCGGGCACACCACCACGTCGGCGGTGACCGCGGGTCTGCTCATCGCGGCGGTGCTGCTGCGGGCGCCGCACGGCAGAAGGACGATCGCGGCCGGCATCGGGTGCTGGGCCGTGCTCGTCGGGCTGAGCCGGGTGTACCTCGGGGTCCACTGGTCCACGGACGTCGTCGGCGGCTGGCTGTTCGCCCTCTGCTGGCTCGGCATCTGCTTCCGGCTGGCCGTCCGGTTCTGTCCCGCCGTCCCGCGCTCGCCGGACGACGCGGGCACCCTGCCCCGGGAAGAGGCGTCCGTGCACCGCTCGTGGGGAAGCGCCTGAGGGTGCGCCGGTTCGCCGGGCGGCCCACCCGGGGGAAGTGCCGGCCGGGGCGCCGTGCACGAGTGACATCCAGCGGGGTCGCCGGTTCCCGTTCTCCGTTCCCGGCGTCAGCGACGGTCCGTTGGCCACACCGAGTCCGGGACCAGAAACGTCTACAGTACTGTAGACGGTCGACGGCCCGGTGGCGCTGCACGGCCGGCCGTCGGGTTCCACCGGACGGGGAACGCCCGGACGGCAGTTGACGCGGCGCCCGGCGCCCGGAGGGGTGGCAGAAGACCATGCGAGAGCCAGTGGGCCGAACGGCCGCCGGACCGGCGCACGCGGTGCGCAGCCCGCGGGGACGGGCCCGGGGGCGGGCCGTTGCGGGGTGGAGCAAGGTCCCGGAGGTGACGGCCTGGTTCTGGGCCGTCAAGGTCCTCACGACCGGGATGGGCGAGACGGCCTCGGACTACCTGGCCAGAACACTCGGCCCGGTCGCGGCCGGCGGCCTGGGGCTGGTCGGCCTGACGGCCCTGCTGGTGCTCCAGTTCCGCACGCCCCGCTACGGCGCCTGGAGTTACTGGTCGGCGATCGTGATGGTCAGTGTCTTCGGCACGATGGCCGCCGACGTCGTGCACGTGGTGGTGGGCGTCCCGTACGCGGTCTCCGCGGTCGGCTTCGCGGTCGTCCTGGCGGCCGTGCTGATGACCTGGTACGCCTCCGAGGGCACCCTCTCCATCCACAGCATCCGCACCCGCCGCCGCGAGGGGTTCTACTGGGCGACCGTGCTCGCCACCTTCGCCCTGGGCACCGCGGTGGGCGACCTCACCGCAGGGACCCTGCACCTGGGCTACCTCCCGTCGGGTGTCCTCTTCGCCGTCCTCATCGCGGTCCCGGCGCTCTGCAGGCGCCTCTTCGGGCTCGACGCGGTGGCCGCGTTCTGGTGGGCCTACGTCCTGACCCGGCCGCTCGGAGCCTCGTTCGCCGACTGGATGGGGGCGCCCGCGCACCACGGCGGACTCGGCTGGGGCACCGGCCCCGTCAGCCTGGCCCTGCTGGTGCCGATCGTGCTCCTGGTGAAGAAGCTGGCCGCCGGCGACCGCCGCCGGGACGCGCCGAAGGCACCGGTCACCGCCCCGGCCGACTGACGCCGTCGTGGAATGCCCCCACCGGCTCCGGCGTTGTTACCGGCCGGAGCCGGTGCGCGGGTGGATTCGCGGGGCGGCCGGGCAGATCTGGAGGCAGGGCAGTGCACGGTGAGTACAAGATCCCCGGCGGCAAGCTCGTCGTCGTCGACCTGGAGGTCGAGGGCGGTGCGCTGCGCGACGTCCGCGTGGCCGGGGACTTCTTCCTGGAACCCGACGAGGCGATCCTGGCCATCGACGCGGCCCTGGAAGGCGCGCCCGCCCACACCGACGCCGCCGGGCTCGCCGCCCGGATCACCGCCGCGCTCCCCCCGTCGGCCGTGCTGCTGGGCCTCTCCCCCGAGGGTGTCGCCGTCGCCGTACGCCGGGCCCTCACCCGGGCCACCGAGTGGAGCGCCCACCGCTGGCAGCTGATCCACGACCGCCCGCAGTCCCCCGCCCTCCACATGGCGCTGGACGAGGTCATCACCGCCGAGGTCGCGGCGGGCAGGCGCCCGCCGACGCTGCGGGTCTGGGAGTGGGCCGCCCCCGCCGTGATCATCGGCAGCTTCCAGTCCCTGCGCAACGAGGTCGACCCGGAGGGCGCCGAGCGCCACGGTGTGACGGTCGTCCGCCGGATCTCCGGAGGCGGAGCCATGTTCGTGGAACCGCGGAGCACCATCACCTACTCCCTGTCCGTACCCGAGTCCCTGGTGTCCGGCCTCTCGTACGCCGACAGCTACGCGTATCTGGACGACTGGGTGCTCGGCGCGCTGGCCGACATGGGCATCAAGGCCTGGTACCAGCCGCTCAACGACATCGCGACGGAGGCGGGCAAGATCGCGGGCGCGGCGCAGAAGCGCATCGCCGGCGGCGGGGTGCTGCACCACGTAACCATGGCGTACGACATCGACGCCGACAAGATGACCGAGGTGCTGCGCATCGGCCGGGAGAAACTGTCCGGCAAGGGCATCGAGAGCGCCAAGAAGCGGGTCGACCCGCTGGCCCGGCAGACGGGCCTGCCGCGCGAAGAGGTCATCGAGCGGATGATCGGGTCCTTCCGCAGCCGTTACGGGCTCGCCGACGGCGGCGTGACGGAGGAGGAGATGGCCCGGGCACGGGAGTTGGCCGCGGCCAAGTTCTCCGCTCCGGAGTGGACGGCACGGGTGCCGTGACCGTCGGCGGGCCCCCTCCGGGAGGGGCCCGCGCTCCGTCCGCTCCCCCCTTCCGCGCCTCTCCGCGAGCTCAGGCGAGAGCCGGGATGATCCGCTCGCCGTACGCGTCGATGACGGTCTCGCGGGCGTCGTGCATCGCGTACACCGCGAACTGGTCCACACCCAGGGCCCGCAGCGCCCGCAGCTTCTCGATGTGCGCCTCGGCGGGGCCGAGCAGACAGAAGCGGTCCACGATCTCGTCGGGGACGAACGCCGTGTCCGGGTTGCCGGTGCGGCCGTGGTGGCTGTAGTCGTAGCCCTCGCGCTGCTCGATGTACGTGGTGAGTGCGTCGGGGACCAGCGCGGAGTGCTCCCCGTAGCGGGCCACCAGGTCCGCCACGTGGTTGCCCACCATCCCGCCGAACCACCGGCACTGCTCGCGGGCGTGGGCCAGGTCGTCACCGATGTAGGCGGGCGCGGCGACGCAGATCTTCACGGCGTCCGGGTCCCGGCCCGCGTCGGACGCCGCCGTCCGGACCGCCGCGACCATCGACTCGGTGAGGAAGGGGTCGGCGAGCTGGAGGATGAAACCGTCGGCCCGCTGTCCCGCCAGCGCGAGGGCCCTGGGGCCGTACGCGGCCATCCAGACCGGCAGCTTCCCGTCCTCGACCCAGGGCAGTCTCAGCGGCCGGCCGTCCACGTCGGCCTCGCGCCCCTCGGCGAGATCCCGGATGACACCGATCGCTTCGCCCAGCCTGGCCAGCGTGTTGGGCTTGCGTCCCGCGACCCGCATCGCCGAGTCGCCGCGCCCGATACCGCAGACCGTGCGGTTGCCGTACATCTCGTTGAGCGTGGCGAAGGTGGAGGCAGTGACCTCCCACGTCCGGGTGGACGGATTGGTGACCATGGGCCCGACGATCAGGCCGGTGGTGTGCTCCAGGATGCGGCTGTAGATGACGAACGGCTCCTGCCACAGGACGGCCGAGTCGAAGGTCCAGCCGTAGCGGAAGCCGTTGCGCTCCGCGCGCCGCATCAGTCCGACGACGGCGGAAGCGGGCGGATCGGTCTGCAGGACGAGTCCGAAGTCCAAGGCGTGACTCCAAGTGCGGGTGCGGATTCCGGGGGTCCCGCGACGCGGGCCCCGGTGGGGCGGGTGGGTGGGGTCGTAATCTGTCCGGCTACAGCGGTTCGGTGACGAGTGGACAGCACTGGCGGCGAGCAGGCAGAGCTGTCTCCCAGGTGAGAGGTCTCCGCCCGTGCCCGTGCCGCCCGCCCCGCCCGTACCGCCCGTACCGCCCGTACCGCAGAGGAAACACAGCCCCGACCCCGCAGGAGGAGAACGACATGACCGTGAGCGCGCGTGTCGAGGACCGTTCCGCCATCGCCGACCTGATGACCGGGTGGATCCACCGCGACCTGGGTGAGTGGGAGCAGCTGCGTGAGCTGTTCCACCCCGACGGCACCATCGAGATCACCTGGTTCGAGGGGGCGGCCGGCGAATTCGTGGATGCCTCCGCCCGGATGGGCGCCTCCGACCTGCGCTCCAAGCACCAGATCGGCGGCCCGTCGATCACCTTCAACGGCGCCCGGGCCCTGGTCGAGACCAGCACGATGCTCATCGCCGAGAACGTCGCCCTCGACCTCGGCTGCACCGCCCACAACCGCTTCTGGGACCGCGTCGAGAAGCGCGACGGCGACTGGCGCATCGTCCACCGGGCGAGCGTGTACGACATGAGCTCCTTCACCTTCCTCGCCAAGGTCCAGGAGATCGACGAGAGCACCGTCCGGCGCTATCCGCGCGAGTACGCGGCCCTCGCCTACGTCCTGGAGAAGTCCGGTTATCCGGTGGCCCGTGAATTCCCCACCAGGAACAGCGAATTGGAGGCGTCCCTGAAGGCGGCGGGCCGGAGGTGGCTCGACGGAGCCTGAGCGCTCAGTGCGCGTACTCACCGAGTCCGCGCGGCACATAGGCCCCGTGCCCCGCGTGGCCGACGTAGTCACGGTTGTCGATCACCGGAACACCGCGCGAGAGGACCGTCTCCACCCGGCCCGTCACCCGCTTGCCCTCGTACGCCGAGTAGTCGACGTTCATGTGGTGCGTCGCGGCGGACATGACCTGCTCGGCAGCAGGGTCGTAGACCACGACGTCGGCGTCGGCGCCCGGGGTGATCGTGCCCTTCTTCGGGTAGAGGCCGAACATCCGCGCCGGCGCCGCGCAGGCGAGCTCGATCCAGCGACGGCGGCTGATGTGCCCGTCGACGACGGCCTGGTGGAGCAGGTCCATACGGTTCTCGACCCCCGGCATTCCGTTCGGGATCTTCGAGAAGTCGCCCTTCCCCATGTCCTTCTGGCCCTTGAAGCAGAACGGACAGTGGTCCGTGGAGACCACCTGCAGGTCGTTCGCGCGCAGCCCGTGCCACAGCGCCGCCTGGTGCTCCGCCGGACGCAGCGGAGTCGAGCAGACGTACTTCGCGCCTTCGAAGCCGGGCTCCGCCAGGTTGTCGGTCGACAGGAAGAGGTACTGCGGGCAGGTCTCGCCGAACACCGGAAGGCCCTCGTCCCGCGCCCGCGCCAGTTCGGCGACGGCCTGCCGCGCCGACACGTGCACCACGTAGAGAGGGGCACCCGCCACCTGGCTCAGCTTGATCACACGGTGCGTGGCCTCCGCCTCCAGAAGCGCGTTGCGGACTTCGCCGTGATGCCGCGGATCCCTCTCACCGCGGGCCAGCGCCTGCTCCACCAGCACGTCGATCGCGAGGCCGTTCTCCGCGTGCATCATCACCAGAGCGCCGTTGGAACCGGCACGCTGCATGGCCCGGAGGATCTGGCCGTCGTCGGAGAAGAACACCCCCGGGTACGCGGTGAAGAGCTTGAACGAGCTGACACCGCCCGAGACGAGCCGGTCCATCTCCCTGAGCGACGACTCGTTCACATCGGACATGATCATGTGGAAGCCGTAGTCGACCGCGCACTTCCCGTCCGCCTTGCCGTGCCAGGTGTCGAGCCCTTCACCGAGTGATCCGCCCTTGGACTGGATGGCGAAGTCGATGATGGTCGTGGTGCCGCCCCAGGCCGCTGCCCGGGTCCCGGTCTCGAAGGTGTCGGACGCGAAGGTGCCGCCGAAGGGCATCTCCATGTGCGTGTGGGCGTCGACCCCGCCGGGCACCACGTACTTCCCGGTGGCGTCGATCGTACGGTCGGCGGTCCAGGCCTCAGCGGCGGCGGAGCCGTGCGCGGCGAGCGCGGCGATCCGGCCGTCCTCGATGAGGACGTCGGCGTGGGTCTCCTCCGCGGCGGTGATGACGAGACCGCCGCGAACCAAGGTGCGGGTACTCATGGTGCTGTGCTCCCTCTCTCGTGCACCGGTGCGTGCTGCGGGGCCCGCCGACTAACCTGCGCGCAGGGCCTGTTCGAGGATGGCCGCGCCCGTCTCGGCCTCCGTGACGTTGAGCGAGAGCGGCGGAGCGATGCGCAGCACGCTGGTGTCGTGCCCACCGCCCTTGCCGATCAGCAGCCCGCCCTCCCGGGCCGCCTCGAGGACGGCCGCCACCGCCTCCGGGTTCGCCTCGTCGGTGCCGGGCTTCACCAGCTCGACGCCGATCATGAGGCCCCGGCCGCGCACTTCGCGTACGAGCGGGGACTGCGCGCCGACCGCCCGCAGCCGTTCGAGCAGGAGGCCGCCGATCCGGCGGGCGTTGCCCTGGAGGTCGTGTTCCAGGAGGTAGGTGAGGTTGGCGAGGCCCGCGGCCATGGTCACCGGGGAGCCGCCGAAGGTCGAAATGGAGTTGGCGTCCAGGCAGTTCATGACCTCGGCGCGGGCCACGACACCTCCGACGGACATGCCGTTGCCGATGCCCTTGGCGAAGGTGAGGATGTCCGGCGGGCCGTTCCCGGCGTGCGCCTGCCAGCCCCAGAAGTGGTCGCCGGTCCGCCCCCAGCCGGTCTGCACCTCGTCGGAGATCCAGAGAATGCCGTGCCGGTCCAGCACTTCGCGGAACGCGGTGTAGAGACCGTCGGGCGGCACGGTGAAACCGCCGACGCCCTGGATCGGCTCGGCGATCAGGGCCGCCGCGTCACGGGTGTGGCCGAGCAGGTCCTCCAGGTCGGCCACGCATGCCTCGATGAAGCGGGCGTCGCTGAGATGCGTGTACGGGCCCCGGCTGCGGACACCGCCGTGGACGTAGAGCGTCCGGAGCGGGGAGAGACCAGTCGGTGACCAGCCGCGGTTGCCGGTGATGCCGACCGCCGCGAAGGAGCGGCCGTGGTAGCTGTTGCGCATCGCGAGGATCTGGTTGGACCTGCGGTAGGCGGTGGCGAGGAGCAGCGCGGTGTCGTTGGCCTCGGTCCCCGATGTGGTGAAGAAGACGCGGGCGTCGGGAATCCCGGAGAGTGTCGCGATCCGCTCGGCCAGCTCCACCATGGGCCGGTTGAGATAGAGCGTCGAGGAGTGCACGATCCGCCCGGCCTGCTCGCTGACCGCCTTGGTCACCTCGGGCAGGGCGTGGGCGGTCATGGTGGTGAGGATGCCGCCGAAGAAGTCGAGGTAGCGGTTGCCGTCCGCGTCCCAGACGTACCGGCCCTCGCCGTGGGTGATCTCGATCGGCTGCCGGTAGTAGGTGGCGAGCCAGTCCGGCAGGACGGCCCGGTGCCGGCCGTGCAGGTCGGTCACGGCTGCACCAGCCCTTCGTACGCGTCGGGCCTGCGGTCCCGGTAGAAAGCCCACTGCTGCCGCACCTCGTCGATGAGGTCCAGGTCGAGGTCGCGGACGAGGAGTTCCTCGCTCGTGTCGCCCGCGACGTCCCCGACGAACCGGCCGCGCGGGTCGACGAAGTAGCTGGTCCCGTAGAAGTCGTTGTCGCCGTACTCCTCCTGGCCGACCCGGTTGATGGCGGCGATGAAGTACTCGTTGGCGACTGCGGCGGCGGGCTGCTCCAGCTGCCAGAGGTAGGCGGAGAGACCGCGCGACGTGGCAGAGGGGTTGTAGACGATCTGCGCCCCGTTCAGGCCGAGTTGGCGCCAGCCCTCCGGGAAGTGGCGGTCGTAGCAGATGTACACGCCGACCTTGCCCACGGCCGTGTCGAAGACCGGCCAGCCCGCGTTCCCCGGTTTGAAGTAGTACTTCTCCCAGAAGCCCTTGACCTGCGGGATGTGGTGCTTGCGGTACTTGCCGAGGTACGAGCCGTCAGCGTCGATGACGGCCGCCGTGTTGAAGTAGAAGCCCGACTGCTCCCGCTCGAAGACCGGAACGACGATCACCATGCCGGTCTCGCGGGCGAGTTCCCGCATCCGGGTGACGGTCGGCCCGTCGGGTACGGGCTCCGCCCAGCGGTAGTGCTCGGCCTCCTGCACCTGGCAGAAGTACGGGGCGTTGAAGACTTCCTGGAATCCGATGATCCGCGCACCCTGGCGGGCTGCCTCGCGAGCATGCTCCTCATGCTTGGCGATCATGGATTCGGTGTCGCCGGTCCAGGTGGCCTGGACCAGTGCGGCGCGTACGACGTGTGACATGAGCAGCTCCTTCAACAGGGCGCCACGAAGCTCTACGCACGTAGACGGGTTGCGTAGGAGGCGAACGTAAGCCCCGTCACACACGGGGGCAAGACCATCGCCGTCAACCCGCCGAGTCGATCACGTTTCGCCTCTTCACGATCACTTCGCCATCCCGGGTGATCAGATTGCACGTCCCGCTCGGCGCGGCGACCTGGCGGGGACGGTCCCGCACCGCCGGCCCACTCGCCCCCGGAGCCCTCTCAGCCGAGTGTCACGGCGATCCCGGTGTGCGGCCGCTTGCCGAGCCGGATGATGGCGCCCGGTACGTCCACGAGGACGAACTGCCAGGTGTACTTGGCCCTCAGCAGCCGCCGGACCCGCCGGGTGTCCGCCTCGTCGAGCAGCCGCCCGACCCCCTCCATGGACGGGGCGTCCTCCGCGACCCTGCCGCGTGCGTCACAGACGGCCACCCGGACGCGGCCGTCCCGGCGCAGCCGCTTGACCTTCCAGGAGTCGGTGCGGGTCCAGATGAAGAGCTCACCGCCGTCCCGCGCGGCCCACACCGGGGTGGCGACGGGTGTGCCGTCCTTCCGGAAGGTGGTCAGACTGACGTACTTGCTGCGGCCGAGCGCGTCGAGGGTCATGCCCGGAGCCTAAGGGCTGTCCACGGGAGAACCGCCGCGGGCGTTCGGGTGCGTCGGTCAGGCGGTCAGGCGGCCACCAGTACGCAGCGGGCGGCGATCTCGTCCATCGAGAGCCCGAGTGCGGCCGCCAGTGCGGCGACCGTGAAGAAGGCGGGGGTCGGGGCCCGGCCGGTCTCGATCTTCCGCAGCGTCTCGGCCGAGACGCCCGCCGCAGCCGCCACCTCGGTCATGGTGCGGGCGCCACGCGCCTCGCGGAGCAGGCGGCCGAAACGCTCGCCGCGTGCGTGCTCTTCGGGTGTGAGAGGGGTACGGACCATGCCGTCATTCTAATACCGCCGGGATCGGTATAGTAATTGGTTCGGTGGAGATCAGGACAGACCGGCAGGAGTCACCCTGCGCACACGGGACGTGACCGCCCCCACCGTCCTGCGCGAAGCCGGAGCCTGATCGCCGCTCCTCCTCCACCTCCCGGACATCGCCCCCGGGCCGTTCCCCGCCGTGCTCTGCGTCCCGGTCGACGAGACGCAGAGCACGGTGTCCCGGACGGATCCGGAGGCCCCGGCCCCTCAGGGGCGCC
The DNA here is from genome assembly GCF_041438865.1 of Streptomyces sp. NBC_01471. Classification (NCBI taxonomy): domain Bacteria; kingdom Bacillati; phylum Actinomycetota; class Actinomycetes; order Kitasatosporales; family Streptomycetaceae; genus Streptomyces; species Streptomyces sp. NBC_01471. The sequence continues at coordinate 943,721 of NZ_CP109450.1, forward strand.
CGTCCGGGCGGACCACCATCGCGGAGCCGCCGCCCCGGCGGACCGGCTCGGCCGCCGCCAGCCATCGGCCGTCCGGCAGCCGCTGCACCCCGGTCGCCGCGCCGATCTCCGGGTTCAGCGTGAACGAGTGCCCGAGCGCCTCCAGTTGACCCCGCAGCGGACTGTTGTACAGCGCTGGTTCGAGCTCAGTCGTGGCGGCGTTCCGCTGGCTCGCCCGTGGTGCGGCGATCGCGTCCACCAGGGGCATCCCCCGGTCGAGATGACCGATGAGCGTCTGGAGCACGGTGGTGATGATGGTCGCGCCGCCCGGCGATCCGACGGCCAGGACCGGCTTCCCGCCGTGCAGGACGATCGTCGGTGAGATCGACGAACGCGGCCGCTTCCCGGGCCCCGGGAGGTTGGGGTCGTGGACCGACGGATCGGCCGGGGCGAACGAGAAGTCCGTCAGCTCGTTGTTGAGCAGGAACCCGCGGCCCGGCACGGTCATGGCGCTGCCGCCCGTCTGCTCGATGGTCAGCGTGTACGCGACGACATTGCCCCACTTGTCGGCCACCGTCAGGTGCGTGGTGTTCTCGCCCTCGTACGTGGTGGGAGCCGCGGTGCCGCTGTTCGCGCACCGCTCCGGATGGCGCGGGTCGCCCGGGGCCAGCGGGCTGGTCAGGACCGCGTCGTCCTTGATGAGGCAGGACCGCGAGTCCGCGAACCGCTGGGAGAGCAGTTCCTTGGTGGGGACGGGTTCGAAGGCCGGGTCGCCGACCCAGCGGCCCCGGTCCGCGAAGGCGATCCGGCTCGCCTCGATGTAATGGTGCAGATACTGCACCTGAGACGCCTTCGAAAGGTCCGTGCGCTCCAGGATGTTGAGCGCTTCGCCGACCGTCGTACCGCCGGACGACGACGGCGCCATGCCGTACACGTCCAGGCCCCGGTAGGAGGTCTCGGTCGGGGCGCGGTGCAGCGGTTCGTACGCCCGCAGGTCCTGGGCGGTCAGGTCACCCGGGCGGGCGTTACGGGTCGAACCGGGTGCCAGGTCGGGTTTGCGGACGGTACGGACGATGTCCTGCCCGAGGCTGCCGCGGTAGAGCTCGCCGACGCCCTTGCGGCCCAACTCCTGGTAGGTGCGGGCCAGATCGGGGTTCTTGAGGGTGGAGCCCACAGCGGGCGGCTGCCCGCCCGGCAGGAAGAGCTTCGCCGTCGCCGGGAAGTCCGCGAAGCGCGCCTGGTTGTCCTGCGTCTGGCTGCGGAAGGTGGGGTCGACGGTGAACCCGTCCCTGGCGATCCGCTCGGCCGGCTTCAGTACCGCCCCCAGCGACTTGCGGCCCCAGGAAGCGAGCGCGGAGTCCCAGGTGGCGGCCGTGCCCGGCGTGCCCACGCTCAGACCGCTGGTCACCGCGTCCGCGAAGGGGAGCGGTTTGCCGTTCTCCAGGAAGAGCGAGGAGTCGGCGGAACGCGGCGCGGTCTCGCGGCCGTCGATGGTCCGCACCTGGTGGGACCGGGCGTCGTAATAGACGAAGTAGCCCCCACCGCCGATGCCCGCCGAGTACGGCTCGGTCACCCCGAGCGCGGCTGCGGTCGCCACTGCGGCGTCCACCGCGTTACCGCCCTCGCGGAGCACCTCGATGCCCGCCGCCGAGGCGTCCTGGTCGACACTCGACACCGCGCCGCCGTACCCGACCGCGACCGGAGTCTTCGCTGCCGTGTTCCCCCGGGACTGCCCCGGTGGCGCCCCGGCGGCCGGGGGCGGCGCGGTCGCACCCACCGACAACAGGGCGGCGGCGACGGCCAGATACGAGAGTTTCCGGACGGTGACACGGTGCATCCATGACCTCCAGCGGAGAGACGTACGGCGCAGCGTAGCCCGCCCACCGCCCCTTAGTCATGAACACGTCGGTAGCATGCCGCACCGGGAAGGGCCGAACTGACGGGGTGCATGCCAGTGAACGACGACCTACGCAACATCCTGCTCGGCGTGATCGCCGCCGGTGTCAGCGCCGCGCTCGGCTGGCTCGCTCGCACGTCGCTGTGGCGGCGCGGACTCCGCAGGAAGCAGCGCTTCTTCGGGCTGCCCGGGAACTCCGAGTGCCTGCTGGTCGTGAACCGTGAGGCAGGTGGCGACGGCGCCGTCGCGCGCAACGACGTCTTCGCGCTGCTCGAACTGTCCTCCCTCGTCAAGGACTGCGGCGCACACGCCCAGATCCTGTCGGCCGACACCGCCCAGCAGGGCATAGGCGAGCGTACGGAGTTCTGCGTCGGGGGCCCCTCGTCCAACCGCCGGATGGCCGCCCACCTCCAGTCGCTGCTGCCCGGGGTCGACGTGAACACCGATGTGGAGCCCGGGCCCGAGCGCACCGCCTTCCAGATCGGCAGCGAGCGCTACCGGCTGGAGAGCGGTCGGCTCGCCCATGTCCTGCTGGCGCGGCTCACCGCGCAGCCGGGCGCCCGGCCCGTGTTCCTCTTCTGCGGCCAGCAGTCCATCACCAACCAGGCGGCCGCCCGCTATCTGGCCCGCAACCACGAGAAGCTGGCGCGCAAGTACGGCGACAAGTCCTTCTGCCTGCTGCTGAAGGTGGTCAACTCGCAGGCGTACGGACCTGATGTGGTGGAGCTGATGGCGGACGTCACGCGTGCGGCGCAGACCCCGGTCCCGGCTCCCCGTACCTCGCACCGGGCGGATCGCTGACGGGGACACCGCCGGGCGCGTACTCCCGGATGAGTGCCACGAGCCCGGCCGGGTCGACGTCGAAGACCTGCGCCTCGAAGCAGAGCCCCTGCGCCTGCCCGCCCCGGCCGAGCGACGGTGCGAGCCTGCGGTACATCGACCGCGGCCGGCAGAACCGGGGCAGCGCCTCCGCGCCCGGCGCGAAGTCGACGACGACGTGGGCGCCCGTCCTGCCGCCCTCGGTCACCTCGGCGGCCGCCACGCCCGTCACCGCGGACCACGGCACGGTGCGGGCGGGCCAGAGGGGCAGGCGTACGGTCAGGCCGCCGTCGCCCGGGGCCAGCCGCAGCGGCCGCACCAGATAGCCGACGAACGTGGCGGTGAAGAAGGCGAGCAGCAGTCCGGCGATGACCATCAGGGTGCCGCCGACTGCTCCGTACGCCCCGGAGACGACCGGCGGGATGGCCACCACCCAGGCGACCAGTACCACCACCGCAGCCACCGGGACCCACCGCAGCTTCCTCCTGAGCCGCAAGGTCATGTCCGTTCGCCCCCGGTCCGCGCCGTTCTCTGGATTCGTCACACCGAGAGCTTGGGACGCCGGACGCGTTCGCGCCAGGGTTTCGCTGAATTCCAGTCAACAATCCTCCGGCGGCGGGCGGCGGCAGGAGTGCGTTCGTTGACGCAGTGTCCAATAATCGTTACGCCGACTCCGGCTATGTCGTGGTCAGTTACACCTCGCGGGGCTTCTGGGAGTCGGGCGGCAGCATCGAGGTCGCGGAACCGCCCGGCATCGCCGATGTCTCGTCCGTCATCGACTGGGCGCCGGCGAACACCGCGGCCGACCCGGCGGAGATCGGCATGGGCCGCGTCGCCATCCTCTCCCACGCCCTCGACCAGTTCCCCAGGATCCCGCCGCTGGCATCGGTACCGCTGCCGCCCCGCTCGTTCGCGGCCGTCCGGCAGTCCGGGGCCTGCGCCACCGAACGGCGCATCCGGGGCACGGCCACCCTGCACACCACCCTCGCCGGCACCAAGGAGAGCGGCACCCTCGTCGCGTACCTCTACGACGTGGGGCCGCCCGGCCTCGGCAAGCTGGCCAGCAACGCGCCGTACACCTGCCACGGGAAGACACCCGGCAAGGCGTTCCCCGTGGACCTGGATCTGTTCTCCACGGCGTACGACGTGCCGGCGGGCCACCATCTGGCCCTGGTGACCGACACCGTCGACCCGCTCCACATCGAGCACAACCCGACCGGCGCGCAGCTGACCTTCTCCTCACCCGAGTCCGACCCGTCGTACCTGTCGGTCCCGCTGCGCGAGAAGTGATCACCGGCTGCTGCCGGGCGGGCATGGCGCCCTACGTGCTACTGCGCACCCGGCAGCAGCGTTCCTGGTTCGGCCGGACCCGGCCGTCTGCGGACGGTCGATGACGGAAACTATCCACCCCGACAAGGGACTTCACACCCGACACGCGCTAAGTAGCCATAAACCGTATTTGTATTGAAAAGCGGTGAAGTGCACTAATTCGGACAGTCAGGCCTCTGCCGCTTCCGAGTAGACCTGTGAGAGTTCGGGTGCGCCGGCGACCGCCCAGTCGAGTCCGGCCTCGACGACGTTGATCTCGCGTCCCGACTGCAGCCGGACCACCGGTGTGCCGCCCGGCAGGACGTCCCAGACCGCTCCGGGGACGGTTCTGACGATGGTGGTCCCGAGGTAGAGACCCGCGTCGTTGCCCAGCCAGGGCAGCTCCTCGGGGTCGTCGCGCCAGCGTGGCGGAAGCTGGTCGAGTGCAGCCAACGAAGCCGGTGAGTCGTCGAGTTGAAGCCCTTCCTGCCCGGCCCTGACCCGTAGCAGCTCGCACTCGGCGAGCAGCTCCCCCACTCCCTGCGGGTCTTTCCGCACCGCCGTGGCCAGCGTCTCCGCGTGTCCCGTGCCGTGCCGTCTGCGCCAGTGGTCAAGGAAAGGGATATTCACACCGCCCAGCCTCGCATTCCGCCGGACCGCCGCACCAACAGGCGCGCGGACCCCGAGGTCCTCAGACGTCGAGATCGACGACGACCGGGGCGTGGTCCGACGCGCCCTTCCCCTTGCGCTCCTCGCGGTCGACATAGCTGTCCTTGACGGCAGCGGTGAAGGGCTCGTTGCCGTAAACGAGATCGATCCGCATGCCCTTGTTCTTCGGGAACCGAAGCTGGCGGTAGTCCCAGAAGGTGTACGGGCGGTCGTACTTGAGCGGGCGGGGCACCACGTCGCTCAGCCCCGTCTCACGGAGGGCGGTGAGCGCGGCCCGCTCGGCCGGGGTGACATGGGTGGCGCCCTCGAACAGCGCCGGGTCCCAGACGTCCTCGTCCGCCGGGGCGACGTTGAAGTCCCCGAGGACGGCGAACGGCCGCTCACCCGCCGCGTCACGGGCGGCGGCCGCCTTCAGCGCGGCGAGCCACTGGAGCTTGTACGTGTAGTGCGCGTGGTCGACCTCGCGGCCGTTCGGCACGTACACCGACCAGACCCGGACGGGGCCGCAGGTCGCCGAGATCGCCCTCGGCTCCTGCACGCCCTCGTATTCGGGGCCGCCGGGCAGCCCCGTGACCACGTCGTCCAGTCCCAGCCGGGAGATCAGTGCCACCCCGTTCCACCGGCCGGTGGCGTGGACCGCCGACTCGTAGCCCAGCTCCCGCAGCTCGTCGGCGGGGAACTGCTCGACGGAGCATTTGGTCTCCTGGACGCACAGCACATCCGTGCCGGTGCTCTCCAGCCAGGCCAGCAGCCTCGGGAGACGGGCGGTGATCGAATTGACGTTCCAGGTGGCGATGCGCATGGGACCAAACCTAGCCGGTGCCACCGACAGTCACAGGTCCGTGGCGTCGCCCGGCATCAGACGGGTGTGTCCGGCGCCGCCGAGGTTGCCGATATGGGTGTCGTACACACCGCGCGCCAGGTCCTTGAGCAGCACGTCATGGATGTCGATGGCGCGCTGCGGCCGCACCTCGCGGACGTAGTCGATCACCTCGGAGATCTTGTTCCACGGGGCGTGCACCGGGAGCATCAGCGTCTCGACCGGCTGGTCGGGAACGGTGAAGGCATCGCCCGGATGGAAGACCGAACCGTCCACCAGATACCCCACGTTGGTGATCTGCGGCAGATCCGGGTGGATCACCGCGTGCAGCTCGCCGTGCACCTGGACGCCGAACCCCGCCGCCTCGAAGGTGTCGCCGTGGCCGACGGTGTGGACCCGGCCGGGAAACGCCGCGCTGAGCTTCCCGGCGACGCTGCGCAGGGTCCAGATCTCGGCGGCCGGGTTCGCCTCCATCCCGGCTCGCAGCCTGTTCTCGTCGAAGTGGTCGGGGTGCTCGTGCGTCACGAGAATGGCGTCGGCGCCGAGCGCCGCGTCCTCCTCGCTGAACCCCCCGGGATCGATGACGAGCGTCTGTCCGTCCTTCTCCAGCCGGACGCAGGCGTGGGTCTTCTTGGTCAGTTTGATCGTCATACCGCCATCCTCCTACGTCTCGGGGGTGGTCTCCTGCTGGATCACGGCCCGGGCCACCTCGAAGGCCGAGTTCGCCGCCGGAACACCGCAGTAGACGGCGGTCTGGAGCAGTACTTCCTTGATCTCCGCCGGAGTGAGTCCGTTGCGCAGGGCCGCGCGGACGTGCGAGGCCAGCTCCTGCGGATGACCGCCGGCGACCAGCGCCGTCAGGGTCACCACGCTGCGGGTACGGCGGTCGAGCCCGTCCCGGGTCCAGACCTCGCCCCAGACGTAGCGGGTGAGCAGCTCCTGGAAGTCCCCGGTGAACGCGTCGGCCGCGGCCTCCACCCGGTCCACATGGGCGTCGCCCAGCACCTCCCTGCGCACCTTGGCGCCCGCGTCGTACCGGTCGGGGCGCCCGGCGGGCACGGCGTCCGGCTGGAGCGCCGCGGGGGCGATCTCGGCGATGGGCGCCACGGGGACCGAGAGGCCCGGCACCTGCGGCGGCACGGGTATCGACGGCGAGGTGGTCGAGGTCGTCGACGAGGCGTTGTCCTGCCACCCGGTGGAGAAGTGCCGTACCAGCAGATCGGTGACGGCCGCGGGCTGCTCGACCGGCGCCAGATGGGAGGCGGCCGGGACCATCGCGAGCCGGGCGTCCGGTATCCCCGCCACCAGGGTGCGGGCGTCCGCGGGCCCGGTCACCCGGTCCTCGGCGCCGACCACGACCAGGGCGGGCACGCCGATCCGGCCGAGTTCGGCGCGGATGTCGAAGGACGCGAGGGCCTCGCAGGCCGCGATGTAGCAGCCGGGGTCGGTGGTGCGGACCATCTGCACGGCCCACTCCACGATGGCCGGCTGCGCCGTCGCGAAACCGTGCGTGAACCACCGCTCGGGCGCGCTGCGCGCCATCGGGTCGAGACCGTTGGTGCGGACGATCACCCCGCGCTGGCGGAACTCGTCCGCCGTGCCGAACCGGGGCGAGGCGGCGACCAGCGCCAGCGAGGCGACCCGCTCCGGGTGGCGCAGCGCCAGTTCCATGCCGATCGCGCCGCCGATGGAGCACCCGGCGTACCCGAAGCGCTGCACGCCCAGTTCGTCGAGCGTGGCCAGCAGCCGCTCGGCGATCCCGGCGACCGAGGGGACGGGGTGGGCGGGAGCACCGCCGTGGCCGGGCAGGTCGAAGCGCAGGACACGCCAGGTCCTGGACAGTTCGGGCGTCTGCCGGTCCCACATGTGCCATGTGGTACCAAGGGAGGGGCCCAGCACGAGGACCGGGGCGTGTTCTGGCCCGTCAAAGCGGTATTGGAGGGTCTGCTGCGTCGTCTCGCTCATCCGCCTCACGCTCTCATATCTCACAATCTCTCACGACCGCGCGGTATGTCGTCTCCGGACCCATGCGCCAGATGGACCAACAGAGTCGGTAGGCGGCGGTGTGGACGGGCTGGACGACGAGGGTGATGAACAGGTGCTGGATCTCATTGCAGGTGAGCGGCGTGAGGCCGTGCGGTGCAGGCTGGCGGATGTGTTCTTCTGCGCGAACGACAGTGAGGAAGGTATGCGCAAGCATGGCGAGAGTGACCCAGCGCGACCAGGACGCGTAGCGGCGGACCTGGTGCTCGTCCACTCCGGCCAGGCCCTTTCCGGACTGGACGAACTCCTCCACTCGCCATCTTGATCCAGCGACGCGAACCAGCTCGGCCAGAGGCACTCGGGCGGGCGAGTGGCAGCGGTAGTAGGCCAGTTCGCTGGTGCTGCGGTTGCGCCGGATCAGCAGTTGACGGTTGCCGGTCTCGGGGTTGGCGAGGTCGATGACGGCCCAGTCGTAGAAGCGGTGGCCCTTGGCCCCGGTTCCGGCGGAGAGCTTCTGCCAGGCTCGTTTGGGTACCTTCTTGGCCAGGGTGTCCGCGCGGAACTTCCCCGCGCTGGTGGTGGCTTCGTGCGAGCAGGCCACCGCGAGGACGTAGCGCGTGCCGTGTTCCTCCAGCGCGCTTCGCAGCTTGGGGTTGCCGCCGCAGACCTCGTCGCCCGCCACCCAAGCGGCCCGGTGGCCGGCGTCCAGGAACCGGGCGACCATGCACGCGGCCAGCTCGGGTTTGGTGGCGAAGGCGGTCTCCTCACCGAGTCCGGCGGCGCGGCAACGGCCCGGGTCGGTGGTCCAGGAACACGGAACATACAGTTCCCGGTCCACTGCGGCGTGCCCGCGTTGACGGGCGTAGACGAGGTAGACGGCAACTTGGGCGTTCTCGATTCTGCCCGCGGTGCCGGTGTACTGACGCTGGACGCCGACCGTGCCGATGCCCTTCTTCACATCGCCGGTCTCGTCGACTACCAGCACCGCCCGCTCGTCATGCAGGTGCTCCACCACGTATCCGCGCACGTCGTCGCGGACAGCGTCAGCGATCCATTTGGCGCGGCTGAGCAAGTGCTGCATGGCATCCGGGGTGGACTCCCCGGCCCACTCGGCGATCGTCCAGCAGTTCTTACGCGGCAGGTCCGACAGGAGCCCGAGCACCAATCGCCGGACCCGGACCCGGCGCCGGGGCTCGACCCGCTTGAACCGGCCCGCGATCCACCCCATCAGGCATTCGAACGCCTCTTGCCATCGAGCAGGGTCTACGCTGTGACCTGCGGCCACCGCATGATCTTCAGTCTTCACACACCGATGATCAACGGTGGCCGTACATGTTCGTCAGCAGGCCCCTGCCAGGTCCGGCTTGCGACGGAGCGTTATATACCACGGCTGCCGTCGAGACTCTCGCGAATGATGTCCGCATGACCGGCGTGCCGGGCAGTCTCCTCGATCATGTGGAGCAGGACCCAACGCACGTTCCGGTCCGCCAGGTCGGGGCGACTGCACGGAGCCTCCAATGACATGCCTGCGACGATCTCCCGTGAGATAGCCACCTGCTCCTCGAAGAAGGCCGTCCAGTGCTTCACCGTGTCCTGCTCGTCGACACGGAAGTCTTCGTCCCTCCAGTCCCGGACCTCCGCTTCGGGCCACTCGCCGAGAAGTGCCCGTCCCGCAACGACGATCTGAAACCACCTGCGCTCCCAGAGGGCCGAGTGTTTGAGCAGGCCCATCAAGGACAACGAACTCACCGTCGGAGCCATGCGGGCATCCGCGTCAGAAACTCCGTCGACCTTCCGAAGCAGATCGGCGCGCTGCTTGTCGAGAAAGCCGCAGAGGGCCTCCCGCTCGGTAGCGATTGAGAACTGGTTGGCTGTCATGTCCCGGACGCTACCGGATCACGAGTGCGCGCCGACCGGTGCTGCTGCGTAGCTATCCAGCATGAAGATCACGATCTACAGCTGGAGTACCAAGAGCTCGTAACACGATCATGATCGGGCCTTCTTGAGTCGGTCTCCAGCAGATGAGGCCGCAGGCGAGCGAGAGGAAGGCGTCGTGGAGTTCGGTGCGATGTTCCCAGCGGACGGTGAGACGTTTGAAGTGGTAGAGCAGGGCGAAGGTCTGCTCTACGACGTAGCGGAGCTTGCCGATGCCCTTGATGTTGGGTGAGCCCTTGCGGGAGATGACGGGCAGGATCCGTCGGTGACGGAGCTCGTCGCGGTTGGAGTCGCAGCCCTTGTCGCCGAGCAAGGCTTCTGGTCGTCGGCGGGGGCGGCCGGGGCGGCCCGCGACGGGTGGGATGCCGTCGACCAGGGCGAGGGTCTGGGTGACGTCGTTGACGTTAGCCGCAGTAGTGATGACCTTGAGCGGGGTGCCGCGTCTGTCGCAGATCAGGTGGTGTTTGCTGCCCGTCTTCCGCCGGTCGACCGGCGACGGACCGGTGCCGGGTCCCCCTTTTTTTCGCGCGGATGTGGGAGCCGTCCACGCACGCCCGCGACCAGTCGAGATCGCCGGCCGCGTTCAGCTCGGCGAGCAGGACCCGGTGCAGCCGGTCAAAGACCCCTGCCTTCTGCCACCGGTCCGGCCGCCGCCAGCAGGTCTGTCCCGAGCCGAACCCCAGCTCCAGCGGCAGCAGTTGCCAGGCTATGTCGTTGTAGAGGACGACCAAGATGCCCCGCAGGCAGAGTCGGTCCCACACCGGCCGCGGTCCCGGCGACCGATCCGGCCACGGCGGCAGCAACGGCTCGATCAACGCCCACAACTCATCGTCCACGATCCACGGTCGAGTACCCACACCTCACGAACGGCCGAATCGTCACACCGGCCACACCCAACCAGCCCACATCAACAAGTCCCGGATACGAGCTCTAGGCCCAATACCGCTGTTTTAGGGTGTTTTCAGTCGTCTACTGGTGGGTTTGGTGGGCGGGATGAGTGTGACTGTGACAGCTGGTGGGCGTGGTGGGTTGCGGTGGTGGGTGTGTTTGAGGTGCCAGTTAGACATCTTGCGTTTGATGACGCGGGGGTTGGTGCGTGGTCTGCGAGGGGGCAGGAGTCGTTCCAGCAGTTCACGGCTGGTGTGGGTGAGGGCCCCTGCCGGCCGTGAGGGGGGAAAGTGCCGCCTGGTCGGTGACGTGGCGGCGGGCGGCGTTCAGCGTGCGGGTGAAGGAGATCCGGTCGGGGTCGAGGCCGGCCCGGTGGGCGGTGTCGTGTATGACGTCCCGCAGAGCATGGTGGACCAGGAGAAATCCGTAGATCTCCTGCTCGACACCGTCGGGATACTGCGAGCGCAGGACCAGCTCGCGACCGCCCTGGTGGGTTTTGATCTCGTCGAGGGTGTTCTCGATCTCCCACCTCTGGTGATACAGAGCGGCGAGTTCGACGGCGGGTGCCTGGACCGGATCGCAGACGGTGGTGATGAGCCGGTACTCCGTGTCGTCGCCCGGGCCGAGGGTGTACTCGATCACCCGGACCGTGGCCGGATCACGGCGGGCGCGATCGCCGGTGGCCGCGATCTGGGACAGGTAGGAACCGTCGCCGAGGTGCTCAAGCACCGGGAGCACGATGTTCTTGCGAACCCGCCACAGCAGGTCGGCACCTGTTCCGGAAGCTTCCTGCCACAGGTCGAAGCCCGTGATTCCGCGGTCGGCCATTACCAGCATGCCCGGTCCGAGCCGGTCCAACAGCTCAGGAATCAGCTGCTGTTCGTGTCTCGACAGTGGCCCGGTGGCCGCGGCGAACACCGCATGCGTCCCGCACTCCACCAGTGCAGCCACTCGAACCTGCGGATACGCACTCCGCTGCTGTCCCCGCCCCGAACCCGGCCGGCCGAAGAACCCGCCATTGGCTTCGGTGTCCGGGACGTCGAAGACAGTGCCGTCCACCGCGACCAGCCGCCAATGCCGGTACCAGGCACCGGCCGTATCCTCAGCCGCGACCGGCCGACATACCCGAGCGAACAGCGCCTTCAACGGCTCTGGCCCCAGCCGCCCGCGAGCCCGGGCAATCGCCGCTGTCGTCGGCACCCTCCACGGCTTCTCCCACCGCCGAACCCGCTCCAGCCCCTGCGTCAGCAGCCGGGCCACCTCCTCATACCCCTGCCCGGAGAACAGACACATCGCGAGCACGAAGTACACCACCACCCGCGCCGGCAACAACCGCGACCGCTCTTCTACACGACCGCACTCGACGACCACCTCGTCCACCAACTCAGGCGGGAACACCCGCGTCAACACACCCAGAGCGATACGGTCCGACAACCGCTCACCCGACGACTTCACCTGTCCAGGCCTTGGCACACCACACCCAACGACCCACCACCCCCAAAGTCACCGGTATTGCCTCTAGGCCCGGTTTTCCCGGGCCGTCACCCACGCGGCGAAGTCCTCGACGCCGCCGATGAGCGCCTCAAACCGGAATGAGTGGAAGAGGTCGAAAGCGTGGTGGGCACCCGGTAGTTCGACGTACACGATCGGCGAGGTGGAGACCGACCCCAGAGCGGTGACAAGAGCCCTGGGGTTCTCCGTGTCCACCAGCTCGTCCAGGTCCCCGTGCGCGATGAAGAATGGTGGTGCATCCGTCCGGACGAGGTTCACCGGCGAGGTCGCCGGGTCGCCGTCGAAGTACTCCGCGAGAAAACCGTTGAGCACGACGGCGGCGGTCACGGAGGTGTCCGCCTCCTCGAACCCGGGCTGGTAGGCCGGCTCATTGGGGGTGAGTGCTGCCTGAGCCGCCATGTGCCCACCCGCGGAGCTCCCCGCCACGAACACGGCCGCCGCAGGCGCCGCGCCGTACTCCGCTGCGTGTTCGCGCGCCCAGGAGATGACCTTCTTCGCGTCGATCAGATGGGCGGGATGCGGGAAGTCGGGGCGCAGCCGGTAGTTGGCGCTGATGCAGACCCAGCCCTGGCTGGCGAGCCGGTAGAGCAGGGGCAGCGACTGAGTGTTCTTCCGACCCTGGTCGTAGTGGCCACCATGGAAGTGGATCATTACGGAGCCGCCCTCGGGGCGTGAGCGGTGGTGGTAGACGTCGAGGAGGTTGCGACGGCCTGCGTCCCCGTAGCTGAGGTTGCCCACCCTCTTGACGTCAGGGCGGCGGCGAAGGACGGGCCTGAGCAGAATGCGTGCCAGCGGCGGCCGGCGGCGCGTCCCCGTCCCGACGCCGAGCGCGTCGTCCAAGGCGACACGCACCACGGACGCCGCCCGCATTCCGCGCAGGGTGACCACCACAAACCCGGCAGCCGCGGCCCCTGCCACCCCGACGTTCACCCGGTCGGAGGTCGTGGTGATGTCGCCCTCGGAGAAGGCCAGTGCCGTAGAGGCCACCAACGCGTAGAGAGCGAGGTGCGGGATCTCGTTGAAGACCAGGCCGAGCCGGTAGCTGAAGTAGAAGAGCGGTTTCGGCCCGCGTATGCGAGCCAGACAGAACACCACGATCAGTACGGCCAACACCACGGTCACCAGATAGCCCACAGCCACCACATCACCCCGTTCGACAGTCGACCTGACAATCCCCTTCTGTGGTACCACGGTTGGGATGACGCGGGAGGTGAAGTGCTCGCTTCGAAGGTGCACTTGAGGTAGCTGCCCGTCCAAGCCGCAGGCAAGGCGCAACGGTTCGATCAGCACCCAGAGTTCGTCGTCCAGGGTCGAGTACCCACACCCTCAGAACGGCCAAATCGTCTCACCGGCGACGCCCCACCCGCACACTTCAGCAAGATCGTGTTACGAGTTCTAAAGGCATGAAAGAACTTCCTGCTCGCCGCCGGAGCCCCAACGACCCGCTGATCTTCGAAGATGGCGTCACCAAACCGTTTGTGTCCTGGTAGCAGGGACGGGGCAAATACTCGCCGATGCCATCGGATTACAGCGCCGGAGTCCCTGAGCTTGGACCAGCGTCCGTCACAGGCCCCGCTAGCAAGCGACGGCGGCCTCGGCGCAAGGGCCGTTTCATCTGAGAGCTGGGCAACAAAGCCCGAGAGCGCCGGTTAGCCAAACCGGCCTTCCCGCGCACCGTAGATACCTCGTCCTGGCTTCGAGCAGATCGCCGACGCCGTCAAGGCGGCAGACGCCGCCGCCAGGACCGGCATTGGCTTCGCCGATGCCTACAAGGCCCTGCGGACCCTCGGCCTTCCCGAGGACATCGTCGCCCGTCTCGGCTTCAAGGGGCTTGATAAACCTGTTGAATTCTGCCTCAGGACCCGGGCCCGTGCGCTTCTGGTTTCCCGGGCGTCGGTAGCCGGCGAGGGATGCCCCACGGGCCTGATCGGCTACAACAGCGATGAACTGGGCCAGCCTCGCTGACGCCGCTCTATACGGGTGACAGCGAGGCTGATGTGGGACTCGTCTCTGATGGGCGCTGGCGTCACGCGGCGGTGTGGCGAGGGCAGCCCTACGGAGAGCCGCCCAATCAGCCGATCAGCCAGATCTGCAGCTTGTTGGGCTTGTAGGTGAAGGTGCGCAGCTTGACCGGTACGTCCTGGCCATAATGTGCTCGGTGTCCACGCCCAGGCACTTCTTCGTGAAGTTGTCTCTGAGCTGGTAGCCGCCAGGGACCTGGGTCATGAACCAGTCCTCACTAACGCCGCCGCCGTAGCACTCATCGCCTGAGACACAAGCCGGTTCCTCCAGGCACGGTGCACCTCTGGCACCCGGCCGGCACACACTGGGGAAGTCCGAGGCTCTGCGCGTGGGTGCTCGGCGCGAGGTCGAGCTGCCGGGTAAGTCGATGCCTCCCACAGCCGGCTCGGCCCGTCTTCCTGTCTGACCAGGCGTGCGGACGCGCTGTTCGAACTCGCGGACGCGGTGTTGTGCGCGGACGGGCCGGTCCGGTCGCTGGTGGAACTGTCGCTGGTCGGTGAACACCGTCGCGGGCACGGTGGGCTCTACGATGCCCTGTCCGCAGGCCGGGTCGATGTGGCCCGGCTGCGACGGGCTCTGGCCGGGGTGCCTTTGCCGCGGGCGGCGGACGGGCGGCTGGTCCTGGCCGCCGACCTGACCTGCTGGCTGCGGCCCAGCGCTCACACCTCACCGCAGCGGATCCTGTGCCATACCTATGGGCGGGGCAAGGACCAGCACATTCCCGTTCCCGGCTGGCCCTGCTCGGTGACTGCGCGCTGGAGACGGGCCGCAGTTCCTGGCCCGCACCGCTGGACGCACTACGACTGGCGCCTGGCGATGACGCAGCCACTGTCACGGCCCGGCAGATGCGCGAGTTGGTCGAGCGACTGGTCGCGGTCGGTCAGTGGACGGACAGCGATCCGTCGATCCTAATCGTGGTGGATGCCGGCTACGACGTTCCCCGCCTGGCGATCCTTCTGAAAGATCTCCCGGTGCGGGTGCTGGGCCGGATGCGTTCGGACCGCGTGCTGCGACGTGCGGTCCCCTGCCGCGAGCCCGGTGGCCGAGGGCGGCCACCCCGCCACGGCGGCGAGTTCGTCTTCGGTGACCCGGCCACCTGCAACACTCCCGACGTCCAGACGGTGACGGCGACCCGCCTTTACGGCACCGCCACCGCGCGGGCCTGGGACCGCCTGCACCCGAGACTGACCCATCGTTCGGCCTGGACGGCCCAGCTGGGTGCACTGCCGGTCATCGAGGGCACCGTGATCCGTCTTCACGTCGAGCACCTGCCCAGCGGAGCCACACTGAAGCCGGTCTGGCTGTGGTGGTCCGGCACCGGCGCCACCGAATCCGATGTCGACCTGCTCTGGCAGGCACTCCTGCGGCGCTTCGACATCGAGTACACCTTCCGCCTGTTCAAGCAGACGCTCGGCTGGACCTGCCCGAAGATCCGCACCCCCGAAGCCTCAGACCGGTGAACCTGGCTGATCCTCGCGGTTTTCACCCAGCTCCGAATCGCCCGTCCTCTGGCAGCCGACCTCCGCAGGCCGTGGGAGAAACCGACCCCACCCGACAGACTCACCCCAGCACGCGTCCGCCGAAACTTCCGGAACCTCCGCCCGAAGGCCGCCTGCCCGGCCAGAGCACCGAAATCCTCGCGGCCAGGCCCAGGACGACCACCCGGCCGCAGGAACAACCAACCCACCACACGCTATGACGTGCACACAGTCGGCAAACCAGGCCCCGCGAAACAACGGACGAAGAAGTCAACGACCCCTCGCCCACGCCGCACAGGTTAAAGACCAAGCTAAGGGCTTGCAGATCATCAAGGTGTTGCCTGCTGCCCCGTAGCTCGTTGATGTGGTATGCGCATCCCGGATGAGATCTCTGCCCAACTCGCGATGATATTTGGGGTGTTGTTCCCACATCTGGATGAGCGGCGACGACGGCTGCTGATGGCCGCAGAGGCCCGTGTTCTGGGACACGGTGGTGTTCGGGCTGTCGCGCGGGCGGCCTCGGTGAGTGAGACCACGGTCCGCAAGGGCGTATGCGAGCTGGAGGCCGGCGAGGAGCCCCTGGGGCGGGTGCGACGGCCGGGCGGAGGCCGCAAGAGGGTCGCAGATCTCGATCCGGGGCTGCGGCCGGCTCTCCTGGCGCTTGTCGAGCCGGACGAGCGGGGGCGATCCGATGTCGCCGCTGCGGTGGACGGTGAAGTCGACCCGCACGCTGGCGCGGGAGCTCGCCCGGACGGGACACAAAGTCAGTGCGGACACCGTCGCGGACCTGCTGCGGGAGGAAGGCTTCAGTCTGCAGGCCAACGCCAAGACCATCGAGGGAAGCCAACATCCCGACCGGGATGCGCAGTTCCGCCATCTCAACGAGCAGGCCCGTGATCACCGGGACGGCCAGACGGTGATCAGCGTGGACACCAAGAAGAAAGAGCTCGCCGGCGAGTTCAAGAACAACGGCCGCCAGTGGCGGCCTGCCGCTGATCCGGCGCCGGTGAACGTCCATCACTTCGCCGACCCCCAGCTGGGAAAGGCCGTCCCGTACGGGATCTACGACCTCGCGGCGAACACCGGCTGGGTCAACGTGGGCACCGATCACGACACCGCCGCCTTCGCGGTGGAATCGATCCGCCGCTGGTGGTGCGGCCAGGGTCGGGTCGCCTACCCGCAGGCGACGCGTCTGCTCATTCGCCGACGCGGGCGGCTCGAACGGCTACCGCACCCGGGCCTGGAAGCTCGAACTTGCCCGGCTCGCGGCCGAAACGGGACTGACGCTCACCGTGTGTCATCTGCCGCCAGGCACATCGAAGTGGAACAAGATCGAGCACCGGCTCTTCTCGCACATCACCATGAACTGGCACGGCCGCCCGCTGACCAGCCATGAAGTCATTGTCCAGTCCATCGCCGCGACCACCACCCGCACCGGACTGCGTGTCATGGCCGAGCTGGACACCAACGTCTACTCCACCGGAGTGAAGATCGGCGACGCGGAGACGGCGTCCCTGCCACTGACCCGACACGCCTTCCACGGCGACTGGAACTATGCCCTGCACCCCCGGCCCTGCCCAGCCATCCCGGCACCGCGGGCTCCGCAGAAACCGGCCCCGGAGTGGGACCACGCTCTTCTGTCTGACCCCGCCCTGACCGGCATGTCCCGGCAGCAACTGAGCGATCTCACCGGCACTTTGGCCCTCCACGGCAACGTCAAGCGCGGCCGCCCGCCCCGGCTGGACTTCCCCGACCAGGTCCTGGCAGCCATCCTTCACCTGCGGGTCGCCCTGGCCGCGGAACCCCTCGCCGTGCTGTTCGACAGCAGTCGGACCGCCATGCACCGCACCCTGCTGAAGATCAGGACGCTACTGAAGGCGCACAGCATCGTCATCCCGCCGGCAACCACTCCGCCCTCTGCCCTCACAGCCCTCCAGGCCCGGGTCCGAGCCCTGAGCAGTGACCCCAGCAGCTTGATCAAGACGACGTGTTGATCATCTGCAAGCCGTTAGGTCCGGCCTCAACCGTGGCGCTCGTCGTCGGCGGTCGGACACTGGAGTACCGCATACTCCCCTACCTGGCAGAGCGGTACTCCTTCGAGGTGAGCCTGGTCGTCCGCTAGCGGGCACGGGCCGTGCGGCGGTGCAGGTGGAGGGCCAGGGCGAGCAGAGCGAGAGGGGCGGCCACGGTCAGAGCGCCGAAGGCCATGGACTTTCGGGCGGCGACCACAGCGGTGCAACCGGACGTGCCGAGTTCGGAGCCGTAATTACGCTTCTTGAAAGCCTGCCGGTCGAACAGCGCGGGCGCGCCGCACGATATCGGCTCTGGCAAGTTCCCGTTGTTGTCGAAGGACGGCGGGAAGAGGCTCAGGCCGAGCGCCAGCAGGAGGGCGCCGATCGTAGGGATCGCGAAGATCCAGGCCCCGATGAGCAGGTAACGGTTGGTCCGGGGCGCATCCGTGTCGGTCACGCCGGAAAATGGTACGTCCTGGGCATGACCTTGGGTACGGCGGGGCTCATGAACCATGTCTCTCATTGGCCCACAGCCCCTGCGCCACTGAGCATCCGCGTACCGGCGTCTCGTCCGCGCACGCGGGATCACCCCCAAGATCGCCCGCCGCGGCACCCCGCACGGCTCGGGACTGGGCAAAACCAGGTGGGTCGTCGAGCCGACCTTCGCCTGGCTCCACCAGTTCAAACAACTGCGCATCCACTACGAGATACGCGCCGACCTCCACGTCGGACTACTCCAACTTGGCGGCAGCGGCATCTGTTTGAGACGGCTCAGAATCTCATTCTGAAACGAT
Organism: Streptomyces sp. NBC_01471; assembly: GCF_041438865.1. Classification (NCBI taxonomy): domain Bacteria; kingdom Bacillati; phylum Actinomycetota; class Actinomycetes; order Kitasatosporales; family Streptomycetaceae; genus Streptomyces; species Streptomyces sp. NBC_01471. The sequence goes on from NZ_CP109450.1 coordinate 961,837, forward strand.
CAGTTATCAGCGCGCGGCGGAATGTGTCGTGACGGCGTGTCGCACGTCCTCGCTGACCAGGTCGATGTTCATCATGGCCCCGGTCAGCCCGCCCTGCGCGGCGGCGTCGATGACCTGGGCTCGATGGCCTCGCACGTTTCCTGCCGCCCACACGCCGGGGACAGCTGTCGCGCCGATCTGGGGGTCGGCGGGCAGGGTCGCACCGATGACCTGGCCGTCCATGTCCTTCTCCTCGGCTTTCAGGCCCAGACCTTCGAGCAAGGAGTCGACCTTGGCCACCGAGACAGGGAAGACCACGGCTGCCTGGACCGTGATCACGCTGTCACCGACCCGGACGCCGCTGAGCGCGTCGCCGGTGACCTCGATACCGGTGACCTTGCCGGGCACCACGGCGATTTGGCGCGCCGCGAGTTCGGTCCGCTGCTCCGCGGTAAGTTCCACGGACTCATTGGTGAACAGAGTGACCTTCTCGCTCCACTGGCGCCACAGCTGTGCCTGGTGCAGGGAGGCGGCACCGCTGGCGATCAGACCAATCTCCTTGTCGCGGACCTCATAGCCGTGGCAGTAGGCGCAGTGCAGCACGTCCACGCCCCAGCGGGCGGCCAGCCCGGGAATGCCAGGCAGCTCGTCGGCGACACCGGTGGCCACCAGCACCCTCCTGGCGTCGACGGTGGTCTCGTCCGCGAGGGTGACCCGCAGGCCGGTCTCGCTGACACGTTCCACGCCGATCACGGTGGCGTCGCGGATCGTGCCGCCGTACTGCTCGACCTCGGAGCGGCCGATGGCCAGCAGCTCGCGCGGGTTGACCCCTTCACGTCCGAGATAGCTGTGTACCTGGGTGGCGGGGGCATTTCGGGGTGTGCCTGCGTCGATGACCAGGACGTCGCGCCGGGCACGGCCCAATGTCACTGCCGCCGCCAGGCCCGCCGGGCCTCCACCAATGATGACTACGTCGTAAGTGCTCATACTGATGACAGTGCGGCTGCCCCGGGCGTGTCGTGAAGCCTTCATGCTGGAACGGCAACTCGGCGGCCTGGAATCAAGCTCAGGTCTGGAGAAAACCCCGAGACGCCACGGGCTCCGAGCATAGGCCGGGTCTTCTCCAGTGCGGGCAGGGTGGAACTCCCACTCCGGCATATTGGGGCCGTACGACCTGAAGCTTTGTTTGACTCACGTCGTGGTGGGACGTCGCGCCAGTCACGGAAGTGGACCTCCAACACCGCAGACGAAGTGCGCCATACCCACCAGGAGCCGCTTCGGAATCGGTACGACGTCGCACGGAGAGCTGGGCAACATAGCCCGGGAATGCCGGTTAGCCAAACCGGCATTCGCGGGCACGATAGTTACCTCGTCGCCGACTTGAGCAGTCACCTTGATGCCTCGTCGAGTGGAGAGCCGTATGTGTCCGAAGAGACCGACCGTTCACCACGTCAGAACGCGTCATTACCCCGGGAGCCGCCGCGTGAGCCAAGTAGTCGCCGATGCACATGCCGAGAGTGCTGTGTACAGCCCCATACGCATCCGTGCCACCTGGGGTGGCACCAGCACTGTGGCCGAGGCTTCCAAAGCCTTCGGATTCTCCCGCGCAAAGGGGTATGACCTCGTCCGCCGCGGCCAGTTCCCGTGCCGTGTGCTCCAGGTCGGCCGTGGGACGCGCGTAGTCACCGCCCCCCTGCTCCGCGTACTCGAAAGCGGAGAGCCCGAGTACAACGCAGCCACCGGCTGACATTCCCCCCGCCCTCACGCCATGAAGCCACACCTGAGCCCGGCGGGCCTCCACGGCGTGACGACATCGACGCGCAGCCGTCCCGCGAGCCGTGGGGCTGCAACCTCACCCTGACCGAGGCCATGATCGGCAGTCCCCCTCCCGCCCTCAGAGGTCCTGACAAAGGCGTTGGACGTGGCGGTGTGTGATGAGGCAGGTGGCGAGGCTGAGGAATGCTTCGTGGATGTCGTCTCGTCGCTCCCAGAGGATACGGAGGTGTCGGAAGCCGTGCAGCCAGGCGATGGTCCGCTCGACGACCCAGCGGTGCACACCGAGGCCGGATCCGTGGGCCACGCCACGGCGGGCGATGACGGGTTTGATGCCCTGCGCCCAGACGAGTCGGCGGTACATGTCGTGGTCGTAGCCGCGGTCGCCGAGAAGTATGCCGGGCCGCCGGCGCGGTCGTCCCACGAGTCCTGGAACCGACGGGATCTTCACCAGGAGAGGCATGAGCTGGGTGACGTCGTTCCGGTTTCCGCCGGTCAGCGACACCGCGAGCGGGATGCCCTGGCCATCGACGAGGACGTGGTGCTTGCTGCCCGGCCGGGCGCGAAGTGCCACGTTGGTGGATGCCCCCAACTGACAACGTGCCATCCCCCACGACCCCTACAAGAGCTCGTACCACGTTCACGAGCGGGCCTTCTTGAATCGTCCCCAGCAGATGAGGCTGCATGTGGCGTGGCCTCGCTCCTTCGCGGGACCGGGCGGCTCGGGCCCACCTCGCTGGCTGGGGTGCAGGGCCCCCTCAGACTCTTCATCGGAGTCGGCCTCAGCCCCCGGCTCGCGTCCGCCGCCGCGTCGTCGTTGGCCACTTTCATGATCGGCTCGGTGCACCTCAACATCAGCCTGGTCGGCATCGACGCCTGCTGTACCGCTCCCGGGACGCTGAGGCCTTCCTACTGGTCGTTCCGCACGCCTGAGGTCAGCAGCGACGACGAGTCGAAGTCGACCTCACCGCATTGTTGACCGGATTTCGCGCCCTCATGCAGAACGCGGACATCGCACGTGGCTAGATGAATCAATTCCAAGGGGTCAGCGGATGCTCGGGGGAGATTTTAGGTCCGGCGACCCGTTTCGATCAGTCCGGTCCGGCGGCTACGCGTCGGCCCCGTACGTCCCGTACTTCGGAAGGCCCGTCGACTCGTAGACGTGCACCGCAATTCCGCTCGATGTCGTCTCGTTGTGCAGCAGGCGCAGGCCGGCCGGGGCGCCGCCGGCCGAAGGATGGATGCCATGCGCTCGTCAATACACTCGGTCCCTGGGCTGGGGGTGGCAGCGGGTGCGTGTCAGCCGTGGTCGGGGTGTGCGGTGGTGGAGTAGCCGTCGTGCCAGGCGGCTTTGGCCCCGGAGTCGCCGATTCGGTAGACCTGCACGCCGGCGCCCACTCCGATGGCCAGGGACAGCAACGCGGCCGTGACACGCAGAGGTGTCGCCACAGTACCGCTGGTGGATTCCACCGCGCCGGGGGTGCGGTGGGTGGCCCGGCGGTAGGCCCACCACACCGCAGCGGCCGCGAGGAACAGCGCGATGGCCGAGGGGAGCAGTTCATCGCCGAGATCGGTGTGTTTGCGGACCAGGGCGTTGCTGTCCACGTGCCGCTCCAGCCACTCGCCGGCGTGTGTGGTGAGCGGCACGCTGATGAGTGAGACCAGGGCAAGTGCCGGGAGGGCGAGACCGAAGCGGCGCATGACCGAGGGCCAGATGGCGCAGAGGACGAGCGAAAGAGCTGTCAAGGGTACGAGGACGACCACGGCGTGCACGAGCAGGACGTGCGCGGGGATGCCGTTGATCAGGTCGGGTCCCACAGGGAGGTTCCTTCGGAGTTGGTGTTCAACGCTGGGCGGACATGAGCTGGTTCGGTGAGGAGGCTGTGTGGGATGCCTCCGCCGCCGCGAGGGGGCGCCCGCGCGCTGCGGCAGGGAACGGGACCGCGTCGCGTCTCATGCCCCATATCGGCTGAACCCCGTCGTCTGCCAGGTCCGGCCGTCAGGCAGGACGGCGAGTCCCTCGTAGCCGTCGAGCGCTTCCAGCCAGTCCCGAGCGTCCCGGCCTCTGGCGCACGCCGCGGTGGCGTAGGCGTCGGTCATGGTCAGTCGGGGGCCGACCACGGTGAGGGAAGCGAACGTGGTGGCCGGCGTGCCGTGGTGCGGGTCGAGGATGTGGGCACCGCGTTCGGCAGTGCCCGAGGTGGCGATGGCGAGGTCGTGGTCGACGGTGATGACGGTGGCCAGTTCGCCGGGGTGCAGCGGGTGGGCGATGCCGATCCTCCACGGTGTGCTGGGAGTTGCCCGGCCGCGGAGTTGGAGGTCGCCGCCGCCGTTGACGTATGTGTGATGTGCGCCCGCTTCGTGGAGGAGTTGGGATGCCGCCTCGGTGGCCCAGCCCTTGACGAGTCCGGAGGGGTCGAGGGATCCGGCGGGGACGATGCTGAACCAGCCGTCGGTGATATGGGCGGCTTGTGCGCAGAGGGACAGCACTTCGTGGACCTCGGGCGGGCAGTCGGCCAGCCGGATGCTGCCTCGGTCGAGCCGGCTGATGTGGCTGTCGGGACGGTAGGTGGAGAACACGGCGTCGACATCGTGGAGTTGCCGCACCGCCTCGGTGAGGGCCCGGCGGATGGCGGTCGTGGGGCTGTCGCGGATGTCGAAGGAGAAGACAGTGCCCATCACGTGCTCGATGTGCCGGAGCCCCTGTGCGGTGTCAGGCATGGGCCTGGTCCAGGGCGCTCTGCAGGGACTGGATGTAGCCCTGGCTGGTGTAGCTGGCTCCGGAGACGGCGTCGATGTGCGCGCTCTTCGCGCCGATCGCTTCCTGGGTGAGGCGGGGCAGCGCGTAGGAGGCGATCTGCTGGTCACGCCCGTTCTGGTCCGGCGCCTGGAGCACCTTGACGGCGGTGAGCTGGCCCTTGACGAGGGTGGCGGCGACCTGCACGGTTCCGTACTGGGTGTCGATGGGCTTGCCGGTGAATGTCCCGGTGCCCGTGGACGCCCCGGGTGAGGAACCCGTGGGGGTGTGCGGTGTCGTGGGGGAACGCGGGGCCAGACCGGCGACGGCGGGGAGGTGGTGGGGTTTGAGGGCGAGCAGCGCGACGATCACGGCGCTGATCCCTGTGGTGACGATGACGGCTCGGCGCATGGCTTCTCCTCGGATCCTCAGAACGCGAACGACTCGTGGTGGATGCGCCGCGCCGGTACGCCGGCTTCCCGCAGGGCGTGGACGGCGGCCCGCGTCATGCCGGTCGGACCGCACAGGTAGACGTCGTGCTCGGCGAGATCCGGCACCAGCTCGCTCAGGCCCCGGGCGGTGAGCGGTGAGGAGTATCCGGCTGGTTCGTCGACGACGTAGTGCACGGTGGCCTGCCGGCGGGCGGCTATCGCGTCGATCTCCGCACGCAGGGCGAGGTCGTCGGCGCGGCGGGCCCGGTAGATGAGGGTGACGTGCCCCGGCAGCGTCTCGAAGAGTGCGCGCAGGGGAGTGATGCCGACGCCGCCAGCCAGGAGCAGCACCTTGGCAGCGGTGCGGCGGTCCGCGGTGAAGCCGCCGTACGGTCCCTCCGCCCATACCCGGGTGCCGGGTGCGAGATGGGCGAGGGCCGCGCTGTGGCTGCCCACGGTCTTCACCGTGATGCGCAGGTGGTGGGGGCGTGCGGGGGCGGAGAGGGAGTACGGGTTGGCGGTCCACCACAGTCCGCGGGTCAGGAAGCGCCAGCGCAGGAACTGTCCCGGCTCGGCCCGCAGCTCGTCGAGGTGCGCGCCGGTGAGGTGTACGGAGACCACGCCAGGGGCCTCGGGGTGGACCCAGGCCACCCGCAGGCGGTGGCGTACTCCGCGCCGTATGGGGACGGCGAACCGGTACCGGGCGAGCAGTGCGGCGACGCCGATGAACAGCGTGTACCAGGCGATCTGGGCGGGGCGGTTCCCGACGAAGTCGGCGCCGTTGGAGAGCTGGTGGCCGAACGAGAGGAAGATCGCCAGATAGGTGGCGAAGTGCAGGTAGTGCCAGGTCTCGTAGCTCATCCTGCGGCGGGCCGCGCGGGCCGAGAGGATTCCGGTGGCCAGGAACAGCAGGAAGCCGATCGTGCCCTTGAGGAGATCGGGATAGTGCAGGACGAGCGTCGAGGTCTGGCTGACCACGTTCGTATGGGACGTCAGGGAGTAGCCCCAGATGATCAGCAGGACGTGGGCGAGGATCAGGGAGATGGTCCAGCGGCCGCCCAAGGCGTGCCAGCGGGCGAGGCGGTCGGTGCCGATGGTGTGGTCCAGGAGGGGGATGCGGGCCATCAGGGCCAGCAGGACCGCACAGGCGTAGCCGGCCAGGAGCCCCGTGATGCGCCCTGCCCCGGTGAGCCAGCCCGCGAGGCCGACGACCGAGGTCGTGTCGCTCCACCACAGGGCGAGGACCCCGGCCGCTCCGGTCCAGATCACCAGCGGCGCCAGGAACGGCACGGCGCTGCGGCGCGGGCGGCGGTGACGCAGCCCGCGGCCGGTGTCCGTGGTGGTGGCGAGTGTGGTGGGCATGTGCTCCTCCGGACAAGGTGCTTTCCGGCGATGGGCAGCCAGCCTCACAGCCCAACCTCTGTGAACCTTCTGAAACCGCCCCGTGAAACCGCCCCGTGTGCCGTTCTCAGCGCCGATTCAGAGGAAACTCAGAGACGTGACGCGCGTAACGGCGGCCTGCGCCGGGTCATGCTGAAAGGACCATGGACAAGCCGCGTACCACCACACTTCTGCACCGGCCGGACGGAGACCCCGTGCGGGTCCTCGTCGTGGACGACGAACCGGATGTCACCGATGTCCTGGCCGGGGTCCTGAGCAGCGAGGGCTGGCAGGTCCGCACCGCAGCCGACGGCACGACCGCGCTCGCGACCGCCCGTGACTTCCGTCCCGACGCGGTGGTCCTGGACTGGATGCTGCCCGACCTCGACGGCCTGCAGATCCTGCGCGCCCTGAGACGTGAGGCGCCCAGCGTGTGTGTGCTGTTCCTGACCGCCCGCGATGCGGTCGAGGACCGTATCGCCGGCATCACCGCGGGCGGCGACGACTACGTCACCAAGCCCTACAGCCTGGAGGAAGTACTGGCCCGGCTGCGCGGGCTGCTCCGGCGGGCCGGCATGACGGCGGAACCGGGTACGAACACGCTGACCGTGGGCGACCTGACCATGGACGAGGAGGCCAGGGAGGTCAGGCGCGGCGGGATCACCATCGATCTGTCCCGGACCGAGTTCGAGCTGCTCCGGTTCCTGATGCGCAACCCGCGCCGGGTGCTGTCCAAGGACCAGATCCTCGACCGGGTCTGGGCGTACGACTTCGGCGGACGCGCCCACATCGTCGAGCTCTACATCAGCTACCTGCGCAAGAAGGTCGACGCCGGACGCACCCCGATGATCCACACCGTGCGCGGCGTCGGCTACGTCCTCAAGGCGGAGGCCCCGTGAGGCGCCCGCCACCTCGCACCCTGCGCGGTCAGCTCACCGCGGGCCTCGTCACGCTGCTCGCTCTCGCCTGCCTCGGCGTCGGCATCACCACGGCCCTCGCCCTGCGAGGCTTCCTGATGGGACGCCTCGACGATCAGCTGTCCGCGTCCGGCGGCAGGTTCGCCGCCAGCCTGGAACACGAGGCCAAGCCCGATGCCGACAACCGGGCCGACACCAGGGGTCAGGCCGAGTCGACCCTCGGCGCACGCCTCCTGAACGGCAAGGTCACCCAGGCCGCCGTCGTCGACGACGCCACCGACCGGCATCTCCACCTCACCGCCGGGGATCGCCGCATCCTGGCAGCGGTCCCCGCCGACGGCCACGGACGCAGCATCCGCCTCTCCATGTTCGGGGCCTACCGCGTCACCGCGGTCCACGGCGACGACCAGGACATCCTGATCACCGGCCTGCCCCTGCACCCGGTCGAGGAGACAGTGCACCGCCTCGAAGCGGTCGAAGCCGCGCTCTTCGGGGCCGCCCTCGTGGTCACCGGCATCGCCGGAGCCGTGTGGGTGCGGGTCTCGCTCCGGCCCCTCCAGCGGGTGGCCGCCCGGGCGGCCGAGGTGGCAGGACTGCCGCTCGCCAGCGGTGAGATCGCCATGCCGGGGCCGCTTCCGGACACCGACCCCCGCACCGAGATCGGCCAGGTCGGTACTGCCCTCAACCACATGCTCGGCCACGTCGAGGATGCCCTCACCCGCCGTCAGGCCAGCGAGGAACGGCTCCGGCACTTCGCCGCCGACGCCAGCCACGAACTGCGCACGCCTGTCGCCAACATCCGCGGCCACGCAGAATCAGCCCTGCGCCACCCGGGGACCGTTCCCGGCGAGGTCCACCACGCGCTGGAGCGCATCGACGCCGAGTCACAGCGCATGACACGCCTCGTGGACGACCTGCTCCTCCTCGCTCGCCTCGACGCCGGACGTCCCCTCGAACACGAGCCGGTCGACCTGACCCTGCTGATCCTTGACGCGACCGACGACGCACGCGCCGCCGGCCCCGGGCACCACTGGGTCCTCGACCTTCCCGAGGAGCCGGTCACCGTCACCGGCGATGCCCACCGGCTTCAACAGGCCATCGGCAACCTCCTCGCCAACGCCCGCACCCACACCCCGCCTGGCACCGAAGTGACCATCACGCTGCTCACCACCGGGCCGGCCGACGTCTCCCTCAGCGTCAGCGACAACGGTCCGGGCATCCCCGAAGAGCTTCAGTCCGAGGTCTTCGGCCGCTTCGTCCGCGCCGACCACGCCCGGTCCCGCAGCACGGGCAGCACCGGGCTCGGCCTCGCCATCGTCCATGCCGTCATCACCGCCCACGACGGAACCGTCGCGCTTGCCAGCCGCCCCGGACGAACCACCTTCCGCCTCACGCTCCCCACATGACACCACGGAGGCGGGCTGGGAAGGGGCTGTTCAGCGGGCCTGCGTCGTGCTGTGGGAGGACGTAGCGCCGTCAAACAATTGATCCATTTCCTGGGCGGCCAGGGCAAGACTGACACAGCACACCATCATCAAGACCGGGAACACCATGGCCAGGCCGCGGCGGAAGGGTGTGGGCGCTGCGAGAAGAGCTCGTACGCGCTGGGGCACCGGGCCGTCGGTGGCCGCGAGTGCTGGTTGCGCGGCGCGCTTGGTGGCGAGCGCTGCCCGTGCGACGGCGCGGGCCACGAGGCTGCGGTCGGCTACGACGCTGCCGGCTTCTTCGTCGGCCCAGCGTTCCGGTGCGAACGCGCCCGCCCGGGCGAGGGGATGCAGGAGTGGATTGACCGCTGACGCGAGCTGGAGAACGAGCAGGAACAGGTGGTGACGGCGCTGGAGGTGAGCGCGCTCGTGGGCCAGCAGGGCTCGCCGTTCATCAGGGGCGAGTGCTTGCAGCATGCCGGATGACACCACGATCCTGCCCGGGATTCCGGGCAGGGCGAAGGCCGTGGGGACGGGGTCGTCGAGGACGGCCAGGTCTCCGGTGGCGGGAAGATCCCGGCAGTCGCCACGACGCCCCATACAGGCCGATAAAGCCACCGGCGGGAGCTCCGCGTGGCATATGGCCCGCGGAAGCCTGTGCGGCCGAGCGACGTGGCGAAGGGATTCCCGTCCAGGTGGTCATGGACCTGGAGTGCGACTCGTTCCTCGTCATCCTGCCCGAGCGGCCCCCGGTTGCCGCGACCGCCTGAGAGGACGCCACATCCCGGCGGCGCCGGGCGCGCCACCGGACTCCGCCGCTTCCCCGAGCCTTCACCACGGCACGATCGCGGCCTCCAGTCCCCCTGCCAGGCCTTCAACCACGCCGCATACCCTGTGGGACATGCTGATCTACGTCCCGGCGGCACTGCTCCTCCTTCTGTTCTGCGCCCGGGTGCTGGGAGACCGCCGCCGGATCGGCAACGCCGTTCTGCTCGGGCTCTCGCTCGTCCTCGCCACCGGGGCATCGCTGGCCGACCTATCCCTGGGTCATCCGGTTCTCGCGAAGAACGTCGCAGTAGCGCTGGCGGCCCTGCTGGCACTCGGCATCGTCACGCTCGCCTGTTGCCTGCTCACCAACGGAGTGGTCATGGTGCGCAAGGAGGGGGCGAGCCCGGGAAATCTGCTGTCCCTGCTCTCCGGGACAGCGCTGCTGTGCCTGCTGGCCCTGCTGGTCACAGCAGCGGTCACGCAGCAGCGCACCCTGCTGGTCGTGGCGGCGACCGTTGCCGCCCTGGCCGGCTACATCGGCTTCCTGTTCCTCTGCTACCTCGGATATGCGTTTGTCTACGGGCGGCTGTACATCCCCCGTAAGGCCGACTATGTGGTCGTGCTCGGATCGGGCTTGGCGGGTGGAACGACGCCGCCGCCCTTGCTGACGAACCGGCTCGACCGGGGCCGCAAGGTCTACGCGCGGCTCGCAGCACGGGGACGACGGCCCGTACTGCTCGTCTCCGGCGGGCAGGGGCCCGACGAGAAGGTACCCGAGTCCCACGCCATGGCTGACTACCTCGTCGAGCGCGGGATCCCAGCCGCCGCGATCGAGCGCGAGGACCGGTCGACAAGCACCGACGAGAACCTCCGATTCAGCGCGGAGATCATGGAGAAGGCGCGTCCGCACTACCGCTGCGTGATCGTCACCAGCAACTACCACGCCTTCCGCGCCGCCGTGTCCGCCCGCCGGGCAGGGGTAAGGGGCCATGTCATGGGCGCGCCGACCGCCGCGTACTTCTGGCCCAGTGCGACGATCCGTGAGTTCGTCGCGCTGTTTGTCCTCTACCGGCGGACCAACCTCGCCGTGTGCCTGATCCTCCTGCTCGGCGGTTTCCTCTTGTGGTGGCTCAGGCCACTTGCATGACGCCCGGTTTGCTACCTGAGAAGACGGGCCGCGGACCAGGTTCGGGAACATCCGGAAATCCGTCTGTAGTCGATCCGGGCCGCCGTCCTCGCCCGGTTCGTCTCCCAACTTCCGGCCGAGGACGAGCAGTTGTCCCCGGAACGCCAGGCCGGATCGTGGCCTCCTCACCGCCGGTGCCGATGTTGCCGTCGGCGGACGGCGGTCTGCCCACCGCGCGCTCCACCCGTCACCAGCCCCGCCGAACGCACCCTGCGCTCGGAGCGCTTCTCCGCCGGCTGAGACCGTTAGGGCCGTCACGATCTCAGACAAGGCGAAGGCCCCGACCAGGGGGATGGTCGGAGCCTTCTACGTCCTGAATCGGCGGATATGAGTCACGCCGAACGCACCTCGCGTGTCACACCCTGTCACGCAACGAGTCAAGGCAGCTCAAGGACTGGCACGGCGGATCACAGGGTGGCCCTCGATTCCGCGCGGGGCACGGGCGCGGCGAGGCAGGCGAGTGCATTGCTCGTAAGCGCGTTCCCCTGCTGTCTTCCCGAAGCGCCGGACCTTCAGCGAACTGAGCCTCTCCCCGACCAACGGGGTACCAAAACTCTGGGCAGCGTTTGAGAAGAGTCGCCGAGCGCGCCAGCTGCACGGTTGGGGTGGCCGCTGCCACCAGGGGCAAGGTGTCCTGGCCCGGGGGTGTGCACCTACGGCTGCAGTGACCACCGAGCAGGAGCACGTCGGCGCAGTTGCCGCCCGGGTGGCTGGCGGCCAAACCATCGGCGCAGACGGCGCCTGCCTGGGCGGCGGGACCGCCGCGTCCGGGCCGCGCTCGTGCCCGCTGCGGTGCGGCCGGTCCACCGTGGGTCGTCGGAGACGACCGGTGTCTGGCGGTCGGTCTGGGCGCGGATCTCGATGTGGGACTCGTGGGAGGTGATGCGCATGGCCTCCTCGTAGGAGGCCAGCGCGCCGCGTAGAGCGGACCCGGCCAGTCCGCGGCGGAGCACCAGGCGCTTCAGCCAGGCGAAGAACCCCATCACCGCGATCAGACAGCCGGACACCACCAGGCAGGGGAGGACTTCACTCATACGTCGCCGCCTTGCTGTCCGTGCCCATGGACTTGGCACCGCGTCCCCCGCGGCCGACCGCTCCACGTCCGACATGTCCGAGGGATACCGAGGCTCGCGGTCCGGGTGGTCGCCCGCATTCCCGAACCGGTGAGGGCAACCACACGACCTTGCGACCAAGTTGGACTCCACCGACACGGAACCGAAAGACCGCGACGCAAGGGCTCCCGGACAGGTCGTTCGGACTTCGACAATCCCCAACTGGGCAGGAGGCCCCGCCTTCATGCGCGCCGGAGCCGAAGATCACGCGACCGAGTCACCACACCCGTACCTGGACAACAAGACTCAGCGGCGGAAGAACGAACTGGACGCCGGGAACGAGCGCAGGCGGATCGAGGCGGAGACCGAACGAGCCGCCCTCCACGAACGTGAGGAGACCAAGCGAGCCCGCCTACGGACCCAGGCGCCGCCCGCTACTCCCGAGTCCACGTGAGCGCTTTCGTAGGGCACTTCAAGAAGTGAGGCGCTATCGGGGATCCCAGAAGCCTACCCTCAAGCCATGAATGACAAATCTGAGTCGCAGTCAACTCACGGCGAATCTCGGTCATGCTGCTGCGGTGCCATACCCGGCAGTGCGGAGCTGGGCGATCTCATTCCGGTAGTCGATCCCAGCTGTGAGGCACAGGGACACCTCGGTCGGCACAGCTCAGCCACAGACGATGTCTTGAGTATTCGCGGCAGGTTCGAACTGATCCATACCCCGCGGCGCGACACGGCTGCGGACGATGTCAGCGACTTCGGCGACTCCAAACTGCTCGGTGACCAGTTCCTTTTGGACCTCAAGCGCAGGTTTGAGGCTGAGTCAGCCAATGAGGCTCTTGAGCGGCAGGCCAAGCCGGAGTTGATCAATGAACTCCTCGCCGGCGGAACCGTCGCCGCCTCCTTCACCGCAGCAGCGTCCGTCGCCAAGGCGAAGATCGAAGCCACGACGCAGAGACGCAAGGACGAGTTGGGTGCTGGGAACGAGCGTCTGCGCATCGAGTCTCAAGAACGCACAGCAACCCGTCAGGCCGTCGAGCAGACAAAGCAAGCCCGGTTCCAGGCCCAGAACCAGCCCTCGCCTCCTGCCGCTCCCTGATCCGAGTGGAGGGGTCCACTGAGTGTGAGCGATATGCCCCGGCCTTCGGGCCGGGAACCGTCATCGTGTCTGGGCTCGGGCCGGCGGGCCATCGGCCTACGCTCCCTCAAGCCATGAGCGACCAACCTCCTCAATGGGTGCATCTCCTGCCGCGTGAGATCGTTCAGGCGTGGCGGCTCGGTCGACATGAGACTTGCCGGGGTGAACGGTGCCTCGCACCCCAGCAGGCTGGTGCCGCCTGGCTCGGCGATCAGTTCCAGGTCAGAAGAGATCTCAGCCACCGTCTCTCGCAGATCCTCAGTCTCGTCAGCGCGCGCTCTCGCCGGCCCAGGCGGACCGTCAACTCCCGTACAGGCACGGACAGTGCGGCGAATCGGTCCCGTGCGGAAGCCGCCACTGTGTGTCAGGTCTTTCCGCCCCTGGAGACCTTCCACAGGTAGGTACTGCCGTTACTGTCGCCGACAGCGAGGGTAGTGCTGTTCGGTGAGAACGCCAGAGAATTCGCACCCTCGGCGTCGGGGTCGGTAAGGGTGGCGGTGAGCTTTCTGGTGGTGGTGTTCCACAGGTAGGTACTGCCATTACTGTCGCCCACGGCGAGGGTGGTGCCGTTCGGTGAGAACGCCACCGCGGTCGTACTGACGGGATAGCGGTCGGGGTCGGTGAGGGTGGCGGTGAGCTTTCTGGTGGTGGTGTTCCACAGGTAGGTACTGCCGTTGCCGTCGCCCACGGCGAGGGTGCTGCCATTCGGTGAGAACGCCATCTCACGTACTCCGTCGAAGGCTGATTTAGGGTCGGCGAGGTTGGCTGTTTCCCTGTTGGTGGTGGGGTTGAACAGGTGAACGAGGCCCTTGAAGTCACCAACGGCAAGGGTGGTGCTGTTCGGTGAGAACGCCACCGCGTTCACACTGTTCATGTCGGTAGTGAAGAGAACGCCAGTGTTCTTCCCGGTCTTGATGTCCCACAGGAAGGCGATGGCGCGGAAGTCGCCGACGGCAAGGGTTCTGCCGTTGGGCGCGAATGCCACGGCGTTCACGCTGACAGAGTTTTCTTGGGTGAGGGTGGCGGTGAGCTTTCTGGTGGTGGTGTTCCACAGGTAGGTACTGCCGTTGCTGTCGCCCACGGCGAGGGTGCTGCCATTCGGCGAGAACGCCACCGAACGCACTTCTACACTCTTGGGATTGGTGAGGGTGGCGGTGTGTTTACCGGTCGTGCTGTCCCACAGAAATGTACTGTTCCCTTCCTTGCCGTTGCTGCCGCCGACGGCGAGGGTGGTGCCGTCCGGTGAGAACGCCACCGAACGCACGCAGTTCACGGCGCCTTTGGGGCCGGTGAGGGTTCTGAAGGGGGTGGCTGTCGGGTTGCGAGGGGTGGAAGGAGATGCACTTGGGGTGTCGGAGTGGCTACCTGCACTGGCCCGTGACCCTGGGGAGCCGTGCAGCAGGGAAGGAACAACTGCTGCGCCTGCGCCGAGCGCGCACACCAGAGTGATCACCGTCAGGCGCCGACGCGAACGCCGAACAGGCTGTTTGAGGCCGCCCGGTCCCGTCTTGGCACGGGGGCGCGGTTCGGAGATCGGTTTGTGTGGGATGCCCGTCGGTCCAGGCGTTTTCGTCTTCGCCGCCCGCGGTCCCGGTGCTTGCACCCTGGGGCTGTGGTCCGTCCCGACCTCGTCCGAGGTGGTGGACGGCTCGATTCGAGGGGATGTGGGGGTGCCCGCAGTGGCGACCAGTGGCTGGGGCTCCTCCATGACCTCGGTCCCGGTGCTCGGCTCAGGAGCCAGCTCCGGCGTCGAGGGCGTGACCGCGACACGACCGATCCTCTCCAACATTTGCTCGGCCGATTGGGCGGTTGCTCGTGCCGCGGGGTCTTTGGCGAGCAGCGTCTCCAGGAGCGGGGTGAGCGGGCCGGCGTTGCGCGGCGTGGGCATTGGCCGGGTGAGAATCGCCAGGCAAAGCTCGGTGATCGTCTCGCCCTCGAACGGCCGGGAGCCCTCAACTGCGGTGTACAGCGTGACGCCCAGAGACCACAGGTCGGATGCCGCAGTGACCTCCCTGCCCTCGATCTGTTCGGGCGCCATGAAGGCCGGGGTGCCGATGAGCGCACCCCGCGGTGTCAGCGTGGTGGCTCCGACGAGCGGCCGGGCTATGCCGAAGTCAGTGATCACCGTACGCGTCCCCGCCAGCAGGATGTTGTCGGGTTTCAGGTCCCGATGGACCACCCCGGCGGCATGAGCGTGGCGCAGCGCATCAAGCAGCGCCAAGCCCAGTTGCACGGCCTCGGCCACCGGCAGGGCTGGTGTCCCGCGCAGCCGCGCTGCAAGGGAACGGCCCTGCACGAACTCCATGACGATGGCCGGGGTGCCGTCCCAGTCAATGACGTCGTGCACGCGCACGATCCCTGGGTGATCGAGACGGGCGGCCATCTTCGCTTCACGTCTGGCCCGCCGGACCTGTTGGGAGTGAACTTCGATGGACGTGCCGGGGGGCGAGGTGAGCTGCTTGATGGCCACGATCCGGTCGAGCACCTCATCCAGCGCCTGCCAGACGATTCCCATCCCTCCCTGCCCCACCTGGCGCACTAGCCGGTACCGGCCGACTATCAGGTCCTCGTCAAAAGCCTCCGTCACAACGCCACCATACTGAAGAGACCGGGCACTCGCGGAAGATAGCCGTAGGCCCAAGCGGCTGGGGTCAGCTCTTGAAGTCTAGCTCTGCCCACGGGAGTTGGGCACTATTCGGGTACCTCCGAGCGCAGGGTCCGGGCGCGCAGCTGGACCACCGGGCCGTCCGCCAGCCCTGGCCCCCGTCAGAGGGCCAGGTCGATCGCTTCCTTCGCAAGCTCGTGGGCATCTCGCCGACCCCCGCTCCCGAAGAGGCAGTTGGCGAGTAGTCACGCGCCACGGATCCGCGGAAAGCCTTCACACGCGCACAAGCCGGAGATCACCCGACCGGGCTGCCTCAATCGAGCCGATGTACACCACGATCGGTACGACAACGGCTTCTGAGGCCGTACGGGAGGAACTCCTCCGTCGCTGCGACCAGGGCGTCCCAGCCGATGCCCTCCGCGCTGACCACGCCACGTCGTCCGGGCCCGGCGGGCTGGGCTCGATACGGCCCCATGCCCGAGCCCGTACAACGAGGCCGGCCAGGCGCTGCCGGCTCTCCAGGAGTTCGCTCTCGCTGAGACTGGTGCCACTGAGGCGGCTGATGCCGACCTCGCGCATGGTGACCCTCTCGGGGTCGATCCGGATGACCTTCCAGGCGTGCCGGTCTTCTCCATGGACCAGATGGTGATCGCGGTGAGGTCGACCTCGTGGTGCAGCGAGTTCCGCACTGCGCAGCACGACGACCCGGCAGCCCGTCGGGGCCGAGGTTCACCGTGGCGGGCTCACTCGCTCCGCTCCGGCCGGAGGACGGCGGTCAGGGCGTGTCGGTCGAGACGAGGTACACCCTCTTGCCGTGCGGGAAGGTCCGGTCGACCGTGATGTCGACGGTGGGCTGCGGCCTCTTGCGGGTGACGGTCGTACCGGCCCAGTCACGGGTGTCGGGGAACTTCCAGCCGACGATCTTCGCGTTGCGCGGGCTGACGGTGATCTTGCCGTCCTTGAGCGCGGCGGTGCTCGTGCCCGCCTTCCTGAGGAAGGCGTCGAGGCCGGCCTGGTTGGTGGTGAACCGCACGTACAGCCTGCTGACCTTCCAGTTGCTGGTCTGGTAGTACCAGACGCCGACCGCGTTCTTCGGGATCGGGACGTCGAAGGTGCGGCGCTGCACCTTCGACGGCCAGCGGTGCGTGAGGCCGGTCGCCATGGCCTCCTTCTCGTTGGCCCGGCCGCCGTTGCGGCTCTGTACGGCGGAGATGGCCAGATAACCGGCGGGGATACCGATGAGAAGCACGATGATGACCGCGGTGAGCCATCTGCGGCGGATCATGTGCCGGTGGTCCTCCGGTGACTGCCCACCGCCCTCGGGGGGCGAGGTCTGGTGGGGCACGGACGTCGTCATTACGGGGATCCCTGAGTATTGCGGGTGGTACGGGCAGCCTGGGCGTACCGCTCGTAGCGCTCCACACGGCGGCGGTTCGCCCTGCGGAACCGCCGGGCGATCAGCCTGGAGAGGTCGGCCGCCCCGACCATACCCGCCTCGGGCCCGAGCTGCGCCTTCGCGATCCGGGCCTCGGGGCGGTAGCCGCGGCCGGTCAGCTGGCGCCGGAAGGCGTCCCGCGCGGGTCCGATGAGCAGGTCGTCGGCGGCGCTGACGCCCCCGCCGATGACGAAGCAGGACGGGTCGAGAGCGGCGGCGAGATTGGCGATGCCGACGCCCAGCCACTGGCCGATGTCCTGGAACAGCTCGACGCACATCGCGTCGCCCTCGCGGGCCAGTTCGGTGATGAGCGGCCCGGTGATGTCGGGGATGTTTCCCTTGACCCGGTCGATGATGCTGTACGCCACCGGGGAGTCGGCGGCGGCCATCTCCTTGGCCTCACGGACGAGCGCGTTGCCCGAGCTGTACTGCTCCCAGCAGCCGCGGTTTCCGCAGGGGCAGCGGTGGCCGCCGGGGACGACCTGCATATGACCGAATTCACCCGCGACGCCGTACTTGCCGCGCTTGACCTGACCGTCCTCCAGGATCGCTCCGCCGATGCCGGTACCGAGCGTGATCATCACCAGATGGTCCTCGCCCCGGCCGGCACCGAAGCGCCACTCGGCCCAGGCGGCCGTGTTGGCGTCGTTGTCGACCATGACGGGGACGGCCAGCCTGCCCTGGAGCGCGTCGCGCAGCGGCTCGTCGCGCCAGGCGAGGTGGGGGGCGAAGAGGACCCTGGAGCGGTCGGCGTCGACCCAGCCGGCCGCTCCGATGCCGACGGCGTGCACATCGTGGCGGTCGGAGAGATCGAGGACCAGCTCGACGATGGTGTCCTCGACGACCTTGGCGCTCTTGGACTTGTCCGGCGTCTCGGTCTTGATCTTCTCCAGGATGACGCCGTCGGCGTCCACGACGCCCGCCATCACCTTCGTACCGCCGATGTCGATGCCGACGGTCGGGACGCGGGGCGCCGTGAGGTGCGAGCGCCGCTCGCGGGTCCCGACGGTCCGCAGGACCGTGGCGCGGGCGGAGCCGCGGTGCGCGAAGTCACGGTACGTACTCATCGGACAGATGATGCCACCCGTAGCCTCAGGAGGCGTCCCCGGCGGGGTTTCCGTCCGTCTTGTCGGGTCCGGGACCGCCGGGGCCCGGATCGCCGGGGCGCGGCGCCCGCCGGAGCTCGTGGCTGAGCTCCTCCAGCTCACTGCCGCCCGCCATCTGCCGGGTGAGCTCGTCCAGGCTGATCCGGTCCTTGCTGTGGCTGCCGAACATGGCGCCGCGCTTCAGCAGCACGAAGCGGTCACCGACCAGATAGGCGTGGTGCGGGTTGTGCGTGATGAGGACCACGCCGAGTCCGGCGTCCCGGGCCGCCGCGACGTACTTCAGCACCACCCCGGACTGCTTCACCCCGAGCGCGGCGGTGGGCTCGTCGAGGACCAGCACCTTCGCCCCGAAGTGGACGGCGCGGGCAATGGCCACGCACTGGCGCTCGCCGCCGGAGAGCGTGCCGATGGGCTGGTCGACGTCGCGCAGGTCGATGCCCATGCCCAGCAGCGCGGAGCGGGTCGTCTCGCGCATCAGCCGGACGTCGAGGCGTTTGAGGGGGCCCGCGCCCTTCGTCGGCTCGGAGCCGAGGAAGAAGTTCCGCCAGACCGGCATGAGCGGGACGACCGCGAGGTCCTGGTAGACGGTGGCGATGCCGCGGTCCAGCGCCTCGCGCGGCTTGCCGAGACGCGTCTCGTCGCCGTCGATCAGGAAGCGGCCCGCGTCGTGCCCGTGCAGCCCGGAGATGATCTTGATCAGGGTCGACTTGCCGGCGCCGTTGTCACCGAGCACACAGGAGATCTCGCCCGCGTGCACGACGAGGGAGACCTCTTCGAGGGCCTTGATGTTCCCGTAGAACTTGCTGACGCGGTCGAGTTCCACCAGGGGTGTGGTCCGCTCCGTCATCGCGACGCCTCCGCTCGCTTGCGCACCCAGGCATTGAGCAGGGCGGCCAGGAGCAGCATCGCTCCCAGGAAGAACTTGAACCAGTCCGGGTTCCACTCCGCGTACACGATGCCCTTGCTGGTCATGCCGAAGATGAACGCGCCGACCGCGGAGCCGATCGCCGAACCGTAGCCGCCGGTGATCAGGCAGCCGCCGATGACGGCCGCGATGATGTACGTCAGCTCGTTGCCGACGCCCTCGCCGGACTGCACCACGTCGTAGCTGAAGAGCAGGTGCTGACCGGAGATCCAGGCCGCGAAGGCCACCCCCATGTAGAGGCCGATCCGGGTCTTGACGACCGGGACGCCGACCGCGCGGGCCGCGTCGTCGTTGCCGCCGACCGCGAAGATCCAGTTTCCGGCGCGGGTGCGCAGCAGCACCCAGGTCGCCACGGCGATCAGCGCCGCCCACCACAGAAGGGTGACCTTGAGGTTGACGTCGCCGATGGTCAGCTGGGAGGCGAAGACCTTCTGCGCCGACGGGAAGCCCTCCATGTTGCCGATGGACTTCGTCGACACGGTGCCGCTGATCAGCTTGGTGAAGCCGAGGTTGAGCCCGGTCAGCATCAGGAAGGTGCCCAGCGTGATGATGAAGCTGGGGAGTCTGGTGCGGGTCAGCATGAAGCCGTTGAAGACGCCGATGGCGAGCGTGACCAGCAGTGAGACACCGACGCCGACCCAGACGTTCGCGGTCATCTGGTAGCTGAACATCGAGGAGATCAGCGCCGAGCTGGTCACCAGGACCCCGGCCGACAGGTCGAACTCGCCGCCGATCATCAGCAGCGCCACCGGTACGGCCATGATCCCCAGGGTCGACGCCGCGTACAGCACGGTGGAGAGGCTGGAGGGCCGCAGGAAGCTGTCCGCGGCGAACGAGAAGAAGACGAAGACGGCGACGGCGCCGACGACCGAGCCCAGCTCGGGGCGGCCGAGCAGGCGGCGCAGCAGCGAGGGCCGCAGCAGCCGTTCGTCGGGCACCTGGGTGGCGGTGCTCATCGGGTCCCCCGCTGGGTGTAGGCGGCCAGCGCACCCGCGTCCTGCTTGGTGATGACCTGGGGCCCGGTGAGGACCGGGCGGCCGCCGCCGAGGACGTTGCGGTTGTACTTGTAGAGCCAGAGCAGGTCGACCGCCTCGTACCCCTGGAGGTACGGCTGCTGGTCCACGGCGAAGCCGAGGGTGCCCTTCCGCAGGGCGGAGGCGACCTTGGCGTTCAGGTCGAAGGTGTCGATCTCGGCCTTGCTGCCCGCGGTGTCCTTGGCCTGGACGGCGGCGTCGGCGAAGGGTGCGCCGAGGGTGACGACGGAGTCGATGGAGGGGTCGGCCTGGAGCTTGGCCTCGATGGAGGACTGGACGTCGGGCATGTTGGTGCCGTCGACGTACAGGTTCTCCATCGTGCCGTGGAAGTTCTTCTTGGCTCCGGCGCACCGCTGCTCGTGGCCCACGTTGCCCTGCTCGTGCAGGATGCAGAGGGCCTTCTTGCGGCCGCGCTTGTTGAGCTCGTCGCCGACGGCCTGGCCCGCGATCGTCTCGTCCTGGCCGATGTGGGTGAGCGCGCCGAACTTCTTGGACTCCTCGGAGCCGGAGTTCACGGTGATCACCGGGATGCCGGCCTTCTCGGCCTTCTGCACGACGGCCTTCATCGAGTCGGGCTTGGCGAGGGTGACGATCAGCCCGTCCACCTTCTGGTCGATCGCGGTCTGCACCAGCTGGGCCTGCTGCTGGCCCTCCTCGCTGTGCGAGTAGAGGAAGGTCACGTTGTCCTTGGCGGCGGCCTGCTGGGAGCCCTTCTGGACGATGTCCCAGAAGGTGTCGCCGTCGCCCGAGTGGGTGACCATCGCGAACTTCCAGCGGGGGGTGTTCACCGCCGCCTTGCCGACGGCCGCGGCCCGTGACGCCCGCTCCTCGGCCCGCTTGCCGCCGGTGCTGCTGCATCCCGCCAGGGACAGCCCCAGCGCTAGCGCCAGCGCCCCGCTGACCCAGGTTCGTACCCTTGCCACGACGTGATGCCCTTCTCGGTGTTCCTGTGCCTGCTGCGGTTGCTGCGGACGGTGGCGGCCGGTCCCGTGCGGACCGGCGGCCCAAGTATGGGTCACCGCTGGTCGCGGGCGAATCATCGGGTGCCGCCCACGGGTGCGGCGAGGTGCGCTGCTGCTGTACGGGTCGTACGCAAGGGGGTCCGCCCTCTCTCCCGGCCGCCGGATTGCGGCAGAGGAGTTCTAGCGGCGGGTGCCGGGCCCCGTCAATGGTTTGTCAGAACATTCTTACGAACTGCGCCGACCGGGGAGCGTCACTGACGTACCAGCAGCTGGAACTCGAAGGAGTACCGCGAGGCGCGGTAGGTGTGCGTGCCGAATTCGACGGCCCGTCCGGTGGAGTCGTACGTGGTGCGCTCCATCGTCAGCAGCGGAGCCCCCTCGGGCTCCGCGAGCCGTATGCCTTCCCCGGCGGTCGCGGCCCGCGCGCCCACCGTCTGGCGGGCGCTGTGCAGGGTGATCCCCGCGGCGCGCAGCAGCCGGTACAGGCCGGTGGCCTCCAGCCGCGGTGTGTCCAGCTCGGGCAGCCCTTCGGGCAGGTAGTTGCGGAGGTACGCCATCGGCTCGCCGTACGCGAGCCGCAGCCGCTCGACGTACCGGACCTGGCTGCCCTCGGGCACCGCGAGCGCGGCGGCGGCCTCGGCCGTCGCGGGAACGGTCTCGTTGCGCAGGACCCGGGTGGTGGGCCGCTGTCCTGCGGCGAGCAGGTCGTCGTAGAGGCTGCTCAGTTCGAGGGGGCGCCTGACCTGGCTGTGCACCACCTGGGTGCCGACACCCCTGCGGCGCACCAGCAGCCCCTTGTCGACCAGCGACTGGATGGCCTGGCGGACGGTGGGGCGAGACAGGCCGAGCCGCCCCGCGAGGTCGATCTCGTTGCCCAGCAGGCTGCCCGGGACGAGCCTGCCCCGCTCGATGGCCGACTCCAGCTGCTGGGCGAGCTGGTAGTACAGCGGGACCGGGCTGCTGCGGTCCACGCCGAGCTCGATGCTGAGGGCGGGGTCGGCCGCGGGTTTGGACACGCCGAGAGGGTAGCCCAGGTCCGGTTGTCAGGACAAAGGCTTGACAGTGGACGGAGCTGCGGCCACGTTGGGGTCCATGCGTATCGGACTCATCGGGACGGGCCGTATCGGTTCCTTCCACGCGAGGGTGCTCAGCGGCCACCGGGACGTCGGCGCGCTGGTGGTGGCCGACACCGATGAGGCGCGCGCCACCGAGGTCGCCCGGCAGACCGGCGCGACCGCCGCCCCTTCGGTCGACGAGGTCTTCGCCCGGGGCGTGGACGCGGTCGTCATCGCTTCGGCGACCTCCTCGCACGCCGCTCTGATCGGCAGGGCCGCCCGCGCCGGGCTGCCGGTCTTCTGCGAGAAGCCGGTCGCCATCGATCTGCCCGGCACACTGGCGGCGCTGCGGGAGGTCGAGGCGGCGGGCACCGTGCTGCAGCTCGGCTTCATGCGCCGCTTCGACGCCGGGTACGCGGCGGCGCGCGAGCGGGTGCGGTCGGGTTCGCTGGGCCGGCTGCACACCGTCCGCGCACTCACCTCCGACCCCGCGCCGCCGCCCGCCGCGTATCTGCCGCTCTCCGGCGGGCTGTTCCGCGACTGCCTGGTGCACGACTTCGACATGGTGCGCTGGGTGACCGGGCGCGAGGTGGCCGAGGTGTACGCGACCGGGTCGGACGCGGGGCCCGCGATGTTCCGCGAGGCCGGTGACGTGGACACGGCGGCCGCGCTGCTCACGCTGGACGACGGGACGCTGGTCACCGCGACCGCCACCCGGTGCAACGGCGCGGGCTACGACGTCCGGATGGAGCTGGCCGGGGAGTCGGACCAGATCGCGGTGGGGCTCGGCGACCGGACACCCCTCACCTCGGCCGAACCGCAGGGCCCGCCCCCCGCTGACCGGCCGTGGCCCGGCTTCCTGGAACGGTTCGCGCCGGCCTACGAGGCCGAGCTCGACGCCTTCCTGCGGGTGGCGCGGGGTGAGCTGGCCAATCCGTGCGACGGCCGGGAGGCGCTGGCCGCGCTGCGCATCGCGGAGGCGTGCGAGCTGTCCCGGCGTGAGCGCCGCCCGGTCCGCACGGACGAGCCGCCCACCGGCTGACCGGGCGGGGCCGACTGCCCGACGCACGCGCGATCATGACTGACGCGTCATCAGGGGTGCTGTCCGGTCAGGCCGGTGGTGCGGCGGCGGAGAGCACGGTCCCCTGTGCCACGGCGCACAGCGCCTCCTCACCGTCGTCCCGCACCATGACCAGGTCGCAGCGGACCGTGGCCTGGCGGCGCCCGGTGTGCACCACCTCGGCGCGGGCGACGAGGGTGCGGCCCGCGCCGGGACGTACGTACTGGATGGAGAAGCCGCCGGTCAGCACGGCAGCACCCAGGGTGGTCCCGGCCGCGAAGGTGAGGGCGTTGTCCGCCGCGTACGCCAGCACTCCCCCGTGCAGAAAGCCGTTCTGCTGGAGCAGTTCGTCGCGGACGTCCAGCTCCAGGACGGCCGCGCCGCCGCCGAACCCGGTGATGCGCGCCCCCAGCAGACGGCTGAACGGCTGCGCGTCGAGTGTGCGGCGCGCCAGGTCCAGGTCGAGTTCGCTCATCGCGCCTCTCCTCCTCGTCCGGTACCGGATGCCGGGACCGGTCTCACCAGCGCACCGGCAGCTTCCGCACCCCGTGCATCAGAAGTCCCGGAATCCATGTGTACGCGCCGCCGTCCATGTCGAGTGCCAGCCCGGGGCAGCGCTCCAGCAGCGTACGGACGGCGATCCGGCCCTCCATCCTGGCGAGCGGCGCGCCGAGGCAGAAGTGGATGCCGTGCCCGAAGGCGAGGTGCCCCTGCGGAGCGCGCCGGATGTCGAACCGGCCGGCGTCCGGGAAGCGGGCCGGGTCGCGGTCGGCCGAGCCGAGCGAGACCAGGACGGGCTCACCCGCCGCGATGTCGGCGGAGCCGATCCGCAGGGGCTCCGCCGCATGCCGGTAGGTGGCGGTCTCCACCGGGCCGTCGTAACGCAGCATCTCCTCGACCGCACCGTCCAGCAGACTCATGTCGGCGCGCAGCGCGGCCAGTTGCTCCGGGTGCGCGAGCAGCGCGCGTATGCCGTTGGAGATCAGGTTGACGGTGGTCTCATGGCCCGCGACGAGCAGCAGGAAGGCCATGCCGACGAGTTCCTGGGCAGACAGCTGGTCACCGTCCTCGTCGCGGGCCCGGATCAGCGCACTCAGCAGGTCGTCGCCCGGCTGCTCCCGCTTGGCCTCGATGAGCGAGACCAGGTAGGCGCTCATCGACCGGGCCGCGGCGCTCTCCTGGTCGCCGCCGGTCGGCCCGATCAGCTCGTTGGACCAGACCCGGAAGCTCGCCCGGTCCAGGTCGGGCACCCCGAAGAGTTCGCAGATGACGGTCATGGGCAGCGGGAACGCGAGCGAGTCCACCAGGTCGGCCGTGCGCTCCGGGGCCGCCAGCATCCTGTCGAGGCAGGCGTCGGTGATCTCCTGCACGCGGGGGCGCAGCGCCTGCACCCGGCGCGCGGTGAACTCCCGTGCCACCAGCTTGCGCAGCCGGGTGTGGTGCGGCGGGTCGGTGTCCAGCATGTTGGAGTAGATGCCGCCCGACACGTCCTCCCAGCCGGGCGTCTTCCGGGGGTCCTTGGTCAGCCTGGGATCGTTGAGCGCCGCCCGCGCCTCCTCGTGGCCGACGACCAGCCAGACGCCGTCCGCATCCTGGGTGCGGACGCGGTGCACCGGTCCGGCGGCGCGCATCTTCTCGTAGTACGGATACGGATCGGCGTTGAAGGCCTCGGTGTCCGGCCGCAGATCGATCAGCGTCATCACCTCAGCGTACGTCGCCGTCCCCGTCGAGGAAGCCCGCGTCATGGACCAGCAGCGCGATTTGGACACGGTTGTTGAGGCCGAGCCGCGCCAGCACCCGCGACACCTGGGTCTTGACCGTGGGCACGCTCAGATACAGGGCCGCCGCGATCGTCGCGTTGGACTCACCGCGCCCGACGGCGAGCGCCACCTCCCGCTCACGGTCGGAGAGTTGGCCCAGCCGGCGGCGGGCCCGCACCGCGCGGTCGTCGGCCGCGCCGCCCGCCACATGGGTCATCAGCTGCCGGGTGACCGCGGGCGAGAGCACCGGATCACCGGCCGCCACCCGGCGGACCGCGGCGACGATGTCGGCGGGCGGGGTGTCCTTCAGTACGAACCCGGCTGCCCCGGCACGCAGCGCCCGCAGCACCTGCTCGTCGGCGTGGAAGGTGGTGAGCAGTACGACCTCGGGCGCACCGGCACCGCTCCGCAGCCGTTCGGTGGCCGTCAGCCCGTCCACGCCCGGCATCCGGATGTCCATCAGGACCACATCGGGGTGGACGGCGGCCACCAGCTCGGGCACCTCCGAGCCGTCCGCCGCCTCGCCGACGATCTCGATGTCCTCGGCGCCGCCGAGCATCAGGGCGAGCCCGGCACGAACGAGGGGGTCGTCGTCGACGACGAGGAGCCTGATGGTCACGCAGGCCAGGGTAGCCAGGCGGCGAGCCGGAAACCGCCGCCGCTCGTCGCGCCGTGGTCCAGACGGCCGCCCGCGAGGGTGGCGCGCTCGGTGAGGCCGATCAGCCCCTGGCCCGATCCCGGCACCTTCGGCACGTCCCCGGGCGGCGGCGGATTCCGTACCTCGACGGTCAGCCCGGCCCCGGGGCTGCCCGCGACCGTGACGGTGACCTCGGCCCCGGGGGCGTGCTTCCGGGCGTTGGTGAGCCCTTCCTGGGCGATCCGGTAGGCGGTGCGGCCGGTGGAGGCGGGGACGGTGGCCGGGTCCGCGACCTTGTTGTGCAGGGTGACCGACATCCCGGCCTGCCGGGACTCGGCGGCCAGGGCTTCGAGCGTGACCAGGGTGGGCTGCGGCCGGTTCTCCTCGCCCTCACCGGGGGTCCGGAGCACCCCGATGATCTCGCGCAGGTCCTGGAGGGCCTCGTGGGCGCTGTCCCGGATGACCCCGGCGGCGCGGGCGACCTCGGGCGCGGGTGCGTCGGGCCGGAATTCCAGGGCCCCGGCGTGCACGCTGAGCAGGGTCAGCCGGTGCGCCAGTACGTCGTGCATCTCCCGGGCGATGGCCTCGCGGGCCAGTCGCTGAGCCTGTTCGGCGCGGAGGTCGGCCTCCGCCTCGGCACGGTGGGCGCGTTCCCGCAGCACCACGACGAGCTGGCGCCGGGAGCGCACGAACATGCCCCAGATCATCACGAGCAGGACCAGCACCGTGCCGTAGAGCGTCGAGGCGATCCAGGACATGGTCGGGTCGGGTCGCAGCGCGGCCTGCACTCCCCCGGCCGCGACCGCCGCCGCCCCCAGGACGAGGACCGGCCGGAACGGTCGGTGCACGGCCAGGCTGAACAGCGCCACCAGCACGGCACCGGCGGTGAGCGGCGCGAAGGCGCTCACCACCACGAGCACCGCGGCGAGCCCCGCGGGCCAGCGCCTGCGCACCCACAGCGCACAGCAGGAGACAGCGCCCGTCACCTGGTCGGCGAGGCTCTCCATGTCGGAGTAGCCCGCCTGGTTCTTGATGGCGTCCAGGGCCAGCAGGCCGATGCCCAGCGCGGCCAGGAAGGCCGTGACGTCCACGATCCAGTCGCGCAGGGTCCGGCGCGGCCGCACCCGGTCCGCGGCAGGCTCAGCCTCTGCGAGGGCCGAGGGCAGCAGCCAGGGGTACTCCGAACGCGTCATATCGGCAAAGTTACGCAGGGGCCGGGCCCGGTGCGGTGTCCAGGAGGCCGGTCGAGACCAAAGTCGCGGAGTCGGAAACTTTGGGAGCCACCGCAGCGGGCCCGCCGGCCGCCGTCAGGAATCCGCCCGGCTGCCGCCCGGTCCGCCCCAGCCGGGACTCCCCCGCTGCCCGGCCCGTCCGCTGCCCGGCGCCCGGTCTATCCCGCGTTCGTGGAGAAGAGTCCGCCCGTGGGGCCCTGCTTGTCGCCGCCCTGGGCCTTCTTCAGGGCATTCGCCAGACCTTCGATGGTGAGCGACTGGAGGATGACACGACCGTTGCCCTCCAGCGTGGCCAGGGAAAGGCCCTCGCCGCCGAAGACCGCGTTCATCATGCCCTGGCGGTTGAGACCGCCGATCCGCTGGACGCCGTACTCGATGCCCTCCTCGAAGGCGACGATGCAGCCGGTGTCGACCTCGATACGGCCGCCGAAGTCGGCCGGGTTGAGGTCGATGAAGTTGCCCGCGCCACAGATGATCACGGTGCCACGGCCGGTGAACTTCTCCAGGATGAAGCCCTCACCGCCGCTGCGGCCCGTGCGGCCGCCCTGCCAGGCGATTCCGAAGTCGACCGTGGACTCCGCCGCCACGAACGCGTCCTTCTCGGCGAACCACGCCCGGTTGCCGTTCAGCTCCAGGGCGCGCATCTCGCCCGGGAGCACGCCGGCGAAACCGACCGTGCCCTCGCCGCCGGTGGCCGCGAAGTACTGGAAGGCGAGCGATTCGCCCGCCAGGGCGCGCTGGCCGACCTGCATCGCGGTGCCCATCGCCTGCCTCAGGATCCCGCCCATGCCGCCGGGCTGCCCCTGCTGACCGCCCTGCCCCTGCTGGCCGCCACCACCGGGTCCGGAGAGACGCGTCTCCATGCTGACGTTCGAGGTCTTGAAGAGGAACTTCCCGGCCTCGCAGTAGACGGTCTGGCCGGGCTGAAGGCTGACGACGGCCATCTGCATGGCGTTGCCGACGATCTCTTGCTGGAGGGTCACGGCCGGTTCTCCTTGGGGCGATGGCGGGGCCGGTACGTCCGTCCGTACCGGCAGGTGAACGGCCGGCACCGGCCGTTCGGTTCCGGTCCGGGCCGTGGCGGCCACGGGCCCGACCCGGCCCCGGACTCGCAGTCCGTTTCCCGCCGGTACGGACGGCCGTCCGCCGCTCTGCTGGGACGTGCGAACACTACCGACGAAACGATGGGGCGGGGACGCGGCATGTCTTCTCTGCGCCGGACCCCAGCGCGCGGCGACAGCGCTGGGAGGCTTCGGGACGGCGGACGAGGTGGCCTCACTGAGGGCGTATCCGGCGGGCGCGGCTGCCGGGTACGTAACGGGCCGGGCTGCTGGTGGACGGCCGGCACGCGGTGTGACGGTCGCGGGGATCCCTGCCCGGGGCCCCCTCCCATGAGCCGGGCCACGCCACGGAGCCCGGACGCCCGGACGAACGGGCGTCCGGGCTCCGTGGCCGGGCAGCGGGCTCAGGCGTCGCGTTCGAGCAGCCGGCCGACCGGCTCGCCCAGTACGCCGTTCTCCGCGATCCGCTCACCCCGCAGCCAGGTGGAGCGCACGACGCCGTACAGGGTCTTCCCGGCGTACGCCGTCACCTGGTTCCGGTGGTACAGCTCGGCCGGGTCGACGGTGAACGTGTCGTCGGGCGCGAGCACCGCGAAGTCGGCGTCCCGGCCGGCCTCGATCGCGCCCTTGGCGGACAGCCCGGCGAGCTCGGCAGGCGCCGAGGACATCCAGCGGACCACGTCGTCGAGGCTGTGGCCCCGCTCGCGCGCCGCCGTCCAGATCGCCGGGAGCCCCAGCTGCAGGGAGGAGATACCGCCCCAGGCATCGGCGAAGTCGGGGGTCTTGAGGTCGGTGGTGCAGGGCGAGTGGTCGGAGACGATGCAGTCGATCGTCCCGTCGGCCAGCCCCTGCCACAGCGCGTCCTGGTTGGCGGCCTCGCGGATCGGCGGGCAGCACTTGAACTCCGTTGCCCCGTCCGGGACTTCCTCGGCCGTCAGGGTGAGGAAGTGCGGGCAGGACTCGACGGTGACCCGGACACCCTCGCGCTTGGCGGCGGCGATCAGCGGCAGCGCGTCGCTGGACGAGAGGTGCAGGACGTGGATCCGCGCGTCCAGCCGCCGGGCGAGCGCGATGAGGCCCTCGATCGCCGCGTTCTCGGCGGCGCGCGGGCGGGAGGCCAGGAAGTCGGCGTACTGCGGGCCGCTGCGCTGCGGGGCGTCGGCCAGCTGGTGCGGGTCCTCGGCGTGGACGATCAGCAGCCCGCCGAAGCCGGCGATCTCGGCCATGGACCGGGCGAGCTCCTCCTGGTCCAGCTCGGGGAACTCCTCGACCCCCGAGGGCGACAGGAAGCACTTGAAGCCGAACACCCCGGCGTCGTACAGCGGGCGCAGGTCCTTGACGTTGGACGGGATCGCACCGCCCCAGAAGCCGACGTCGATGTGCGCCTTGCTGCGGGCCACGTCCTGCTTGGTCCGCAGGTTGTCGGCGGTCGTGGTCGGCGGCAGCGAGTTGAGCGGCATGTCGAGCAGCGTGGTGATCCCGCCCGCCGCGGCGGCCCTGGTCGCGGTCCAGAACCCTTCCCACTCGGTGCGGCCGGGGTCGTTCACATGGACATGGGTGTCGACGAGGCCGGGGAGCAGCACGTCGTCCCCGAAGTCCGTCAGCCGGGCGCCCTCCGGCACCTCCGCGTCGTAGGGCAGCACTGCTGCGATCTTCCCCTCGGCGACGGCGACCGATGCGGCGCGCGTCCCCTGGGGGGTGATGACTCGCGTCGAGCGCAGTACCAGTTCGGTGGTGGACACCCGGGCCCCTCTTTCCATATAGCGAAATTCACGTTCCAGTAATGGAGTGTTCGCTGCGCACCGTGGCTCGTCAAGACCGGACAGGCCGCCTGGATGATTCCACAAAGCAAAAGCCAAATTTCGGCTACCGGAATGTGCTTCTCTCTGGCGCCTCCGCGTCCGGATCGTACCCATCCGATGGCCCGATCCGGACAAAGGGGTCCTGACCGGCCCCTTCGCCTGTCGCGGAGGGGGATACCGCGGACCGCGGGCCGGTAGGCTGGCGCCTTGCCCCGCCCGCCTCGAAAGGACCGCCGCCGTGCCGCAGTCCCACGCCAGCGCACCCGACGCCAAGACCGCAGCACCGAGCGGTGGCGTCCAGTCCCTGGAGCGCGCCTTCGATCTGCTGGAGCGGATGGCCGACGCCGGTGGAGAGGTCGGCCTGAGCGAACTCTCGGCCGCCAGCGGTCTGCCGCTGCCCACGATCCACCGGCTGATGCGCACCCTGGTCGCCTGCGGCTACGTACGCCAGCAGCCCAACCGGCGCTACGCGCTCGGCCCGCGCCTGATCCGGCTCGGCGAGTCGTCGGCCCGGCTGCTCGGCACCTGGGCCCGCCCCTATCTCGCCCGGCTGGTCGAGGAGACCGGGGAGACGGCGAACATGGCCCTGCTGGACGGGGACGAGATCGTGTACGTCGCACAGGTCCCGTCGAAGCACTCGATGCGGATGTTCACCGAGGTGGGACGGCGCGTCCTGCCGCACTCGACCGGCGTCGGCAAGGCGCTGCTCGCCCACACCTCAGCGCCCGAGGTCCGCGCGCTGCTCGCGAGGACCGGCATGCCGGCCGCGACCGAGAAGACGATCACCACACCCGAGGGGTTCCTGGACGCGCTGGAGGTCGTACGCCGGGCCGGGTACGCGGTGGACGACAACGAGCAGGAGATCGGTGTCCGCTGCCTCGCGGTGCCGGTGCCCAACTCCCCCACGGCCGCCGCGATCTCGATCTCCGGTCCGGCAGGCCGGGTGACGGAGGAGGCGACCGAGCGGATCGTGCCGATCCTCCAGGGCATCGCCCAGGAGCTCTCGGCCACGCTCGCGAGCGCGGGAACCCAGCAGGTCTGATCCGGCCGGGGACCTGGCGGCCCGGCCGGACACGGACACCGGCGGACCGGCTCGGACGCCGGGACGCCCGGACCCGGTCGGGTCCGGTCCGGAATCCTGCGGGTCCGGTGCCTATCGGTCCGCGGCTCAGCCGACCGGCACGGTGAGCCGCCCGTCGGCCATCGACACCGTCCGGTCCATCCGGTCCAGGTGCGTGTGGTCGTGGGTGACCAGCACCGTCGCGGTCCCGCGGGCCCGGGTCAGCGTCACCAGCAGGTCCAGCACACCCGCGCCGCGCTCGTGGTCGAGGGCGCTGGTGGGCTCGTCCACCAGGAGCACCGACGGCTCGTTCATCAGGGCACGCGCGATGTTGACGCGCTGCCGCTGACCGCCGGAGAGCTGGTGCGGGCGCCTGCCCGCCTGGTCCGCGAGGCCCACCGTGTCCAGCAAATCCACCGCACGCTCGCGGACTTGAGCGGCGGACCGGCCCGAGAGATGCGCCATCACCTGGAGCTGCTCGGCGGCCGTCAGGGCGGGAAGCAGATTCGGCTGCTGGAAGACGATGCCGATGCGTTCGCGCCGGAGCGCCGCCTTTCCGGCGCGGCTCAGCGAGGCCGTGTCCGCCCCGTCGACAACCACCCGGCCCCGCTCCGGGGTCACCAGCGTCGCGGCCACAGCCAGCAGGCTGGACTTGCCGGAGCCGGACGGTCCGACCACCGCCGTCAGCGAACCGGCCGGGACATCGAGGGTCACCGCGTCCAGCGCGACCACCCGGCCGTCCCCGTCGGGGTAGGTCAGCGTCACGTCGTCGAGGGTCAGGGTCATCGTGCGCTCCCGAGAGCGGTCAGCGGGTCGACGGCGGTGATCCGCCGGATGGACAGAGCGGCGCCGAGCACGCCGAGGGCGACGATCACGGCGGCGGGGAGCACCGCGGTCAGCGGGTCGAGCACGAAGGGGACGCTCCCCGGCACGACAGCACCGATCCCGGCGGCAAGGGCCGTGCCCAGCAGTGTCCCGGCCAGCAGCATCAGCACCGCCTGGCCGAGCGCGTCGCGCAGCAGATACGGGGTGGAGGCACCCAGCGCCTTCAGCACGGCGATGTCCCCGCTGCGCTGGATGGTCCAGACCGTGAAGAACGCGCCTATCACCATGGCCGAGATGACGAACAGGAAGCCGCGCATCAGCTGGAGCGAGCCGTTCTCCGCACGGTAGGAGGGGAGCGCGCTCAGCGAGCCGTCCAGGGTGAGCGTCTTCGTACCGGCCGCCCGGTCTCCCGCGCCGAGGTCCGCCCCGCCGGTGGTGGTCAGAGCGACCACGCTGGCGTGCTCCCCCGCGTGGAGCGAGGTCCACGCGACGGGGGTGTGACTGTACGAGTCGTCCCCGGCGACCGCGGTCACCGTGAGCTTCCTGCCGGACAGCGTGACGGTGTCCCCGGCCGCCGCGCCCAGGTCGTCCGCTGCGCCCCTGGACAGCACCACTCCGGATGGCCCGGGCTCCGCGGGCGCCAGACCCGAGCCGGGCCGCACCGCGAACGCGGAGACCGCGGCCGTGCGGCTGCCCGCCTCCGCGTTGCCGGTGCCGATGGCGAGGGGCTGTGCGCTCTTCACCCCCGGCTGTGCGGCCCAGGTGCGCCAGGCGCTCCGCGGCAGCTGCGATCCGGTGAAGGACGCGGACTGGCCCGGCGGCGGCGCGGCGAAGGCCAGATGGTCGGCGGACAGTCCGGTGACGGCCGACGTGTTGTCCCTGGCCAGCCCGGCGGTCAGCCCCGACAGCAGTCCGACCAGCAGCGTGATGAGCACGATGACCGTGCCCATCAGGGCAAACCGGCCCCGGGCGAATCTCAGATCTCTCCATGCGACGAACATGTGCCCAACCCTGCGGGCACCGGGGGCCCGTGGGCATCGCGCCACGGATGGCTCCGCACGGATCAAAAGACGGAGCCGGCAATCAAACTTTCGATTGAGGGCGTTCCGGGACGATCCGCCTACGCTGGAAGGATCATGGATCCCCGTGCACTGACCCCCGCGCTGCTCGTCCTGCGGCTCTGCCTCCACCTGCTGATGGCGGGGCTGCTGGTGCTGGCCGCCGCACGGGCGGTGGCCGGGCACGCGTCGAACGCGCCCGCGGTGGTGGCGGCGGCCGCGGTGCTGGGCGCGGTGTACGCGGCGGGCACGGTCTGGCCCCCGGTACGGACCTCCCGCACGGCCGCCGCCGTCTGGCTCGGTGTGCTGGGGCTCGCGTGGGCGGGGCTGCTCGTGCTCTCCCCGGACGGGCTGTGGGTGGCGTTCCCGCTGTACTTCCTCCAGCTGCATCTGCTGCCGGTGCGCTGGTCGGTGCCCGTGGTCGTCGTCACCGCGGGCGCGGCCATCGCCGCGTACGTGGGGCACGGGGCAGCACTGAATCCGGGTGCCTTCATCGGGCCGCTGCTCGGTGCGGCGGTGGCCGTGGCCACCGTACTCGGCTACCAGGTGCTCTACCGCGAGAGCGAGAGCCGCCGCCGGCTCATCGAGGAGCTGATCGCGACCCGGGCCGAACTCGCCGATGCCGAGCGGACCGCGGGCACGCTCGCCGAACGGGAGCGGCTCGCCCGGGAGATCCACGACACGCTCGCCCAGGGACTCTCCTCCATCCAGCTGCTGCTGCGGGCCGCCGGGCGCACCCTGCCCGCCGACGCGCCGGCCGCCGCCCACATCGAACAGGCCAGGCAGGCCGCACAGGACAACCTGGCCGAGGCCCGCCGCTTCGTACGGGCGCTGTCGCCGCCCACGCTGGAGCACGGTTCGCTGGCGGCCGCGCTCGACCGCCTGTGCGCGGGCGGGCCCGGGCCGCGGGTCCGCTTCTCCACCAGCGGCACTCCGGTCGCGCTGCCCACACCGTACGAGGTGGCGCTGTTACGTATCGCGCAGTCGGCGCTCGCCAACACCGTCCGGCACGCCGGGGCGTCCCGCGCCGAGATCACGCTGAGCTTCATGGGGACCGCTGTCGCCCTGGACGTCGTCGACGACGGCTCGGGCTTCGATCCGCTGCTCGCCGGTACCGCGTCCGGCGACGGCGGTTTCGGGCTGCCCGCCATGCGCTCGCGCGTCGAGTCCCTGGGCGGCACCTTCGCCGTCGAGTCCACACCGGGCCAGGGGACGGCCGTGGCGGTCACGCTGCCGCTGCCCGATTCCGAAGAGGTGCCCGCGTCCGAAGGGGTGTCCCGATGACGATCCGGCTGCTGCTCGCCGACGACCATCCGGTGGTCCGGGCCGGGCTGCGCGCCGTCCTCGACACCGAACCCGGATTCCGGGTGTCCGGGGAGGCGGCGACCGCCGAACAGGCCGTGGAGCTGGCCGCGTCGGGAGAGTTCGACGTCGTCCTGATGGATCTCCAGTTCGGCGCGGGCATGCACGGCGCGGAGGCCACAGCCGTCATCGCCGCCGTCGAAGGAGCACCCCGGGTCCTGGTGCTGACGACGTACGACACGGACGCGGACATCCTGGCCGCGGTCGAGGCCGGTGCGAGCGGCTATCTGCTGAAGGACGCGCCACCGGAGGAACTGGCCGCCGCCGTGCGGACGGCGGCGGCGGGCCGCTCGGCGCTGGCGCCCGCAGTGGCGCACCGGTTGATGGACCGGATGCGCACGCCGGGCGAGTCGCTCACCCGGCGGGAGCTGGAGGTGCTGCAGCTGGTCGGGGACGGTCTGTCGAACCAGCAGATCAGCAAGGCGCTGTTCCTCAGCCAGGCGACGGTGAAGTCCCATCTGGTGCACATCTACGCGAAGCTGGGTGTCGACTCCCGTACGTCCGCGGTGGCCGCGGCCTCGGCACGGCGGCTCATCCGTCGTGCCGGTGGCTCAGCACATTGACGACCTTGCCGTTCGGATCGCGTACGAAGAACCGTCGTACGCCCCACTCCTCGTCGCACAGCGGGTGCACGATCTCCGCCCCGGCGGCCAGCACCGCCGCGTGCACCGCGTCCACGTCGTCCACCTCGACGGAGAGGTCGGGCTGTACGGCGGCGCTCGCGTCGTGCGTGGTGAGGGTGATCTGCGCGGTGGGGTTGACGGACGAGGCGAGCGTCATGACCCAGCCGTGGTTCATGACCTCGCCGAGCCCGAGCAGACCGTAGAAGTCCCGGCTCTCCGCCATGGCGTGCGTCGTGATGTCCGGCACCACTCTGCGGACGGACATCAGGAGGCCGATCCGAACAGCTCCACCGCGTTCCGTACCTCCGAGAGCGAGACCGCGAGTGCGCTGACCGAGCCGATCGCCCCGGCGACCAGCAGCAACGAGCGACGCAGCCGCAGGATTTCCGGCACTCCGCTGCGGGCCATCTCCTCCAGGGCCGCCAGTTCGTCCTCGGCGATGGCCCGGTCCGGGAACTGGGCCGGATGGGCGCCCAGTTCACGGCGGAGCCGGGAGACGGAGGAACTGAGCTCCGTCACCCGCGGGTCCTCACCGGTGCCCGTTACGCGCTTCTGCCCCGCACTTCGCAACAAAGTTCCCCCTCGCACAACTCTGTGCTGATTATCCCTACGGTTGATCGACCGTGTGGCGCTGGTCGGACACCGCGGGTCACGAGTCAGTTAACGCCACCGCGCGTCGTTCTCGCCACTCCACAGCGGGAATTCAGCCGGACGGGGTGGTGTCCATGAGGTATCCAGTCCTGATGCGATACGAAGGCGGAACCGAAGTGAACAACCCGGACACAGATGCCCCCCGGCCAGGAGATGTCCTCCGCCCAGGGCCGGAGCGCACGGCCGGACCGGTGGTCGCCGGCCTGCTGCTCGCGGCCGGTGGCGGGCGGCGGCTGGGCGGCCGCCCGAAGGCCCTGCTGGAGCACCGCGGCCGGCCGCTGGTCGAGCACGCGGTCCGGGTACTGCGCGAGGGCGGGTGCGGTCCGGTGCATGTCGTACTGGGTGCCGCCGCGGACGACGTACGCAAGCGGGCCGAACTGTCCGGATGCGTACTGGCCGACAACCCCCGGTGGGAGGAGGGCATGGGGTCGTCGCTGCGCGCCGGACTCGCGTCGCTCGCGGGGTCGGGTGCGGACGCCGCCCTCGTCCTGCTGGTGGACCAGCCGGGGATCGGGGCGGCGGCGGTGGCCCGGGTACGGGAGGCGGGCGGCGCCGCGACGAGCCTGGTGGCGGCCTCGTACGAAGGGAAGCGCGGCCACCCTGTCCTCTTCGGCGCCGACCGCTGGGCGGACATCGCGGCGACGGCGGTCGGGGACCGCGGGGCCCGCAGCTACCTCAAGGCCCACCAGGAGTCGATCATGCTCGTGGAGTGCTCCGACATCGCCGAGGAGTACGACATCGACACGGTCGAAGACCTGTTCCACTTGGAGTGACCGACCTGGCACTCTGCGACGACTTCTGTCGATCCGGAGAATCTCGATGTCAACATAGCGTTGAACTTCCACCATGAGGAAACTAGTATCCACACGTCAGAAGCGCTCTGTGTCCCACAGAGCGCCAGCGACCGTATCGCGACCCCGTGGCACTCCGTGCCACCATGAGAGTCCTGCGGCCGCCAGATACTGCACGCTGAAGGAGTGACAGCTCATGTCCGCACCAGCGCCGTCTCCGCTGGCCATCGTCGATGCCGAGCCCCTGCCCCGGCAGGACGAGGTCCTCACCGATGCGGCCCTGGCCTTCGTGGCCGAGCTGCACCGGCGGTTCACCCACCGCCGTGATGAGCTGCTCGTCCGCCGTGCTGAGCGCCGTGCCGAGATCGCCCGGACGTCCTCGCTCGATTTCCTCCCGGAGACCGCGAGCATCCGCAACGACGACAGCTGGAAGGTCGCGCCGGCTCCGGCCGCGCTGAACGACCGCCGCGTCGAGATCACCGGCCCGACCGACCGCAAGATGACCATCAACGCCCTCAACTCGGGCGCCAGGGTCTGGCTCGCAGATTTCGAGGACGCGTCCGCCCCCACCTGGGAGAACGTTGTCACAGGCCAGCTCAATCTGACCGATGCCTATGAGCGCCGGATCGACTTCACGGACCCGAGGACCGGCAAGTCGTACGCCCTGAAGCCCGCCGCCGACCTCGCCACCGTCGTGGTGCGCCCGCGCGGCTGGCACCTCGACGAGCGCCACCTCGTGCTGGACGACCGCCCCGTCCCGGGCGCACTGGTCGACTTCGGTCTGTACTTCTTCCACAACGCCAAGCGCCTCATCGAGCTCGGCAAGGGCCCGTACTTCTACCTGCCGAAGACCGAGTCCCACCTGGAGGCGCGCCTCTGGAACGAGATCTTCGTCTTCGCACAGGACTACGTCGGCATCCCGCAGGGCACGGTCCGCGCGACCGTCCTGATCGAGACGATCACGGCGGCGTACGAGATGGAGGAGATCCTCTACGAGCTGCGCGACCACGCGTCCGGACTGAACGCGGGGCGCTGGGACTACCTGTTCTCCATCGTCAAGAACTTCCGCGACGGCGGCTCCAAGTTCGTCCTGCCGGACCGCAACCTGGTGACGATGACGGCGCCGTTCATGCGCGCGTACACCGAACTGCTGGTCCGCACCTGCCACAAGCGCGGTGCGCACGCCATCGGCGGCATGGCCGCGTTCATCCCCTCGCGGCGCGACGCCGAGGTCAACAAGGTGGCCTTCCAGAAGGTCAAGGCGGACAAGGACCGGGAGGCCGCCGACGGCTTCGACGGCTCCTGGGTCGCCCACCCGGACCTGGTGCCGATCGCCATGGAGTCGTTCGACGCGGTCCTCGGCGAGAACCCGAACCAGAAGCAGCGCCTGCGCGAGGACGTCACGGTGGCACCGGGTGACCTGATCGCGATCGACTCCCTGGACGCCAAGCCGACGTACGAGGGCCTGGTCAACGCGGTCCAGGTCGGCATCCGCTACATCGAGGCGTGGCTGCGCGGCCTGGGCGCGGTGGCCATCTTCAACCTGATGGAGGACGCCGCGACGGCGGAGATCTCCCGCTCGCAGATCTGGCAGTGGATCAACGCGAACGTGGTCTTCGAGGGCGGCGAACAGGCGACGGCGGAGCTGGCCCGGAAGATCGCGGCGGACGAACTGACCGCGATCGAGAAGGAGATCGGCGCGGAGGCGTTCGCAGCGGGCAAGTGGCAGCAGGCACACGACCTGCTGCTGACGGTGTCCCTGGACGCCGACTACGCGGACTTCCTCACTCTGCCCGCGTACGAGCAGCTGGGGAGCTGAGGCTCCACCACACGCCGAAGAAGGGACAGTCCCGGTGCCGTACGGCACCGGGACTGCCCCTTCTGTTTTTCTCCCCCGCAACTTCTCCCTGCGGCTTCTCCACCAGGCCGGCGGCACAAGGCCCGGCGATCCGACCGGAGTTGGCCCCCTGGGCCCGCCCCTGTGCGGTCGGGCGCCGTCGACCGGCCCCCAGGTCATCGAACAGAGTGGGCGCACACAAAACGGACGGATAGCCTCCGGTTCCGCGGTCGACCGTGCGGCCCACTCCGGCAGCTAACCGGACTCCATGCCTCCGGAATGCCCCCCAACCTCTCGGGCTACATGGGCCAGAAGACCGGCATCCCGTTCCCGGTCATGAGCCGTATCAGTTTCGGAGTCGGGGGCGCCCAGATCCCGGCTCTCATCCGTGGCGCCGTCGCCATCGCCTGGTTCGGCATCCAGACGTATCTCGCATCCCATGTGCTGAACGTCCTGCTGATCACCCTGCACCACCCGCTCGTCGGACTGACCGAGAACTCCTTCCTCGGCCTGTCGACCCTCGGCTGGATCTCCTTCGGGTTCCTGTGGTGCGTGCAGATCGGCAGCATCCCTCCACGCGCGGATCTGAGACCGTGCCGCGTCCGGGTCGCCGGGCCGCGCGTCACGTCCAGACCGCCCCCAGCGCCACGAACCCCCCGATCAGCACGAACAGGATCGCCAGCAGCGGCCAGATGAACCGCAGATACTTGTCGTACCCCACCTTCGCCAGCGCCACCCCGCCGATCGTGACAGCGGTCGTCGGGACCCAGAGGTTCATCCAGCCGCTCGCCGACTGCCAGGCCGTGACGACCAGGGCGCGCGACACCCCGGCGAAGTCGGCCAGCGGCGCGAGGATCGGCATGGCGAGCGTGGCGTGGCCCGAGGTCGAGGGGATCAGGAAGGCCAGCGGCAGATTGACGAGGAAGACGAAGAAGGCGAACACCGACGACGACGTGCCCGAGACCAGGCCCTCGATGGAGTGCAGCACGGTGTCCGTGATCTGCGAGTTGTTCATGATGACCGTGACTCCGCGGGCCAGCACGATCACCAGCGCCGGGGAGATGAAGTCGGCGGCACCCTGCACGAGGGTGGCGCTCAGCCGCTGCTCGCCGAGGCGGGCCACGATCCCGACGATCACCGCGGCGACCAGGAAGAGGGCCGCCAGCTGCGGGAAGGACCAGCCCAGTTCGAACCCGTACGGGGTGGCGCCGGCGTCTCCGGTGAGGGCGCTCGCCCAGGGGACGACCGAGAAGATCATGAACGCGAACGTCAGGGTGACGAGCACCAGGATGACCTTGTGCAGGGTGGTCAGCCGCGGGGGTTCCGCCGCCCCGGTGGCGCTCTGTTCACGGTCGCCGGGCAGGAACCCGGAGAGTGACCGCTCCGGATTCCGTCTGACCCGTCTCGCGTAGCGGATGACGTACGCGATGGTCACCGAGGTGAGGACGATCCACATCAGCGCGCGCAGCACGATGCCGTCGCCGAGGGAGATGTCGGCCGCCGACGAGGCGACCCCGGTCGCGAAGGGGTTGACGGTGGAGCACAGCACGCCGACCCCCGCGCCCAGGATGATGGTGCCGGTCGCCACCATCCGGTCGTAGCCGAGTGCCAGCATCAGCGGGACGATCAGCCCGTAGAACCCGAGGGTCTCCTCGGCGAACCCCTCCACCGTGCCGAGGAGCGCGAAGACCAGCATCACACCCGCGATGAGCAGCGCGCCGCGCTCGCGGAGCCGGTGCGCGAGACGCCCGATGCCGAGGTCCAGCGCACCGGTCGCGAAGACCACCGTGATGAAGGCGCCGATCGCGATGACGAAGAGGAACACACCCGCGCTGCCGTACAGTTCGCCGGCCAGACCGGGGCCGACCTGGCCGGTCTTCGCGTCCTGGACGCCGTAGAGGCCGTTGACCGGGGAGAGGAAGAGGTCGTTGAGCCGGTGGACGATCCCCCGGTCGGAGGGGACACGGTGGTACGTGCCCTGGATCGGCGCCCCGGACTTGTTCCTCTTGTAGGCGCCGGGCGGGATCAGGAAGGCCAGTGCCCAGACCGCGACGGTGACGACGGCCAGGACGGTGAGGGCACTGGGGAAGACGAACCCGCGTTTTTCCGGTGGCTTCTCGTCCGGGGCCTGCCGGGTCTGGACCGTGCTCACGCGGCGGCCCGGGACCGGGACGCCGCAGTGGGCGCGGCACCGGACGGACGCAGTGCGGCCAGGCGGGTGACGAGCCTGCGCTGCACCTCCTGCGAGTCCTGCCCCGGACGGGAGCGGAGGCTCAAGTTCACTCGCACGTACGGCACGACGGGTGGCGCCCCATGGCCGGCCGGGGACGCCTCGATCCCGGCGACCGTGACCGCCGGGCCGCTCCGGAGCAGCCGGCCGGGGCCTCCCGAACCGGTCAGCGCGGCATCGCCGCGTACGCCCGCGAGCGTACGGAACTCCTCCTGCCCCGCCTGCCCGGGTCCCAGCTCCATCGTGCACCCCTGTTCCGCTCCGGAGGATCTGCGCCAACGGCATCACAGGGAGCGTGGGCCCGCACTTTGTCCGATACCACACCGGTGGGGCCGCACTCGGTCCTTGTACCGTCGCGGATGCGGCGCCACCCGCTTGCGGGAGGGCCCTGCGGGCGAAGCCCCCGACCACGGACAGTGAGGACCAAGGCCAGTGATCACCACGGAACGCCTCCGGCTGCGCCCGCTCAGCGAGTCCGACACGGACTGGTGGGTGCGGCTGCACGCCGACGAAGAGGTCAACTCGTACGTCGGCGCCTACACCCCCGCGCAGGCCGCCGCGCGCCTGCGTGTCATCGAGCAGCAGTGGGCCCGGCGGGGACACGGCCTGTGCGCCGTCGAGCTGCGGAGCACCGGGGAGGCCATCGGACGCTGCGGCCTGCACTGGTGGGAGCAGTTCGACGAGACCGAGATCGGCTGGACCTTCGCCCGTGCGCACTGGGGCCGCGGCTACGCCACGGAAGCGGCCCGGTCCGTGCTCGCCTGGGGCTTCGGGCCGCTGGGGCTGGAGCGGATCACCTCCATGATCCACCCCGACAACGCCGCATCGGCCGCGGTCGCCCGGCGCCTCGGGTTCACACCCCTGCGCGAGGACACCGTCCTCGGCCGCCCCTGCACCGTCCATGCGCTGGCGCTGGAGGACTTCACCTCCGCCGCCGGGAATCCCACGGGATTTCCGGCCGACCGATGAGTTCTCGTGCCGGGTCCGGTCTGAAAGGTATGAACACGGATAGGCACACAGAGGCGCGCAGGGAACCGGACGGCGCTCTGCCCGACCTGGAACCGCCGGCCCGGCACATGGCGAGGCTCTCGGACGCCGTCGGCGACGGGCAGCTGGGCGATCCCACGCCCTGCCCGGACTTCGCTGTCCGGGACCTGCTCGCCCACATCTCCGGGCTCACGGTGGCGTTCCGCGCCGCGGCCGGGAAGGACTTCGGGCCGAACACCGACACGGCGCCGGGGACCGGCCCCAAGCCCGAACTGGCCCCTGACTGGCGGACGGCGCTGCCCCGGCAGCTGGAGGAGCTGATCGCGGCCTGGCACTCCCCCGCCGCCTGGGAGGGCGACACCAGGGCGGGCGGATTCACCTTGCCCGCCCCCGTCGCCGGTCGGATCGCACTGAACGAGCTGGTCGTACACGGCTGGGACCTGGCCCGTGCGACCGGGCAGCGGTACGCGCCCGATCCGGGGAGCCTCGGCGTCTCGTACGCGCTGCTCGGCCGGCCGGACAGCCCGGCGCAGGCTCCCGCCTTCGGCCCGGCTGTCGGGGTTCCGCAGGACGCCCCGTTCCTCGACCGGGTGATCGGGCTCAGCGGGCGCAGCCCGGAGTGGAAGCCTTAGGAAGCCCTGGCCGGCACCGGCCCGTCGGCCGCCTCCGAAGCCGCGTACCCTGCCCCGATGCGACGCATCCTCGTAGCCGGTATCACCGGGGCCGGAAAGTCCACCCTCGCCCGGGCGCTGAGCGAGCGGCGCGCCGTGCCGTATCACGAGATGGACGCGCTGCACTTCGTCGGGCCCGGCTGGTCCGTGAACGAGGCGTTCGCCGGACAGGTCGCCCGGATCGCTGCCACCCCGTCCTGGGTCTTCGACTCGTACGGCTACCCCGAGGTCCGCGATCTGTTGTGGGAGCGGGCCGACACGGTGGTCTGGCTGGACTATCCGAGGCGAGTGGTCATGCCCCGGGTCCTGCGGCGGTCGCTGCGCCGGACTGTGCTGTGTGAGCGGGTGTTCGGCGGGAACCGGGAGACGGTGGCGGGGTGGTTCCGCGGGGACCACCCCGCCTGGTGGGCGTGGTCCCAGCACGCGGCCCGCCGGGAGGACATCCGCCGCCGCACCCGCGACCGGCGTTTCGCGCCGCTGCGCGTGCTCCGCTTCGAGCGCCCCGAGGAGACGGCTGCCTGGCTGGAGACCCTCGGCCGCGACAGCTGATACCGGCGCGCGCCTCCCTGTTCCGCTCAGACGGCCGGGCGGCGGCGCAGCCTGAAGGGGGCGTAGACGACGAGTGCGGTGAGGAAGGCCGCGTAGTAGGCGAGGTCGGCGCCGTGCAGTGCGGCGGCCACCGGACCTGTGTAGAGACCCGTGTTCATGAACGGGACCGCTGCGGCGAAGGCGGCGCAGAATGCCACCAGTGCGGGTCGGCCGGACCGCGAACGGACGCTCTCCGTGGTGGGATCGACCGGTTCGCCCGCGCGGGCCCGGGCGAACCAGTCGACCGCGACGACGGCGACGAAGCCGGGAATCCAGTAGCCGACGAACAGCAGTACGTTCTGGAAGCGGGCGGTGGTGTCGGCGGCATGCATCCACAGCACCAGCGGGAAACCGAGTACGGCGGCGAGAGCGGCCGCGAACGGACGCGGGACGCGCAGACCGATGGTCTGCAGCGCCAGCGAGCCGCTGTAGTCGTTCATGGCGTTGCTGCACAGGGCGGCCAGCGCCACGGCCAGCAGCCCCAGCCCGCCGAGTATGCCGCCGCCCAGCAGTCCTTCGACCCCGCGGGCGGTCTGGTCGGTGAAGACCGAGGCGCCCCACAACCCGAGTGACTGGACCGCCACGAAGGAGACGCTGACGCCGAGGAGCGTGTACCAGAACATCCGCGGCCGGGAGGTGTCCTGCGGCAGGTAGCGGCTGAAGTCGCTGGCGTACGGAGCCCACGACAGCGCCAGACTGAGCGCGATGGTGCTGGTCAGTACGAACGCACCGGCGCGGTCGGCGCCGTGGGCGGCGGCCGCGTGCTGGACGCTGTCCGGGAGTCTGAAGGCCAGGGCGGCGAAAGCGGCGGCGAGCACGAAGGTCATCAGCTTCTGGAGCCGGTGGATCGCTTCGTAGCCCAGCACTCCGAGGGACCCCTGTCCCAGCATCATCACCAGTACGCCCAGCCAGAAGGGCCAGCCGCAGAGCCGGGCCAGCGCGTCTCCGCCGAACAGCCCGATGAGTGCGTCCCAGGCCACCGACGACAGCCATTGCAGCAGGCCGGGCACCAGGACGGAGCGGCCGAACGCGAGCCGGGCCAAGGGCAGTTGACCTGCCCCGGTGCGGCTGCCCCAGGTTCCGAGATACGCGGTGGGAACGGCGCCGATCAAGGTGCCCAGCACAACGGCCGCCAGGGCGGTGGGCACGTCCAGACCGAGCGCGATACCGACGGTGCCGGTGAACACGCCGGTCATGGTCAGATTCGGGGCGAACCACACGGTGAACAGCCGGCCCGGGCCGCCATAGCGATGGTGCCCGGGCACCGGGGCGATGCCGCGTGCCTCGATACGCAAGTCGCCGGGTTCGGCGGGCATCCGGCCGTCGAAGACGGATCGCGGACCTGTGGCCGACGTGCTGCTGGGAGCAGGTGGAAATGACATGAGCGACATCCCTCCGCCAGTGCTAACTGGTTCAGGTTCGGCGGGTGTGATCTCAGCCCCTGGACGGGGCACCCCGTGTCCGGTACGACGGCAAGGCTAACGTGCGGCGCCACGCTGTCCGCGGCGAGGGTGCGCAGCCGCGGGGGGCGACGGCGACGAGCAGGGGGTCGCTGTGTTCACCAGGCCGGACGCTGCACCCGCCGCTCAGCTGGTGAAGAAGTCACTGACCGCGGCGGAGAACTGTCCGGGCTCCAGCGCGTGCACGGTGTGGCCGACCGGGATCGTGATGGTCCTGCAGTCGGGGATTTCCGCTGCCATGTCGGGGATCCGCTCCTGCGGCATCGAGCTGTCCGGGCCGCCCGTCACGATCAGCGTCGGGGCGACGATCTCGCCGAGCCGTTCGGCCCACTCGGGACCGGGCTCGCGGATCTCGTTCCTGATGGCGGGCACCACGTTCCAGTCGTAGTCGACCGGGTCTTCGGGTCGCTCCGGTTCGGCCACGTCCCTGGGGTACGGCGGCGGGGTCTCCTCCAGGACGAGCCGCTCCACCCGGTCCGCGTGCTCCTGGGCGAGCAGGTAGGCGACGACGCCGCCCATGGAGTGGCCGACGACCCCGACCCGGTCCAGTTCCAGTTCGTCCAGGAAGCCGAGTACGTCGTCGCGCATGAGCTCGAACGAGTACTCGTCCGGCCAGTCGCTCTCCCCGTGTCCTCGCAGGTCGAGGGCGTACACCCGCCACTCCTCGCCGAGCACCCGCCCGGTCTCCTCCCAGGTCGCGGACGAACCGCCGAGGCCGTGCAGCAGCACCACCGGCGCGCCGAAGGGGTCGCCCCAGGTGCGGTACGCGAGCCGTACGTCGCCGACATCGACTACTGAGTGATCGTCCATACCGCAGACGCTACAGCGCGCGGGCCGGTGCATCCGCCGCCGTGGCGCACGGAGGCCGTCCGGTTGCGTGGAGTCACCTTCGGGCAAAATAGGTGATACACCCTGCCTACCTTTCGCCACCCTCCGCGCGCCATCGGTCAGGATCAGTCCGGGGCGTGTCCAATTCGCTCAACTCCTTTCACCCCAGGGGGTGTACGGCCTCCTGGGTAGCTGATAGGAAAGCTTCCTAACAGAACATCGCCGCACGAACTCCCCTTGGAGGACCGGTGAAAGCCCCCCACCGCACCACCGCTGGACGCAGCCGGAGGATCATCACGCGCACCGTGCTCGGGCTGGCCCTGGTGGCCGTCCCGGCCACCGCCTACGCGACCAACGCCCCGGCGGAGCACGTGAGTTCACACGCCACACGGCACGTCGCCACGGCGGCGACAGGACTCGACGACCCGGCGAAGAAGGAGATCGCCATGAAGCTGGTCTCCAGCGCCGAGAACTCCTCACTGGACTGGAAGGCCCAGTACAAGTACATCGAGGACATAGG
The DNA here is from genome assembly GCF_041438865.1 of Streptomyces sp. NBC_01471. Classification (NCBI taxonomy): domain Bacteria; kingdom Bacillati; phylum Actinomycetota; class Actinomycetes; order Kitasatosporales; family Streptomycetaceae; genus Streptomyces; species Streptomyces sp. NBC_01471. The sequence goes on from NZ_CP109450.1 coordinate 1,006,787, forward strand.
AGACGGCCGCGGGTACACCGCCGGCATCATCGGGTTCTGCTCCGGCACCGGCGACATGCTGGACCTGGTGAAGCTGTACACCGACCGGGAGCCGGGCAACCCGCTCGCCAAATACCTCCCCGCCCTGGAGAAGGTCAACGGCAGCGACTCCCACTCGGGCCTCGGATCGGCCTTCGAGAGCGCCTGGAAGACCGCGGCCAAGGACACCGCCTTCCAGACCGCCCAGAACGACGAGCGCGACCGGGTCTACTTCAACCCGGCCGTGAAGCAGGGCAAGACCGACGGCATCGGGGTCCTGGGCCAGTTCGCCTACTACGACGCCATCGTCATGCACGGTGACGGGGACGACAGCACCAGCTTCAGCTCCATCCGCAAGAGGGCCCTGGCCAAAGCCAAGACCCCGGCACAGGGCGGCAACGAGACCACGTACCTCAACGCCTTCCTCGACGCCCGGGTCTGGGCGATGCAGCAGGAGGAGGCCCACAGCGACACCAGCCGGGTCGACACCGAGCAGCGCGTCTTCCTGAAGAACGGCAATCTCGACCTGCACACGCCGCTCAGCTGGAAGGTATACGGGGACCCGTACAGCATCAGCTGACCGGCCCGCGGGCACGGGGGCGGGGCGCGTTCTGCACCACTGGTGCGGAACGCGCCCCGTATGTCATGCCACCGTCAGTGCCGCACGGTCAGTGCAGTGCGGCTGCCGCCTTGGCCACGGCCTGCTGCGTCGAGTTGTCATCGGCAGCGGGCTCGCCCGGGGTCTCCGGGACCCCGGCGTCCTTCCTGCGCCCCAGGTGGTTGAAGGCCAGGTTGAGCACGATGGCCACCACGCACCCGGTGGATATGCCCGAGTCGAGCACCACCAGCACGTTCTTCGGGAACGCGTGGTAGAAGTTCGGCGCCGCGATCGGGATCAGCCCGATACCCAGGGAGGTGGCGACGATCAGGGCGTTCTCGCCCTTCTCCATGGCCGCGCCGGCCAGCGTCTGGACACCGCTCGCGGCGACGGAGCCGAAGAGCACGACCCCGGCACCGCCCAGCACCGGGAGCGGTACGAGCGCGATCGCGGCCGCGGCCATCGGACAGAGGCCGAGCAGGATCAGGATCCCGCCGCCCGTCGCCACGACGTACCGGCTGCGCACCTTGGTCATCGCCACCAGGCCGATGTTCTGTGCGAAGGCGCTCGCCATGAAGCTGTTGAAGAACGGGCTGATCAGGCTGGAGACGGTGTCGGCGCGCAGGCCCCCCTCGATGATCCGCTCGTCGGCGGGCCGGCCGACTATCTTGCCGAGCGCCAGCATGTCGGCGGTCGACTCGGTCATACAGACCAGCATCACGATGCACATCGAGATGATCGCGGAGACCTCGAACTGCGGTGCGCCGAAGTGGAACGGCGTCGGGAACCCGATCGGGTCGGCGTTGCGCATCGCGTCGAAGCTGGTCATGCCCATCGGTATCGCGATGAGCGTACCGATCACCAGACCGAGCAGGATGGCGATCTGCTGGAGGAAGCCGCGGAGCAGTTTCCGCAGGGCCAGGACGATCACCAGGGTGAGGGCGGCCAGGCCGATGTTCTTCATCGAACCGTAGTCCGCCGCCCCCTGGGTGCCCTGGGCCCACCCGAAGGCGACCGGCAGCAGCGAGACCCCTATGAGGGTGATGACGGTGCCGGTGACGACCGGCGGGAAGAACCGGAGCAACTTGCTGAAGTACGGGGCGAGTATGAACCCCAGTACGCTCGCCACGATGATCGCGCCGAAGATCACGGCGATGCCGTCGTGCCCCCGGCCCTTGCCGATGGCGATCATCGGGCTGACGCCACCGAAAGAGACACCGTTGACGAACGGCAGCCGGGAACCGACCCGCCAGAACCCGAGGGTCTGGAAGAGGGTGGCGATGCCCGCGGTGAACAGGGCGGCCCCGACGAGGAAGGCGGTCTCCTTCGCGCTGAGCCCGACGGCGGGGCCCACGATCATGGGCGGGGCGACAACTCCCGCATACATGGCGGCCACATGCTGGAGGCCGCTGCTGAACATCTTGAAGGGCGGGAGAACTTCATCGACCGGATGCTTCACGGAGGTCTCTCCCGGTTCCACTGAGGTGTGACCGGGTTCCACGGGGGTCACCCCGGGGTCTCCGGTTGATTCGGTGTCGGCGTCTGCTGCATCGGTGCGAAACCTGGGCTCGGCGGCCACGGCGGCTCCTCCGGTCGGGTACACGTCGGCGGTGACGTGGGTGTCAGGGAGGTGGTGCGGAATGCAGGTGCGGCTGCGGGAGGGGTGCTGGTGGAATTGCTGTGTTCTCGGTCAAGTACCGGGCGGGGCACGGGGGTTCCGGGGTGGCTTCCGGGTACGTCACCGCCCCGGAGGGCGTATGCACTCTGGGCACACGCCCCCCGGTCACGGCTGCCGTGAACCCCGCTCGGGTTCGCGGCCGCCGACCGGGGACCGTCCTCCCCGGCCGGAGCTTGTCGGACGTCAGGCCCGCGCGGCGATCTCCGCCAGGCGCCGGGCCTCGTCCCGCGTGGAGCGGGCGATGGCGTCCTCGTCCACCGTGGTCAGGTGGTTGTCCTCGACGACCGGCTTGCCGTTGACGAGGGAGAGGGTGACGGGGGCCGCGGCCCCGAAGACGAGCGCGGTCACCGGGTCGGCGATGGAGGCATGGGCGAGGGTGTCCATCTTCCACAGCACGAGGTCAGCGAGCTTCCCCGGTTCCAGCGAACCGATCTCAGCGGCGCGGCCCAGGACCTGAGCACCGCCGTACGTGCCGAGGCGCAGCGCCTGGCGGGCGTTGAGGGCCGCTTCACGGTGGGCGCCGAGCCGGTTGATCAGCAGGGCGTTGCGCAGCTCGGTGTGCAGCTCGCCGGACTCGTTGGACGCGGTGCCGTCGACCCCGAGGCCGACCGGCACGCCGGCCTTGAGCATGTCGGGGACACGGGCGATCCCGGCCGCCAGACGGGCGTTGGAGGACGGGCAGTGGGCGACGCCGGTTCCGGTCCGCGCGAAGGCCGCGATGTCGGAGTCGTTCATGTGGACGCAGTGCGCCATCCACACGTCGTCACCGAGCCAGCCGGTCGACTCGAAGTAGTCGGTCGGGCCCATGCCGAACAGTTCCTTGCAGAACTGCTCCTCCTCGACGGTCTCACTGCCGTGGGTGTGCAGGCGTACGCCCTTGCGGCGGGCGAGCTCGGCACCCTGCTTCAGCAGTTCGGTGGAGACGGAGAAGGGCGAGCAGGGGGCGACCGCGACCTGGGTCATCGCGTCGAAGGAGGCGTCGTGGTGCTGGTCGACCGTCGCCTCGGTGGCCGCGAGGGCGCCTTCCAGGGTCTCGACGGCGAAGTCCGGGGGCAGCCCGCCGTCCTTCTTGCTGCGGTCCATGGACCCGCGGGCCAGCGTGAACCGTACGCCCATCTCGGCGGCGGCGCCGATGACGGCGCTCGACAGGTCTCCGGAGCCCTTCGGGAAGACGTAGTGGTGGTCCATCGCGGTGGTGACACCACCGCGGGCCATCATCGCGAGGGAGCCCTGCGCGGCCGAGCGGACCATCTGCTCGTCGATGCGCGCCCAGGTCGGGTAGAGCGCGACGAGCCAGTTGAAGAGATTGTGGTCGGTCGCCACACCCCGGGTGATCCACTGGTAGAAGTGGTGGTGGGTGTTGACCAGACCCGGCGTCACCAGGTGACCGGTGCCGTCGATCCGGCGTACGACGCCGGTGAGTCCGTCGGGGGCCTTGCCCGCGCCGACGGATTCGATGCGATTCCCTGCGACCACGACATGGCCCGATGCGTACTCGGTGTCGTGGGCGTCGACTGTCGCGATGGCTACGTTCTCAATGACCGTGCGCGCGGCTGCCGTTGCTGCCATGGGGATACCTTCTCTCGCAGTAGCGATGTGGGCACGGCAGGACCCCAGGAGGATTTGAGTGCCGCAGCCGCGTGGCTCCGGGTGCCGAGGTGGTGAAGTGAAGTTGTGTGCCGGTCCGGGTCCGGTGCACCGCCGCCGGCTGAGGCGGCCGGCGACGGTGCACCGGTCGGGTTTCAGAGGTTGGTCATGTCCACCGGGATACGGGCATCGGCGCCGTCCCGCAGGATGGTGGCCTCGATGAGTCCGTACGGGCGGTCGGCCGCGTAGTAGACCTCGTTGTCGTTCTTGAGCCCGAAGGGCTCCAGGTCCACCAGGAAGTGGTGCTTGTTCGGCAGCGAGAAGCGGATCTCGTCGATCTCGCTCCGGCTGTTGATGATGCGCGAGCCCATCTGGTACATGGTCTGCTGCAGGGAGAGCGAGTACGTCTCGGCGAAGGCCTGGAGCATGTGCTTCTTGCACTGCTCGTAGGACTTCTCCCAGTTCGGCATGCGGTCCGCGTCGTTGGACCAGCTGTACCGCCACTGGGAGGACACCGCGGTCGCGAGGATGCGGTCGTACGCCTCCTTGAGCGTCGTGTACTTGTCCTTGGCGTAGCCCCAGAACTCCGAGTTGGTGGAGTTCATCACCGTCAGGTCCTTCAGACCCGAGATGACCTGCCAGTTCTCACCGTCGAAGGTGATCTCCGAGGTGCGCAGCTCCTGCCCCTTGCGGACGAAGGAGTGCTGCACGTCGTCGGCACCGATGAACTGCGAGCTGGCGTCGGAGGTGGCGATGCGCTCCCAGGAGTACTCCTCTATCCGGATCCTGGCGCGGTGGATCCCTTCCTGGGTGGTCACGAAGTGCCGGGCCAGGTGGATGCCGAACTGCTCGGCGGACTCGATCCCGTGCTCCTTGGCGAACGCGTACACCGTGTTCTTGGTGGTGTCGGTCGGCAGGACACTGGTGTTGGAGCCGGAGTAATGGACGTCGTCCATGTCGCCCGAGAGGGCGACCGAGACGTTCAGGTCCTTGATGTGGTGGGTGTCGCCGTCCCGCGTGATCTTGACTACGCGGTTCTCTGCTTTGCCGTACTGGTTCTGGCCGAGAATCGTGGGCATGACGTTGCTAGCTCCCTCGGTATACGGAGTAGCCGAACGGGTTGAGCAGCAGCGGTACGTGGAAGTGCTCGCCCGGGACGACGGCGAACGTGATCGCCACCTCCGGGAAGAAAGCGCCGCTGTCCCTTACGCGGGGGGCGTCCTGCTGTGCCTCGGCTTGTTTCTTGGAGAAGTACGCCTCGGTCTCGAAATCGAGGCGTACATGGGTTGTTCCTTCCGGCAGGGCCGGCAGGTCCTTGCAGCGCCCGTCCGCGTCGGTCGCGGATCCGCCCAGTGCCGCCCACTGCGCGCCGGGGCCGCTGCGGGCCGCGAGCGAGATGGCGACACCTGCGGCGGGGCGTCCCACGCTGGTGTCCAGGATGTGCGTGGACACCGATGCGGTGGTCTGCGTGCTCAAGCCTTCACTCTCCTTCTTCCGCGGCCGCCGCGTTCTCCGCGGTGGCCGCTGCGACCAGATTCAGCCGGATGCGGTTGATCTTGCCGAGTTCGGTGCGCACGATCGCGCGCTCCTGCTCGGGCGTATTGCCGGACCGGGCTTTCATCGCGTCGCGCATCTGCTCGCCGGTGGCACCGGTCGCGCAGATCAGAAAGACATGTCCGAACTTCTCCTGGTAGGCCAGGTTCAGTTCGAGCATCTCGGCCTTGAGCTCCTCGGTCGCTCCGGCCATCCCCCGCTGTTCACGGGAGGACGTCGGGTCTCCGGGTTTCGGCCGCCCGATCGGCGGGTGCCCCGCCATCGCCTCGGCCAGGTCTTCCGCGGTCAGCTCGGCCGTAGCGGCGTCGCTGGCGAGAAAGAGGGCTTCAGCGGTGGCATAGGGGCGCTGGGCGAGGATTTTGCTCCCCCAGACCGAACTGGCGCAGACCTCGTGAAGCGCGGCTAGCGCCGCACTGTCCCGCAGGGTGTTGAACCGGGCGAGCCCCTCGGGGGCTCCGGGGATCTCCCCCGGCAAGCGCTCTGGACTCGAAGTCACGGGGACCTCCGTGGCCTTGTATGGGCCTTGTGCTGGACGGGCTGCGGATAGCTAACGCCCTCGGAAACACCACGTCAACACTTTGTTGAAAACTTTGGTCAGACAAAAACCGCCGCCCGGTACCCCGGACGGCGGCTGTCGGCCGTGGCAGGGCCCGATGCCGCCGCCACGAGACCACTCAGTCACTCTTGGCGACGTTCTCCCTGTTCAGATAGTTGTAGACGGTGAAGCGGCTGACCCCGAGCGCGCCCGCCACCGTCTCGACGCCGTGCCGTACGGAGAAGGCTCCACGCGCCTCCAGTATCCGCACGACGCCCTGTTTCGTCCTTCGGTCGAGCTCCGAGAGCGGCACCCCGTGACGGCGCTCCAGCGCCGCCAGGATGTGGTCGAGGGAGTCCGAGAGCTGCGGCAGCCGCACGGCCAGGACGTCCACCCCCTCCCAGGTGAGCAGCACGTCGTCCTCGGTCGCCTGGTCCGGTACGAGGATCTCGGCCCCCATGGCGTCGACCAGCGGCTTCACCGCGGCGACGAGTGGGTGGTCTCCCGGCTCGGTCACTTCTCGCCCTCCCCGTCCTGCCCGATCACGTTCACCTGGAGGGAGACCCGGGTGGCGCCCGCGCCCAGGGCCCGGCGGAGCAGTGCGTCCACCGCGGTCAGTACCTCGTCCGAGCCGCCTTCGGCGGTGTTGCCGAACGGTCCGACGTCCACCGCGTCCAGCTCGGCGGCCTGGATGACCTCCCGGGCGACCACCGCATGGGGCGGCGCATCGTCCAGATCAAAGGGCTCCGTCGTGAATTCCACTCTCAATCGCACGCGCACAACCTACTGCGCGGGGGACCGAAAACGGCAGGCCCACTTGACAGCTCCACAGGACGACAGGCAATCTTCCATCAAGTAGAAAGTAACTTCCGCAATACGGAAGGAGCGCCGAACGCCTTATGGGCTACACGGACCAGCGCTTCGATGTGAACCTCTCGATCCTCTTCACGGAACTCCCGCTTCTGGAGCGTCCCGCAGCCGCGGCCGCGGCCGGTTTCAGCGCGGTCGAGCTGTGGTGGCCCTGGATCGAGACCCCCACCCCCCCGCAGGCCGAGCTCGACGCGCTCAAAAAGGCGCTCGACGACGCCGGCACCCAGCTGGTGGGTCTCAACTTCTACGCCGGCCGGCTCCCCGGCCCGGACCGAGGCGCGCTCTCCGTCCCCGGCCAGGAGTCCGACCGCTTCCGCGCCAACATCGACATCGCGGCCGACTTCGCCGCCTCGGTCGGCTGCAAGGCGCTCAACGCGCTGTACGGCAACCGCGTCGAAGGCGTGGACCCGGCCGTCCAGGACGAGCTGGCCCTGGAGAACCTCACGGTAGCGGCCCGCGCCGCCGACCGGGTGGGCGCGATCCTGCTCATCGAGGCGCTCAACAAGCCCGAGTCGCCGCTCTGCCCGCTGGTGAGCGCTCCGGCGGCGATCGACGTGGTCAACAAGGTCAACGCCCTCACGGGGCTCGGGAACGCGAAGTTCCTGCTCGACCTGTACCACCTGTCGATGAACGGCGAGGACCTCAACGAGGTCATCGACACCTACGCCTCGCAGACCGGCCACGTGCAGATCGCCGACAACCCCGGCCGCGGCGCGCCCGGTACGGGTTCGCTGCCGCTGGAGGACCTGCTCGACCGGCTGACCAAGGCCGGCTACGACGGCTGGGTCGGCCTGGAGTACAAGCCGGGCGACCGCCCGAGCGCCGACGCCTTCGGCTGGCTCCCCAACTGACCATCTCCACCCGCGTGTTGAAAGAGGACCCCCGCATGAGCAATCTCCCCAAGGTCGCATGGATCGGCCTCGGCATCATGGGCTCCCCGATGTCCGAGAACCTGATCAAGGCCGGCTACTCGGTGACTGGCTACACCCTGGAGCAGGACAAGCTGGACCGGCTGGCTGCCGCAGGCGGCACCGCCGTGTCCTCGATCGCCGAAGCGGTGCGCGACGCCGACGTGGTGATCACCATGGTGCCCGCATCGCCGCACGTCGAGGCCATCGCGTACGGTCCTGACGGCATCCTGGAGAACGCCAAGGCGGGCGCGCTGCTGATCGACATGTCGTCGATCACCCCGCAGACCTCGGTCGACCTGGGCAAGGCCGGCGGCGAGAAGGGCCTGCGCGTCCTGGACGCACCGGTCTCCGGCGGCGAGGCCGGAGCCATCGAGGCCGTCCTGTCCATCATGGTCGGCGGCGAGCAGGCCGACTTCGACACCGCGAAGCCGATCCTCGACGCGCTGGGCAAGACCATCGTGCTCTGCGGTCCGCACGGCTCGGGCCAGACGGTGAAGGCCGCCAACCAGCTGATCGTCGCCGTCAACATCCAGGCGTGCGCCGAGGCCGTGGTCTTCCTGGAGAAGTCCGGCGTGAACCTCTCCGCGGCCCTCGACGTCCTCAACGGCGGCCTGGCCGGTTCGACCGTCCTGACCCGCAAGAAGGACAACTTCCTGAACCGGGACTTCAAGCCCGGCTTCCGGATCGACCTGCACCACAAGGACATGGGCATCGTCACCGACGCCGCCCGCAACGTCGGCGCCGCCCTGCCCGTCGGCGCGGTCGTCGCCCAGCTGGTCGCCTCGCTGCGGGCCCAGGGCGACGGCGGCCTCGACCACTCCGCGCTGCTGCGCTCGGTCGAGCGCCTCTCCGGCCAGCAGGTCTGACCCACCCCGCGCCACCCTCCGGGGCTCCGGCCCCCTCCGAACTCCGGTCCGCGGCAGCGCTGACACCTGTCCTGTCGCGCCCAGGCGCTGCCGCGGTCCGGTCTCCTCACACTTCAATTTCAACAAACTGTTGACGTGGCGTTCGCAGCGTATTTACGCTCCTCAAGCCGTCAGCAGCCCCAGTACGGAAGGTCCACGATGTCGAAGCGCGTGCTTACGACCGAGTCAGGCGCCCCGGTCGCCGACAACCAGAATTCAGCCACCGCCGGCGTCGGTGGTCCGGTCCTCATCCAGGACCAGCACCTGCTGGAGAAGCTCGCCCGGTTCAACCGGGAGCGCATCCCGGAGCGTGTCGTCCACGCTCGTGGCTCCGGCGCCTACGGCTACTTCGAGGTGACCGACGACGTCACCGGCTTCACCCGCGCCGACTTCCTCTCCAGCGTGGGCAAGCGCACCGACACGTTCATCCGCTTCTCGACCGTCGCCGACTCGCTGGGCGGTTCGGACGCGGTACGCGACCCCCGTGGCTTCGCGCTGAAGTTCTACACGGACGAGGGCAACTACGACCTCGTCGGGAACAACACCCCGGTCTTCTTCATCAAGGACCCGATCAAGTTCCCGGACTTCATCCACTCGCAGAAGCGTGACCCGTTCACGGGCAAGCAGGAGCCCAACAACGTCTGGGACTTCTGGGCGCACTCCCCCGAGGCCACGCACCAGGTCACCTGGCTGATGGGCGACCGCGGCATCCCCGCCTCGTACCGGCACATGAACGGCTACGGCTCGCACACCTACCAGTGGACGAACGCCCAGGGCGAGGCCTTCTTCGTCAAGTACCACTTCAAGACGAACCAGGGTGTCCGCAGCCTCTCCGCCGACCAGGCCTCGGAGCTGGTGGGCAAGGACGGCAACAGCCACCAGACCGACCTGCTCCAGGCGATCGAGCGGGGCGTCAACCCGTCCTGGACGCTGCACGTCCAGATCATGCCGGCCGCCGAGGCGGCCGACTACCGCTTCAACCCGTTCGACGTCACCAAGGTGTGGCCGCACAGCGACTACCCGCTGCAGCGCGTGGGCCGTCTCGTGCTGGACCGCAACCCGGACAACGTCTTCGCCGAGGTCGAGCAGGCGGCGTTCTCGCCGAACAACTTCGTCCCCGGCATCGGTCCCTCGCCGGACAAGATGCTCCAGGGCCGCCTCTTCGCGTACGCCGACGCGCAGCGCTACCGCGTGGGCATCAACCACACGCAGCTGCCGGTCAACGCGCCGCGGAACGCGACCGTCGACAACTACGGCCGTGACGGCCACATGGCGACCCGCTACGGCTCGCGCGGCGACAAGAACTACGAGCCCAACTCCCACTCGGGCCCGGCCCAGACGGACGCCCCCCTGGCCGCCCCGATCGCCGTGACCGGCTGGACCGGAGCGCAGGGCGCCGCCGAGCACGTCAAGGACGACCACTTCTTCCAGGCCGGCGAGCTGTACCGGCTCATGTCCGCCGACGAGAAGTCGCGGCTGATCGCCAACATCGCGGGCGGCCTCTCGCAGGTCACTCTCGACGAGGTCATCGAGAAGAACCTCGCGCACTTCCACGCCGCCGACACGGAGTACGGCAAGCGCGTCGAGGAAGCTGTCCGCGCCCTGCGCGAGGCCTGAGCGAACCGAAAGACGGCGCCAGTGACTTGACGGGAGGTCAGGTCATCGGCGCGGTCCGGGCCGCCGTCCCGATGAGGGGTGGCCGGTGGTCCGGACAAGCCTGCGGACCGCGGCGGAATGACGATGCCAGTGCGGTGGTCAAGGCTCCCCCGGCGCTCTCCTGATGTGAAGGAGAGGGACCGGGGGGCCGATCGCACTCCGCCGCGGTCCCCTGCTGTCCCACCGCGAAAACCCTCCCCGCAGCCTCACCACATACCCCGCCCGGCGGCACGAACGTCCTGTCGCGCCCAGCCTCGTGCCGCCGGGCGGTATCAAGCAGCACGAGCCGGAGTGCGGAACAAGGTCCACGATCCCTTGTTCCGCACTCCTTTTCGTGTGCCCTGCGCTGCGTGCGCCCGTGGCATCGCGGCCGGAGAGCGTCAGGCGGCGTTGAGGGTCTGCCCCCATTCGTCGACCGTGCTGACCTCGCCGCGCCGGGTGAGGATCTCGTTGATGAGGGTGTCGTGCAGGGCGGGGCTGGGGTCGGCGCAGGCATCGGACAGGACGGTGACCCGGTAGTCCAGGTCGACGGCCTGCAGGGCGGTGGACAGGACGATCCCGCCGGTGGAGATGCCGGCCAGGACCAGGTGGCCGATGTCCTGGGCGGCGAGGATCTGCTGGAGGTTGTTGCCGGCGAAGGCGCTGATCCGGTTCTTGTGAACGACGAACTCGCCGTCGGCGGGGGCGACGTCCGGGTGGATGGCGGCGCCGGGATCGCCGTCCGTGAAGAGGTGCGGCGGAAGGGCGCCGAAGATCTTGTTGCGGGGGTGGGCGTCCGTGTGCCCCTGACGCAGCCGGAGTGCCACGTGGATGACCGGGACACCGGCGGCGCGGGCCGTTTCGAGTGCGTGCACGGCGTGGGGCAGGTAGTCGTCGGGCAGGTGGGCCAGGTGGTTGCCCTGAAGGTCCATGAGCAGCAGTGCGGTGCGGGACATGAGGGTGCCTTTCGTGTGCGTGGAGCGCTGTTGGTGGAGGCCTCGCGGCGCCGAGTGGTGAGCGGCGGGTGAGAGCCGTGGCCGGGCTGCCCGGAGCGCCTACTCCGCCGCCCCGGAGGCCGTTTTCGCCGCACGGCCGAGCGTGCGGTCGAAGACGGTCAGCAGGAGGTAGAGCACACCGGCGCCGAGCATGACCCAGGCGAGCTGGTGCATGCCGCCGGTGTCGGCACGCTGTCCGAAGGACGAGGCGGTCGCGGAGGAGGCGATCATCGAGCCGACGTAGGCGAAGGTGCGCAGCAGCCCGGCCGAGGAGGCGGTGCGTTCGGAATCGGCCTGGTAATAGACGGAGTTCTGCAGGGCCAGGCTGTTCAGCCCCTGCGGGAGGCCGAAGATCAGGGCGACGAGGAGCAGCATCCACAGAGGGCTCGTCCCGGTGAGCGTCAGCATCACCAGACAGGCCACGATCTGCCCGACCGCGCCGGTCAGCAGCTTCCCCCGTACGCTCCGTCGCCGCCCGGAGATGATCGAGGCACCGATCGCCAGCAGGAACATGGGGATCTGCACCAGGCCGGCGTGGAAGGGCGTCAGCCCATAGCCCTCCTCGGTCCACTGGCTGAAGCCGTAGAGGAACGCGTAGGAGACGACGTAGGCGACGAGCGCGCGTCCGTAGGTGGCCAGGAGCGGTGTGTTGCCGCCGAGGACCCGCAGGTCGATGAAGGGGGTGGCGGCCCGCAGCTCCCGCACGGCGAACGCGGTTCCCGCGGCGGCGACGATCACCAGCAGGTACCAGTTGCGCAGGTGCAGGTTCATCAGGAACAGCAGCAGCGAGGTGAGCATCGCGGCGAACAGGCCCATGCCGGGCAGGTCGAGCTGGGCCACCGGGCGGCCGTGCCGCGGGGACTCGCCCGTTCCGGCCGACCTGGGCAGTCGCAGCAGCCCCAGCAGTACGGCCAGGGCGGCCAGCGGCACATTCAGCGCGAAGGTGGCGCGCCAGCCGCCCACGGAGATCAGCAGGCCGCCCAGCAGCGGGCCGACGACGGCGATGGTCTGGTTGGTGACCGCCAGTGCGGTCAGCACCCCGCCGGGACTGTCCCGTCCGGTGCGCTTGGCCTCGCTGCGCAGCAGTGCCATCGCGGAGGGATAGCCGGCACAGGTACCGAACCCCAGCAGCACGCGCGCGACGATGAGCACCCCCAGGTCGGGTGCCAGGGTGCCTACCGCTCCGGCGACGCCGACGAGGCCGGTGCTGAGGAGGAAGAGCCGGCGCGGGCCGAAGATGTCGATGAGCCGGCCCACGACCGGCTGACCAAGCGAGGTGGCCAGATAGAGGGCGGAGACCAGCCACGCCGTCTGCGAGGACGGCGCGCCCAGGGCCCTGCCGATGGGGACGAGCGCGACCGAGATGATCGTCGAGTTGACCGGGTTCAGGACCGAGCCCAGCAACATCGGCGGCAGCAGCCGCCGGTCGAAGCCCGGCTTGTCCGTCCCGCTCTGGGCGACGTCCGTCTTCGCCTCAGTCATGAGTCAGCCGCTCCAGTACGGCTGTCGCGGCGATCACGGCCTGGCGTTCCTCTTCCGTGCACTTGTCCTGCAACTGGCCGGCCAGCCATTCCGTCCGGGCCTGCCGCCCCTCCTCCACCCTGCGGTGGCCCTCCGCCGTCAGCGTGATCAGCAGGCGCCGCCCGTCGTCCGGGTCGGGGCTCCGCTCCACCAGGCCCATCGTGGCCAGCGAGCCGACCGTCGCGGTCATCGACTGGTGCCGCACCCCTTCCGCGGAGGCGAGCTCACTCGCGGTGACGCCCCCCTTGCCGGACAGGCGTGCCAGGACGGACGCCTGGCCCAGGGTGAGGTCCTCGACCTCGGAGGCGTTCAGGATGCGGCGGCGCAGGCGGCTGATGACGGCACGGACCTCGCGCGACGCCTGAACGGCCGAGGGCGACAGGCCCGGGTTCTCACTCATGCCGTCCACGCTAATGTCCACAGCCTGAACTGTCCAGTTTCACCTGTACAGTATGGGCTGTGCGAATAGCTCCCCCGGCCCGGAGCGCACGAGGGGGCGGGCCGCCGTTTCCGGCGACCCGCCCCCTCCTGGTGCGAAGGTCAGGAAGTCTTCAGCGGAAGAATCGCGGTCGGGGCGTGGCCCGGCTCGGTCGCGATCTCCTCGAACTCCTTGACCGCGCTGATGTCCGCGGTCGGGCTCATCGCGATGTTGGTGATGCGCTCCAGGATCGCCTCGACGACGACCGGGACGCGGTACTCGGCGGCCAGCTTCTTGGCCTCCTCGAACGCGGGGAGCAGCTGGTCGGGCTCGGTGACCCGGATCGCCTTGCAGCCGAGGCCCTCGACGACCTTGACGTGGTCGACGCCGTAGACGCCCAGCTCGGGAGCGTTGATGTTCTCGAACTCCAGGTTGACCTGGAAGTTGATGTCCAGGCCGATCTGCGACTGGCGGATCAGGCCCAGGTAGGCGTTGTTCACGAGAACGTGGACGTAGGGGATGTTGTGCTGCGCGCCGACCGCCAGCTCCTCCAGCATGAACTGGAAGTCGTAGTCGCCGGAGAGCGCGACCACGGGGGTCTCGGGGTCGGCGGTGGCGGCGCCGAGCGCGGCCGGGATGGTCCAGCCCAGCGGGCCCGCCTGGCCGCAGTTGATCCAGTGGCGCGGCTTGTAGACGTGCAGCATCTGCGCGCCGGCGATCTGGGAGAGGCCGATGGTGGTGACGTAGCGCGTCTCCGGGCCGAAGGCCTTGTTCATCTCCTCGTAGACCCGCTGCGGCTTCATCGGCACGTTGTCGAAGTGCGTGCGGCGGTGCAGCGTGGACTTGCGCTCCAGGTGCGAGGCGACCCAGGCGGAGCGGTCGGGCAGCTTGCCCTCGGCCTTCAGCTCCTTGGCGATCTCGACGAAGAGCGTCAGCGCGGCCTTGGCGTCGGAGGCGATGCCGTAGTCCGGGGCGAAGATCTTGCCGATCTGGGTCGGCTCGATGTCGACGTGCACGAACTTGCGGTCCTTGGTGTACACGTCCAGCTTGTAGCCGGTGTGACGGTTGGCCCAGCGGTTGCCGATGCCGAGGACGAAGTCCGACTCCAGGAACGTGGCGTTGCCGTAACGCGTACCGGTCTGCTGACCGACCATGCCGGCGTTCAGCTCGTGGTCGTCCGGGATCGAACCCCAGCCCATGAGGGTGGGAACGACCGGAGTGTTGGTCAGCTCGGCGAACTCGACCAGCAGGTCCGATGCGTCGGCGTTGAAGATGCCGCCACCGGCGATGATCAGCGGGCGCTCGGACTCCAGCAGGAACCGGATCGCCTTCTCGGCCTGGGCGCGGGTCGCGGCCGGCTTGTAGACCGGCAGCGGCTCGTACGTCTCGGGGTCGAACTCGATCTCCGTCTGCTGGACGTCGATCGGCAGGTCGATGAGGACGGGGCCGGGCCGGCCGGAGCGCATCAGGTGGAACGCCTGCTGGAAGACGCCGGGGACCTGCGCGGCCTCCAGGACGGTGGTCGCCGCCTTGGTGACCGGCTTGGCGATCGAGGCGATGTCGACGGCCTGGAAGTCCTCCTTGTGGAGGTAGGCGACCGGCGCCTGGCCCGTGATGCAGAGGATCGGGATCGAGTCGGCGATCGCCGAGTAGAGACCGGTGATCATGTCGGTGCCGGCGGGGCCCGACGTACCGATGCAGACACCGATGTTGCCGGGGTTGGCGCGGGTGTATCCCTCAGCCATGTGCGAGGCGCCCTCGACGTGGCGGGCGAGCGTGTGCCGCACGCCGCCGGCGGCCTTGAGGGCCGCGTAGAACGGGTTGATCGCCGCGCCCGGCACGCCGAACGCGTCGCTGACGCCCTCGCGCTTGAGAATCTCGACTGCCGCTCGGGCAGCGGTCATACGAGGCATTGAATACTCCTGCTCGCCAGTCGGAGTGGGCCTCCTGTCGCGCCAACCTGAGATCGCCCAATTCCGCATTACGGAAGTTCATTTCTGCTATACGGAAGCAATGTAAGAGCTGGCTGCACCTGCCGTCAAGGGAGGGACCGCGGACTTGCGTCACCTGTCCGAAGTACGCCCCCGGTCCGGGCCGCTTGGTGGACGATGGGCCCCATGGGAGAGAGAGCGGGAAAGGGTGCGGGAAGAGGCGCGGACGAGTGGGCGACGAGCGCGGTCGTGCGCTGCCCGGTCTGCCGCAAGGAACATGCCTATCTGGCGACGGTCCTGCCCTGTGCCTGCGGCGCTCCGCTCGCGCCGCCGCTGCTGACGGACGCACCGCCGGTACCACTCACCCGCCGGAGCTGGTCGGAGGAGTGGGTCACGGTCCGCTGTGCGTCATGCGGACGGCAGGACGAATGGCCGCAGCCCGAGCTCGGCTGCTCCTGCGGTACGGTCCTGCGCCTCGCGGTGCGCCCGGTGACGGCTCCCCCGGACGCGGACGCCCCGGGCGGCCAGGCCACGGACCCCGCCGACCCGGACCTCACCGTCACGGACTCCTCCACCACGGCGCGGCCCCCGGGCCACATCCCGCTGCCGCGCACGGCCGCCGCGCCCCGGCCCGCCTTCCGGCCCCTGGCGATCCGCACCGCGGGCGACGTGGTGTCGGCGGCGGCGCGCTATCTGGAGTGGCTGGGCTTCCGCGAGATCGTGCAGCCGGAGCGGCGGCCCGCCTCCGGGATCGACCTGCACGGCCCGGGCGTGATCGCCGCGGTGGAGGCCACCACCCGGCCCGCCGCCCTGCGGGACATAGAGTGCCTGTGGCTGCACGGGATGAGTTCAGCGGCGGCGTGCGTCTTCTTCTCGCTCTCGGGGTACGCCGACGACGCGCGCACCCGGGCCGACGAACTGGCCGTGCCCCTCTTCGCGCTGGACTTCACCGGCACCCCGCAGCCGGTCAACGGGCCGGCCGACGAACTGGTCAGTACGGGCGCGGCACAGACCTGAGCGACGGCCGCCCCGCCCGGGAACAGCGATGCCACGGGCGTCGCACCACACCCGGCTTCAGCTCCGCGGGGCGGGAACGGCGGCGCCGCGGGCATCGCACTCCGCCCGGCTTCAGCTCCGCGGGCCCCCCGGCATCCCGGTATCGGCCGCCCCGTACCGATTGCGCAGCTCCACCTTCCTGACCTTGCCGCTGACCGTCATCGGGAAGGATTCCAGGATCCGCAGCCCGCGCGGGATCTTGTAGTGCGCCAGCCGGTCGCGGCAGAACTCCCTGATCCCGTCCAGCGTCGGAGGGTCGGCCGGATCCCGCGGGATGACACAGGCCAGCACCTCTTCGCCGTACCGCTCGTCAGGTACGCCGATCACCTGGACGTCGGCGATCCTGGGGTGGCCGTAGAGGAACTCCTCGATCTCGCGCGGATAGACGTTCTCGCCGCCCCGGATGATCATGTCCTTGATCCGGCCGACGATCTGGACGTAGCCGTCGTCGCGGATGACGGCCAGGTCCCCGGTGTGCATCCAGCGGCCCGCGTCGATCACCTCGGCGGTCTTCTGCGGCTCCTCCCAGTAGCCGAGCATCACGCTGTAGCCGCGGGTGCACAGCTCACCCGGCTCACCGCGCTCCACCGTGACCCCGGTCGCGGGGTCGACGACCTTCACCTCCAGATGCGGCAGGACCCGCCCGGCCGTCCCGGTACGGCGCTCCAGATCGTCGTCACGGCGGGTCTGGGTGGACACCGGCGAGGTCTCCGTCATCCCGTAGCAGATCGACACCTCGGCCATGTGCATCTCGGCGACGACCCGTTTCATCACCTCGGCCGGACAGGGCGAGCCCGCCATGATCCCGGTACGCAGCGAACTCAGGTCGTACGCGGCGAAGTCGGGGTGGTTCAGCTCCGCGATGAACATCGTGGGCACCCCGTAGAGCGAGGTGCAGCGCTCCTGCTCGACGGCGCGCAGCGTCGCCCCGGGATCGAAGGAGGGTGCCGGAATGACGATGCACGCGCCGTGCGACGTGGCCGCCAGATTCCCCATGACCATGCCGAAGCAGTGGTAGAAGGGCACCGGCAGACAGATCCGGTCCTGCTCCGTGTAGCCCACCAGCTCACCCACGAAGAAACCGTTGTTGAGGATGTTGTGGTGGGAGAGCGTGGCGCCCTTCGGGAAACCCGTGGTGCCCGAGGTGTACTGGACGTTGATCGGGTCGTCGCAGGACAGCGCCGCATCGAGCTCCACCGGCCGGGCGGCGGCCATCAGTTCGTCCCAGGTCGGGTCGCCGGCGTAGTGGACGGACCGCAGGGCCGGACAGCTGCCGCGTACCTCGCCGACCAGGGCCCGGTAGTCGCTGCCCTTGTGCCCGGTCGAGGCGATCAGTACCGAGACCCCGGCCTGCCGCAGCACGAACTCCAGCTCGTGTGCCCGGTACGCCGGGTTGATGTTGACCATGATCGCGCCGATCCGCGCGGTGGCGTACTGGACGAGCACCCACTCCGGGCAGTTGACAGCCCAGATCCCGACCCGGTCGCCCTTGCGGACCCCGCTGCCGATGAGGCCGCGGGCCAGCTCGTCCACCTCGGCACCGAACCGGGCGTACGTCCACCGCCGCCCGGACCCCACATCGACCAGCGCCTCGCGGTCCGGGAACGCGGCGACCGCGCGGTCCAGGTTCGCGCCGATCGTGTCGCCCAGGAGGGGTGTCGACCCGGTGCCGTGCGCGTAGGAGAGGGTCATCGCAGCTCCCCCTCGTCGTACTCGGCGGTGGAGCCCTCAGCGGTCGCCCGGCGCAGTTCGATCCTGCGGATCTTCCCGGATACCGTCTTGGGCAGCTCGGCGAACTCGATCCGCCGGATCCGCTTGTACGGGGCGAGGACCGCACGCGAGTGCGCGAAGAGCACCTTCGCCACGTCGGGGCCCGGCTCCCAGCCCTCGGCCAGGACCACGTACGCCTTCGGGACGGCGAGCCGCAGCGCGTCGGGGGCCGGCACGACCGCGGCCTCCGCCACCGCCTCGTGCTCCAGCAGCGCGCTCTCCAGCTCGAACGGCGAGATCTTGTAGTCCGATGCCTTGAAGACGTCGTCGGAGCGGCCGATGTACGTGATGTAGCCGTCCGCGTCGCGCGAGCCGATGTCGCCGGTGCGGTAGTAGCCGCCGGCCATCGCCTCGGCCGTGCGGTCCGGGTCGCCGTGGTATCCGGTCATCAGACCGACGGGCCGGGCGGAGAGGTCGAGGCAGATCTCGCCCTCGCTGACACCCGGCTCCCCCGTGACCGGATCGAGCAGCTCGACCTTGTACCCGGGGGTCGGGCGGCCCATGGAGCCCGCCTTGAGGAGCTGGCCGGGGGTGTTGGCCACCTGGACGGCGGTCTCCGTCTGCCCGAAGCCGTCCCGGATCGTCACGCCCCAGGCGCGCCGTACGGTCTCGATGACCTCGGGGTTCAGCGGTTCGCCCGCCGCGGCGACCTCGCGCGGCGGCGTCCCCAGCCGGCTGAGGTCGGCCTGGATCAGCATCCGCCAGACCGTCGGCGGCGCGCAGAAGGACGTCACTCCCACCCGGTCCATCTCGGCCATCAGCCGCGCCGGGTCGAACCGCGTGTAGTTGTGGATGAAGACCGTCGCCTCGGCGTTCCAGGGCGCGAACAGATTGGACCAGGCGTGCTTGGCCCATCCGGGTGAGGAGATGTTGAGGTGGACATCGCCGGGACGCAGACCGATCCAGTACATCGTCGCCAGATGGCCGACCGGGTACGAGGTGTGGGTGTGCTCCACCAGCTTGGGCCGGGCGGTCGTCCCCGAGGTGAAGTACAGCATCAGCGGATCGTCCGCGCCGGTGACACCGTCGGGCACGAAGCCGGACGGGGCGGCCGCCGCGTCGCCGTACGACAGCCAGCCGTCCGGGGTGTCCGCGCCGACCGCGATCCGGGTGTATTCGCCTGCCACCTCGCTGAACTTGGCGGTGTCCTCGGTCCGTACGAGCACATGACGGACGCCGCCGCGGTCGACCCGGTCGCGCAGATCCGCCGTTCCCAGCAGCGGAGTTGCCGGGATGACGACGGCCCGGAGCTTCATCGCGGCGAGCGCCGTCTCCCACAGCTCCTCCTGGTTGCCGAGCACGACCAGGATGCGGTCGCCCGCCCGGACGCCCTGCGCCCGGAGCCAGTTGGCCGCCCGGTCGGAACGCACGGCCATCTCCGCGAACGAGACTCTGGTCTCGGTGCCGTCCTCCTCGACGATGTGCAGCGCGGTCCTCGCGTTGTCCCGGGCGATGGTGTCGAACCAGTCGAGCGCCCAGTTGAAATGCTCGGGGCGCGGCCAGCTGAAGCCCTCGTAGGCCGTGCGGTACTCCTCACGGTGCAGGAGCAGGAAGTCCCGTGCGGCCCGGAACTCCTCCGTCGCGTTGTTCGGCGCCATGTGTCCTCCTCATTGCGGGACTGCTGCCCAGCATCGTGTAATCAGTGGCCCGGGTCCCACCACCCCCGAACGGGGGGGGAAGGCGGTGTCCCGGCCGAGGAGCGCCGGAGGCCCCCGCCCCCGGCGGAGAGGAGCGGCCGCGTGCCGGAGCCGGTCGAGGCAGTGGACATGCGGGCGGCGCTGCTGCGGATGCGCCGCGCCACCGGGCTGCCGGTCGCGTTCGGCGGTCTGCTGACGGGGAGCGGGCAGCTGCGCATCGCCGAACTGAGCGGTACGGCGACACCGGCGCTGCGCGGCCTCGCCGTATCGGCGGGCAACGGTCTCGGCGGCAAGTCGATAGCGCTGTCCCGGCCGTGCGCGGTGACCGACTACCGCTCGTCGCTCCACATCAGCCATGAGTACGACACGGCGGTGGGCGCGGAGGGACTGCACGCGGTACTCGCCGTGCCGGTGGTGGTGCGGCGGAAGGTGCGCGGTGTGCTGTACGGGGCGGTACGCGAGCGGCTGTCGTTCGGCGACCGGACGTACAACGCGGCGGTCGAGGCGGCCCGCGACGTGGAGCAGTCGCTGGTGTTGCGGGACGAGGTGCAGCAGTGCCTGGCGGCGGCGCGCGAGCCGGTGGCCGAGCCCGGCGCGTGGGAGCAGGTGCGCGAGGCGCACAGTGAACTGCGCGCGCTGGCACCACGCATCGCGGACCCGGAGCTGCGCGGTGAGCTTCTCGCGGTCTGCGCCCGGCTGGCCGGTGGCGGTGGCGGCGCCGGGCCCGGGCGGCCTGTCGCACTGGCGCCGCGCGAGGTGGACGTGCTGGCCTGGGTGGCGACCGGCGCGACGAACGCGGCGACCGGTGCGCGACTGGGGCTGAAGCCGGAGACCGTGAAGGGCTATCTGCGGTCCGCGATGCGCAAGCTGGGGGCACACACCCGGCTCGAAGCGGTCGTGGCGGCCCGGCGGGCGGGTCTGCTGCCGTAACATCCCGGCCGAAGCCGTGCGGAAGGCCTCATGGGACGGCCCCATGGGAAAGGCCCACGCGGAAGCCCCGGGCGGGCACGCCGCCCGGGGAGCCCCCACGGCCTCCATCCCACGTGTTGCGATTTCATACGACTTACGGAGCATGCATGACGTACTCATCCGCCGGGCAGCTCGTGGTCGGGCCGGCGGCCGAGGAGGACTGGCCCGTCATCAGCCGGTGGGCGCACGACGAGGGCTGGAACCCGGGGATCAACGACGCGCGGAGCTTCTTCGCCCAGGACCCGGACGGGTTCTTCCTCGGACGCCTCGACGGGGAGCCCGTCTCCGCGGTCTCGGTCGTCAACTACGGTGCGCACTACGCGTTCCTCGGCTGGTACCTGGTCCGCCCGGACCTGCGGGGACGTGGCCACGGCCTGGCCACCTGGAAGGCCGCACAGGCCCACGCGGGAAGCCGGACCATCGGCCTGGACGGGGTCGTCGCCCAGCAGGACAACTACCGCAGGTCGGGGTTCGCGCCCGCCCACAGCACCTTCCGCCACACCGGCGTCCTGCCGCCCCGCGGGGCGACGGGCGTACGGCCGGTCCGGGCCGGGGACCACGAGACCGTCGCGGCGTACGACAGCGCGTGCTACCCGGCCGACCGTCCGCGCTTCCTGGAGCGCTGGCTGACCACGGACGGGCACCGCGCGTTCGTACGCTTCGACGAAGGGCGGCTGACCGGGTACGCGGTGATCCGCCCGGCGGCGGGCGACGTCCTGCGTATCGGGCCGCTGTTCGCCGATTCGCCCACCGCCGCCGAGGCGCTGTACGGGGCGCTGGCCGAGGAAGCCGGTACGGCGCAGGTCGCCGTGGACGTCCCCGAGTCCAATCCTGCCGCCATGGCGCTGGCCGGATCGCTGGGCCTCACGCCCTCCTTCGAGACGGCCCGCATGTACACGGGGCCGATCCGCCCGGTCGCCGACCAGTGCGTCTACGGCGTGACCACACTCGAACTCGGATAGGGCCTGCCGGGCGGGCGCCCCTCCGTGCGGCTGCCCGCCGGCTGTTCCTCGGACGGTCACCGGCTCTCAGCGGCTGCTTGTCGGCTATGTGGGGGCTACTTGTCGGCCGTGAGCTTGCCGCCGATGGCCCAGCTGTCGGTGGGGACCTCCTGGATCCAGACCTGGACGGCCTCGGCGGGGATACGGAGCGAGTCGACGAAGGCGTCCGTGACGCGCTTGACCAGTTCGCGCTTGAGCTCGATGTCGCGCGGTCCCTGCTGGATGGTGACGATCGGCATGACTGAACTCCCTTTCCCACGGCGGCTGTCCGGTTGTTCCGGGTCGCTCACCGGCATGACCCCAGTCCACCCGAAGGACGGCGGGCGGCCAACAGGCAGATCGCGAACGCAGCGATCAGTCTCCGTGATCGCTGCTGTCCAGCGGCGCGGCGCAGGCTTCGAGCAGCAGATCGAGACCGGCGGGCGGGGCCGACCGCCGTACGGCGAGCGCGGTGGGCAGCGCGAGCGGGACGGGCCGGAACGGGCGGAACGCCACCCGGGGGCTGCGCAGTTGGCGGGCGTATGCGGCGTACACGACGGTCCACTGCGGCGCCGGGGAGGTGCCGATGGTGGCGAGGCTGTCCTGGAGCGAGCCGCCGGCCGCTTCGGGCAGTGGCTCGAACCCGGCGGCGGCACAGGCGGACATCACGAGGTCGACAAGGGGCGGGTTGGTGCGCCGGGCCACCATCCTGAGCCGGAGTCCGGCCAGGTCCGCCAGGGCGACATCCGGCCGTGCCGCGAGCGGGTGCCCGGCCGGAACGGCCGCGACCAGCGGATCCTCCCAGAGCGGTATGAGCCGCACCCCGCGTACCGGCTCGGCGGCCCGGACGAACGCCGCGTCCAGCCGCCCGCCCGCGACCTGTTCCAGCCGGGTCCTGGTCGGCGCGGAGACCAGCTCGACCGCCAGGTCCGGTGCGATTCCGGCCAGCGCGGTCAGGACCCGGTCCAGATGCTCGCCGAGTCCGGTGCTCGTCCCCAGCCGCAGGGTGGTGCGCGGCGCGACGGCCGCCCGGGCCCGGTCCACCGCGGCCAGCACGGCCCGCGCCTCGGGCAGCAGCCGCTCCCCCGCTTCGGTGAGCCGTACGTGCCGGGGTGAGCGGTCGAACAGCTCCTGGCCCAACTCCCTCTCCAGTCGCTGTACTTGCTGACTCACAGCCGACTGGACGATGTGCAGACGGCCGGCGGCACGGCCGAAGTGCAGTTCCTCGGCGACGGTCACGAAGTAGCTGAGCTGGCGGAACTCCATGCCGAGGACAGTAACCGGGCACCGCGGAGCCAGGGCAGACGGCTCTCGCGGCTCGCCCGGCTCAGCGGGTCGACCCGGGGCGGCGGTGCGCGCGGCCGGCGGTTTCACCCGTCGAGGGCGCCGAACCCGATGTCGTGGACGCCGGCCCGCGTCATACCGGTGAGCAGCCGCTCGGCCTCGTCCGCCAGGGCCGCCCGGTCGGAGCGGGTGAGCCGGGCGAACGGTTCGATGCGGAGCGTGGCCGTGGCCCCCTGCTCCTTCAGCCGCCAGATACCGGCGAGGAATCCGTCGAGCAGGAAGCTGCCGAAGACCTGGTTGCCCTTGCCGTTGCGGCCGCGGTACTCGGCGGGAATGACCCGCGTACGGTCCGCGTGGGCGAGCAGCAGATTGTCGAACTCGGGCAGGAAGCGGGGCGGCGCAGGGGTGTCCTCGTCCGGCCGGGGCGCGTCGGGCAGATCGAAGAGCTCGGCGCCACCGGGGCCCTGGAGGGTGATCAGCTGTGGCCGCAGCCGCTCGAACACCCCGGCCAGCCGGGTCAGTCCCGCCCACATCTGCATGTCCTTGACCGAGGCGGGCCCGAACGCACGCAGATAACGCAGCACGGTCTCGTCGGGATCCGGGGCGGGGACCGACGGGCGGCCGAGCCACCGATCGACGGTGGTGAGCGTGACCTGCCCGCTGCGGCCCCACAGTCCGCGCGGGGTGACCTGCACGAGCGGGAGACGGCAGCGGGCGGCGACAGTGAGGGCGAGCGGGTCGGCGTCCGGCCACTCCTTGAGCAGGTACTCCCTGAGCTCCTTCATCGTGCGGGGACGTTCCTCCACCAGGTCGCGCGCCAGTTCGGCCAGTCGGTCGAGACCGACCCCGGCCAGCCCGCCGCGGAAGACCTTCAGCTCACGTTCGCGTGCGGCCTGGACGAGCGGCCGCAGAGTGAGGGCGTCGTCGGCGGTGTGCAGATGGATGGTGGAGCGCATGGTCACCATCCGTACGGCCGCACGGGTCTCCAGCAGCTCCGACAGCTCGTACGGGTCGAAATCCGCGAGCCGGGACCAGAGCTGGAAGTACGGCGGCCTGGTGTTCTGCGCCTGGAGCCCCAGCAGCCGCGCGACGGCCTCCTCCGCGGTCAGCTCGGCGCGGCGCAGCAGAAGCTGGCGTTCCAGGGTGGCGCGGTTGAGTGCACGGATGCTGATGGGGGCCATGCGGGGCACGCTACCCGGGCGCGCGGACGCCACCGGCGGTCATCGCTCTGGGGCTCCACTTGGGTCACGGCCGACGGACACCGCTCGCGAACACCGCTCACTACCGGCATCTGCTCCCGGCATCTGCTGTCCGTGGTCCGGTGGCGGCTCCGTCATGCCTGTGTCATGCGGCCCGTATATCCTGCACCGAAGCCGGGCGACGCCGGTCGGAGCCGTGCCCGGCCCAGCCGAAACGGGAGGTGAGTGGCCACATGCCGCTGTCCCCGAGGAACAGGAACGCCCGGAAGCACTCCTGGCGCAGGGATCCCCCACCCGACCGCGCGGAGCAGCCGCCCGCCGAGACCCCGCCCGCTTCACCCTCGCCCGAGCCCGTACAGCTGGACAACACCAGTGTGGTGCAGGCGGCGCTGTACCGCGAGGGCCGCCGCGTCTCCACCCCCGACTCGCTCGCGGAGACCTTCCGCCAGCTTCGTGAGTACCCGGACGGTATGGCCTGGATCGGTCTGCACCGCCCGACGGAGGAGGAAATCCTCTCGCTGGCAGCGGAGTTCGACCTGCATCCGCTCGCCGTGGAGGACGCCCTGGAGGCCCACCAGCGGCCGAAGATGGAGCGGTACGGCGACACCCTCTTCGTCGTACTGCGCGCGGCGCGCTATCTCGACGCCCCGGAGGAGGTCGACTTCGGTGAGCTGCATGTCTTCATCGGCCGGGACTTCCTGATCACGGTCAGGCACGGCGCGGCACCCGACCTGTCCGCCGTGCGCACCCGCATGGAGGAGACCCCGGACCTGCTGGCCCTGGGCCCCGAGGCGGCCCTGTACGCGATCCTGGACGCGGTCGTCGACGGCTACGCCCCGGTCGTCACAGGCGTGCAGATCGACATCGACGAGATCGAGACCGAGGTCTTCAGCGGCGACCCGGCGGTGTCCCGCCGTATCTATGAACTCTCCCGTGAAATGGTCGAGTTCCAGCGCGCGACCCGGCCACTCGTCGGAATGCTGCACGCCCTCATGGCCGGATTCGCCAAGTACGGCACCCACGAGGAACTGCAGCGCTACCTGCGCGACGTGGCCGACCACGTGACGCACACGAGCGAGCGGGTGGACGGGTTCCGCCAGGCCCTGACAGAGATCCTCACCGTGAACGCCACTTTGGTGACGCAGCAGCAGAACGCGGAAATGCGCGCACTCGCCGAGGCGGGTTTCGAGCAGAACGAGGAGATCAAGAAGATCTCGTCGTGGGCAGCGATTCTCTTTGCGCCGACGCTTGTCGGGACGATCTACGGCATGAACTTCGACCACATGCCGGAGCTGCACTGGTCGTTCGGCTACCCGTTCGCGATCGGGCTGATGGCGGTCGTGTGCGTGAGCCTGTACTTCATCTTCAAGCGGCGGGACTGGTTGTAGGGGCGAACCTGCCATCTTTGATCCACGCTCCTTGAGCTCGCAGCAACGACTTGTATAGACGGCAAAATCAGGGGGAGTTGGTTCGCGTGTCGGACCTGAAGAAAGAGGCGGTATCGCTGCACAGGGCGGCTTCCGCGCTGGGCAACGTAGAGCGACACACGACGAAGCCATTGCACGACTTCAAAGAGGCATCGCACGATCTGTCGGCGCTGGGTGCGCTGGGCTCCCTGATAGGCGCAGCAGACAAAATACGCGACGGCATGGAAACTCTGGCCAAGATCACCCATGCCGTGGATGAGGAGTGGCAGGCCGAGGTGAAGCTGTTGGGTGACGTCTCTGACGCCTTCGACCTGTTGGACATTCTGTTGAGCGCGGCAGCGCGCGCCAGGAAGAGCTGAGCGGGATGGTCGACCTCAATCCCGTGCACTGGATCAGCAAGGCCAATCACGCATTCGGCGACACCATGGCCCAGGGTCTGGAGTTTTTGGGCATCACGGATCCGGCGGTGGATCCGGATGGAGTGCGGGAGATCGCCAAGAAATGGCGGCACCTGGGCAAGGGCCTCGAAGACGCCTGCCATGATGCCGACTTGGCACTAAAGGATGTGGTGTGGGAGGGCCAAGCCGCCAAAGCGTTCCACAAACGGGCCAAGTCGGCGCGCAAGGACGCCGGCAACGCTTCGGACGCCCTACACAAGGGCGCCGACGCGCTGGACAAGTTCGCCGATGAGGCGCATGAGCTGATCTCCGAAATCGGCGTGATGGTCGCGGAGATCGCCGAGTTCGAGATCGCAGGTCTGGCCCTGTCCGTCCTCACCGCCGGTCTGTCCGACGTCGCCGCCAGTCTGGCCGCAGGCGAACGTGCCTTGAAGATAATGGCATTGATAGCCCGGCTTGAGGAGCGCGGCTCGGCGCTCGCCAGTGTGGTCCGGGGTGTACTGGAGGCCATCCGCTACCTGGAACGGACCCTTCGGGCGCTCAAGGACTTCAAGGCCGTTGCCGGAGTCACCAAGGCGGGCAAGCTCGGCAAGATGGCGCTGCAGGGGGCGGCCTTCAGCGCCTTCTCCACTGCGCTGGAGGACCCGGGGGCGTTCAAGGACCCGGATAAGTTGGCGGCCCTGCTGGGCGCGGGGGCTCTGATGGGCGTCGGTGGAGGCCTCCTCGGAAAAGCTCTGGGCAAAGGGCTCAAGGCTCTCAAGCCGAGCGAACTGTCCAAGCTCGGCAATGCATTGGGGATTGGCGAATCGGGCCTGTCCCGGGTCAAGCTGCGCCCCGGGGAGGCGGAGAAGCTCGAAGCCGGCATCCAGGCCGCGGAGAAGGAATGCAAGCTCGACCCGATCGACGTGGCCACCGGCACCATGCTGCTGCCGCAGACCGATGTCGAACTCGCTGCGACGCTGCCGATGATTCTGGAGCGCACCCACCTCTCCTCCTGCCGGTGGGGCGGCTGGTTCGGCCCCTCCTGGGCCTCCACCCTCGACCAACGCCTGCAAGTGGACGACGACGGGATCATTTTTGCGGCGCCCGACGGCTGCCGCCTCGTGTACCCCTTCCCCGATCCCGACACCAGTGATCCAGTGTTTCCTGAGACTGGGCCGCTGCTGCCCCTGCGATGGGACAGTGAGGTCGAGGGAGCGCTACGGATCACCAATCCCGGGTCCGGGCTGAGTTACGTCTTCCACAACCCGCAGTCCGCCGATGGCGGTGAGGCCATCGACCTGCCCATCCAGTTCATCGAGACTCGCCACGGCATGCGGATCGCCTTCCACTACGACGATCGGGGGGTGCCAGTGGAGGTCGCCCACTCCAGTGGCTACCGCATCGCGCTGGATCACCACGCCAGCCTTCCCCGCGTTACTGCCCTGCGACTACTCGACCCCCAATACTCCGACGGCCGCGGCACGGTGCTGGTCTCCTACAGCTACGACGAATACGGAAACTTGTCCGCAGTGCACAGCTCGTCAGGCACACCGATGGGTTTCACCTACGACGCCGCAGGCCGGATCACCTCGTGGACAGACCGAAATGGCAACACGTACTCGTACAACTACGACGACTGTGGTCGCGTAGTGCGGACAGAGGGTAGCGGCGGTTTCCTGTCGGGAACGCTGCGCTACGAGGATGCAACCCGTACCACGACGGTCGTCAATGCTCTGGGCCATGCCACGGCATTCGAGCACAACGAGGCATTCCGGCTGATCCGGGAGACCGACCCTCTCGGCAATACCACCCACTACGAGTGGGACGCTGCGGGACGGCTGGTCGCGACCACCGATCCGTTGGGTCACACGACTCGGACACAGTTCAATGAGCTGGGCCAAGTGAGCTGCGTCACCGGGCCAGACGGCCGGGAGAACAAGTGCGAGTACAACGAGAACGGTCTACCAACACTTATCACTGGCCCGGACGGGAACAGGTGGCGCCAGGAGTACGACGAGCATGGCAATCGCACCGCAGTCACCGATCCGGCCGGGTCCACCACGCGCTACACCTACAACTCCGCCGGACAAATGACATTGTTGACCGATCCACTCGGCAACACCACTCGGGTTCGGTACAACAAGGCTGGTCTGCCCGTTGAGATCACCGATCCGCTGGGGTCTGTGACCTCGTACCAGTACGACAGCATGGCCCGGCGCTCGGCCATCACGGACGCGGCAGGCAACACCACGCAGCTGGAGTGGACCGTTGAGGGCAACCTGACGCGCCGCACGAACCCGGACGGCACAAGCGAGACGTACCTCTATGACAACGAGGGCAACCGCGTCGCACACGCCGATCCAATCGGCGGAATCACACACTTCGAGTACGGAGACTTCGACCTACTGGCGGCCCGCACTGATCCAGACGGTGCCCGGTCCACCTTCACGCACGACGCCGAGCTGCGCTTGACCCAGGTCACCAACCCGCAGGGATTCAAATGGAGGTATGTGTACGACCCTGCCGGACGCCTGATCTCGGAAACAGATTTCGATGGTCGCACCCTCACATACGCCTACGACGCCGCTGGCCGCTTCATTTCCCGGACGACAGCGCTCGGCCAGGTGATCACCCACGAACTCGATAATGCGGGCCGGATCATCAGCAAGGACGTCGACGGTAAGAGCACCGCGTACACGTACAACGCCGCCGGGCAGCTCACAGCCGCGACGAAACGCTCATCGTCGCTCACCCTGCGACTCGACGTCCTGGGCCGTGTCCTGGCCGAAACGGTCGACGGAAACATCACCCGATACACCTACGACTCTCTGGGACAGCGGTCCAGCCGCAGTACCCCCAGCGGTGCAGTCACCCGCATCGCCCGCAACGCGGCAGGTGGCCTCACAGAGATGTCCCTCGCCGGACACCCCCTCTCCTTTACCCGCGACAGCCTCGACCGCGAAACCAATCGTGCCTTTGGGGCACCCGCAGCCCCGGTGACGCTCAGCCGTGCCTATGACAGTGCCGGGCGCCCAACCATGCAGAAGCTGGCCACCCTAGGAAGAACACTGCGCTCCCGCACCTACGCCTACCGCGCGGACAGTATCCTCACTGCGATCAACGACGAACTCACCGGTGATCAGCGCGCCATCTCCCTCGACCCGATCGGCAGGCCGCTCACTGTCACGGCGGACGGTTGGAGCGAGTCATACGCCTACGACCCGGCTGGCAACCAAATCAGCGCGCGGTGGCCCGACACGGCGCCCCATCCTGAGGCCCGCGGTGAACGCCGCTACAGCGGCACCCGAATACGCTCCGCCGGAAACGTTCGCTACGAATACGACGCGGCCGGCCGAATGATCCTGCGCCAGAAGACGCGCCTGTCCCGCAAGCCCGACACCTGGCGCTACGAGTACGACGCCGAGGACCACCTCCTCGCCTGCACCACCCCCGACGGCACGACCTGGCGCTACAACTACGACGCACTGGGCCGCCGCACCGCCAAGCGCCGCATGGCGCCTGACGGCGAAACGATCCCGCAGACCATCCGCTTCGCTTGGGACGGCACCAACCTTGCCGAACAAACCGAGAGCACCACGGGTGTCGTCACCACGTGGGAGTACAGCGACGAATTCCCGCTGGCCCAGCTCGAACGTCACGTCTCCCCAGAAGGGCTGACGCAGCCCGAGGTCGATGCCCGCTTCTTCGCAATCGTCACTGACCTGGTCGGCACCCCCACGGAACTCGTTGACGAACACGGCGACATCGCCTGGCACTCCCGCACGACCTTGTGGGGCACCACCACGTGGAACCGGACTGCCTCCGCGTACACACCGCTGCGCTTCCCCGGCCAGTACGCCGATCCCGAAACCGGCCTTCATTACAACTTCTTCCGACACTACGACCCCGACACGGCTCGGTTCACCAGCCCTGACCCCCTCGGCCTCGATCCCGCCCCCAATCCCGTCACCTACCCGAACAATCCCCACACATGGAGCGACCCCCTCGGACTCGTCCCGAAGGCGTGTCTTGAGTCGGACTCCTACTTGTGGGACGGCAGCGTCCGACTTGGCAAACTGGACGGGCTCGCGCGCCCGACCGGAGCCTGGGCTGCGCTCCGCAAGGGAATCATGAAGGATGGCAGTGGAGCAGCGGACTACATCTGGCCACCCGGATGGCGTGGGAACGGCCGCCTCTTCAACGAGGCGCGTGGTCACCTACTCGCCAGGAAGCTCGGCGGCCCGGGATCGGGAGAGAACGGCTACCGAAACCTGGTCACATTGACTCAGAACCCGGTGAACACTCCGGTCATGCGGGGCCTCGAAAAGGAGGTGTACAACGCAGTGGCGAAGGGCGAGAACGTTCAGTACTCCGTCGTCCCCGTCTACGAAGGGACCAACCCAGTACCCACAAGACTTGACATCTCAGCGCACGGCGACCGCGGATTCAGCCTGAGGCGCTCGCTGGAAAACCCCGCCGCCGGTGTGCGAATCCCTGTCCCCAAGTAGTCTGAAGTGCAATGCGAGGCCAGCCGTGACCCGAACCACTCCCCCGCGCCCCGTGGACATCGAAGCAGCCTTCCCCGAGTTGCGCTCCCACCGACGGGACTGCACCCGTCTCCACCCTCGCCCCGGCAGCCCCAAGGTTACCGACAGTTCTGTCGGCGGCCCGCTTCTGTGGCCTGCCGACGAACCGTGGCCGACCTGTCAGGAACCGCACCCGCGGGATCGGGGACGAACCGTCGACGACATTCACGAATGGCGTCGCACCCTGACGGAAGCGTGGCGCAGGTCTCCGAACAGTGGGCCGACCCCGGAAGAACTCCAGCACCTGTCCGCGCTTGAGCAAGAACATCACGTACCAGGGATGAGCGACACCTACCCTGTCCCGCTGCTGCCGTTGGCACAACTCTTCGCTCGGGACGTGCCGGGCCTTGCCGGGCCCATGGGAGCCGATGTACTCCAGGTCCTGTGGTGTCCTTTCAGTGCGCATGGAGATCTGGCCACGCCCGGCATCCATCTCAAATGGCGCAACTCCTCAGAGATCGGCGATCCTCTGGCGGAACCTCCGCTCACCGCGGTGGTGGGTGATGACGAATACGTGCCGGAACCCTGCGTTCTTCACCCCGAAAGTGCCACGGAACACGAGTACATCGGACTTCTGGACGGCGACCTGCAGGAACGCGTCTACCGCTGGGAAGACGGGCAAGCCGAGACCGACGACTTCGAGGGCGATGAACCACCTCGGTACCAGACGGACCTGTCCACGGCACCTGGATGGAAGCTCGGAGGGTACGCGACCTGGGAGACGAGCGGCCCGTATCAGGTCGTATGCACCTGCGGCTCACCCATGAAGCCCTTGCTGGCTATCGCCAGTACGGAGTGGGAGGACGAGACCCTCAGCTGGGTGCCGGTGGAGGACCAGCACCTCAGAGACGAACCCGAAGCGAACACCCCCACCCGCGTCTCCGTGGGCAGAGACGGCTCCCTGACCGTCTTCGCCTGTCCTGCGGATCCCACGCACGCACACCGGATCACCCTCCAGTGACGCGGGTCCAAGCGCACCTCTGGGAATCTGCACCACCACGACAGGCCCACCCAGGAACTAAGTACCCGCACGAGCGGCGGTGACGGCCGGCTCGGGCGGGCCGTCCGTGCGCACCGAAACGCCCCGCCGTCCGGCCAGTCGGCACCCGAGGCAGCCCGCATGCCCTCCGCGTGCGGTGCGGTCCCGTACGTGGAGGCCCCACTGGTCGGCGGCCCGCACGCCGGGCGGCTTGCCCCAGCCCGCGAGGTGCAGGCTCCACGCGACCAACGGGGCCAACGCTGTGACGGCCGACCCCGCCCAGATCCCCGGGCTCCAGCCGGCGATACCCGCGCCGGCGACCGCGGCCCCGACCATGGCGATGGCGCTGCTGGCCCACCCCGCGACGGTGTGGCCCTCGTCGTGCTGATGTCCGCTCACGTGCACGCCTCCTCGCGCCCCCCGGGCCATGACACGGCCCAACGCCGGGCTATGGTGTCTTAGCAAGTGAGGAATTTATCTCAAGCTCTAAGGGACTTCAATGGAGGGCAAGCCCCGCCCCGCAGCCTCCGCCCCGGAGGCGATCCGCGCGATGGACGACCTCGTCGCGACGAGCGTCGTCGGCCAGCAGGAGTTCGCCCGCAACTTGGGGTTGAGCGTCACGGACCTCAGCTGCTTCGCGTACGTCCTGGAGGCCGGGGACTCCCCGGTCACCGCCGGTGACCTGGCCGGGCGCGCGCACGTGACGACGGGCGCGGTGACCGGCATCCTCAACCGCCTGGAGCGCGGCGGCTTCGTGACCCGTGGGCCGGACCCGGACGACCGGCGCCGGGTGCGCGTCACCGCGGTCCCGACCGCCGCCGAACGCGTACAAGCCGTCTACAGGCCATACTCCGCGCTCCTCATGGAGCTCTTCGCGGACTACACGCCGGACGAAACCGCCGTACTCGCCGACTGGTTCACGCGCGCCGCCACGCTGGCGCGTACTTACCTGGAGGAGTCGTGCTGACGCGCGTCTTCCGGCCGCCGCATACGCCGCACGACAGGACTCGGACTCCGCGCGACAGCGACCCCGGCCGGACCGCGAGGCCGGGACGCCACCTGCAGCGCGTCCCGGAGGAAGGCTCAACAGACATTGTCCGGAACGGATCGAAATACGGACGAGGGATCCGCGCCTCCGGTGTCGGTGAGTGTGGTCCGACGTGTACACAGGCTGCGAACACCCGTGATCGCCGTCCTGGGCACGGTGTTGTCAGTGGTGTTCGCCTTTGTGTTGTGGGCACTGGTCGAAGCGAACGGCCCGGCCTATGACAACCTTCAGCGCCGGGCATGGCTGGAGCTGGCGACCACGACCGCTGCCGTCCTCGTCGGCATAGCCGGAGTTGTCACATCCTTGCTGTGGGCAGCGAGCCGGTCCTTCGCCCACGAGGCAGAGAGCGCACGCAGCCACGTGGAGGATGCTGACGTCCCCCATCTCCACATCAACGGTCACAGCGCCCAGATCCACATCCAGCCGCGCAACTCGCATGTCGAGACTGCACAGTTGGCCACCGCATCCCTCCTGGAGCCAGACCCACAGGTGTCGATGCTGACCCAGATCTATTCGCACGGGCTTGCCCAGGCGAAGGTCAGCTTCTTCGTCAGCATCGTGTTCGGGATGGTGGGATCGGCCATTCTGCTGGCTGGAGTCGTCCTGGCGATCATGCACGCCGACAGTAGCGGGAGCCGCTACGGGGCGATCGTGACGCAGACCGCCGGAGCAGTCATCAACGTCCTGGCCGGAGTCTTCTTCCTGCAGTCCAACCGCACGCGCCGGGACATGGGCGCGCAGGGCGTGATGCTGCGCGACGACAGCAGATTCGACCGACGGCTGAAGGCCGCGAGCGTCCTGTCCGACAACATCAGCGAAGACGCACTGCGCAATCAGGTGCGCGCCCAGATGGCCCTGCAACTCGTCGGGGGCCAGCTGGACGCATTCCCGACCGCAGGGCCGGACGAAGCGGACAGCCCTGAGGGACCAACAGCAGGGGACACGGCGCCGCCGCCCTTCGGCGAATAGTGGCGGACAAGCGCCGACGCCGGACTCCCTCCGCCGACCGGTACCGGGTGAGCGGGCTGGGCCGTGAGCCCGGGACAGCCGGCTCTCCCCCGGTGCGCACCCACGGCGCGGGCGCTCACTCGACCTGAGTGGAGACCACCAGAGCGAACGAGTGCCCGGCGGGATCGGAGTACAGGCGGACGTCGCGTCGGCCGCCGTTGTTCTTGGTGTCGAGGGGCCGCGCGCCGAGGCTTATCGCCTCGCGTTCGGCCTCGTCCATGTCGCCCTGGGACACCAGGATGCGAAGGTGTGCCTGCGAGGCGTCATCGGGCCGCGGCCAGCTGGGCGGAGCGTAGCCATGGTCCTTGCGGACCGCCAGATGGACGCCGTCGTTCCCGATGACCTCCATGACGTCGGGGTCGTCTCCCACGCGCGTTTTCGCCCCGAGCAACTGGGCGTAGAAGTCGGCGAGTTCTGCCTGTTCCGAACAGTCCAGTACAAGCACAGTCGTCTTCGGAACTGCCATGATCCTCCTGCTTTCGGTCTGCGGCACATCCCTGTTCGCTGAGGAGCCGCCTACCCCGCCCCGGAGAGCACACGCCAGGTCCCGCCCGGTCGACCCTCTTTTCCGGAGCGCGTGGCGGCCGACGGTCCCGGCGCGCCGGCCGCCCCTCGGCGTACTGGATCAGTCCCGCAGCCGCCGGCGGGCCAGCACCCCG
Source organism: Streptomyces sp. NBC_01471 (assembly GCF_041438865.1). Classification (NCBI taxonomy): domain Bacteria; kingdom Bacillati; phylum Actinomycetota; class Actinomycetes; order Kitasatosporales; family Streptomycetaceae; genus Streptomyces; species Streptomyces sp. NBC_01471. Next base: position 1,040,925 of record NZ_CP109450.1, read on the forward strand.
GCGATCACCAGCAGCAGGACGCCACCTGCCGCGTACCAGACGGCCGCGGGGCCGCCCGCCCTGGCGAATCCGTGCGGGGACTCCGCGGTGGACCCGGGCGGGGCGGGTACGGGCAACCGGCGATCCGGTCCCGCCTCGTCCGACGACGCCTCGCTCCGGGGCGCCTCGATCGAGGACGGCTGTCCGGCCGTGGTGAGGCCGGTCGGTCCGGTTGCGTTCCAGGGCCGGTACGCGCACCTCTCGCCCGAAATCCGAACGTGTTCGGGGGCCTGCCAGCTGTGTGCGTGGTTGAGGACGGCCGGGCCGTCGGCCGCACCCCGCTGCCTCGGCGGCATCGGCGGGGTGTCGAAGTCCAGCGAGGCGACGCCGTTCAGTGCGGCACCGGTCGGCCCCGTCCCGGCCGGTGCCAGCAGCGCCCCGGGCTGAGGGTCGTTCAGCGTGATGTGCGACCGTGAACCGGGGATGAGGATCTGCTGACCGGGCATCGGCCGGACGTTACCCTCGGGCCAGAACACCGAACGGCCGTGCCCCAACTTCCCGGCTCCGGCCGGGTGCACCGCGTCGTCACTGCGGCCCGCCTCGACGAAGAGGGAAGTCGGGTGGTAGTCCACGGGTGCGGTGAACACGCTGGGTGTGTGCAGCGCGACATGGCAGCCGGGCCCGGCCGGGGTGCCACCGGTGGCCATCGCCCGGTCGCGCTCGGTGGGAGCGGCGGCCGGGCACATGGCACATGCGGTCACGGAGAGAAGACTGATGCGACTCATGCCCGGCACGTTAAGCACACGATTTACGGCTCACCGGGCGCCGGGCATGGCCCGGCGCGAACGCCCTCCGCACGGGTGCACCGGGTCCGCCGGATGGCGGCGGCAGGACCGTTACGTTGCGGAGGTCGGGCTTCAGTGACCCGGCCGAACACGATCAGATCCGCTGGTGGCCACCCGTGCACTGAGCCCGCCCCCGCAGCCCCTCCGCTCGGTCAGTTCACTCCGCGGATTCGCCTGACCGCCGGGATCCCGAGCAGCGCGAGCACGATCCCGGAGACGAAGAGCGCCGGGTAGCTGTTGCCGCCGCCGGTGCCGAGCAGGGTGGGTGCGTAGACCGGGACCAGGGAGCTGGGCAGGGTGACCGCGATGTTGACGACGCCCATGTCCTTCGCGGCGTCCTGTTCGCTCGGCAGTACGGAGCTGGGCAGGGTGTAGTGCCCGCTGCAGAAGAAGCCGTTGCCGAGGCCGAGGACGGTCGCGCCGGTGAACATGCCGGCCATCGAACGCGTGGTGATGAGGACGAGGAATCCGGCGACGGCCAGCATCCCGGCGACGGCCATGTAGAACTTCCGCCGCTGGAAGCGGTCTGCCATCCATCCGGAGACGAGCACCGTGAGCGCGCTGGTTCCGTTGATGACGAGGGTGAGGACGAACGTCAGACCGGGGAGTCCGGACTCACTGATGTGGAGGGAGTCGGACAGGTAGTAGACCTGGTAGGTCACGAACTCCGCGACAGTCGCTCTGCGCCGGATCCTCGGCGCCGTGGCCGCCGGGGAGGCCACCAGCCGCGCGGAGATCGCCCGCCGGACCTCACTGGCCCGCTCCACGGTGGGACAGCAGGTCGACCAGCTGCTACGGCGCGGCATCCTGGAGGAGACCGAGATCGGCGAAGTCGTCGCCATGCTGGTGCACATGTACAACCCGCGCACGCTGGTGCTCGGCGGGCCGATGAGCGAGCAGCGCGACGAACTGCTCTCCGGCGTACCCGCCGTCGTCTACCAGCGGGCCCTCCCGCTGGCCATCCGCAGGCTGACCATCACCACCACCGAGCCCGGCTCCGAGCCCGGCCTGACCGGCGCTGTCGCCCTCGCCGCCCGTGACATCTTCAGCCCCGACGGCATCACCCGCCTGCTGCAGTCCTGTCCGCACGTCTGACAGCCCACCCCGGGCCGGGTGCTCCCGGGTCAGGCGAGGTCGAGGAGTTGCTCGTAGAAACCGCCGAACTGGTTCTTCTCGTCGACCAGATGGACCTCCAGGATCCAGTGGCAGCGCCACCCGGCGCGATCGGTGCGGCGGAGCGGGTTGTTGTTCTCCGGCGTGATGTACGACTCCGTTTTCGCGCCGTCGATCAACTCGTGCGGGAACTCTCCGACGAGATGGCCCGCGTGCCAGCCGCCGAGCGTCCAGCCCGCGTCGGCGGCCAGCCGTTCGACCTCCGCGTACAACTGCTTGCCCGTGATGTCCGGGGCCGCCCGGAACGCCTCCCGGCCCGCCGTGAACACCGTCGCCAGGCTGTCGCGCAGTCGCTTCTTGTGAGGGTCGTCGCCGAGGACGAAGGTGCGTCCGAAGTCCGCCTCGTACTCCTCGAAGATCGGGCCGAAGTCGACGAACGCGATGTCGTCCTCGCGGATCACCCGGTCCGGCGGGTTCTCCTGGTACGGGAACATCGTGTGCGGGCCGGAGCGGACGATCCGCTTGTGCCAGTGCTTCGTCGTCCCGAACATGTCGTTCGCGAGGTCCCGGATCCGGTCGCTGACCTCCCGCTCACCGGCGCCCGGCGCCACCAGGCCCCGCGCCTCGACCTCGGCGAAGAGGGCCACCGCCTTGCGCTGCGCCTCCACCAGCCCGAGCGCACGCAGTTGCTCGTCCATCCGATCAGGTACCGCCATAGTGGTGTTCCTCTGTTTCCTGGGCCTCTTACGGTGTCGCCCGCACGATGACGAGCGACCCCTCGTAGTGCGACTGGCTGCGCAGGTGTCCGAAACGAGCGTCCCACGCTCCGGAGTCCAGGTCTGCCCGCAGCCGGTCCGTGAACCGCTCGCGCACCCCGTCGTCCACGAAGCTCCATGCCGAGCACGCCTGCCGGGCGGCTGGGTCCAGCAGCATTTCGGGGCGCCCGTAGTACGCCTCGTTGAACCCGTCCGTGCAGTCGAGCGGGATCGGTACGGCCTGCACACCGACGGTACCGCCGAGAGCCTCGGCCATCGTCCCGAGGGCGGGGTAGCGCCGGGCCTCGGTATCGAGGACCTCGGGCGCGTACTCGTACAGCCAGAAGTCCCTGACGAGGGCCGGATCGCAGGTCAGCACGGCCACCGGGCCACGGGTCACCCGGCGCATCTCCCGCAGTCCCACGTCGACGTCGGACCACTGGTGCACGCTGAAGAGGGTCATCGCCCCGTCGAACTCCCCGTCCGCGAACGGCAGGTTCTCCGCTACCGCGTCCACCGCGCGGGGCAGGCCCGTCGAGCGCTGCGCCCGCATCGACTCCGACGGCTCGACGGCCGTGACGGCCGCTGCGGCGGACTCGTACGAACCCGCTCCCGCACCCACGTTGACGACCTTCCGGGCACCCCCCAGAGCGTCGGCGATGACCTGGGCGATCCGGGGATCGGGCCGCCGGTAGTTCGCGTAGCCGGTGCCGTTGCTGCCGTAGTCGACATCGCCGGCGCTGCCATCAGAGCTGCGGACATCCATGAAGATCCAAACCTCGCCTCGTGAGCAGGGAGTCGGAGAAGGAGGGGAGCCCGGGCCGCCGGGCGGACACCCCGGGTACGCGCGACGGATCCCGCATGCCGGAACCCTCCGCGACACCAGCCACCGTCTTCGCCTCCGCACCTACCCGGGAATCCGTCGCCCCCCATACTGCATCTGCCATAGCCTTGGCGTAAATCAGCTGGTGAATGCTCGTTCCATCAACCGAATCCCTCGCAGATGTGATCCTGTGGACATCTCCAGAAACAGCCTTTCGGCCTGCTGAGGACCCGGCGCTGTCGGATCACGCTCCTATGGTGGGGGCGGCGCGACCGAGAAAGGCAGTCATGACTGATCGAGAGCAGGAGTCCGCCCGGGTCGGCGAGGCGTGGGACCGGATCGAATCGTGGCTGTCCCGGCATGCGCCGCAGACGATGGCCACGCTGAACGGCCCGGCCGGCGCCGAGGAGATACGCGGCGCCGAGCGACAACTCGGCGTGACCTTCCCACCAGGGCTCGTGGCATCACTCCGCAGGAACAACGGCGCCGGGGAGCGGCGGGGGAACGGCCCTTGCGTCCATGCCGACTTCACGTTCCCGACGCACGACCGGCTGCTGTCCGCTGAGGACATCGTCAGCGCCACCACACAGCTGCGCGGCGTGATGCCACCGGCGGAGGACGACCCGCAGGGGCGCTACTGGCACCAGGGCTACGTCAAGTTCGCCGACTACGAAGTCACCGCCGACGGGCTGACGGTGGACTGCCGGGACGGTGAGGGATCCGGCCGGGTGGGCCGGTTCTTCGACGAGTCCGGGACCGACTTCGGTCTGGCTCCGGCGCTCTCCGCCTACCTGTCCGCCGTGGCGGAGGCCCTGGAACGGCGGAAACCGGTCCACGGGAGATGGCCGCTCGTGTTCAACGGACGCCTTCTGTGGGAGACGGCGTCCGAAGGGAACCCGGACTGGGGTACGGGCGGCGATCCCGTCCCGGGGCAGGCGGACGGTCTTCCCACGCTCGATCTCGTACCGAAGGGACGGGTACGGGCCACGGAGCTGGTGAGGCTGGACGAACTGGGCGCCGTCCTCGCCACCGCCTCCACCGAGCAGGTCGATGACACGGCAGGCCGGCAGATGTGGCGGCTCTCCCAGGAGACCGGGCTGATCAAGTATCCGGAAGTGGCCGAGGCCATCAACCAGTTCCGTGCGGGGAACCGGGTGGAGCTGACCGACACGAACCGCCTCGGCCTGCGCCTGCGTGCGGTCATCCACGCATCCCGGCGGCAGAAGGACCCCTACCGGAGGTGGAGCGCCCAGGCACTGGTGACCCTGCTGGTGGACGGACCGCACCGGGCCGTGCTGGAGATCGCCGACGTGAGCAGCCACGTCGTCCTGAACTGGCGGGAGGTCCTGTGGGAGGACTTCGGGCCTCCGCCGCTCCCGCCGATGCCCGACGAAGACTTCTGGGCGAACCTCAGACACCCCTGGATCGAGGCCGGTTGATACACCCCGCGGTCTCCTGTCTCCTGGCTCCTGCCTCCTGTCTCCTGTCTCCTGGGGCGGGTCATGGGGTCCTGCGGGTACGACCGGAAACAAGCCGTCACCTGGGGCCGGGCGGCGGCATGCGGCTCACCCCGCGGCCCTCAGCAGGTCCGCGATCGCGGTGAACCCGCGCTGCTCGGCATGGCGCAGAGCCGTCACGCCGTCGCCGTCCGGGAGGCCCGGCGTGGCACCGGCCGTGATCAGCAGTTCGACGACCTCCTGGTGGGCCGGACCCCCGTCACCGAGGATCACGGCTTCCAACAGGGCAGTCCAGCCGAGGTGGTTGACATGGTCCACGTCGATGTCGGTCTCCCTGAGGAGGGCGCGTACATAGTCCACATGGCCGCGCTCGGAGGCCGGGATCAGCGCGATCCCGCCGAAGCGGTTGCGCAGGGTCAGATCGGGGCCGGCCGACAGCAGCACGCGCATCATCGCCACGCTTCCGGTGACCCCGGTGACCAGCCAGGGGCTGTCGTCGCGGTCGTCCTGGGCGTCGGGGTCGGCGCCCTCGGCGACCAGGACACGGGCAACGTCGACCTGGTCGCCGAGGGACGCGAGGAGGAGGGCGGTGCGGCCGTGCGCGTCGCGGGACTCCAGGCCGGCGCCGGCCGCCAGGGCGGCCCGCACCTCCGTCACGTCTCCCCGGCCGGCCGCGTCCAGGAGGGCCCGGTGCTGCTCGTTCACTGTGGTGCTCCTCCGCCGGTCCCGGTCCGCATGGTGCATGTCCGTCCTGTCCATCCTGCTGTCGTCCCTCCGCTCCGCGCCCGCGCGACGCCGCCTACTCGGTGAGAGCGGCGGCGCCCGCCCGGGCGAACTTCTCGTCCAGGTCACCGGACGGGGCACCCGCGACACCGATACCCGCGATCGGGGCGCCCTTCACCGCGACGGGCGCGCCGCCCGCGAGGAAGAGTGTGCCGGGGATGTCCTTCAGCTGAGGAGTCTGGTCCAGGCGCTTGACCAGCTCGGAGGTGGGGGCGTTCCAGGAGACCGCGGTGTACGCCTTCTTCTCGGCCGACACGTACGACTGGGGGCCGGAGCCGTCGCCGCGGAGGGCGACGATCGTGTTGCCGTTGCGGTCGACGACGGCGACCGATACGTGCTGGTTCTCCTTCTCGGCGGCGTCGAGCGCGGCCCGCGCCGCCTTGGCCGCGCCGTCGACGTCCAGGTGGGTGGAGAGCGTGAGGTCGCCCTTGTGCACGTCCTGGCGCCCCTCGGCGCCGGAGACGGCACGGGCCGGGGACGGGGAGGACGCGCTGGCGGAGACCGCGCCGAGCGTGGTGCCCGCGGCCGTCGCTGCGACGAGGGCACCGGCCACGACGAGACGGGTGCGCCTGGAAGTCTGCTTGATGTGCTTCATGAGTCCGGCTCCTGATGAGATCGGGGGTGAGGATGGCAGGGGTGGTGGGGCTCGTGGATGCGGCCGGGGAGAGCGGCTGCCGGGAAGGTCCCGGCCCACCGTCCGCTCCGGGATCCATCCTGGGTCCGGATCCCCGCCGGGCCGTCGGCGTACCGGCTGGAAGCGGAGCGCGGACCGGCTGATGTCCGCGTCATCCGATCGGTTGACGCAAGCCCTCGCCGTGATCGACCACAATGAGGTGTTTGCCCTGCGGGGCGGGACGGACGCCGTCGGAGGGGGCGCCACGCGGTGCCCCATCCCCCCCCGGCGGCCGACACCCGGCACGACACGGGACGGCACGACACTGGACGAGAGGAGCCCGGCCGTGGCAGAGCACGCCGACGCCGACCCGGACGCCGGGTGGCTCGCCGCCGTCATGCACGTGGCGTTCTTCCTGCTGCTCGGCGGCGCCCTCACGCGCGTCCTGATCCGGCACTCCGGCGAGCCGCGCATCCCCTGGATCATCGCCCTGTCCGGCGTCCTTGCCCTGCTGTACGTGTTCGGCCCCCCGCTCGGCGCCCGCGCCACGCCCCGCCGGCTGGCCGGGCTGGCGCTGGTGGTCGCCGTCTGGGTGGTCCTCGTCCTGCTGGCGCCGAGCTTCGCGTGGTGCGCGGTGCCGCTCTTCTACGCCGGTCTGCGCACCCTGCCGACACGTGCCGCGCTCGTCCTCGCCGCCTTGCTGACCGTCCTGGTCGTCGCCGCGCAACTGGAGCTGGCCGGCCGCTTCGACGCGGACCGGCTGCTCGCCCCGCCCGCCGTCGCCGCGATCGCCACCGCCGTCTTCCTCCACATGGAGCGGCAGACCGACCGGCAGCGCGTGCTGATCGGCGACCTGATCCGTACCCGCTGCGAACTGGCCGCCACCGAGCGCCGCGCGGGCATGCTCGCCGAACGCCAGCGGCTGTCCATGGAGATCCACGACACGCTCGCGCAGTCCCTGTCCAGCCAGCAGATGCTGCTCCAGGCCGCTGACCGGATCTGGGAGACCGACGGGACGCTCGCCCGCTCCCACGTCCGCACCGCCGAGTCGGTCACCGAGCGCGGCCTGGCCGAGGCGCGCCGCTTCGTACGGGATCTGGCCCCCGCCGATCTCGCCGAGGCGGAGGCGGCCGACGGCGGCCTGGAGGAGGCGCTGCGGGCCCTGGCCGAGCGGGAGTCGGGCGCCGGGACGAGCGTCCGTTTCCACGCCGAGGGCGCGCCGGGCGCGCTCCCCGACCGGGTGCGGTACGCCCTGCTGCGGATCGCCCAGGGCGGCCTGGCCAACGTACGCGAGCACTCCGGTGCCACCACCGCCGCGCTCACCCTGACCAGCCTGGACGACCAGGTGGTCCTCGACATCGCGGACGACGGCCGGGGCTTCGACCCCGAGCGGCTCGCCACGCGGTCGTCCGCGGGCGGGCCGGACCTGCGCGGGCACGGCCTGCCCGCGATCCGTGCCCGCGCCCGGCAGCTCGGCGGTACCCTCACCGTCGAGTCGGCGCCGGGCCACGGCACCGTACTGTCCGTGTCGGTCCCGCTGACCGCCCCCGCCCCCTCCTCCCCGCCGGAGAGCCCGTGAGCACGCCGTCCCCGGTCCGGATCGTCGTCTGTGACGACCATGTCGTCGTGCGCGCGGGCCTGCTCGCCCTGCTCGGGAGCGCCCCCGGCATCGACGTGGTGGGCGAGGCCGGCACCGGGGAGGAGGCGGTGGCCCTCGCGGCCGGGCTGGCCCCCGACGTCGTCCTCATGGACCTCCAGCTGGGCGCGGGCATCGACGGCGTCGAGACCACCCGCCGCATCACGTCCGCAGCGGTCTCCCCGCACGGCCCGCACGTCCTGGTCCTGACCACGTACGACACGGACGCGGACATCACCCGCGCCATCGAGGCCGGAGCGACCGGTTATCTGCTGAAGGCCGTACGGCCCGATGAGCTGTTCGACGCCATCCACGCGGCCGCGCAGGGCCGCACCGCGCTCTCCCCTCCGGTCGCCAGCCGGGTGATGGCCCGGATGCGCAGCCCGCAGCCCTCGCTCACCGCGCGGGAACTGGACATCCTCGGCCAGCTCGCGCGCGGGCTCGGCAACCGCGACATCGCCCGTGCCCTGTTCATCAGCGAGGCGACCGTGAAGACCCACCTGGGCCGTATCTACAGCAAGCTGGGCGTCGAGACGCGGGCGGGAGCCGTCGTGGTGGCGAAGGAGCAGCGCCTCATCACGTAGGCCCTGTCCGGTGGCTCAACACCCACCCGGCGCCCCATCGCGCAGCCGCTGTCCGGCAGCCGTCCTCGGCGGCCCCCGTCCGGTACGGTGGCCGCTGTCCGGGCAGGGACCCGCGCGGTGACCGCGTTTCGCGCCGTCATCGGCCGGGCGGGCGGCGCAGCATGGGGACATGACGATCACCCCCCGCGCCTTCGCCCATGTGCGTCTCACGGTCAACGACATCGACCGGTCCCGTGCGTTCTACGACGGCCTCTTCGGGCTTCCGGTGGCCTTCGAGGTCCCGCCGGACGCCGACGACGAGACGCGTGAGCAGCTCTCGTTCCTCTTCGGCGGTGTCATCTACCGGCTGGGAGACTCCCTGCTCGGACTCCGCCCGGTCGCCACGGACCGGTTCGACGAGGACCGCACCGGTCTCGACCATCTCAGTTTCGCCGTGGGGAGCCGGGCGGAACTGGACGCGGCGGTGCGCCTGCTCGACGGGCGAGACGTGCCTCACGAGGGGGTCAAGGACATCGGCGTCGGTCACATCCTCGAATTCCGCGACCCCGACAACATCGCGCTGGAGCTCTTCGCACCCAAGCCCTGACGGCCGAGCCGCCGCCCAGCCGCCCGGCCCCTGCGGTGCCGCGAGGTCCGCAGGGGCGGCGGGCGGCGGTTGCGTGGTCGGAGCCCGCGCCGTCAGGTCTTGCGCAGGTCCGGAGCGGGCACCCCGATGAGCAGCCGGCGCACCGCATCCCACGCGGCGCGCAGCGCACGGGTGACAGCAGGCGAGTCGCTCCCCATCACGCGCGCCCACGCCCCCGTGTCGTCGGGCAGCACGCTCACTCCGAAGACCAGGCCGGTGGCCTGCAGCGCCTCGTGGAGGGTGTCGGCGACCAGCGCGGCCGGGGCCAGTGGTGTGAGCACGTACAGCGAGGCCATCAGGTCGTGACCGGCGAAGACGGCGGCTCCGGTCACCCCGCCCGGACCGTCCGGTTCGAGCCGTACGGTGTCGGCCGCCAGCAGCGTGCCGTCGGGCCGCTGGACCTCCAGATCGCTGAAGAGCATCCGGTAGGCGTGCCGTTCGCCCCGGGCCAGCCGCCCGGCCGCGATCGTCTCGCCGAGGAGTACGGTCGCCGACGGATCGGCTGTCACCAGGGTGTGCTGGTAGAAGCGCGCGTCCCGGTACGGGATCAGCGGGTCGGGCAGGTACTCGACGTAACTGCCCTCCCCCGCCGTCAGGTTGACGCTCTGGGTCGCATGGTCGAACTCCATGCGGTGCACCTTGGTGGCGGCCTGCGTCGTCAGGTGCACGGAGGTGCCGGGCCCGCAGTCGATGTCGATGCGGTTCCGGTCGGCCTGGAGGATGCCGCCGCCGGTCGACATCAGATAGGTCACCGGCAGGTCGGGCCGGTGCGGGTCGATGTACAGCGGCCGCATGATCTGCAGCGGTGACTTCTGGTAGCGGTCGACGAGTTCGGTGCGGTCGCCGACCCGCGCGTAGCGCAGTTCGAGCAGACCGACCTTGCCGGGGCGCCCGGCGGCCAGTGTGTCCGCCGGACCGGCCAGGCCGCGGAGCCGGGCCGGTGTCCGCCGGGGTTCGTAGTGCGCGGGGTCCAGCCGCGCGGGCGCCGTGGTCACGCGGGGGCCGCCTCCCGGGCGGCTTCGTGGGCCAGGATGAAGTCGGCGATGGCGTCGAGGCCGTCTCCGGTGAGGGAGTTGGTCAGCACCACGGGCCGCCCCTCGCGGACATGGCGCGCGTCCGACTCCATCTGCTCCAGGTTGCACCGCACGTACTGGGCGATGTCGACCTTGTTGATGACGAGCAGTTCGCACTCGGTGATGCCGGGGCCCCGCTTGCGCGGCATCTTGTCGCCCTCCGCGGTGTCCAGCACGAACAGGAAGAGGTCGACCAGTGCGGGGCTGAAGGTGAGGGTCAGGTTGTCGCCGCCGCTCTCGAAGAGCAGCGTGTCCACGTCGGGGTGGCGCTCCAGGAGTTCGTCGGCGGCGGCCTGGTTCATCGTCGGGTCGTCCCGGACCGCGGTGTGCGGGCAGGCCCCGGTCTCGACACCGACGATCCGGTCCGCGTCGAGGATCCCGTCGAGGGTGCGCCGGACGTGGGCGGCGTCCTCGGTGGTGAAGATGTCGTTGGTGATGACGGCGGGGGTGCGGCCGCGTGCGAACAGTACGGGGACGAGCGCCTCGATCAGAGCCGTCTTCCCGGAGCCGACCGGACCCGCGATCCCCACGCGCAGGACGCCGTCCTTCGGGCGCCGCATGAGTTCGTCGTCGTGGCTGTGGTGGTGCCGGGCCTGCATGGGGTCGTGCATGGTGATCCTTCTCTGGTGTGGTGTCTTCGCGGGGGGCGGCACGCGGCGCTGTCCTGGTCCGTACGGCTGCACGGTCGGACACTGCCTGGCCGCACTCCGCCTAGCTGGCGAACAGCCGTGCCTCCGCACGCTCGTGGCGGCCCGCCATGACGTCCGCCACCGGGACGAAGCCGCCGATGTCGGCCAACTCCCGCTCCAGGGCGGCTTCGGCGGCCTCCTCGATCACCGGGGCCGCCCGGTGCAGTACGACCTGCGCCTGGCGGTGGTCGGTCAGCCGCAGCCGCAGGGCGGCCCCCACGAAACTGGCCGCGAAGGCGAACAGTTCGCAGGTGACCGCCTGCCGTACGGACACGGCGTTGCCCGCGTGCACCACCGCGGCGACGACCGGCTGGCAGCCGCGCACCGCGCCGTCCCGGTAGAGGGTGCGGTACTGCTCGATCTCCGGGGTCCCGTACACCTCCGCGGCCAGGTCGAGCAGCTGCCGCCCGGTGCGGACGCAGGCCTGCCGGGCCTCACGGCCCAGTTTGGTGGCGTGCAGCCGCTGCTCGACGGCCGTCAGCTCCGTCCAGTCGCCGGCGGCGACCGCACGGTGGGCGAGCGCGAGCGCGGTGGCGTCGGAGGGGCCCGCACTGTGGCGCAGCAGGTCGTCCAGAAGGCCGGGCAGGGTGCGCGGGGTCACCGCGCGGGCCTGCTGGAAGCCCTCCAGACCGTGGGAGAGGGTGTAGTAGCCGCTGGGAAAGGCCGAGTCGGTGAGCTGGAGCCCGGTCAGCAGCGCTGCTGTGGGCATCGGGTCGTTCACGCCGGGGCTCCGTTCGTGCGAGGGGTGGTCCGCGGTGATCCGGCGGCCGGCGACCGCCGGGGCGGTCGGCCGGCGCAGCGGTCAGACGACGTAGAAGAGGTGGTTGAGCGGGAGCCGCTCGGCGGGTTCGATCGTCGCGGGTTCGCCGTCGACGGTGACCTTGTACGTCTCCGGGTCCACCTCGATGCGCGGCAGCGCGTCGTTGCGCACCATGTGCTGCTTGCCGATGGTCCGGCAGCGCTGTACGGGCTCGATCCGCCGCTGGAGGCCCAGGTCGGCGGGGACGTCCGCGGCGATGGAAGCCTGTGACATGAAGGTGACCGACGTCCGCTGCTTGGCACGGCCGTACGAGCCGAACATCGGGCGGTAGTAGACGGGCTGCGGCGTCGGCAGGGACGCGTTGGGGTCGCCCATCAGCGCCCAGTTGACCATGCCGCCCTTGATGATCATCTTGGGCTTGGCACCGAAGGAGTGCATCGGCCAGAGCACGATGTCGGCGAGCTTGCCCGGCTCCAGGGACCCGATCACGTCGGACGCGCCGACCGCGATGGCGGGGTTGATGGTCAGCTTGGCCAGGTAGCGCAGCACGCGTGCGTTGTCGTTGCGGGAGCTGTCCTCGGCCAGCGGACCGCGCAGCTCCTTGCAGTGGTGCGCGGTCTGGAAGGCCCGGACGAACGACTCGCCGACCCGTCCCATGGCCTGGGAGTCGGAGGAGAAGATGCTGATCACGCCGAGGTCGTGCAGCACCGTCTCGGCCGCGATCGTCTCGGCGCGCACCCGGCTGTCGGCGAAGGAGACGTCCTCGGGGATGTCACGGGACAGGTGGTGACAGACCATCACCATGTCCAGCAGCTCGTCCACCGCGTTGACCGTGTAGGGCAGCGTCGGGTTGGTGGATGCGGGCAGTACGTTGGCCTCGCCCGATACCCGGATGATGTCCGGGGCGTGGCCGCCGCCCGCTCCCTCGGTGTGGAAGGTGTGGATGGTCCGGCCGTCGATCGCCGACAGGGTGTCCTCGAAGAACCCGCCCTCGTTGAGGGTGTCGGTGTGGATGGCCATCTGCACGTCGTGCTCGTCGGCGACCCGCAGGGCGGTGTCGATGGCGGCCGGGGTCGCGCCCCAGTCCTCGTGCACCTTCAGACCGGCCGCGCCCGCCTCGATCTGCTCGCGGAGCGCCTCGGGCTGGCTGCCGTTGCCCTTGCCGAGCAGACCCACGTTGACCGGCAGGTCCTCCACGGCCTCCAGCATCCGGTGGATGTTCCACGGGCCGGGGGTGCAAGTCGTGCCGTTGGTGCCGTCGGTCGGCCCGGTGCCGCCGCCGAAGAAGGTGGTGATGCCGTTGGACAGGCCCTCCTGGGCCTGCTGCGGCGAGATGAAGTGGATGTGCGTGTCGACGCCGCCCGCGGTGGCGATCAGGTGCTCGCCGGATATCACCTCGGTGCCGGGGCCGATGACGAGCTTGGGGTCCACGCCGTTCTGGAGCTGCGGGTTGCCGGCCTTGCCGACCCCGACGATCAGACCGTGGCGGACACCGATGTCGCCCTTGACGACGCCGAGCACCGGGTCCATGACCACGACGTTGGTGATGACCAGGTCGAGGGCGCCCTCGCGGTTGAGCGCGGACGGGTCCTGCGCCATGCCGTCACGGATGGCTTTGCCGCCGCCGTAGACGGCCTCTTCCCCGTAGGAACCGGCGTTGTGGTCGTACTCGACCTCGACGACCAGGTTGGTGTCGGCGAGGTGGAACCGGTCGCCCACGGTGGGGCCGAACAGGTCCGTGTACTGCTTGCGCGGAATGATCGCCATCAGTGCTGAGTCCCCTCGGTGCCCGCGGTGCTGTCGGCGCCGGGCGTGTTCCCTGTGCTGTCCGTACCGGCAGCGCTGCCGGCGTGTGCGAATCCCAGCTCCGTCGCCCGGCGCAGCGCGTTGCGCCTGGTGTCGGGCGCCGACAGGCCCCCGTTGACGAGCCCGGCGAATCCGACGAGCCGCCCGGCGCCGGCGAAGGCACACAGGTCGACCTCCCGGGTGTCACCGGGCTCGAAGCGCACGGCGGTACCGGAGGGGATGTCCAGGCGCATACCGAAGGCGGCCTCACGGTCGAAGCGCAGCGCGCGGTTGATCTCGAAGAAGTGGTAGTGCGACCCGATCTGGATGGCACGGTCGCCGGTGTTGGCGACCGTGAGCCTGACCGTGGCCCGGTTGGCGTTGATCTCCACGGGGTCATCTCCGTAGAGGTAATGGGCTCCGCCCGACATCTCTGTCTCCTCGGTGGTTCAGGCTTCAGGGTTCAGGCGCTGATCGGGTCGTGGCAGGTGACCAGCTTCGTCCCGTCGACGAACGCCGTCTCGACCTGGAGGACCGTGAGCATCTCGCGCACCCCGGGCATCACGTCCTCCTGGGTGACGATCTTGCGGCCCAGCTCCATGCACTCGGCGACGGTGTGGCCGTCCCGGGCTGCCTCCAGGACGGCCTCGGTGATCAGCGCGGCAGCCTCGCTGTAGTTGAGCTTGGTCCCCCTGGCCCTGCGGCGGCGGGCCAGGTCGGCCACCACGTAGACGTGGAGTTTGTCGATTTCGCGTGGTGCGAGATTCATGGCGTCACTCTGCTTTCTCGAATGAGATGCCGGGCCGGCCCAGCGCTGGACCCGCCGCGAGGAAGAGCCAGGTCGTCACAACGAACGGCCAGGTGAAGGGGGATCCGCCGGACGGCCGGGTGAACGCTTCCCAGGCGGCGGTGAAGGGGACCGAGGCCACTACGGCGAGTGCGGCGTATCCGGCGGTCCACCGGGTGAGGGTCAGGAAGGTGGCCGCCAGCGCTATGGCGCAGAGCACCCCGTTGTAGCCGTAGAGGCCCTGGGTGATCCGGTCGGCCGGCAGTCCGGCGGCGCAGGCGGTCAGCAGTGCGAGGGCGCTGGCACCGGCCGCCGCGACGGCGGCGGCCCGCGAGGTGACCAGGAGCCCGACGAGCAGGATCAGGCCCGCGTACCACTTGTCGAGGAAGAAGATCTGCCCGATGCTGTCGCAGAACGCCCGGCCGGCCTCCGAGGCGGTCAGTGTGGTGAACCCGCCGACCCGCGCGGTGGCCGTGGCGGCCGCCGGGGCCGTCGGCAGCGCGATCATCAGCACACTGGCGACCAGGCAGTACGGGGCGGTCAGCACAGGCAGCCCGACACGCCCGAACAAGCGGCTGCCCGCGGCGCTCAGCACCGAGCAGACCGCCGCGCCGACGACCGTGAGCAGGACCGTACGTCCCGATGAGCCGAACGTGACGAGGAGGGCGATACCGGCCAGGCAACCGCAGTAGCCCTCAAGGCCCTTGACGAGATTCCCGCGGTCGGCGCCCAGCAGGGCCGCGGTGGCGGTGGACACGCCCGCGCCGAGCAGCCCGTACACGCCGGTGCGCCATCCCTCTGCGAACAGCGCGACGGTGAACAGCAGTCCGGTCCACGGGTTGGCACTGAGTGTGACCTGAGCGATGCCCCGCAGCTGCACTTGCCCGAGCTGGAGCGGCGTCCGGCCCTTCGCCTGCACCGCCTGTTCCGCCGCAGACATGTCTACTCCCTTGAGGGCATGGCGAATTCACCAGATACCCCCACGTCAGGGGGGATTGGCGCTAGATCAACTTTCTGTTGAAAACGGTACGCCCGGCGCAAGCGGAGCAAGGTCCCGAACATCGGACACCGAGCGTGTCCGGGGCGGTACGGTACGGCATAACCGCTGTTGGGATGTGGCGCTGGACCGGCCCACCGCGGTCTGCCCCCCGTCGGCCCGGCCGTAAGTCTTGGTAAGAGGTTGAACTTTTTTTGAATGCTTCATACCTGTCATTTGACCGAACTGGGTCTGGACTGCCGTGCGCCCCGCCGACCAGGCATTTCAGCCCGGGAAAAACACCGGGTTGCGGGGCCGCCGCGCCGCGGCCATCCTGGAACGGCTTCGGCAGGCTCTGCCCCCTATGTCCCCACCGCTCAGGCAGCACGACACCCCGACCGGCGCGACCGCGTCCGGCGTCGCCGTCGCCGCACAGGCCGTGTGAGGACCACCGCAGCCGGCCCCCGGGCGGCTCGCCCCGACACCGCCTCCGACGAGCCGAAGGAGCCCCGCCATGCACTCCGCCCTGATGCGTACCGCGCTCGCCGCGGCAGCCCTGTGCGCCACCCTCACCGCAGGCGCGATCAACCCGGGCCATGTGCTCAGCCCCGCGACCGCGAAACCGTCGGCGCCCCGGACGGATGCGCCCCGGACGGATGCGCCCCGGGCCGACGCCCCCGGGACCGATGCACACGGGACCGGCGCTCCCAGGACGGAGGGGGACACCAATCCGCCTCCGTACGACCGGCGCGCGTTCACCGAGCAGACCGTGCGGCTCAGCTGGAAGGGCACCACGGCGGCCGGGCGCGCCCGGATGTGCGCGCATCCGGACAGCTTCTCCAGCCCGGCCCTCGACGCGCGCTACGCCGCGCGGCTGATCAGGGCGGAGTGCCGGACGCGCTGAGACCGGGCCCCGGCGCTCGCCACACCGCCGGGGCCGCCCCTGGTACGGCGTGCCGGGTCGGTCAGGACGCGCCGTGGGCGGTACGGCGGCGCAGGTGGAGGACGCCGCCGAGGGCCGCCGCGATCAGGACACCGCCCGCGACCAGCTCGGTGGTGTCCAGGTCGGTGAGCGAACCGCTGAGCACCGCCCTGATGCGCTTGTCCGGCGTGCCCGACAGCAGCAGCGGCGCGCTTCCCCGCTGCCCCGCGCACGCGAACGTCACGTCGTACCGCTTCCCGGCTTCCGCACCCGGGTCGACGACGACGGACGCGGGGTGTCCGTGACGGAGGGTGACCGGGCCGAAGAGGCCGGACGAGACGGTGACGCCGGGCGCCCGGCAGCCGGTGGCACCGAGGGTGACCGTGCCGCCCGGAGCGACCGATCCGGGTGACACGGTGAAACCGAACGGCGGGGCCCCGCCGTTGTCGTCGGCCGACGCGGCCGGCGCGGCCACCGACAGCAGAGCGGCGCCCAGCAGGGCGGCAGACCCGATACTCGTCAAGCGCATTGGGGGACCTCCGGGCACACGATGCGGGTACAGGACCGCGGCAGCAGGCCGGTGCGGGGCGGGGCGGCAACCGGGCTGCGGCCAACAGGGATGCGCGGCAAAGGAGCACGCGCGCGGACCTGCCCGTGCCGCGGCCGCGCGCTGAGCGGGAAACGCACACCACTGCCGGGCCACGGTAGGCCGCTCCGGCGTGGTCTGGCGAGCCCGGCCACCCGTACGGGGCGTCAGGTTGCGCCGGACAGGCCAGCGGCGCGGTCCGGGTGGTCCCCCGGGGCCGGTCCGGCCGCGCGGCAGCCGGGTGTCGGCCGTTCGGACTTCCCGGCGTACGCCCGAGATGCGGGCAACCCGCAGTGTTTTTAACGTAACTGAATGATCTTCAGACCAGTCGTACGAAGCCTCTGCACCGGAGCGGTGGTACTGGCCGCCGGTGTCACCGCGATCGCTCCCTGCGCCGCGCTGGCCCCGCAGACCGGCCACCGTTCGCCCGGCAGCGGCACCGGCAGCGGCACCCGTGCCCCGGCGCTGCCGGGGCAGGTTTCGGCCCTGTCCTGGGTGGTGGCCGACGCGACCACTGGCGACGTACTGGCGTCCAAGGACGCCCACCGCCATCTGCCCCCGGCCAGCACCCTCAAGACGCTCTTCGCCCTGACGGTGCTGCCCCATCTGCCCGCGCGGCAGCTGCACACCGTCACCGGCGCGGATCTGGAGGGTCTCGGTGAGGGGAGCAGCCGCGTCGGGGTCGTCGAGGGGCACACCTACCGGGTGGACGACCTGTGGCGCGGGGTCTTCCTCAGTTCGGGCGGCGACGCGGTGCATGTGCTGGCGTCCATGAACGGCGGCTGGCAGAAGACCAGGGACGAGATGCGCAGGCGGGCCGCCCAGTTGGGGGCCGGGGACACCCGTGTCATGTCCCCGGACGGCTACGACACCCCCGGCCAGTACTCCTCCGCCTTCGATCTCGCGGTCTTCGGCCGCACCGGCCTGGCCGACCCGGCGTTCGCCCGGTACTGCTCGACGAGCGTCGCGGAGTTCCCCGGCGGGCTCGACAAATCCGGCCGGGCCGAAGCCCCCTACGAGATCCAGAACACCAACCGACTGCTGGCGGGCACGCAGGACGTCAGCCCCTACCCGGGTCTCATCGGGGTCAAGAACGGCTACACCACCGCGGCGGGCAACACCCTGATCGCCGCGGCCCACCGGGGCAGCCGCACGCTGATCGTGACCGTGATGAACCCTCAGGAGGGCACCGTCTACGAGGATGCCCGCTCGCTCCTCGACTGGGGCTTCGCCGCATCCGGCAAGGTCCGGCCGGTCGGCTCGCTCCGGCCGCCCGTCGCGAGGACCACTACGGCGTCGGCTCCGGGACCCGCGCAGGGGGCGGGCGCAGCGCTGGTGGCGGCCCACCGCTCCACGACCAGGAAGGCCTCGGTACTGGGAGGCTTCGCGGCGGTCGGGGCCCTGCTCGCCTCGCTCTCCGCGTCACTCTGGCTGCTGCGGCGGCGGATGCGGCGCTGACCCGGAAACTCCTGGCAGGCCGAGGGCCGAGGGCTGAGCGGGGCCGTGTCCGGACGATGACGGCTGCGGGGGCGACCGTGTTCAGACGATGGCGGCGCCGTTGAACAGCAGCAGCGCCACATCGACCGCGGCGACGCAGACCGCGGAGGCGAACGCCGCCCGCTCCCGGCGGCGGCCCAGCAGCGTCCCCGCGACGGCGACCGCGGCGGCCGCGGTGAGCGCCGCCAGGGACCGGCCGGAGGGCGGCCCGGCGGGTCCCAGCACGAGGACGGCGGACGCAGCGACCAGCGGGACCGGGAGCAGCAGCCGCGCGCCGTCGGGACCGAGCCGGTGCGGCCAGCCGCGCACTCCGAGTGCCAGGTCACTGCGGATGTCGGGCAGCACGTCCCCCAGGTGGGCACCGATCCCCAGCAGCGCGCCCGCCGTGACGATCCACCAGACGGGCCGCGGCTCTCCCGGCAGCCCGAGTGCGACAAAGGCGGGCAGTGCGGCGAAGCCCACCGCGTACGGCAGCCAGGACCAGGCGGTCGCCTTGAGGCCGAGATCGTACGCCCAGGCCAGCGCGACGCCGGTCAGATGGACGGCGCCCGCCCACGCGCCGCAGCCGAACGACAACGGCACACAGAGCGCCAGCGCGGTGAACGCGGCGGCCCACACGGTGCGTACGCCGACCGTGCCGTCGGCGACCGGCTTGCCCGTGCGGCCCGCCGCGATGTCCCGGCGGGCGTCGACCGCGTCGTTGCACCAGCCCACGGACAGCTGACCGGTGAACACGGCCGCGGCGGTCAGCGCGCACCGCGCGGGGCTCTGCCCCGCGGACACGGCGAGCGCGGCCAGCAGCGCGGTGACCGCCACGACCGGGCCGGGGTGGCACGATCCGGCCAGGGCTGCCGGGACACCGCCCCGCGGGACGGCGGATCCATCTGCCAGGGGCTGCTCGGGAGTTCCCACCCGGTGATCGTAGGTGCGGGCACCCTCCCGGCACGGTTCCGCGCGCTCTCCACGCGTACGGGCGAATCGGCGCAGGGCTCCGGGGCACCGGCCAGGGTGTCGGGGGCCGTGCCGGGGGCAGGGATGCTGCAATGCAGGGCACGTCATCCCCGAGGCGGGAGAACATATGACCCGGATCGCAGCCGTCCACGGTGTCCTGGCACCGCATCGCCACGCCCAGCACGAGATCACCGACATGGTGGCCCGCGTCTGTCTGCCCGACGGCGCCGACCGGCGGGTCCTCGACCGGCTGCACCACAGCTCCCGGGTCCGCTCCCGCCACATGACGCTGCCGCTCGACGCGTACGAGAAGCTGGACGGATTCGGGGCCGCCAACGACGCGTTCATCACCGGCGCGACGGAGCTCGGCGCCACGGCGGTCCGGGGCGCGCTGCACGCGGCGGGGCTGCGCCCCGAGGACGTGGACCTGCTGATCTTCACTTCGGTCACCGGAATCGCCACCCCCTCGATCGACGCGCGGCTGGCCGGGCGGCTCGGGCTGCGCCCCGACGTCAAGCGGCTGCCGCTCTTCGGGCTCGGCTGCGCCGGGGGCGCGGCGGGGCTGGCCCGCGCGCACGACTATCTGCTCGGTCATCCGGACCAGGTCGCGGTGCTGCTCTCCGTCGAGCTGTGCTCCCTCACCTTCCAGCGCGACGACAGCTCGATGGCCAATCTGATCGCGACCGCCCTCTTCGGGGACGGCGCCGCCGCGGTCGTGGCCTGCGGTCCGGACCGCTCCACCGGGGAGCGGGAGCCGGCGGGGCCGACCGTCGTGGACACCCGCAGCCGGCTCTACCCCGACACCGGTCACGTCATGGGCTGGAACATCACGAGCTCCGGCTTCCAGGTGGTGCTCGACCCGTCCGTGCCGGATGTGGTCCGCCGTCACCTCGCCGCGGACGTCACGGGTTTCCTCGCCGGTCACGGGCTCAAGCCCAAGGATGTGTCGGCCTGGGTCTGCCATCCGGGCGGGCCCAAGGTGCTGGAGGCCGTGACCGAGGCGCTCGGGCTGTCCGGCGAAGCGCTCGGCGTGACCTGGCGGCACCTCGCCGACGTGGGCAATCTGTCCTCGTCGTCGGTGCTGCACGTGCTGCGCGACACCCTGGCCGGGGACCCCCCGGCGCCGGGGACACCCGGGCTGCTGCTGGCGATGGGCCCGGGCTTCTGCTGCGAACTGGTTCTGCTGCGCTGGTAGGCCGGCGTTCCCCCTCAGCCGGAACGAGCCGCCCGAACGAGCCTGAGGACGCCGTGATTCGGAGGACCCCATGATCTGGTACGTGCTGCTGGTGGCCGCTGTCGCCGCCGAGCGCATCGCCGAACTCGTCGTCGCCCGGCGCAATGAGCGCTGGAGCATGGCGCGCGGTGCGACCGTCGCCGGACAGGGCCACTATCCGGCGATGGTCGCACTGCACACCGGGCTGCTCGCGGCGTGCGTGGCCGAGGTCTCGCTGGGCGGCCGGCCGTTCCTGCCCGCGCTGGGATGGCCGATGGCCGCCGTGCTGGTGGCCGCCCAGGGGCTGCGCTGGTGGTGCATCGGGACCCTGGGGCCGCGCTGGAACACCCGGGTGATCGTCGTGCCCGGCCTGCCGCTGGTGCAGGGCGGCCCCTACCGGTGGCTGCGGCACCCGAACTACGTGGCCGTGGTCGCCGAGGGGGTGGCGCTGCCGCTGGTGCACACCGCGTGGATCACCGCGCTGGCGTTCACGGTGCTCAACGCGGTACTGCTGACCGTCCGCATCCGCTGTGAGAACACGGCGCTGGCGGGCTCCTGGGCGGCGTCCGGTCCGGCGGGGGACGTCACGGCGTGATCGACGTACTGGTGGCGGGCGGCGGTCCCGCCGGGCTGGCCACCGCCGTCCATGCCGCGCTGGCCGGTCTGGAGGCCGTCGTCGTGGAGCCCAGGACCACGCCGGTGGACAAGGCCTGCGGCGAGGGGGTCATGCCCGGCGGCGCCGCCGCGCTGCGTGCGCTGGGGGTGGCGGTGAGCGGGCGGGAACTGCGCGGCATCCGCTATCTCGACGGCCGGCGCAGCGCCGAGGCGGCGTTCCGGGGCGGGACCGGACTGGGGATCCGCCGCACGGCGCTGCACTCCGCACTGCACGAGCGCGCCCGCGAGCTGGGCGTACGGATGGTCACGGGCAAGGTCGGCGAAGTACGCCAGAGCGCCGGGAGCGTCACGGCGGCCGGGCTCACCGCGCGCTGGCTGGTGGCCGCCGACGGCCTGCACTCACCGCTGCGCCGGGGTCTCGGGCTCGATCTGCCCGGCCGCTCCCCCGGCCGGTACGGGCTGCGCCGCCACTACCGGTGTGCCCCCTGGACCGACTTCGTGGAGGTGCACTGGTCCGCGGACGGTGAGGCGTATGTGACCCCGGTCGGCGACGAGCTGGTCGGGGTCGCGGTGCTCAGCCGCAGCCGTCGCGGATACGACGCGCACCTGGCCGGGTTCCCGGCGCTCCACGCCGCGCTGCACGGGCCGCACGCGAGCGCCGTACGCGGCGCGGGACCGCTCCGCCAGCGGGCAAGGCGCCGGGTAGCCGGACGGGTGCTGCTCGTCGGGGACGCCGCGGGGTACGTCGATGCCCTCACCGGCGAGGGCATCGCCCTGGCCCTGGCGACCGCCGGAGCGGCCGTGCGCTGTCTGGCCGCCGGCCGGCCCGCCGACTACGAGGGTGCCTGGCAGCGGCTGACCCGGCGTCACCGGCTGCTGACCGGAGCCCTGCTGTCCTTCAGCGGCAGCCCGCGGACCGCGGGTCTCGTCGTGCCCGCGGCCGCCCGGATGCCCGCCGCCTTCGCGGCCGCCGTCCACGCGCTCCAGTAGCCGCACCCTCACGGCACCGCCTCACCACCCCACCGCAGTGCGGTTCTTGCAGGTGGAGCGGCTCCCATGACGACTTCTCTCACGGACTTGCGGCGGAGCCGGTTCCGCACGCCCCCACCGCCCTGACATGAACCCGTCGATTACCTCGGTCGGATCTGTAGACCTCCGTACAACTCTCTGCAATTCTCCAACAATTGAACGCAAGAAGTCGAACTTCATGAGTATGGGGACAGTAGATGACGCGTCACAGAAGAAGTTGGCGGTCCCTGACGGCCGCCTTCGCGACAGCCCTGTTACTGCTCGGACTGCCGGCCCTGTCCGCCTCGGCCGCGGGCGGACCCGACCTCGCGTCCGGCCGGCCCGCCCGGGCCGCCAGTGCGGCGGCCGAGTACGGAGCGGCGAACATCACCGACGGCAACTCCAGCACGTACTGGGAGAGTTCCAGCAGCTCGTTCCCCCAGTGGGTGGAGGCCGACCTCGGCTCGACCGCCCGGGTCGACCAGGTCGTGCTGAAGCTGCCGGCCGGCTGGGAGAGCCGCAGCCAGACCCTCTCCGTGCAGGGCAGCACGGACGGCACCGGCTACAGCACCCTCTCCGCGTCCGCCGCCCACACCTTCGGTCCCGGCAACAGCAACACCGTGACGGTCGACTTCCCGGCCACCCGGACCAGATACGTCCGTATCGACATCACGGCCAACTCCGGCTGGCCCAAGGCACAGCTCGCCGAGCTGGAGGTCCACGCCGCCGACGCCTCGGACTCCTCGGGCAACCTCGCCCTGGGCAGGACGCTGACGGCCGGCAGCTACACGGAGACCTACACGGCGGCCCAGGCGAACGACGGCAACCGCGCCACCTACTGGGAGAGCAGGAACAACGCCCTCCCGCAGTGGATCCAGGCCGACCTCGGCGCAGCGGTGCGGGTCAACCAGGTCGTCCTGCGGCTGCCTGACGGCTGGGGATCACGTACCCAGACGCTGAAGATCCAGGGCAGCACCAACAACACGGACTTCACGGATCTGACCGCGTCCAGGGACTACACCTTCAACGCGGCGGGCGGGCAGTCGGCGACGATCTCCTTCGACGCCACCACCACCCGGTACGTGCGGGTGCTGATCACCGCCAACTCCGCGCAGCCCGCCGGCCAGTTGTCGGAGCTGGAGATCTACGGCCCGGCGGCCGGCGACGTGACCGCACCGACGGCCCCGCAGGGCCTCTCGTACACCGAGCCCGCGGGCGGGCAGATCAAGCTCGGCTGGCAGGCGTCGACCGACGCGGTGGGTGTCACCGGCTATGACATCTACGCCAACGGCGAGCTGCGGTCCTCCGTCGCCGGGAACGTGACGACATACACCGACACCCAGCCGGCCGGGACGACGGTCGCCTACTACGTACGGGCCCACGACGCCGCGGGCAACCAGTCGGGCAACAGCAACACCGTGACGCGCAAGGGCGACACGGGAGACACCCAGGCCCCCACCGCTCCCGCCAATCTGGCGTTCACCCAGCCGTCCAGCGGTGACATCAAGCTGACCTGGGGCGCCTCCACCGACAATGTGAAGGTCACCGGGTACGACATCTACGCCGACGGCGAGCTCAGCAAGTCCGTCGCCGGTGATGTGACCACGTACACCGACAGCCGGCCCGCCGACACCACGGTCTCCTACTACGTGCGGGCCAGGGACGCGGCGGGGAACGTCTCGGGCAGCAGCAACACCGTCACCCGCCCCGGCGCCACCGGATCCGGTTCCGACCTCGCCAGGTCGAAACCGATCAGCGCGTCGTCCACCGTCTTCACCTTCGCCGCCGAGAACGCCAATGACGGTCAGACCAGCACCTACTGGGAAGGCGCCGGGGGCAGCTACCCGAACACACTGACCGTGAAGCTCGGCGCCAACGCCGATGTCGGCTCGGTCGTGCTCAAGCTCAACCCGGACAGTTCCTGGGCCACCCGGACCCAGAACATCCAGGTCCTGGGGCGCGAACAGAGCGCCACCGCGTTCACGAATCTCGCGGCGGCCAAGGACTACACCTTCAATCCGTCGAGCCAGAACACCGTCACCATCCCGGTGAACGGACGGGTCGCCGATGTCCAGCTGAAGATCACCTCCAACACCGGTTCCGCCGCGGGGCAGATCGCGGAGTTCCAGGTCATGGGCGTCCCCGCCCCCAACCCGGACCTCCAGGTCACCAAGATCACGTCCTCGCCGGCCGCGCCGGTCGAGTCCGACGCCATCAGCCTCTCGGCCACGGTCACCAACAGCGGCACCCAGGCGTCGGCCGCCACCGACCTGGACTTCAGCCTCGGCGGCACCAAGGCGGGGTCGGCCGCGGTGCCCGCACTCGCCGCGGGTGAGTCGAAGACCGTCTCCGGCTCCATCGGGGCCCGGGACGCGGGAAGTTACCCGCTGAGCGCCGAGGTCGACCCGGCGGACAAGGTCGTCGAGACGAACGAGGGCAACAACACCTACACCGGTCCGGACCCGCTGGTGGTCAAACCGGTCGCCAGCTCCGATCTGGTGGCATCCCCGGTCAGCTGGTCGCCCGGCTCCGCCTCCGCCGGTGACACGGTGAAGTTCTCGGTGGCGGTCAAGAACCAGGGCACGGTCGCCTCCGCACCGGGCGCCCATGCCGTCACCCTGACCGTGACCGACTCGAAGGGCGCCACCGTCAAGACCCTCACCGGCTCGTACTCCGGGGCGATCGCGGCGGGCGGCACCGCTCCCCCGGTGGACCTCGGCAGCTGGACGGCGGTCAACGGCAGCTACCAGGTGAAGACCGTGATCGCGGACGACGCCAATGAGCTGCCGGTCAAACGGGGCAACAACACGACCACGCAACCGCTGTTCATCGGGCGGGGCGCGGACATGCCGTACGACAGCTACGAGGCCGAGGACGGCGTCCTGGCGGGCGGCGCCAAGGTCGTCGGGCCGAACCGGACCGTGGGCGACCTCGCGGGCGAGGCCTCCGGCCGCAAGGCGGTGACGCTCGACAGCACCGGTCAGTCGGTCGAGTTCACCACCAAGGCCAGCACCAACACCCTGGTCACCCGGTTCTCCATCCCGGACGCACCGGGCGGTGGCGGCATCAACTCCACCCTGGACCTGTACGTGGACGGCACCTTCCTCAAGGCCGTCGACCTCACATCGAAGTACGCCTGGCTGTACGGCGCGGAGACCGGCCCCGGGAACGACCCGGGATCCGGCGCCCCCCGCCACATCTACGACGAGGCGAACGTCCTGCTGGGCATGACCGTCCCGGCAGGCCACAAGATCAAGCTCCAGAAGGACGCCGCCAACACCTCGGCGTACGCGATCGACTTCATCGACACCGAGCAGGCGACAGCGGCGGCGAACCCGGACCCGGCCGCGTACACGGTCCCGGCCGGCTTCTCCCAGCAGGACGTGCAGAACGCACTGGACAAGGTACGGATGGACACCACCGGCAAGCTGACCGGTGTCTATCTGCCCGCCGGTGACTACGAGACGTCCAGCAAGTTCCAGGTGTACGGCAAGGCGGTCCACGTGGTGGGAGCGGGACCCTGGTTCACCCGGTTCCGCGCACCGTCCTCGCAGGACAACACCGACATCGGCTTCCGCGCCGAAGCCACGGCCAACGGCTCCTCGTTCGCCGGCTTCGCCTACTTCGGGAACTACACCTCACGGATCGACGGTCCCGGCAAGGTCTTCGACTTCTCCAACGTCTCCGACATCACCATCGACAACGTCTGGGACGAGCACACCGTCTGCCTCTACTGGGGTGCCAACACCGACAGCGTCACCATCAAGAACTCCCGGATCCGCGACACCTACGCCGACGGCATCAACATGACCAACGGCAGCACGGACAACCACGTGACCAACAACGAGTCACGGGCCACCGGGGACGACAGCTTCGCGCTGTTCTCGGCGATCGACGCCGGGGGCGCGGACGAGAAGAACAACGTCTTCGAGAACCTGACCTCGCTGCTCACCTGGCGTGCGGCGGGGGTGGCCGTCTACGGGGGCTACGACAACACCTTCCGCAACATCAGGGTCGCGGACACGCTCGTCTACGCCGGTGTCACGGTCAGTTCGCTGGACTTCGGCTACGCGATGAACGGCTTCGGCACCGATCCGACCAC
This sequence comes from Streptomyces sp. NBC_01471, assembly GCF_041438865.1. Classification (NCBI taxonomy): domain Bacteria; kingdom Bacillati; phylum Actinomycetota; class Actinomycetes; order Kitasatosporales; family Streptomycetaceae; genus Streptomyces; species Streptomyces sp. NBC_01471. Next base: position 1,067,102 of record NZ_CP109450.1, read on the forward strand.
CCTGGAGAACATCACCCTGGAGCGGACCGGCGGCCACTTCTGGAACGGCCAGACCTTCCCGGGGATCTGGCTGTTCTCCGCGTCGAAGGTGTTCCAGGGCATCCGGATCAACGATGTGGACATCGTCGACCCGACGTACAGCGGGATCATGTTCCAGACCAACTACGTGGGAGGGCAGCCGCAGTTCCCGATCAAGGACACGATCCTGACCGACGTCACGATCACCGGCGCCAGGAAGAGCGGCGACGCCTATGACGCCAAGTCCGGCTTCGGCCTCTGGGCGAACGCGATGCCGGAGTCGGGCCAGGGGCCTGCGGTCGGCGAGGTCACGTTCCACAACCTCAAGATGAGCGGCAACGCCCAGGACATCAAGAACACCACGTCGACCTTCACGATCAACAACCAGCCGTAGCTGTCCCGTCAGGATCGGAGCGGGCCTGCGGGCCCCGGCCGGGATTCCGGCCGGGGCCCGCTGCTCCGTGCCGGGTCAGCCGGTCGCCGAGCCGGCCAGGGCGGTCGCGGTGCGGTCCCCGCTCCGTGCGGGAGTGTCGAACCACTGGTTGGCGGGGCGCGGCAGACCGTAGTGGTCGCGCAGCGTGCGCCCCGTGTACTCGGTGCGGAACAGTCCGCGCTCCTGGAGGATCGGCACCACCCGGTCCACGAAGGTCTCAAGACCGGAGGGCAGCACGGCGGGCATGATGTTGAACCCGTCGGCCGCTCCGCTGTCGTACCAGTGCTCGATGGTGTCGGCCACCTGCTCCGGCGTACCCGCGAAAGTGCGGTGTCCACGGCCGCCGCCCAGCCGTCCGATGAGCTGCCGCACCGTCAGCCGTTCGCGCCGGGCCAGCTCCACGACGAGGGTGTACCGGCTCTTCGCCCCCTCGATCTCGTCCTCGGTGGGAATGCCGTCGGGCAGTTCCTCGTCCAGTGCCAGGTCGTCGGGGGCGATCCTCAGCCGCTCGGCCAGCTGGCGCTTGGCGTACTCGGGCATGATCAGCCGGTCCAGTTCGGCGTCCAGTTCGCGCGCCTCGGCCTCGGTGTCGCCGATGACCGGGACGATCCCCGGCAGGATCTTGATGCCGACCGGGTCACGGCCCGCGGCCTGCGCGCGCCGCTTGACGTCCTGGTAGAAGGCGATCCCCTCCTCCAGTGTCTGCTGGGCGGTGAACACCGCCTCCGCGCAGCGGGCCGCGAAGTCCTTCCCGTCCTCGCTGGAGCCTGCCTGCACCAGCAGCGGATACCCCTGCGGCGGGCGCTGGACGTTCAGCGGTCCGTCGACGCGGAAGTACTCGCCGCTGTGGTCGATGCGGCGTACGCGGTCCGCCAGTGCGTGCACCCCGCGCTCCTTGTCGGCCACCACGGCGTCGTCGGCCCAGCTGTCCCACAGTTTGGTCGACACCTCCACGAACTCGGCGGCCCTGCGGTACCGGTCGCGGTGCAGCGGGGTGTCGTCCAGTCCGAAGTTGCGGGCCGCGTCGGCGCCCGCGGTGGTGACGATGTTCCAGCCGGCCCGGCCCCCGGAGACATGGTCGAGCGAGGCGAACCTGCGGGCCAGGTTGTACGGCTCGTTGTAGCTGGTGGAAGCGGTGGCGATGAGACCGATGTGCTCGGTGGCGCCCGCCAGTGCGGTGAGCAGGACGGTGGGCTCCAGCTTCGCCGCCGGCCGCCTGCCCGGGTCGCCCATCAGGACGGGGCTGTCGGCGAGGAACAGTGAGTCGAGTCTGCCGCGCTCGGCGATCCGGGCGAGGTTCTTGTAGTGCTCGATGTCGGAGTCGGCGCGCGCCGGGCTCTCGGCGAGCCGCCAGGACGCCTCGTGGTGCCCGGTGGACATCAGGAACGCGTTCAGGTGCAGCGGGGTGCGGCCGGGGGCGGTACCAGGGGTACGTGGCATGACGGTGTCGTCTCCTCAGGAGATACGCGGGTGTACTCGGGGGTGCGCGGGCGTGCCTCAGTAGGTCCCTGGGCACTTGAGCGGGCGTCCGGGGCTGGCGGTCAGGGGGCTAGGAAAGGGCGTCGGCCCGGGGCTCGGGCTCCGTCACGCCGAGGGCGGCGAGCAGGATGTCGCGGTACTCCTGGAACCGGGGATCGCGCCGGGTCCGGGGTGCGGCGAGGTCGACGGTCAGATCGAGGGAGATCCGGCCGCCGTCCAGGACCAGCACCCGGTCGGCGAGTTCGACCGCCTCGTCGACGTCGTGGGTCACGAGCAGCACGGCCGGCCGGTGGCGTTCGTACAGCTCGCGCAGCAGCCCGTGCATCCTGATCCGGGTGAGTGCGTCCAGCGCGCCGAACGGCTCGTCCGCCAGGAGCAGTTCGGGGTCGCGGACCAGGGCGCGGGCGAGGGCGGCGCGCTGTTGCTCGCCGCCGGACAGTTCGTGCGGCCAGGCCCGCTCGCGGCCCGCCAGGCCGACCTCGTCCAGGGCGGTCAGCCCGCGCTCCCGGACCCCGGGGCCGCGCACCCCGAGCACCACGTTGTCCAGCAGGCGCAGCCAGGGCAGCAGCCGGGAGTCCTGGAAGGAGAGCGACACCCGCTCGGGGACGCTGAGTCCGCCCGAGCCGTCGACCGTGTGGTCGAGGCGGGCCACGGCCCGCAGCAGGGTGGACTTGCCCGAGCCGCTGGGGCCCAGGAGCGCGGTGAACTCGCCCCGGGCCAGCGTCAGGTCGAGCTCGTGCAGGATGGTCCGGTCGCCGAAGCGGCGCACCAGCTTCGTCAGCCGTACGGCCGGAGGCGCGGCGGTCAGCCCGCCAGGGTGCGTCGCCACGACAGGGCCCTCCTTCCGATCGCCTGGACCAGGGCGTCCGATGCGAAGCCGAAGACCCCGTAGACCACAAGACCGACGATGATGACGTCGGACTGCGCGTACTGCTGGGCCTGGAACATCATGTAGCCGATTCCGCTGGTGGCGTTGATCTGCTCGACCACGATCAGGCCGAGCCAGGAGGCGGTCACACCCAGCCGCAGCCCGACGAAGAAACCGGGCAGCGAACCGGGGCCGACCACCTTGCGGATGAACTGGACGCGGCTGAGCCCCAGGGATTCCGCCAGCTCCACATACCGGCTGTCGATGCCGGTCAGCGCGGCGTACGTGTTGACGTACACCGTCACCGCGACCCCGAGGGCGATGACGGTGACCTTCATCTGCTCGCCGATGCCCAGCCAGAGGATCAGCAGCGGCAGCATCGCCAGCGAGGGGATGGCCCGCTTGATCTGGAGCGGACCGTCGAGCAGGTACTCCCCGGTGCGGCTCAGGCCGGCCGCCACCGCGAGGGCCGTTCCGGCCGCCACCCCGAAGAGGAGCCCGAGCCCGGCGCGCTGGAGCGAGATCAGCACGTTCGCCTGGAGCCGTCCGTCGGCGGCCAGATCGCCCGCGGTGGAGAGCACGGTGCCGGGCCCGGAGAGGATCCTCGGGTCGAGGCAGCCGAGGGCCGACGCGCCCCACCACACGACGACCACGAGTGCCGGTCCGATCAGCCGTCCGAAGGGCACGGCCCGGCCGGGCCCCAGCCGCCTGCGGGCGGAGCGGCCGGGGGGCCGGGTGCGGGACGGCGGTACGGACTCGGGGTGCTCCGGGCGGGGGCGCGCGGACTCAGGCTGTACGGAATCAGGGCGTACGGAATCGGGTCGGGCGGAATCGGGTCGGGCGGCATCGGGGCGTACGGAGTCCGGATGCGCCGGGTCACGGAGCCGGGCGTCCGGCAGTACTTCGGTCATGATCCCTCCCGGTAGGCGGCGGGCACGGCATCGGCCGCCAGCCGCTCGAAACGCCGGTCGAACCGCTTGGTGACGTCCTGCCGGGGGACGAAGCCGCCCGCGGCCATCAGGTCGGCGGTCTCCTGCTCCCAGGCGATGGCCCGGTCCCAGCGTGTGGTGAACACCGGTCTGCCCAGGGAAGCGACGATGCGCCTGCCGTCCGCGGCCGTGACGCCCTGGTCCTTGACGTAGTACCGCTCGATCCACCGGTCGGGGTGCTCCCACGCCCAGACCTGGCCGCGGGCCCAGAGCGGGATGAAGTCCCGGACGGCGGCGGCCTTCGCCCGGTCGTCCAGCACCTCGTCCGGTGCCCAGAGAACAGTGAGCAGGTCGACCACATCGGTGTGCACGCCCCGGGCGCCGTCCTTGGTGTACTGGCTGAGGTACTTGGTGAGCGTGGGCTCCGCGAGCGGGGCCACATCCACCTGTCCGGACTGGAGTGCGGTGAGGAACTGGGTGCTGGGCAGGGCCACGAGTGTGACGTCGCTGTTGCGCAGACCGGCCTTCTTCAACGCCCGCAGGACGACCACGCCTTGTGCCTGGCCCTGCGAGAAGCCGATCTTCCTGCCCCGGAAGTCCGCGGCCTTCCTGATCGACGAGCCCGGGGCGGTGGCGAAGACGTACGCCGGGCGGTTGCGCTGCTGGACCGCCACGATCCGCGCGCCGACCCCGATCGCGGCGGCCTGGATCGGGGGAATTCCCGCATTGGCCGCGAGGTCGATGGAGTGGGCGCGAAATCCCTGGATGATGTCGGGTCCCGCATTCAGATTCGGCCAGTCGGAGACAGTGAACCGGAGCTCCTTTTTCAGTCCGGACGGGGCAAGTTGAAGTTGTGTGGTCCGGACGGCCACCGAGAGTTTCGTTCCCGGTGGCGGCGCGCCGGACGGGAGTTTCCCGAGCGGTTGCCCACTGGCTGCGGTACTGGTCTGCGGAGCGCTCCCGGCGAGACCGAGTACCGCTCCGCCCATGAGGGCGAGAAAGGACCGGCGGCCGGCGGGAACGGATGGCGGGAATGCTGGCATGGTGATTCCTGGTCAGTGGGCGGACGGCGGCACGGACAGCGGGTTCAGAGCGACCGGTAGGTACCGTCGTGGAACACCAGCGGGCCGCGGCCCCCGTCGAGCCAGGAGTCCTCGACCCGCGCCACCACGATCCGGTGGTCCCCGGCGGGCACGGTCTGCTCGACGCGGACCCGCAGCCAGCCGGCCACCCCGCCGAGCACCGGCTCACCGCCCGGCAGCCGCCGCCACTCGGTGGGCGCGGCGAACCTGTCGATGCCGCTCGTCGCGAACGTTCTGGCCAGCGGCTCCTGGTCGGAGCCGAGGAAGTTGACCACGGCTGTGGTGGCGCGCTCGATGTGCGGCCAGGAGGAGGCGGTCTCCGCGATACCGAAGGACACCAGCGGCGGATCGAGGGAGAGCGAGGTGAGTGAGGTCGCGGTGAACCCGACCGGCCCCCGGCCGGAGTCGGCGGTGACGGCGACCACCCCGGCGGGATAGCGGCGGAACACCTGCCGGAACCGCTCGGGAGCGATTCCGGGTGCGGAGTACGAGGACGGCGCGGGATACGGAGCAGCGGTGACGGTCATGGTCTCCCCAGGGGAAATCGGCCCCGGGCATGCCGGATCAGCACGGCGTGCCCGAGAGCAGGAAAAAGAATGAAGGAAAGCGCGAGGGCGAGAATGCGGGAAAGCGGGGGATGCGCACGCTCTTCAGTGGGAGCGGGCGGGACACCCGGCTGTTATCGGGGCACCCGGACGGGGCGACAACAGAAAAGGCGGGTGAAGACGCCGGCCGGCGCAGCCGCGCGGCAGTCGCATGCCCCATGGGGCATGCGCTGGGAAATCCGCTGCGGTCCGGTCATGAATCCATCCTCGCGTTCCGTTTCCCGCCCGGTCAACAATGCAACGTTCTGAATTAATCCGGTGCGCCGCCGGGGCCGGTCAGCACACGGCGGACACTGCGGGCCAGGGGCCGAGCGGGTCCGCGTACAGGGCGCCCAGCGCCACCGCGCCGCCCGCGGTGGCCAGCACCGATCCGCTGAAACTGCCGGGCACCACCGCCTGTTCGGGGTCGTCACAGACCAGGGAGCGCTCGCCCGCCGCCGCCCTGAGCACGGCCAGACACTCCGGCAGCCGGGCGGCTCCCGGTTCGACGACCACCAGGACCTCGGGGTCGAATGTGTCCAGCAGCAGGGCCGCCGCCCGGCCGACGTACCGGGCCCGGTGCCTGAAGAGGTCCCGCGCTCGGGGTTCACCGGCCAGGGCGAGATCGAGCAGGGCGCTGAACGACGTTACGCACAGGCCCTGTTCGGCTGCCCGGCTCAGCAGTGCGGACTCCGAGGCCACGGAGTGGAGGCAGCCGGGCCTGGCACACATGCAGGCCACCGGGGCACCGGTCCGGCAGTCCGGGCCGACCGGCAGGTGCGCCACGCTCCCCGCACCGGCGCGCGGCCCCAGATGGACCGTCCCGGCGGAGGTGAAGGCTGCGTCGATGACGGCGCCGACGAAGAGCAGGACCGCGCTGGCGCGGGTGGTCACCTCACCGAACATCTGCTCCGCGCGCGCCAGCGCCCGTGCGTGGCTGTCGACATGGACCGGCAGCCCGGTGGCTGCGGCGAGGTGCTCGCGTACCGGCACATCGCGCCAGCCGAGTTGGGGATGGTCCACGATCGTCCCGGCCGCGGGGTCGACCCGGTTCCCGGTGGCCACACCGAGCCCGAGCACGGTGCGGCCGCCCGCGTGCGCGGCGACCAGCCCGGGCAGCCGCGCGGCCAGCCCGCCCAGCACCCGCCCGGGGGCCGTGTCCCGGTGCGGCTGCCGGTCCTCGGCCACGATCCGGCCGCGCAGGTCCATCAGCGAGAGTGTCGAGTGCGCCACGGCGATGTGCGCACCGGCCACCAGCCACTGACCGGTGTCGATCTCCACGGGGATGTGCGGCCGCCCGAGACCGCGGGGCCCCGCGGTCTCGGCGGCCTCCCGTATCAGCCCGCGCGCCAGCAGCTGTCTGGAGTGGCCGGTGACCGATGCGGGCGACAGCCCGGTGAGCCGGGCGACGGTGGAGCGCGCCACCGGCCCGTGGTCGAGGATCGCGGCGAGTACGGCGCCGGTGGCACCGCCGGCAGCACGGCGCTGCGGCCCGGCGGCCGGAATGTCGGAGCGGCGGAAGGGGGCGGGGCGGCGGGCGGGCGCGGGCGGACGGTCCACGGATGGCATCCCGTTGCTCGGTGGGTGGCACTCCAGTCGGGCTCCGCTGCGGAGCCGCACGGCAGACCCCGCCGGCGAGCGGCCGGCCGAGCTCTGCTTCTTCCGGGGAGGGCGCCGCGCTGCCGGGAGGAACCGGTACGAGGAGATGGCATCAGCGGACGGCGCCGTACAGCCAGGGCGTTCAGGCCCGGTGACACGCCGCGGAGCACACACGCTTGAGGTCGACATGACCACGAGTCGTCAGGTGTGCGGAGGGCTGCATGGCGCGCAACGTATCCGGCACGGCTGAACCCGGTCAAACCACCGACCACATCATGGACGGCCGGGACAGTGGGCCGCTGCGCCCCGGCCGGGGCGATGTGCGGCCCGTACGCAGCCGTGGTCCGCCCCGCGGATCACCGGGGCGGTGCGCACCGGTCGGGGCCGAGCCGTACGGGGAGCTCGCGCACCCCGTTCCCCACGAAACCCGTGTGCCGGGGCAACTCCCCCTCGGGCAGGGCCAGTTCCACTGCGGGAAAGCGGGCGAAGAGCCGTTCCAGGGCGACGGTGGCCTCCAGCCGGGCGAGCGGTGCGCCGAGGCAGAAGTGCGGGCCGTGCCCGAGGGAGAGATGGCGGGCGTCCCGGGTGATGTCGAACCGGTCGGCGTCCGGTCCGTGGGCGGCCGGGTCGCGGCCCGCCGCCGAGTACCCGGCCAGCACCGGGGTGCCGCGCGGAATCACGGTGCCCGCGATGGACAGGTCGCGGGTCGGGTAGCGGAAGGGAAAGAAACTGACGGGGCTGTCCCACCGCAGTGTCTCCTCGACGACATCCAGCCAGGTGGCCCGGCCCGCCATGACCAGGGCGAGCTGGTCCCGGTGGGCGCAGAGCGCCCGGACCGCGTTGACGACGAGGTTCAGCGTCGTCTCGTGACCGGCGACGATCATCAGCAGCAGGGTGCCGATCAGCTCCGGCTCGCTCAGCCGGTCGCCGTCCTCCTCGCGGGCCGTGATCAGCGCGCTGGTGAGATCGTCGCCGGGCCGCTCGCGCCGCGCCGCCGCGACCTCGGCCAGCACGGCGGCCATCTCCTGATTGGCGGCCACCACCTCCTCGGGTCCGATGCCGGTGGAGACCACCTGATCGGAGAGGTGGTGCAGCCGCTCCCGGTACTCCGGGCCGACCCCGAGGAGTTCGCAGATGACACCCATCGGCAGCGGCAGCGCGTAGTGCCGGCGCAGATCGACCGTGCCGTCCCCGTCCGCCGCGGCCGCCATGCCGTCGAGCAGCCCGGCGGCGAGCGTCTCGATCCGCGGCCGCAGCGACTCCACCCGGCGCCCGGTGAAGGCCCGGCTCACCAGCGAGCGCAGTCTGCGGTGGTCCGCGCCGTCGGCCGTGGTCATGGACCGCACGGTGGCGAAGGTCCGCAGCGGCCAGCCCTCCTCGATCCGCCCCTCCCGGAGGGCGGTGAAGTGCTCAGGCCCCTTGGCGATGTCGGGGTGCGCGAGGAACTCCCTGAGCGCCGCGTGCCCGAGGACCGCGGCCCCGGCGACCTCGCCGGGCAGGACGACCGGGACCACGGAGCCGCCGGCCAGGAGCCGCGCGTTGTCGGCGTGCGGACAGCCGCCGGACGGGTCCATCCGGTGCGGGGAGACAGGTGAGGTGTTCAACTCGGGACTCCTGGCTGGGGCGGGCGGGTCCGGTTCCCCGGTCCGATGGGCGCGGAGCGGCGGGATCGTGCATGGTCCGGCGCTTTCCGGGCACCAGCGGCTGGACAGGAACCCGAGATCTAAGGAACGTACGACAGTGAGCTACCTCTCCACCCCAGGTTCGCCGATATACGACCAGCTGGTCCAGGAGCAGGGCGACGTTCTCGCCGAGGCGCGGAAGCTCGCCGAGGAGGCCCTCCAGCAGGCGGACCCCGCGCAGTACTGGGAGGGCGCGCTGACCCACCGGCGCACGTCCGGGAAGGTCCCGCAGGCCTGAGCCCTACACCGGCCCGCACCCTTGTGGCGGGTCCGACTCACCACCGTTCGGTTCCTTTTCGAGCGGAATGACCCGTTGCCGCAAAGTCTGAATCGGTTTGGTCACGACAGGCAACCCCGTCGCCCTCACCACCGTTCTTCATGGGTAGCGATTTCCGGAGGGAAATCGCCGTTCGCACGACAGACACGGAGTGAATGACGATGGTCCACCTTTCGGTTGTCGTACCGTGCTACAACGAAGCAGAGGTGATCGGCGACTTCCATACCGCGCTGGTCGCCGCGCTCGAACCGACCAGGGAGACATTCGAGATCTGCTACGTCGACGACGGCAGCGGAGACCGGACCCTGAGCGAACTCCGCCGGCTCGCAGCCGACGACTCACGGGTGCGCTTCACCTCCTTCAGCCGCAACTTCGGCAAGGAGTCGGCGATGCTCGCCGGCCTGCGGATGACAGCGGGTGACGCGGCCGTCCTGATGGACGCCGACCTCCAGCATCCGCCCACGCTCCTGCCGCGCATGCTCGACCTGCACCGGCACGGTTACGACCAGGTCGTCGCCCAGCGCGACCGTACCGGCGAGGGCGCGCTGCGGTCCGCGCTCAGCCGGATGTACTACCGGCTGGTCCGGCGCTGCATGGACGTCGAAGTCATCGACGGAGCGGGTGATTTCAGGCTGCTGTCCCGCCGCGCGGTGGACAGTGTGCTGTCGCTCCCGGAGAGCAACCGCTTCTCCAAGGGGATCTTCTCCTGGATCGGTTTCAACACCGTCAGCTTCACCTACCAGAACGTCGAGCGAGCCGCCGGTGAGTCGAAGTGGGGCGGCCGTCACCTGCTCAACTACGGCATCGACGGGCTGCTCTCGTTCAACAGCAAGCCGCTCCGGCTCGCCATCCACACAGGTCTCTGCCTCTTCCTCTCGGCGCTCGTCTACGCGATGTACATCATCGGGAACGTCGTGCTCGACGGGGTCGACACCCCCGGATACACGACGCTCCTCACCGCGATCGTCGCGCTCAGCGGGATCCAGCTCGCCACGCTCGGGGTCATCGGCGAGTACGTCGGACGGATCTACCACGAGTCGAAGCGCAGGCCGCACTACGTGGTCAGCGAGACCGACGACCGCCCGAGGGACTTCTCGCCGCGCTCCCCGCTGGAGGCCGCGGGCCAGGTGCGGCCGACCTCATGAGCCCCGACGCAGCGCGCACCCCGCCCGCGGCTCCCCCGCCGCCGTCCTCACCGGCCGCGAAGAAACGCACGCTCCGGCAGTTCGTCACGTTCGCGGCGATCGGGGTCGCCAACACCGGTGCCTACTACGCGGTGTTCGCCACGCTCAACCACTGGATGCCGTATCTGGCGGCCCATGTGCTGGGCTGGGCCGTGGGCATCACCGTGTCGTTCCTGCTCAACTCGTACATCACCTGCCGTACCCGCCCCACCTGGCGCGCGTTCGCCCGCTATCCGCTCTCCGGCCTGGTCAATGTGGCGGGCAGCGGGATCCTGCTCTACCTCGCGGTGAGCATGCTCGGGATGAACGAGGACATCGCGGCCATCACGGCCGGTGTCCTCGTCACCCCCGTCTCGTTCCTGCTGGCCCGCTGGGCCATCGACTCGGGCGCGGCGCCGCCGCCCGGAGAAGACCGGGTCAGGGCAGCCGCTTCGCGTGGGTGACCCGGTCGACGTGGTAGTAGTCGGCGACGCAACTGGCGGGCCATCCGTGCGGCTTCTTGCTGAAGGGCTCCAGCATCTTGGCCACATGGAGCGGCTTGTACGGCAGCACCTTCGCCCCGCCCGCCGACTGCTTCCGCATCCACTGGTCCTGGCGGTCCCACTTCTCGGCCCTGACGTGCATCTGATGGCCGAGGGTGTGCAGCGGGACGGCCAGCGACACGCAGACCCCGGCGCAGACGACGCACGCCGCGGCCGTCGCGGCCAGCGCCCCGGGCGGGCGCAGCCGGATCGCGCGCCCCAGCAGCGCGCCGATGCCGACGAGCAGCAGGACGTACAGCAGCAGATAGTCGTTCCAGGTCCGCTGGGTGGTCAGCACGTGCTTCCCGAACACCGGGTACGTGATGACGGTGCACACGAAACCGGAGAGGAGGAACGCCAGCAGCGCGGCGCCCGTGAGGAGGAACGGGCGGCACGGCAGCAGGACTCCGGACTTCTCCCGTCGCGCCACCAGGCCGAGCACCAGCCCGGCCGCCACCGCTCCCAGGTACTGCCAGGTCGACAGGACCGTCCAGAGGATGTGGGCGTACAGGTGCAGTGAGGCGGAGAGCGAATGAGGGGCCAGCATCGAGGTCCCGGCGCCGAACTTCTCCCGGCGCTCGCGCGAGCCGGGTGACGTCACCAGGAGCAGTACACCGATGGCCACCCCTGCCATGGTGGCGAGCGCCCAGCGGCGGACGAAGCTCCGTACACCGGCGGTGAAGACCTGTCCGGCGAGGAGCACGACGCCCGCGAGGACCACCATGAGCACCACCGAGGTCTCCTCGGACAGCGTCCCCAGGAACGTGCCCGCGAATACCGCGGCGACGAGGGCCGCGATCCGGCCCCGGGGGCTGCGGGCCAGCAGTGCCGGGATCAGCGCGGCGAAGGCGAGCACGGGCGCCACGGTGTGCGAGACGGAGGCCGCGGGCCAGAAGAACGTCTTGTACGTGTTGGTGGTGGCGAGGAGGAACACCACGGCGGTGACGGAGGCCACGAGCAGCGGTACGCCGCGCGGCACGGTGAGCCGGCCGGCCCGGACGGCCAGGGCGATCACCGCCCACAGCAGCCCCACCATCACCACGCCGCTGACCAGCCCGAACCACTGGTGGCCCGGGACCCCCGGCTCGGCGTAGAGGCCGACGAGCCAGCCGTTGGCGATCCGGCCGTTGTCGTGGAAGTAGAACTTGCCGGTGAGCCCGGAGATGCCGTGGTCGCGTACGTACGGCAGGAAGCACCACTCGTCGGCGCTGGGGCGCACGTACTGCCCGTACCAGGCCGCCGCGGAGAGCAGGCCGAGCGGTACCAGGGAGAGGACGAGCGCCCACGACCCGGCCAGTTCCCGGAGCGGTCCGCCGCGCCCGGGGCCTCTCGACGTCCGGTCGCCGTCGCCCGGTTGCCTGGGGACGGTGACGCTCGATGCGTCGACGGCCATGTGCACCACTGCCTCTCGGGGTTGTTGCCGGTCAGCCCCGAAGACGTGTTTCGATGCCTGCGCGTTCCACCCCGTACCCCCGCAGGCCACCTAATTGCCCCGATCGGGTGAAGCCGGGCAGTGCGTGTCCCCCGCGCACGCACTGCCCGGGGGTGTCAGGCGACGGAGCCTATCCGTCCGGCCGGACCCGTCGAGCCGTCGTGGTGGATGGGGGTGTGCGCGCCGGTGAGCGGGGCGCCGGTGCCACCGCGCCGGTGGGCGACGATCTCGGCGCCGATCGAGAGGGCGGTCTCCTCGGGGGTCCTGGCGCCGAGGTCCAGGCCGATGGGCGAGCGGAGCCGGGCGAGTTCCAGCTCGGTGACGCCTACCTCGCGGAGCCGGGTGTTCCGGTCGATGTGGGTACGGCGGGAGCCCATCGCGCCCACGTAGGCGACCGGCAGGGTGAGGGCCAGTTTCAGCAGCGGCACATCGAACTTGGCGTCGTGTGTGAGGACACAGAGCACGGTCCTGCTGTCGACCTCGGTGGACTGCAGATAGCGGTGCGGCCAGTCGACGACGATCTCGTCGGCGTCCGGGAAGCGGACGGCCGTGGCGAAGACCGGGCGGGCGTCGCAGACAGTGACCCGGTAGCCGAGCAGTTTGCCGACGCTGACCAGGGCGGAAGCGAAATCGATCGCGCCGAAGACGATCATCCGGGGCGGCGGCACGCTCGACTCGACCAGCAGGGTCAGCGGGCGGCCGCAGCGGGAGCCGTCCTCGCCGATCGTGACGGTCTCGGTGCGGCCGGCGTCCAGCAGGGCCATCGCCTCGGCGACGGCGGTACGGTCCAGCTCCCGGTGGCCGCCCAGCGTTCCTTCGTACGATCCGTCGGTGTGGACCAGCACGGCGCGGCCCAGCAGGTCGTCCGGGCCGTCGGTGATCCGGGCCACGGCTGCCGACGTGCCCTCGGCGGCGGCGGCCAGCGCGGCCACGTACGTCTCCCGCGAGGGTGCGCCGGCGCGGAGCGGGGTGATCAGTATGTCGATGACTCCGCCGCAGGTCAGACCCACGGCGAAGGCATCCTCGTCGCTGTAGCCGAAGCGTTCGACGACGCTGCGGCCCGTTTCCAGGGCTTCCTGGCACAGCTCGTAGACCGCCCCTTCCACACAGCCGCCGGAGACCGACCCGATCGCTGTGCCCTCGGTGTCCACCGCGAGTGCGGCTCCCGGGCGGCGCGGTGCGCTTCCGCCGACCGCCACGACTGTGGCGACGGCGAATTCGCGTCCCTGCTCGACCCACCGGTTCAGTTCTTCGGCGATGTCCAGCATGTCGGTCTCCTCACGGATGTGTGAAAGGGGGATGGGCTAACTGACGCCCAGCCAGCTCTCGATGGGATGGAGTGCGAAGTAGGCCAGGAACACTGCGGTGAGCACCCACATCAGCCAGCCGATCTCCCGGAACTTGCCCTGGACGGCCTTGATGAGGACGTGGGAGATGACGCCGGCCGCGATGCCCACGGTGATGGAGTAGGCGAACGGCATCAGAACGGTGGTCAGGAACACCGGGATGGAGGTGGCCTGGTCGTTCCAGTCGATGTGCTTGGCGTTGGTCAGCATCATCGAGCCGATGACGACCAGCGCGGCGGACGCGACCTGGGTGGGGATGAGCTGGGCGAGCGGGGTGAAGACCAGGCAGAGCGCGAAGCCGAGGCCGGTGACGACGCTGGCGAGGCCGGTGCGCGCACCGTCGCCGACGCCCGCGGTGGACTCGACGAAGACCGTCTGGCCCGACGCTCCGGCGAGACCGCCGACGATGCCGCCGGCGCCGTCGATGGTCAGGGCCTTGTTGAGGCCCGGCATCTTCCCGTCCTTGTCGACGAGGTTGGCCTGCTGGCCGACGCCGATGATCGTGCCGATCGCGTCGAAGAATCCGGCGAGGACCAGGGTGAAGACGATGACGCCGACGGTGATGCCACCGACGTGACCGATACCGCTGAACGAGACACTGCCGAAGAGGCCGAAGTCCGGCGCGCTGACGGGCGAGCCGTGGAGCGCGGGGGCGTTGAGTCCCCAGTCCTTCTGGCTGAGGCCGGCGACCTGGTGGACGATCGCGGCGAAGACGGTCCCGCCGACGATGCCGATCAGGATCGCGCCGGGGACCTTGCGGACCTGGAGGGCGAAGATCAGCAGGAGGGTGACAGCGAAGCAGACCACCGGCCAGCCGGTGAGCATGTCACTGGTGCCCAGCTGGAGCGGCTTCGCCCCGGTGACGCCGCCGGGGCCCTTCATCCCGGTGACGAACCCGGCCTGGATCAGGCCGATGAGGCACACGAAGAGGCCGATTCCCATGGTGATGGCGTGCTTCAGCGCCAGTGGGATGGCGTTCATGATCAGTTCACGCAGGCCGGTGACGACCAGGAGCACGATGATGGCGCCGTAAATGAGGCACATCGCCATGGCGTTGCCCCAGGTCATCTCGGGGGCGACCTGGTACGCCATCACGGCCGAGACACCGAGCCCCGCCGCGAGGGCCAGCGGCACGTTGCCGATGAAGCCCATCACGAGGGTGGTGACGGCCGCGGCGAGGGCGGTGGCGGTGGTGATCTGGCCGCCGTTGAGGTGGTGGCCCGTGACATCGGCCCCGGAGAGGATCACCGGGTTCAGGAGGATGATGTACGCCATCGCCATGAAGGTGGTGATGCCGCCGCGGACCTCCGTCGCGACGGTCGACCCTCTCTTGGTTATGTGAAAGTACCGGTCCAGCCAAGACCTTCCGGCCGGCTGGCGCGTGCCCGCGCCGGCGTCTTCCGGCACGGTCTCTGGCTCGAGGGACTGCTGGGTCATGGTGCCTACTCCCAAGGTTCAAAGGGGCACCCGCCTGGAGATTGGAGACGCGGGATTTGGGATGCTGCTAGGGCTGCACGACCCGGGGGACGGCCCGAGACGGGGTACTGCAATGTGGGGACTGTGGGGGCAAGGACCGCGAGCGGGGCGGTACTGGGGGCTCCGGGCGGCGCGCGCTGGGAAGTGTGACGTTCCTAGGAGGCACACGCCGCCCGGAGAGCCTGGGGCCGGTCAGGTGGCCGTGAGGTGCTCCGGCCTGACCGGTGTCCGGTTCAGTTCGAGCCCGGTCGCGTTGCGGATCGCCGCGAGGACGGCCGGCGTCGAGGACAGGGTCGGGGCCTCGCCGATACCGCGCAGACCGTACGGCGCGTGCTCATCGGCGAGTTCGAGTACGTCGACGGGGATCGTCGGTGTGTCGAGGATCGTCGGGATGAGGTAGTCCGTGAAGGAGGGGTTGCGCACCCTCGCGGTCTTCGGGTCGACGATGATCTCCTCCATCACCGCGACGCCCAGGCCCTGGGTCGTACCGCCCTGGATCTGGCCGACGACGGAGAGCGGGTTGAGCGCCTTGCCGACGTCCTGGGCCACCGCGAGTTCGATGACCTTGACCAGGCCGAGCTCGGTGTCCACCTCGACGACCGCACGGTGCGCGGCGAACGAGTACTGGACGTGGCCGTCGCCCTGACCGGTCACCAGGTCGAAGGCGACCGTGGGACGGTGGCGCCACTCCAGTTCCAGGTCCACCGCCTCGTCCTCCAGCACGTCGACCAGGTCCGCCAGGACCTCGCCGCCGTCGGTGACGACCTTGCCGCCCTCCAGGAGGAGTTCGGCCGTCGCCCAGGCCGGGTGGTACGTGCCGAGCTTGGCGCGGCCGATCTCCAGGACCTTCTCGCGGACCGCTTCCGCGGTGTTCTTGACCGCGCCGCCGGTCATGTACGTCTGCCGGGAGGCGGACGTCGAACCGGCCGAGCCGACCTGGGTGTCGGCCGGGTGGATGGTCACCTGGTTGACGCCGAGTTCGGTGCGGACGATCTGCGCGTGGACGGTGACGCCGCCCTGGCCGACCTCGGCCATCGCGGTGTGCACGGTCGCGACGGGCTCGCCGTTGATGATCTCCATCCGCACCCGGGCGGTGGAGTAGTCGTCGAAGCCCTCGGAGAAACCGACGTTCTTGAGGCCGACCGCGTAGCCGACACCGCGTACGACGCCCTCGCCGTGCGTGGTGTTGGAGAGCCCGCCGGGCAGGGCGCGGACGTCCGCGTCCTCACCGGCCGAGAGCCACTGCTGCTCGGGCGGCAGCGGACGCGACTTGACCAGCCGCAGCAGCTCGGCGACGGGCGCGGGCGAGTCACAGGCCTGGCCGGTCGGCAGCAGCGTGCCCTGCTCCATGGCGTTGAGCTGGCGGAACTCCACCGGGTCCATGTCCAGCTTCGCCGCGAGCTTGTCCATCTGGGCCTCGTACGCGAAGCACGCCTGGACCGCGCCGAAGCCGCGCATGGCGCCGCAGGGCGGGTTGTTGGTGTACAGCGCGACGGCCTCGATGTCGACGTCCTCGATGACGTACGGGCCCACGGCGAGCGAGGCGGCGTTGCCGACGACGGCCGGGGACGCGGACGCGTACGCGCCGCCGTCCAGCACGATCCGGCACTTCATGTGGGTGAGCTTGCCGTCCTTGGTGACCCCGTGCTCGTAGTGGAGCTTCGCCGGGTGGCGGTGCACATGGCCGAAGAAGGACTCGAACCGGTTGTAGACGATCTTGACCGGCTTGCCGGTGCGGAGCGCCAGGAGGCAGGCGTGGATCTGCATCGACAGGTCCTCGCGGCCGCCGAACGCGCCGCCGACGCCGGAGAGCGTCATCCGGACCTTGTCCTCGGGGAGGCCGAGGACGGGGGCGATCTGCCGGAGGTCGGAGTGCAGCCACTGGGTGGCGACGTACAGGTCGACGCCGCCGTCCTCGGCGGGCACCGCGAGACCGGACTCCGGGCCGAGGAAGGCCTGGTCCTGCATGCCGAAGACGTAGTCGCCGGAGACGATGATGTC
This sequence comes from Streptomyces sp. NBC_01471, assembly GCF_041438865.1. NCBI lineage: Bacteria > Bacillati > Actinomycetota > Actinomycetes > Kitasatosporales > Streptomycetaceae > Streptomyces > Streptomyces sp. NBC_01471. Next base: position 1,084,013 of record NZ_CP109450.1, read on the forward strand.
GGCGCGCTTCGCGGCCTCGTCGGCGTCGCCGCGGATGACCGGCTGGCGGTGCACGATGTTCGGGTGCGGGACGTGGCCGATGTGGTGGTCGTCGCGGCCCTCGTGGATGAGCAGCGCGTCCGGGCCGGTCGCCGACGCCTCGTCGGTGATGACGGGCAGCTCGACGTACTCGATCTTGATCTTGGCGGCGGCCCGGCGTGCGGTCTCCGGGTGGTCGGCGGCGACGATGGCCACCGGCTCGCCGTGGTGGCGGACCTTGCCGTGAGCGAGAACCGGGGTGTCCTGGATCTCCAGGCCGTAGTTCTTCATCTCGGTGGGCAGGTCGTCGTAGGTGAGCACGGAGTAGACGCCGGAGGTGGCGAGCGCCTCCGAGACGTCGATCGACTTGATCTCGGCGTGCGCGGTGGTGGAGCGGAGCGTGAAGCCCCAGAGCATGTCCTCGTGCCACATGTCGGACGAGTACGCGAACTCGCCGGTGACCTTGAGGGTGCCGTCGGGGCGGAGCGTGGACTCGCCGATGCCGCCCTTGGTCTTCGACCTCTGCTGGATGTTGGTGGGTGAACCAGTGACGCCCATGATCAGACCGTCTCTTCCTGGCGAGCGGCCGCGAGGCGGACCGCGTCGAGGATCTTCTCGTAACCGGTGCAGCGGCAGAGGTTGCCGGAGAGCGCCTCACGGATGTCCGCGTCGGACGGCGAGTCGTTCTGCTCCAGCAGTTCGTCGGCGGCGACCAGCAGACCCGGGGTGCAGAAACCGCACTGCACGGCGCCGGCGTCGATGAACGCCTGCTGGATCGGGGAGAGTTCGCGGGTCTCGCCGGAACGGCCGTCGGTCGGCTTGGACTGCCAGCGCTTGGCGTCGTCCAGGCTGGTGCCGCAGCCGGAGGAGCCGCAGCCGGTGCCGGGGTGGGCGCCCTCGCGGTGCTTGGCGTAGTCCGCCAGGCCCTCGACCGTGACGATCTCGCGGCCCTCGGCCTGCCCGGCGGCGACCAGGCAGGAACAGACCGGGACGCCGTCGAGGCGCACCGTGCAGGAGCCGCATTCGCCCTGCTCGCAGGCGTTCTTGGAACCGGGCAGGCCCATGCGCTCGCGGAGCACGTAGAGCAGGCTCTCGCCCTCCCAGACGTCGTCGGCCTCCTGCGGACGGCCGTTGACCGTGAAGTTCACGCGCATTATGCGACTCCCTCTGTGCTGCGGCCGTTGCCGCGGTACGACTCCCAGGTCCAGCCGAGCGTGCGGCGGGCCATGATGCCGACGGCGTGGCGGCGGTAGCTCGCCGTACCGCGGACGTCGTCGATCGGGTTCGCCGCGCCGGAGACCAGCTGAGCGAACTGCTTGGCGATCGACGGAGTGATGATCTTTCCGCTCTCCCAGAAGCCGCCCTCGTCGAGCGCCGCGTTCAGGAAGTCCTCGGCCGCCTTCGCCCGGATCGGGGTCGGCGCCGCCGATCCGATGCCGGTGCGGACGGTGCGGGTCTCGGGGTGCAGCGCGATACCGAAGGCGCACACCGCGATGACCATGGCGTTGCGGGTGCCGACCTTGGAGTACTGCTGCGGGCCGTCGGCCTTCTTGAAGTGGACCGACTTGATGAGCTCGTCGGGGGCGAGCGCGTTGCGCTTCACCCCGGTGTAGAAGTCGTCGATGGGGATCAGCCGGGAGCCGCGCACCGACTCGGCCTCGACCTGGCAGTCGGCGGCGAGCAGCGCCGGGTGGGCGTCACCGGCGGGCGACGCGGTGCCGAGGTTGCCGCCGACACCGCCGCGGTTGCGGATCTGCGGGGAGGCCACGGTGTGGGACGCGAGCGCGAGACCGGGCAGCTCGGTGCGCAGGTTCTCCATGATCTTGGCGTACGGAACGGACGCGCCCAGCTGGACGGTCTCCTCGCCGACATGCCACTCGCTGAGGAGGCCGATGCGGTTCAGGTCCAGGAGGTACTGGGGCCGGCGGTGGTCGAAGTTGATCTCCACCATGATGTCGGTACCACCGGCGATCGGCACAGCCGTGGGGTGCTCGGCCTTGGCGGCGAGCGCCTCCTCCCAGCTGGCGGGGCGAAGGAAGTCCATGTAGTGGCTCTCTTCTTCTCATTCGGGGTTGTTCGCTGGGGCCTGGACGGCCGGCCCTCGACTGGACGTTCATCTGCTGTTAACGCTTGACGGCACAAGTACACAAGCCGGGCCGCGCGGGGTGCAGTCACCGAAACCATGAAGGAGTTGGCTGGTGACCTTGGTCGTCTTGTATGTTCGAACGAAAGACAAGGTTCAGTTACCTCTTGGCTTTCCTCTGGAAACGACAAGTTCCGCCGACCGGCTGCACCGGATCGGCGGACGATACGGATCGGCGGCGACGAGATGCGGCTGCGCGCACTGCTGGACACGGACGCGCTGGGCCTGCGGCTGCTCGGCGGTGAGGACGAGCTGGACCGCACGGTCCGCGGCGTGATGACCACGGACCTGCGTGACCCGAGCCGGTATCTCACCGGTGGTGAACTGGTCCTGACGGGGCTCGCCTGGCGGCGCTCCGCGGAGGACTCCGAGCCGTTCGTACGAATCCTGGCGGGCGCCGGGGTCGTGGGGCTGGCGGCGGGCGAGGCGGAGCTGGGGGGCGTCCCCGACGACCTGGTGGAGGCCTGTGTGCGCCACCGGCTGCCGGTCTTCGCGGTGGAGGAATCGGTCGCCTTCGCCGTCGTCACCGAATACGTGGTGCGACAGGTCTCGGGCGAGCGGGCCGGGGACCTCGCCGCCGTCGTGGACCGGCACCGCAGGCTGATGACCTCGGGCCCGGCGGGCGGCGGCCCCGACGTGGTGCTCGACCTGCTGACCACCGACCTGGACCTGCACGCCTGGGTGCTCTCGCCCACCGGCCGGCAGATCGCCGGAGCGGGCGACCCGCTGCCGGAGGGGACCGGCGCCGTACTGGCGGCCGGGCATCTCGCCGCGACCCGGACGGGGCGCCGGGGTCCGCACCGGGTCACGGTGGACTCCACCTCGTACTCGCTGTTCCCGGTGCGGGGCGGCGGGCGCGGTGTGGCGTCCGGCCCGCGCGATGTGCGCGAGACGGTGCTCTCCGACTGGCTGCTCGCCGTCGAGGCGGACGCGGGCGACTGGCCCGCGGCCCGGCTGGATCTGCTCCAGGGTGTGACCCAGCTGATCGCCGTCGAGCGCGACCGGCGCGACGCGGCCAGGACCGTACGGCGCAGGCTCGCCCAGGAAGTGCTCGAACTGGTCCAGACGGGTGCGCCGCCGGCCGAGATCGCGGCCAGGCTGCGGGTGGCCGCGCCGGTGCTGATGCCGGGCATCGGGACGGCCCCGCGCTGGCAGGTGGTCGTCGCCCGGGTCGACTGGGACCAGCAGGACGGACCCGTGATCGACGCGGGCCCGGTGGCCCAGTCCCTCCTTGAGGAGATCCTGGTCGAGCAGGCGCTGCCGGGCGGCTCGGGCCCGGGTTCGTCCGACCGGATCGCGGTGGCCCACACGGGCGACGAGGCCATCGCGCTCGTCCCCCTGCCGCCGCTCGCCCCGGAGGCCGGTGAGGACGACGCGGACCAGGACTCGGACGTCGGGCTGCACGCGGACGAGCTGCTCACCGCCGTACGCGAACCGCTCACGGCCGGGCTCGCCGACGACGGGCGGCTGACACTCGGGATCTCCGCCTCCGTGCACTCGGCCGAGGGGCTGCGCGGCGCCCTGGAGGAGGCCAGACACGCCCGGCGGGTGGCCGCGGCCCGGCCCGGCCGGGTCTGCGCGGCGGGCCACCACGAGCTCGCCTCGCACGTGCTGCTGCTGCCGTTCGTCCCCGACGACGTACGCCGGGCGTTCACCGCCCGGCTGCTCGACCCGCTGCGGGACTACGACCGGCGGCACCGGGCGGAGCTGATCCCGACCCTGGAGGCCTTCCTGGACTGCGACGGTTCGTGGACCCGCTGTGCGACCCGGCTGCACCTGCATGTCAACACGCTGCGCTACCGCGTCGGCCGGATCGAGCAGTTGACGGGGCGTGATCTCTCTCGCCTGGAGGACAAGCTCGATTTCTTCCTGGCCCTGCGGATGAGCTGACGCGCGGGGCCCCGCGGGGGCCCGCGCGGAGCCGCAACATTGTGAATTGATTCACTCAACCCCTTGGCCCGGCATGCCAATCCGTGCTGAGATGCGCCCAGACTCAACAGCTCAATGGTGCGCTCGGGGAGGGCAATGTGGCCTATACCGCCATGTCTGGTTACGGAACGACAGCTGATGACGATCCTCCACTCCAGACCGCGGTATGGCGGCTGCGTTCGCGCGGCTGCTGGGCGGACGCGGCCGCCCTGCTGGAACCGCACGCGAAGCACGACGCCGAAGCAGCCCTGCACCGGGCCGCGCTGCTGATCGAGCGGTGTCTCTACACGGAGCAGGGCTGGACGGACGCGGAGGACGCCCTGCGGACGGCCGAAGCGCTCGCCCGCAGCGACGAGGCACGCGGTGCCGCGGCCTGCGAACGCGGCCAGCTCGGTTACGCGTCGACCCTCCTGGGCGTCCGGGACCGGGCCGACGAGGCACGGGCCGCGATGGGCAGGGCCGCCGCCCTGATCGCGCCCGGGTCTCCGGGCCGGCCGCTCCTGGACTTCCGCCGCGGGCTCATCGCCCAGAACCTCGCGGACTCGGCCCAGTCGGCGCGCGCCGCCTACCGCCGGGCCCACGCGGGCGCCACGGCGCACGGTCAGACGCTGCTGCTCTCCTTCACCTGGCGCCATCTGGCCTCACTCGCGCTGCGGGAGGGCGAACTCGCCGAGGCCAGGCACGGCTTCACCGAGTCCCTGCGGATACGGGAGGAGCTGGGCTACCTCGTCGGTACGGCCCCGGCACTCGCCGCGCTCGCCGACGCGGAGCCCGAACCGGAGGCGACCAGGCTGCGGGCCGAGGCGGCCCGGCTGTTCCGGCTGCTCGACGGCGTTCCGACCTGGCTGGCGGCGCAGCTCACCCCGCCGGCCGCGGCGGTGTGAGCCCACGGCGGTACTGCGGCGCGGTACGGAAGCCCCGCACCGGCGGCCCAGACCGGGCCGCGCCGGCTGAACCGGAGCTCCCAGTGCACCGGATGCTCCGGTTCAGCCGGGTGCGCCCGTGAAGTGCTCCCGTACGAGCGACTGGACGACCGTCAGGTCGCGGGCGATCAGGGCGTCCAGCAGGGCGGTGTGCTCCGACGCGTCCGCGAGGAGGTCGGCGCGCCGGGTGACGGGCGCGCTCACCAGCGGCCACTGGGCCTTGCGGTGCAGGTCGTCGGCGACGGCGACCAGCTGCTGGTTCCCCGAGAGACCGAGTACGGCCCCGTGGAAGGCCCGGTCCGACTCGGCGTAGCGGGCACGGTCGCCGACCGCGGCGGCGGAGACCGTGGCCTCGGCGAGCGGCCGCAGCTCGGCCCAGCGGTCCGCCGGGACGGCGCGCGCCAGCCGCAGCATCACCGGGACCTCGATCAGTGCCCGTACCTCGGCCAGCTCGGCGAGTTCCCGAGCGCTCCGCTCGGCGACCCGGAAGCCTCGGTTCGGCACGACCTCGACGGCGCCCTCGACCGCGAGCTGCTGCATGGCCTCCCGTACCGGGGTGGCCGAGACGCCGAAGCGCTCGCCGAGCGACGGGCCGGAGTAGACCTCGCCGGGGACCAGCTCGCCGTCCACCAGGGCGGTGCGCAACGCGTCGAGGATCTGACCGCGCACCGAATGGCGCCGCACCTGCTTCGTCTCAGGGGCCGCCGGGATGCCGGTACCTCCGGACACCGGCCGCACCGTCCCCGCGGCCGGCTCGCAGCGGCGGTGCTCACCACGGTCCGGTCCTGCGGTTTCACGCTGTTCGGGGCTGCGGGCGGGATCGGGGATCCGGGCCGGGCCGGGCGGATGCGCGGACGCGTGCGGCTGTACCGCGTCGCATCCTCTGCCCTGTTCCACCTGGGTCCTCCTCCGGCGTCCTGTTCAGCACGATAGGCGGACTGGGCTCCAGTTCAAACATCGATCGGATCGGATAAGGTAAGGCTTACCTGTCAACGATCGCGATTCGGTGGTCCTTGCATGCCCGTCTCCACCTTGCTGCGCTCCCCCGTCACCGCCGCCTACGAACGGCTGGCCGGGGTGTTTCCCGGCCTGTCCGTCACCGAGCCCGCGGACGGGCTCGCCCCGTCCGGCGGCGGCTGGGTGTCCGCCGCCGACCTCGCGGCGGGCGGCAGCGCGCTCGACGCCTTCCTCGACTGGGACAGCGCCCAGGTGCTGCGGGACTACGGACAGCGGGCCCGGCCCGACGTCATCGCCAGCTTCGGCTTCCACCGGTACGCCTGGCCCGCCTGTCTGCTGATCACGGTCCCGTGGTTCCTGCACCGCAGGGTGCCGAGGCTCCCGGTCGGCGCCGTCGCCTTCCAGCGCACGCTGGGCCGGATGGCCGTACGGACCGACACGTTCGCCTGTCTTCCGGACGACCCGGCGGCCGGGGCGCCCGGCGCGCGCGTGGTCGCGGACGAGGACGCGCTGCGGGCCGAGGTGCGGGCGGCGGTCGCCGAGCATCTGGAGCCGGTGCTCGACGGCTTCGGGCCGCGGATGCGCCGCGGCCGGCGGGCGCTGTGGGGGATGGCGACCGACGAGATCGTGGAAGGCCTCTGGTACATCGGCCATCTGCTCGGCGAGGAGTCGCGCGCGGTGGCGGAGCTGGAGCTGCTGCTGCCGGGGGCCACCGCGCCGTATGTCGGCACGGCCGGCTTCCGGGAGCTGACCGGGCCTCAGGGCCGGCCGCTGCCGACCCGCGACCGCGCGAGCTGCTGCCTCTTCTACACCGTGCGCCCCGGGGACACCTGCGTTACCTGCCCCCGCACCTGCGACGCCGACCGAGTGGCCAGGCTCAGCGCTGACACCCCTCCTTCGGCTGACTGAATTCGAACCCAACCCAGCTCGCACGCAAGGCAGTTCGACCAGATCGCCCCTATCCGGTGTTCCCCGCACTCCGTTGGCGTGCTCTTGCCCCGAAACGCTCGGAGCGTCCCGGGATCTGAGCCAATATTGCGGCCGCAAGGCACTGACGCGATGCAAGGGACACCGCATGCGACTGACCGACATATCTCTGGACTGGCTGCTTCCCGGTGGCGTGATGATCGCGGGGGTCCTGGTCGCGGTGGCGGTGCTCGTGCGCGGCAGGCGCTCCGCCGACAAGGGATCGGCCGACGACACCTGGGAGCGCAGCGAGGAACGCAGACGGCACAAGGAGGCGGTCTACGGAACCGCCTCGTATCTGCTGCTGTTCTGCTGCGCGGCGGTTGCCGCCGCGCTGTCCTTCCACGGACTGGTCGGCTTCGGCCGGCAGAACCTCAACCTCACGGGCGGCTGGGAGTACCTGGTCCCGTTCGGCCTCGACGGCGCCGCCATGTTCTGCTCCGTGCTGGCCGTGCGGGAGGCGAGCCACGGTGACGCGGCGCTCGGCTCCCGGCTGCTGGTGTGGACGTTCGCCGGCGCGGCGGCCTGGTTCAACTGGGTGCACGCACCGCGCGGTCTGGCCCACGCGGGCGCCCCGCAGTTCTTCGCGGGGATGTCGCTCTCGGCCGCGGTGCTGTTCGACCGCGCGCTGAAGCAGACCCGGGTGGCGGCGCTGCGCGAGCAGGGGCTCGTCCCCCGCCCGCTGCCGCAGATCCGGATCGTACGGTGGCTGCGTGCTCCCCGGGAGACCTTCGGCGCCTGGTCGCTGATGCTCCTGGAGGGTGTGCGGACGCTGGACGAGGCGGTCGACGAGGTCCGTGACGACCGGCGCCAGAAGGAGCAGAACCGGCTCCGGAAGCGGGAGCACGACAAGCTGGAACGAGCCCACCTCAAGGCGATCAACCGGCAGCACCGGTCGCTGGGGCGCGGTCGCGGCAGCCGTCAGGTGGAGGCTGCGGGCTCGCCTCCGGCCGTGGGTGCGGCGAAGGCGGTATCGGAGCCTGCCATACCCGAGCCGGGACAACTGCCCTTACGCTCCAGGCCCTCCCTGCAGGCCGTGACGAGTCCTGACTCCGACCGGGCCACGACGGGAACGGACGCCGTGACCGTCGACCTCACCGCTGAGGACGACACCCAGACACTCCCCCGCCTCGACTCCCTGGAGCAGAAACTGAAGGATCTCGAACAGCAATTCGGCTGAGCGATGCCGCATGACGCGTACCCCTGAATCCGGCGGAAGTCGCTGCCGGATTCAGGGGTACGGCCCGAAGGCGGTCAGGTGTGAGTCACACCTGACCGCCTTCGAGTTCGAACCAGACCGATTTCCCCACCTCGTGCGTCCGTACGCCCCAGGCGTCCGCGAGTGCCTGCACCAGGACCAGGCCCCGGCCGTGCGTGCTCTCGTCGGTGGCCCGGCCCGGCTCCGGCTGCCCCGGTGTGAAATCCCTGACCTCCACCCGGAGCCCGGCCGGGCCGACCCCGGCCGTGACGACCGCCCCCCGGTCGGTGTGGATCAGTGCGTTCGTCACCAGTTCGCTGGTGAGCAGCTCGGCGACATCGGCACTGCTCTGGCTCCCGCACCGCCGCAGCAGTTCCCGGAGCCCGTGCCGTACGTCCTTCACCGCCGGCAGGTCCCCCCGGCCCAGTCTGCGGCGCAGCCGTCCGCTCCGGCGCCCCCCTGGCGTGCCGGATCCCTGGCCGCACCGGTCGGGTGCGGTACTCGTGCCACTGTGACGCCCCGTCATATCCCCCGCCTGCAAGTCGTGGTGCTCTGTCATGCTCGAAGTCGTGCTCGAACAGCTCACGCAATGCATGCCCGGCAGGCGGGTGCTCACGCATGCCGGGCGGGTGCCGTGCGCTCCACCGGGGAAGGCAAGCGGGGAACGTCACGCCGATCCGATGCCGTAGGAGCCGCGATGCACGACGACCGATCGCTGGTTGAGGGCCGCCTGGAACGGGCCCTGCACCAGTTCATCCGCCCCGCGCAGTACACGGACCGGGTGGGGCTCGCCCTGTCCGTCTGGCATGCGCCGGGCGAGCCGGTGCCCGTGGCGGAGGCGTTGCGTGGCACGTACGAGCCCTTCGCGGCCGGGACGCAGTGGGGGCGGCCCTGGTCGACCAGCTGGTTCCGGCTGGAGGGCGCCGTCCCCGACGCCTGGGCCGGCCGCCGGGTGGAGGCTGTGATCGACCCGGGATTCACCGGCGACGGCCCCGGATTCCAGGCCGAGGGGATGATCTACGACGCCGGGGGCGTGCCGGTCAAGGGCATCCACCCGCGCAACCGCCACGTGCCCGTGGCGGCGCCCGCGGCGGGCGGCGAGCCGGTGAGTCTGCTGCTGGAGGCCGCCGCCAACCCCGCGGTGCTGCGGCACGGATTCGAACCGACGCGGCTGGGCGACGTACTGACCGCGGGCGACGATCCCGGCTACCGGTTCGCATCGGCGGATCTCGCCGTCCTGAACGAAGACGTCTGGCACCTGGTCACCGACATCGAGGTGCTCTCCGAGCTGATGCGGGAGCTGCCGGCCGACCGGAGCAGGCACCACGAGATCCTGCGCGCCCTGGAGGACATGCTGGACGCGCTGGACCTGCACGACGTGCCGGGTACGGCGGCGGCCGGGCGGGAGGCGCTCGCGCCCGCGCTGGCCAGGCCCGCCGAGGCGGGCGCGCACCGGATCTCGGCCACCGGCCACGCGCACATCGACTCGGCCTGGCTGTGGCCGCTGCGCGAGACCGTGCGGAAGGCGTCACGGACCTTCGCCAATGTGACGGCGCTGGCCGCCGACTATCCCGAGCTGGTCTTCGCCTGCTCGCAGGCCCAGCAGTACGCCTGGGTCAAGGAGCACCAGCCGCACATCTGGCAGCGCATCAAGAAGGCCGTGGCGGACGGCAACTGGGCCCCGGTCGGCTCCATGTGGGTCGAGTCGGACGCCAACATGCCGGGCGGCGAGGCGCTGGCCCGCCAGATCGTGCACGGCAGGCGTTTCTTCACCGAGGAGCTGGGGGTCGAGACCGAGGAGATCTGGCTGCCGGACTCCTTCGGCTACACGGCGGCCTTCCCGCAGCTGGCCAAGCTCGCGGGAATCAGGTGGTTCCTCACCCAGAAGCTGTCCTGGAACCAGGCGAACCGGATGCCGCACCACTCCTTCTGGTGGGAGGGCATCGACGGGACCCGGGTCTTCACCCACTTCCCGCCCGTCGACACCTACAACTCCCAGCTGCACGGGTCCGAACTGGCCCACGCCGAGCGGAACTTCGCGGACAAGGGACGGGCGACCCGCTCCCTGGTGCCGTTCGGCTGGGGCGACGGCGGGGGCGGCCCGACCCGCGAGATGCTGGAGAAGGCGCGCAGGCTCCGGGACCTGGAGGGCTCACCGCGCGTCGGGATCGAGAAGCCCTCGGCGTTCTTCGAGGCGGCCGAGAAGGAGTACGGGCGGCAGGCGCCCGTCTGGTCGGGCGAGCTCTATCTGGAGCTGCACCGCGCCACGTACACCACCCAGGCGAAGACCAAGCAGGGCAACCGCCGCAGCGAACACCTCCTGCGGGAGGCCGAGTTGTGGGCGACGGCGGCCGCGCTCCGGTCGGCGGCGTACGCCTATCCGCACGATGAGCTGGACCGGATCTGGAAGACCGTACTGCTGCACCAGTTCCACGACATCCTGCCGGGTTCGTCGATCGCCTGGGTCCACCGGGAGGCCCGTGATACCTACGCGCGGCTGCGGGAGGAGCTGGAGGCGGTCATCACCGGGGCGGTCGCCGCACTCGAACTGGGCCCGGACGTAAGGCCGCCGAGCGGATCCCACTCCCCCAGGACCGTGCTCAACGCCTCACCGTACGGGCGCCGCGAGGTCGTCCGTACCGCGGACAGCACCGGAGGCACGGCGGACGGCGGCACCCTCGCCTTCGTCGACGTACCGCCCCTCGGGTCCGCGCCGCTCAGCGGCGCGGCGGCCGGCGCCGCCGCCACAGTGACCCGGGACGGCCCGGCGGTCGTCCTCGACAACGGGCTGCTGCGGGTCACGGTGGACTCCGACGGGCTGCTGTCCTCGGTGCGCGATCTGACGGCGGGCCGCGAGGTCCTGGCACCCGGGAGCCGCGGCAATCTGCTCCAGCTGCACCCGGACCACCCCAACCAGTGGGACGCCTGGGACATCGACCGGCACTACCGGCGCAGCCGCACCGATCTCACCGCCGCCGATTCGGTGGAGGTCGTCGGCACGGGGCCGCTGCGGGCGGCGGTGCGGGTCGTGCGGACCTTCGGAGCCTCGCGTATCACCCAGGAGCTGCGGCTCGACGCGGAGAGCCCGCGCCTCGATGTCGTCACGGAAGCCGACTGGCAGGAGTCCGAGAAGGTGCTCAAGGCCGCCTTCCCGCTCGATGTGCACGCCGAACGGTCCACGGCGGAGATCCAGTTCGGCCATGTGCACCGCGCCACACACGCCAACACCAGCTGGGACGCGGCCCGGTTCGAGATCTGCGCGCACCGCTGGCTGCGGGTCGCCGAACCGGGGTACGGGGTCGCGGTGCTCAACGACTCGACGTACGGCCACGATGTGACGCGGGCGGAGCACCGGGACGGACTTGGCACGACCGTACGGCTGACGCTGCTGCGCGCCCCGCACAGCCCGGACCCGGAGACGGACCTGGGGACCCACCGGTTCAGCTACGCGCTGTACCCGGGGGCGGGGGTGACCGGCGCCGTACGCGAGGGTCTCGCGCTCAATCTGCCGCTGCGGACGGCGGACGCCCCGGCGCTGGCGCCGCTGGTGACCACGGACCATCCGGCCGTGACGGTGGAGTCGGTGAAGCTCGCCGAGGACCGCAGCGGGGATGTGGTGGTGCGGCTCTACGAGTCGGCGGGCGGGCGCGCGGACGCCACGGTCGGCTTCGGATTCCCGGTGGGACGTGCCGAGATCACCGACCTGCTGGAACGGCCGCTGCGGGAGGTGACGGCCGGCGGGGACGCGCTCGCGGTGGCGCTGCGGCCCTTCCAGATCCTGACACTCCGGGTGCGCCCCGCCTGAGGGCCGCCCGCTCCGAGGTGTATTCCGGAGCGGGCGGCGCCACTTCTCCCTCACGCCCTGCGGCCCGGGCCTGTCGCGCAGCGGCTGTACGAGGAGCGGGCAGAGCCGTGGTCAGCCGACCTCATCGACTCGCACGGCCCTGCCGCCCCTCACCCGCGCGACCGGCTGTGTGACGAGCAGCCGCACGGGGGCTTCAACTGGTATCGAGTGGCCCCGGCGTCATGGGTGCTGGATCTTCCATCACCACGCCTTTGGCCGGTATTCCCCCTGACCGACCTTGTCGACGTCCGCACCGGCATGGATCGGACACGTACACGCCGGCCAGACCGACGACGCCTCAGGCGCCTCCAGAGGAGCCACGGATCGCGGCCCGGAGATCTGCGTACGCTCACCCGTACGGCGGTCCACGCGGTAGACGCGAATGCTCAAGTGCGGCACGTGAGAACCCTCTTGGTGTGGGGGTGATCCCTGATTTCAACCGCGACGTCCGACGCGTGCGACGGGTCGTACCCGGGGCTCGTCGGCGCCATCGAATACCGCCAGTCCTTGTACAGCACCCCACACACGCCGCAACCAGCTACCGGCTCAGGCGGGTCGATGAACGGCTCCGATAAATAGACCGGATCGCTCATAGATGTCTCATCCGCCACAATCCACCGCCTCCTCAACTCTGCACGTGATCACTCAGCGTGCCTGGACTGGCACCGTCAGTGTGGCGTAACTTAAGTCGAGAACGCAACCGCAAAATCAAAAACGAAGAATTGCACATTGATGGCGCCGCAGAGTCTGCAACTGTGGAATCCTGTAGCCCTGCCGCTCCATCTGGCGGCAGAATGCAGGGACTTGAAGTGGAGGAGCCGGCATGAGTGAACCGACAGTTCGACGGCGTCGTCTCGGCTCGGAGCTCAGAAGGCTGCGTGAAGAGGTGCATGGGCTGAGAGTTGAGGACGTGGTGGCGAAGTCGACTACCGGCCTCAACTCGTCGAAGATCAGCCGCATCGAGAACGCCACCGTGGGCGTGAAGGTGGCGAGCCTCGACGAACTCCTGAATCTGTACGGGGTGGACGACTCAGAACGTCGGGCGGCGCTTCACGGTCTCGCACGGGACGGTGCCCGTCGCGGGTGGTGGCAGAGCTACCGTGACGTCATTTCTCCGGCATACGCAGACCTGATCAGCCTGGAGTCGGACGCCAAGAGCATGCGGTCGTATCAGACAACGTTGATCCCTGGGCTGCTCCAGACGTCTGCATATGCTCGCGCGACCATCTCGGCCATCAACATGTCAGATACCGCAGAGCGCGTGGAGCAGCTCGTTCAGGTCCGCCAGGCTCGCCAGTCGGTGCTCACACGTCCAAATCCGCTGGAGCTGTGGGCAATCGTTCACGAGTCCGCGCTACACACTCGGCTCCCCGACAAGTCAGTGATGCGGGATCAGCTCCAGCGTCTGTTGGATCTTCAGGAGCTGCCGACTGTGACCATACAAGTACTGCCCTTGGTCGCTCCTCCACACCCTGGGATGGCGGGCTCTTTTACCGTGCTCGGCTTCCCGGAGACAGCGGACCTCGACGTCGTACACGTGGAGAGCCTGACGTCAGCGCTGTACGTGGAAGACCTCGCCGAAGTGTCCGTTTATGGAAGCGGATTCGAGCGTCTTCGCGCCAGTTCGCTACCGTTCGACGAGTCAGCCGACCTCATCGCAAGACTGAAGGACAAGATCACATGACTCACATCGGTAACGCCGCTGCTTCTGGTCTCACCTGGCGCAAGTCCTCGTACAGCGGGGGGCAGAGTGACTGCGTGGAGGTGGCCCACGGCGTCACGTCCGCGATGCCCGTCCGCGACTCCAAGAACCCCGCCGGTCCCGCCATCGTCATCCGTGACACCGCGTGGGGCGCGTTCATTGACGCCGTCGTGACAGACACGCTCGCCTGATCCGCACCACGGCAGAGCCCCCGGCCGGCGAACGGTCGGGGGCTCTGCCGTGGTGTCAGTCCCGGCTACGGCCTCGGCATGTTCCGCAGGTTGGAGCGGGCCATCTGCACCATCCGGCCCACGCCGCCGTCCAGCACGATCTTGGACGCGGAGAGCGCGAAACCGCTGACCATGTCGGCGCTGATGCGCGGCGGGATGGAGAGTGCGTTCGGGTCGGTGACCACGTCCACCAGGGCGGGACCCTTGTGCTTGAAGGCGTCCGTCAGCGCCCCGGCCAGCTGTTTCGGCTTCTCCACGCGCACGCCGTAGGCTCCGGCGGCCCGCGCGATGGCCGCGAAGTCCGAGTGCTGGTGGGTGGTGCCGTACGCGGGCAGGCCGCCCACCATCATCTCCAGCTCGACCATGCCGAGCGCGGAGTTGTTGAAGACGACGACCTTCACCGGCAGGTCGTGCTGCACGAGGGTCAGGAAGTCGCCCATCAGCATCGAGAAGCCGCCGTCGCCCGACATCGCGACGACCTGCCGGTGCCGGTCGGTGAACTGGGCGCCGATGGCCTGCGGCAGGGCGTTGGCCATCGACCCGTGGCTGAAGGAACCGATCACCCGGCGGCGGCCGTTGGGGGTGAGATAGCGGGCCGCCCACACGTTGTTCATTCCGGTGTCCACGGTGAACACGGCGTCGCCGTCGGCTACTTCGTCCAGGACGGACGCCACGTACTCGGGGTGGATCGGGGTGTGCTTCTCGACCTTGCGCGTGTAGGCCTTGACGACACCTTCCAGCGCGTCGGCGTGCTTCTTGAGCATCTTGTCGAGGAACTTGCGGCTGGTCTTCTCCTTCACCTGCGGTGTCAGGGCCAGCAGCGTCTCGCGCACATCGCCCCAGACGGCGAGGTCCAGCTTGGTACGGCGGCCGAGGTGCTCCGGGCGGATGTCGACCTGGGCGATCTTCACGTCGTCGGGCAGGAAGGCGTTGTACGGGAAGTCGGTGCCGAGCAGGATCAGCAGGTCGCACTCGTGCGTGGCCTCGTAGGCGGCCCCGTAGCCGAGGAGGCCGCTCATGCCGACGTCGTACGGGTTGTCGTACTGGATCCATTCCTTGCCGCGCAGCGCGTGGCCCACCGGGGACTTGATCCGCTCGGCGAACTCCATCACCTCGGCGTGCGCGCCGGCCGTGCCGCTCCCGCAGAAGAGCGTCACCCGTTCGGCCTTGTCGATCAGACGGGCCAGCTTCTCGACCTCCGCCTCACCGGGGCGCACCGAGGGGCGCGAGGTGACCAGTGCGGTCTCACCGGTACGGTCCGGGGCAGGGGCGCCCGCGATGTCGCCGGGGAGGGTCACCACGCTGACACCGCTCTGGCCGATGGCGTGCTGGATGGCCGTCTGGAGCAGCCGGGGCATCTGCTGCGGGCTGGAGATCATCTCGCTGTAGTGGCTGCACTCCTGGAACAGCCGGTCGGGATGGGTCTCCTGGAAGTACCCGAGGCCGATCTCGCTGGAGGGGATGTGCGAGGCGAGCGCGAGGACCGGTGCCATGGAGCGGTGGGCGTCGAACAGGCCGTTGATCAGATGCAGGTTCCCGGGGCCGCAGGATCCGGCGCAGGCCGCGAGCTTCCCGGTGATCTGGGCCTCGGCTCCTGCCGCGAACGCGGCGGTCTCCTCGTGCCTGACCTGGATCCAGTCGATGGCCGAGTTGCGCCGGATGGCGTCCACGACAGGGTTCAGGCTGTCGCCGACGACTCCGTACAGGCGCTCCACACCCGCGCGGACGAGGATGTCGACGAACTGCTCCGCAACGTTCTGTTTGGCCATGCCTCCATCAACCCATGGGCGCCACGGTCGCGCCTGCGCTGTTACGCCTTCTCATGCGGCCGGTCCTGTCCGGTGAACATGTTGATCAGGCTGTGGGGTGTGTCGTCGCCGAAGAGCAGCTCGTGGAGCTGGGTGCCGTCGGTGGCGGCTTCGGTGCTGCGGGGGAACATGGCCTGTTCGTATGCGGTGAGGGCGGCTTCGGTGTCGTCGGGGTGTGCGGCGAGGGCCTGGGCGAGTTCGGCGCCGTCGTACATGGCCAGGTTGGCGCCTTCGCCGTTCGGGGCGGAGAGGTGGGCGGCGTCGCCGAGCAGGGTCACGCCCGGCACCCGGTCCCACCGGTGCCCGGCCGGCAGCGCGTGCAGGGTGCGCAGGACCGGCGGGGTCCGGCCGTCAGTGATGAGCGCGGTGAGCTCCGGCGCCCAGCCCTCGAACTCCCCGGCGATCCGTGCCGCGGCCGCGGCGGCATCGGTGAAATCAATACCGGCGAACCATTCCTGCGTCCGGGTGAGTGCCACGTAGGTGTGCAGGGTGCCGCCGTTCTCCCGGTGGGCCTGGATGCCCCTGCCCGGCGCGAGTGCGAACATCGCCCCGCCGCCGACCGCCTTCGCGGTGGCGGGGTGACGGGTGTCGGCGTCGAACAGATAGGTCTCGACGAACGAGACGCCGGTGTACTCGGGCGCGGCGCCGGACAGCAGCGGCCGGACCCGCGACCACGCACCGTCCGCCCCGACCAGCAGACTCGTGACGACGGTGCCACCGTCGGCGAAAACCACCTCGTGACGGCCCTCACCCAGAGCACGGGTGGCGCTCACCTTGTGACCCCACCGGACGGTGCCGGCCGGAAGCGATGCGAGCAGGACCCGCCGCAGCTCACCCCGCAACACCTCCGGGCGTCCCCGTGTGCTGTCGTCGTCGTACAGAACGGTCCCGTCCGAGGCGAGGACGCGTGTGGCCTCGCGGCCCTCCAGGACGAGGCCGCGGAACTCGTCCATCAGGCCCGCCGCCTCCAGAGCCGCCTGGCCGTTCTCCTCGTGGATGTCGAGCATCCCGCCCTGAGCACGAGCCGCAGGGGAGGACTCGGCCTCGTAGACCGTGGCCGGGATTCCGTGGACGTGCAGGACGCGGGCGAGCGT
This sequence comes from Streptomyces sp. NBC_01471, assembly GCF_041438865.1. Taxonomy (NCBI): domain Bacteria; kingdom Bacillati; phylum Actinomycetota; class Actinomycetes; order Kitasatosporales; family Streptomycetaceae; genus Streptomyces; species Streptomyces sp. NBC_01471. Next base: position 1,100,825 of record NZ_CP109450.1, read on the forward strand.
GAGGCCGCCGAGTCCGGCGCCGATGATCGTGACGGGGGTGGGCATCGTGGCTCCTTCGGGATCGAGGCTCCGGTGAGTCCGGCCGACCTCTATGGAATGTCGTTCCAATCCATGTTGGAACAACGCTCCAGACATGTCAAAATGGCGGCATGGCAACGCGGACGCGCCGCTCGCAGCGGCGCACAGAGGCGCTCTCCCTGGAGCGCATCGTCGAGGCCGCCGTCGAGCTGCTCGACGCGGCCGGCGAGGGCGGGCTGACGTTCCGGGCGCTGACCGAGCGTCTGTCCACCGGACCCGGGGCGATCTATTGGCATGTGGCGAACAAGGCTGAGCTGCTCGGCGCCGCGACCGACGCCGTCGTCGCCGCCGCTCTGGCCATCGAGCCCGCCGGGTCCCCGGGCTCACCGCAGGAGGAGATCCGCACTGTCGCGCTCGGCCTGTTCGACGCGATCGACGCACATCCGTGGCTCGCCCCACAGCTCTCGACGCAGCTCTCCCGCAATCCCTCGGGATCGGTGACGCCGCGGATCTTCGAAAGCATCGGCCGGCAGGTCCGCGCACTGGGCGCGCCCGAGGCAGGCTGGTTCACGGCGACCTCGCTGCTGGTGCACTACGTCCTCGGCGCCGCCGGCCAGAACGCGGCGAACACCGCGAACGCCCCCGGGCCCGGCGTGGAGCGCGCCGAGTTCCTCGACACCGTATCGACGGCATGGGAAGGGCTCGACCCCGACGCGTACCCGTTCACCCGGGCCGTCGCGGACCAGCTGCGCGAGCACGACGACCGCGAGCAGTTCCTCGCCGGGATCGATCTCGCCCTCAGCGGCATCACCGCACTCCGGCAGCCGGGTGGACCGGCGGACACCCCACCGGCCAACCCTCCTGGACGGCCGGGCCGGTAACAGCGGCCAGGCCTACGTCTCCCAGACCGCTGCGGCGGTGCGGTCGTCGGCGTACCCCTTGACACGTACCTGGGCATCGGCCAGGAACTCGGCGAGCCCCGGCGGCTCGGTCGGCGCCCAGCGCGCGGCCAGTTCACCGGAGAGCGCGGGCTCGCCGCGCAGCGGTTCGGCGAGGCCCGCGCTGCACAGCAGCAGCGTGTCTCCCGGCCGGGCCACCGACGCACGGAAGCGGAACGGCTCGGCGGACGGCGGCAGCGGGGGCCCGTGTCGTCCGGAGAGCGGCGCCGCCGTACCGAAGTCCATGGTCAGCCGGTCGGCGTCCGGGGCCCAGGACGGCGCGGAACCGAAACCGACCACGGCCTCACCGGCGGTTCCGGAGGGCCCCGGCGGCTCGGGCTCCAGGTCCTGCCAGGCGCCGTCACGGAGGCGGAAGAGCCCGCCGCCCCCGACCCCGAAGAAGACCCGGGTGCGGCAATCGGGATCTCCGGAGAGCAGCAGACAGCGCAGGGACGCCGTGTACTCGTCCGGTTCGAGGCCCAGTTCGGCGGCGCGGGCCCGCAGCTTGCCGAAGCCGCGCCCGGTGAGCCGGTGCAGCCCCGATTTGAGGTCGCCCCTGCGGCCCTCCCTGATGTCCTCGGCGAGCCGCAGCCTGCTGCGTCCGACGGCTGCGCCGATCCACCGGCAGGCGTCGGCCGCAGCCAGGTGCGCCCCTTCCGAAGCCCGGGCACCGCTGGCGACGGCGACCAGCACGAGTGCGGTGTCGCCGCTGCCGAAACGGGCGGTGAGCAGGGCGTCCCTGCGGGGCTCGCCCCGATACCGTGCGGAGTCCCCGCGTACGGAGGTGGCACGCACGGTGTACGAGCCGTAGCAGGCACCGTCGAGGACAGTGTCGGCGACGAGCTCGTCGAGAGCGTCGGGGTGCGCGTCGGGCAGGGCCGTGGGCTCGGCGTCGTAGGTGGGCGGCCCCTCACCCACATGGGCGACGGCGGGGCGCGGGACGGAGGGCGCGGCTGTGGCTGTGTCCGGTGGGGCCGTTGAGGCTGGGGTGGGTACCGGTCCGGCCGGGGGCCTGCGTCGGGGAAGGGGCGGTGGGGCAGCCGGGCCGGCATCCGGCGGGGACACCGTCTCCAGCGGTTCCGCGGCGTCCGGCCCAGTGGCCGCGGGCGTACCACCGCTCCTCCCCCGCTGGAAGGGGATGGTGCGGGAAGGCAGTACGCCGTCCGCGGGTGGTTCCCACGGTGCCCGGTCCGGCGGTTCAGCAACCGGCCGCGGAGCGGGAGCGGGCCGGGACAGCGAGCCCGCCGCGGGCGGCAACTCCGCCTCCGGAACCGGTGGTTCAGGCCGGTCCGCACCAGGCCGGTCCGCACCGGGAGCCGCTCCCCGTACGGCACCCACCGTCCCCGCCGCGGATGCGAAGCGGTCGTCCAGGCTGTCGCCCTTGTCGGCGGTCGCCCGGTCCTCTGCGGTCTCGTCGTACAGCCGGCCCCACCAGTCGTCGGCGGTGGCGGGCTGCTCCTGCTCCCCCTGCTGACTCATGCCCCTATTGTCCATCGATGGGGTGGTCCTGGTACAGGGTGCGCGGAATGGCCCGTTGGGCCACACCGCCCCCCACGGGGGTGCGGCCCAACGGAGTCGCGGAGCGAGCCGCTGCAAACCGCCCGATACGGTCAACCGGACCGGCCCGGAAGGCGGGTTCTGTTACACCAGTTCGAACACCCTGGCAGAAACCGGAGTTGAACGGCGATGATGTGCCGCGGCGGAAACCCGCCGTGACTCAAAGCCGCCACCGGATCGGGGTTCACTTGCTCGGCGTCATAGGTCTGGACGACCTCCAGGAGTCGGCGTACCGCGCACTCGTCGCGCTGGGCGCGGCCGAAGTGGCCGATCTCGCGCACCGGCTCCAGCTCTCCGAGACCGACACGGAACGCGCCCTGCGCCGCCTCGAACGGCACGGTCTGGCCGCGCAGTCGTCGGCCCGGACGGGCCGGTGGGTGGCGGCGCCGCCGGGGGTCGCGCTCGGCGCGCTGCTCACCCAGCACCGCCACGAGCTGGAACAGGCCGAGCTGGCGGCCGCGTTGCTGGTCGAGGAGTTCAGGGCGGAGGCCAAGGAGCCTGCGGTGCTCGACCTGGTGGAGGTGGTCACCGGGGCGAACGCGGTGTCCCAGCGCTTCCTGCAGTTGCAGCTGGGCGCCACCGAAGAGGTCTGCGCGCTGGTGACGGGCGGCCGTCCGCTCGCGGTGTCCGGCGGTGACAACGATGCCGAGGAGCGGGCGGCGACGCGCGGGGTCTCCTACCGGGTGGTGCTGGAGCGGGTCGTGCTGGAGGAGCCGGGCGGGATCGCGGAGCTGGCTGACGCGCTCGGCCGCAAGGAGCAGGTACGCGTCGTCGACCGGGTGCCGACGAAGCTGGTGATCGCGGACCGGAGCCTGGCGATGGTGCCGCTGACCGGGCGGGGCGCGCAGCCCTCCGCGCTGGTCGTCCACGAGAGCGGTCTCCTGGAATCACTGCGGGGACTGTTCGAAGCGGTGTGGCGGGAGGCGCTTCCTCTGCGGCTTGGCCGGAGCGGCGAGGTCGCCGAGGACGGCGAGCCCGGCCCCGACGCCACGGATCTGCAGATCCTCTCGCTGCTGCTCGCCGGGATGACGGACGCGAGCGTCGCCAAACAGCTGGAGCTGGGGCTGCGGACGGTGCAGCGGCGGGTGAAGGGCCTGATGGAGCTGACCGGGGTCACCACCCGGCTGCAGCTCGGCTGGCACGCGTACGAGAAGGGGTGGGTCGCCAGGACGCCCGACCGGAACACGCCGGGCCGGAACACGCCGGCCGACTCCGCCGACGGGGGCGGCTGACCGGGGCGGGGCGACCGCACCCCGCGCACCTGCCGGGTGCCCGCACCCGATCCGTACACCCGGCCGGGCCTGCGGCCGGGGCCCGGCGCCGCGCTGCGGGAGACGGTCGCTTACTGCACGCTTGGCAGATGAGTCTGTGGCAGCTCGTCGCGGTCGGCCTGGTGATGCTGCTCGGCCTGGTGGGGGTCCTGGTTCCCGGTGTGCCGGGGCCGGCGATCGTGTGGGCCGCCGCCGCGTGGTGGGCACTGACCGACACGACCGGCCTGGCCTGGGGCATTCTCGCCGGCGCGACCGCGCTGCTGCTGCTGAACCAGGCGCTCCGTCCGCTGCTGCCCACGCGCCGCCCGCGTGAGTCCGGGGCACCGCGCAGGACGGTGTACACGGGCGGGGCGGCGGGCATCGTGGGCTTCTTCGTCGTGCCCGTGCTCGGCGGTATCGCCGGTTTCATCGGAGGGATCTACGGGGCGGAGTGGGCACGGCTCGGCAGCCACCGGGCCGGCTGGGCCTCCACCCGTACCGTCATGCGGGCCATCGGGACGGCGGTTCTCGTCGAACTGCTCGCCTGCCTGAGTGTCACCGGCGCCTGGCTCGGCGCGCTCATCTGGGGCTAGCACGCAACGGACCCCACGGACTCGCAATACATGGGATCTCTCCCGACTCATTGACGCACCTCAGCGCCCTGTCTACCTTTCTCCGGGGGATAGCTCGGATGATTTCTTGGGTTACGAGCCGCCGGGAGGCGTCATGGCCGCTGTACCTGAACCACCGAAACGACGCACCGTTCTCGCCACCGGCACCGCCGTCGGCGGCGCCCTGCTCACCGGGGGCCTGACCGCCGTACCCGCGCGGGCCGCCCCGGAGAGCTCCATCACGACGTCGCCCGGCCTCACGCCGACCGCCGTCCAGTCGTCGGACGACAGCTGGAAGGCGATTCTCGACGACGCCGACCTCGTCTGGCAGCGGATGCCGCAGACCTGGTACGAGGGCCCGTACCTCGGCAACGGCTACCTCGGCTCGGGCATCTACGCCGAGCCCGGCAGGAACGCGGTCCGCTTCAACGTCCAGCACTCCGAGGTCACCGACCACCGCCCCGAGTTCGGCTCGCTGTTCGGCCTCGCCCGGCTGCCCATCGGCTACTTCACCCTGGAGCCGGTCGGCACCATCACCGCCCTCGACTGGCGGCTGGGGCTGCGCGACGCCGAACTGACCGGCACGCTGACCACCGACCGAGGCACCCTCACCCTGCGCGCCCTGGTCCACAACTCGCTCTCCGTGCTGGCCGTCGAGATCACTCCGACCAAGGGCGAGAAGAACTTCCGCTGGGTCTTCCACCCGGCCGAGGCGATCAGCCCGCGCGCCGCGTCGAAGCCCCTCCCCGACGGCTACACGGCCAACCCGCCCGCCGTGACCGAACAGCACAGCGGGGTGACGGCCGCCGTGCAGCCGCTGCTCGCGGGCGGCCGGCACGTGACCGCGTGGCAGGAGCGCACCCACGGCGCGCGGCGCACCCTGTACGCCACCGTGGCGCACTCCCACCCGCAGAACACCGCCACCGACCGGGCCGTACGGCTGATCCGCGGGGTGGCACCGGTCCCCTTCGGCGTACACGCCCTCACCCACCGCGCCTGGTGGCACCGCTACTACCGCAAGAGCTTCGTCTCGGTACCCGACGCCCGCATCCAGCGCTTCTACTGGATCCAGCTCTACAAGGTCGCATCCGCCGCCCGCGCCGACGCACCCGTCATGGCGACGTCGGGACCGTGGCTGGAGCCGACCCCCTGGCCCAACACCTGGTGGAATCTCAACGTCCAGCTGGAGTACTGGCTGATCCACGGTTCGAATCATCTGGAACTCGACGCGGTGACAAGGGCGTTGGGCGAATTCCGGGAGAACCTGTCGAACCAGCTGGCGGCTCCGTACCGGAAGGACTCGGCCGGCATTCCGCGCACCACCGACCCCCAGCTGGTCAACGGGGCGGCGGTCGCCAACGGCGGTTACGGCGTGGGCATCCCCGGCGAGGACCCGCCGACGCCCGAGGTCGGCAACCTCACCTGGGCGCTGCACAATGTCTGGCTGAGCTACCGCCACACCATGGACGAGCGGATCCTGCGCGACACGCTCTTCCCGCTGCTGCGCAAGGCCGTCACCTATTACCTGCACTTCCTGACCCCGGGCAAGGACGGCAAGCTGCATCTGCCGGCCACCTTCTCACCCGAGTACGGGGTCGACGCGCCGGACACCAACTACGACCTGATGCTGCTGCGCTGGGGCTGCCGCACCCTGGTCGATTCTGCCGCCACCCTCGGCATCAGGGACCCGCTGAAGGAACGCTGGCAGGAGGTGCTGGCCAGACTGGTGCCGTACCCGGTCGACGAGAACGGCTTCATGATCGGCTCGGGCGTCCCCTTCGCCATGTCCCACCGTCACTACTCGCATCTCCTCGCGGTCTACCCGCTGTACGAACTGACCGGCCGCACCCCGGACGAACGCGCGCTGATCGAGAAGTCGCTGGCCCACTGGGTCGGCTTCGAAGGGGCCCTCCAGGGCTACACGTTCACCGGCGCCGCCTCGATGTCCGCGCTGCTCGGCAAGGGCGAGGACGCCCTGAAGTACCTCGGTGAGCTGATGACCCGCTTCATCCAGGCCAACACGATGTACAAGGAGTCAGGCCCGGTCATCGAGACTCCGCTGTCCGCGGCGCAGTCGCTGCACGACATGCTCTGCCAGTCGTGGGGCGGTGTGGTCAGGGTCTTCCCCGCGGTCCCGGCGGCCTGGCGCGACCTCGTGCTCCACGACTTCCGGACGCAGGGGGCGTTCCTGCTCAGTGCGGTCCGGGAGAAGGGGGTGACCCGCTGGGTGAGGGTGACCAGCGAGGCGGGCGCTCCGTGCGCCGTGCGCCACGGGATCGCGGGTCCCCTCGACGTACGCGACGGCCACGGGCACACGCTGCGGTACGAGGACACGGGCGACGGCACCGTCGTCATCGCTCTCCGCAGGGGCGAGTCGGCGCTCATCACCGCGGCGGGCGACCGCCCGGATCTGACGGTGCGGCCGGTCGCTCCGAACGAGCAGGCCGCCCGCTGGGGTCTGCCCGCCTGATCCAGCGGGTGCCCGGGGCCTTCCGTCCGGCTCCGGCCGCGCCGCCGATGCGGTGGCGGGGTCCGCGCGCGATGCTGGGCACATGAGTGAATTCACCGATGCCGAACGCGCGTATCTCGCCACCCAGCGCCTGGGGCGGCTGGCCACCGTCGACCCCAGGGGGCAGCCGCAGGCCAACCCCGTCGGCTTCTATCCGCAGGAGGACGGGACGATCCTGATCGGCGGGTACGCCCTCGGCACGACAAAGAAGTGGCGGAACCTGCAGGCCAATCCGAAGGTCGCGCTGGTCGTCGACGACGTGGTGAGCGTGCAGCCGTGGGCGGTGCGCGGGGTGGACATCAGGGGTGAGGCCGAGCTGCTGACCGGGCCGCACGAGCTGGGCCCGCACTTCAGCGACGAGCTGATCCGCATCCACCCGTCGAAGATCCACAGCTGGGGCCTGGAGTGACCGGTGGACACTCCCCCGGCGTACAACCGCCCTGCTGCTCACGGCTGATCGGGCGCTGGAGCTGACCGGGGTGCTCACGCCGGCCGGGTACTCACGGCTGATCGAGCCACAGGTGGCGCTGCGCGTACGAGCGCCAGGGCCGCCAGATCTCCCCGCCGGGCTCACCGGTGAGCGGGACGTCCGGGTCCCCCAGCGCCCGCATCCGGATCAGCGCCGACGTCCGCAGGGTCATGCCGGGCAGGCCGAGAAGCGCCTGTTCGGTCTCGTCGCGGTCGGCTCCCGGGTCGAGGCGTACGCCGGAGACGGCGCCCAGTGAGGGTTCGTCGTCGAGGAGTTCGGCCGCTGCGGGGAAGAGGTGGGTGAGTCCGCCGCAGGGCTGGTCGAGCGCTGTGCCGTAGCGCTCGACCAGCCACTGCGACTTCTCCCGCCCGGCCAGCGCCCGTACCGCGAACTCCTCGGACTCCGCGGTAGCGGGCGAGCGCAGCCCCGGACGGCGCGCGACGAGCGGCGCGAGGCGCGGGTCGGCGGAGAGGCGTTCGTCGATGGCGTACGGGTCGGCGTCCAGGTCGAAGAGCCGGCGCAGCCGCTGTACCGCGGTGGTCAGGTCCCGCAGATCGGTGAGGTGGATCCGCGCGTCCAGCCAGCGCCCGGCCGCCCGCTCACCGACGGCGGCGATGCCCGAGCCGTACGGGAGCCGCAGGGTACGCCGGTAGGTGCGGGAGCCGGGCTTGCCGAGTATCTCCTCGATGCGCGGGATCGCCTCCCGCGCCAGCAGGTCGAAGACCTCCCGTGCCGCGTAGCGGCCACGGTGGGCGAGCCGCAGCGGGATACCGGCTGCCGTCCCGGCGGGGGCACCAGGTACCGAGGTGACCGCCTCGCCCCGCAGCTCGCTCGGCGTGCGGGCGTAGATCTGCCGGATGGTGTCGTTGAACTGCCGCACGCTCGCGAAACCGGCGGCGAACGCGATCTCCGTGACGGGCAGCCGGGTGGTCTGGAGCAGGACGCGCGCGGTGTGCGAACGCTGGGCGCGGGCCAGCGCGACCGGGCCCGCGCCGACCTCGGCGGTCAGCTGCCGCTGGACCTGCCGGGTGCTGTAGCCGAGCCGTACCGCGAGGCCCGGCACACCCTCGCGGTCGACCACCCCGTCGCCGATCATGCGCATCGCGCGGCCGACGACGTCGGCACGGACGTTCCAGGCGGCAGAGCCGGGGACGGCGTCCGGCCGGCAGCGGCGGCAGGCGCGGAACCCGCCGCCCTGGGCAGCCGCCGCCGTCGGGTAGAAACAGACGTTCCGGCGTTTGGGGGTCACCGCCGGACAGCTGGGCCGGCAGTAGATCCCGGTGGTGCGCACGGCGAAGAAGAACTCTCCGTCGAAACGCGCGTCGCGGCTGCTCACCGCCTCGTACCTGGTCTCTTCATCCATCACGGAGACCAGTGTGCCCCGGGCCCCGGGCCGCGGCCGGCGGGAAACGGACAGCGCGCCCGGGGCCGGGGAACCGATCCGTTCAGGCCTTTCGGACCTTGCCGCGTTTGGCCTCCATGTTGGCCCGGCCCTCCGCCCCCTTCATCTTCCAGTCCCGCCGGATCTCGGCGCGCAGCCGGGCGTCGGTCCTGGCGAGGATGCGCTGGTTCTCCCGGAGCAGCTTGCGGTAGCTCTCCAGGCGGCGGGCCGGCAGCGAGCCGTCGTCGAGTGCCGCGAGTACCGCGCACCCCGGCTCCGTCTCATGGGCGCAGTCGTGGAAACGGCACCCGTCGGCGAGCGTGTCGATCTCGGAGAAGACCTGGCTGACCCCGTTCGACGCGTCCCAGAGCCCGACACCGCGCAGCCCCGGGGTGTCGATGAGGACGCCACCGCCGGGCAGGACCAGCAGATTGCGGGTCGTGGTGGTGTGCCGGCCCTTGCCGTCCACATCGCGGGTGGCCCGGGTGGCCTGCACCTCCATCACGTCCGCGCCGGCCAGCGCGTTGGCCAGGGTCGACTTGCCCGCTCCGGAGACTCCGAGCAGCACGCTCGTCCCTCCGGCGACCACGGCGGCCAGGACGTCCACCCCGTCGCCGGTGGCGGCGCTGACGGGCAGCACCTGTACGCCCGGTGCGGTGGTCTCGACATCTTCGACGAGATACGAGAGGGCGGTGGGGTCCGGTACCAGGTCGGCCTTGGTGAGGATGATCAGCGGCATGGCGCCGGACTCCCACGCCAGGGCGAGGAACCGTTCGATCCGGCCGAGGTCGAGCTCGACGGCGAGCGACACGGCGATGATCGCGTGATCGACGTTGGCGGCGAGGATCTGGCCCTCGGACCGCTCGGACGACGTCGAACGCACGAAGGCGGTCCGGCGCGGCAGCAGCGCCCGCGCGAACTGCGGGTCTCCGGACGGGTCGACCGCGGCCCAGTCACCGGTGCACACGACCCGCATGGGGTCGCGCGGTACGACGTACTCGGTGTCGGCCCGCACCGGCCCGGCCGTGGTGATGACATCGCACCGCCCGCGGTCGACGCGTACGACCCGGCCGGGCAGCAGCCCCTGTGCGGCGTAGGGGGCGAACTCGGCCTCCCAGCCCGCGTCCCAGCCGTACGGGACGAGCGGGTGTGCGGAAGCAGCGGAGGACACCTCGGAAGAGGAGTGAGGAGACAGAGAAGACAAGGGGGAACCCTTCAAGGGGCAGCCCCGGCAGGCGACTTACAGAAGGGTCGCCCGGGGACCGCGGGAGAGAGGAACGACTGGCTGAGTGCGGGCAACGCCCACCGCGGAAACGACAGTCATCGGTCACACCTCCCGGGTCACACAGGAATCGGCCACGGCCATGGCGTACTGCGCCGGCGCCGTGCGGAACGAGACGGACACTAGCCCGGCCGCCCGCACGGCACCACCTGTTTTTCTCGGCACGTCACATGTTCTCGGCACGTCACACGACGGCCCCCGGCGCACCGGGCTTCCGGTGGGCCAGGCAGACGCCCACCGCGACCGTGGCGGCGACGACCAGACCGGCCAGCGGCACCGCCCAGTGCCCGGCGAAGGTGGCCGCGAGCACCAGCGGCACGCTGACCGGCAGGACCGCCCGCTCGGCCGCACCCCGTTTGAAGTGGCGTGTGTGCAGCAGCGACACCGTGAGCAGGAACAGCGCGGTGGGCACGGTGGCCGCCGCCGCTGCCGCGACCGCCGGGATGTGCGCGTGGCCCGTCACCTGCTCGACGGTGACCTCGATGCCCGAGCCGATCGCGGCGGCCGATCCGAAGACCAGATAGTGGCCGTACCCCCAGAGGAACGCCTGCCGGTTGGAGGCAAGGTGCTCGTGGATGGGTACCGCGAAGTAGATCCAGTAGGCGCCGAAGACGATGACGAGACCGCCCGCCGCGATCGGCAGCAGCTCGCCCAGTGCGGCCGACTCGTCCACCGCCGACTGCACCGCGACGGTGGCGGCCGCGACGGTCTCCCCGAGCATGATGATGGTGAAGAGCCCGTAGCGCTCGGCGATGTGGTGCGGATGCCAGGGGGTCCGGTGGCGGTGCTCGGCGAACCCGGGCACCGCCAGATCGGCGGCGGCCATGGGCACGAAGCCCCACTTCCACGCCGCGCCGGGGAGCAGCAGCAGGACGACCCAGCCGATCTGTACGACCACCAGCCCGGCCGCGTACCGCAGGGCCGCGGTCCTGGCGGCGCCCGTCTCGCTGCGCGCCGCCCTGAGCCACTGGAGCGTCAGCACGAGGCGCATGATCAGGTAGCCGACGATCGCGATCCCGTAGTCGGCGTGGTCGAAGGCGCGCGGTACCCCGGCGGCGAGGACGAGGACCCCAGCGATCTGGACCAGGGTGGCGACCCGGTAGAGCACGTCGTCGGTGTCGTACGCGGACGCGAACCAGGAGAAGTTGACCCAGGCCCACCAGATCGCGAAGAACACGACCAGATAGCCGGTGATCCCGTGGGCCGGGTCGCCGTCGGCCAGCGCGTGCACCAGCCGGCCGCCCGCCTGTGACACCGCGACGACGAAGCACAGGTCGAAGAAGAGCTCCAGCGGGGTGGAGGCGCGGTGCGGCTCACCGGGGTCGCGGGCCCGCATCGGGAGTCCGGGAAGCGGGAACCGGCCGCTTCCCGCACCCGGCGCCGTCGTCTCGTCGCTCATCGGCGTCCCGCTCCTCCGCTCGCACCCGGTACCGGCCCTGTTCCGGGCCTCGGCACCTCACCCTGGCGCAGATCACGGCGTGACGCACCGCCGACGCGGCAGCTCCGGGGGCGGAGTTCAGACGGCGAGGAACATCCCGACGGACTCCGGTGCCGTCTGTACGAACCCGAACTTCTCGTAGAGGAGGCGGGCGTCCCGGTCGGCGATGAGCGAGCCATAGACACCGGCGGGTGCGCGGCGCGCGAGTTCGCCGGGGGTTCCGCCATGATCCGCTTGCCGAGGCCCCTGCCCTGGTGCGCGGGCGTCAGACAGATGTCGACGATCTGGAAGAAGCAGCCGCCGTCACCGGTGACGCGGCCCGGGCCCCAGACCGGCCGCGGCCCGCAGGCTCAGACAGGTCCCGGCCGACGGCACCCCGGCCCGGACCGCGTAAGGCTCAATAGCACTATTCACCTACTACAGGCTACGGGTCGTCCGCTCCGCGGACAACAGCCGCGGGCCCGTACGCGAACCGGCCCGCAGCGAGCGCTGCGGGCCGGGAAGCCGTCGGGACGGTACTGCGGGTGGGTCAGCCGGTGGCCGTCGTCTGCTGACCGGTGGCGCTGTCCTTCAGCCACTGGTCCCAGGAGAGGTTGAAGTCGGCGTAGCCGTTGTCACCGGCCGCCTTGCCGCGCGGGGAGCCGGTGATGGTGATCGGGTCGCCCTGCTTGACGAAGTCGTAGAACCACTTGGCATCGGCGAGCGACAGGTGGACACAGCCGTGCGAGCCGTAACTGTGGCCCGGGTAGGGGTCGCCGGTCGAGTAGTGGATGTAGGTGCCGGAGTTGGTGAGGTGCACGTCCCACGGCAGGGTCAGGTCGTAGAAGTCGGGGCTGCCCTTGGTGCAGCTGATGCCGACACTGCACGAGGTCATGTGGACCTCACGCGCCTTGTCCATCACGGCCATCGTGCCGTCCCAGGACGGGAAGCTGGGGCTGCCCGCGTCGATCGGCAGGGTGCGGACCGTCTTGCCGTCGCGCGTCACCTTCATCGAGTGGCCGGGGACCGATGCGGTGGCCTCGACGTCGTCACCGATGGTGAACTTGTGCTGGTAGTTGTGCGTGCCGTAACGGCCGTTGCCGTTGCCCACGTCCTTCAGGTCCGCGTCCAGCGTCACCTTGGTGCCGGGCTGCCAGTACTTCTCGGGCCGCCAGTCGGCGCGGGTGCTGCTGAACCAGTGCCAGGCGCCGGCGACCGGCGCGGACGCGGAGACCTTGAGGTGCTTCTCGACCTTGGCGCGGGCCGAGGTCGCCACCGGGTTGGTGAAGACCACCGAGATCGGCATCGCGACCCCGACGGTCGCACCGGTCTTGGGGGCTATGGTCTCCAGCAGCATCGGCGGGCCCGCCGGGTGCGTCGGTGAAGGGCGCGCGCTCGCCGATGCCTTGGCCGACCCCCCGTTCGCGGAGTCACCCGAGGCGGACGCCGAGGCATTTCCCCCACAGGCGCTCGTGCCCGCCAGTACCGCGCTGACCAGCAGTCCGATTCCTATGCTGCCCTTGACCCGGCCCATGCCCATGCTCCGCTCACATTACTTCCCGCTGGATACAACACCCCTAGAGACAGTTGTCCGGGCGGTGCGGTTGCAGGGGTTCTCGTAAAGCGCAGGCCAAGTCTTGGTAGGGGACGGGCCACCCGGTGCGAGGCCCGTCCCGGACGCCCGTCCCAAAGAGTTTCGCCCCGGACCAATACACCTGTCCCGTGACGCTCGTTGGCCCTGATGGCCCGTAGAGACCAAGCACCTGCGTCAGGAGACGGCACGCATGAACAGGAAGTCCGGCAGCCGGAACGGTCGCTTGCCGCTGACCGCCGCACAGACGGGAATGTGGTTCTCCCAGGAGCTGGACGCGGAGAACCCCAACTACCGCGCGGCCGAGTTCGTCGAGATCCGCGGCCCGCTCGACCTGGAACTGCTGGAGGAGTCCCTGCGTGAGGCGGTCGGCGAGACGCAGGCGCTGCGGGCCGGGTTCGAGACCGACGGCGAGGGGCGCACCTGGCAGCGCGTCGGACCGGCGCCGCAGTGGTCGCTGCCGCTGGTGGATCTGCGGGGCGGGGACGACCCGTGGGCCGCCGCGCACACCTGGATGTGGGACGACATGCGGTGCCCGCTGGACCTGGCATGTCCTCCGCTCTTCACCTTCGCGGTGCTCAGGACCGCCGATGACTGCTTCCTCCTCTACATCAGCGTGCACCACATCGCGCTCGACGGTTACGGCTTCTCCCTCTTCATCCAGCGGGTGGCGGAGCTCTACTCCGCGCTGGAGTCCGGCCGGTTCCGCCCCGATCCCAGCTGGGGGACGCTGGAGGAACTGCTCGCCGACGAGGCCGCGTACCACGCCTCGGAGCGGTTCACCGAGGACCGGGAGTACTGGGCCGCGCAGCTCGCGGGCCTCCCGGCGGCGCCCGACGCGGCGGGGCGGCTGAAGTCGGTCCCGCACCGCTTCGTGCGGGAGAGCGGCCCGGTCGGCGCCCCGGCCGCCGCCGGGCTGCGGGCCCTGGCGAGGCAGGCGCGGACGAGCCTGCCGTCGGTCGCGATGGCGGCGCTCGCGCTGTACGTGCACCGGCTCAGCGGACAGGACGAGGTGTCACTGGACCTGACGGTGACCGCCCGCACCGGAGCGGTGGCCCGTACGGTCCCGGTGATGCTGGCCAACGTGCTTCCGCTGTCGGTACGTCCCGGGCCCGGCGCCACCGTGTCCGAGCTGGTGCGCCACACCGCACGGCAGGCGCGCGGGCTGCTGCGCCACCAGCGCTACCCGGCGCCGTATCTCGTCAAGGACCTCGGCGGCATCCCCACCGGCGGGTACCTGGGCGACTGGGGCATCAACATCATGGGGTACGACCCGCAGCTGACGTTCGGCCGGCACCCCGCGGTCCTGCACAACCTCTCCAACGGCCCGGTGACCGGACTCGGCGTGAACGTGTACGACCGCCCCGCCGACGGTTCGCTGCGGATCGACTTCAACGCGGATCCCGCCCTGTACAGCGCGGACGTCACGGCCGCGCACCACCGCCGGTTCCTGGCCCTGCTCGACACGCTGGCCACGGCCGGTCCCGACCGGCCCGTCGCGGAGATCGGGCTGCTGACCCCCGACGAGCGGCACCGGGTGGTGAGCGGCTGGAACGAGACCGGGCGCCCGGTGCCCGCCGACACACTGACCACGCTGTTCGAGGCCCACGCCCGCCGCGCGCCGGAGGCGACCGCGCTGGTGTGCGGCGCGAGCGTCCTCACGTACGGCGAACTCAACGCGCGTGCCAACCGGCTGGCCCGGCTGCTGATCTCACGCGGTGCGGGTCCCGAGACCTTCGTCGCGCTGGCCCTGCCGCGCACCGCCGACTATCCGGTGGCGCTGCTCGCGGTGCTGAAGTCGGGCGCGGCGTGCGTACCGGTGGACCCGGAGCACCCCGCCGAGCGCATCCGGTATCTGCTCACCGACGCCGCTCCGCTCTGTGTCGTCACCACCGCCGCTGCCGCCCCCGGGCTGCCCCCGGCCGTGCCCGCGCTGCTGGTCGACGCCCCCGCTACCGTCCGCGAACTGGCTGCCGGGCCGGACACCGACCCCCGGGACAGCGACCGCCGTGCCCCGCTGCTGCCGCACCACCCCGCCTATGTGAGCTACACGTCCGGGTCCACCGGAGCGCCCAAGGGCGTCGTCGTCGAGCACCGCTCGCTCAGCAATCTCTGCGCCGACCACCACAGCGAACTCATCGCACCGGCAGCCGCGGCGGCGGGCCGGCCGCTGCGGTCGGCGCTCACCGCGACGTTCACGTTCGACACCGCGTGGGAGGGCCCGCTCTTCCTGGCGGCGGGCCAGGAACTCCATGTGATCGACGACGCCGTACGGCTCGATCCGGCGGCGCTGGCCCGCTATGTCGACCGGCACGGGATCGACTTCCTGGATGTCACGCCCTCCTATCTGCACCAGCTGATCGCCGCCGGTCTGCTCACGGGCACCCGCCACCGCCCCCGGCTGCTGATGGTCGGCGGGGAGCCGCTGGACGAGAGGCTGTGGCGGACGCTGCGGGAGTGCCGGGACACGACCGCGTACAACTACTACGGCCCGACCGAGTGCACGGTCGACGCCGTGTACTGCCGGCTGGACCGGGAGGGTGACCTGCCGGTCATCGGGCGGCCGGGGCACAACGTCCGCGCCTACGTCCTGGACCCCGCCCGGAACCCGGTGCCGCCCGGGGTGCCCGGTGAACTGCACCTGGCCGGTGCGCAGGTGGCGCGCGGCTACCTGAACCGGCCCGCGCTGACGGCCGAACGTTTCCTCGCTGATCCGTTCGGTGCGCCGGGCAGCCGGATGTACCGCACCGGCGATCTCGTGCGGTGGACCGCCCAGGGCACGCTGGAGTACCTCGGGCGCACCGACGACCAGGTCACGCTCCGGGGGCTGCGGATCGAGCCAGGTGAGATCGAGGCGGCCCTCACCCGGCACCCCGGGGTGGCCCGCGCGGCGGTCGCGGTACGCGAGACCCCGCAGGGCGAGCCGGTCCTGGCCGCGTACGTGGTGCCCGTGGGCCGGCCCGCGCCGCGGGCGGTCCCGGCGCCGAGGTCCGCGGCCGACGGGGCCCTCGACGCAGCCGCACTGCGGACCTGGGCGACGGAGCGGCTGCCGGGGTACATGGTCCCCGCCTCGTATCTGCTGCTCGGCACGCTGCCGCTCACCCCGCACGGCAAGCTCGACCGGGCCGCGCTCCCGGCGCCGGAGGCGGCGGCCGAACGGACGGGGAGGCCCGCCCGCAGCGCGCAGGAGAGGACGCTCTGCGCCCTCTTCGCCGAGGTGCTGGGCGTCGGTGACGTCAGCATCGACGACGACTTCTTCGCCCTGGGCGGGTACTCGCTGCTGGCCGCCCGGCTCATCGGCCGGATCCGCTCCTCGCTCGGCACGGCCCTCTCCATCGGCGCGGTCTTCGAGGCTCCGACCGTGGCCGGACTGGCCAGGCTGCTCGACAGCGGCGCGGCCCAGGACCCGTTCGCGATGCTGCTGCCGCTGCGCACCGACGGCTCCCGGCCGCCGCTGTTCTGCGTCCACCCGGCCGGGGGCCTGAGCTGGTGCTATGCGGGAATGCCCCGTCATCTCGCGGCCGACCTCCCGGTGTACGGGCTGCAGGCGCGGGGGCTTTCGGGGCCGGGAGGGCTGCCGGCGACCTTCGAGGAGATGGTCGCCGACTATGTGGCGCACATCCGCTCCGTACAGCCGTCCGGCCCCTACCACCTGCTGGGCTGGTCGCTGGGCGGTGCGCTGTCCCACGCCATCGCGGTACGGCTCCAGGACCGGGGCGAACGGGTCGCCCTGCTGGCCATGCTGGACTCCCGCCCCATCGACCCGCGCGGCCGGCTCCGGTCGCTGCCCGACGACCACGCGGCGCTGGCGCTGCTGCTCGAAGCGGCCGGGCACACCCCGCAGGGCCCCGGTCTCTCGGCGCTGACCGCCACGGATGTCGCCGCGATCCTCAGCAGCGACGGCGGCAACGGGCGCCCGGCCGCGCTCGCCGAGCACCACGGGCTCGCCGAGCACCACGTGGCAGCGATGACCTCCGTCCTCACCAACTCGGTCCGGCTCCAGCCGACCTTCGTCGAGGGCGTGTTCGAAGGAGATCTGCTGTACTTCCACGCCACCCAGGGAAAGTCGGCGCAGGCGCTCACCGGGGAGGCGTGGCGCCCCTGGGTGACCGGGCGGATCGAGTCGCACGACATCGCGTGCACCCACCACGCCATGACCCAGGCGGCGCCGCTCGCGCACATCGGGCGGTCGCTCAGCAGCCATCTCGACGCCGCCGGCGCGTCCTCCGTCTGAGCGGCAGGACGCCCTGTCGGCGCCGGAAACCGTCCCGGCGGAACCCCGCGGAGACATCACCCCCAAGGAATCGGACACACTCAGAGGTATGAGCACCCCGGAGAGAGAACCATTCGACGACGAACGCGTGGGTACGAGGTACCGCGCCGAAGTGGAGGCGGCTTACCGGAAGGTGGAAGCGACCGCGGCTCCCGACGCGCAGACGCAGCTCTCGCGCGGTGTACTGACCGGGTATCTGTGGGCCCTTGGCCGTGCGGACGCGGCCCCGGCCACCGGCATCACCGGCGGCGCGCCGGATCTCGGGCGGCTGACCGCCGAGGTGGACGCGGTGACCGTACAGCTGGAGGACGCGGTGCAGCGCGGTGTCCCGGACGACTACGCGCGCGGGCTGTACGACGCGCTGTCCTGGATCTGCGGCCAGAGCGACCGGTGCCCGTGACCCCGCTTCCCTGAGCGGAGACCGCACCCCGCTTCCCTGAGCGGAGACCGCCCCCTGGCCGGGGCGGCTCCGTACGGGTCGGCGGTACGTACGGGTCTGCGGTCCGGTACGGCTCGCGGTCCTGGTTCGGGGTCCGTACGCGTACGGGTGGCTACTCCGGCGGCGCTGCTTCAACGTCGGTACCGGCGCCGGTGTGGTCGGACTGTCCCGCCAGTGCCGCGATCTGCGCGCGGGACGAGAACCCGAGCTTGGCCAGGATGTGTTCGACGTGGGCGTCGGCCGTGCGCTTGGAGATCACCAGCTGTTCGGCGATCTCCCGGTTCGTGAGCCCTTCGGAGACCAGCGCGGCGACCTGCCGCTCCCGGCGGGTCAGCGTGTCGCCGGGAGCTGATTCCGGCCGCCTGGGCAGCGGGACGACCGGGGTGTCGGCGTCCATGAGTGCCAGCTCGACGGCCCGCTCCAGCGGGAGTTCGGCGCCCAGCGCGAAGAGCCTGGCGAACTCGGTGTCCCCCAGCTCCGCACGGACCGCGCTCTCCACCCGGGCGCGGTCGTCGAGGTACGCCGCGGCCCCCATCATCGGCGAGCCGACCTTGCGCCACAGTGCCCCGGCGGCGCCCAGGAGCCAGGCCGCCCTGCTGGGGCTCGCCAGGTCGGCGGCGCCCCAGGCCAGCAGCTCCAGACTGTTCGCCACGCCGAACATCTCGCGGACCTCGCGGCTGCGCTGCAGACCGGAGCGGGCCAGCGCCACGCACTCCGCGGCCTCCCCCCTCCCCCAGGCCGCCAGGGCCTCGATGACCAGGATCTGGCCCTTGATGATGCATTCGCCGCTCTCGTCGCCGAGCAGCAGCAGTGCCTTCTCGCACTCCTCGACCGCAGCGTCCGATTCGCGGAGCACCGCGTGCATATAGCCCTTCTGGTAATGGAAGACGACCAGTCCCAGCCGGTCGTTGATGCGGTGCTGGCGGGCCAGCGCCTCGTCGAGCAGGCGCTGGCCCGACTCGGGGTCGCCGAGCAGCCAGCGGACACCGCCGGTGTAGCCGGTGGCCAGGGCGAGATCGAGTTCCGATCCCGCCTGTCCTGCCACCTTCCGGGTCGCCTCGAATCCGGCGAGTGCCGGTTCGAGATCGCCCTGCACCAGGGCGAGGAGGCTGCGCCAGAGCATCGCGAGCGCCCGTTCCGGGCAGGGCTCCGGGTCGGCGTCGATGCCCTTGCCCAGCCAGTAGCGGCCCTCCTTCGAGAGCCCCGCGGTCACCCAGAACAGCCAGAGCCTGGCGGCCATCTCCAGGCCGGGCCTGATGCCGTCGGGCCGGGAGAGCGAGTAGTCGAGCGCACTGCGCAGGTCGGCGAGGTCGCGGTACAACTCCCAGTAGAGCGGTACCTGTTCGGAGGTCAGGACGGTCTCGTAGAAGTGCTGGACCCGGGCCAGGTAGTGGGTGCGGTGGCGGGCGCGGCAGCGTTCCTGCTCGTCGTCCAGGGCGGCGCAGTGGTCCGCCCCGTACTCTCTGATGGTGTCGAGCAGCCGGTAGCGGGAGCCGTCCCCGCTGTCCCGCAGCACCACCGATTTGTCGACCAGGCCGATGAGGTGCTCCAGGATCTCTTCGCGCGGCAGGCCGGCGCCCGAGCAGACCTCTTCGACAGCCGTCAGGTCGAACGGCCCGGCGAAGACCGAGAGCCGGGCCCAGAGCAGCCGTTCCTCGGCCGAGCAGAGGTCGTGGCTCCAGTCGATCGCGGTGCGCAGCGTCTGGTGACGGGGCAGCGCGGCGCTGCGGCGACCGCCCGTGAGGATCCGGAAGCGGTGTTCGAGCCGGGCGGACAGCTGGTCGAGCGGGATGGCTCTGAGCCGTACGGTGGCCAGCTCGATGGCGAGCGGGATGCCGTCCAGGCGGCGGCAGAGCGCCAGGACGTCCTGGTGGTTGGCCGCGTTGATCCGGAAGCCCGGCACCACCGCCGCCGCGCGCTGTTCGAAGAGCGTCGTCGCGTCGCCGTACGCCAGTGGCGGTACGAGCAGGGTGTGTTCACCCGGGACGTCCAGCGGCTGCCGGCTGGTGGCCAGCACCGTCACTCCGGGCGCCTCACGCAGCAGCAGGTCCGCGAGGAACGCGCAGGCGTCGAGATGGTGTTCGCAGGTGTCGAGGACGAGCAGCAGCCGGAGGTCCTGGACGTGGTCCATGACGGCGTCCAGGAGGAGCCGTCCGGACTGCTCGGCCAGCCCCAGCGCGCTCGCCACGGCCTGGGGCAGCAGCTCGGGGTCGTGCAGCGAGGACAGCTCGGCCAGGACGACGCCGTCCGCGTAGTTGCCCTTGAGGGTCAGTGCGGCGCGCAGCGCCAGCCGGCTCTTGCCGACTCCGCCGGGACCGACGAGGGTCACCAGTCTGGCCCGCGCCGCCAGGTCACGGATCCGGTCGAGCTCCGCGGAGCGGCCGACGAATCCGGTGACTTCCATGGGCAGTTCACCCGTGCGCCGGCTGTAAGTGAGTGCCATGTCGCCCCCCGCCGCGCTTCCTGAACGTCTCTGCGTCCACCGCGCGTCTCTTTCGTGCACCCCAGCGTACGGGCTGGACCACGTTCAGTGACACCAGGCGACCGGCAGTCCCACCGGACGAGCGAACCGGGCGGGTCGGACGACGGCGTTCCCGCCGTCAGTCCTGGTCCGGTGCGGAACGTTTGTCCTCGGGCTTCTTCGTGCGCAGGCGGGCCGTGACATCCTCGGGCGGCAGGAATTTCGACCAGCGCTCGGGGAATTCGGACGGCATGTCCGACCCTTCGTCGTCGGCCTCGGGGGCTCCGGCGCCGGGGTGGTCCGGGGTGTGCGCTCCGCCCTCCGGGCGGGCGGTCTGCTGGCGCCGGAGCCGCTCGTTCGCCGCGCGTGCCGCGGCGGTCGCCACCGAGGGCCAGATCCGGTCGATCGCCGCGTTGACCGCGGCGCCGACCAGGACGGCGAAGGCCGAGACCCCGATCCACAGCAGCACGGCGACCGGCGCCGCCAGCGAGCCGTAGATCGTCGGTCCCTCGACCGTGCTCGTGAGGTAGATGCGCAGCAGCAGGCTTCCCAGGAACCACATGCCCAGCGCCACCAGGGCCCCCGGCACGTCCTCGATCCAGGGCGAGCGCACCGGTACGGACACGTGGTAGAGCGTGGTGAGGAAGGCGATCGACAGCAGGACGACGACCGGCCAGTACAGGACCGAGATGACCTGTTCGGCCCCGGGCACGAACTGCACGACCCGGTCGGGGCCGGCCACCGCGAGCGGCAGCACCACCGCCCCGATCACCAGTGCGACGATGTAGAGGCCGATGGAGAGCAGCCGGGTCATGACGATGCCGCGCCGGCCGTCGAGTCCGTACATCACCGTGATGGTGTCGATGAAGACGTTCACCGCCCGCGATCCGGACCACAGGGCGAAGGCGAAACCGATGGAGACGACGTCGGGGCGCTTGCCGTGGGTGACGTTCTCCAGGAGCGGCTCGGCGAAGTCGTGCACGCCCCGGTCGGAGAGGACGGTGCTCGCCGCGTGCAGGATGTTCTTCTCCAGGCTGGCGACGGTGTGCGTGTCGGTCCAGCCGTCGACGTAGCCGAGCAGGGCGATCAGGCTGAGCAGCAGCGGCGGCAGGGAAAGCAGCGTGAAGAAGGCCGCCTCGGCCGCGAGTCCCAGGATCCGGTACTCCATGCACGAGTTGACGGTGTCCTTGAGGAGCAACCACGCCATTCTGCGCTTGGAGACGTTGCGATAGAGGGCTCTGGCCCGGTGGAGCAGACCTGGATGCCGCTCCCCTGTTTCATTTGCTGCCTGCACCTCCATACCGTAGCCCCATGGCACCCAGCACTCACACCGTGACCAACCAGCCTCCACCCCTGGTGGGACATGACGTCTTCACGACCGACCGGGTCCTGACCGAGGCCGTGGACCGGCACACCCCGCCGGAACTCGTCGACGGCGTACGGGAGGAGCTCGCCCTGCTGGGCCGCAGCGCCGGGTCCGCGCAGGCGCGCGAGTGGGGCTTCCAGGCGAACGAGAACCCGCCGAGGCTGCGCACCCACGACCGCTACGGGCACCGGATCGACGAGGTGGAGTTCCATCCGGCCTGGCACCGGCTGCTGGGCAAGGCCGTGTCGGCGGGGCTGACCGATGCCTGGGGCCGTCCTGCCGGGCATGTGCGGCGCGCGGCCGGGTTCCTGGTGTGGGCGCAGGTCGAGGCGGGGCACGGCTGCCCGGTGTCGATGACGCATGCGGCGGTGCCCGCGCTGCGGGCCGACCCCGCGCTCGCCGCCGAGTGGGAGCCGCGGCTCACCTCGCACGTGTACGAGCGGGAGCTGGGAACCCCGGACAGCAAGCCGGGGGCGCTGTTCGGGATGGCGATGACGGAGAAGCAGGGCGGCAGCGACGTCCGCGCCAACACGACCGCCGCGGTGCCGGTCGCGGGGGACGGCGGCGCGTATCTGCTCACCGGGCACAAGTGGTTCTGCTCGGCACCGATGTCCGACGGCTTCCTGGTCCTGGCGCAGGCGCCGGAAGGGCCGACCTGCTTCCTGGTGCCCCGGGTGCTGGCGGACGGGGCGCGCAACGTCTTCGCGATCCAGCGGCTGAAGGACAAGCTCGGCAACCGGTCCAACGCGTCGGCCGAGGTCGAGTTCGACGGGACCTGGGCGCGCCGGGTGGGCGACGAGGGGCGGGGGGTGCGGACCATCATCGAGATGGTGGCGGCGACCCGGCTGGACTGCGCGATCGGCTCGGCCGCGCTGATGCGGCAGGCGGTGGCGCAGGCGGTGCACCACGCCACGTACCGCAGGGCGTTCGGCGGGGAGCTGATCGACAAGCCGCTGATGCGCAATGTCCTGGCCGATCTGGCGCTGGAGTCGGAGGCGGCGACGACGCTGGCGATGCGGCTGGCCGCCGCGTACGACAGCGACACCGAGGAGGAGCGGGCGTTCCTCCGGCTCGCGGTGCCGGCCGCCAAGTACTGGGTGACCAAACGCTGTACGCCCGTGGTGGCCGAGGCCCTCGAATGCCTGGGCGGCAACGGCTATGTGGAGGAGTCGGGGCTGCCCCGGCTGCTGCGCGAGTCGCCGCTCAACTCCATCTGGGAGGGTTCGGGGAACGTGCAGGCGCTGGACGTGCTGCGGGCGCTCCAGCGCGAGCCGGAGGCGCTCAACGCGTTCCTCCAGGAGGTGGGCCGGGCGCGCGGCGCCGACCACCGGCTGGACCGGGCGATCAGGGACCTGCTCACCGAACTCGCCGATCTGGACGGCATCGAGGCCCGTGCGCGCCGGGTGGCCGAGCGGATCGCGCTGGTGCTCCAGGGCTCGCTGCTGGTGCGCTGGGCGCCGCCCGAGGTCGCCGACGCGTTCTGCGCGTCGCGGCTGGGCGGTGACTGGGGTACGGCGTTCGGCACGCTGCCCCACACTCTGGACCTGGGGTCGGTCGTCGACCGGGCACGGGTCGGCGGCTAGCGGCCGCGGGGGGGGGGCAGGAGCAGCGGGCCTGGCGCGGGGCAGCACGGGGCCAGCCGGGGTCGATGCTGCGCCGACACGGCACCACCCCGGCTGGGCCCCCACCTTCGTACGGCCTGCTGTACCGACGCCAGGGTTGCAGACGGTTGCACAGGTTGTGCCGAGTCCGGTGCGCCGGGATCCCCGGAGATGCACCATGAGGCACCGCATCAGCCGGCCCGGCCGGCCGGGCCGTCGGTCCGGCAGGCCGAAGCCGTGGATCACATTCGGGAGTACCCATGAGGAGCGGAGCCTCCAACGCGGCCGGCCCCATAGCCCGGCACACCCGCGAGAGCGCCAGGACACTGCACGGCATACGGGAGGCGACGCTCTCGGGAGACCGTCCGGAGCTCGCGCCGCGCCCCGTCATCGGCGCCTCCTGGCAGCGGATGCTCCGGATCGGCCTCGACCCGGAGCGGGACACCAGCAGTGTGCTGCTGAGCGCGGAGGAGCTGGAGCACCGGCGCAGATCCACCGCGCTCGGCGAGCTGCTGCCGACGCTCAGCCGTGGACTCGCCTCGGTCGCCGACGCGTCGATGCAGGTCATGGTGGTCACCGATGCCGACGGGCGGGTGCTGTGGCGGGAGGGCAACCGGGCCGTCCAGCGCCGGGCCAACGGCATCTGGCTCCAGGAGGGCGCCGCCTGGAGCGAGGGCTCCACCGGCACCAACGCCGTCGGCACCGTCCTGGCGACCGGCCAGACCCTCCAGGTGCACTCCGCCGAGCACTTCGTCCGTACCTTGCAGGACTGGACCTGCGCCGCCGCGCCGGTCCAGGACCCGCGCGACGGGCGGCTGCTCGGGGTCATCGATGTCAGCGGCCCCGACTCGACCTTCCACCCGGCGATGCTCGCGCTGGTGGACTCGGTGGCCCGGCTGGCCGCGGCGGAGCTGCGGGACCGGCATCTCGACTCCGTGGAGCGGCTGCGGTCGGTGGCCGCGCCGATCCTGAGCAGGGTGGGCGGCCGGGCCCTGGTGGTGGACGCGCACGGCTGGCCGGCCGCCGTGACCGGGATGCCGCCGGCCGGCCGCCTGCCGCTCCCCAAGTCCTTCGGCCCGGGGCGGATCTGGCTGCCCTCGCTCGGGATGTGCGCGGTGGAGCCGCTGCCCGGCGGCTGGCTGATCCGGCCGGACGGGGAGGGGCCCGGGCTGCGGCAGCCGGCCGACGGGTCGGCGGTGAGCCGGGTCGTCCTCGATCTGAGCGGGCGCAGGCGCTGGTCGGTGACCGTGTCGGGGGCGTCCGGCAGCTGGACCCAGGATCTGACGCCCCGCCACGCGGAGCTGCTGTACGTGCTGAGCCTGCACCGCGAGGGCCGTACGGCGGCCGAGCTGGCGGACGACCTGTTCGGCGACGCGACCCGGACGGTGACGGTGCGCGCGGAGATGTCGCGGGTGCGCCGCGGTCTCGCCGAGGTGCTGGCGCACCGGCCGTACCGGTTCGCGGAAGGGGTCGAGGTGGAAGTGACAGGCCCGGCCGACCCGGCGGAGCTGCTTCCGCACTCGACGGCGCCCGCCGTGCGCCGCGCCGATCCGCAGCGGTGACCCGTACCAGCCGCGACCGGTACCAGCCGCGAATTGTCTCCTGACCAGGCATGTATTAGCTTAGGCGAGCCTAACCTAACGGAAACGGGGGCAAGGGTGAGCGCCGAGCTGCACCGCGACGACTGGGGCATTCCGCATCTGCGGGCGGACAGCGCGCGGGCCCTGGCCCACGCACAGGGCCGCAACGCGGCGACGGACCGCGCCTGGCAGATCGAGACCGAACGGCACCGGGCGCAGGGCACCAGCGCCGCCTTCCTGGGCGCGGAGGCCGTCGGCTGGGACCTCTTCGCCCGGCAGGCCGGGCTGGCGGACACCGCCAGGCGCTGCTACGCGCACCTGGACGCGGACACCGCCGAGTGGGTCCGCTCGTACACCGACGGGGTCAACGCCGGGCTGGCCGAAGGGGCGGGGAACTCGGCGGAGTTCGCCGCGGCCGGCCTGGAACCGGGCAGCTGGGAGCCGTGGACGCCGCTGGCGATCTGGCTGTCCACGCACATCCTCTTCGCCGGGTTCCCCGCCAAGCTCTGGCGCGAGGAAGCTGCCCGCGCCCTGGGCGACCGGGCCGTCGGCCTCTTCGCCACCGACGGGCCCCACACCGCGGGCAGCAACGGCTGGCTGGTCACCGGGGAACACACCGCGAGCGGCGCACCGATCCTCGCGGGCGACCCGCACCGCTTCATCGAGGCGCCGGGCGTCTACCAGCAGATCCACCTGGCCTGCCCGGAGTTCGACGTGGCGGGCCTCGCCGTGCCGGGCGTGCCCGGCATCGCGCACTTCGGGCACGCGTCGACGGTGGCCTGGTCGATCACCAACGCCATGGCCGACTACCAGGACCTCTACCGGGAACGCCTGCGCCGCACGGGCACGGCCGTGGAGGCGTTCGGCCCGGACGGATGGGAGCCCGCTCCTTCACACACCGAGACCATCGAGGTGGCGGGCGGCGAGCCGGTCACGGTGGAGGTGACCGAGACGGCACGCGGCCCGGTCATCATCGGTGGCCCGGACGCCCCTTCGGCCATCAGCCTCCGCTACCCCCCGCGGGTGACCGGTGAACTCGGCTTCGAGGCACTGCCGCTGCTGTTGCGCGCCCGTACGGTCGCCGATGTGGACCGGGCCTTCGACCGGTGGGCCGAGCCTGTCAACGTCGTCCAGGCCGCGGACACCCGGGGCGGTCTGCTGCACCGGGTCGCCGGGGCGGTTCCGGTGCGCGACCGGGAGAACGGGCTGCGTGTCGTACCCGGCTGGGAATCTCGGTACGCCTGGCGCGGCACGCGCGCGCCGCTGCCGCGGGAGCCGGTCGACGGGGTCGCGGTGATGGCCAACCAGCGGGAGCTGGCCGCCCCGCTCGGGGTCGAGTTCGCTCCCCCGCACCGGGCCCGGCGGATCCGGCGGCTGCTGGCCGGGGCGCAGGACTGGTCGGCACCGGACATGGCGGCGGTGCACATGGACAGCCGGCTGCCCGTGGAACAGCCCCTGCTCGATCTGCTGTACGGACTCGACGAGCCGGGCCCCGGTGCGGCCGCGCTGCGGGAGCGGCTGGCCGGCTGGGACCGCAGGATGGACGCCGGGAGCACGGAGGCCGCCGCGTATGCCGCACTCCGGGCAGCCGTGGTGCGGCGGCTGGCCGGACACCCGGCGCTCGCCGCCCTGGCCGGGCCCGCGGTGGCCGAGGGCTGTCCGGAGGTCTTCCGCCCCTGGCTGGCGCTGGTCACCCGGGTCGCGTTCGCACTGGACGGCCTGCTCGCGTCGGAGCTGCTGCCGGAGATCGACCGGGCGGCGGTCGTCCGGGCGGCGGCCGAGGAGACCGTGCCGCCGGAGGTCCCGTGGGGCGAACTGCACCGGCTCGCCCCGTGGCAGGCGGTGCCCGGCGAGCCGGGCGCCCCGTCCGGACCACCGCCCGCCGGGTGGCCCGGTCTCTCCGGCGACCACGACTGCGTCCTGTCCACCTCCAGCGTCCCCGGACTCACCCACCGGACGACCCGGGCCCCCGCCGCCCGGTACGTCTGGGACCTGGCGCGGCGCGACGACAGCCTCTGGGCGGTGCCGCTCGGGGCGTCCGGGGCACCCGGCGACCCGCACCGGATCGACCAGTTGCCGCTGTGGGTACGCGGCGGGCTCGTCCCCGTGATCACCGACTGGAACCAGCTGAGGAGCTCCATGACCACCGTGCACGAGCAGCGCGTCGACGGATTCGGGACCGTCCGGATCAGCCCGGTCGACCCGCAGCGGGACAGCGCCCTGATCCACCGCTGGGTCAGCCAGGAGCGGGCCCGTTTCTGGGGCATGGGCGACGCGAGCCCGGAGGACGTCCTGGAGACGTACACCTATGTCGACTCACTGACCACGCACCACGCCTATCTGCTCTACCGCGACGGGATACCCGCGGCGCTCTTCCAGAGCTACGAGCCGGAGGCCGACCCGGTGGGCGACTGCTACGACGTCCAGCCCGGTGATCACGGAATCCATCTGCTGATCGGTCCCTCCGACGGCAAACCCGAGCACGGTTTCACCGCCACGCTGCTGAGCGTGTTCCTGCGCTTCGTCCTCGCGGATCCCGCCCGGCAGCGCATCGTGGCCGAACCGGACGTCCGCAACCAGAAGGTGATCGACCGGCTGCGGCGCTTCGGCTTCGAACTCGGTCCGGAGATCGACAAGCCGGAGAAGCGGGCCCGGCTCGCCTTTCTGCACCGGGGGGCCGCGGGGCTGCTGTGAGGCACCGCTCCGCCGCGTGATTCGCTGGCCCTCATGAAGAGCGACAGCACCGTCACCGTGACCACCTGGCACCTGGAGCAGACCTCGCCGGCCGATCTGCGCCCGGCCGCCGAGCCCGGCGACGGCATCCGGATCGTCCGGGCCGAGGTCCCCTCCCCGGAGTTCAGCCGCTACCTCTACGCCTCCGTGGGCGCGGACATCCGCTGGACGGACCGGCTCTCGCTGACGTACGCCCAGTGGCAGGAGCTGCTCGCGCGGCCGGGAACCGAGACCTGGGTGGCGTACGACCGGGGCACTCCGGCCGGATACGTGGAGCTGTGCGCGCACGACGACGGGGCCGTGGAGATCATGTACTTCGGGCTGATCCCGGCCTTCCGGGGGAGGCGGATCGGCGGCCACCTGCTCACGTACGGCACCCGGCGGGCCTGGGACCTCGCCGAGCGCACCCCCGGGCGGGCGGCCACCGAGCGGGTCCGGGTCCACACCTGCAGCAAGGACGGCGCCCATGCGATGGACAACTACCTGAGCCGCGGCTTCAAGCTGTTCAGGACCGAGACCGGGGAAGAGCCGGACGTCGGGACTCCGGGCCCGTGGCCGGGTGCGGACGCCTGACGCCCGCCCGGCGGGGGGGCGCTCCGCCGTATGACGCCCGCTGAGCGACGGGCGACGCGAAGGGCCGGGTGACGGACTCGGTGACGAGCCGGGTGACGGACACCACAGCGTCCCACGATGTGGGACCATCTCGTCCATATATTGGATAGTAGTGGACTGGCGTGAGATCGCCGTGACACGCTTCCGTCATGCCTGGAACTGGAATTGCCTTGGTGAGTCGACGCCACGTCGATCTCTGCCGCATGTCCAGCGCCATCTGTCCGGCGCGCTGATCTCCACCAGCCACGCCGTTTCCCCGCCGTCCCCGTAGTAGCGGACGAGCGAAGTCCCCCGTTGGGGTCCAGCAATCCCACCGCCACCGTGCCCTGCCGTGAACAGGCAGGTCACCGGGGTCCCTTCAGCTTGATCACCCGCCCCCTTGAGCCGCCACAGAAGGACGAAGCATCATGGCCGCCAGCCCTGGAACACCCCCGCCAGCCACGCCCCGCCGCAAGGTGACCCGTCACCGCGGCGAAGGCCAGTGGGCCAAGGGTCACTTCACCCCGCTGAACGGCAATGAGCAGGCCAAGAAGGACGACGACGGTCTCAATGTGCGGACACGCATTGAGACGATCTATTCCAAGCGCGGGTTCGACTCCATCGACGGCGGCGACCTGCGCGGCCGGATGCGCTGGTGGGGTCTCTACACGCAGCGCAAGGAAGGGATCGACGGCGGCAAGACCGCGGTCCTGGAACCGGAGGAGCTGGACGCCGAGTTCTTCATGATGCGGGTGCGCATCGACGGCGGCCGCCTCACCACGGAGCAGCTGCGGGTCATAGGTGAGATCTCGCAGGAGTTCGCACGCGGCACCGCCGACCTCACCGACCGGCAGAACATCCAGTTCCACTGGATCCGGATCGAGGACGTCCCGGAGATCTGGCGGCGCCTGGAAGGGGTCGGCCTCTCGACCACCGAGGCGTGCGGTGACACCCCCCGTACGGTCCTCGGCTCCCCGGTCGCGGGCGTGGCCGAGAACGAGATCATCGACGGCACCTGGGCCATCGACGAGATCCACCGCCGCTTCGTGGGCAACCCCGCCTTCTCCAACCTGCCGCGGAAGTTCAAGACCGCGATCTCCGGCTCCCCGCAGCTCGATGTGGCGCACGAGATCAACGACATCGCGTTCGTCGGTGTCGACCACCCCGAGAACGGCCCGGGTTTCGACCTGTGGGTGGGCGGCGGTCTCTCCACCAACCCCAAGCTCGGTGTCAGGCTGGGCGCCTGGGTGCCGCTGGACGAGGTGCCCGACGTCTTCGAGGGCGTCATCTCGATCTTCCGCGACTACGGCTACCGCCGGCTGCGCACCCGGGCCCGGCTGAAGTTCCTGGTCGCCGACTGGGGCCCGGAGAAGTTCCGGCAGATCCTGGAGGACGAGTACCTCCAGCGGAAGCTGACCGACGGCCCCGCCCCCGAGCAGCCCGCCGACGTCTGGCGCGACCACCTCGGAGTGCACAGGCAGCGGGACGGCCGCTTCTACGTGGGGTTCGCGCCCCGTGTCGGACGGGTGGACGGCACGACCCTGACGAAGATCGCCGAGGTGGCCGAGGCCCACGGCTCCGGACGGCTGCGGACCACCACCGAGCAGAAGATGATCGTGCTGGACATCGAGGAGGCGCAGGTCGACTCGGTGGTCGCCGGTCTCGAAGCGCTCGACCTCAAGGTCAACGCCTCGCCGTTCCGGCGCTCCACCATGGCCTGCACCGGCATCGAGTTCTGCAAGCTGGCGATCGTCGAGACCAAGGCGCGCGGTGCCTCGCTCATCGATGAACTGGAGCGCAGGATCCCGGAGTTCGACGAACCGATCACCATCAACATCAACGGCTGCCCGAACGCCTGCGCGCGGATCCAGGTCGCCGACATCGGCCTCAAGGGCCAGCTGATGCTGGACGGCGACGGCAACCAGGTCGAGGGGTTCCAGGTGCACCTGGGCGGCGCGCTGGGCCTGGACGCGGGATTCGGCCGCAAGGTCCGCGGGCTGAAGGTCACTTCGGACGAGCTGCCCGACTACGTCGAGCGGGTGCTGAAGAACTTCCAGGCCGAGCGCGCGGACGGCGAGCGGTTCGCGACCTGGGCCGCCCGCGCGGACGCGGAGTCCCTCTCATGAGCGAACGGGCGGCGCCCTTCTTCTGCCCGTACTGCGGCGACGAGGACCTGCGCCCCCACGAGACGGGCCACGGGGCCTGGGAATGCGCGGCGTGCAACCGCGCTTTCCAGCTGAAGTTCCTCGGGCTGCTGGCCCGCGGACTCCAGCAGAACAAGGCCAACACCGTTGAAGGGGGCGGGATATGACCGGCACTCCGGAGACCGAACACCCGAAGGCCATGGCCGAGCGCGC
Organism: Streptomyces sp. NBC_01471; assembly: GCF_041438865.1. NCBI lineage: Bacteria > Bacillati > Actinomycetota > Actinomycetes > Kitasatosporales > Streptomycetaceae > Streptomyces > Streptomyces sp. NBC_01471. The sequence goes on from NZ_CP109450.1 coordinate 1,131,249, forward strand.
GGGCCGCGAACTGGAGGACGCGTCGCCGCTGGAGATCCTCCGCTGGGCGGCCGGCACCTTCGGCAAGCGCTTCTGTGTGACCTCCTCCATGGAGGACGCGGTCGTCGCCCACCTGGCATCCCGCGCCTTCCCCGGCGTGGATGTCGTCTTCCTCGACACCGGCTACCACTTCCCCGAGACCATCGGCACCCGCGACGCCGTGGAGGCCGTGATGGACGTCAACGTCATCACGCTGCTGCCCTGGCAGACCGTCGCCGAGCAGGACGCCGAGTACGGACCGGAGCTGCACGACCGGGACCCCGACCTGTGCTGCGCGCTGCGCAAGGTCAAGCCCCTGGAGGACGGGCTCACGAACTACTCGGCCTGGGCGACCGGCCTGCGCCGCGACGAGTCCCCCACCCGGGCGGGCACCCCCGTCGTCGGCTGGGACGAGAAGCGGCAGAAGATCAAGATCTCGCCGATCGCCCGCTGGACGCAGGACGACGTGGACGCGTACGTCGCCGAGCACGGCGTCCTCACCAACCCGCTGCTGATGGACGGCTACCCCTCCATCGGCTGCGCGCCGTGCACCCGGCGGGTCGCGGAGGGCGAGGACGCCCGCGCCGGCCGCTGGGCCGGCCGGAACAAGACCGAGTGCGGGCTGCACGGCTGATGACGAGGGATCAGGAGAACGAGATGACGACGGACCAGGGAGCCACTGTCTGGCTCACCGGTCTGCCGAGCGCGGGCAAGACCACCATCGCCCACGAACTCGCGGACACCCTCCGCGGCGAGGGCCACCGGGTGGAGGTGCTCGACGGCGACGAGATCCGCGAGTTCCTCTCGGCGGGCCTCGGCTTCAGCCGCGAGGACCGGCACACCAACGTCCAGCGGATCGGCTTCGTCGCCGAGCTGCTGGCGTCCAACGGGGTGAAGGCGCTGGTGCCGGTCATCGCGCCGTACGCGGACAGCCGCGATGCGGTGCGCAAACGGCACGCGAGCACCGGCACCACGTATCTGGAGGTGCATGTCGCGACCCCGGTCGAGGTGTGCTCCGTACGTGATGTGAAGGGCCTGTACGCCAGGCAGGCGGCGGGCGAGATCTCCGGGCTCACCGGGGTCGACGACCCCTACGAGGCGCCGGAGACCCCGGACCTGCGCATCGAGTCGCACACCCAGACCGTGCAGGAGTCCGCAGCCGCGCTGCACGCGCTGCTCACCGAGAGGGGCCTGGCCCGATGACGACCGCCTCCACTGTCACCGAAGGCACCGACAGCCCGTTCGCCCTGAGCCACCTGGACGCCCTGGAGTCCGAGGCCGTCCACATCTTCCGCGAGGTCGCGGGCGAGTTCGAGCGGCCGGTGATCCTCTTCTCCGGCGGCAAGGACTCCATCGTCATGCTGCATCTGGCGCTGAAGGCCTTCGCCCCGGCCGCCGTGCCGTTCTCGCTGCTGCACGTCGACACCGGGCACAACTTCCCCGAGGTGCTGGCCTACCGCGACCGCGTGGTGGCCGAGCACGGGCTGCGGCTCCATGTGGCCTCCGTCCAGGAGTACATCGACGCCGGGAAGCTGCGCGAGCGGCCCGACGGACTGCGCAACCCGCTCCAGACGGTCCCGCTGACCGAGGGCATCCAGCAGCACCGCTTCGACGCGGTGTTCGGCGGCGGGCGGCGCGACGAGGAGAAGGCGCGCGCCAAGGAGCGGGTCTTCTCGCTGCGCGACGAGTTCTCCCAGTGGGACCCGCGCCGCCAGCGCCCCGAGCTGTGGCAGCTCTACAACGGCCGCCACGCGCCCGGCGAGCACGTCCGGGTCTTCCCGCTCTCCAACTGGACCGAGCTGGACGTCTGGCAGTACATCGAGCGGGAGCGGATCGACCTCCCGGAGATCTACTTCGCGCACGAGCGTGACGTGTTCAAGCGGTCCGGCATGTGGCTGACCCCCGGCGAGTGGGGCGGGCCCAAGGACACCGAGACCGTCGAGACCCGGCTGGTGCGGTACCGCACCGTCGGCGACATGTCCTGCACCGGCGCCGTCGACTCCGACGCCACCACGCTCGACGCCGTGATCACCGAGATCGCCGCGTCCCGGCTCACCGAGCGGGGCGCGACCCGCGCCGACGACAAGGTGTCCGAGGCCGCGATGGAAGACCGCAAGCGCGAGGGGTACTTCTAAATGACCACGTCAACCGACCGGCCGGCCGATCAGCTGTCGGCCACCACGCTGCTGCGCTTCGCCACCGCCGGCTCCGTCGACGACGGCAAGTCCACCCTGGTGGGCAGGCTGCTGCACGACTCCAAGTCGATCTTCACGGACCAGTTGGAGGCCGTCGAGCAGGCCTCGATCAGCCGCGGCCAGGAGACCCCCGACCTGGCGCTGCTCACCGACGGGCTGCGCGCCGAGCGCGAGCAGGGCATCACCATCGATGTCGCCTACCGCTACTTCGCCACGCCCCGGCGCCGGTTCATCCTCGCGGACACGCCGGGCCACGTGCAGTACACGCGGAACATGGTGACCGGCGCCTCCACCGCCGAACTCGCCGTGGTGCTGGTCGACGCGCGGAACGGCGTGGTCGAGCAGACCCGCCGGCACGCCGCCGTCGCCGCGCTCCTGCGGGTGCCCCATGTGGTGCTCGCCGTGAACAAGATGGACCTGGTCGACTACGCCGAGCCGGTGTTCGCCGCCATAGCCGAGGAGTTCACCGCGTACGCGGCCTCGCTCGGTGTCCCGGAGATCACCGCGATCCCGATCTCCGCGCTGGCCGGTGACAATGTGGTGGAGCCCTCCGCCCACATGGACTGGTACGGCGGCCCGACCGTCCTGGAGCACCTGGAGACGGTCCCCTCCAGCCACGATCTCACCGGCTGCAAGGCACGTTTCCCCGTCCAGTACGTCATCCGCCCGCAGACCGCCGAGCACCCCGACTACCGCGGCTACGCGGGCCAGATCGCCTCGGGCGCGCTGCGGGTCGGGGAAGCGGTCACGGTGCTGCCGTCGGGCCGTACGTCGACGATCGCCGGAATCGACGTCCTGGGACAGAGCGCGGACATCGCCTGGGCCCCGCAGTCGGTGACCGTGCGGCTCACCGACGACCTGGACATCTCGCGCGGCGATCTGATCGCACCGACCGAGCACGCCCCGGTGCCGACGCAGGACGTCCTGGCGACCGTCTGCCACGTGGCCGACTCGGCGCTGTCGGTGGGCCAGCGGGTGCTGCTCAAGCACACCACCCGCACGGTCAAGGCGATCGTCAAGGACATCCCGTCCCGGCTGACCCTGGACGACCTGTCGCAGCACCCGGCGCCCGGCCGGCTGGTCGCCAACGACATCGGCCGGGTCGTCATCCGCACCGCCGAGCCGCTGGCGCTCGACGCGTACGCGGACTCCCGCCGCACCGGCTCCTTCCTGCTGATCGACCCGGCCGACGGGACCACGCTGGCCGCCGGGATGGCGGGCGACGCCTTCGCCGTCACCGCGCAGACCGCGTCGGAGACGGTTGAGGCGGCGCAGGAAGAGACCGGGTGGGACTTCTAGCCATGGCCCTGTACGCGCTGGACATCTACGCCACCTCCGCGAAGGAGGGCGGCCGCGTCGGCTGGGGGTGCCCCCGGACGAAGTCTGGGGGAGGCGCCCTCGGCCGGAAGCGCCGCCGGACGGAGTGCGGAAGCGGCCAGGGCGGGGTCGGGCGATGTGCGTGAAGGCGTACGCGCACTGCTTGCGCGCCCGGACGCACCACTCGCCGCGCCCGACCCGGCGAAGACCTGCCAGACCAGCCGACCGCCCGGCGGTGTCCTGAGGGACGCCCGCACCGGGCCACCGAGAGGAAAACCTCCCGTGCCTGCCACCCTCCCCCTGCGCCGCAGCCTCGTCGCTGCCGCCGCCCTTCCGCTGCTGGCCGTGGCGCTCACCGCCTGCGGCTACGGATCCGACAAGGCCTCGGACGACACGGGGAAGTCCAAGGTCGCAGCGGGGGCCAAGAAGCTCTCCGCCGACTCGGTGAAGATCGGTTACTTCCCGAACCTCACCCATGCCACCGCGCTGGTCGGCGACCAGCAGGGGATATTCCAGAAGGAACTGGGCGGCACCCGGCTGAAGACGTCCACCTTCAACGCGGGCCCGTCCGAGATCGAGGCACTCAACTCCGGCTCGATCGACATCGGCTGGATCGGCCCGTCCCCGGCGATCAACGCCTACACCAAGTCCCAGGGCAAGAGCCTGCGCATCATCGGCGGCTCCGCGTCCGGCGGTGTCAAGCTGGTGGTGAATCCGAAGAAGATCAAGTCCCTGAACGACGTCAAGGGCAAGAAGATCGCCACCCCGCAGCTCGGCAACACCCAGGACGTCGCGTTCCTCAACTGGATCGCGAGCAAGGGCTGGAAGACCGATGCCACCAGCGGCAAGGGTGACGTCTCCGTCGTCCGTACGGACAACAAGGTGACCCCGGACGCCTATGCGTCCGGCTCCATCGACGGCGCGTGGGTGCCCGAGCCGACCGCTTCCAAGCTGGTCCAGCAGGGCGGCAAGGTGCTGCTCGACGAGAGCGACCTGTGGCCGCAGAAGAAGTTCGTGATCACGAACATGATCGTGTCGCAGAAGTTCCTCAAGGAGCACCCGGACGTCGTCGAGGCGGTGCTTCGCGGTTCGGTGAAGACCAACGCCTGGATCAAGGCCCACCCGGACGCGGCGAAGGCGTCGGCCAACGCCGCGCTGAAGAAGCTGTCCGGCAAGGCGCTGCCGGCCAATGTGCTCGACCCCGCGTGGAAGTCGATCCAGACCACCGACGACCCGCTCGCCTCGACGCTCAGCACCGAGGCCGACCACGCGGTCAAGGCCGGTCTGCTGCAGAAGCCCGACCTCAAGGGCATCTACGACCTGCGTCCGCTCGACAAGGTCCTGAAGGCCGCCGGCCGGCCCGCGGTCCCCGACGCCGGTCTCGGCGTCAAGTAGTCCCGGCTCCAGACCCGTTCCCAGGAGGTGACGACCATGGCCACAGCACTCGCCAAGTCCGACGACCGGACCTCGGTGACCCACGCGGCCCGTATCGGCCACGTCTCGAAGTCCTTCGGCGGACCCGCCGGGCAGCTCGTCCTCGACGACATCACCCTCGACGTCGCGCCGGGCGAGTTCGTCACGCTCCTGGGGGCGTCCGGCTGCGGGAAGTCCACCCTGCTCAATCTGGTGGCCGGACTCGACGCGCCGTCGTCGGGGACCATCACGACCCCGGGCGGCCGGCCCGCGCTGATGTTCCAGGAGCACGCGCTGTTCCCGTGGCTGACCGCGGGCAAGAACATCGAGCTGGCGCTGCGGCTGCGCGGCGTGCCCAAGGCCGACCGGCGGACCGAGGCGGAGCGGTTGCTCGCCCTCGTACGGCTGGAGGGCGCGTACGCCAAGCGGGTGCACGAGCTGTCCGGCGGGATGCGCCAGCGGGTGGCGCTGGCCCGCGCGCTGGCCCAGGACAGCCAACTGCTGCTGATGGACGAGCCGTTCGCCGCGCTCGACGCCATCACCCGCGATGTGCTGCACGACGAACTGACCCGGATCTGGAGCGAGACGAACGTCTCCGTCCTCTTCGTCACCCACAACGTGCGCGAGGCGGTGCGGCTCGCCGAGCGGGTGGTGCTGCTCTCCTCGCGGCCGGGCCGGGTGGCGCACGAGTGGACGGTGGACATACCGCATCCGCGCCGGATCGAGGACTCCGCGGTGGCGGAGCTCTCGGTGGAGATCACAGAACAACTGCGTGGGGAGATCCGCCGACATGGCCAACACTGACGTCAGGACGGACGAGCTGGCCGGCCTGGAAGCGGGTCTGGACGCACTCGACACCGTACGGGTGGACCGGGTCCCGGTCCGTCAGGTGCTGGTGGGGAAAGTACTGCCGCCCGCGGTGGCGGTCGTGCTGGTGCTGGTCGTCTGGCAGATTCTGATCTGGGCGAAGGTCACCGACAGCTACAAGCTGCCGTCGCCCGCCCAGGTATGGGGCGAGGTCTCCGACGCCTGGGCGCAGGGCACCCTGCTCGGCTACATCTGGACGAGCGTCTCGCGCGGCCTGCTGGGCTTCCTGCTGGCGCTGGTGATCGGCACCCCGCTGGGCCTGCTCGTGGCGCGGGTGAAGTTCGTCCGTGCCGCGATCGGCCCGATCCTCTCCGGTCTCCAGTCCCTGCCGTCCGTCGCCTGGGTCCCGCCCGCGGTGATCTGGCTGGGGCTCAACGACACGATGATGTACGCGGTGATCCTGCTGGGCGCGGTCCCCTCGATCGCCAACGGCCTGGTCTCCGGCATCGACCAGGTGCCGCCGCTCTATCTGCGGGCCGGCCGTACGCTCGGCGCATCGGGTCTGCGCGGCACCTGGCATGTGGTGCTGCCCGCCGCGCTGCCCGGATATCTGGCGGGTCTGAAGCAGGGCTGGGCGTTCTCCTGGCGCTCGCTGATGGCCGCGGAGATCATCGCCTCGTCGCCCGATCTGGGTGTGGGTCTCGGCCAGTTGCTGGAGCAGGGCCGGGAGACCAGCAGCATGTCGATGGTCTTCCTGGCCATCTTCCTGATCCTCGTCGTCGGTATCGCCATCGACCTGCTCATCTTCAGCCCGCTGGAGCGGCGTGTGCTGCGCAGCCGCGGTCTGCTGGTCAGGAGCTGAACCGGGATGTACGACGACCGTCCGGTGCTCCTCGTCGTCGCACACGGCAGCCGTGACCCGCGGCACTCGGCGACCGTCCGCGCGCTGACTGGGCGGGTGCGGTCGCTGCGCCCCGGGGTGCGGGTGGAGACGGGGTTCCTGGACTTCGCCGCCCCGTCGGTCCCCCGGCTGCTGGAACGGCTGGCGTCCGACGGCGTACGGGACGTGGTGGCCCTCCCGCTCCTGCTGACCCGGGCCTTCCACGCAAAGTGGGACATCCCGGGGGTGCTGCGCGAGGCACCGGCCGGAATGCGGGTGCGCCAGGCGGAGGTGCTGGGCCCGTCCCCGCTGCTGCTGACCGCGCTGGAGCGGCGGCTGTACGAGGCGGGGCTCACCCCGTCCCGGAAGCGCTCGACGGGGCTGGTCCTGGCCTCGGCGGGCTCCACCGACCCGGAGGCGATCGCAGTGATCGCTGAAATTGCGCGGGAGCTGCGGCACACCGGTTGGTGCGCCGTGCGGCCTGCGTTCGCCTCCGCCGCTCTGCCCCGCACCGAGGACGCGGTCCGGGAGCTGCGGGCCTCCGGCATCGACCGCGTCGCGGTGGCGCCCTACGTCATCGCTCCCGGCCGGCTGCCGGACCGTATCGAGGCGGGGGCCCGCGCGGCCGGCGCCGATGTGCTGTCCGATGTGCTGGGCCCCTGCGGGGAGTTGGCCCGGCTGCTGCTGGCCAGGTACGACGAGGCGCGGGTGCCGGGTCCTGCGGCACTGAGCGCCTGACCCTCCCGCCCGTACGGCGCAGGGCCTGTGTCGGGGCGGCGCGCCCCGGTCAGCCGGAGCCGGATCCGCGCCGCACCTCGTCGGCCACCAGTGCGGCGAGCTCGGCGGCCGGCATGGAGCCTGCGGGCCGGTGCTCGCGCGCGAAGGCGTTGGCCACCCGCTGGAGCACGTCGTTCACCGGGGTCGGTACGCCGTGCAGCCGCCCGAGGAGAGCGATCTCACCGTTGAGGAAGTCGGCCTCGATCGAGCCCGTGCCCCGGCTGAGGCTCTGCCACGAGGAACCGCCGCCGCGCCGCTGTCCCTCGACCGGGAGCAGGGTGATCTTGTCGGCGCGCGTCCGCCGCTGCTCCTCGGCGCTCGCGGCCTCGGTCCCGGCTGCCGCGTAGACGGCACGTCCCTCCGCCTCCGCCTGCTGGACCAGCCCCTCCATGAGGGCGTCGGCCGCGGGGTCCGTGCCGTGGACGCCGCAGGCCGCCTGGAGTGAATTGGCCAGGTTAGAGAGGAGTTTGGCGTACTTCCAGCGCATCACGTCCGCGACGACCGGCGCCTCGAACGCGGCCTTCTCCAGATCCGCCGAGATCTGCCGGGCGGTGCTGTCCGTGCCCGACGGATAGCGGCCGATGTGCAGCATCCCGGTGAGCGGGGAGCCGGCCGCGGCGACCGAGCCCGGCTCCAGGAAGGTCGCGGGCAGCCAGACGCACATGCCGTACACGCGGCGGAAGCGGCGCAGCGCGAGGCGTTCGCTCTCCACCCCGTTCTGCGCACAGACCAGCGGGAGCACCTCGGCGGCCGTCGCGCCGGTACCGGCCACCGGGCGCGCGCCCCAGGCGTCGAGGGCGGCGCCGCTGTCCTGCGTCTTCACGGTCAGGACCAGGACGTCGTCGGGGCGCAGTTCCACCGCGGCGGGGCCGTCGGCGACGGGCAGCGCGAGGGTGCGGGCACCCTCCGGGGTCGAGATCCGCAGTCCACCGTCCCGGAGCGCCTCGTAGTGCGCCCCACGGGCCACCAGAACCACTTCGCTGCCGCTCTCGGACAGCAGCCCGCCGATGGTGCCGCCGATGGCACCCGCCCCGATGATGATGTAGCGCATACCGGGACTCTGGCACAGGCGGACGGCGACGGGCCATGATCCACGACACGTTCCGGTCCGTCGGCGGGCTGCCCGTGCGGCGTCCCGGTCCCGGCACCGCGCAGCCGACCGGGCAGGGCCCGGGCGCGCTGCGGCAGGAGGGTAGGATCGGCGGATCGGCTCGGCCACGATGACCGCCGACCAGCTTGAGCAGGCGCCCTCCCCGACCGGGAACGCCTCGGTGCAGAACCGCTGCCCTCCCCCCGACCGCGCGTCGGCGGACGCAGGAGCGGTGTGCGAGACGCACGGCCTCGCCCTTCTGCCCTGGTTCCCGCTGCCCGACGGCGCACCGACCGGCGAGGCCCCACCGGCACTCATCCCGGTCGTCACGGTGCGCCTGACCGAGCAAGAGATGAAGGAGCTGAACGACCTGTGAGCACCGTCGTGATCCGTGCGGACGACGTCGACTTCGTACGGGACGGGAACCTGCTGCTGGACTCGGTCTCGCTGACCGTGCACAGCGGGGAGCACTGGGCCCTGCTCGGCGCCAACGGCGCGGGCAAGTCGACCCTGCTCGGGCTGCTGGGCGCGGTGACGCACCCCACCCGGGGGAAGGTGGAGATCCTCGGGCGGACGCTCGGCCGGGTCGACCTGCGGGAGCTCCGCTCCCATCTGGGGCACATCAATCCGCGCCACCCGCTCCACTCACCGCTGCGGGTCCGTGATGTCGTCCTGACGGGCCTCACCAACTCCATCGAGCCCGTGCCGCGCTGGTCGCCGACCGGGGAGCAGGTCGAGCGGGCCGACCGGCTGCTGACCATGCTGGGCATGGGCGGCGAGAAGGCCGAGTCGCGCTGGCCGACGCTCTCTCAGGGCGAGCGCGGGCGGACCCTGATCGCGCGTGCGCTGATGCCGAGCCCCCGTCTCGTCCTGCTCGACGAGCCGGCCACCGGACTCGACCTGGCCGCCCGTGAGCAGCTGCTGACCAGCCTGGACGAGCTGCGCGCCGAGCACCCCGAGCTGGCGACGATCCTGGTCACCCACCATCTGGAGGAGCTGCCCGCGTCCACGACCCACGCGATGCTGCTGCGCGGTGGCGCGTGCCTGGGCTCGGGGCCGGCCGACGAGGTGCTCACCACCGACCAGGTCAGCAAGTGCTTCGACCATCCGGTGCGGATCACCCGCACGGACGGCCGCTGGGCGGCCCGTTCGGAGCGGGCGGCCCAGCACTGACGGCTGATCACGGGCTCAGGACCGCTCGCCGGTCATCTCCGCCAGTTTGAGCACGGTGTTCCAGTTGCGGGAGGTGCCGGTGATGCCCTTGTCCACGGCGCGCCTGTTGAGGGCCTCCGCGAGCTTGGAGCGGCCGAGCCCGTCCGGGGCGTACAGATAAAGAGCCCGGTCGCCGAGCCTGAACTCCTCCGGCAGATAAGCCTGCTGGTCGAGGGCGGCGAAGCGATCGGGCTCCACGGGTCCGGAGAAATAGGTGACATGCAGCTGCTTGCCCTGGAGACCGGCCGTCCGGAAGGGGCAGCCGTCGGCCACGGTCCGCAGATAGGCGCCGCTGCGGACGAGGCAGTCCACCGTGAAACCGAAGCGGTCCGCGACGGCCTCCTCCACTGCGGCCGCCAGCCTGTCCTCGTCGGCCGTTCCGCTGCTGAAGACGGCGTTCCCGCTGTTGAGGTACGTACGGACGTCGCCGTGGCCGAGTCCGGTGAGCAGTTCCCTGAGGTCCGCCATCGGGACCTTCCTGTTGCCGCCCACGTTGATCCCGCGCAGCAGTACCGCGTATCTGGTCGTCATGGGACGAACATAGACGGCGCGCTCCCCTGCCGGGGCCGCTGCCGCGGGGCGGCCCCGGTCTCCGTTCGCTGCTGCGGGCGCCGCCCGACGGGGCCTACCGTGCGGGCAGTTCCGCCTCGATGAGGTCGGCAGCGCGCCGGGTGCCGCCTTCCGTCGCCATCCCGGCGCCGATGTCCGCCAGCCGCCGGGCGACCTCCGGGTCGCCGGCCAGGGCGAGCACCGCTTCGCGCAGCGTCGCCGCGGTGGCGTCGGCCATCGGTACGTGCCGGGCCACGCCCAGCGACTGAAGCATGTCCGCGTTGGAGAACTGGTCCACGGCCTGCGGGACGGCGACCATCGGTGTCGCGGTGGCCAGCCCCTCCTGGCTGCCGCCCGCGCCCGCGTGGGTGATGAAGGCGTCGGCCTGCCGGAGCACGGCGAGCTGCGGGATCCAGCGCGCCACCTCGAAGTTGGCCGGGACCGGGCCCAGTTCGGACACCTCGACGTACTGGCCGATCTGGAGCACCACGTGCCAGCCGGGCAGGTCGCCGAAGGCCGCGATGCACTCGCGGTAGAAGCCCGGCTGCTTGGTGAAGGCCGAGCCGAGCGAGACGAGCAGCACCTTCTCGGCGTCCGCCGGACGCTGCCAGTCCCCCTGGTCCCTGCGGTCGCCCTGGCAGGCGCCGACGAAGGTGTACCTGCTGTCGTCGACCCGGTCGCCGTTGGGCTGCATCGCGCGCGGGATGAGGACGATGCTGCGGCGGGGACGGCCGACGAACGGGTCGGGGTGCTCGTCGATTGCGTTCTCCTCCAGCCAGGCGTGGAAGCGCGCGTAGTAGGCCCGGCCCCGCTCGGTCGCCATGAGCCCGGCGACCATGGGCTCGCCGACCTCCTGCTCGTACCCCTGCCAGGCGACCAGGTTCGGGGAGAGCGAGATGTCCGGGATGCCCCAGCGGCGGGACAGCACGATCGCCGGGTACGAGGTGATGTCGTGCACGATCAGATCGGGTACGCCCACGCCGTCCGGGCCCTCGTGCGCCTCGATCAGCTGCGGCAGTGCGGCGATGGCATCGCGGAGGAACGGCTCGATGTTGTCGATCACCTCGGTGCCCCAGGCCTCGGGGTCGTCGTCGGTGGGCAGAGTCGATGTGTAGACAACGGGCTCGGCGCCGGTCTCCGCGACCTTCCCGGCGAAGGACGCCGGGATCGCGTAGGTGACGCGGTGGCCGCGGGCGACGAGTTCCCGGATCACTTCGATGCTCGGGTTCACGTGCCCGGCGGCCGCGATGGAGAACATGGCGATATGGGCACGCTTCGGTGAAGTCATGCCATGACGATAAGCGAGACGAGACGTCTCGTTCAAGTTATTTTCGATGAGACCCTGGACCATCCTCGGATGCCGGGTCCCGGCCGCGCGGATGCGAAACTTGGCCCGTTCCAACGAGAGCGGGAGACACCACATGGACGAGTCAAGGGCGCGGGACATACTGCGCACGGCCGGTCTGGCACAGGACGCCGAGATGCTGGCGCTGGGCGAGAACGCGGTCTTCGCGGACGGCGGGCTCGTCATCAAGGTGGGCAGGGCCCCGGAGCTGCTGGAGCGCGCGGAGCGCGAACTGTCGGTGGCGGGCTGGCTCGCGGAAGCGGGCATCCCCGCGGTGCGCGCCGCAGAGCCGTCGCCCCGGCTGGCCGACGGGCATCCGGTCACGCTCTGGCACCGGCTCCCGGACGCGGTCCGCCCGGCGGAGCCCGCGGACCTGGCGGCGCTGCTGCGCTCCGTCCACGCCCTGCCCGCGCCGGCGTTCGCACTCCCCCGGCGTGAACTCCTGGGCGGGGTCGAGCGCTGGCTGCGGCTCGCGGGGGACGCCGTCGACCCGGCGGACGCGGACTACCTCCGCGAGCGCCGCGACGGCTTCGCCTCGGCGGCGGCCGCGCTGACACCCCGGCTGCCCCCGGGCCCGATCCACGGCGACGCGCTCCCCCGCAACGTCCACATCGCCCCGGAGGGACCGGTCCTGGTCGATCTGGAGACCTTCTCGTCGGATCTGCGGGAGCACGACCTGGTGGTCATGGCCCTCTCCCGGGACCGCTACGGGCTGCCCCCGGAGGCGTACGACTCCTTCGTCCGCGCCTACGGCTGGGACGTCCGCGAATGGGAGGGCTGCGCGGTCCTGCGCGGCGCCCGCGAGACGGCGAGCTGCGCCTGGGTCGCCCAGCACGCCCCGGTCAATCCCCGGGCACTCGACGAGTTCCGCCGCAGGGTGACGTCACTGCGCGAGAACGACCCCGGGGTCCGCTGGTATCCGTTCTAGCGGGCACCACGGGCGACACCGGGAGCCCGCGGGGTCAGGCGAGTCCGCCGTTGCTCATCAGCAACTGACCGTTGACCCAACAGCCCTGCGGAGAACAGAGGAAGTCCACCAGGTGCGCGGTGTCCTGCGGGGTGCCCAGGCGGTCTGAGTACTCGTCACAGCACGGCATCGTCCGCGCCGGGCAGCGTCGGGGCAACCCCATCTCGTCCGCGGGGCGCGGGACCTGACCCGGTGAAGGTCCGGCGCGGCGGGAGTGTCACCGGCTCCGGGGAATGACCGGCCAGGCCGCCTCGACGACCGCGGCCGGATTCGCGGTGCGCCGCAGATAGGCCTGCAGCGAAGCCGACTGCTCGGCTGCCGCACGCACCTGGAGGCCGTGCAGGTCCGCCAGCGGCATCGCCCCGACAGGCTGGTGCATCTCCCCCATGCGGCGCACCACCCGGGCGGCGGCCACCGCGTCCGCGCTCGCGTCGTGCGCGGCGTCGAGCGCCACCCCGTAGTAGGAGCACAGCGCCTGGAGGGCGCGCTTGCCCCTGCGGTACTTGTCGACGTGTTTGTCGATCACCAGCGGATCGATGACGGGCGACGGCACGGTGCCGAGCCGCTCGCTGACCGACGCCACCCCGTGGCGCCGGCACTCACGGTCCAGGAGCGACAGGTCGTACCGCGCGTTCATCACCACCAGCGGCACGCCCGAGCGCAGCACCCCGGCCACCGTGTGAGCGATCTCCTCGACTGCGGACGCCGCCCGCGCGCCGTGCTCGCGGGCGTGGTCCGTCGAGATGCCGTGGATCGCCGCCGCCTGCTCGGGTATCACCACCCCGGGGTCGATCAGCCAGGTGCGCTGCTCGCCGATGCCACCGTCCGCGTCCAGCCGCACGACCGCCGCCGTCACGATGCGGTCGGTCTCGACGTCGGTCCCCGTCGTCTCCAGGTCGAAGCCGACCAGTGGTCCCCGGTGCCAGCTCATGGCGGCCCTCCTTCGTGGTACGTCCCCCAAGTGGTGACCACCCTCGCACGCGCCACTGACATCGGGTCCGGCCCCCCGGTCACCGGATCAGCGGCGTCCCCTGGAACGGTCGAGCGCGGCGACACCCACGGCGGCGAGAGCGATCTGGATGAGCCACTCGATCCAGTCGACGCCCTTGGTGTCGTCCACTCCGACGGCATGGGCGATGAACGCACCGACGAAGGCGGCCACGATGCCGACCACGATCGTCAGCAGAATGCCGATGCGCTGGCGTCCCGGCACGACGAGCCGTCCGAGCACCCCGATGATGATGCCGATCACGATCGCGCTGATGATGCCTGAAATCTCCATGACCCCTCGATCTGCTCGCTACGGCGTCCCGATCACGACCGTCGATCCCGACGTCCGATCCTGATGTCGGACCCCGTACCCCCGAAGAGGGGATGCACTCGCGGTGAGGCCCGGTCAGGAAACCGGCCGCGAGTCTCCCCACACGGACTCGAACTCGTCCCGGTACGTCTCGAAGAGGCCGTGTTCCGAGTCCTGTCCGTGCCGGACCACCGCGCGACCGCCGCCCCGGAGCACCAGGACCGGCGCCTCCATCCCGCGCGCCCTGCGCAGATACGACTGGACGACCGCGATACCGTCCGCTCCGTCACCGTCGACCAGACAGGCCATGAAGCGCGGCGTCTCGTCGAACACATGGATCTCGAAGGCCCCCGGGTCCCGGAGCCGGGACCGCACCCGGCGCATGTGCAGGATGTTCGTCTCCACCGCCCGGCTCAGTTCACCCTTCTTGAGTCCCAGTTCCCGCTCACGCCGCTTGACGGCGCTGCTGGCGGGGTTGAGGAAGAGCAGCCGGACCCGGCACCCCGACTCGGCCAGCCGGACCAGCCGGCGACCCGAGAAGTTCTGGACGAGGAGGTTCAGGCCTATCCCTATCGCGTCGAGCCGGCGTGCCCCGCCGAACAGGTCCTCGGCGGGGATCTGCCGCTGGAGCCGCACACGGTCCGGGTGGACGCCGATGACGTCCGCGTACCGGTCCCCCACCAGGTCCTCGACCGCGTCCACCGGGAGCCGGTCGGCGGACGGCGCGCCCGACCCGGCGCCCAGGATGTTCAGCAGCCGCGACGAGGCCCGTTCCGCCTGGGCCAGCACCGCCTCGGACAAAGCGCGGTTGCGGGAGACCACATTGCGGGTGACCTCCAGCTCGTCCAGGGCCAGTTCCACGTCGCGCCGGTCGTCGTAGTACGGCTCGAAGCACGGCCAGTGCTGGACCATCAGCTCCCGCAGCTGCGGCAGGGTGAGGAAGCTCAGGACGTTGTCGTCGGCCGGGTCGAGCAGATACCCCTTGCGGCGCGAGACCTCCCGTACGGCCACGGCGCGCTGCACCCACTCCTGCCCGGCCGGGCCCGCGGCCGCGACCACCCAGTCGTCGGCGTGCACCGGTTCGTAGATGGGGCGCAGCACGGCGGCCACCACCGCGCGGAGCCGCTGTTCCACCAGGTTCAGCCAGATGTAGGCGCGCCCGGCGCGCTGCGCACGGGTCCGCACCTCGTTCCAGGCGCCGGCGTCCCAGTCGAGTTCCGCCCCGATCTCCATGGGCCGCGCCAGGGAGACCGCCCCGGGTGGGACACCTGTGGAGCCCCCGTCGTGACCCGGGTCACCTGGGGGCAGCTCCAGCCCTCCCGAGCCCACCCGCGTACCGCCTTTCAGTCCCCCTGCAACGATCAAGGAAGGGTACTCCGCGCGCGGGAGCCGGTGCAGCCGGATGCACAGGCTCCTTTCCCAACTCCCTTATTCGTGGTGACCGTTCTCCGTGACAGCAGGGGGCCGAGTGAGGGGATTCATAGTGGTTCGTGGCGAGGACGCGCTGACACGCGTGACTCGGCGCCGGATGTGGAAGAGTCGTGCCCATGCAGGTCTGGCCGGGACAGACATACCCGCTCGGTGCCACGTACGACGGCGCCGGGACCAATTTCGCGGTCTTTTCGGAGGCCGCCGACCGAATCGAGTTGTGCCTGCTGCACGACGACGGCTCAGAGACGGCGGTGGAGCTGAGAGAGACGGACGCCTTCGTGCGCCACGCCTATCTGCCCGGCATCATGCCGGGCCAGCGGTACGGGTTCCGGGTGCACGGCCCCTACGCGCCCGAGAGCGGGCAGCGCTGCAATTCGGCGAAGCTGCTCCTCGATCCGTACGCCAAGGCGGTGAGCGGCGAGGTCAAATGGGACGAGTCGGTGTACGGCTACCACTTCGGCCGGCAGAACTCGCGCAACGACCTGGACTCCGCTCCGCACACCATGACCTCGGTGGTGGTCAACCCCTACTTCGACTGGGGCGACGACCGGCTGCCGCGCACCCCGTACCACGAGACCGTGCTCTACGAGGCCCATGTGAAGGGCCTGACCATGCTCCATCCGGCGCTCCCCGACGAGATGCGCGGGACGTACGCGGCGCTGGCGCATCCGGCGGTCATCGAGCACCTGACCGGACTGGGCGTCACGGCGCTGGAGCTGATGCCCGTTCACCAGTTCGTGAACGATCACCGGCTGGCGGACAACGGGCTCTCGAACTACTGGGGCTACAACACCATCGGGTTCTTCGCCCCGCACAACACGTACGCCTCCTGGGGCGACCGCGGTGAACAGGTGCTCGAATTCAAGCAGGCGGTACGGGCACTGCACGAGGCCGGGATCGAGGTCATTCTCGACGTGGTCTACAACCACACGGCCGAGGGCAACCACCTGGGCCCGACACTGTCCTTCCGCGGCCTGGACAACGCCTCCTACTACCGGCTGACGGACGATCCGCGCTACTACATGGACACCACGGGCACCGGCAACAGCCTGCTGATGCGCTCCCCGCACGTGCTCCAGCTGATCATGGACTCGCTGCGCTACTGGGTGACCGAGATGCACATCGACGGTTTCCGCTTCGACCTGGCGGCGACCCTGGCCCGGCAGTTCCACGAGGTGGACCGGTTGTCGTCCTTCTTCGACCTGGTGCAGCAGGACCCGGTGGTCTCCCAGGTGAAGCTGATCGCCGAGCCGTGGGACGTCGGCGAGGGCGGCTACCAGGTGGGGAACTTCCCGCCGCTGTGGACCGAGTGGAACGGCAAGTACCGCGACACCGTACGGGACCTGTGGCGGGGCGAGCCCCGCACGCTCGCGGAGTTCGCCGGGCGGCTGACCGGCTCGTCGGACCTGTACCAGGACGACGGGCGGCGCCCGCTCGCCTCGATCAACTTCACCACCTGCCACGACGGGTTCACGCTGCACGACCTGGTGGCGTACAACGACAAGCACAACGAGGCGAACGGTGAGAACAACCAGGACGGCGAGAGCCACAACCGGTCGTGGAACTGCGGCGCCGAGGGCGACACCGACGACCCCGGTGTACTGGAGCTGAGGGACCGCCAGATGCGGAACTTCATGGCCACCCTGCTGCTCTCGCAGGGCGTGCCGATGCTGAGCCACGGCGACGAGTTCGGCCGTACGCAGCAGGGAAACAACAACGCGTACTGCCAGGACAGCGAGCTGGCCTGGGTGCACTGGCCCGACCCGGAGGCCGCCGGGGCGGAGCCGGACGGCTCCGAACAGGGCAGCTCCGGCCAGGGGAGTCCGCGCGGGAGCAGCACCCTGCTGGCCTTCACCCGGGCGATGGTGGCGCTGCGCCGCGAGCATCCGGTCTTCCGGCGGCGGCGCTTCTTCCACGGCCGCCCGGTGGAGGGCACCCACGACGACCTGTCCGACATCGCCTGGTTCACCCCGGAGGGCGAGGAGATGGTCCAGCGCGACTGGCAGGCGGCGCACGCCAAGGCCCTGTCGGTCTTCCTGAACGGGAACGCCATCTCGGAGCCGGGGACCCGCGGCGAACGCATCGCCGACGACTCGTTCCTGCTGATGTTCAACGCGAGCGCGGAGGAGATCGAGTTCCTGGTGCCGGTGAACCACGGCAGGCAGTGGGAGGTCGTCGTGGACACGGCTCATGAGGACGGTGTGCCGCCGGGGCCGGGCCCGAAGGTGGACGCCGGCGACCGGCTGGCCCTGATCGGACGGAGCCTGACCGTGCTGAAACGGCCGGCCTGACGGGCCGCGGGGTGACAGGGAGCCGGCGAAACGGGGTACGTAGGTTCCCATGACGCCCACTGCGACGTACCGGCTCCAGATCCAGCCGGAGTTCCCGTTCTCGGCCGCCGAGGCGGCGGTGCCGTATCTGGCGGCCCTCGGTGTCTCGCACCTCCATCTGTCGCCGGTGCTGGACGCCGTCCCCGGCTCCACCCACGGCTACGACGTCGTGGACCACACCCGGGTCCGCGAGGAGCTGGGCGGCGAGGCCGGGCTGCGTGCGCTGGCGCACACCGCCGGGACACACGGGCTCGGCCTCGTCGTGGACATCGTGCCGAACCACATGGCGGCGGCCCCCCGGTTCAACCGGCCGCTGTGGGAGGTGCTCCGCGAGGGGCCGGTCTCGCCGTACGCGCGCTGGTTCGACATCGACTGGGAGTCGGGCGGCGGCAAGGTGCTGCTGCCCGTGCTGGGCCACCGGCTCGGCGACGAGCTGGGGCGGCTGCGGGTCGACGGCGACGTGCTGCGCTACTACGACCACGCCTTCCCGCTGCGCGAGGGCACGGCGGAACTGCCGCTGCCCGAGCTGCTCGACGCCCAGTGGTACCGGCTCACCTGGTGGCGGCTCGCCCGCACCGAGCTCAACTACCGCCGCTTCTTCACCATCTCCGACCTGATCGGGGTGCGCGTCGAGGACCCGGTGGTCTTCGACGCCACCCACGCCAAGATCCTGGAGCTGATGGACGACGGCGTCATCGAGGGGCTGCGGATCGACCACCCGGACGGACTCGCCGATCCCGGCGCCTATCTGCGGCGGCTCGGCGAGGCGACGGGCGGCCGCTGGACGGTCGTCGAGAAGATCCTCACCGGCGACGAGCGGCTGCCCGCCGACTGGGCGGTCGCGGGGACCACCGGATACGACGCGCTGCACCGGATCGACGGCCTGTTCACCGACCCGGCGGGCGCCGACGACCTGGTCCGCCGCTACCGGGACTACGCGGGCCCCCCGGGCGACCGGGGCGGGTACTGGGAGGCGACGGTCCGCCGGGCCGCGTACAAGGTCATCACGCATGAGCTGGCGGCCGAGACCGCGTTCCTGGTCCGCACCGCGGAGCGGATCTGCGCGGCCGACCCGGCACTGCGCGACCACGCGCCCTGGGCCCTGCGGGCCGCGCTGTGCGAACTGCTGGTACGGATGCCCGTCTACCGGCCGTACGCGACCGCGGGCGGACCGGCCCCCGACGCCGCGGAGGCCACGCTCGGTCCGGAGACGGTACGGCAGGCCGCCGCGTCGTTCACCGTGCCGGAGGAGTCGGCGGCCGTCGGCGTCGTACGGGATCTGGCGCTCGGCAGGCTGGGCGGCGGCCCCGACCGGGCCGCCTTCTGCGCGCGGTTCGCCCAGACCGCGTCGGCGCTGCGCGCCAAGTCCGTGGAGGATACCGCCTTCTACCGGTACACGCCGCTGGTGTCGGCCGGCGAGGTGGGCGGCGACCCGGGGGCGCCCGCGGTCGGCCCGGCACGGTTCCACGCGTTCTGCGCGCAGACGGCCCGCGACTGGCCGGCCGGCGGGACGGTACTGACCACGCACGACACCAAGCGCAGCGCGGACGTCCGGGCGCGGATCGCGGTCCTCACGGAGTGCCCGGAGCAGTGGGCGGCCCTGCTGGGGCGGCTGACCACTCCGGCGCCCGATCCGCAGCTGGCCTGGGTGGCGTGGCAGACCGCGTTCGGCTTCGGGCTGCCCGACCGGGACCGGCTCGGCCCCGCACTGCTGAAGTCCGTCCGCGAGGCGGGCCTGCGCACCAGCTGGACCGAGCAGGACGAGGTGTACGAGCAGGCGGTCGAGGACTTCACGGCGGCGGGGCCCGCGGGTCCCGCGCAGTCGGCGGTCGCCGCCTTCGCCCGCGAGCTCGGCCCGTACGTACGGGCCAATGTGCTCGGTGCCGCGCTGGTCCACCTGACGATGCCCGGTGTGCCCGACGTCTATCAGGGCACGGAGGGCACGTACATCGCGCTGGTGGACCCGGACAACCGCAGGCCGCCCGTGCCCGTCGACCCGTCGGACGAGAAGCTGGCGCTGACGACCACCGCGCTGCTGCTGCGCCGCGACTGCCCGGATGTCTTCGGCGAGTCGGGGACGTACACACCGCTGACGGCGGAGGGCCTTGCCGCCTCCCACTGCCTGGCCTTCTGCCGTTCGGGCGAGGCCGTCACCGCGGTGACCCGGCTGTCGCTGCGGCTCGAACAGGAGGGCGGCTGGCGGGACACGGAACTGCCGCTGCCCGCCGGGGTGTGGCTCGATCTGCTGGCACCCGAGCGGGAGTTCACCGGACGGGTCGCCCTGAGCGAGTTGTTCGCCGTACGGCCGGTGGCACTGCTCAGGCGGGTCGTGCCGACAGCGGGGACAGCGGGATGAGCCGCCGGAGGCTCACCGGGACGAGAGCCGGAAGTGCATGCGCCCGAAGCCGACCGAGTCGCCGTCCCGTACGACGACCGCGCCGGTGACCCGGTGTCCGTTGACCGTCGTCCCGTTGGCCGAGCCGAGGTCGCGCAGCACCCACACCCCGGCCCGCACGCCGAGCTCGGCGTGCATCCGCGACACCGTCTCGTGGTTCAGCCGCAGGCCGTTGGCCGGGTCGCGGCCGATGCGCAGCGGGTACGGGGCGGGTGCGGGCAGCAGCAGTTTCGGCAGGCGCTCGGCGGCCCAGGCCCTGCGCATCCGGCCGGGGAAGGCCGACACCTGGCCCACCGCGCGCAGCAGCCGCTGCGACCAGTCGGTCCCGCTCTCCAGGTCCGCGGTGAGCGCGGCCAGTTCGTCGGACCTGCGGGCGGCCAGGGCCAGTTCCGTCCGGCGCATGAAGGTGTCGTGGGAGAGCCTGCCCCGGACCGCGCCCTCCTTGAGCACATCGAGCGCCCGGTCGCGCTCGGCGTCGGAGAGCCGGACAGGGGCCGTGTGCGGCTCATAGGCGGGCGCCGGGGACTCTGAGGAGGACGTCACAGGGTTGATTGTCGGCCGGACCCGATCGAGGTGTCCAGGCGTCCCCGGGATTCCGATATCCATGTGACCGGGCCGGACGCCGATTGTTACGGTCTGCGGACATCTCCCCCTCCCAGGAGCCGATTTGCCCGGACAGCCGCACGGCCACGAGCTGGTGATCCGCCCGTTGAACGGGCCGGACGAGCTGGCCCTCTTCAGCACGCTGTCCTATGCCCTCGACCACGAACTCGCCGACGACCTCGCGGGCGGTCTGCGCCGCCCCGAGTGGATGTGGGTGGCGCTGCGGGGCGACCGCGTACTGGCGCGGGCCGCCTGGTGGGCCCCCGCGCCCGGCGGCGCCCCGTACACCCTCGACTTCTTCGATCTGGACGACAGCCTGCCCGAGCCGGAGCGCGGCGAGACCGGTGTGCGGCTGCTGGAGACGGCGATGGCGCGGCTCTTCCCGGCCGGGTCGGAGCGGCCCGAGTACGGCCGATTCGTCCCGCCGGACTGGCGCACGGACCCGGTGGCCCGCGATGTGGTCGAGGCGCGGATGCGGGCCGTGGAGCGGACCGGGGCGCGGCTGCTGGTCGAGCGGCTGCGGCTGGAGTGGACCCCCGGAGCGGCGGCCGCTGCGGTGCCCGGCGGCAGGCTGGCGTTCCGTGCGGTGCGCGACCGGGAGGATCTGGTCTCCCTGATGACCCTGGTCGCCGAGGGCACGCTCGACGCGCACACCCGGGCGTCCATGGAGTCCGGGCCGACTCCGCGCGAGGTGGCCGAGGAGCAGTACGACGAGGAGCTGGTGCGCTACCGGAGCCCGGACGGCTGGTGGCGGATCGCGGAGCTGCCGGACGGGGATCCGGTCGGTTTCGTGCTCCCCGCGCGCAACAACTACAACGCCGTCATCGCGTACATCGGCGTACTGCCCGGCCACCGGGGACGCGGGTACATCGACGAGATCCTCGCCGAGGGGACCAGGATCCTCGCCGGCCTGGACGTGCCGCGCATCCGCGCGTCGACGGACGTCGGCAACGTCCCGATGGCGCGGGCCTTCGAGCGGGCGGGCTACACGAACTTCGAGCGGTCGGTCAACATGGTGTGGGACTGAACGGCCCAAACCGGCAAGCGGGTCGGCGCGGCCCCCGCTCGCGGTGGTGTCCTATGCGGCGGAGCCTGCCCCGGCCGCCTCACCGAGCCAGTCCAGGCGGCGCTGCTGCTCGGGCGGGATCGCGGCGTCCTCGCCGCGCGGGCCGACGTTGAGCAGCAGGTTGCCGCCGTCGGACCGGACCGTCCCCAGCAGCGACGCGAGCGCCTCACGGCCGATGAAGGAGTCCTCGCCCGAGTTCCGGTTGTAGCCGAAGCTGTGGTCGATGCCGCGGGTGATCTCGAAGGGGTCGGGGCCGGTGTAGCGGGAGTACTCCGGTGTCCTGAAGTCGTAGTACGGCGGCTTCTTGGGCACGAAGCCCTCGTCGCTGACGACCGTGCGGCGCTCCCAGCTGTTGTACGCGGCCCGCAGTCCGGGCACCCGCAGCGCCCGCCACAGCGGGGTGTACGGGTAGAGCCGGTCGTTGACGACGCCGTGCGGGACGGTGAACCGGTAGTACTCCACCAGGCTCCGGATCCCGGCGCGCCCCGCGGGCCAGGCGATGTCGTTCCAGAGGATGTCCGGGTGGTAGCGCCTGATCAGCTCGCGCAACTGGGCGTCCGCGTAGGCCGGGTAGGCGCCGCGCGGGACGGCGGCGACGGTGTCGGCGCCGGTCGCGATGGGGCGCGGCTGGAACGTCCAGTCGAGGCCACCGGAGTAGTAGACACCGAAGCGCAGCCCCTCGGCCCTGACCGCTTCGGCGAATTCACCGACGACGTCGCGCGGGGTGTGCCAGCCGGGGCGGTGGGGGTTGCGGACCTCGGACGGCCAGAGGCAGTAGCCGTCGTGGTGCTTGGTGACGAGGACCGCGTAGCGGGCCCCGGCCGCGCGGAAGCGGCGTGCCCAGTCCGCCGGGTCCCAGCCGCTCAGCGCGTCCGCGAAGTCGCCGCCGAACGCCGTGTACGGGCGGTTGCCGTACGTCTCCCTGTGGTGTGCGGAGACCGGGCTGCCGGGGAAGCGCAGGGAGTTCTCGTACCACTCGCCGTACGAGGTCCAGCCGAGGTGCGAGCGCCCGGCGGCGTCGTACGGCGGGGCCCATCCCGGCACGGACGCGGGCGTCCAGTGCACGAAGATCCCCAGCTGAGCCTCTTGCCACCACGGAGCGAGCATGGTTGAAGTATTGATCATCGCGGGGGGTGTTCGTAAGGGAGTCCGGCCTGTGAACTGCGGATCACCTCGCGGTACCACCGGTAGGAGTCCTTCGGGGTGCGCACCATCGTCTCGTAGTCCACGTGGACCAGGCCGAACCGTTGGGCGTTCCCCTCGATCCACTCGAAGTTGTCGGTGAGCGACCAGGTGAAGTAGCCGCGGACGTCGACCCCCTCGTCCATGGCCGCGTGCAGGGCGCGCAGATGGCCGTCGAGGAAGTCGATCCTGCGGGCGTCCCGCAGACCGTCGTAGCTGCAGCCGTTCTCGGTGATGTAGAGCGGTGGCAGCCGGTCGCCGTACCGGTTCTCCAGCTGGATCAGCATGTCGCGCAGCCCGTCGGGGACCACCGGCCAGCCGAAGTCGGTGCGGTCGTACCCGGCTATCTCCCGTATGCCGAAGGGCAGTTCGGGAGGTATGTCGAACCCGGCGAAGGTGTCGAGGGCCTGCGGGGCGGGCGCGCCGACGAGGGTGGGGTTGTAGTAGTTGACCCCGTACCAGTCGAGCGGGGCCGAGATGGTCTCCAGGTCGTCGGCGACCGGTCCCGGCATCAGGGCCGCGAAGTTCTCGTCGGGGTAGGCGCCGGTGAGGAGCGGGTCGGCGAACAGCCAGTTGGAGAGCGTGTCGTAGAGCCCGGCCCCGAACCGGTCCTCCTCGCTCTCGCCCGCCGTCCAGACCGGAGTGTGCGAGACGGCGATCCCGACGGCGGAGGCCCCGGCCGCGCGCAGCGCTCCGACGGCGAGGCCGTGCGCGAGCAGTTGGTGGTGGGCGGCGGGCAGCGCGTCGAAGAGCAGCTTCCTGCCGGGGGCGTGCTCGCCCAGCGCGTAGCCGAGGAGCGTCACCTCGGCCGGTTCGTTGATGGTGATCCACATCGGGACCCGGTCGGCGAGACGTTCGGCGACGGCCCCCGCGTAGTCGGCGAAGCGGTACGCGGTGTCACGGTTGAGCCAGCCGCCGTCCCGTTCGAGCGCGAGCGGGGTGTCCCAGTGGTAGAGCGTCGGCGCGGGGGTGATGCCCCGGCCGCACAGTTCGTCGACGAGCCGGTCGTAGAAGTCGAGACCCGCCGGGTTGAGGGCGCCCGAGCCGTCCGGGACGACGCGCGGCCAGCTCACCGAGAAGCGGAAGGCTCCGGCGCCGAGCCCGGCGAGCAGCGCCACGTCCTCGCGGTAGTGCTCGTAGAAGCCGGTGCCGCGCGAGCCGTCGGCACCGTCCTTGATACGGCCCGGCCGGGCGGCGAAGACGTCCCAGCCGGACGGGCCCTTGCCGTCGGTGCCCGCCGCTCCCTCGGTCTGGAAGGCGGAAGCGGAGGCGCCCCACAGGAAACCGGGCGGGAAGGCGGGCAGCGGCGGAATCCTCATGGCTCGCGACCCTAATGGCCCGAGTGCGCTCGCTCCAGCCCCTGATCTTGTCAAGATGAGAGCCTGCCGGCCGATGGCGGTCCCGACGACATGATCCGACGAGTGGCCCTAGGGGATGCTGTGCTGTTCGATGTATGGGCACCGGAGAAGAGCGAAGTCATGCTGGAGCTGGCCGGACGGGAGCTGGCCATGGAGCCCGATCCGCTGCGGGACGGCTGGTGGGCCGTCACCGCGGACGCGGCGGGCGGCGACCACTACGGCTTCCGGCTCGACGGCGGCCCTGTGCTGCCCGACCCGCGCTCGCGCCGTCAGCCCGCAGGACCCGACGGGCTGAGCGCCGTCGTCGCGCACGACGCGTACCAGTGGCGCCAGGAGTGGCCGGGCCGCGCGCTGCCGGGCGCCGTCCTGTACGAGCTGCACATCGGCACGTACACCCCGGAGGGCACCTTCGACGCGGCGGCCGGGCGGCTGGACCATCTGGCCGCGCTGGGGGTCACCCATGTGGAGCTGATGCCGGTCTGCCCCTTCCCCGGCCGGCACGGCTGGGGGTACGAGGGGGTCTCGCTGTGGGCGGTGCACGAACCGTACGGCGGCCCCGAGGGGCTGAAGCGCTTCGTCGACGCGGCTCACGAGCGGGGGCTCGGGGTCGTCCTGGACGTGGTCCACAACCACCTGGGCCCGTCCGGCAACCATCTGCCCTCCTACGGGCCGTACTTCACCGACACCCACCACACGCCGTGGGGCTCCGCGGTGAACCTGGACGCACCCGGGTCCGACGAGGTCCGGGCGTATCTGCTGGGGAGCGCGCTGGCCTGGCTGCGCGACTACCGGATCGACGGACTGCGCCTGGACGCCGTCCACGCACTCGCCGACGGGCGGGCGCTGACCTTCCTGGAGGAGCTGTCCGCCGCGACCGACGCGCTCTCGGCCGGTCTCGGGCGGCCGCTCTTCCTGATCGCGGAGTCGGATCTCTGCGATCCGCGGACGACGGCCCCCCGCGCGGCGGGCGGTCTCGGTGTGCACGCCCAGTGGAACGACGACTTCCACCACGCCCTGCACACCGCCCTGACCGGTGAGTCCCAGGGGTACTACGCGGACTTCGCCCGGGAGCCGCTGGCCGCCCTGGCCAAGACGCTCACCCGCGTCTTCTTCCACGACGGCACGTACTCGACGTTCCGCGGCCGGACCCACGGCCGGCCCGTGCACCGTGCGTCGACGCCCGCGCACCGCTTCGTCGGCTTCGCGCAGACCCACGACCAGATCGGCAACAGGGCGCTCGGCGACCGCCTCTCGGCGTCCCTGTCGCCCGGCCTGCTGGCGTGCGCGGCGACCCTGGTGCTCACCGCGCCGTCCGTACCGATGCTGTTCATGGGCGAGGAGTGGGGGGCGGGCACCCCGTGGCAGTTCTTCACCGACCACACCGACCCGGATCTGGCGGAGGCCGTACGGAACGGGCGGCGGCGGGAGTTCGCCGAGCACGGCTGGGCGGAGGGGGACATCCCCGACCCCCAGTCTCCCGCCACCAGGGAGCGGTCCTGTCTGAACTGGGGTGAGCTGGACGGCGGCCACCACTCGCGGCTGCTCGCCTGGTACCGCGAGCTGATCACGCTGCGCCGCACCTGCCCCGACCTGGTCGACGCGGATCTGGCCGCGGTCAAGGTGGCGTACGACGAGGCGGCACGGTGGCTGGCGCTCCGCAGGGGCGATCTGCGGATCGCGGTCAACCTCGGCGACGAACCGGCGCGGATCCCGCTGAACGGGCGCGGCAGCCGGACCCTGGCCTCCTGGGAGCCGGTCCGGCCGCCGGGCGCCGACGGGCTGTTGCTGCTGCCGCCGGAATCGTGTGTCGTGCTGGCGGATGCGTAGGAGCCCGCCACGGGTGAGGTGACCGGGGCGGGCCGGGCGGTCACTCGACGACGGCCAGCTCACGCCGGGTGGTGTTCAGCCGCCGTCCGCCGTCCTCGGTGACGGTGACGATGTCCTCGATCCGGACGCCGAAACGGCCGGGCAGGTAGATGCCCGGCTCGACGGAGAAGCACATACCGGGCACCAGCGGCTGCTCCTCGCCCTCGATCATGTACGGGGGCTCATGCGTGGTGACCCCGATGCCGTGGCCGGTGCGGTGGATGAAGCGCTCGCCGTACCCGGCGTCGGTGATGACGGCGCGCGCCACCCGGTCGATCTCCTGGCAGGCGATCCCGGGACGCACCGCCCGGCAGCCCGCGTCCTGCGCCGCACGGACGATGTCGTGCACCCGCTGCTCCTCGGCGCCCGGGGCGCCGACGTGGACGGTGCGGGAGGTGTCCGAGCCGTACCCGTCCTTGAGGCCGCCGAAGTCCAGGACGACCATGTCGCCGGTCCCGATGACCCGTTCGCCCGCCTCGTGGTGCGGGTTGGCGCCGTTGGGGCCCGAACCGACGACCGTGAAGTCCACCTGGGAGTGACCGAACTGCCGCAGCAGCGCGGCCAGATCGGCTGCGACGTCGGTCTCCCTGCGCCCGGAGAAACGGACCGTGAGGATCTCCTCGTACGCCGCGTCGGCCGCGGCGCCCGCCGCTTCGAGCCGGGCCAGCTCGGGCGCGTCCTTCACCGCGCGCAGCATCGGCAGGGCCTCCGTCAGCGACAGGTACGAGCTGTCGGGCAGGGCGCGCTGGAGCCCGAGCAGATGCATCGCCCAGCCGTTGTCGCTGACCGCGAAGCGGCCGTCCGGGCTGAGGAGCGCGGCGGCGATGCCGTACGGATCCTTCCCGTCCGTCCAGTCCAGGAGGGTGAGCGCGGGGGCGCCGACGGCGTGCTCGGCGTCCGCGGCCTCAAGCGCCGGTACGACGAGAACCGGGTCCTGCCCGGCCGTGATGACCAGCAGTGTCATCCGCTCGGTGGCGGCGGTCGGCCGGTAGCCGGTGAGGTGGACGAGGTCGGGGCCGGGTGCGACCAGCACTCCGGCGAGTCCGGCCTCCGCCGCGCTCCGAGCGGCACGGGCCATACGGGCGCGGTAGTCGTCGGCGGTGAACGGTACGGGTTCGGAGGACATGGCCCCATCCTGCCGGGCCGCGCCCGCGGACGCGACGCCGAGTGAGGCGGCGGCCCGGGACGCGGTGTTCAGGGGTACGGCACGACCAGACCGGCCCGGTCCCTGGTCTGCTCGATCAGCCGGGCGTTGGCCTCGTCGGACCGGTGCACCCAGCGCTCGGCCTCCGCGCGGCTCCTGCCGTGCCGGATGTGACGCTCGACGAGCCTGCGGACGCGTGCGGCGTCCGCAGGACCCCCGGGGCTCTCCGGAC
This sequence comes from Streptomyces sp. NBC_01471, assembly GCF_041438865.1. Lineage (NCBI taxonomy): Bacteria > Bacillati > Actinomycetota > Actinomycetes > Kitasatosporales > Streptomycetaceae > Streptomyces > Streptomyces sp. NBC_01471. The sequence continues at coordinate 1,158,726 of NZ_CP109450.1, forward strand.
CGATGAACCAGGCCTCGTCGAGCAGGGCCCGCACCCGCGGCCAGTGCAGCAGGTAGTTCCCCTCGGTGATCACGAGCGGGACACCGGGGGCGACCGGCACGGACCCCGCGACGGGCTCCTCCAGCGCGCGGTCGAAGGCGGGCGCGTACACCACGTCGCTGCCGGGCGTACGCAGCCGGGCCAGCAGGGCCGCGTACCCGGCCTCGTCGAAGGTGTCGGGGGCGCCCTTGCGGTCGGCGCGGCCGAGGCGGCGCAGTTCGGCCCCGGCGAGGTGGAAGCCGTCCATCGGGACCACGACGGCGCTCGGCCCGAGCGCGTCGGCGAGACCGGCGGCGAGGGTGGACTTCCCGGCGCCCGGTGGCCCCGCGATGCCGAGGATCCGCCGGTGCCCGGCCCCGGCGAGCAGCCGGGCACGGTCGATGAGGTGCTGCGGAGTCATGGCGGTCATTCTCTCTCCACGCGGTCGCCCCCGGCGCGAGTGATACGCGGAACGCCTCTGCCGTTGGCCTTCCTGGCATGTCCCACGGGCCGGCGTGTCCCACGGGCCCGGGACCTCGTGCAACCGGCGTGGGAGTCATGTCGGACATGGCTGTTACGTTTCCCGTATGACGGTTTACGGACGTGCCATCGGTCTCCTCGGGGACCGGCCGGAGCTGGCCGAAGCGGCCGCGCGCCCCTTCGGTTTCGACCTGGCCGGGGCGGCGCACGGCGCGGCGGTCCGGCTGGCGTCGGGTGCCCCGCTGGAGGCGGTGGCCGGGGACGGCACGGGCGGTACGTACTTCGTGTGCGGCGGGGGGCCCGTGCTGTACGCCTCGGCCGACGGCGCGGCCGGGCTCGTCGCCGCGAGCGCCGACGAGGCGCTGGAGCTGACGGTCGGACTGCCCGGGTGGCACGGTCTGGTGCACCTGTCCCCCGCCGACGCCGAGGCGCGGCTGCCGGCCGCGGTGGCCGCGTCGGAGGAGGCGATACGGGAGTCGCTGCCGGATCTCGACGCCCGGCGGGCCGCACTGCGCGGGGCACTGGGCCTGCCCGACCGCTCCCCCGCCGAGCTGTTCGCCCGGCTGCACACGGCGCTGCTCCGTACCGAGCCGGACCACCTGCTGCTCGACGCGGCCGGCGGCCGGGCCCGTGCGCGGCTCGACCCGCATCCGCGCCCGCCCCTGCGCGAGACGGTGCTGAGCCCCGGTCTGGCGGATCTGGCCCGGCTCCGGGACGACACGGCGCAGTGGACCGAGGTGGCAGGCGACATCGCGCGGCGCGCCACGGTGCTGCGTGCGGCGCAGTTCGACCGGCAGGACCGCGATCTGCCGCTGCTGCGCCACCTGCTGGCGGCCGAGACCGCCGGCGCGGGGACCAGCGAGGAGCTGCGCCTCGCCGCCGTGCTGGTCGCTCTGCACGGCAGCGCTGAGGATCTGCCGCTGCTGCGCGCCGCCCGCGCCGCGCCGCAGGCCGTCCGGTGGGGGCTGCCGGAGATACCCGAGCACCCCGGCGCCGTCGTGGAGTGGGCGCGCGGGCCCGACGGCTCGCAGCTGGGCGAGGATCCGGCGCGGGAGCCGGAGTTGACCTGGATACGGCTGGCCAGGCGGCAGGGCCGGACCGAGGATGCGCGGGTCGCGCTGCTGCGCATCCTGGACGCCACCGGGGAACAGGCCGATCTGCTGCGGGTGCTGAGTGTCGAGCTGGAGGCGCTCGGCGACCTCGGCCAGGCGGCCCGCGCCCAGTCCGGGTATGCCGCACTGGCGGACGGGCCCCGTGACCGGGGGACGGCCTGCCGCAGGCTCGCCGAGCTCCAGCGGCGCACCGGCGACCTGCCCACGGCCTGGCGGACTCTGCGGCCGGTCCCGGAGATCCTCGACACGGAGGGTTCCGAGCGCGGGTGGCGGCGGCTGGGTCTGGGCCGGATGGTCGCGGCCGAACACTTCGAACTCGCTCTGGCCGCCGCCGGGGCGGGGCTCGCGCCCGTCGCCCGGGAGTCGCTGGCCGTCGCCGGGGACCTGCACGCCGGAATGGGCAAGTCCGCCCAGCGGAGCCTCGGGATGCTGGCCCAGGAGACGAAGTGGGCCGTGGCCCGGCTGAAGTGAGTGGGCGCGGCCCGGCGTGAGCAGGGCGGCAAGAACCGCTCGTGAGCAGGGGCGTAAGAACCGCGTCACCACGCGCGAACGGCGGTGATCAGCCCGCCGGCCCGGCAGGACCGGGCAGCGGCAGGCACGCTTCCGTACCCGCCGCCGGCCCGGGCCGCGACCGCCTCGTCAGACGGCGGCTCCGACCAGTTCGACCAGCCTGGTGACGGTGTCCGCCATCGCCTGCCGCCCGGCCTTGAGGTACTTGCGCGAGTCGACCGCCTCGGGCTGAGCGGTCAGCACCTCACGGATGGCCGCGGTCATGGCGATGTTCAGCGCCGTACCGATGTTGACCTTGGCGATGCCGCCGGTGACGGCCGCCGACAGTTCGGCGTCCGGCACCCCCGATGAGCCGTGCAGTACCAGCGGCACGCCGAGGGCGTCCCGCAGCCGGCCGAGCAGTCCGTGGTCCAGCACCGCGGTCCGCGAGGTCATCGCGTGCGAGCTGCCGATCGCCACGGCGAGCGCGTCCACGCCGGACTCGGCCACAAAGGCAGCGGCCTCGTCCGGGCGGGTCCGCGCACCCGGGGCGTGCGCGTCCAGCGGCGCCGCCCCGTCCTTGCCGCCGACCTCGCCCAACTCGGCCTCGATCCAGAGCCCCCGGGCGTGCGCCCAGCCGGCCGCGTCCCGGGTCGCGGCGAGGTTCTCCGCGTACGGAAGGTGCGCGGCGTCGTACATCACCGAGCTGAACCCGGCGTCGGCGGCCTGCCGCAGCAGGGCGTCGCTCTTCACGTGATCGAGGTGGAGAGCGACCGGGACGGAGGCCGCCCCGGCCAGTTCGGCGGCGGCGCGGGCCAGTGGAAGCACCTGGCCCTGCCGGTACTTCACCGCGTTCTCGCTGATCTGGAGGATGACCGGGGCGCCGGCGGCCTCCGCCCCGGAGATCACCGCCTCCGCGTGCTCCAGCGTGATGATGTTGAACGCGGCCACCGCGCTACGCCGCGCGGCGGCGTCGGCGACCAGCGCGCCGCTCTCGGCAAGTGCCATCGCTCAGCCCTCGTCGAGGATGACGGAGCGGGTGAGGTGGCGCGGCGAGTCCGGGTCGAGGCCGCGCGCGGCCGCGATGGCGACGGCGAGGCGCTGCGCCCGTACCAGCTCGGCCAGCGGGTCGAGGCCCCCGGCCACCCACATCCCGCCGGTGGAGCCGACCTGCTCGGCGAGGCCCTCGGGGGCCTCGCCGAACATCCAGGTGGCGGTGCCCTCGGTGGTGATGCTGATCGGACCGTGGCGGTACTCCATGGCCGGGTACGCCTCGGTCCAGGAGAGCGACGCCTCCCGCATCTTGAGCGCGGCCTCCTGGGCCAGGCCGTTGCTCCAGCCACGGCCGAGGAAGGTGAACTGCGAGCAGTCGACGAGCCCTTCGGGCAGCGGCTCGGCGAGCGCGGTCCGCACGTCGGCCACCACGGCGTCCGTGTGCAGGCCGAGGTGGGCCCGGAGCAGGGTGAGCGCGGTGGTGGCGAACCGGGTCTGGACGACGGACCGCTCGTCGGCGAAGTCGAGGACGACGATGTCGTCGGCGGCTTCCATGACCGGGGTCTTGGGGTCACCCGTGATGGCGGTCGTGCGGGCCTGTCCCCGTACCCTGGCGAGGAGTTCGAGCACCTCGGTCGTGGTGCCCGAGCGGCTGAGCGCGATCACCCGGTCATAGGTGCGGCTGAAGGGGAACTCGGACGCGGCGAAGGCGTCGGTCTCGCCCTGGCCGGCTCCCTCACGCAGCGCGGCAGCGGCCTGCGCCATGAACCACGAGGTACCGCAGCCGACGATCGCGACGCGCTCCCCGGCGGCCGGCAGCGCCGCCGCCTGGCTCCCGGCCAGCGCCGCGGCGCGCTCCCAGCACTCGGGCTGACTGGCCAGCTCGTTCTGGACATGGCTCATGCTGATCCACCCCTCAAGGTAATGATTGCTTCTGCAAGATACTGCGTTGTTTCAAGCACAATCAAGCAAGTAGACGTTTCTGGGTTAAGGTCACAGCGTTCCACCGAAGAGGAGAGTGCGAGAGATGTCCCAGTCCCGCGACGCGCGTTGGAAGGCACTCCTGGAACTGCTCGTCGAGCAGGGCCGCCTCGACGTCGAAGCGGCGGCTCTCGCGCTCGATGTCTCGGCCGCCACCATCAGGCGCGATTTCGACCAACTCGCCCAGCAGCAGATGCTGGTGCGCACCCGTGGCGGCGCCGTCGTCCACGGTGTCAGCTATGAGCTCCCGCTACGCTACAAGACGGCCCGGCGCGCCTCCGAGAAGCAGCGCATCGCGCAGGCCGTCGCCGAGCTGATCACCGCGGGCGAGGCGGTCGGCCTGACGGGCGGCACCACCACCACGGAGGTGGCCCGCGCGCTCGCCGTCCGGCCCGACCTGGCGTCCGGCACCCCGGCCCTCACCGTCGTGACCAACGCGCTGAACATCGCCAACGAGCTGGCGATCAGACCCCAGTTCAAGATCGTCGTGACCGGCGGGGTGGCCCGCCCCCAGTCGTACGAGCTGACGGGCCCCCTCGCCGACGGTGTCCTCGGCCAGATCACCATGGACACCGCCGTGCTCGGGGTGAACGGCTTCGACGTCGTCCACGGCGCCGCGGCGCACCACGAGGACGAGGCGGGCATCAACCGGCTGCTGTGCGAGCGCGCCGAGCGGGTGGTCGTCGCAGCGGACTCCACCAAGCTCGGCACCCGCGCCTTCGCCAGGATCTGCACCACCGACCAGGTGGACACGCTGGTCACGGACACCGGCATCAGCGAGGAGATGACAGCTCTCTTCACCGACGCCGGTGTCGAGGTCATCGCGGTGTGAGCGCCGGGGCCGCGTCCTGTGCGCCCCGCTGCTGGCCCGACTCGAAGTAGGCGATCAGCTCCGGGTCCAGCGGCGGCACGTCGTACGGTGCACCGCCGGCCCGCAGCGACTGCGTGGCCATCACGCCGGCGGCCACACTCATCCGGGCGGCGACCGGCGAGGTGTCGGTCACGCCGCCGTCCCTGGCGAAGCGGCAGAACTCGGCGATGATCCGCCCGTCCGCACCGCCGTGCGAGCCCTTCGACTCCGGCACCCGGTACACCGCGTCGGCGTCGGCACGGTAGTCGGTCGGCCCGGTGTTCCAGACCCTGACCTCGTCGCCCGGCCGGTCACCGAAGTTCTCCAGCCGCCCCTCGGTCCCGATGACCGTGTAGTTGCGGAAGTAGTCGGGGCTGAAGTGGCACTGCTGGTAGGCGGCGATCACGCCGTTGTCCAGCCGCATGTTCATGACGGACACGTCCTCGACGTCCACCACGTGGTGGAGGTCCTTGCGGGTGGCCGGCGGCCAGTCGAACTCCCGCAGCCAGCCCTCGGGCCGGGGGGTGCCCGGCTCGCGGCGCGGCAGGTCCCCGTACATCATCAGGTCGCCCATGGCGTTGACGCGCGAGGTGTAGCCGTTCGCCAGCCAGTGCACCACGTCGATGTCGTGCGCGGCCTTCTGGAGCAGCAGTCCGGTGGTGCGGGTGCGGTCGGCGTGCCAGTCCTTGAAGTAGTAGTCGCCGCCGTACGAGACGAAGTGCCGTACCCACACGGTCTTCGGCTCACCGATGTCGCCGCGCGCGATGATGTCGCGCATCAGGCGCACCACCCCCATGTGCCGCATGTTGTGGCCGACGTAGAGCCGGGAGCCGGTCTCGTGGGCGGTGCGCAGGATGGTGTCGCACTGCTCGACGGTGATGCCGAGCGGCTTCTCCACGTACACCGGCCTGCCCGCGCGCAGGATGTCGCAGGCGATGGCCTCGTGGGTGTCGTCGGGGGTGGCCACGATGACGGCGTCCACAGTGTCGCCGTCGAGCAGCTCGCGGTAGTCGTCCACCGCGACCGCCCCGGCGAACCGGTCCGCCACCTTGGCCCGCACGGCGGGGTCGGTGTCGGCGACGGCGGTCACGACGGACCCCGCGCCGGGACGGTGGGCGGCATCGGCCAGACTGGCCCGCAGACCGAGGCCGACCACGCCGATACGGAGGTCTTGCATGGTGCTCCTTGAACGCAGTTGTACGGATGGGAGGGTGGTGGGGCAGGTCACTCGGTGGTCAGCGCGATGGACATCTCGAACTCGGCGCGGATCCTGTCGCCGCCGCCGGAGCGCCGGGTGCGCCCAGGACCGCCGCACGCGGAGACCGGTTCGCGTCCGGCGACGATGTCCTTGATGCCGTCGTTGACGCCCGTCGTCAGGGAGGCGCCCTGACCGGCGTTCCCGTCATTGGTCACATGGACCTGGCCCATGCGGCCGCCGTACGCCACCGGGACGCCGAAGATCCTGCCGTTGATCACGGCGGTCCTGGGCACAGCGGCCGGCACAGTCACCTCCGCGTAGAGGGCGGTCGGGGGAGCGCAGACCTGCTGAACCCCGCCCAAAAGCGGAATCTGGTGTTCTGGTCTGCAAGATGCACTGATCCTGCACTGCACTCCACGCAAATGACAATAGCTGCTCGGAAAAACCTTCCTTAGCGCAGTTACGAGCATGCTTCACGCACTCTTCGAGCACGGAACATCGCTGACCTGCGAGGCACGGCAGTCTCGGCCGCCCCGTCCCCGACCGGGTGACGGAGGAACGGGGTACGCCCGCGGCAGGTGTCAGTGACCGACGGAGACAGTGGTGCGGATCAGCCCGTCCTGGACCGACCAGGTTCCCTCGAAGCCGGTGAGCGGCTTCCCGCCGACGACGGGGCCGGGCACGAGCAGCCGTGCGGTGAACGTGCCCGCGTCCGGGTCCGGGGTGATCACGGCGTCCTCGAAACCGAGCCACCGGCCCGTCATCGGGAACCACGCCTTGTACACGCTCTCCTTGGCGCTGAAGAGCAGCCGGTCCCAGCAGACCTCGGGGCGCCGGGCGGCGAGCTCGGGCAGGTACCGGAGCTCCTCGTCCACGGTGACCAGGCCCAGCTCCCCGTCCCCCGGCATCGGGAGGTGGGGCTCGGCGTCCATGCCCAGCGACACGACATCGGCCGCGCGGGCCACGGCGGCGGCGCGGTAGCCGGCGCAGTGCGTCATGGCGCCGACGATCCCGGCGGGCCACAGCGGCTCGCCCCGGGCGCCCTTCAGGATGGCGGCGGGCGCCACGCCGAGCTGGGCGAGCGCCGCACGGGCGCACGCGCGGGCCGTCGCGAACTCCGCCCTGCGGGAGGGCACCGCACGGGCCACCAGCCGCTCCTCCCCGGGGAGCAGCGGGGCGGCCTCCGCGGGGTCACCGTAGGACTCGACCAGCACGACCGGACCGCTCGGCGATCCCCCCGCGCCCGGGCCGAACGACCCGAACCTGCCGGTCCGCAGACCGGGGCCGGGGACGCACCCCGGCTGTGACATCGGCACCGTCAGATCCTCAAACCTGCCGTGAGCAGCGACAGTTGACGGTCGAAGAGCTCCGCGAGATCCTCGGCGCCGCCGCCCTCGGTCCAGTGCCGGACGACCGCCGAGAAGACAGCGGTGACCGCCGCGGCCGCGCAGTGCGCCTCAAGGTCACCCCGTTCGCGGCCTGTTCGCTCCAGGATCAGCGCGGCGACGGCGTCCTGACTGCGCAGCTGTTCGTCCGCCGCACGGACCCTGACGGCCGGGACGGTGCAGGCGAGCCGCGCCCTGAACAGCAGCTCCTCCCGGTCGGCGCCGAGGAGTTGGGCCAGCGAGCCGGTGAGCGCGTGCCGGATGGCGTCCACGACCGGTTCCCCGGCGGGCCGGGACCGCAACGCGTCGGCGAGGACCGGTGCGTACTCGTCGTCGAGGACCACGTCCTCCTTCGTGGGGAAGTACCGGAAGAAGGTACTGGGCGAGACCTCGGCCGCCTCGGCGATCCGCTCGACCGTCGTCGCCGCGTACCCCTGATCGGCGAAGAGGCGGTACGCCTCGCGCCGGATGGTCTGCCGGGTCTTCAGCTTCTTGCGCTCGCGCAGCCCGGGAGCGGGCGTCGCGGAGGCGGTCGGGGTCTCGGCGGGGCTCATAGCGGTGATTCTCCGTGCTCCGGCCCGTGCGTGGCTACCGGGGGTGGCGGCCGCGCACCCTCTTTTCGGGCACGAGTGGACTCAAGATCCCGGAATCCCCGGCACCATGGGCCGTCATCTGCTGGGATGGCCCCGGGAGAACGCGCACGTTCATGGGGGCAGACGGTGGAGCTGGAATTCGGGCACCACCTCGGGCTGCCCCGAGCCCTGCCGTGGCTGCCCCTCTCCCCGCTCGTTCCCCGCTACGGAAACCTGGTCGCGCAGCAGCACGGACTCGGACTGCGACATCTCGGCGAGGCGCTTATCGCGCGCGGCGGGACACTGCGTGTGCTCGACGGGGTATTCGTACCGCGCGCGCCACGAGGGCGGCGCCGGGTCGATGGTGAGGAGCTGCGCAGACTGCGGGCGCAGAAGCCCGACATGGCTGTTCTGCTGGAGCAGCTGGCGGAGCTGCACGGTCAGGACCGGACCGCGTTGCGACGGGTGCTGCTCTATCAGCTGACCGAGCTTCTGCAGAGCCATCCGCAGGGCGGCCGGACCAGCACGGCGGTCTCGCTCGGTGTCGATCCTGCGGAAGCCGCCGCGCTCGTCCGTGCCGCAGGCGCACGACGGCAGCTCAGCGCCGGAGAGCGGACCGCGGCCGAGGGGCTGCAGGACGAATGGGAGCGCGGCCGGCTGCGCCGGGCCGCCCGGCTGGCGGCGCTGCTGCTGCCGTGCGGCGAACGGGACCCCTTCCTCGCGGGCAGGCTGGCGGCCGTCACCGCCCGGGTGCGCGAGGCGGATGCCGCACTCGACAGGGCCCGCTCGTCCGAGGGCGAAGGAGACGTACCAGCAGCGGGCGGCCACTATCTGCGCGCGGCCCGGCTGGCGCACGACTGCCCCGTCGCGATGCGCGGCCTCATCCGGACCCACCGCCCCACCGCCCGCTCTCCCCGCCCGCTGCGGCTGGAACTCACCGCGGACGCCGTCCGACTCACCTGGCCCGACGGGACCGCCCGGGCAGCCGACAGGACCTGGCGTGTCATCAGGCTCACCCGTGACTCGAACGGCGGCCCGGCATCCCTCGCGGAAGTCCATCCGCAGGCGACGGGCGGAGCCGCGCTCGACCCACGGCCCCCGCTGGGCAGCGAGGTCCGGTACGCGGTGCTGCCGATGCTCGACGGGGTCGTCGACGACGCGCCGCTCGTTTCCGTTCCCCTGCGCGCCACACCGGAAGTGACCCGTATCAGGCCGGTCGCCGGGAGGTCCCGAATCGAGGTGGGCTGGGAGCAGCCGCCCGGGGCCGCCGGTGTCACCGTGCTGCTCACGGGCCCCGGCGGCCAGAAGCAGGTGGCCACTCCCCCGGGCGGCCGGTTCACGGCGCACGGACTGCGGACCGGCGAGTACCGGATCCGGATCAGCTGCCGCTACCGCACGGCGGACGGCCTGGACGTCGAGTCAACCGGATCCGATGCGCGCGTCACCGTCCGTCCCTGGCCGTCCCCCGTGCGGGAGCTCAGCGCCGTGGCGCGGGACGGGGTCGTACGGTTCGGCTGGACCGGCGGCGAGGACGCCGAGGTGAAACTGGTCGAGTGGCCGGGCGAACCGCCCGCACCCGGTACGGAACTACCGGACGCCGGCGGGCAGTTGCCCGCTCCTCTGCCCTGGGCGCCGCGAGCCGGGGGCCTGGTGGCCCCACCGGGCAGCCTCAGCCGGGTCACCGCCGTCGCGGTCCTCGGCGGATGCGCTGTCGTCGGCCCCAGCGTGCTGATCGAGGCACCGGCCCCCGTTCACTCACTCGCCGTGACCCGCACGACCGCCCGGCTCGCCAGGGTCACCTTCGACTGGCCTGCGGACACCGGGCTGGTGGCCGTGAGCACGGAGCAGGACGGCCGGTGCACCCCGCACCGGATCGCACGCAGCGTGTTCCTGCGCGAAGGCCTGTACGTCCCGGTGGGGCCGACCGCCGCGCACTTCACCGCAACTTCCTTACCGCGCGGGACGGATACGATCGTCGTGCCACCCGTCCGCACCGAGGCCGTTCTCCCCGCAGAGCTCACCATCGCCTACCGGATCGTGCCGGGGGCCCGCCGCCCGCTGCGCAGGAAGCCCACCACCGTGCACATCACGCTCTCCCCGCCGGACGCCCACTCCCCTTCGGAGTTGCCGGAGTTCGTCCTGGTCGCCCGCGGCGGTGAGGGGCCGTCGCCCCTGCGGCCGACCGGCCCCGCCGACGGCACCACCGTCCTCCGGCTGACGGGCGAGGAGCTGTACCGTACCGGCACCGTCGAACACGAGATCGCCGCCGACGTCTGCCAACCTCCCTATGCTCTCAGGGGGTTCCTGCTCGGCGCCCCGGCCGCCCACGTACGCCTCGAGGAACTCTCTCCCGCAACCCTGGTGATGCGCTGACATGACAACCGTCATTTGCCCCTACTGCTTCGATCGCGCCCCGGCCGCACGGCTGCCGTTCCGCTGCCCGATGCCGACCACCGGGCTACGCGGCGGCGCGCCCTGCGCCGCGGAACGCGACGACGCCTGGGCCGAGTTCATGGGACCCGGCACACCCCCGGCGCAGCGGATGCGCGGCCCGGTCTTCCTGCCCTCGCGCACGCTGGGCGGACTGCGCGGCAACGGCGCACGCGCCTCCTGTCCCGGCTGCGGTGTCTCCACGCACGTAAGGGTCTGCCGCCGCTGTCACAGCGACCTGCCCAGTGACTACTGCGACCAGGACAGCCGCATCATCGCCCTGGTCGGCGCGAAGGCGTCCGGCAAGAGCACCTACGTCTCCGTGCTCGTCAATGAGCTGCGCAACCGGGTGGGACGTGCCTACAACGCGTCGATCGCCGCGATGGGTAGCGACACCCAGCGCCGCGACCGGGAGATGTCGGAGGATCTGTACGACCGGCTGCGTCTGCCCGAGGCCACCCGGCCCGCCGCCATGGGCTTCAACGACCCGCTGCTCTACCGGCTGAGTCTGCCCCGGCGCGGGCGGCTGGGAGACGGCAGCCGGCACACCGCGCTCGTCTTCTTCGACGCCGCGGGTGAGGACCTGAAGAGCGCTGAGGCCATGGACCGTTACACCCACTACCTTGCCGCGGCCGACGGTGTCATTCTGCTCGTGGACCCGCTCCAGCTCGGCTCCGTACGTGACCAGCTGCCGGTCGGCGAAGGGCCGCCCCTGCCCGCGGTGGAGACGTCCCCGCAGCAGATCGCCGCCGACCTGGCCGCCCAGCTGCGCGCGCACGGCCGCGGCGGCTCCCGCGGCCGGGTCACCACCCCGATCGCCGTCGCCGTCACCAAGACCGACATGCTTCAGCCATTGCTCGACCCGCACTCCCTGCTGCTCCGCAACGCACCGCACAGCGGCGGGCTGGTGAGTGAGCAGGAACGGCTGGCCGTGCACGAGGAGATGCGCTCGCTGATGGAGAGCTGGGACTCCGGCGCCCTGACGCGGCAACTGGAGCGGGACTTCGCCCAGTTGTCGCTCTTCGGGCTCTCGGCTCTCGGCTCTCCACCGCCCCCGGACGCCCCGGCCGATGCCCCCAAGTCCGGGCCGCGGCCGCTGCGTATCGAGGATCCGCTGCTGTGGCTGCTCAGCCGGCGCGGTCTCCTCCCCCTCGACAAGCCCGGCAGGGCCCACGACTCCGGCAAGCCTGTACGGAAGGCCGACGCATGAGCCTGGCACAGTTCCACTACACCTCGGCGCCGCCGGGAGCCGATGGTTCGGGGTTCCGGTTCACAGCGGTGACCCCCGGGATGCCCGAGTCGGTGCTGAGGGAAGCCGAGCAGTTCATCGGCTACGAGCCGCCCCGCAGCGCCCCGCCCCGCCCCACCGATGCCGAACTCTCCTCGTTCCCCGAGGCGTTCAGCCACAGTTCACTCGCGGACGGCAGCCGGCTGCTGACCCGTACGGTCTACACCGGAGCCGACTACAGCGGGCGATGGGGCAATTTCCACGCCCATGCCGTGCACCTGCCGGCAGGCCCAGAGCTGCCGGGCAGTGCGCTGCCCATCACCGCCTGGCGCTCCCCGCAATGGGCCACCGGGACCCCGGACGGCGGGGTGCCGGTGCCGCTGGAGGCGCTGCCCGCGCCGGGCCGCTTCGACTGGGACGGGCCTGCGGGATTCGCCACCTCGCGCGCCCCGTGGCTCGCGGTGTTCTTCGCCGGTCTGCGGAGGCTGAGCGAGGAGGAATCCGCACCGCAGATCGTGCTCATCGAGCGGGACAGCGCCGACGTGGCCCGGTGGATCGCGCTGGCCGTCGCCGTACTGCCGCGCGAGAGCGCCCGCCGGCTCACCTTCACCACCTATACGAGGCGACCGCAGCAGGCCCGGCAGCAGATCATCGGGGTGCTGCCGGACGACGGGCCCGCGCCGGCCCACGACCAGCGCCACCTGGTGCTCGACTGCACCGCCGCGGGCCCCGGCGAGCCGGCCCGGCAGCAGCCCCCGCAGTCCGAAGCGGACCACTGGGCCGGGATCGCGGCCGAGGTCTGGCTGGGCGGGGCGCCGGACCTGTTCAAGGCAGCGGCGGCGCTGCCCGGCAGCCCGTTCGACGCGGGCCGCCTCGCCGTCGTCGCACTCCGTTCCGGGATCGCCCTCGGTCCGGGCGGTCGTACCGCAGCCGCCGACTGGGTGTGCGCCCACCCGGACGCGCTGGACGACACGGAGCTGGCACGACTCACCGAGGCGCTGAGCACACCCGGGACGTCCCGGCTCCCCGCCGAATCACTGGCCCTGTCCCGGCTGTTCACGGCACTCGCGGGCCGGGCGCCACGCACGGTCACGGCACCGCTCGGGGGCGCCGTACTGACCGACGCGGTCCGCGCCGCCGTACCCGGGGCTGTCCTTCCGCGGGGTTCCGCGCTCACCGCGGACCTCAGACAGCGCCTCGCCGCCGAGCTCGCTCCCGAACTGCGCACCGGGATCACCGACTCATCGCAGGACGTGCCGCGAGCGGTCGAACTGCTGCATATCGCCGACATCCTGGGCCTGGACTGCGCGGATCTGCTGGACAGGACAGCGGGCCGGCTGTCCCACGCGTTGATCAACGATCCGGACGGCGCGTACACCCCTGTCGTACGTACCGTGCTGGAGGACCGGTTCGAGTTCCGTGCCGCCCTGCTCGGCGAACTCGACAGCCTCGCCGCGGACGATCCACCCGCGGTTGCCCGGCTGCTCGCCCGCGTTCCGCTGTCTGTCGCGGGGGTTCAGACCTTGCCCCATCTGCGCATGTGCGCGGAGGCACCCGCTGCTCCCGAAGCCGCCGGGAGCGACCGCGTCGCCGTGCTGCATGAGGTGGTCCGGGCAGGCGGGGTCTCTCTGTTCGCCGATGCCCGGGTGCTGCGTACTGCCGTACGGCTGGTGTGGGGCGGCGGCGCGATGACGGCGGGCGAAGCACGCCTGCTGCTGGGAGCGACCGGGTCGGACCCCTTCCGCGCATCCGGAACCTGGTCCGACCTCGTCACGGCCGCGCTCGATGCCCCCGGCGACGACCCCCATTCACCGGATCTCGCGCGCGACGTACTGCGCTGCTTCCCCGATGAGCTCAATTCGAGGGTACGGGCGGCCCTCCTGCTCCTCGAATTCGCCCGGGACCTCGGTGAAGGGGCGGTCGACAGCGGATGGGCAAACCGCGCGGTGGCGCTGCGGGCCGTCGCGGAGCCCGTCGAAGCGGGGGTGCTGGAGCAGGCCTTCGGGGCGGTCGCCAGGCGTCTGCTGTCCCCGGACCCGCCGGACGGCGAGCTGTACATGCTGATCGACACCGGCGACCCGGAACTCATCGCGGCATACGGCCGCGCCGCGCGGGAGGAGGCCGTCCGAGACCGGCTCCGGGTGACCCCGGCGTACGTGGCCGACTGCTTCAGCGCCTGGTCCGCACGGCCGCGGGCAAGCCGGGCCTGGGACGAAACGCGGACGTCGCTGCTGGACAAGGTGCTCAGGCCGGTCGTACGAGCGCTGCCCGATGCGGACATCGCCGCCGTGGAAGAACAGCTGACGCGCGCCGGAGGCGGCTGGGTACGGGAGTTCGGCGACTGGAACCGGCCCGGGGCCCTCGGCCGTATCGGCCGACGCCTGTCCGGGCGAGGCCGCCGGCCCTCCGTGGACGGCGTGCGCCGGGGCGACGTGGAGCCGCCGCGCCAGGGCGGCCGGTCAGCGTGATTCTGGTGAACGTGGCCCTGTGGGGCACCGTCGCGGTGGCCGTCCCCCTCTGTCTCGGATACACGCTCTGGATGTTCCTGGGGCTCTCCCTGATGACCGCGGGGAACATGCTGGGCCCCCGGCGGGCCGGGGCGCCCGATCCGCGTACCCCGGGCGTCGGTACGGGCGAGCCCGCGCACCGCGCCTACTGGTCGGGCCAGATGTGGCGGGACGCGCGGGACGCGGCGCGCGGCGGGCTGTTCTCGATCCGGGACCGGCTGACCACCGAGTGGCTGAGCCGATCGGCCGGGCGGCTCCTGCGGGGACGGCGGCCCGGCACCGGGATCCGCGGTGTGAACAGGTTCACCCGCACGGTGTTGCGGGCCATGGCACCGGGAACGGCCGCCGGGGCGGTCCTGGGCGCACTGCTCGCGGCGCTGTTCACCTCACTGGTCCTGCTGGTCTTCGGGGCGCTGCTCGGCCTGACATGGCTGTCCGCCCTGACGGGTGCGGGGCTCCTGCGCGCTGCGGAACGGCTCTGGAGGCTCGCCAGGGGCATCCGGATGAAGTGCCCGCATCCCGGCTGCTACCTGCCGTTCCGGCTGGCCGTCCACCTCTGCCCGGACTGCGGCGCCGCCCACCGCGAACTGGAACCCGGCCGGTACGGAGTGCTGTGGCACATCTGCGGCTGCGGGCGACGGCTGGCCACCAGCACACTCGGCGGCCGGGGCGGCTTCGCCGCGGGCTGTCCGTACTGCGCACAGCGGCTGCCCGAAGCGGTCGGCGGTCTGCGTGTCGTGCACCTGCCGCTGATCGGCGGATCGTCCTCCGGAAAGACCATGCTGATGGCCGCGATGGTCGCCGGACTGCAGTCCTGGTCACGGCGCAGCGGGCTGAAGGTCGAGTACGCCTCCTTGACCGACCGCCAGGACGCCGGGGCACTCAGCCGGCAGGTGGACAGCACCGGTTGGGCACGCAAGACACAGGGTGGCCAGCCCAGGGCTCTCATGCTGCGCGTCGGGTACGGCAGACGGTGGCGCCTGCTGTATCTGTACGACCCGATGGGCGAATCCCTGCGGGACGCCGGCGTGGTCAGGGAGCAGCAGTACCTGGCCCATGCCGACGGTGTGATCCTGGTGGCCGACGTCCTCGCGGAACCTCACGTCCGGCGCTCGCTGCACGGCGAGGACGCCGGTCGGGCGGCCGCCGCCCGTCCCGCCGACCAGGGCCCCATGGACACCTACCAGCGGATCACCGGTGAACTCGCGGCGCTCACCGGGCACCGACGGCGGATCCCGGTCGCCACGGTGGTCACCAAACGGGATGTGCTGGACAGGACCGCTTCTCTGCCCGTGCCGGGAAGCAGGATCGACAGCTGGCTGGAGAGCATCGGCCTGGGCGCACTGGTCCGTGGAGTGCGCCACGACTTCGGGGCAGCCCGCTACTGGGCGGTGAGCGCACACGAGGCCACCGGTGCGGGCGCGCTCGACGGTGAGCAGCGGCGGGCCGCGGAGCCGGTGCTGTGGTTGCTGGCCCGGTCGGGACTCCGCGTCGGGGCGCTCGTCGCCGAAGAGCCCCCGGTGGATCTTCCCGGACCGCGTGCCGGAGCCGCGACCGGGACTGAGACCGGGACTGAGCGGGTGAAGGGGTGACCGGAGGCAGCATGGGAGTCGTCACACCACATGTGGCCAGGGGGCGGCGGCTCGCGCTGGCCCTGTTCATCACCGCGACGGTCGTCCCGGTCGCCCTGCTCTCGCTGCTCGCCCGGTACCTCATCACAGGGTTGGGCGGTTGACGCACTTCTGCGGCACCTCCGGCAGAAACGACGAAATCGAAGGAAGGACCCGAAGTGAGTGACATCCCCGGCGGACCGATGGCAAACCGGCCGGTCCACTTCATCTGGCTGCTGGACTGCTCGTACTCCATGCTGGGTGAGAAGATCGGCCAGCTCAACTACGCGATCCGGGAGGCGGTCCCGGAGATGCGTGCCGTCGCGGACGACAATCCGGCGGCCCAGCTTCTGCTGCGTACGCTCACGTTCTCCACCACCGCTCAGTGGCACCACAAGGACCCGGTACCGGTCGACGACTTCGTCTGGCAGGACGTACAGGTGGACGGGACAACCAATCTGGGTGAGGCACTGCACGTGGTGGCAGCGGAGCTCCGTACCCCGCCCATGCCGCAGCGTGCGCTCAAACCGGTGCTGGCACTGGTCTCGGACGGGGTGCCCACCGACGACTGGAAGGCGGGGCTGAAGGCGATCGACGAAACGCCGTGGGGCAGGAAGGCGGTACGGGTGGCCATCGCCATCGGAACGGACGCCGACCGGAGCGTGCTGCAGGAGTTCCTCGGCAATCCGGAGCTCCAGCCGCTGGACGCCAACAGCCCCAAGCAGCTTGCCGCGGCGATCCGTTGGGCCTCGACCGCTGCGGTCAAGGCCGCTTCGCAACCTGTCGCGGGCTCTGCGACCACCAAGGTGACGCAGCCGCCCTATGCTCCGCCGGTGCTGGACGACGACGATGACGACGTGTGGTGAGCGAGCCACAGGTGCACGAAGCGGCGGTGCACGAGCCGCCCGTACCGGACTGGACCACGCTCACCGGCACCGTCCAGGGCGTGAACAAACCGCGCAACCAGGACTTCCACCACGCCGAAGGACGCGGCACGGCGAAGGAGCCGCTGATCCTCGCGGTCGCCGACGGCCACGGCTCGGCCGCACACGCGCGGAGCAGCCTCGGTGCGCGGTTCGCGGTGGACACGTTCACCCGTCAGGCGGAGCAGTTCGGCGAACTCGCCGCCGGCGCGGGCACGGACGGGCCGCCGAGTCTGGCCTGGCTGCTGAACCACGCCCAGTACTCCTTCCCCCGCCGGCTCGTCAGCGCCTGGCGGAAGGAGGCGCTCGGCAACTGGGAGCGCCTCCAGGAGTCGGAGCAGCGGGCCGACCCGGCAGCCACCGATGAGCAGAAGCTCGTGCTGTACGGCACCACGCTCATCGGCGCCGTCCTCACTCCGCAGCTGTTCGCCGCCTGGCAGCTCGGTGACGGCGACCTGACTCTGGTGGGTGACGACGGCCGGGTGGAATCACCGCTGGCCCCGGTCGAGGCGGAACTGGGCGACGAGACGGAGTCGTTGTGCAGCCGCGACGCCTGGCGTCTGGTGCGGATGCACTGGGCCCCGGTCACCGATCCGTCGCGCCTGCCCCGGCTCGTCGCCCTCTCCACGGACGGCCTGTCCAAGAGCTTCGCATCGGACCGGGGCTTCACCGAGTTCATGACCGGCCTGGGCGAGCGGCTGTCCGCGGAGGGCACCGCCCGCGTACGGGAGGTGCTGCCCGAATGGCTGGCGAAGGCAGCACAGTTCTCCGGCGACGACACCACGCTGGTCGCGGCCCGGCGGTGCCTGCCGCCCCTCGAAGAAGACGGATAACGGAGAGACCATGACGGGAATGCTCGACAACGGCACCCTCCTCACCTCGGACGACGGGGAGGAGGTGGAGGTCACCGGCATGCTCGGGGCCGGCGGGCAGGGCGAGGTGTACCGGGTGCGGACACACGGCGGCGACAAGGCGCTCAAGTGGTACTACCCGGCGTGCGCCACCCCCGCACAGCAGGACATCGTGCGACAGCTGGTGGCCCGTGACCTCCACGACGACCGCTTTCTCTGGCCCACGGCGTACGTCGAGGGTGTGAACGGCGCGTTCGGCTATCTCATGGACGTCCGCCCCGACCGTTTCAAGGGCCTGCCCATGCTGTTCAAGAGGCAGCTGAGCACCACACCGCGCGCGCTGCTGACCGCCTGCCTGTACACGGTGGAGGCCTATCAGACGCTGCATTCCCGGGGCATCGCCTACCGGGACATCTCGTGGGGCAACATCTTCTTCGACCCGGTCACCGGGGACGTCCGGGTGTGCGACAACGACAACGCCGTGGTGGAAGGAGACAGCAGCGGCATCTCCGGGACCATGGAATTCATGGCGCCGGAACTGGTACGCGGGGACAGCGGTGCGGCGCCCGGCACCCAGAGCGACCTGCACTCCCTCTCGGTGCTGCTGTTCATGTTCCTGATGAACCATCACCCGATGAAAGGCCGCAAGGAGCTGGCCATCCACTGCCTGGACGAGGCAGCTGAGAAGCGGCTGTACGGCGCGGAGCCGCTGTTCGTCTTCGATCCGCACGACGCCGCCAATGAACCCGACCCCGTCGAGCAGAGTACCGTTCTCGCGACCTGGGCCGTGGCTCCGCCGTCGCTGCGGGATCTGTTCACGAAGAACTTCACGACCGGACTGCGGGATCCGGCGGCCCGGGTACGGGAATCGGAGTGGCGGGATGCTCTGCGGGCCGCACTCGACTCGGTGATCGACTGTGCCCACTGCGGCCGGCAGAACATGACCCAGCCGGCACAGAGCACGGCCGGAGCATGCTGGTCCTGCGGCAGCACGCTGATCCTGCCGCCCCGGCTCGTGCTCACCACTGCCCCGCCGCGCGCGGAGCGGCACATCCGGCTGCACCGTACCTCGCGGGTGCACATCCACCATCTGCTGCCGGAGCCCGGCCGGCACGACTACAGCGATGACACGCTGGTCGCAGAACTGACCGAACACCCGCAGAAACCGGGCAAGTTCGGACTGGCGAACCGTTCGGGCACCCCGTGGACCGGCACCCGCGCGGACGGCACGACCCAGGAGATCGCAGCGGGGCAGACCGTACCGCTCCGCTCAGGACTCGAACTGGACCTCGGTCATGGAACGACCAGGGCCAAGGCCGTCGTACAGGTGAAATGAGCCGGGCGGCGGTTCCGGTCACCGCGGGCAGGGCCGCGGTGACCGGACACCGCGGCCCTGGCCGGCTCACAGTCCGACGACGCGGCCCAGCTCCCTTACGAGCTGCAGTCCCCCGCTGCCCGTGGCCAGCCCGAGCGAGATGGTCTCCAGGGCCTGCCGGATCCGCCCCTGATCCGTGGGGAGCTGCCCCTGACCGGCCCGCGCCAGCTCGCCGCGCACCGCCTCGGCTTCCGCGGCAAGCGCGGGGCGGCCTTCGGTACGAAGCTGCTGTACGAGTTCGCCCGCGAGCCGCATCGCTTCGGCCGGGCCCACCCCGTGATGGTGGATCTCGATCTTCCCGCCGTCACCGAAGTTGCTGGGCCCGGAGACCCCGCCGTGGAAATTGAACGTGCTCATCCATACTCCTGATCATCGAATGCGCCGGTACTTCCGGCGGGTCAGGGCTGTCCGGCGCCGTGCCCGGCGGCTCCGGACGGCTGTGCCCCCGGTCCGTACGACGCGATCCGGCCGTTGTCGCCGAAGTTGCTGGGGCCGTTCACGTCCCCGGAGAAGTTGTACGTCTGGGTGTTGATGACCTGCTGCGCCCGGTCGAACGAGCTGGTGTCGACGTGGTGGTCCTTCAGGAACCGCTCCGTGGCGATCAGTACGCCCTGCTGGAGCCGGTACAGGAAGTCCTGGGAGTCCGTACGGTCCGAGTGACCCAACTCCCTTGTGGACGAGACGCGTTCGCGCAGGCTGTCGACCGCCCCGTAGTCGTATGCCGCGTGGCGCTTGCTGATGTCCTTCCGCCACTTCTCCAACGCCCGTGCCTTGCGGTTCGCATCGGAGCCCCGGCGATGGTTCCGGCGCGGCGCGCCGCGCAGCGCGGGCCAGGTCTGTACCGTCGCCAGCCGGACCAGGCTCCACCACCGCTCGAAACCGTCGGGCGGCAGACGATCGACACGGTGGAAGGTCCTGCTGACCGGAGGGATTCCGTAGGCGGCGACTTCCCAGGAGAGGCTGGGGTGTTGCAGCCGGGCCCGCAGATGCATCGACACGATCACCCGTCCGCCGTCGCCGACCCGCTCCAGGCTGAGATAGGTGCGCGTCCCCGCACCGGGCTGCATCAGTCCGGCCTGCACCAGTCGACTGGGGATCTGCGCGCAGGGGCGGCCCAGCGGATCGGGCAGCAAATCCGGCCCGACGAGGGGAACATGGGTACCCAGCACATAGAGCCTGTTCCGCGCCCGCAACCCTTCGAGCCCGGCGATCTTCGCCATCTCCTTGGCCACATAGGTGTGCAGGTCGACGGCGTCGAAGGGTGTGATGGTCAGGCTGCCACCACCGGGGGCGTCAGCAGGGCGGCTGATGTCCATGGGCTGCCAGACGACCTCCTTGATCTTCGTCCCGCTGCCGACGAACGGACTGGTGCGCTCGGCTCCCGCCGCGTACGGCACCACGTTGGCGCGCTTCATCTCCAGCAGCCGCCCCTCCACCTCCGGGGACACGGCCGGCGCCAGATCCTCGGGCCTGGCGCCGGTCCAGAAAACGGCGAGCGCGACGGCGCGGGCCTCGCTCTCCGCCCGGTGAACGCACCACCACGCGGTCCCGAGAACGGCAAGGATCGCGCAGCCACCTGCCGCAGCGAGCCCGGAAAGCCCGTCGACGATCCCGCAGAGCAACATGATCACCGCCGCCACGAGCGCGCCGAAGAGCCAACTGAGCCGGCGGTCCCGCACGTCGGAACGTCCGACCGCCGCAGTGGCATGCCGTACCAGGGCCACCAGATTGACGCCGAGAGTCAGCCCGGTCGCGGTCATCCCGTCGGCGGTGAACTCCTCATGGACCTGCCGGGCGAATCCCTCGTCCAGATGAGCCGACGCACACAGCCGACGTGTCACCGCGTCCGTCCGGTACTTCGGCAACACAGGCAACTGCCGGTTCCCCATATGTCCTCCCCCGGCGCCCGGGGGCCGTCCGGTCCGTGCCCCGTCCGCACGCCGGATGGATGGTACGACACATCAGGGGCCCGGCCGCGCTCCTCCGGGCCGCCCGGCACCACACCGGCCTGCCACGCCAAGGTCCGGCGCGGCAGGCCGGGTTCGGGCCCGGACGGTCCGTTCCGTCACCCGTTCAGTGCGCCCCGGTCATGACCGGGCGTCCGCTCGAAGCCCCCGGCACACTCAGCCCGCGTCCGGCGTCAGCCGCAGCGAGATGGAGTTGATGCAGTACCGCTGGTCGGTCGGGGTCGGATAGCCCTCACCCTCGAAGACGTGCCCGAGGTGCGAGCCGCACTTCGCGCACCGCACCTCGATCCGGCGCATCCCGTGCGAGCGGTCCTCGATCAGTTCGACCGCGTCCGTGTCCTTCGGGTCGTAGAACGACGGCCAGCCGCAGTGCGATTCGAACTTGGTGTCCGAGCGGAACAGCTCGGCGTCGCAGGCCCGGCACGAGTAGACACCGGTCGTCTTCGTGTCCGTGTACTCACCCACGAAAGCGGGCTCGGTGCCGGCCTTGCGCAGCACGGCGTACTCCGCGTCGGACAGCTCCGCCCGCCACTGCTCGTCCGGCTTCTCGATGTCGTACGGCATGGGGCTCCCTCAGCTCGACAGGTGGTCCAGGATCCGCGGGCCGAGGTCGGTGACGTCGCCCGCTCCCATGGTGAGAACGAGATCACCGGGCTTCGCCATTCCCGCGACGGTCCCGGGGACCTGGTCCTTGTCATGGACGGCCGTGACGTCGGCGCCCGCCGCGCGGGCGGCGTCGATGATCAGCTCGCTGGTGATGCCCGGGATCGGGTCCTCGCGGGCCGGGTAGATGTCCAGGACCACCGAGGCGTCCGCGAGACGCAGCGCCTGGCCCATCTCGATCCCCAGCTCCTGGGTACGGGAGAACAGGTGGGGCTGGAAGACCACCAGGATCCGCGCGTCACCGACCGCGCCGCGCATGGCTTCGAGGTCGGCGGTCATCTCGGTGGGGTGGTGGGCGTACGAGTCGACGACCTGGACCCCCGCGGCCTCGCCCTTGAGCTGGAGGCGGCGCTTGACCCCGGTGTACTTGCCGAGCGCGGACGCCAGATTGTGCGCCGGGATACCGAGGGCGACACCGGCCGCCAGAGCGGCGACCGCGTTGTGGGCGTAGTGGGTGCCGGGGACGGAGACCGTGAAGGTCAGGAACTTCCCGTTGAGCAGGACCGTGACCTCGCTGGTCAGACCGCGCGGGGTGACCTTGTGGACGCGGACGTCGGCCGTGTCGGACGCGCCGTAGGTGACGACCTTCAGCGTGGAGAGGTCGCGGACCCGGGCGGTCAGTTCGACCGCACCCGGCTGGTCGGCGTTGATCACCAGGGTGCCGCCGGGGACGATCTTGCCGACGAAGGTCTCGAAGGAGTCGTAGATCTCGTCCATCGAGGCGTAGTTGGCGTGATGGTCCAGCTCGACGTTGAGGACGACGGCGACCTCGGGGTCGTACTTCTGGAAGCTGCGGTCGCTCTCGTCGGCCTCCGCGACGAAGATGTCGCCCGCGCCGTGCCGGGCGTTCGTGCCGGGGCCCGCGAGATCACCGCCGATCGCGTACGCCGGGTCGAGGGCGAGCTCGGTCAGGGCCACGGCCAGCATCGAGGTGGTCGTCGTCTTGCCGTGGGTGCCGGCCACCGCGATCGAGCGCAGCCCCCGCATCAGCGAGGCGAGCGCGTCCGAGCGGTGCACCACCGGGATGGACAGCTCCGCGGCGCGGACCAGCTCCGGGTTGTCCTCGCGGATGGCGCTGGAGACGACGACGCAGGTGGCGTCGGACGCCAGATGCCCGGCCGCATGCCCCACGTGCACCGTCACACCCAGCCCGCGCAGCGCCTCGGCGGCCGGCGAGTCCCGGGCGTCGCTGCCCGCCACCCGGGCGCCGCGCTGGGCGAGGATCTTGGCGATGCCCGACATCCCGGCGCCGCCGATGCCGATGAAGTGCGGTCGGTCCATGGCGGTCGGGCTACCGGGTGCCATACGGGTGTCTCCCCAAGCTGTACGTCTGCGTAATGGAAGGCCCCAGCCTATTCGCTGTGCGCGAAGAGCTTGAGCACCGGTACGCCGACCTTGTGGCGGGCCCGCGACGCCCAGTCCCGGTGGAAGAACTCCTCCACGTAGTGCGGCGCGGTCAGCACGATCACCTCATCGGCGGAGTGCTCCCCGACCACGGTCTGCAGCACGTCGAGGGGTTGCTCCTCGACGACCCGGCCGACCGCCGTGCAGCCGGTGGCCCGCAGCGCCTCCAGCGACTGCAGGAGCGCGGACTCCGCCGGGACCCTCGCTTCCTGCCCCTCGGGCACCTGGTTCTCGTGGCCCGCCTCGTCCAGTTCACCCAGGGCGACGTCGTCGATCGCCCGGAGCAGGAAGTCCGCCTGGTCGCCGCGGGGCTGCATGAGCACGACGAAGGAGACGGGCTCGTCCCCGTGCAGCGTGGTCACGAACTCCACGTCCTCGGACGTCAGAGGTTTCTCGATCATCAATACGCTCGTGAACAACTGAGGGCCCTTCTGCTGAAACCATCCTTCCCCGTGCCCGCACGGGGTCTGCGATCTAAGTCTGCCCAATGAACGGAAAGCGGAACGGAAGATTCCGCAGATTGTCAGATCCGAAGGTATCGGGCAAAAAGGAACCCGGCCTCTTCCAGCAGCGCGGCCAGCGCGAACCGGTCGGGGACCGCGAGCCCCGGACCGCCCACGATCCGCTGGGCGTCACCCGATGTGAGCATCGGCGAGAGCGTCAGGCACAGCTCGTCCAGCACCCCCGCCGACACGAACTGACCGAGCATCCGCGGCCCGCCCTCGGTCAGCAGCCGCCGGAAACCGAGACCGGCCAGCTCCCGCACGGCCCTGGCGGGGTCGACCGCACGCGAGTCCCCCGCGATCACGACCCGCGCACCCGCCTGCCGCGCCGCTTCCAGCCGGTCCGGCGGAGCCCCGGCGCCGGTGACCACCAGAGTCGGTACGAGAGGAGCGGCGAACAGCGGAAGGGAGAAGTCCAGATCCAGACTCGCGCTGACCACCGCGATGGCGGGCGCGGGACCCTGCCCGGCCGCCTCGCGCCGCTCGGCGAAGGCGGCCCGCGCCCGCGCCGGCCGGTACCCCTCCAGGCGTACCGTTTCCGCACCGACCACCACCACATCGGCGAGAGCGCGCAGCGTGCCGAAGATCCGCATGTCCGTCTCGGTCGAGATCGGCTGCGAGCGTCCGTCGTGCTGGGCCGCGCCGTCGATCGAGGAGACCATGTTGGCGCGCAGCCACGCCCGGCCCGGCCGGGCGTCGGCGTCGGCGTCGGCGGGATACGCGTAGGCCTCGGCGAGCTCGTCCAGGCTCCACTCGCGGGCGGCCCCGCCGGGCCGCTCCGTTCCGGGAGCAGCAGCTGTCTGGTCGGTCACAGGGAGCAGGCGTCGCATGTCAGGCAGTGTGGCACGGCGCTCACGGCCTCCACCGCCTGTCGCGGTGCAGGCCGTTACCCTGGGGACGTGTCGTCGCCCATAGCTGAAGTGGTCCCCCAGTCCCTGTGCGCCCGCGAGCCACGCGTCCCCGCCGACCGCCTGGTCGCCGAGATGGTGCCGCCGCCGCGCTTCGACTCGGTCCGCTTCGATACGTACGTACCGGACCCGAATCAGCCGAGCCAGAGCGAGGCGGTGACCGTACTCAGCGCCTTCGCGGCGGGACTCGGCGGGGCGACGGCCAGCGGCTCCGGCCGCAAGCGCTGGTTCGGCGGCCGCAGGCCCGCCGCGCCCACCGGGCCGCGCGGTGTCTACCTCGACGGCGGTTACGGCGTCGGCAAGACACATCTGCTCGCCTCCCTCTGGCACGCGACGCCCGCCCCGGTGGAGCACAAGGCCTTCGGCACCTTCGTCGAACTGACCAACCTGGTCGGCGCGCTGGGCTTCCAGCAGACCGTCCAGACGCTGAGCGGCCACCGGCTGCTGTGCATCGACGAGTTCGAACTGGACGACCCGGGCGACACCGTCCTCGTCTCCTCCCTGCTCAGCAGGCTGGTCGAGGCGGGCGTCGCGCTCGCCGCCACCTCCAACACACTGCCCGGCAAGCTCGGCGAGGGCCGGTTCGCGGCCGCCGACTTCCTGCGGGAGATCCAGGGGCTCTCGGCCCACTTCAGGCCGCTGCGGATCGACGGCGACGACTACCGCCACCGGGGCCTGCCCGAGGCCCCGGCACCGTACGACGACGAGCAGGTCACCAAGGCGGCGTACGCGACCGCCGGGGCCTCGCTCGACCCCTTCCCGGCCCTGCTCGACCATGTCGCCCGGATCCACCCCAGCCGCTACGGCGCGCTGACCGAGGGCGTCGCCGCGGTCTGCCTCACCGGTGTGCGGCCGGTGGACGACCAGTCGACGGCGCTGCGCCTGGTCGTGCTCGCCGACCGGCTCTACGACCGGGAGGTCCCGGTCCTCGCCTCCGGTCTCCCCTTCGACCGGCTGTTCAGTGACGAGATGCTGAACGGCGGATACCGGAAGAAGTACTTCCGGGCGATCTCCCGGCTGACGGCGCTGGCGCGCGACGCGAAGCCGCTGGTGGGCCAGTAGGTTGGAAATCCGCCACCAGAAGGGATTCACCATGGCCACCACGCGTGTCGCTCATACGGTCTGGGAGGGCGAGCTCTTCAAGGGCTCGGGCACGGTCACCTTCGACACCTCGGGAATCGGCGACTACCCGGTCACCTGGGCCTCCCGCGCCGAGACGGCGAACGGCAGGACCAGCCCGGAGGAGCTCATCGCGGCCGCCCACTCCAGCTGCTTCTCGATGGCCCTCTCGAACGGCCTGACCGGCGCGGGCAACCCGCCCACCCGGCTGACCACCCAGGCGGAGGTCACCTTCCAGCCGGGTGAGGGCATCACCGGTATCCACCTCACCGTGGAGGGCGAGGTTCCCGGCCTCGACGCGGACGGCTTCACCGCGGCGGCCGAGGACGCCAAGGCCAACTGCCCGGTCAGCCAGGCACTCACGGGTACGAAGATCACGCTCACCGCCAAGCTGGGCTGAGCAGCACGCCTCGCCGGCCGGGAGCACCCCGGCCGGCCGGCCGCTCTCAGTGGCGCCTCGTACTCTCAGCCGGAGCAGGCTGTCCGGCCCGCCTCCTGCCATTCGCAGACGGGGCAGAGCGTCGCACCGCGCGTCGACTCCGGGTACTCGGTCGGTTTGCGGCACAGCACGCACTCGGCGTACGGAGGGCCGCCCGGCACGGCTTCGGTCGCCGACGCGGGTGCCGCCGGTGTCGCGCAGTAGGACTCGTCCATGCGTACGAGCCTACTCAGCAACGCTCCTTCTCAGCACCCCTCCCCGTCAGCCCCGCCCCTGTCCGGCACCACTCCGGCTCAGCGGCGATCGGGCTCGTCCTCAGTGCTGCTGCGGCTTCTCGGGCTTGGCCTCGCTGGGTCGTACGATCACGAATCCCTCGCCCTGAAGCATGAGCTGGACGGCCTCGCCCGAGCCGCCGCGGATCATGGAGCCGATCGACTGCGAGCGGTGCAGCGAGGTCTGCAGATGGGCGGACCAGCCGACGACCGCGTCGGTGTCCACGTAGACCGGCTGCTGCGGGGTGACCGGGATGACGATGGGGTTGCCCTCGCAGATCAGCCCGAGCTTGCCGGACCCGGTGAAGAGGCTGTTGAACAGCCCGCCGCCCGCGATGCCCGAGCCCTTCACCGTCTTGATCTCGTACGAGAGGGTGGAGTCGAAGCACAGGACGTTGCGGCCGTTGATGGTGAGCGCGTCGCCCTGCTCGACGTCGACGATGAAGCAGTTCGCCGCCTCGTGCGCGAACCAGGCCTCGCCCTGACCGGTGACGGACATCAGCGGCAGCCCTTCGCCGGTGACGGCCCGCTTGAGCATCCCGCCTATGCCCTGGCCCTTGCGCTCGAACTGGAGACTCCCCCGGTAAGC
The DNA here is from genome assembly GCF_041438865.1 of Streptomyces sp. NBC_01471. Classification (NCBI taxonomy): domain Bacteria; kingdom Bacillati; phylum Actinomycetota; class Actinomycetes; order Kitasatosporales; family Streptomycetaceae; genus Streptomyces; species Streptomyces sp. NBC_01471. The sequence goes on from NZ_CP109450.1 coordinate 1,185,592, forward strand.
GATCATCGCGCCCTGCCGCGCGAGCATGTCACCGTTGACGGCGTACTTGATCGACTTGGCGTTCTGCAGGGTCATGCCGGGGGCCGTCGCCTGCTGCGCCATGTGCTCGGTCTGGAAAAGATCGCTCTTCATGGGAGCATCCTCACCCGGAAGATTCCCCTCCGCCAAGAATCCGCCGGGCACCGCCGGGAATTCCGGGGATTCCGCGGAGAATCCGTCCCGGACGGGCTGGCAGACTGGGGCGGGTGAGCAGCAACGACAGCCCTTTCCGCGCGGAGCCGACGGCACGCGACGAGGCCCCTCAGTTCGTCCTTCCGCTGGTGGTCCACATCGAGAAGGCCGATCCCCCGGCCCGGACGGACGCGCTGGAGACGGCGGCGCGTGCGGTGCTCGTGATGCTTTCGGACGAACGGTCGCTGGGTGACGGCGAGTGGGCGCAGGCGATGACGGACTGGCAGGACGCCCGGATCCGCAAGGTCGTACGGCGGGCCCGCGGCGCCGAGTGGCGCAAGGCGTCGCAGCTGCCCGGCACGACGGTGACCGGGATGGCGGCCGAGGTGCGGGTCTATCCGCCGGTGCCGCTGGACGGCTGGCCCAAGGAGCTGGCGAAGCTCCAGGTCAGCGGCACCGATCTGGAGGACGCCGGACCGCTGCCCGCGCCGGACCCCGGCGCGCCGGTCATCTGGCTCAACCCCGGACTGGACATGTCGGCGGGCAAGTCGATGGCCCAGACCGGCCATGGCGCACAGCTCGCCTGGTGGGAGCTGTCGGCCTCCGAGCGGATCGCGTGGAAGGCCGCGCGGTTCCCGCTGTCGGTACGGACGGCGGATCCCGGGCAGTGGAAGGAGCTGACCGCGAGCGGGCTGCCTGCCGTGCTCGACGCCGGGTTCACCGAGATCGCACCCGGGTCCTGCACCGTGGTGACCGAAGGCGGCAGTCGTTTCTGTCCTCTCCCGCGCGGACGACGGCCGTAGGCCACTGCTTCCGAGCCGCGACGCCGGTGTCCTCCGGTCCAAGGGTCCGGAGGCACCGGTGTCGCGGCTCGTGCCGTATATCAGGTGCTGACGGTCGCGACGGGGTCGATGCCGTAGGTGCGGGCATAGCCGTTCTCGGTGCCGACGAGGAGGTCGACGACCTCGAAGTAGCGGTCCCAGAACGGCGTTTCGCGCAGCGCGTCGATGAGGAGCTGGTAGGCGCCGTGGTCGTCGGCCTCCCAGACCCAGACGTCGGTGACGCGGGTGGAGTAGAACTCCGTGTCGTAGAAACGCGACCGGACGCCGGTGGTCCTGGCCTCGATCGCGGGGACGACCCGGGTGGCGAAAGCGTCCACCCGTTCCTGGGGGGTCATGGCGAGCCACTCGGGGGTGGTCTTGACGAGCAGGAACGCGGTGACCGGGGGCGTGGTTTTCTCAGCGGGCATGACGGGCGGCTCCGAAGTGGCGTACGGCTGTGGCGCGGTGGGCATGTTCGCGGTGCGCATGTTCGCGGTGGGGATGTTCTGTTCCGTGACGGGTGGTGCTGCGGATTCAGGAGAGGACGGCGGGCTTGAGCGTCCGGGCACACCACTCCTCGAAGGTGGTGGGGGACGCGGTGTCCGGGGTCCGGACGGCGCCTGCGTCGAGGCCCTCGTCCTTCGCCCGCTTCATGTCGACGATGCCCTGGGCGAACGCCTGGTTGAGGCCGTAGCCGATGAGGCTGGTGTACAGCTCGCCGAGCGGCCGGCGTTCGTAGTGGACGGGGCGGCCAAGCTGCTCCGTCATGATGCGGGCCAGGTCGTTGGGTGACAGGTCCTGCGGCCCGAGCACCGGGACGCTGTCGCTGCCGGTCCACGTACGTTCCAGGAGCAGGGCGGCGGCAGCCGCCGCGATGTCGGCGACGGCGACGAGGGGAGCCCTGCGGTCCGCGGCGACGGCGTCGGTGAAGACGCCCTTCTCGCGGATCGAGTCGGCCTCCTCCAGGACGTTCTCGAAGAAGGACGGGTTGGCCAGGCCCCGGTAAGCCACACCGGTGCCTGCGATGAGGTCGTCCATGGCGAGGGACGCGCTGACAAGCCCCGCCCGTGCGGCGACCGGCGTGCCCCGGCCGAGCGCGGAGACGCCGACTACATGGCCCACGCCGTGGGCGGTGAGTGCCTTCGCCGCAGGCTGCGTGAAGCCGCAGTAGGCCTCCTCCGGGGTCAGGGAGGCGTCCGGGGGGACGAGCCAGAACACCGCGTCCGCGCCGTCGAAGGCCCGGTCGACCACCTCGGGGTCGCCGTGCGAGCCGGTGATCACTTCGACGCGTTCCCGTACCGCGTCGGGGAGCCGTGCGGGGTCGCGCACGACCACGCGCAACGCCTCGTCGCGGGCGGGAGCGGAATCCAGGAGCAGGGGCAGCAGGTGACGGCCGATGTTCCCGGTGGGAGCAGTGATGACGATCATGAAAACCTCAAGGGTCGTGCCGGATCGGTACGTCCCTCATCCTGCGGAGACCTCAGTGTTGCCACAATGGGAACTTCAGCACGGGGTCATTGCCTGAAATGGAATTACGCCCATGAGCAGCACTCCAGAGCCTGTCATCGACGCCAATCTCGCCGTCGCACTGGACGCTCTGCTGGCCGAGCAGAGCGTCACCCGCGCCGCCGCCCGCCTGCACACGTCCCCCGCGGCGATGAGCCGCACCCTCGCCCGTCTCCGGCGCGTCCTCCAGGACCCCCTCCTGGTCCGGGCCGGCCAGACCATGGTCCCCACTCCTCGCGCGCAGGCCCTGCGCGACGAGGCCGCCGCGGTGGTGCGCAGTCTCGGCGCGCTGCTCGCGCCCGGCACCGGTGTGGACCCCGCCGTCCTGCGCGGCACCTTCACCGTCCAGGCGGCCGACCTGGTCGGCGCGGCGCTGGCGCCCGGGCTGCTGCGGCTGGCCCGTCAGGAGGCGCCGGGGGTTTCGCTGCGGTTCCTGGCCGAGGAACTGGAAGCGGGACAGGCCCTCCGTGACGGCCGGATCGACCTGGAGGTCGGATCCATCGACCACGTCGACCCGGAGACCCGGGTCGAGGAACTGGTGACCCTCCGGATGGCGGCGGCCGTCCGGCCCGGCCACCCCCTCACCGAAGGCGCCGCCCTGACACCGGACCGGCTGGCCGCCGCCGAACACGTCGTGGTGAGCCGCCGCGGCAGGTTCAGCGGCCCCCTGGACACCGCGCTGGCCGAGCGGAACCTCCGCCGTCGGGTCAGTGTCGTCCTCCCCAGCCATATGACCGCGATGGCCCTGGCCGCCCGCAGCGATGTGGTGTGCCTGGTCCCCACCGCGCTGCCCGGGGGCGCACGTTCCCCCCTGACCGACGTCGCCACCACCCTCGGCCTGGTCCTCCTCGACATTCCCCTGCCCCTGCCGCCGCTCACCGTCGGTATCGCGTGGCACCCCCGTCAGGCGGCCGACGGGGGCCACCACTGGCTCCGCGACGCCGTCCGCCGGACTCTTCGCGCTCCCGGGAACCCGGGCACCTGACGTGGGCCCGGTGGCACCGACGCCGTTCCCGGCGGCGGAGGGAGTGCCGTGAAGGCGCCCCTCCTCCGCTGCCAGGGCCTGTGCCGTCGCCAGGACCTCAAGGGCTGTCGCGGGGAAAGCTCACCCGCCGCCGGACTGCAGGTCGGGTGCGTCGGGGTCGGCGGACTTGCGGGGCCGGATCGAGGTGTCCGACTTCGCGTCGCCGGTGCCGGACGGCCGGTCCGAAGGGCCACCGGAAGGGTGCGCCGACCCGGTGTCACGTGACCCCTTCGCGCCCCGCTCGGCCTGCGGTTCTTCCTTGCGCTCCGCGTCTGGTGCACTGGCCATGAGATCCCACTTCCCTGCTCATGTCGTCGCTCTCCATGGTCTCCCCGGCCGCCGACGCCCGCACCTGGGCCCGGGAACCTCAAATAAAGCTCTGAACGTCCCACCGGGTGGATTCACCGCGGCGCCGCGGGGTCATCACCCCCGCACGTGCCGCGGAAGCGGCGACGGAGGGGGACACCATGGAGAAGCTGGGAACCGGGATCGGATGGCGGCCGGAGATCGCCACGGCGGTGGAGGAGCTGCCGGGCATCGACTGGGTCGAGGTGGTCGCGGAGAACCTCTGCCCCGGCCATCTCCCGGACTCCCTGCTGCGGCTGCGTGAGCGCGGCGTGACGGTGGTTCCGCACGGGGTCTCCCTGGGTGTCGGCGGCGCCGAACTCCCGGCCGCCGACCGGCTCGCAGCGCTGGCCGAGCGGGCCCTTCTGCTGGAGTCGCCGCTGATCACGGAGCACATCGCGTTCGTCAGGGCCGGGGGGCCGCTCACCGCGTCCCCCGGTCTGGAGGCCGGCCATCTGCTGCCCGTCCCGCGCACCTGGGACGCGCTGCACGTGCTGTGCGAGAACGTCCGCGTGGCCCAGGACGCCCTGCCCGTCCCGCTCGCCCTGGAGAACATCGCCGCGCTGATCTCCTGGCCGGACGAGGAGCTGACGGAGGGACAGTTCCTGGCGGAACTGGTGGAGCGTACGGGCGTACGGCTGCTGATCGACGTGGCCAACCTCCACACCAACCACGTGAACCGCGGCGAGGACCCCGCCACCGCCCTGGACGAACTCCCGGTGGAGGCCATCGCGTACGTCCACGTCGCGGGCGGCGTCGAGAAGGACGGCGTCTGGCACGACACCCATGCCCACCCGGTGACCGCGCCGGTCCTCGACGTGCTGGCGCAGTTGCGCGACCGGGTGGACCCGCCGGGTGTGCTGCTGGAGCGGGACGACGACTTCCCGCCCGCGGCGGAACTGGCCGGTGAACTGTCCGCGATACGGAAGACCCTGGGCGCCCGGGAGGCAGTGACCGTCCGGGAAGCGGTCACGGCACGAAAGGCCGGGGCCGGGGCCGGGGCCGTACGGAAATCGGTCACGGCACGGGAGAGTGTGACCCCCGGCGGCCGGGAGACACCCGCACAGCGCCCGTCGGCGCCGACCGCGGCACCGGCGCCCGCTTCCACCACCGAGTCCCGGCAGCGGCTGGCCCTCGCGGAGACCGCGCTGCTCTCGGCGCTGGTCGCGGGCACCCCCTCGCCCGAGGGGTTCGACACCCGGCGCCTGAGCGTCCAGAGCCGCGCGCTGGCCGCCAAGCGCGCCGACGTCGTGTCGCAGGTCGCCCCGGAGCTGCCCGCCCTGCTCGGCGCCGAGTACCGGCCGGCGTTCCTGGCGTACGCCAAGTCCCGCCCGATGAGCGGAGGTTACCGGCGCGACGCGCTCGGCTTCGCGGAGCAGCTGCTGCGCGCCGGACAGCCCGCCGATGCCGCGGCCCGGCGCCGGCTCGCTCTCTGGTGGCAGGAGCGGTCGGCCCCGCGCCGGCCGACCAGGGCGGCCAGGTTCGCCCGCGCGGCCCGCACCCGGCTCAGCCGCGCGTACCGGTGACTGCCGGCGCGTCGGTCACCGGTCAGCGGGGTCAATGACACCGACACTGCCGAGCGGTCCTTTACAACATCGACTGCCGGACGAATTATCCCTTTTATTCAGCAGCTGTACGAAGGGATCCCGATGAAGGCAGTGGCGCTGTACGGAACGGCCGGCGTTCTGGTGCTGTCCGGGCTGGCCGCCCTGGCCGCGGCGCCGCCCGGCAGCACGGATGCCCCGGGCACGTACACGGGCGGCACGTACACGGACGACGGCGGGTCGGCCACGGCTCCGGGCACCGGAGCGGCCGAGGCGGCGGGCACCCTGACCGCCGCGGCCCGCGCGGCCGCCACGGGGATCGCCTTCGGCACCTGCCCGAAGAGCGAGTCGCTGCCCGCGTCCGTGCGGTGCGGCAGCGTCCGGGTCCCGCTCGACTACGCCCGGCCGGACGGCGCGCAGATCTCCCTGACCGTCAGCAGGGCGCACGCCACCGGCAAGTCCGCCGACCACCAGGGCGCGCTGATCTACAACCCGGGCGGCCCCGGCGCCTCCAGCATGTTCTTCCCGATGGCGACCGCGGTACCGGTGTGGAAGCCGCTGGCCGCCGCGTACGACCTGGTGGGGTACGCGCCGCGCGGGGTCGGGCGCTCGGCGCCGCTCTCCTGCCAGGATCCCGCCGAGTACGCGAAGCCGGCGACGACGGCCCCGATCTACCCGTCGGAGGCGTTCAAGCAGAAGAAGATCGCTCAGGCGAAGGCCTACGCCCAGGGCTGCGCCCGCCGGGCGGGTGCGGCCCTGCGGCAGTACAACTCGCTGAACAACGCCCGGGACCTGGATGTGCTGCGGGCCGCGCTGGGCGAGCGGAAGCTGACCTTCATGGGCGCCTCCTACGGCACGTACTTCGGTGCGGTCTACGCCACGCTCTTCCCCTCGCACGTACGCCGGATGGTCTTCGACTCGGCGGTCGACCCGGATCCCGCCAAGATCTGGTACCGCGACAACCTCGACCAGTCGCTCGCCTTCGAGCGGCGCTGGACGGACTTCCGCACCTGGGTGGCGCACCACGACAAGACGTACCACCTGGGGGCCGACGCTTCGGACGTGCTGGCCAGTTACGAGACGGCGCGGGCCCGGCTCGCGGACAGGCCGGCGGGCGGCGTCGGCCCCGCACAGCTGCAGAGCGCCTTTCTCCAGGCCGGTTACTACGACGACGTCTGGCCGGCCGACGCCCGGGCGCTCGCGCGGTACCTCCAGGGCGACCCGAAGCCGCTGATCAAGCTGGCCGCACCGAACCCGGCGGCGGCGAAGGCGGAGGAGAACGGCACGGCGGTCTACACGGCCGTCGAGTGCAACGACGCGGACTGGCCGGGCGACTGGCAGGTCTGGGACACGGACAACACCGCGCTGGCGCGCCGGGCGCCCTTCGAGACCTGGGACAACGTCTGGATGAATCTGCCCTGCGCCTACTGGCCCGCACCTCGGCAGAAGCCGCTCGATGTCCGCAGCTCCGACGGGGCGCTGCCGCCGACGCTGATCCTGGCCGCCGAGCGGGACGCCGCCACCCCCTACCCGGGCGCGCTGGAGCTGCAGCGGCGGCTGCGGGGGTCGGTGCTGATCACGGAGAAGGGCGCGGGTACGCACGGCATCGGCGGCGGCCCCAACACGTGCGTCAACACGTATCTGGACGACTACCTGCTGACGGGGCGGACGCCGGTGCGGCGCGCGTCATGCGCGCCGCACCCGCTGCCGGACCCGGTGTCGCTGGAGAAGCGGACGCTGCCGAGGCCGCGGCCCGCTCTCTGATCTTCCGGGTCATGGACGACCGGGTCCGCCTCAGGCGAGCCCGGCCACCAGGTCGGCCACCGACTTGCGCCGGCCGGTGAAGAAGGGGACCTCTTCGCGGACGTGCATCCGCGTCTCGGAGCCCCGCAGATGACGCATCAGGTCGACGATGCGGTACAGCTCGTCGGCCTCGAAGGCCAGCAGCCACTCGTAGTCGCCGAGCGAGAACGACGCGACCGTGTTGGCCCGCACGTCCGGGTAGCCGCGCGCCATCTTCCCGTGCTCGGCGAGCATCCTGCGGCGGTCCTCGTCGGCCAGCAGGTACCAGTCGTAGGAGCGCACGAAGGGGTACACCGAGACGTAGTCGCGGGGAGTCTCGTCGGCGAGGAACGCCGGGATGTGCGACTTGTTGAACTCGGCGGGGCGGTGCAGCGCCATGTTCGACCAGACCGGCTCCAGGGCGCGGCCGAGGCGGGTGCGGCGGAAGAGGTTGTACGCGGTCTGCAGCTCGTCCGCGGTCTCCGCGTGCCACCAGACCATCACGTCGGCGTCGGCACGCAGCCCGGAGACGTCGTACGTGCCGCGGACGGTGATGTCCTTGGCGGCGAGCTGGTCGAACAGTTCCTGGACCTCACCGGCCACCGCGGCGCGGTCGGTGTCGCCGGGGAGCACGTCGCGCAGCTTGAAGACGGACCACAGCGTGTAGCGCACGACCTCGTTGAGGTCCTTGGCCTTCTTGCCCGCGTTCGGGGCCTTGGGGGACGTCACGGTCTCCGGAGCATCAGTCATGCCGCTATTCTCCCGCGCCGCCGGTGGTGCCCGACGCCAGGGTTGCTGTGATCTCCTTCGCAGCCCGCTCGGCGCCGGCGACACAGGCCGGAATGCCCACCCCGTCGTAGGCCGCGCCGCAGATCCGCAGACCCGGCAGGGCGGCGACCGCCTCCCGGACCCGGGCCACCCGCGCGAGGTGTCCGACGGGGTACTGGGGCAGCCCGCCGATCCACCGGGTCACCTCCGTGGCGACCGGTTTCGCCGTGAGCCCGACGGCCTCGCCCAGGTCGCGCAGCGAGAGGTCCACCAGGTCGGCGTCCTCACGGTGCAGATGGTCCTCGTCGCCGTGGCGGCCGAGCGAGGTCCGCAGCACGACGAGGTCCGGATCGGCGTCGGACCAGGCCCACTTGCGGCTGGAGAAGGTGGACGCCTTGATGGAGTGGCCGTCCACGGGCGGTACGAGGAAGCCCGTGCCGTCGGGGAGGTTCAGCTCCGTCCGGCGGAAGGCCAGGGTGACGAGCGACATCGAGGCGTACTCGACGGCGGCCAGCTCGGCGGAGGCGGCGGGCGCCTCACCCGCCAGCAGCGCGGAGGCCGCCCAGGCCGGTACGGCGAGCACCACGGCGTCGGCCTCGATGTGGCGGCCGCCGTCCTGCCCTCCGGTACGGATCAGCCAGCCGCCCGGGGTGCGCCGCAGCTCCAGCGCGGGCCGGTGCAGCAGGACTTCGCCGCCCCGGGCGCGGACCGCGTCGGCCACGGCAGGCGGAAGGGTGCCGATGCCGCCGTCGAGTCCCATGAAGACGGGGCCGGAGGCGGGGGTGACGCGTTGCTGCACCGAACGCACGGCGGCGCCCAGCGTGGGATGCGTGCGTGCGGCCTCGTACAGCGCGGGGACCGCCGCACGCATCGAGGTGCGGTAGACGTCGCCCGCGTAGACCCCGCCGAGCAGCGGCTCGACGAGCCGGTCGACGACCTCGCGGCCCATCCGGGCGGCCACGTACTCGCCGAGTGCGATGTCCTCGCCGATCTCGGTGGGCGGCAGTTCGGCGTCCCGGCCGATCCGGCGCAGCCCCTCGTCGGAGAGCACACCGCCGAGCCCGCCCGCCCCGGCCGGTACGCCCATGACATGGCCCGTGGGCATGGGGGTCAGTGCGCCCCTGTTCCAGAGGGCGGCTCCGCTCGTGGCCGGCGGCTGGAGCGCGTCCCCCAGACCGGCCTCGCGTGCGAGGGCCACCGCCTCGGGGCGCCGGGCGAGCATCGACTCGGCGCCGAGGTCGACCCGTACGCCCTCGATCTCACCCGCGTGGAGTTTGCCGCCGACCCGGCCCGCCCCCTCCAGGACCGTCACCCGGGCCCCGGTGCCGGCCAGCCGGTGCGCTGCCGCGAGACCCGAGATCCCGCCTCCGATGACGACGACATGGGCCGCACGCGTGTCCGCATTCATGCCCCCACTCTCTCAAATCCTTTCCGCGGCCCGGAGGGGGCCGTGGTCCGGCGGATCGAGGTGGTGCCGGCGCGACCCGGGGTACGGCGTCCGCACCACGGGGGAATGTTCCGCGTCCCGCACACGTACCTTCGCAGGAGAGACGGAGCGGGAAGCCCCGCACGAGGAGCGGTAACAAGCCCCGGAGGTACGCGCAATGGCAGCGGAGCGACTGGTGGTCATCGGCGGTGACGCGGCGGGCATGTCCGCCGCGTCCCAGGCCCGCAGGCTCAGGGGCCCGGAGGAGCTGGAGATCACGGCCTTCGAGCGCGGCCACTTCACCTCGTTCTCCGCGTGCGGCATCCCGTACTGGGTGGGCGGCGAGGTCGGCGAGCGGGACGACCTCGTCGCCCGTACCCCCGGCGAGCACCGCGAACGGTCGATCGATCTGCGGATGCGGACCGAGGTGACGGAGATCGACGTCGCGGGGCAGCGGGTGCACGCCCGCGACCTGGAATCGGGCGCGGCCGGCTGGACCCCGTACGACAAGCTCGTCATCGCCACGGGAGCGCGTCCGGTGCGCCCCGCGCTGCCCGGCATCGACGCGCCGGGCGTGCACGGCGTGCAGACGCTGGACGACGGCCAGGCCCTCATCGACACGCTGCGGACGGCGTCCGGCCGCCGCGCGGTGATCGTCGGGGCCGGGTACATCGGCGTCGAGATGGCGGAGGCGCTGCTGCACCGCGGGTACGAGGTGACGGTCCTGACCCGCGGCGCCCAGCCGATGTCCACGCTCGACCCGGACATGGGGAAGCTGGTCCACGACGCGATGGACGGCATGGGCATCACCACCGTCACCGGCGCGGAGGTCACGGCGATCCGCACGGACGAGCGGGGACGGGCCCACGCGGTCGCCACGGACACCGCCGAATACCCGGCCGACGTGGTGGTTCTGGGGATCGGCGTGGAGCCACAGACGGGTCTCGCGGCCGACGCGGGGCTGCCGCTCGGCGAGTACGGCGGGCTGCTGACCGATCTGTCGATGCGGGTGCGCGGCCACCGGAACATCTGGGCGGGCGGCGACTGCGTCGAGGTGCTCGACCTGGTCTCCGGCCGGAACCGGCACATCGCGCTCGGCACCCACGCGAACAAGCACGGCCAGATCATCGGCGCCAACGCCGGCGGCGGATACGGCACGTTTCCCGGTGTCGTCGGCACCGCGGTGAGCAAGGTCTGCGATCTGGAGATCGCCAGGACCGGGCTGCGGGAGAAGGACGCGGACGCGGCCGGGCTGCGGTACGTCACGGCGACCATCGAGTCGACGAACAGCGCCGGTTACTACCCGGGCGCGGCCCTGATGACGGTGAAGATGCTCGCCGAGCTGCGGACCGGGCGGCTCCTCGGCACCCAGATCGTAGGACGGGAGGGCGCCGCGAAGCGGGTGGACATCGCGGCCGTCGCGCTCACCGCGGGGATGACGGTGGAGCAGATGGTCTCGCTGGACCTGGGGTACGCGCCGCCGTTCTCACCGGTCTGGGACCCGGTGCTGGTCGCCGCGCGGAAGGCGGTCACCGCGGTGCGCCGGGCGGGCGCGCGGGACTGACCGTTCACGCCCCGGTGCGCCGGACGGTCCGGCCGTCCGGCGCACCGGGAGCGGAGGGGTTCAGCGGGCCGTGCGGGTGTGGACGTGCTCCACCAGCCGGGTCAGCGCGTCGGGGTCGGTCGTCGGCATGACGCCGTGGCCGAGGTTGAAGACATGCCCTTCGAGCCCCGCCGCCGCGGCCAGCACCTCGTCCGCCTTGGCCTCGACCGCCTCCCGGGTGGAGAAGAGGACGGCCGGGTCGAGGTTCCCCTGGAGCGCCTTGCCGGGGCCGACCCGCCGGGCCGCCTCGTCCATCGGCACCCGCCAGTCGACGCCGACGACATCCGCGCCGGCCTCGCCCATCAGCCCGAGCAGCTCACCGGTGCCGACACCGAAGTGGATGCGCGGGACCCCGTACGGCGCCACCGCGTCGAAGACCTTCGCCGAAGCGGGCATCACCGAGCGCCGGTAGTCGGCCGGGGCGAGGGCGCCCACCCAGGAGTCGAAGAGCTGGACGGCGCTCGCGCCCGCCTCGATCTGGATCCGGAGGAAGGCGGAGGTGATCCCGGCGAGCCGGTCGAGCAGCTCGGCCCAGAGCTCCGGGTCGCCGTACATCATCGCCTTGGTGTGCTCGTGGTTGCGGGACGGGCCGCCCTCCACGAGGTAACTGGCGAGGGTGAAGGGCGCACCGGCGAAACCGATGAGCGGCGTCTGTCCCAGCTCGGCGGTGAGCATGCCGATCGCCTCGGTCACGTACCAGACGTCGGCGGGCTCCAGATCGCGCAGCTGGGCCAGGTCGGCGCGGGTGCGGATCGGCCGGGCGATCACCGGGCCGACGCCCGGCTTGATGTCGAGGTCGATCCCGATGGCCTTGAGCGGTACGACGATGTCACTGAAGTAGATCGCCGCGTCCACCTTGTGGCGGCGGACCGGCTGGAGGGTGATCTCGGTGACCATGTCGGGCCGCATGCACGAGTCGAGCATCGCGGTCCCCTCCCGCACCTTGAGGTACTCGGGGAGTGAGCGTCCGGCCTGCCGCATGAACCAGACAGGGGTGTGCGGCACCGGCTCGCGCCTGCACGCCTTGAGGAAGACGGAGTCGGCTGTCGGGTTCTGGGCGCCCAGGGGGCGGTCGTTGGCACTCACGCCGAGAAGTTTCGCATGTGCGGGCGAAGCGGTTGCCCCGGGCCGGGTGTCCTTCCCCCCGCAACTGCCTCGTTCCGCCTAGTCTTCCCGGCATGGCTGCGGCTCAGGGACGATTTTCAGATGGCGCTGACGGTATGAACAGCGCGGAGACGGACTCCGTCCCGCCCGCATTCAGGCAGGCGGTCGACGCCTTGCAGTCGGCGCGTCTGCGGCCGGAGATGGAGATCGACCCGACCAAGCCGCCACGCAAGCTCGCGCCGTACGCCTACGCGCTGGAGGCCGCGGTCGTCGAGAACGACAACGACCTGGCGGACGGCAGGCTCGTCCTGCTCCACGACCCCGACGGTCACGACAGCTGGCAGGGGTCCTTCCGGCTGGTGACGCTCGTCCGCGCGGAGCTGGAGCCCGAGATGGCCGCCGATCCGCTGCTGCCCGAGGTCTGCTGGTCGTGGCTGACGGGTGCGCTGGAGGGGCGCGGACTGTCGTACGGGGAGGCCAGCGGCACCGTCACCCGCGCCGGGTCGCACTATTTCGGCGGGCTTTCGGAGCGCAAACCGGCGACCCAGATCGAGATCCGGGCGTCCTGGACCCCGCGCGAAGGACTGGGCGGGGTGCCGGACACCGGGGCGCATCTGGCCGCCTGGTGCGATCTGCTCTGCCAGATCGCCGGGCTGCCGCCGGTCGGGCCGCCGGACACGGGTGTGGTCTCGCTGCCGCAGCGGCGCGGCCCGCGCACGCACTGACGCACCGACGCGCTCGCGCCCCGGCCCGTCGGCCCACCGGTGGGCCGACGGCACGGCCCGGGGCCCCCGGCCGGCGCCCGGTCCGGCTCGCCGCATGACACCCGGGCTCGGCGCACGAACGGAACCACGGGCGGCACGAACAGGGCCTTCGTGGACACGGGCATCTTTCGAACGATCGGTCAGGCATCCGATTTGCCCGAATTGTTACTCACTAAATCGTGATCATTCTCTAAAGGCGGGCGGGTTTGCTGCCGAAGAAGTCTGTGACCCTTCAAGCACGGTTCGCCCCGGCTCTTCCCCCGGCCGGCATTCGTTCCGCACCTTCCCAGGAGGCCTGGTGTCCGTTCTCCTCGAGCAGCCCGCAAGCCTGGTCGCCTACCGCCCGAACAAGCCGACGGCCATGGTCGTCGTGGCCGACCCGCGCGTCCGCTCCACCGTCACCCGCCATCTGTGGGCCCTCGGAGTACGTGACGTCATCGAGGCGTCGTCCATCGCGGAGGCCCGTCCCCGCGTCGGCAAACCACGTGACATCTGCGTGGCCGACGTCCACCTGCCCGACGGTTCCGGGCTGACCCTGCTGTCCGAGACCCGGGCCGCCGGCTGGCCCAACGGTCTGGCACTCTCCGCCGCCGACGACATCGGCGCCGTGCGCAACGCCCTCGCGGGCGGCGTCAAGGGCTATGTCGTCACCGGCACCCGCAACAACATCGGCCACCCGACCCGGCCCGGCGCCGCACCCATCGGCGCCGCCCGGATGCAGCGCCGCCCCCCGGGCACCCCGAGCCACCCGGGTGGCTACCGCGAGCTCTCCGGCCGTGAGGTCGAAGTGCTGCGGCTGGTCGCCGAAGGTCAGTCCAACAAGGCCATCGGCGTCTCCATGGGGCTCTCCGCCCTGACCGTCAAGAGCCACCTCGCCCGCATCGCGCGCAAGCTCGGCACGGGCGACCGGGCCGGGATGGTCGCGGTCGCGCTGCGTACCGGAATCATCCACTGACGTGATCCGCCCGACAGGGCGGACCACGGCACGGCACTGACTGGTTTCAGCCCCCTCAGCACCCGTCGACGCAGCGTTACGTCGGCGGGTGCTGTGCGTTCACCGATACCCTTGACGGGTGACCGACGCTCAAGAGACCGCAGCAGAGACAGCACTGCGAACCACTGGGGGCGCTCCCCCGGACGACGTCGAACAGGCGCCGATCCCCTTGCTGGAGCCCCGCGAGGGCATTCCGCCGGTGGTTGCCACCGATGAAGCACTGGCCGCTGTCGTGGCGGCGTTCGCCGCGGGGACGGGGCCGGTCGCCGTCGACGCCGAGCGCGCGTCCGGCTACCGGTACGGGCAGCGGGCCTACCTGGTGCAGCTGCGCCGCGAGGGCGCGGGCAGCGCCCTCGTCGATCCGGTCGGCTGCCCCGACCTCTCCGCCCTCGGCGCGGCCGTCGCCGACGCCGAGTGGGTGCTGCACGCCGCCACCCAGGACCTCCCGTGCCTGCGGGAAATAGGCATGATTCCCACCCGGATCTTCGACACCGAGCTGGCCGGGCGCCTGGCGGGCTTCCCGCGGGTCGGCCTCGGCGCGATGGTCGAGAGCGTGC